>NZ_CP048834.1:4845000-6286188 GCF_012971745.1 Starkeya sp. ORNL1
ACCTCTGGTGGAGCTGTTGTGGCGCCAGCCGCAGTGCAGCGTAGCTATGTACGGACGGGATAACCGCTGAAAGCATCTAAGCGGGAAACCCACCTCGAAACGAGTATTCCCTTGAGAGCCGTGGAAGACGACCACGTTGATAGGCCGGGTGTGTAAGTGCGGCAACGTATTTAGCTTACCGGTACTAATCGCTCGATTGGCTTGATCGTTCTCATCCTCGATGTCCACCAATGTGGATCGAGCAAAAGACCAGACAAAACGCTTCGCATGATTGCTGTCCTTCGCCGGCCTGGTGGCCATTGCGAGGAGCCTGAACCCGATCCCATCCCGAACTCGGCCGTTAAACTCCTCAGCGCCGATGGTACTATGTCTCAAGACCTGGGAGAGTAGGTCGCTGCCAGGCCTGCGAAGGACAGAAATACGCTTTACACGATGAAACCAACGAAAACCCCGCCTCGGGATAAATCCCCCGAGGCGGGGTTTTCGTTTGCGCCCCATACATGCTCAAATACCCGTGCACGCCACGTGACGCGCACAAAGCGCGATGCGCGGGAGGGGCCTCGGGAGCCGGATATGTCTGCGAAATCCCCTTTCGTCTTGGTGCATGGTGCCTGGCATGGCGGCTGGTGCTGGCAACGCGTCGTCCCGCTGCTCGAGGCCGCCGGCCATCGGACGCTGGCGGTGACCTGCCGCGGTGTCGGCGAGCGGGCCGCCGAGCTCACCCCGGAGATCGGCCTTGATAGCTGCATCGCCGATGTCACATCAGCCATCGAGGCGGCGAATCTCACCGATGTCGTCCTGGTGGGCCATTCTCACGGTGGCTGGATCATCGCCGGCGTCGCCGACCGGATCCCGCAGCGCATTGCGCAGTTCGTCTTCCTCGATGCCAATCTGGTGCAGGACGGTGCGACGCAGTTCAGCACGCTCGCGCCCGAGCTGGTAGCGGCCCGGCGCGCGGTAGCAGCTTTGAGCCCGGGCGGTCTTTCCATGCCGCCGCCGCCGGCGAGCGCTTTCGGCATAACCAATGAAGCGGACATTGCCTGGGTCGAATCGGAACTCACGCCGCAGCCGCTGAAGACCTATGAGGACGCATTGCGCCTTGAGCATCCACTCGGCAATGGCCGACCGAAGACCTATGTCGCCTGCGTCAATCCGGCATTTTCCGCCGTCGCCACGGCGCATCAATGGGCGAGCGCGCAGCCGGATTGGCACTATCTGGAAATTGCGACCGGCCACGATGCCATGGTGATCGCGCCCGAGCTGCTGACGACGACGCTGCTCGGTATCGCCGGTAGCTAAGCAAAAGGCCCCGCACGGAAGGCCCGTGCGGGGGAGGGAGGATGGGCGACCGTCTTGGGAGTTGGGCCGCCATCGGAAAGAGGTCAGCCGGCCTTCTTGAACTTCTCGGCTTCTTCCGAACCGCCGGTGGCGTTGCCCTTTGAGTAGGAATGCGCGCCGGTGCCGGCGAGCCCGCCGCCCTGCACGATCAGGTACTCGTCGCGGATCGGACGACCCTCGAAGAAGCACTCGAGGATCTCGCGCGTGCCGGCCGCATAACGGGTCTGCGCGGTCAGCGAGGTGCCGGAGATGTGGGGCGTCATGCCGTTATAGGGCGCGGTACGCCACGGATGATCCTTCGGCGCCGGCTGCGGGAACCACACATCACCGGCATAGCCGGCGAGTTGGCCGCCCTCCAGCGCCCGGACGATCGCATCGCGGTCGCACAGCTTGCCGCGCGCGGTGTTGACGAGATAGGCGCCGCGCTTGAACAGCTTGAGCGTCTCGTCATTGATCATGTGCTCGGTTTCGGGGTGCAGCGGCACGTTGAGCGTCACCACGTCACAATGCGGGTACATCTCCTCGCGCGTGTCGTGCCAGGTGAGGTTCAGCTCCTTCTCGACCGCTTCCGGCAGGCGGTGACGATCGGTGTAGTGCAGCTTCACATCGAAGGGCGCCAGGCGACGCAGCACGGCGAGGCCGATGCGGCCGGCGGCAACGGAGCCGACCGACATCGCTTCGAGGTCGTAGGAGTGCGCCACGCAGTCGGCGATGTTCCAGCCGCCCTTTTTCACCCATTCGTGCGAGGGCAGATAGTTGCGCACTAGCGAGAGGATCATCATCACCACATGCTCGGCGACGCTGATCGAGTTGCAGTAGGTGACTTCGGCGACGGTGATGTTCCGGTCGATAGCCGACTGAAGATCGACATGGTCGGAGCCGATGCCGGCGGTGAGCGCCAGCTTGAGGTTCTTCGCCTTGGCGATGCGCTCGGGCGTCAGATAGGCCGGCCAGAAGGGCTGGGAGATGACGACGTCGGCATCGACGAGTTCCTTCTCGAACACCGAGTCCGGGCCGTCCTTGTCGGAGGTCACGACCAGGGCATGGCCGTTGGCCTCGAGATACTTGCGCAGGCCGAGCTCGCCGGAGACGGAGCCGAGCAGGGTGCCGGGGGTGAAGTCGATGGCCTTCGGGGTGGGCAGCGTCTGGCCGCCGGGATAGTGATCGATCTTCGGCAGATCGTCGCGGGCATAAGTCTTCGGATAGCCGTCGACTGGATCATCATAAAGAACGCAAAGTACTTTTGCCATCTCGGCATCTCCTCTCTAGACACAAGAAGAGGACGGCCCCGCCGCGCAGTGCGCGGCCGGCTAGCGCGAAATCTCGATTGTCGCGTCTCGTCGGCATGGTCCTGTCCTCCTCAAAACGAGGAAGGCGGTACCGCTCCGGGCGTCCTCCATGCCGGCTCGACGTTGGGGTTCGTTTCCCCGCTCGCGTGCCGACGCTATGAATGTGCGGAGACAACGCCGCCGCTTCAAATCGAAAGCGCGAAACAATCGATAGACGCAAGCAATCAAACGGGGAGTTTCAGGAAACGTTCTGAAATAGCGAAGCGAGATCGACGCCGCGCGTGAGTTTCATGAGGGCGCCGGCTACCGGGCTCAGCGGGTCGCGCTCGGACAGCACGAGGCCGATCGGCTGGGTATGCACCGGCTCGGTGAGCGGGACGCCGATGAGATCGGTGGCATCGCCGAGGCCGCGAAGGCAGGCCAGCGGCACGATGCTGGAGAACGGCCCCTGCCGTACGAAGGACCAGATGCCCATAAAGCTGTTGGTCTCGACCGCCGGCGGGGCGCTGAGGCCGGCGTCGGCCAGCACATGGTCGATGATGCGGCGGTTCTGCATGTCCGGCGTCAGCAGGCACAGCGGCACGCCCGCCGCCTCGCGCCAGCTCACCGATCGTCGTCGCGCGAGGGGCTCGCCCGCCCGCGTCACGAACACGTAGCGCTCCCTATAGAGGTCGAACCGGCGCACGCCCTTCAGCGGTTCGTTCTCCAGATAGGTGATGCCGGCGTCGAGATCGAGTTCGTCGAGCCCGCGCTGTATGGCGGCGGAGGAGAGCGAGTGCATCTGCACGCGCACCTGGGGATGCCGGACGCAGAAGGCGGCGAGCAAGAGCGGCGCGGCCGACATCGCTGCGGGGATGACGCCGACGCGCAGCGCTCCGGAGAGTGCGCCGGTGGTTTCCGCCCGCTCCTGGCGCAGGCTGTCATAGTCGGCCGCGATCTGCCGCGCCCAGCCGAGCACGCGCTCGCCTTCGGCGGTGAAGCCGAGGAAACGGTGGCCGCGCACAACGATGGGCAGGCCGAGCTCCTGCTCAAGCTTGCGGATGCCCGCGGACAGCGTCGGCTGCGAGACATGGCAGGCTTCCGCCGCGCGGCCGAAATGCTTTTCGCGGGCCAAAGCCACGAGATAGTGCATCTGCCGCACGAACATCGGGTGTTTCCCTCACGGAAAACCCTTCTTATTCCCGATTTTCTGCGTGATCTACAGATGCTTCGAGGTAGGCGGCCAAGCGTCGGCAAAACGCCTTCGGCCGTTCGGCGAAGAGGCGGGCGTGATGCCGCATCGCCTTGTCGGCGAGCTTGCGCTGGCGGCGGCTGGCCGCATCCATCACGGTCGCGATGTGATCGGGCGACAAGCGGCCCGGCGCGCCGTCGAGCCGGGCGAGCAGGATTTCGAGATCGTGATGGCGGCCAAGCATTTCCCGCAGGCGCTGCAGCTCATCAAGCCAGATGGCGCCGAGACGCGGCCACCACGGGGCGGCGAGTTCCATCTGGCAGACATGGGCGACGACGTGCTTGCGCAATTCGTGCAGCGCCTCGGCATCGGCGGGGTCGATGCCGTAGGCCGCGCGCCGGGCGCGGCGGTAGCCTGACGCGAGTGCCTCGGGCAGATCCTGGGCGTCCATGTCATCGGCGAGCTGCGCCGCTCTCGCCATGCCGTCCGACAGTCCCGCTTCGCGCAGCGCTGTCAGATTGCCGTCCGCCTCCCCATGAGGCTCTGTCCGGCGCGTGAGGGTGCTGGCGACCTTGCGCGCGAGTGCCGTGTCGAGCGGCCTGCGTCGCTTTTCGGCGGCGAGGTCGGCAATGGCGTCGTGGATGATGTGGCGGTCGCGCGTGCTGGCAAGGCTGTGCGCCGCTGCGCCCAGATCGCGGCGCAGCTGGCGCGCAGCCGGACGTCGCTCGCCCTCGACCAGCATGAGCAAAGCACGCGCGCCCTTGAGCGCCCGGCGCGTCTTGTGGATGGCCGTGACGGTATCCTCCAGGTCCAGCGAGTCGCGTGTGTCATGCGCGGCACGCAGCAGCGCGTCGCCGAGCGGGGTAGCGGCGTCGGCCTTGTCGGTCGGGGTGGACGGCGCCGGGGCGCCCTGCGGCGGGGGCTCCGGCGAGGCGCGTCGCCGGCGGACGGCAGCGGCCTTCGCCGGCGGGGCGGGAGCGGGTGTAGCCGTCCGGGTTTTCGGGGCAGTCGCCTGGTTCGACGTGGCAGCGGGTGTCGTCGCGGTCTTGTGCACAGCGAAACGGCGGGGCATCACAACTTTTTCCTAATCACGCCGAGCCTTACGGACACAGGCTTAGGGACCTGCCGTCCTGTATCTGACGACGTTTGCATGACAAAAAATAGGCCCTTGCCCCTTCCTTTTAGCGATTGGGATTGCTAGATACCCCCCGTCGCCGGATGGCATTGCCTCCGCCGGCCTCTGACGCGGGGTGGAGCAGCCCGGTAGCTCGTCAGGCTCATAACCTGAAGGTCACAGGTTCAAATCCTGTCCCCGCAACCAGTCGACCCCTTTCGCGAGGGGATTGCGAAGGCCGCCGCAAGGCGGCCTTTTGCATTTAAGGGCTCTTGTAGCCGCCATGTCAGCACGGGCTTCGAAATCTACCCCGCCGCTCTCTCCTCCTTGAGCGCGACCTGCTGGGTGACGAACTCGGCGTAGGTCTCGTCCATCTTCTGGATCACGGCGATCCATGCGCCGTCAGCCTCAGCCCGATCACGGGGGCCCGCTCGGCGGACATGGACTGTACGGCGCTCCCGTCGCCGGATCTTTCGCGAGTGCGCTGTTCCGACACGTCGAACGCCGATCCTCGTGAGACAAGCGCGTACATTGGGATGAAGGCGTCGAGACGGGCAATGTCGCCGGCCGCTGCCGTCCGCCGTGACACCACTTGCGGGGGCGACGCGAACGCTATTGCAGCCCAGTACTTTCGAGCAGCATCGCGGCCCTCGCGGCGACGGCGTCCTGCCAGAGGCCTTTCCGTTCGGATGATTCCATCCGGACGAAAGGGCTCTTGGTCACTCCTGGGCATCCGGCTCGCTGAGCCGAGCTTCCAGGACTACGAGCGGGCAAATGCCAGCATCTCTCCGTCCTGCGGTATCAGCAGCCGCGCGGCCGCAATGCCCCCGGCCTCGGCGGCATGGCGCAGGTCCGGCCGGCCGATGGTGGCATGATCCAGCGCCTCCATATGGGTGGCGACGACGATGGAGTGGGGCGACGCCGCGCAGACGGCGAGGGTCTGCTCGGCGTCCATGACGATCAGGTCGCCATCCCACCGCGCGCCGCAGGAATGCGTGACGATGATGTCCGGGCTGGTCCGCGCAATGGTGTCGGCGACCGGCGAGTAGAGCACCGTGTCGCCCGCCCAGTAAACGCTGGGCTCGCCTGTTGCGTCGAGGCTGAATCCCATGACCGGGCCCATCTTCTCCACCACCGGCCCGAGGCCGTGGCTGCCTTCCCGGCGGGTCAGCGTGATACCGTTCCAGACCGTCGTGTCGAGCAGCGGCGTGACGTCCTCGAAGCCGGCGCTGCGGATCTCCGCCTCGTCGCCCGGCTGGCAGATGATCGGCAGGTGCTTCGGCACCAGCTCCATGGCGACCGAATCGAAATGATCCTCATGCAGATGCGACACGATGACGAGTTCCACGCCCTCCAGGATGTCGTCGGTGCTAGTCGGAAGCTCGACCATCGGATTGGGCGAGCGGCCGGTGAATGACGGCCGGCTGTGCCTTGGCCCGAAGTCGGGATCGATCAGTATCGTGCGTCCGGCATAGTCCAGCTTGAGGGTCGCATTGCGCAGCAATCGGAGATGCATGCCGTGTTCCTGTCTTGAAGCCAAAGACTGCATGTCTCGCGTCCTGCCATGCCGATGGCAGGAGAGAGCTTGATGTAGTTGACCCGTTTTATATACTACCCGCGCATCGCTGGCACCCGGTCCCGGGGAGCGATGCGCCGGCGCTACGTCGTCAGCGCACGCCTCCGGTTTGCGAACCGCGTGGGACTGGTGGGTGCGCGCCGTAACGCTATTCTGGCGCGCCGACCGTTCGCCGCCGGCCGAGGCTCACATGTCCGTTGCCGTGCCGCATCTGCTGCTCACCACCGGCCCGGTTGCCGCCTATGCGGACGTGCTCAATGCGCTGGCGCGGCCGGTTCCCTATGACGGCGACCCGGCTTTCCTGGCGTTCTACGAGGCCGTGATCGGCAAGCTGCGCACCGCCATGCGGCTCTCCAGCCTGCCGGTGATCCTGCAAGGCGAGGCGATACTCGGGATCGAGGCTGCGGCAGCATCGCTGATCGCGCGCGAGGACGTCGTGCTGAACCTCGTCTCCGGCGTCTATGGCAAGGGCTTCGCGGTGTGGGCGCGCCGCCATGGCGCCGAAATCGTCGAGTTGCAGGTGCCGTACAATGAGGCGATCGACCCGGCCGCCGTGGAGTGCGCGCTCAAGGCGCGGCCGGACATCCGGGTGGTTTCGGTGTGCCACCACGAGACGCCGTCCGGCACGCTCAATCCGGTGGCGGAGATCGGCGCCGTGGTCGCCGCGCATGGCGGCTTCCTCATCGTCGACGCGGTGTCCTCGTTCGGCGGCATGGATGTACATCCCGAGGCGGTGCACGCCGACATCTTCGTCGCCTCGCCGTCGAAATGCCTCGGCGCGACGCCGGGACTGACGCTGCTGGGCATCAGCGCGCGGGCATGGGAGAAGATGCGGTCCAATCCCGGCGCGCCGCGCGCCTCGTTCCTCAGCCTGCTCGACTGGGAGCATGCCTGGCGCCGCGACCGCCCGTTCCCGGTCACGCCGTCGATCGCCGAGATCCATGGCCTCGATGCCGCGCTCGACCGGCATCTGGCCGAGGGTCCGGAGGCGGTGTGGGCACGGCATGCGCTGACGGCGTCCGCCACCCGCGCCGGGGTGAAGGCGCTCGGCCTCGATCTGTGGCCGAGCCGCGAGGCCATCGCCGCGCCGATGGTGACGGTGATCCGGGTGCCGGACGGCCTGTCCGACGTGGCGATCCGCGATACCATGCGGGACCGTTACAGCGTCCTGATCTCGCTCGGCCGTGGCGAGACGGCGGGGAAGGTGCTGCGCATCGGCCATATGGGCCCCGCGGCGCAGCCCATCAATGCGGTGACCGTGGTCGGCGCCCTTGGCGGCGCCTGCCGGGCGCTGGGATATGAGGTTCGCATCAGTGAGGGGTGTGAGGCGGCCCTCGCCGGCATCGACAGCGGCTGAGACCCCGCGCCAGCCGCGCCTTGCGCCGAAGTGCCCACGCCTGAAAACAACCGCACCTGAAAACTCCCGTGCCTGAAAACTCCGTCGCCAGAAGACCATGAGAGGTTGGCCGTGACATTTCCGCTTTCCCGACGCGCGCTGCTGGCCACTTCGACCAGCGCGCTGGCGCTGCTCGCCTTGCCCCGTTTCGGCTGGAGCGGGGAACCCACGCGCGGCGGCCGGCTGGTGGTCGCGGCGGATTCGGAGCCGGCGAACCTGAACCCGGCGATCGTCGCCTCGAACGGCGTGTTCTTCGTCGCCAGCAAGGTGATCGAGCCGCTGGCCGAGGCCTCCTATGACGGCAAGGACGGGCTGACGCCGCGGCTCGCCACCTTGTGGGAGGGCTCGGCCGACGGCAGGTCGGTGACGTTCCGGCTGCGCGAGGGCGTGCTCTGGCACGATGGCAAGCCCTTCACCTCCGCCGACGTCGCGTTCTCCGCGCTCGAGGTCTGGAAGAAGCTGCAGAATCTTGGCCGCGTGGTGTTCAGGGAACTGGAGGCGGTCGACACGCCCGACGAGCACACGGCGGTGTTCCGCTTCAGCGCGCCGACGCCGTTCCAGCTCATCCGCAACGCGCTGCCGGTGGTCACCTCGGTGCTGCCGAAGCATGTCTATGCCGGCACCGACATCGCCAAAAACCCCGCCAATGTGCGCCTCGTCGGCACCGGGCCGTATCGCTTCGCCGACTACAAGCCCGGCGAATATTATCTGCTGAAGCGCAACGAGGCCTATTGGGACCAGGGCCGGCCCTATCTCGACGAGATCATCTTCCGTGTGCTGCCGGATCGCGCCGCGGCGGGCAACGCGCTGGAGGCCGGCGAGATCGGGCTCGCCGCGTTCTCCGCTGTGCCGCTGGCCGATCTCGCGCGCATCGGCAAGGTGCCCGGCCTGAAGGTCTATGCCAATGGCTATGAGGCGCTGACCTACCAGCTCATCGTCGAGATCAACCACACCCGCAAGGAGCTTGCCGACATCCGCGTGCGGCAGGCGCTGGCCCACGCCATCGATCGCGACTTCGTGGTGAAGACCATCTTCCTCGGCTACGCCAGGACTTCGACCGGGCCGGTGCCGCGCACCGACCGCACCTTCTACACCGACGACGTGCCGAGCTTCCCGTTCGATCCCGCCAAGGCCAATGCGCTGCTCGACGCGGCGGGCTACGCCAAAGGCGCGGACGGCGTGCGCTTCAGGCTGCGCCTGCTGCCGGCCCCGTTCTTCAACGAGACCGTCCAGTTCGGCGCCTATCTGCGGCAGGCGCTGGCGGCGGTCGGCATCGACGCCGAGATCGTGTCGAACGACACGCCGGCACATTTGAAGGCCGTCTATACCGACCACGCCTTCGACATCACGGTGGCGACGCCGGTGTATCGCGGCGATCCGGCGATCTCCACCACCATCCTCTACCAGAGCGGCCTGCCGGCCGGCGTGCCGTTCTCCAACCAATATGGCTACGCCAATCCGGCGGTCGACGAACTGATCCGCAAGGCGGCGGGCGCGATCGACGACAGTGCGCGCACCGCGCTCTACAAGGCATTCCAGAAGGCGGTGGTCGGCGATGTCGCGCTGATCAATGTCGCCGAGTTCAGCTTCATCACGGTGGCCAGCGACAAGGTGCGCAACGTCTCCAACAATCCGCGCTGGGCGGTGTCGAACTGGGCGGACACCTCGGTCGAGGGCTAGAGCATGTTCCGCAAAAGTTGAATGACTTTTGCGATCAGAACATACTCCAGCATATTGAATCTAGAGCACTTTCTTGTCGTTCGGATGCTTCCATCCCAACGGAAGGGGCTCTGGGAAGCGGGAATCGCCAGTGCCGGGAATCATGGAGCGGACCTTCCGCCTGATCGGACGGCGTCTGGCCGGCGCGGTGCCGGTGCTGCTCCTCGTGGCGATCGGCACCTTCCTGTTGCTGGAGATGGCGCCGGGCGACGCGGTCGACGCCTATCTCGCCGGCACCGGCGGTGCCGACGCCGCCCGCATCGAGCAGCTGCGCGCCGCATGGGGCCTCGATGCCGGGCCGTTGCAGCGCGCCCTCGCTTATGCGGCGGCGCTGGCGAGCGGCAATCTCGGCTGGTCGGTGGCGTTCGAGCGGCCGGTGCTCGACGTGCTGCTGGAGCGGCTGCCGAACACGCTGGTGCTGATGGGCCTCGCCACCGCGCTGGCCTTCGCGCTCGGCTCGGCGCTCGGCATCATCGCCGGCGCCCGTCCGGGCAGCGCCCGGGACCGCGCGCTTTCCTTCGCCTCGGTAGCGATCTACGCCGTGCCGGGGTTCTGGCTGGGGCTCGTGCTCATCATCGTCTTCGCGGTCGATTTGCACTGGCTGCCGATCGGCGGGATGGAGACGATCGCCTCGGGGTACAGCGGCGTGGCGCGGCTCCTCGATATTGGACGCCACCTCATCCTGCCGGTGGCCTCGCTCGGCCTGGTCTATCTCGCGCTCTATCTGCGGCTGATGCGCGACGGCATGGCCGAGCTGTGGCGTGAGGATTACGTGCTGGCGGCGCGGGCGCACGGCATCGCCGGCTGGCGGCTGGTGCTGCGCCATGTCGCCCGCAACGCGCTCTTGCCGGTCATCGCCATGCTCGGCCTGCAATCCGCCTCCATGCTCGGCGGCAGCGTGGTGATCGAGAGCGTGTTCGCGGTCCCCGGCCTCGGACGGCTGGCGCAGGAGGCGGTGGGGCGGCGGGACATGCCGCTGCTGCTCGGCATCGTGCTGCTCAGCGCGGCGCTGGTGATCGTGATCAATCTCCTGACCGACATCGCCTATGCCGCGCTCGACCCGCGCGTCGGCAGCACGGGGCGCGCCGCATGAGGACGCTGCGCGCCATGCTCGCGACCGGAGAGGGCGCTGTCGGCCTCGCGCTGCTCGCCATCCTCGCGCTCGCGGCGCTGGCCGCCCCGTTCGTCTTTCCTGGCGATCCGCTCGCCATTGCCGGGCCGGCCCTGGTGCGCCCCTTCAGCGACCTTGCCCATCCGCTCGGCACCGATCGCCTCGGCCGCGACGTGGCGGTCGAACTGGTCCATGGCGCCCGCACCACGCTGCTGGTTGCCATCGCCGCCGCAATCACCGCGCTCGGCATCGGGACGCTGGTCGGGACGCTCGCCGGCTTTCTCGGCGGCCTTGCCGACGAGGTGCTGATGCGCATCACCGAGGCATTCCAGACCGTGCCGGCCTTCCTGCTGGCGCTCGCCTTCATCAGCGTGGCCGGCCCCACCGTCGCGACCATCGTGCTCGCCATCGCGCTCGGCGCCTGGACCCAGCCGGCGCGGATCGCGCGGGCGCAGGTGCTGTCGCTGCGCGAGCGCGATTTCGTCGCCGGCGCGCGGGTGATCGGCATGACGCCGCTGGAGATCGCGCTGCGCGAGGTGCTGCCGAACGCGCTGACGCCGGTGGTGTCGCTCGCCGCGGTGATCGTCGCCGGCGCGGTGCTGATCGAGGCGGCGCTGTCGTTTCTCGGCCTGGGCGATCCCAACCGCGTCACCTGGGGCTCGATGATCGCGGAAGGCCGGACCGTGCTGCGGGGCGCGCCGTTCCTGTCCATCGTGCCGGGCCTCGCATTGGTGACGACGGTGCTCGCGGTGCATCTCGTCGGGCGCAGCTTCCTGATCGCGACCCATACGCGGAATACCCTGGCATGAGAGACCCGCTGTTCTTCTCGCTGCGGGACGTCGGGGTGGCCTATCGCCAGGGCGGCGGGCAGGTTACAGCGTTGGCCGGCATCGATCTCGACCTGGCGGTCGGGCGCCGTCTCGCGCTCGTCGGCGAGAGCGGCTCCGGCAAGTCGACCTTGGCGATGGCGATCGCCGGCCTGCTCGTGGATACCGCTGTCACCACCGGATCACTGTCGTTCCCGGCGCTCGGTGCACCCTCGCGGCCTGGCCGCGATGTCGGCGTGGTGTTCCAGAATGCCAGCGGCAGCCTCAATCCGGTGCTGCGCATCGGCGACCAGGTTGCCGAGATCATCGTGGCGCATCGCGGGTCGAGCTGGGGAGCGGCCCGCGCGCGGGCGCTGGAACTCATCGACACGGTGCGGATCCCGCAGGCGCGGCAGGCCATGGGCCGCTTTCCCCACGAATTCTCTGGCGGCCAGCGCCAGCGCATCGCCATGGCGGCGGCGCTTGCGGTCGACCCGCCTTTCCTGATCGCCGACGAGCCGACCAGCGCGCTCGACACCGTGGTGCAGCGCGAGTTGGTGACGCTGCTCGACGAACTCGTGCGGGAGCAGAGGCTGACGCTGCTGTTCGTGACCCACGACATCGCGCTGGCCTCCGAACTCGCCGACGAGGTGGCGGTGCTGTTGCGCGGCCGGCTGGTGGAGACCGGCCCGGCGGCGCAAGTGCTCAGCCGGCCATCGCACCCCTATACGCGCGCCCTGCTCGCGACCCGGCTCGATCTCGACACACCGCGCGCCGCCCGCCTCTTGGAAATGGACACCGCCGACTTCACGGTCCGCCGGCCGGATGCGGTGCGCCGTGGATAGGCCGGCGCTGCTGGAGGTCGCCGGGCTGCGCAAGGCCTATGCGCGCGGCGGTGTGGCAACGGTCGCGCTGGACGGCATCGACCTCGGCATCGCCCGCGGCGAGACCCTGGCGCTGGCCGGGGCCTCCGGTTCCGGCAAGACCACCCTGGCGCGCTGCATCCTGCGGCTGGCCGAACCGGATGCCGGCACCATCCGCTTCGACGGCGCCGACCTGCTGGCGTTGCGCGGCGGAGCCTTGCGCGCGGTCCGTCCGCGGCTGCAGATGGTGTTCCAGGATCCGCTCGCCGCGTTCAATCCCCGCGCCACGGTCGCCCGGTTGATCGAGGATCCGCTGCGGCTCCATCGGATCGTGCCGCGAGGCGCGCGCCGGGCAGCGGTGCTCGATCTGCTCGCCCGCGTGCATCTGCCCGCCGACATCGCCGGGCGGCGGCCGCATGAGATATCGGGCGGCCAGCGCCAGCGCGTCGCCATTGCGCGCGCCATCGCCACGCGGCCGGACCTGATCGTGCTCGACGAGCCGGTCTCGGCGCTCGATGTTTCGGTCCGCGCGCAGATCCTCAACCTGCTCATGGACCTGCAGGACCAGAGCGGCGTCGCCTATCTGCTGATCTCCCACGATCTTGCGGTGGTGCACGCCGTGGCCCGGCGCGTCGCCATCATGGAGGCGGGGCGGATTGTGGAAAGCGGCGCGACCGACGCGGTGTTCGCGGCGCCCGAGGCGGCCGCGACCCGGACTTTGCTCCGCGCCGCCCCGCGCCTGAAGGCTTAGAGCATTTCCCGATCAGATGGAATCATCTGATCGAAGAGGAATTGCTCTGGAGCATGTCCCGCAAAAGTTGGAGGACTTTTGCGATCATCATCCGGTCGGCGCACGGTGCTCCCGAAAAGCTGCAGCCAGCGTCCGCAGGGCCGCTCGTGACCTCTGGTCCGTGAGGGCCGAATGAAGCACCACCTCGGACGAAGGAAGCGGGGGGAGCCCAAGCCGCTCCCCGATATCGACGGTGCCAGCGGGCGCTATCCGATACGATAGAGGAGCAACCGCGAGCCCTGCCGCCACTGCGGCATGGACAGCGGACGAGCCCCCTCCCAGAAATACTTCGGTCCACCTTATTCCCGCGGCGTCGAGAGCGTGCGTCGCGATATTGCGGACGCCGCAGGTTGGGGTCAGCGTGGCCAGGCGCAGCGGCTCTCCCTGCCGGTGCTCGAACCCTTGTGCCGCGAACCAGCCAAAGCGTTCATGCGCCAGCGTCTCTCCATCCCGCCGGTCATCTTCGCGCTGGATGATCGCCGCATCGAGCCGCCCCTGGTCGAAGAGGTCGAGCAGTTTGCGCGAGCTGTCGAGCTGCACTTCGATGGTGAGATTCGGATCATGCGCGTGCAGCCGTGCCAGCAATGTCGGAACCTCTGGTCCCGCAACATGGGCGGCAATGCCGAGACCGAAGCGCCTCGGCGGCGAATCGAGTCCGGCAACCGCGCGCTCGTGAGCCGCGATGAATTCCCTCGCCCCATCCAGAAAAGCGGCGCCTTGCGCCGACAGCCGCACTGATCGGGGTGTGCGTTCGATCAGCCGATATCCGATGCGGTCCTCAAGCCGCTTGAGCTTCACGCTGATGGCGCCCTGCGTGGTGCCCAACGCCTCGGCGGCGCGGGTGAAGCTCTGAAGGTCGGCGACCGTCACGAAAATCCTCACGGCCTCAACGTCGAGCGTCAGCATTTTACTATCCGAATTTGTTGTCTCTGAAATCAATATTGATGCGGTTCTGTTGTCGTCAAGGCCTGCCTATGTTCGGCGGGCATCCGACATGGGGCGGCGACCAGAGAGCCGGGCTTCTTCGATCGAGCGCCTCTCTGACCCGCAGGTCAGCCCTCGACAGCAGGCTAAAGGTTGAAGACATGACGCGTTCGATGACAGGCCGGAACACCGTCGCGCTGGCAGCCGCCTGCCTCGCGTCGCTGATGTTCGGACTGGAGATCTCCAGCGTGCCGACGATCCTTCCCACATTGGAGAAGATTCTGCCCGCCGACTTTCAGCAACTCCAATGGATCATGAACGCCTATACGATCGCGGTCACGACCGTGCTCATGGCGACGGGAACGCTGGCGGACCGCTATGGACGAAAGCGGGTCTTCGTCGCCAGCATCGCCATCTTCGGCCTGGCTTCCCTCGTCTGTGGGCTGGCGCAAGACGCTCTCGTCCTCATCTGGAGCCGGTTTCTGCAGGGAATGAGCGGCGGTGCGATGCTGATTTGCCAGGTTGCCGTGCTTTCGCACCAGTTCCGGGAGGGGTCGGAACGCGCGACAGCCTTTGCCGCCTGGGGGATCATTTTCGGGATCGGTCTCGGCTTCGGCCCCATCATCGGCGCGGCCATCGTCGCACTCTCCGATTGGCAATGGGTGTTCCTGATCCACGTCATCCTTGCGATCGTCACCACCACCCTCGCCGTTGTGGGAGTACAGGAGTCGCGCGATCCCGACGCCGAGAGCCTCGATCTTGCCGGCATTCTAACGCTGTCGGCATCCGTATTCTGCCTGGCCTTCTACATAACGCAGGGCCCCGACTTGGGCTTCTCGAGCCGGGCAGGCCTGGCAATCCTTGCAATCGCCATCCTGAGCTTCGGGGCCTTCGTACTGGTGGAAACGCGCCAGAGCCGTCCGATGTTCGACTTCTCGGTGCTCCGCATTCCGACCTTCGCGGGTGCCCTGCTGGGGTCGATGGGGATGAATTTCAGCTTCTGGCCGTTCATGATCTATCTTCCGATCTTCTTCCGAAACGCGCTCGGCTACGGAAATGTCGCGGCTGGCGTGGCGCTGCTGGCCTACACCCTGCCGGCACTCGTGGTTCCGCCGCTCGGCGAGCGGATGCTGCTGCGCTTCCAAGCCAGGATTGCGATCCCGACGGGACTGGTCGTCATCGGCCTTGGCTTCATGCTGATGTGGGCCGGAAGTGGCGTCGGCCACGCCAGTTGGCTGACGATGTTGCCCGGCTGTCTGCTCGCCGGCATTGGGCTGGGTCTGACCAACACGCCTGTGACCAATACGACGACCGCAGCGGTGCCGAGCACGCGGGCCGGCATGGCTTCAGGCATCGATATGAGCGCTCGGATGATCTCGCTGGCGATCAACATAGCCCTGATGGGCTTCATCCTGATCGCGGGGGTATCCTCCTGGCTGGAGAACGCTTTGCCCGAAGCAATCGGGCAGACCGCCTGCAGCATCTTGCGGAGAAGGTGGCGGGCGGGAGTGTCGATCCATCCGGCTTCCCGGAGCTGAACGCACTGGTGGCATCGGGTGCAGATCTGCAGGCGGCCCTCATGCACGGCTTCAGGCTGGTGATGCTCTACGGAGGAATCTCCGTCTGGATCTTGGCCTTGGCGAGCTATCTGATCTTCGGCGGAAAGGCTCGCATCACCGAGAACCGTCTGGCCGAGCAGCCGTGAGCTTCAATGAACAAGGAACGCCCTTTCATGAAGGCGATCGAGCGGACCGTCGAGACGTCGTCCCCCCAAACGTGATAGCCTTCGGAAGTCTCGGCAGGGTGAGAAGCTCCATGAGGCGGCGGAAATTTGTCACGCTTCTCACCCGGCGCAGCAGCGATCTCAGCGGTGGATCGGTGCGCTTATGACGATTGCCACAAGCAACCCAGGAGCCAAGCGCGTCTGACGACAACGGAGGATCAACATGAAGTTCGTTGTGATCGGCGGTACCGGCCTGATCGGCTCGAAGACCGTCGCCATCCTGCGCCGGGGTGGCCACGAAGTCCTCGCCGCCTCGCCCAATAGCGGCGTCAACACCATCACCGGCGAGGGGCTCAAAGTGGCCTTGGCCGGCGCGCAGGTCGTGATCGACCTCGCCAATTCGCCCTCATTTGAAGACAAGGCGGTGCTGGAGTTCTTCGAGACCTCCGGCCGCAACCTTCTCGCGGCGGAGGCCGCAGCCGGTGTCCGACACCATGTCGCGCTCTCCATCGTCGCAATAGACCGGACAGACAATGGCTATTTCCGCGCCAAGGTCGCCCAAGAGAAACTGATCAAGAACTCCGGCATCCCATACACCATCATCCGCTCGACCCAGTTCCTGGAATTCCTCCGCGGCGTTGCAGATATAAGTGCGGATGGAAACGTGGTCAGGCTCCCGCCCGTCCTGTTCCAGCCCATCGCTTCGGACGACGTTGCTGCCAGCGTTGCCGACGTGGCGCTGGCGCCGCCGCACAATGGCATCGTTGAGATCGCCGGCCCGGAACGAGCTCTGCTTAACGAATTCGTCGCCCGCTATCTGAAGGCGGTCGGCGAGCCGCGCGAGGTAGTGAGCGATCCCGAGGCCGGATACAGCGGCGGCCGGGTCGAGGAGTACTCGCTCGTGCCGTTGGGCGAGGCGCGCCTCGGCCGCATAGATTTCGACGCATGGCTCCGCCGCTCACAGGCAGCAGCCTGATCCCGCATCGGAGGTACGCCCGGTCTGCCACGAGTGGGTCCTGGGCAACGAACGAAAGAGGCGACAATGACGATCAAACTCGTTGCGTTGGTTCTTCTGTGCCTCATGACCGGCACGGCGGCGGCTCAGGAGCCTAAGGTCACGGCACTCATGTCCAAGGATCTTCCGGAGAGTCCCGGCAGGGAAGCTCTGATGATCACAGTCGAGCATGCGCCCGGCGGGTCGAGCGCTATCCACCGACACAATGCACATGCGTTTGTTTACGTGCTGGAGGGCTCCGTCGTGATGCAGCTGAAGGGTGGACAACAGGTGACACTGACACCAGGACAGTCCTTCTATGAAGGCCCTGACGATGTTCATGTCGTCGACCGGAACGCAAGCAGCACCCAGCCGGCGAAATTCCTGGTGGTCTTGATCAAGGACAAGGGCGCCCCGGCACTCGTACCCGCACAGTGACTGTTACGGCAACCCAAATACCGCAACCCAAATACCGCAACCCAAGTAGAGGAAAGGTAAGGCGGCTCACGGGAGACAGACACGAGCGTGGACAACACCCCACGCCCTTCGGTCAAGCACTGCGCCGACAAGGCCACCGGCAGATGGCGGTGCTGCGCCAGCGCGCGGTCCCCGTCATTCCAAAGGATCAGCCCGCAAAGGCAAGGCGTCCTGCAGGTCGTGCTGTTCGGCTGTCGAGCGGCGGACCACCTCGGATATCTGCACGAGTTGCCTGGCAAGCGGGTTGGTCTTGCGCCAAACCATGCCGATGGTTCGCGAAGGTTGCGGCTCCCTGAACCGCGCGACCGACACTGACGCCGAGCGCGTTTCCACCGCCACGGCCATTTCCGGTATCAACGTGATGCCGATGCCGGCATCGACCATCTGCACCAGGGTGGACAGCGAACTTGCATCCAGGAAATCGCGCGATGGTGCGGCGCCCATGTCGACATTGCAGAATGACAGGGCCTGATCGCGAAAGCAGTGCCCCTCCTCAAGGAGAAGCAGCCTCATTTCGCGAAGCGCCTCGGGACCGGGCACCGGCTTGCCCGCATCCTCGCCCGGCCGAACCAGCACGAAGCTTTCCGTGAACAGGGTAATTTCGGTCAGTGCAGGCTCGGACACCGGCAGGGCGACGATGGCTGTGTCGAGCCGCCCGTCTTCCAACTCTTGAATCAGTCTCGGCGTCTGCGTCTCGCGCACATGAATATCGATGCCCTTGTATAGTCGGCTTAGATTGCCGAGGAAGGCCGGCAGCAGGTAGGGCGCGACGGTGGGGATCACACCGATGCGCAACCGCCCCACGAGCGTGTCCCGCGAGGCGCGCGCCAGATCTCCCAGTTCGTCGACCGAGCGCAGAATGTCGCGGATGCGCGGGGTAAATTCCTCACCGAAACGCGTCAGCCGAACCTGGCGCGCACCGCGCTCGAACAGCTCGATGCCGACCTCTTCCTCCAACTCCTTGATTTGCATCGACAAGGCGGGCTGGGAGATGCCGCATGCCTCGGCCGCGCGCCTGAAGTGGCCGTGTCGGGCCAGCGCCTCGAAATAGCGCAGCTGCTTGAACGTCAGATTCTTCATCAGCAAATCTTATCACAGCAATCAGCAAATCGGAATTAATCTAATGAAAGAAGTTTGATAAGAGCCTTGGCGGTGACGATCAGGAACACTCGATGTCCACGCCCGCCCGGCGCCATATATGCCCGATCATCGGGGTACCCGGCTCCGGGATGGTAGCGCTGTGGGCCTTGCTCGCTTTCCGCACAAGGTATTCCTGTCCAGCCCGCGGCCCGCAGGCCGTTTTGACCGTCCGACATCTGTTCGCGGGGCTAGCCGCGATACGGGCTTTCATTCCCGTGCGGTTGCCGGTTCGTCCACTGAATAGCGCCACAAACACAGTCCCGATCGGAGAGAAGCATGAACGCGACGACTGATGCGAGCACCGGCAAATGTCCTGTCGCCCACGGAACTGCCGGAACCCAGAACCGCGACTGGTGGCCGAGCCAGCTGCGTGTCGACCTTCTGAACCTCCATTCGCCGAAGTCCGATCCGCTGGATCGGACGTTCAATTACCGCGAGGAGTTCAAGAAGCTCGACTATGAGGCGCTGAAGAACGACCTGCGCAAGCTGATGACGGATTCGCAGGATTGGTGGCCGGCCGACTTCGGCAATTACGGCCCGCAGTTCGTCCGCATGTCCTGGCACAGCGCCGGCACCTATCGCCTCGCCGACGGCCGGGGCGGTGGCGGTCGCGGCCAGCAGCGCTTCGCTCCGCTCAACAGCTGGCCGGACAACGTCAATATCGACAAGTCGCGCCGCCTGCTGTGGCCGATCAAGAAGAAATACGGCCAGAAGATCTCCTGGGCCGACCTGTTGATCCTCACCGGCAACGTGGCGCTGGAGACCATGGGCTTCCGCACCTTCGGCTTTGCCGGCGGCCGCGAGGACACCTGGGAGCCGGATCAGGACGTGTTCTGGGGCTCCGAGAGCGCCTGGCTGACCCACCGCCCCCTCGACAAGCTCGACGCGCCGCTCGGCGCCACCGAGATGGGCCTGATCTATGTGAACCCGGAGGGGCCGGGCGCCAATGGCGACCCGCTGTCCGCTGCGGCGTTCATCCGCGAGACCTTCGCCCGCATGGCGATGAACGACGAGGAAACCGTCGCACTGATCGGCGGCGGCCATACCTTCGGCAAGACCCATGGCGCGGGCCCCGAATCCCACAAGGGGCCGAACCCGGAAGCCGGCGAGCTGGAGGCCCAGGGCCTCGGCTGGACCAGTGACTTCGGCACCGGCTTCGGCGGCGACGCCATCGGCAGCGGCCTCGAGGTCACCTGGACGCAGACCCCGGCGCAGTGGAGCAACCACTTCTTCGAGAACCTGTTCAAGTATGAGTGGGTGCAGACCCGCAGCCCGGCCGGTGCCATCCAGTGGGAGGCGAAGGACGCGGATGCCGTCATCCCGGATGCGCACGATCCCTCGAAGAAGCACAAGCCGACCATGCTGACCACCGACCTGTCGCTGCGGGTCGATCCGGTCTACGAGAAGATCTCGCGCCGCTTCCTGGAGAACCCGCAGGCTTTCGCCGAGGCATTCGCCCGGGCGTGGTTCAAGCTGACCCACCGCGATCTCGGCCCGCGCTCGCGCTATCTGGGCCCGGAAGTGCCCAGGGAAGTGCTGATCTGGCAGGACCCGGTGCCCGCCGTCGACCATCCGCTGATCGATGAGGCGGACGCTGCCGCGCTCAAGGCCAGGGTGCTGGCCTCGGGCTTGACCGTATCCGAGCTTGTCGGCAGCGCCTGGGCCTCCGCCTCCACCTTCCGTGGTGGCGACAAGCGCGGCGGCGCCAATGGCGCGCGCATCCGCCTCAGCCCGCAGAAGGACTGGGAGGCCAACCAGCCTGAGCAACTGGACAAGGTGCTCACGGCACTGGCGCGTATCCAGGGCGAGTTCAATCTCAACGCGACCGGCGGCAAGAAGGTGTCGCTGGCCGATGTGATCGTGCTGGCCGGCAATGTCGGTGTCGAGCAGGCGGCGAAGGCTGCCGGCCACGATGTCGCCGTCCCGTTCTCGCCCGGCCGCACCGACGCCTCGCAGGCGGAGACGGACGCCGCCGCCTTCGCCTGGCTGGAACCGGCTGCGGATGGTTTCCGCAACTACCAGAAAGCCGGCCTTGCGGTGCCCGCCGAGGTGGCGCTGATCGACAAGGCGCAGTTGCTGACCTTGACCGCGCCGGAGATGACGGTGCTGATCGGCGGCCTGCGCGCGATCAACATCAATGCCGGCGAGGCCACCCACGGCATCCTCACCGACAAGCCCGGCGCGCTGACGAACGACTTCTTCGTCAACCTGCTGGACATGGGCACGCAGTGGAAGGCCGCCTCCGACACCAATGACGTGTACGAGGGACGTGACCGCAAGACCGGCGATCTCAAATGGACCGGCACGCGGGTCGATCTCGTGTTCGGCTCGAACTCGATCCTGCGCGCTTTGGCCGAGGTCTACGCCAGCTCGGATGCGCAGGAGAAGTTCGTGACCGACTTTGTGGCGGCATGGACCAAGGTGACGAACCTCGATCGCTTCGACCTCGCCTGATCGCTGCGGAAACTCCCGACCGCCGCCGAAGTCCGGCGGCGGTCGCGGCTGTCGGCCAATCCTGATGCCGCGCATGGCGCATGCCGGCGATGTGCCGGGCGCTCGAAAGCAGACGCCCGACCCGACGATCAGTCGTGCGGCGTGCGGCACGACGAGCCCGACGAAGCCGAAAGGCGTGTGCGTTAGTGACCGCTATGTTGGATTTCTGCCCGATCCTGCCGCACTCCCGTGCGGCAGGAGATCGCCGGGATTTGAAGCACGTGCAATGCCCTCCCTCGCCAGTGGCTACTTTCCCATCACTCAAGCCTGCCGGGACGGCGCGACATGCTGCTGGCAGGCTCGACAACGATATTGACGCCACGGTCGGCCTCGCTGGTGCCGACATGACGGTCGGGCCTGATCAAAGCGAGGTGCCGTGGAATGGTGTCAAATAGTAAAACAGTATGACTATTCAGCCGCGTTCTTCCGTGCCATAAAAGCCGCCGCATCGAAGCGCTCGCAGAAGCGCCGGCTCACATCATCCGGGAGTAACGCCACATGAACCTCAAAGCCCTGCTTGCGGCCACCGCCCTCTCGACCACCGCCCTGGCCTTCAGCGCCCAGGCCGCTGACCTGACCATCGGCTTTTCGCAAATCGGCTCGGAGTCCGGCTGGCGCGCCGCCGAGACCTCGGTCTCCAAGTCCGAGGCCAAGAAGCGCAACATCACTTTCAAGATCGCCGACGCCCAGCAGAAGCAGGAGAACCAGATCAAGGCGATCCGGTCCTTCATCGCCCAGGGCGTCGACGCCATCTTCCTGGCGCCGGTGGTCTCCACCGGCTGGGATTCGGTGCTGAAGGAAGCGAAGGAAGCGCAGATCCCGGTAGTGCTGCTCGACCGCGACATCGATCCCTCGGGCAAGGACCTCTATCTGACCGCGGTGACCTCCGACAGCGTGCATGAGGGCGAGGTCGCCGGGCAATGGCTGGCCAAGACCGTCGGCACCAAGCCGTGCAACGTGGTCGAGCTCCAGGGAACGGTCGGCGCCAGCGTCGCCACCAATCGCAAGAAGGGCTTCGACACCGCCATCGCCAGCCACTCGAACATCAAGGTGGTGCGCAGCCAGACCGGCGACTTCACCCGTGCCAAGGGCAAGGAAGTGATGGAGAGCTTCATCAAGGCCGAAGGCGGCGGCAAGAACATCTGTGCGGTGTATGCGCACAATGACGACATGATGGTCGGTGCCATCCAGGCGATGAAGGAAGCCGGGCTGAAGCCGGGCAAGGAGGTCCTCACCGTCTCGATCGACGCGGTGCCGGACATCTTCAAGGCGATCGCCGCCGGCGAGGCCAATGCCACCGTCGAGCTGACCCCGAACATGGCCGGTCCGGCGTTCGACGCCATCGTCGCCTACAAGGCCAAGGGCACGGTACCGCCGAAGTGGATCCAGACCGACTCCAAGCTCTACACGGCAGCGGACGATCCGCAGAAGATCTACGACAGCAAGAAGGACCTTGGTTACTGAGGGGCTGACCCTTAATTCCCTCTCCCCGATGGGGAGAGGTGGCCCGCGAAGCGGGTCGGTGAGGGGGAGCACGGCTTCCAAGCGGCGAAGACCCCTCACCCCAGCCCTCTCCCCGTCGGGGAGAGGGAGTAGGTCGCGGCAATAGCCAGCATTTGCAATTTGCGAGTCAGGTTCGGAATCTGAGGCGGAAGCGTCGCGTCCATGGCAGTACCGATTGATCGTGGTCCTTCCCCGTCCGAGCCCCTGCTCGAAGTGCGCGGGCTCGCCAAGAGCTTTGCCGGCGTGCGCGCGCTCGACGGCGTCGACTTCACGCTGCGGGCGGGCGAGATCCATGCGCTGCTCGGCGAGAACGGCGCCGGCAAGTCGACCCTGATCAAGACCGTGACCGGCGTCGTCGCTCGCGACGCCGGCACGGTGCGGCTGGATGGCGTCGAGATCGCCCCGCGCTCGGCCCAGGAGGCGATCGCGGCCGGCATCGCCACCGTCTATCAGGAGGTCAATCTGCTGCCGAACCTCTCGGTGGCGCAGAACCTGTTCCTCGGCCGGCAGCCGACGCGCTTCGGCTTTGTGCGCGAGGGCGAGATGCGTCACCGCGCTACTGAACTGCTGAAGGAGTTCGGTCTCGATATCGATGTTGCCGCGCCGCTCGGCGACTATTCGGTCGCGGTGCAGCACATCACCGCCATCGCCCGCGCCGTCGACATGTCGGCGCGCGTCTTGATCCTAGACGAGCCGACCGCGAGTCTCGACGCCCATGAGGTCGAGATATTGTTCCGGGTGATGCGCCATCTCGCCCGGCGTGGCATCGGCATCGTGTTCGTCACCCATTTCCTCGACCAGGTCTATGCCATCTCCGATCGCATCACCGTGCTGCGCAATGGCCGCCTGGTGGGCGAGCGGGAGACCGCGGCGCTGCCGCGCATCGAGCTGGTGCGCATGATGCTCGGCCGCGAGCTGGTGGAAGTGACGGCCGAGCGCATCCATCAGCCGATCGACACCCAGCAGGCGCCCTATGCGGCCTTCAGCGGTTTTGGCAAGGCCGGTTATCTTGCGCCGTTCGACCTCACGCTGCGCCCCGGCGAAGTGGTCGGGCTCGCTGGCCTGCTCGGCTCGGGGCGCACCGAGACCACGCGGCTGGTGTTCGGCGCCGAGCGGGCCGATAGCGGCGCCGCGACGATCGAAGGGCAGGTGGTGCGGTTGCATTCGCCGCGCGAGGCGGTGCAGCACGGCTTCGGCTATTGCCCGGAGGAGCGCAAGACCGAGGGCATCGTCGCCGAACTCACGGTGCGCGAGAACATCGTGCTGGCGCTGCAGGCCAAGCGCGGCTTCATGCAGCCGCTGTCGCGCCGCGAGCAGGACGAGATCGCCCGCCGCTTCATCCGGCTGCTCGATATCCGCCCGCCGGACCCGGAGCGGCCGATCGGCCTGCTCTCCGGCGGCAACCAGCAGAAGGCACTGCTCGCCCGCTGGCTCGCCACCGCGCCACGCCTCTTGATCCTCGACGAGCCGACGCGCGGCATCGATGTCGGCGCCCATGCGGAGATCATCCGGCTGATCCGCCAGCTCTGCGCGGATGGGCTGGCGCTGCTCGTCGTTTCATCGGAGCTGGAGGAGATCGTCACCTATGCCGACCAGGTGATCGTGCTGCGCGATCGCGCACATGTCGCGACGCTGGAGGGGGAGGCGATCAATGTCTCGTCGATCCTCGCGGCGATCGCCGCCACCGAACCGGCCGCGGCGTGAGGGAGGGCAGCTCGACCATGGCGCTTCGCCTGCCCAGGACCGGCACCGCGCAGGTCGTCGCCTTCCTGGCGATCCTCGCCATCAACTGGACCGTCTCGCCGCAATTCTTCGACATCAGGCTGCAGGATGGCCGGCTGTTCGGCAGCCTGATCGATGTGTTCAACCGCGGCGCGCCGGTGGCGCTGCTGTCGCTCGGCATGGTGCTGGTCATCGCGACGCGCGGCATCGACCTTTCGGTCGGCGCGGTGATGGCGATCTCCGGCGCCATCGCGGCGAGCCTGGCCGACAGCCACGCGCTGCCGGTGGTGCTCGGCGCGGCGCTCGGGGCCGGCCTGCTGTGCGGGCTGTGGAACGGCATACTGGTCGCGGTGCTCGGCATCCAGCCGATTGTCGCCACGCTGATCCTGATGGTCGCCGGGCGTGGCATCGCCCAGCTCATCACCGAGGGACGCATCGTCACCTTCACCTCGCCGGAGCTCGCCTGGTTCGGCGGCGGTTCGGTGATGGGCGTGCCAGCGGCGGTGGTCATCACCTTCGGCATGCTGATCGTGACGCTCGTACTGGTGCGCTTCACCGCGCTCGGCCTGATGATCGAGGCCACCGGCGGCAACGCCAAGGCAAGCGCGCTCGCCGGCGTCGGCACCAGGGCGATGACGATTGCGGTCTATGTCTGGTGCGGCCTGTGCGCCGCGCTGGCCGGCATCATTGCGGCCGCCGATATCCTCGGCGCGGACGCCAACAATGCCGGGCTGTGGCTGGAGCTCGACGCGATCCTTGCCGTGGTGATCGGCGGCACCTCGCTGTTCGGTGGACGGTTCAGCCTGGTGCTCGCCGTGCTCGGCGCCCTCATCATTCAGGCGATGAATACCGGCATCCTGCTGTCCGGCTTCCCGCCCGAGTTCAATCTCGTGGTCAAGGCCGTGGTGGTGATGGTGGTGCTGCTGATGCAATCGCCGCGCCTTGCCGGCCTCACGCTGCTGATGGGGAGAGGCAAATGAACCGCCTGCTCCCGGTGCTCGTCACAACCTGCGTCTTCATCGCCGGCTTCATCATCTGCTCGGTGCAGTTCCCGAACTTCGCCTCGACGCGGGTGGTGGCCAACCTGCTGACCGACAATGCCTTCCTCGGCATCGTCGCGGTGGGCATGACCTTCGTCATCATCTCCGGCGGCATCGACCTCTCGGTCGGCTCGGTGATCGGCTTCACCACGGTATTCCTGGCGCTCGCCATCGAGCGCTTCGGCGTGCCGCCGTTCGCCGCCTTCGCGCTTATCCTCGTCATCTGCGCGGTGTTCGGCGCGGCGATGGGCGCGGTGATCCAGTATTTCGAGATGCCGCCCTTCATCGTCACGCTGGCCGGCATGTTCCTAGCCCGCGGCGCCAGCTTCCTGATGTCGACGCAGTCGATCCCGATCAACGCGCCGCTCTATTCCGACCTCGCCGCCTATGCGATCCGGCTGCCCGGGGGCGGGCGGCTGACGGTGATCGCGCTGGTCATGCTCGCGGTCTTCGCCTTCGGCATCGTGCTGCTGCACTTCACCCGCTTCGGTGCCAACGTATATGCGCTCGGCGGCAGCCGCACCTCCACCGCCCTGATGGGCGTGAAGGTCGGGCCGACCACGATCCGGATCTACATGCTCTCCAGCGTGCTGGCCGGCCTGTCGGGCATCGTGTTCTCGCTCTACACCTCGTCCGGCTATTCGCTCTCGGCGGTCGGCGTCGAACTCGACACCATCGCCGCGGTGGTGATCGGCGGCACGCTGCTCACCGGCGGCTACGGCTTCGTGTTCGGTACCTTCATCGGCGTGCTGATCCAGGGGCTGATCCAGACCTACATCAATTTCGACGGGACGCTTTCCAGCTGGTGGACCAAGATCGCGACCGGCATCCTGCTGTTCGCCTTCATCGCGTTCCAGCAGGCCATGGTCGGGCTGGCAAAGCGGTCGGGCAGCCGTCCCGCAGGAGTTGCCCTCCCATGAGTTCCCAGCTCGTCATCATCCCCGCTCGCCGCGCCCATTCCAACCATGCGGAAGTGGCGCGCACCATCGGCATCGACATCATCGCCGGCCGCTATGCGGAGGGCGCCAAGCTGCCGGGCGATGCCGAGCTCACGCTGCTGTTCCGGGTCTCGCGTCCGGTGCTGCGCGAGAGCGTGAAGACGCTGGTGGCGAAGGGTCTGCTCAGCACCAAGTCGCGGGTCGGCACCGTGGTGCGCGAGCGCGCGGCCTGGAACATGTTCGATCACGATGTGCTGGCCTGGCATCTCGACGCCGGCATCGACAAGCGCTTCCTGCGCGACCTCGCCGATATCCGCCTTGCGGTGGAGCCCCGCGCCGCCGCGCTCGCCGCCGAGCGGCGCACCACCGACGACGTCGCCGAACTGCGCCGGAGCATCGCCAAGATGCGGCGCGAGCCCTCGGATTCCGTCGGCTTCGCCGATGGCGACCTGTCGCTGCACATCACCGTCGCCAATGCCTCTGGCAACCCGTTCATGCGGTCCATCGGCGCGGTGATCGAGGCGGCGCTGCGCACCTCGTTCCTGCTCAGCGCGCCGGTCGAGGAGCGTGAGCGCGACATCGCTATCGTCTCCCATGAGCGCATCGTCGACGCCATCGAGGACAGGGATCCGGAGGCCGCCGCGGCGGCGATGACCAGTGTGATCTTCAACGGCCTGCGCCGGCACGGCGCGGCCGGTTGAAGGACGGAGTGTGGAATGGACGACAGCCCGAACGACAGGAAGACGTTGCGTAGCCAGGCCTGGTTCGGCCGGCAGGACAAGATGGGCTTCTATTACCGGTCCTTCCTGAAGAATAGCGGCGCGCCGCAGGACCAGTTCGAAGGCAAGCCGGTGATCGGCATCTGCAACAGCGGGTCCGAGCTGACGCCGTGCAACGCGCATTTCGGCACCATCGCCGAGCATGTGCGCTATGGCGTGCTGGAGGCCGGCGGCTTCCCGCTTGAATTCCCGGTCTCCTCGCTCGGCGAGGTGACGATGCGCCCCACCGCCATGCTGTTCCGCAACCTCGCTTCGATGGATGTCGAGGAGGCGATCCGCGCCCACCCGCTCGACGGCGTGGTGCTGCTGATGGGCTGCGACAAGACCACGCCGGCGCTGCTGATGGGCGCGGCCTCGGCCGATTTGCCGGCGATCGGCGTCTCCGGCGGCCCGCAGCTGCGCGGCGTCTATCGCGGCCAGATCATCGGCTCGGGCACCAATATCATCTCGATGAGCGAGCAACTGCGAGCCGGCGAGATCACCATCGAGGAATTCCACGAGGCCGAGGGTGCGATGAACCGCTCGAGCGGTCATTGCATGACCATGGGCACCGCCTCGACCATGGCGTCGATGGTGGAAGCGCTCGGCATCGGCATGCCGGAGAACGCCGCCATCCCCGCCGCCGACGCCCGCCGCAACCAGCTCGCTCGCATGGCCGGGCGGCGCATCGTCGAGATGGTGCGCGAGGACCTGAAGCCCTCCGACATCCTGACCCGCCACGCCTTCGAGAACGCCATACGCACGCTGGCGGCGATCGGTGGCTCGACCAATGCGGTGGTGCATCTGCTCGCCATCGCTGGGCGCGTCGGCATCGACCTGACGCTCGAGGATTTCGACCGGCTGGGGCGCGACGTGCACTGCCTCGTCGACCTGATGCCGTCCGGCCGCTTCCTGATGGAGGATTTCTACTATGCCGGCGGCCTGCCGGTGGTGCTGCGCGCGCTCGGCGAGCGCGGCCTGCTGCACCAGGATGCGCTGACCGCGAACGGCCGCAGCATCTGGGAGAATGTCCGTGAGGCGTCCTGCTGGAACAGCGAGGTCATCACCTCGTTCGAGGAGCCGTTCAAGCCGGAAGCCGGCATCGCCATCCTCACCGGCAACCTCGCCCCCAATGGCGCGGTGATAAAGCCCTCCGCCGCCTCGCCTGAATTGATGCGGCACACCGGCCGCGCCGTGGTGTTCGAATCGGTGGAGGAGATGCACCACGCGGTGAATGACGACGATCTCGACATCGACGCCTCCTGCATCATGGTGCTGAAGCATTGCGGGCCCAAGGGTTATCCGGGCATGGCCGAGGTCGGCAACATGCCGTTGCCGGCAAAGCTCTTGCGCCAGGGTGTGCGCGACATGATCCGCATCTCCGATGCCCGCATGTCCGGCACCGCCTATGGCACGGTGGTTTTGCATGTCGCCCCCGAGGCGACCGCCGGCGGGCCGCTGGCCCTGGTGCGCAATGGCGACCTGATCACGCTGGACGTGCCGGCCCGCTCGCTGCATCTGCATGTCGACGAGGCGGAACTCGCCGCCCGTCGCGCCGTCTGGACGCCGCCTGCACCCCATGCCGAGCGCGGCTACGCCAAGCTCTATATCGACCATGTGCTGCAGGCCGATCGCGGCGCGGATTTCGATTTTCTCGTCGGGCGCACCGGTTCGCCGGTGCCGCGCGACAATCATTGAAGGTGGGTAATGGCCGTTTCCAAAGCCGTGCGTCCCTATAAGGGGGTCTTCCCCGTCGCGCCGACGGTGTTCGACGCCAGTGGCGAACTCGATCTCGACGGCCAGAAGCGCGCCGTCGATTTCATGATCGATGCCGGCTCGCATGGCCTGTGCATCCTCGCCAATTTCTCCGAGCAGTTCGTGCTGACCGATGCCGAGCGCGAGCGCGTGATGACGGCTGTGCTCGACCACGTCGCCGGGCGGGTGCCGGTCATCGTCACCACCACGCATTTCGGCACCGCGATCTGCGCCGAGCGCTCGCGCCGCGCCGAGGCGGCCGGTGCCAGCATGGTCATGATCATGCCGCCCTATCACGGCGCCACCATCCGTGTATCCGAACAGGGCATCTACGATTTCTACCGCGCCGTCTCCGACGCGATCTCGATCCCGATCATGGTGCAGGACGCGCCCGTCGCCGGCACGCCGCTCTCCGCGCCCTTCCTCGCCCGCATGGCGGCGGAGATCGAGCATCTCGCCTATTTCAAGATCGAGGTGCCGCAGGCGGCGGGCAAGCTGCGCACGCTGATCGAGCTCGGTGGCGATGCCATCGAGGGGCCTTGGGACGGCGAGGAAGCGATCACTTTGATGGCCGACCTCGATGCCGGCGCCACCGGTGCCATGACCGGCGGCGGCTATCCCGACGGCATCCGCCAGATCACCGACGCCTATTTCGCCGGAAAGCGCGGAGAGGCGATGGACGCCTATCAGCGCT
Organism: Starkeya sp. ORNL1; assembly: GCF_012971745.1. Classification (NCBI taxonomy): domain Bacteria; kingdom Pseudomonadati; phylum Pseudomonadota; class Alphaproteobacteria; order Hyphomicrobiales; family Xanthobacteraceae; genus Starkeya; species Starkeya sp. ORNL1. The sequence goes on from NZ_CP048834.1 coordinate 4,874,335, forward strand.
GGCTGCCGCTGATCAATTACGAGAACCGCCAATGCGGCCTCGCTGCCTGCAAGGCGCTGATGAAAGAGGGCGGCGTGATCGGGCACGAGACCGTCCGCCACCCGCTTCCTGCTCTGCACCCGGCGACGCGGGCCGGGCTGATCGAAGTGGCGAAGCGGCTCGATCCCATGGTGCTGCGGTGGGGCAAATGAGCATGACGGGCATCCGCCTCGCTATCGTCGGCCTCGGCAAGATTGCGCGGGACCAGCATGTTCCGGCGATCGCCGCGACGCCGGGCATCGCGCTGGCGGCCGTTGCCAGCCGCAACGCCGCGCTGGATGGCGTCGCGCATTTCGCCACGCTGGAGGAGTTGCTGGAGCAGGCGCCGGAGATCGATGCCGTGGCGCTCTGCACCCCGCCTCAGGTGCGCCGCGCGCAGGCCGCCGCTGCGCTGAAGGCCGGCAAGCATGTGCTGCTGGAAAAGCCGCCCGGCGCCACGGTGAGCGAGTTGGCTCCGCTGGTCGCGGCGGCGAAAGCTTCGGGCAAGACACTGTTCGCCACCTGGCACTCCCGCTTTGCGCCGGCGGTCGAGCCGGCGCGGGCCTTCCTCGCCGAGCGCGACATCCGCTCGGTGACCATCGAGTGGAAGGAGGATGTACGGGTCTGGCATCCGGGTCAGCACTGGATCTGGGAGCCGGGCGGGCTCGGCGTGTTCGATCCCGGCATCAATGCCCTGTCGATCCTCACCCGCATCCTGCCGCGGCCAGTGTTCCTCACCCGCGCCGAACTGGCCTTCCCGTCGAATTGCGCGGCGCCGATCGCCGCCGATCTCAACTTCGAAGACGAGACCGGCCTGCCGATCCGCGCCGAATTCGACTTCCGCCAGACCGGCCCGCAGACCTGGGACATCCGGGTCGAGACCGATCGCGGGCTGCTGACGCTGTCGTCTGGCGGCGCAAAGCTGTTCCACGATGGCGCGAGCCTGATCGATGAGAAGGAGGCGGAGTATCCCGGGATCTACCGTCACTTCGTCGATCTGATCGGGCGCGGTGCCTCCGATGTCGACCTGGTGCCGCTGGCACATGTTGCGGACGCCTTCATGCTCGGCCGGCGCACCGTCGTCGAAGCGTTCGAGGATTGATCATGGCACCGACGAACGACAAGCGACCGCTCCGCTCGCAGGCCTGGTTCGACAACCCGGCCAACGCCGACATGACCGCGCTCTATCTGGAGCGCTATCTGAACTATGGTCTCAGCCAGGAGGAGTTGCAGAGCGGCCGGCCGATCATCGGCATCGCCCAGACCGGCTCCGATCTCTCCCCCTGCAACCGGCATCATCTTGAGTTGGCGAAGCGGGTGCGCGAGGGCATTCGCGAGGGCGGCGGGATCGCCATCGAGTTTCCGGTGCATCCGATCCAGGAGACCGGCAAGCGCCCCACCGCGGCGCTCGACCGCAACCTCGCCTATCTCAGCCTGGTCGAGGTACTGTTCGGCTATCCGCTGGATGGCGTGGTGCTCGCCATCGGCTGCGACAAGACCACGCCGGCCTGCCTGATGGCGGCGGCGACGGTGAACATCCCCGCCATCGCGCTCTCGGTCGGGCCGATGCTGAACGGCTGGTACAAGGGCGAGCGCACCGGTTCGGGCACCATCGTGTGGAAGGCCCGCGAACTGCTGGCCAAGGGCGAGATCGACTATGCCGGCTTCGTCAAGCTGGTGGCCTCCTCGGCGCCTTCGACCGGCTTCTGCAACACCATGGGCACGGCGACGACGATGAACTCGCTCGCCGAGGCGCTGGGCATGCAGTTGCCGGGCTCGGCGGCGATCCCCGCGCCCTATCGCGACCGGCAGGAAATGGCCTACCGCACCGGCTTGCGCATCGTCGACATGGTGCGCGAGGACCTGAAGCCGTCGGACATCCTGACCCGCCAGGCGTTCATCAACGCCATCCGCGTCACTTCTGCGATCGGCGGCTCGACCAATGCGCCGATCCATCTCAACGCGCTCGCCCGCCACATGGGCGTCGAGCTCTCCATCGACGACTGGCAGACCTATGGGGAGGACGTGCCGCTGCTGGTGAATCTCCAGCCGGCCGGCGAATATCTCGGCGAGGATTACTACCATGCCGGCGGCGTGCCCGCGGTGATCAACCAGCTCATGAGCCAGGGCCTGATCGCCGAAGATGCGCGCACCGTGAATGGCCGCAGCATCGGCGAGAATTGCCGCTCGACCGGCATCCAGGACGAAGCGGTGATCCGCCCGTTCGATCGTCCGCTGAAAGAGAAGGCCGGCTTCCGCGTGCTGCGCGGCAATCTGTTCTCCTCCGCCATCATGAAGACCAGCGTGATCTCGCCGGAGTTCCGCGAACGCTATCTCTCCAATCCCGACGACCTGGAGGCCTTCGAGGGCCGCGCCATCGTGTTCGATGGGCCGGAGGATTATCACAAGCGGATCGACGACCCCTCGCTCGGCATCGACGAGATGAGCATCCTGTTCATGCGCGGCGCCGGTCCGATCGGCTATCCCGGCTCTGCTGAAGTCGTGAACATGCGAGCGCCGGACTACCTCATCAGGGCCGGCGTTTCCTCGCTGCCCTGCATCGGTGATGGCCGTCAATCCGGCACTTCGGGCTCGCCCTCGATCCTCAACGCTTCGCCGGAAGCCGCGGCCGGCGGCGGGCTCGCTTTGTTGCGCACCGGCGACCGCGTGCGCATCGATCTCAGGCGCAACAGCGCCAACATGCTGGTGCCGGAGGCCGAACTCATTGAGCGCCGTCGCGCGCTGGAGGCAACCGGCGGCTATGCCTATCCGGCCAGCCAGACGCCCTGGCAGGAGATCCAGCGCGACTATGTCGGCCAGATGGAGACCGGCGCGGTGCTGGAGCCGGCGGTCCGCTACCAGCGCATCGCCCAGACCAAGGGGTTGCCGCGTGACAGTCACTGAAGCGCGCATGGAGGAGGTCATTGTCACCGTGCTGTCCGAGGTGCGCTGCCACCTCGGCGAGGGGCCGGCCTATGACGTCGCCAGCGATACCGCCTGGTGGTTCGACATACTGGAGCGACGGCTGTTCGAGGCACGGCTCGGCAAAGGCGAGGCGCAGGTGCATCCACTGCCCGTCATGGCAAGCGCGCTGGCGTATGTCGATGATGCCCGTCAGCTCATCGTCGCCGAGGATGGCCTCCATGTCCGCCGCGTCGCCGACGGGCATCTGGCGTTGCATGTGCCGATCGAAGCCGACAACGCGGCGAGCCGCTCGAACGACGCCCGGGTGCATCCCTCCGGCACGCTCTGGACCAGCACCATGGGCCGCAAGGCGCAGACGGGAGCCGGCGCGATCTATGCGCTGCACGGCGGCGTGCTGAGCCGGCTGTTCGGTAACATCACCATCCCGAACGCCATCTGCTTCTCGCCCGACGGCGGCACCGGCTATTTCTCGGATACCCACGAGAATGTGCTGCACAGCGTTCCACTCGACCCGGCAACCGGCCTGCCGGTCGGTGCGCCGTCCGCCCTCTATCGGCACCATGGCGAGGGCGGCCTCGATGGCGCGGTGACCGACGCCGAAGGGCTGATCTGGTGCGCGCGCTGGGGGGCGGGGTGCGTCGACGCCTATACGCCGGCCGGCGAGCGCGTGCGGACGGTGCGGGTGCCGGCGAAGCAGACCAGTTGCCCGGTCTTCGTCGGCGCGGATTTCGGCCGGATGCTGGTCACCTCGGCCTATGAGGACATGGACGAGGCGGCGCGCGCGGCCGACCCGCAGCATGGCCGCACCTTCCTGCTCGACCTCAGTGCCAGGGGCCGTCCAGAGCCCCGCATCAAGCTTGGAGCGATATGATGAGTGCCCTTTCCCACGTGATCGTCGATTGGGGCACGTCCAGCTTCCGGCTGTGGACGCTCGACCGCGACGGTCGCGTGCTCGCCGAGCGCCGGTCGGGCGACGGGCTCGCCATCTCGGGCCAGCGTGGCTTCGAGACCGTGCTGGAATCGCATCTCGCCGCGCTCGGCGTGCCCGGCGGCGTGCCGGTGATGATGTGCGGCATGGTCGGCTCGCGCGCCGGCTGGGTCGAGGCGGCCTATCTCGATGCGCCGGTGCGGCTCGATGAGCTTGCCGCCCGCTCCACCATCGCACCGGCGGCACGGCGCCCGGTGCGCATCCTGCCCGGCATCGCCCAGCGCAGCCCCACACATCCCGACGTGATACGCGGCGAGGAGACCCAGTTGCTGCCGCTGGCGCTCGACGGACAGAGCGGGCTGGTGTGCATGCCCGGCACGCATTCGAAATGGGTGCGGCTGGCCGACGGCGCAGTTGAAAGCTTCGCCACCTTCATGACCGGCGAACTGTTCCAGCTGCTACGCACCGCCTCGGTGGTCAAGCCGGCGGTCGAGGGCGGCGAGGTCGATGCGGACGGCGCGGCCTTCGCCGATGGCGTCGCCGCCGCGCTCGCCGAGCCGGAATCCGCCACCAATCGCTTCTTCGAACTGCGCGCCGGCTGGCTGCTCGCCGGCACGGCGTCGGACGACGCGCTGGCGCGGCTCTCCGGACTGCTGATCGGTGTCGAGTTGGCCGGCGCCGCGCGTCGCTATGGTTCGCTAAGCGGCACGGTGCTGGTCGCCTCGGGCGCCGCCGCCACGCTCTATGTTCGCGCGCTCGACATTGGCGGCGCCGACGATGTCGTGGTGCGGGATGCGGAAGCCTGCGTGCGCGAGGGATTGCACGCCGCCGCGTCCATTCTTTTCTTCCAGCGCGAGGGAACGCCGCGATGATCCCGTCCACCCGCATTGCCTGGCCGCAGCTCCGCCGCTCGCTGGTCGCGATCCTGCGCGGCGTCGCGCCGTCCGAGGCTGAATCCGTTGTCGCAGCGCTGATCGAGGAGGGCTTCGAGGCGATCGAGATCCCGCTGAACTCGCCCGATCCGTTCACGTCCATCGCCGCCGCCGTGAAGCTCGCGCCGACCGGCGTGCTCATCGGTGCCGGCACGGTGCTGGAGACGGAGCAGGTCGATCGGCTCAACGATGTCGGCGGCCGGCTGATGGTCAGCCCGAACGTCGAGCCGGAGGTGATCCGGCGCGCCGGCGCGCACGGCATGGTCACCATGCCCGGCGTGCTGACGCCGACCGAGGCGATTGCCGCGCTCAAGGCCGGCGCCTCGGGACTGAAGTTCTTCCCGGCCAGCGTCATCGGCCCCACCGGCATCCAGGCTATCCGCGCCGTGCTGCCGGCGGGCATCGAGATCGGCGCGGTCGGCGGGGTCTCCGACAAGGATTTCCCGGCCTATGCGGCCGCCGGCGTCCGCACCTTCGGGCTCGGTTCCAGCCTCTATCGGCCGGGCATCAGTGCGAACGAGGTCCGTGCGCGGGCGCGGACCACCATCGCCGCTTACGACGCCGTTTATGGGGGGCACACCGCAATGCCGCGCGCCTTCGGGTGATGCGCGGGACCTGACACCCCGGCCCCGCCGGCGGCAAGAAAACGGCCCGCGCAAACGCGGCCAGTAACGTTCAACGTTTCCGGGAGTGAAACATGAATATGCTCAAGACGACGCTTTCCATCCTCGCGCTCGGTGCCGTCGCGCTCGCCGGTCCCGCGCTCGCGCAGGAGAAAGCCACCGTCGGCATCGCCATGCCGACCAAATCCTCCGCCCGCTGGATCGCGGACGGCGACAATATGGTGAAGGTGCTGAAGGAGCGCGGCTACAACACCGACCTGCAATATGCCGAGGACGACATTCCGAACCAGCTCTCGCAAATCGAGAACATGGTGACGAAGGGCGCCAAGGTGCTGGTCATCGCCTCGATCGACGGCACTACCCTGTCCGACGTGCTGAAGCAGGCCAAGGACAAGGGCATCAAGGTCATCGCCTATGACCGCCTGATCCGCGATACGCCGAACGTCGACTATTACGCGACCTTCGACAATTTCCAGGTCGGCGTGCTGCAGGCGCAGTCCATCGTCAAGGCGCTTGGTCTGCCGGACGCTAAGGGGCCGTTCAATATCGAACTGTTCGGCGGCTCGCCGGACGATAACAACGCCTACTTCTTCTATGACGGCGCCATGTCGGTGCTGAAGCCCCTGATCGATAGCGGCAAGCTCAAGGTGCAGAGCGGACAGCTGGGCATGGACAAGGTCTCGACCTTGCGCTGGGACGGCGCCACCGCCCAGGCCCGCATGGATAATCTGCTCAGTGCCTATTACACCAACAAGCGCCTGGACGCCGTGCTCTCGCCCTATGACGGGCTGTCCATCGGCATCCTGTCCTCGCTCAAGGGCGTCGGCTATGGCAGCGGCGACATGAAGATGCCGATCGTCAGCGGCCAGGACGCCGAAGTCCCGTCGATGAAGTCGATCCTCGCCGGCGAGCAATATTCCACGATCTTCAAGGATACCCGCGACCTCGCCAAGGTTACCGCCGACATGGTGGATGCCTCGCTCAGCGGCAAGGAAGTGACGGTGAACGACACCAAGACCTACAATAATGGCGTCAAGGTCGTGCCGTCCTATCTCCTGAAGCCGGTCGTGGTCGACAAGAGCAATTGGGAGCCGGTGCTGATCGGCAGCGGTTACTACAAGAAGAACCAGATCAACTGATCGGCACGTCCGGGGCCGGCCGCGCGGAGATTGCGCGCGGCCGCTGCCTCGGCGCGAATGGAGCGGCGTGATGAACGCGATCCTGGAAATGCAGGGCATCAGCAAGAACTTCACCGGGGTGAAGGCGCTGAGCGACGTCAATTTCACCGTCGAGGCGGGAGAGATCCACGCCCTCGTCGGCGAGAACGGCGCCGGCAAGTCGACCCTGATGAAGGTGCTGAGCGGGGTCTATCCGCACGGCTCCTATGAGGGCGCCATCCTCTATGACGGCGAGGAGCGGCGCTTCCGCGACATCAATGATTCCGAGGCGCTCGGCATCATCATCATCCATCAGGAACTGGCGCTGATCCCGCTTCTGTCGATCGCGGAGAACATCTTCATCGCCAATCCTCCGTCGCGTTTCGGCATCATCGACCGCGGCGCGGTGTACCGGCGCACCCGCGAACTGCTCGCCAAGGTCGGGCTGGACGAGGCGCCGGACACGCTGATCACCAATATCGGCGTCGGCAAGCAGCAGCTTGTCGAGATCGCCAAGGCGCTGTCCAAGGAGGTCCGGCTTCTCATCCTCGACGAGCCGACCGCGAGCCTCAATGAGAAGGACAGCGCGGCGCTGCTCGACCTGCTGGTCGAGTTCCGTGCCCATGGCATCTCCTCGATCCTGATCTCGCACAAGCTGAACGAGGTCTCGCGCGTGGCCGACCGCATCACCGTGCTGCGCGACGGGCGCACCGTCGACACCATGGACTGCCATGCCGGGGTGGTCGAAGAGGATCGCATCATCCGCAAGATGGTCGACCGCGACCTCGAGCACCGCTTCCCCAAGCGCGAGCCGAAGATCGGCGAAACCATCTTCGCGGTGAAGGACTGGTCGGTCTATCATCCGCTTCATGCCGACCGGCAGATGATCCGCAATGTCGATTTCCACGTCCGCCGCGGCGAGATCGTCGGCATCGCCGGGCTAATGGGCGCGGGACGGACCGAGTTCGCCATGAGCATATTCGGGCGATCCTACGGACAGAAGATCACCGGCCGGGCCGAGCTCGACGGCCGCGACGTGGATGTGTCGACCGTGCGTCGCGCGATCGATGCCGGCCTTGCTTATGTCACCGAGGACCGCAAGGAACTCGGGCTGCTGCTGGCCGAGGACGTACGCAAGAACGTCACCCTCGCCAATCTCGATGGCATCTCCAGCAATCGCGTGATCGACGACGCCAAGGAGTTGCGCGTCGCCGGCGACTATCGCGGGCGCATGCGCATCCGCTGCTCCAGCGTGTTCCAGGATGCCGGCAAGCTCTCGGGCGGCAACCAGCAGAAGGTGGTGCTGTCCAAATGGCTGTTCACCGATCCCAAGGTGCTGATCCTCGACGAGCCGACGCGCGGCATCGATGTCGGCGCCAAATACGAGATCTACAGCATCATCAATGAGCTGGCCGATGCCGGGAAAGGCGTGGTGGTGATCTCCTCGGAGATGCCGGAACTGCTCGGCATCTGCGACCGTATCTGCGTGATGAACGAGGGCGCCTTTGTCGGCGAGTTCGCCGGCGCAGACGCCACCCAGGAAAAGATCATGCGCTCCATCATGCGCAAGGGAGAGAAGCGGCCATGAGCGACAAGACCGTGGTGCTCCGGGACGAAACCAAGAAACCGGAAGCAAGGCATGCCGGCTTCCTGAAGAACAATCTGCGCGAATACGGCATGCTGCTGTCGCTGTTCGCCATCATGCTGTTCTTCCAAGTGATGACCGACGGCACGCTGCTGCGGCCGCTGAACCTCACCAATCTCGTGCTGCAGAACAGCTACATCGTCATCATGGCGCTAGGCATGCTGCTGGTGATCGTCACCGGCCATATCGACCTCTCGGTCGGCTCGGTTGCGGGCTTCATCGGCGCGGTGGCCGCGGTGCTGATGGTGCGCTACGGCATGGACTTCATCACCGCGACCATCATCTGCCTGGCAGTTGGTGGGCTGATCGGCGCCGCGCAGGGCTATTGGGTCGCCTATTTCAAGATACCGTCCTTCATCGTCACGCTGGCGGGCATGCTGGTGTTCAAAGGGCTGGCGCTCGCCCTGCTGGCGGGCCAATCAGTCGGCCCGTTCCCGCCGACCTTCCAGAAGCTGTCCTCCGGCTTCATCCCGGAATTCATTCCCGATGCCGGTGCGCTTTATCCGACCTCGCTCGCCATCGGCGCGGTGCTGGCGCTTGCGCTGGTCTATATGAACTTCAAGAGCCGCTCGCGGCAGGAGAGCCACGGCATCGAGACCGAGCCTTACGGCTTCTTCCTGATCAAGAACCTGCTGTTCTTCGCGGTCATCCTCTATTTCACCTACCTCATCGCGTCGCATCGCGGCCTGCCGAACGTGCTGGTGATCATGACGGCGCTGATCGCGCTGTATGCCTTCGTCACCACCCGCACCACGATTGGCCGGCAGATCTATGCGGTCGGCGGCAATGCAAAGGCGGCGAAGCTCTCCGGCATAAAGACCGAGCGGCTGACCTTCCTCACCTTCGTCAACATGGGCGTGCTGGCGGCGCTCGCCGGCCTGGTCTTCGCCGCGCGGCTCAACACCGCGACGCCGAAGGCCGGGCTGGGCTTCGAGCTCGACGTTATCGCCGCGTGCTTCATCGGCGGCGCCTCGGCCTATGGCGGCGTCGGGCGGGTGGCAGGCGCGGTGATCGGCGCGCTGATCATGGGCGTCATGAACAACGGCATGTCCATCCTCGGCATCGGCATCGACTATCAGCAGGTGATCAAGGGCCTGGTGCTGCTCGGCGCGGTCTGCCTCGACGTCTACAACCAGAAGCGCTGAGAGGAACCAGCAGGCGCGGAGCGGGAAGCGGCGCTAGCTAGAGCCGCTGCGCCCCGCTGGTGTTCACGAACACGCTGTAGAGCGAAGAATGCCCGCAAATGAACAGTCGGTTGCGGGCGGCGCCGCCGAAGGTGAGGTTGCCGACGCGATCCGGCACGCGGACCTTGCCGATCAGTTCGCCCTGCGGGGTGTAGCAATGTACGCCGTCGCCGGCGCTCGACCAGATATTGCCGTCGACATCGACGCGGAAACCGTCCGGCGCATGGGGCGATACCTCGGTCACCACGTGCCCGCCGGAAAGCCTGCCGTCCTCGCCGACCGCGAAGGCGCGGATGTGGCGCGGCCAATCCGGATTTCCGATGAAGCCGGAATCGGCGATGTAGAGCAGCTCCTCGTCGGGCGAGAAGGCGAGGCCGTTCGGCTGATGGAAATCGTCGGCGACGATGGCGAGGCTGCCGTCGCGCGGATCGAAGCGGAACACGTAGTTGCAGTCGAGTTCGCTCTCGGCTTTCCCGCCCTCATAGGCCGCGCTGATGCCGTAGGTCGGATCGGTGAACCAGACGGTGCCGTCCGATTTCACCACCACGTCGTTCGGCGAGTTCAGCCGCTTGCCCTGATAGCGATCGGCCAGCACCGTGATGCTACCGTCCGGCTCAGTGCGGCTGACGCGCCGTGTGCGGTGCTCGCAGCTCACCAGCCGGCCCTGCCGATCGCGGGTGTTGCCATTGGCGAAGTTGGAATCGGCGCGGAACACCTCGACCGCGCCCGATGCCTCGCTCCAGCGCATCAGCCGGTTGTTGGGGATGTCGCTCCAGATCAGGCAGCGCATGTCGGCGAACCACACCGGCCCCTCCGCCCAGCGCATGCCGGTGTGCAGCGTCTCCAGCCAGGCGATGGGGATGACATAGGCGCGGAAGCGCCGATCGATGATCTCGAACGGATCGACGTACGTCATGTGGCGTCCTCCAGTCGCCGCTCTGCTTGAGCATCCTTCGAGGCCGCTACGCGGCACCTCAGGATGAGGTCGTTCCTTCAAGCTGGACCTCATCCTGAGGTGCCGGCCGTGGGCCGGCCTCGAAGGATGCTGAAGCAGTGCGGCACTCTTCGTTGCGTCTCTCGTTGATCCGACGATGCCGGTCAGAAGACGCTTGCGCAACTGGTATGATGAGATAATGTTATCGTCATCGTGCAGAGGCCAAGGTGCCGGCTGCCGGATCAAAACCAGACAGAGCCTGCTCGAGCGGGCCGCTATGGGAGGAATATCGATGCACGTGAAGACCCTTGCGCTCGCCTGTGCAACCGCCGCGCTCCTCACCGCTGCCGGCGCCATGCCCGCGGCGGCGACGCCCGAAAAGCCGGTCATCGCGCTTGCCAACGCCTATTTCGGCAACACCTGGCGTCACCAGATGGTCGACGCGTTCGAGGCGGCCGCCAAGAAGGCCAAGGAAGACGGCAAGATCGCCGATTACATCATCCTCAATGGCGACGGCACGGTCGCCCAGCAGAACAGCCAGATCGCCGAGCTGATCCTGAAGAAGGTCGATGCCATCGCCGTCGACGCTGCCTCCGAGACCGCCGTCAACGGCATCATCGAGAAGGCGTGCAAGGCCGGCATCAAGGTGGTCTCGTTCGACTCCATCGCCTCGGCGCCCTGCAATTACCAGCTCAATTTCGACTTCAAGGGCTACAAGAAGCAGCAGGCCGAGTGGGTGCTGAAGAAGATCGGCGGCAAGGGCAACATCATCGTCGTGCGCGGCGTGAAGGGCTCGGCCCCGGACGCCGACATGTACTCGGCGCAGGAAGCGGTGCTGAAGGCCAATCCGGACGTGAAGGTGGTCGCGACCGTATACGGGCAGGCGACCGCCTCGGTGGCGCAGTCGGCAGTGGCGAACGCGTTGCCGAGCCTGCCGCATGTCGACGCCGTGCTCGGCCAGGGCGGTAGCGACGACACCGGCATCGCCCAGGCCTTCGACCAGTATGGTGGCGACTACGCCAAGAAGATGCCGGTCATCGAGGGCGGCGGCAGCTCCAACTTCATCCAGTGGTGGTCGAAGCAGCGCGAAGCCAACAACTATTCGACCATCTCGATGAACACCACGCCCGGGATTGGTGGTGCCGCCTTCTGGCTCGCCTATGGGCTGGTGAAGGGCGCCACCCCGCCCAAGCTGATGATCATGCCGGTGGCGACCGTGACCGACGAGAATCTCAAGGACTATTCCAGCTTGCCGGCGGGTGTCATCGTCAGCCCGTCCTACTCTCAAGCGTGGGTCGAGGACAATCTGCTCAAGGCCAAGGCCGGCAACTGACCGGCGGCGGCTAGCGTCATGACGGCGGCTTTCCGCACGACGCAGGATGCACCGGAGCCGATCTTCGGTGCATCGGCGGCTTTAGCAGGGTTGGCTGGAGAGGCCATGGACGCTGTTTCCCGGGAACCGGCAGCCCATGTCGGCGGCCTCAAGGCGCGCGCGCCGGTCGCGCGGCTCGCCGGCATCTGCAAGGCGTTCGGTCCGACCAAGGCCAATGACCAGGTCGATCTCGTCGTCGAGCGCGGCGAGGTGCTCGGCCTCGTCGGCGGCAATGGTGCCGGCAAGTCGACGCTGATGCGGATCCTTTGCGGCGTCACCCGCACGGATGCCGGCACCATCGAGATCGGCGGCATCGATGTCGATCCCGGGTTCTATGACACCGCCCTGGCGCAGGCCGGCGGCATCCGCATCGTTCATCAGGAATTGTCGCTCTGCGACAATCTCTCGGTGGCGGAGAATTTCTTCCTCGAAGCGCCGGAAGCCGCGCGCGCCGTACCCGGCTGGCGGAGCGCCTATCGCGCCGGCGCCCGCGCCGCGCTCGACGAGGTGTTCCCCGGCCATGGCATCAACGTCGATGTCCCCGTGGGCCATCTGCAGATCGGCCAGCGGCAGATGGTGGAGATCGCCCGTGCGGTGACCGCGCCCAAGGTGCGATTGATCATCCTCGACGAGCCGACCTCGTCGCTCGGGCTGGAGCGCAGCCGGCAGCTGCGCGCCTTCATCCGTGCCCGCACTGCCGCCGGGCTCGCCTTTATCTTCATCAGCCACAAGCTGCAGGAAGTGGTCGAGATCGCGACCCGTGTGCTGGTGCTGCGCAATGGCCGCATGGCCTGGAGCGGGGCGAGCGCGGACGCCACCGTCGCAGGGCTCGTCGGCGCCATGGGCGGGCCGAGCGAAGGTGCGTTGCGCAACAGGCGCGCGGCGCGCCCGGCGCTGTCGCCCGACGCGCCGGTGCAGGTGCGCATCGGCGGCGACGTCGTCGCCCCGCTCGGTCGCGACGTGGTGCTGAAAGCGGGCGAGGTGGTCGGCCTTGCCGGGCTCGAAGGCTCCGGCCAGCGCGATCTGCTGCACCGCCTGTTCTCGCGGCCATGGGGCAGCATCGGGCGGCAAGGCAATGCCAGCTTCGTCTCCGGGGACCGGCAGAAGGAAGGCGTGTTCCCGCTCTGGAGTGTGCTCTCCAACATCGCGCTCGGCCGGCTGAACGGCCGCTCGCCACTCGGCCTCGTCTCCGAGCCCGTGGAACGCGAGGCGGCGCGCGGCGCGGCCGAACGCCTGAAACTCAATCCCGCCCGCTTCGATTCCCCCATTCTCGATCTCTCCGGCGGCAACCAGCAGAAGGCGCTGGTGGCCCGCGCCCTCGTCGGCGAGGCGGCAACGATATTGTTCGACGATCCGACCCGCGGCGTCGACGTCGCCGCCAAGGAGGATTTCTACGCGCTGATCGGCGATGTCGCCCGCGCGGGGCGGCTGGTGGTCTGGCATTCGACCGAGGACATCGAGTTCGTCGAATGCGACCGCGTGCTGGTGTTCAGCGGCGGGCGCATCGTGCGCGAATTGGTGGGCGCCGAGATCACCGAGCAGGCCATTGTCGACGCCTCGTTCGCCGGCGCCGCCGCCATCGAGCGGGACGGCACGGCCGGCCGGCGCGGCATTGCCGAATGGCTGGTCGACCTCGCTCCCTTCGCCAGCCTTGCCGCGGTGTTCGGGCTGATGGCCTATGTGAACCCGCTGGCGGTGTCGATGTTCGGCCTCGATCTGCTGCTTGGTCCGGCCATCGCGCTGGTGCTGGTGGCGCTCGCCCAGATGTTCATCGTCGGCGGCAGCGAGATCGATCTCGGCGTCGGCGCCTTTGCCGGCCTCGTCAATGTCGTCAGCGCCTCGTTGCTGGTGGGCCAGCCCTGGCTCGGCGTCCTCTGCCTGCTGTTCGGCCTCCTCGCCTATGGGCTGATCGGCGCCACCATCCAGCTCCGGCGGATCCCGGCCATCGTGGTGACGCTCGGCGCTTCCTTTATCTGGATCGGCATCGGCTACACGCTGCAGCCGACGCCGGGCGGCTCCAGTCCGGAATGGCTCACCGCCGCCTTCGCCTGGCAGATCGCCGGCGTGCCGGCGGCGCTCGCCATGATCGCCATTGCCGGCGCAGTGGCGCTCGCCATCGACCGCTCGCCGCTGGGCGTGGTGCTGCGCGGCTTCGGCAACAACGCCGCGGCGATGAAGCTCGGTGGCTGGTCGCCGCTGCGCTACGCGATCATCCGCTATGTCATTGCCGGCCTGTTCGCCACCGCCGCCGGCCTCTCGCTCACCGCGATCAACACGGCGAGCGACATCAATGCCGGCGGGCCGTTCACGCTGATCAGCGTCGCCGCGGTGGTGATGGGCGGCTGTGCGCTGATCGGCGGGCTGATCTCGCCGCTCGGCGTGGTCGCCGGCGCGCTGACGCTGGCGCTGATCGGAGCGCTGCTCGGCGCGCTCAACGTCTCGACCGACTACAACGCCGCCGTCCAGGGCTGCCTGCTGCTGGCGATGCTGATGCTGCGCGCGCTCGCCGGGCGCCGTGGGGAGGAACGGTGATGACCCTCACCGAATGGCTCGAGCGCAATCGCTGGTTCTGGTCGTTCCTTGGCGTGCTGGTGCTGTGGGGGATCCTCTCCATCGCCACCAGCCGCTTCAGCCTGCATTCGCTGTCCGGCGTCGCGGCCTCGGCGAGCTTCCTCGTCATCGTCGCGCTCGGCCAGATGCTGGTGGTGACGACGGGGCGGGGCAATATCGACCTCTCCATCGCCAGCGTGCTGACGCTGAGCGCCTATGCCAGCATCGTCGTCACCCAGGGCCTCGACGCGCGGCTGCCGCTCGCCATCGCAGTGGTGGTGCTGATCGGCCTGGTCACCGGCACGGTGAACGCGCTGCTCGTGGTCGCCTTCCGCATCCCGGCCATCATCGCCACGCTCGCGACCGGCTACATTCTCGCCACCGGCACGCTGATCGCCAATCGCTGGGCCGCGGGCTTCGCGGTGAGCCCGGTGTTGAAGACGCTGGGCGCCGGACGCATTGGCGGCTTCCCGGTGATGATTCTGGTGGCGCTGCTGGCGGTCGTCGCAGTGGGCTTCCTGCTCCGCCGCACCGTCTATGGCCGGGCGATCTCCGCCGTCGGCCAGAATGAGCGGGCGGCGGCGCTCGCCGGCATCCGCACCGGGCGCGTCGTTGCCGCCGCCTTCATCGCCTCGGCCATATTGGCGGCGCTCACCGGCATGCTGCTCGGCGCCTATGTCGGCGGCGCCTTCCTCGAAATGGGGGCGCCCTATCTGCTGCAGTCGCTCGGCGCCGTGGTGCTGGGCGGGTCGCTGATCTTCGGCGGCTCCTCCACCGCGCTCGGCACGCTGTTCGGCAGCCTACTGCTGGTGCTGATCGTCACCACCATGCAGATCGTCGGCCTGCCGCCGGGCACGCAGGACATCGTCCAGGGCTTCGTCGTCATCGCGGTGCTGGCGCTCGCCGGCGGCCAGGCGGTGCGGCGTCGGCGTAGCCGTGCCTCCCCCGCCTGAGCGGGGAAATTCCACCAGCCGGGAAGCGGCCGAACGCAGAAGCGCCGCCCCACACCGCACACGCCAATGGAGGAAGCCCAATGTCTTCACGCACCAAGTCCCTGAGGAAGCTGCTGCTCACCGCCGGTCTTGCCGGCATGCTGGCCGCCGGGGCGGGCTCGCTCGCGCAGGCGGCGGACCTGATCGCCATCATCACGCCCTCGCACGACAACCCGTTCTTCAAGGCCGAGGCCGACGGCGCGGCCAAGCGGGCCAAGGCGCTCGGCTACGAGACCATCGTGCTCGTGCACAATGACGACGCCAACAAGCAGTCGCAGCTGATCGACACCGCGATCGCCCGCGGCGCCAAGGCCATCATCCTCGACAATGCCGGCGCCGACGCCACGGTCGCCGCGGTGCAGAAGGCAAAGGACGCCAAGGTGCCGTCCTTCCTGATCGACCGCGAGATCAACGCCACCGGCGTCGCCGTCTCGCAGATCGTCTCGAACAACTACCAGGGCGCCCAGCTCGGGGGCCAGGAGTTCGTGAAGCTTATGGGCGAGAAGGGCAATTATGTCGAGCTGGTCGGCAAGGAATCCGACACCAATGCCGGCATCCGCTCCAAGGGCTATCACGACGTCATTGACGACTATCCGGACCTGAAGCCGGTTGCCCGCCAGTCCGCCAACTGGAGCCAGACCGAAGCCTTCTCCAAGATGGAGTCGATCCTCCAGGCCAATCCCAACATCAAGGGCGTGATCTCCGGCAACGACACCATGGCAATGGGCGCCTGGGCCGCCCTGAAGGCGGCGGGGCGGACCGACGTGATAGTGGTCGGCTTCGATGGTTCGAACGAAGTGCGCGACTCCATCCTTGCCGGCGGCATCAAGGCGACCGTGCTGCAGCCGGCCTACCGCCAGGCGGAGATCGCGGTCGAGCAGGCCGACAAGTACATCAAGACCGGCTCGACGGGGCAGAGCGAGAAGCAGCTCATGGACTGCGTGCTGATCAACGCCGACACCGCCAAGAAGCTTGAGACCTTCGCGCTGGTCGACTGAGTTCCTCCCGGCTGAACCCGGTGGATGCGCGGCGCATCCGCCGGGTTCCTTTTCGCTCTTCAGTCGAACCGGCGAGAGGCCAGTCGCATGCGCTACCGCACCTCCATCGTGCTCGCTTGCCTGGCGGCGCTGCTCGCGCTGCCGGGCTGCAAGCTGGTGAAGAACGAGGACCTCGCCAAGGCGAAGGCCGAGGCTGGTGGCGCGGCGGCCTTCGACCCCGACAAGATGGCGCGCGACATGTGGGGCACCAGGATCGTCCCCTATCTCGAAGCCAAGGGCGGCTCCTTCACCGAGGTGCGCGCGCTCATCGCCAAGAGCCCGGACGAGGCAGGCAAGCGCTTCGGCTATCGCGAGAAGCCGGAAGGCATTCCCTGGACCATCGCCACCCGGCTCGACGGCCGGATCGTCGCCGCCAACACCGCCTCGCGCGCCGCGACCGTCGACGTCGATGTCGATGGCGACGGAGTGGCGGACGCGGTGGTGCAGATCGGCCCGGTGATCCGCGGCACGGCGCTGCGCGACGGGCTCGACTTCGTCTCCTTCAACGCGTTCACCAACCAGATCGACTACGCGAAATTCGCCAAGTCGCTCAACACGCTGATGGCCGAGACCGCATTGGCCAAGCTGCCGCGAGAGGATCTCACCGGGCGGAAGATTTCGGTGGTCGGGGTGTTCGCGCTGGAGAAGCCGGGCGACAAGCCGCTGGTCACCCCGGCGGTGGCGACCCTCGGGGACAAGTCATGAGCCCCGGCACGGAAACTAATTCCGTCGTCCTCGCCATCGAGGGCGTGACCAAGGTCTATCCCGGCACCATGGCGCTGAAGGGAGTCGATTTCGTCGTGCATCGCGGCGCGGTGAACGTGCTGGTCGGCGAGAACGGTGCCGGCAAATCGACGCTGATGAAGATCATCGCCGGCGTCGAGCGCCCGACCGAAGGGCGCATTTTGATCGAGGGCGAGCCGGTGCATTTCGCCGGCACCGACGATGCGGTGCGCAATGGCGTCGGCATGGTGTTCCAGGAGCTGAACCTGTTCCCCAATCTCTCGGTGGCGGAGAATGTCTTCGCCTCGCGCGAAATCACCCGCGGCCTGCGCGGCATCGACCATGCCGAGCAGGAGCGGCAGACTGCGATCCTGCTGCGCCGGCTGGAGCACGACATCGGCCCGAAGACGCTGGTCGCCGATCTTCCCATCGGCCAGCAGCAGATCGTCGAGATCGCCAAGGCGCTGGCGCAGCACGCCCGCATCCTGATCATGGACGAGCCGACCTCGGCGCTCTCCGCCGCCGAGGTCGAGATCCTGTTCCGGGTCATCGCCGAGCTGAAAGGGCAGGGCGTCGCCATCATCTACATCTCGCACCGGCTCGAGGAGCTGGTGCGGATCGGCGACTACATCACCGTGCTGCGCGACGGCCGCATCACCGGCCACGAGAAGATGGGCGCCATCGACGTGCGCTGGATCGTGCGACAGATGATCGGCTCCGATGCCAAGGATTTCGCCCGCGCCGCATCCGCGGTGGAGGAGCGCGAGGTGTTTCGCGCCGAGGCGATCAGCCTGCCGCGCATGGGCGGCGGCTATCTGGTCGACCATGTCTCGCTCAATGTGCGCGCCGGCGAGATACTCGGCGTCTACGGCCTGATGGGGGCCGGCCGCTCCGAGCTGCTCGACTGCCTGATGGGCCGCCATCCCCACGCGAAAGGCGAGATCTACATCGACGGCGCCCGGGTCAAGGAGCGCGACGTCACCGGCCGGATCGGGCGCGGGCTCGCTTTGATCCCGGAGGACCGCCAGCGCGAAGGACTGGTGCAGGAGCTCTCCATCGCCGCCAACATGACGCTGGCGAGCCTGATGAAATTCACCCGCGGCATCCAGATCGACGCGCGGCGCGAGCGCGAGGGCGTCCGCCATTTCATCCGCGACCTCGCCATGAAGGCGCCGGATCCGGATCGCGAGGTTTCCTCGATGTCGGGCGGCAACCAGCAGAAGGTGGTGATCGCCAAGGCGCTGATGACCGGGCCGAAGGTGCTCTTGATGGACGAGCCGAGCCGCGGCATCGATGTCGGCGCCAAGGCTGATGTGTTCCGCACCATGCGCCGGCTCGCTGCCGAGGGGCTCGGCATCATCTTCGTCACGTCCGACCTCGACGAGGTGATGGCGCTGTCCGACCGCATCGCGGTGATGAGCAATGGCCGCCTTACCGGCCTGTTCGACCGCACGGACGCCACCGAGGAAAAGGTCGTCGCCGCATCCGCGGCGGGGCACGGCATCGACCACCAATCGTCCCTGGAGAGCACGCAATGACCGAGGCTGCCGGAACGCTCGGCAACAAGGGGATGAGCGGCGCGGCGCTCGCGCTCCATCTCATGAAGCTGCGCACCTTCATCGCGCTGTTCGCGGTGCTGGTGTTCTTCTCGCTGGCGGCGCCGAACTTCCTCTCCACCGCCAACCTGATCCTGATGTCGAAGCACGTCGCGCTGAACGCGCTGCTCGCCATCGGCATGACCTTCGTCATCATCACCGGCGGCATCGACCTTTCGGTCGGCTCCATCGTCGGGCTGTGCGGCATGGTGGCGGGCGGGCTGATCCTCAACGGCATCGATCTCGGCGTCGGCTACACCGTGTTCTTCAACCTGCCGGAGATCATCCTGATCACGCTGGCGGTCGGGGTCGGCGTCGGCATCATCAACGGGCTGCTGATCACCAGGCTCAATGTCGCGCCCTTCATCGCCACGCTCGGCACGCTCTATGTGATGCGCGGCCTCGCGCTGCTCTCGTCCGACGGAGCGACCTTCGCCAATCTGGTCGGCCGCGAGGACTACGGCACCACCGGCTTCGCCATCCTCGGCGCCGGCGGCTTCCTCGGCCTGCCGCTGACCATCTGGATCCTGATCGCGGTCGCGCTCGCCGCCGCCTATATCGCCGGCAGGACGCCGCTCGGCCGGCACATCTTCGCGGTCGGTGGCAATGAGCGCGCGGCCGGGCTTTCCGGCATTCGGGTCAACCGGGTGAAGATGTTCGTCTACATGTTCTCCGGCTTCTGCGCGGCGCTGGTCGGGCTCATCATCTCCTCCCAGCTCATGGCCTCGCACCCGGCGACCGGCGAGACCTTCGAGCTGAACGCCATCGCCGCCGCCGTGCTCGGAGGCACCTCGATGTCGGGCGGGCGAGGTACGATCGGCGGCACCATCATCGGCGCCTTCGTCATCGGCATCCTTTCCGACGGTCTCGTGATGATGGGCGTCAGCTCGTTCTGGCAGACCGTCATCAAGGGCGTCGTCATCATCGCCGCCGTGGTCGTCGATCAGGCGCAGCGCAAGCTCCAGCAACGCGTCGTCCTGCGCCAGATGGCACAGGAGGGCTGAGGCGGTGCTGAATGGTGCGCTGATTGGCTGCGGCTTCTTCGCCGTGAACCAGCTTCACGCCTGGCAGGAGATCGAGGGCGCGCGCATCGTCGCGCTCTGCGATCGCGATCCCGAACGGCTTGCCAAAGCGGGGCGGGATTTCGGCGTCGAGCGGTATTTTGCCGACGCTGAGGCGATGTTCGCGGAAGAGCGGCTCGACTTCGTCGACATCGCGACGACGCTGCCGAGCCATCGCGCCCTGGTTGAGCTCGCGGCGCGGCACCGCGTCCCCGTCATCTGCCAGAAGCCGTTTGCCGCTACCATGGCGGATGGTCGGGTGATGGTCGCGGCCTGCGAGGCGGCGGGGGTTCCGCTGATGGTGCACGAGAATTTCCGCTGGCAGGCGCCGATCAGGGCGGTGCGCGCGGTGATCGACAGCGGCCGGATCGGCGAGGTTTTCTGGGGCCGGGTGTCGTTTCGCTCAAGCTATGACGTGTTCTCCGGCCAGCCCTATCTCGCGACCGGAGAGCGTTTCATCATCGAGGATCTCGGCATCCACAGTCTCGACATAGCCCGCTTCCTGTTCGGGGACGTCGCGCGGCTGACTTCGCGGACCCGGCGCGTCAATCCGGCGATCCGCGGCGAGGATGTCGCGACCATGCTGCTCGACCATGAGGGCGGCGTCACGTCGGTGGTCGACTGCTCCTACGCGACACGGCTCGCCGAGGAGCCGTTCCCGCAGACCCTCATCGAGATCGACGGCAGCCGTGGCACGATCCGCCTCGGCCAGGATTTCCGCATGATCGTCGCCACGGACGGCGGCAGCGAGACGCTCGACGTCGCGCCGCCGCTGCACCCGTGGATGGAACGGCCCTGGCACCTTATCCAGGAAAGCGTCGTCGCCATCCAGCAGCACTGGGTCGCGTGCCTTGCAGAGGGGCGCGAGCCGGCGACCTCGGGCCACGATAATCTCAAGACGCTCGCTCTGGTCGAGGCGGCCTATCGCAGCGCCGCCAGCGGCGACACACTCGCACTTGCCGGGATCTGATCCGCATGACCGCCGAACTGCGCCGCGCCTATTTCGGAACCGACGAGCCGATCCCCGAGGTCCGGCTGCTGCAGGCGGGCGAACTCACCGCCGAGTTCATCGACGGCAATCTGCGCGCCATCCGCTTCGGCGGGCGCGAGGTGCTGCGCGCGGTCTCGTATCTGGTGCGCGACACCTCGTGGGGCACCTCGATCCCGACCATCACCGAGCTGGTGGTCGAGGATGGACGCGACGGCTTCGACGTCCGCTACCGGGCACATTGCGCCGCTGAGAACGGGGCAGAGCTGGTCTATGACGCGGCCATCATCGGCCGCTCCGACGGCACCATCAGCTTCAGCGCCGAGGCGACGCCTTCCGGCGATTTCGTCACCAATCGCTGCGGCTTCACCATATTGCATCCGATCCTCGGCCTCGCCGGCCGGCCGGTCGAGGTCGAGCATGTCGACGGCTCGATCGAACATGCCGTGCTGCCCGATCTCATCGATCCGGCGCAGCCCTTCAAGGACATGCGCGCAATCACCCATGAGGTGGCTCCCGGCATCCGCGCCATTTGCCGCATGGAGGGCGACGCCTTCGAGATGGAGGACCAGCGCAACTGGTCCGACGCCTCCTACAAGACCTATGTCCGGCCGCTCGCTCTGCCCTGGCCCTATACGCTGCCGGCGGGTGTGCCGCAGCGCCAGTCGGTGGCGCTCAGTATCGCGGCGAGCGGGGAGGGCGCGCCGCGCGCCGAAGCGTCGAAGGTTCCGGTGCGCGTCACCTGCGGTGCCGTCACCGGACGCGTCGCCGAGTTCGGCCTCGTGCTGACGCCGGAGGAGGCCGCGGCGACGCTGCACCATGCCGACCGCCTTGCCGAGATCGCGCCGCAGACACTGCTGTGCCATTTCGACCTCGGTGCCGGCCATGGCATCGAGGCGCTACGGGATTTCGAGCGGATCGCTCGCCCTGTCGCCGCCGAGACCGTGCTCGAATGCGTGGTGCCGTGCGTCGAGACGCCCGCCGACGAACTGCGCCATGTCGCGCGGCTCGTCGCCGAGGCCGGCCTCAGGCTCGATGCCATCACGGTGAGCCCCGCGGTCGATCGCCGCTCGACGCCACCGGGCAGTGTATGGCCGGACTGCCCGCCACTGGAGAGCGTCTATTCCGCCGCGCGCGCAGCCTTTCCGAACCTGCCGCTCGGCGGCGGCATGTTCAGCTATTTCACCGAGCTGAACCGCAAGCGCCCGCCGGTCGGGCTGCTGGATTTCGTCACCCATTGCACCTGTCCGATCGTGCACGACGCCGACGATCGCAGCGTGATGCAGTCGCTCGAGGCGCTGCCCTTCATCCTGCGCTCGGCGCGCGCGATCATCGGCGAGGGCCGGCCCTACCGGATCGGGCCCTCGACCATCGGCATGCGGCATAACCCCTATGGCGCGCGCACCACGCCGAACCCGGATGGCGGGCGTGTCACCATGGCGGAGCGCGATCCACGCCAGCGCGGCCTGTTCGCCGCCGCCTGGATGATCGGCTATGCCGCGCGCCTCGGCGAGGCCGGCGTCGAGGCTTTCATCGGTGCCGCGCTGACCGGGGATTTCGGGCTGCTGGACGAGGACGGCACGCCGCGTCCGGCCTTCCATGCCGCACGCATGCTGGCCTCGATCGCCGGCTGGCAGCGGCGAGCGTGCCGGTCGAGCGCCGAGGACCGCGTGCTGACAGTCCTCACTTCCACCCCGGAGGGTGGCTCGACGCTGCTGCTCGCCAATCTCACGCCGGAGCCGCAGGCAGTCGAGCTGCCGTTCGGCGGCTGGTGCACATTGCTGGACGAGACCAGCCTCGTGCCCGGGCGCCGGGACACCCTGCCGGCGGCGATGACCGGTCGGCTGCTGCGGCTGCGGCCCTATGCGGTGGCGCGGGTCGATCAGGCCGAGTGAGCGTAGAGCACGCTGGAGCGGTCGAGGTGCTTTACCATCGCCGCCTCGGCCTCTTCGGGCTGGTGCTCCCCAATGCAGCGCAGGATCAGCGCGTGCTCGGTCAGCGTGAGGGCTTCGCGGCCGGTCCAGAGCAGCAACTCGGTGTGATATTGCCGTAGCCAGCTCAGCATCGCCTCGCTCACCGCCTCGAAGATCGGATTGCCGGAAATGGCCGCGATCTGGGTGTGGAAGCGCATGTCGGCAGAGATGAAGGATTCCGGATTGCCGACCGCGCGGGATTGCAGGTCGAGCGTCTCCTGGAGGCGCACGACGTCGTCCGGCGTCGCGCGCAGTGACGCCTCGCGCACCATGCCGCGCTCGAAGAAGCGGCGGGCCTGCTTGAGATGCTCAAGGCTGTCGGGGGAGGCGGACAGCAGGATGTTCGCGGTGAGGTCGACCTGCTGGAAGATCGACTTTGCGGTAAGCTGCTGCACACGGGCGCGCTCGCCATGGGTGATGGTGATCAGCCCGATATTGGCGAGCGCCTGCATGGCCTCGCGTATCGCAGGACGGCCGACGCCGAAACGGTCCATCAGGTCGCGTTCGGAAGGCATGGCGTCGCCCGGCGCCAGCTCGCCGCCGGTGATCATCGCCTTCAGGCGATCGAACACCTCATGCGAGAGTTTCCTCCGAACGATGGTCTCCGAGACGTTCGCCATCTCGCGCTCCTGCTGCGTAGCCGCCAGCAAACGGTGCGGCGAGGCCGGCATCGAAGCGGTGGTACGTTGAGTATACCACGGCCTGTTTATACCGCATCAATTAATGCCCGATCAGGCTCGCCGGCCACATCACGAGTTGCGGGAACAGCACCATCAGCAGCAGCGCGACGAACTGCACCAGCATGAAGGGCCAGACCGCCTTGATAAGGTCCTCCATGCTGATCCTGGCGACGCCCGAGACCACATTGAGCACGGTGCCGACCGGCGGGGTGATCAGGCCGATCGAGTTGTTCACGATGAACAGCACGCCGAAATAGACCGGATCGATGCCGGCGCTCTTGATGATCGGCATCAGCACCGGGGTCAGCACCAATATGGTCGGCGTCATGTCCATGGCAGTGCCGACGACGATCACCACCGCCATGATGGCGAGCAGCAGCAGCGTCTGGTTGCCCATCAGCGGCTGCAGCAGCGCGACGAGATCATTGGCGATGTCGGACACGGTGATCAGCCAGGACGACACCAGCGCCGCCGCCACCAGGAACATCACCACCGCGGTGGTCTTGGCCGCGGTGACGAACACGCCATAGATCTCGCTCGGCTTCAGCTCGCGATAGACGCACGTTGCCACGAACAGCGAGTAGACCGCAGCGACCACGGCGGACTCGGTCGGCGTGAACACGCCGAACTTCAGGCCGACGATGATGATGACCGGCAGCATCAGTGCCCAGACGCCGTCGACCAAAGCGCGGCCGAGTTCGCGCGCGCTCTGCTTCGGCGGTGGGACCACGTTCTCCTTGCGCACCTCCCACCACCAGGCGAGCGCCAGAGCGAGGCCGATGATGAGCCCCGGCACCAGGCCGGCGAGGAACAGCTTGGTGATGGAGACGCCGCCGATGACGCCGAAAATGACGAAGCCGATGCTCGGCGGGATGATCGGACCGATGACGCTGGAGGCCGCGATCAGCCCGGCGGAGCGCGCCTTGCTGTGTCCGGCCCGCACCATCATCGGCACCAGCAGTGCCGAAAGCGCGGCGGCATCCGCCACCGCCGAGCCGGACAGTGCCGAGATTACGCAGGCGGCGAGGATGGCGACATAGCCGAGCCCGCCCTTCACATGGCCGACCGCGGCGAGCGCGACATTGACGATGCGCTTCGACAGGCCGCCGGTGTTCATCAATTCGCCGGCCAGCATGAAGAACGGCACCGCCATCAGCGGGAAGCTGTCCGCGCCGTTGATGATGTTCTGCGCGATGATCTGCGGGTCGAAGATGTCGAGATAGTGCATCAGCGCCACGCCGGCGAGCAGCAGCGCGAACGCGATCGGCATGCCGATCGCCATGGTGCCGAGCAGCGAGCCGGCGAAGACGAGTATGGTCACGACGCGCCTCCCGCACGCTGGGCGAGGGGAGCGCCGTTGAACGTGTCTGCGTTCGCCAGATGGCGACGCTGGATTTCGTCGATGTCCTCTTCCTCGGACTCGCGGATGGCGACCAGCTCGGCCTCGCTCGCCTGCCCGGTGAGGACGCGATAGAGGCCGACCAGCAGGATCGGGATGGTCGACACCCCGAACACCAGCCCGACGCCGTAGAAGCATGCGACCGAGAGGCCGGAGGCGGGGGCGACGACATCCCAATTGATCAGGCTCTGCTGCCAACTGCCGATCACCAGCAAGGTGATGGCGTAGAGCATCAGGACGTAGCTCACGACGAAGCAGAGCTTCTTGCCCCAGAGCGGCAGGCGCCGCACCAGAGAGTCGACGCCGAGATGGCCGTGTTCGCGCAAGGCGACGATCGCGCCGAGGAAGGTCAGCCAGACGAACATCCAGCGCGAGACTTCCTCGGAGAGCGTGATGCCGGAATTGAAGCCGTAGCGCAGCACGACATTGCCGAACACCAGCACCACCATTGCCGCCAGCAGCAGCGCGATGAGCAGCTTCAGCAGCGCGAAATAGGCATCGACCAGTCGCGACACGGCCGTTCCTCCTCAGTCGGGTTCAAATTCGCCCGGGCGAGCTAACCATCCCTCACGCCGTCATCCCCGGGCTTGACCCGGGGATCCAGCTCAGCCGCATGCACCCGGTCGAAGTCTGGATCCCCGGGTCAAGCCCGGGGATGAGGGCGCTTTGGGGTTCTTGGTAGAAGATAATCAAGGTGTCACGCGATCCCGGATACGGCCTCGTGGCCGTTCCGGGATGACGACGAAACCCTTGAGGCTCAATGCGTGCCGGCGATCGAGGCCTGGGCCTGGCGCACCAGGTCCTCGCCGACGCTCGGTGCGTACTTGTCGATCACCGGCTGCAGCTTCGCCTTGATCTTGGCGGTCTCCTCGGGAGACAGCTCGTTGATCGCCATGCCCTTGGCCTTCAGCTCGCCGATGATCTTGGCGTCTTCGGCGCGGCTCACCTGGCGCTGGTAGGTCTTCGCCTCGTTGCAGGAATCGACGAAGATCTTCTGCTCGTCCGGCGAGAGCTTGTCCCAGAGCTTCTTGCTCATGATCATCGCCCAGGGCGAATAAGCGTGCTTGGTCACGCTGACATACTTCTGCACTTCGTTCAGCTTGTTGACGTAGATGATGCCGTAGGGGTTCTCCTGCGCATCGATCGCGCCGGATTCCAGCGCGGTATAGACCTCCGGCCAGGGCATCGGCACCGCATTGGCGCCGAGCGTCTTGAAGGCGTCGATATAGACCGGGTTCTGCATGGTCCGGATCTTCAGCCCCTCGACATCGGCGGCGGTGGTGATCGGCCGCTTCGAGTTGGTCACGTGGCGGAAGCCGTTCTCGAAGAAGCAGAGCCCGACGAGGTTCTTGTCCGACAGCTTGGCGAGCAGGGTCTGGCCGACCGGGCCGTCGACCACGGCGTCGGCTTCCTTTTCATTGCTGAACAGGAAGGGGAAATCGAAGATGGCGTATTCCTTGACGAGGCCGACCAGCGGCGCGGTCGAGGTGCCGACAATGTCCTGCACGCCGCCCTGCGTCGCCGAGATGGTCTGCGTCTCCGAGCCGAGCTGGGTCGCCGGATAGACCTTCATCTTGATCTTGCCGCCGCTCTTCTGGCCGACCAGTTCGACGAACTTGTTGGCGCCCTGGCCGAGCGGATGCGCTTCGAAGGTCGAGTAGCCGAACTTCAGAGTGCGTTCCTGCACCTGGGCAGACGCAGCGGTGGAGACGAACAGCGAGGCGAGCAGCGCGGCGCAGACGCGTCCGCCGGTGAGTTTGGGCATATTGTTTCCTCCGGAAACTGAGTGCTGACCGCCGCGTCCGTTCGGATCTTCGGGCGGAGAGGGGAGGCGGTGATCCGCCTCCCGTGACAGGACCGCGATCAGGCGGCTTTCGGCGGGTTGCAGATTTCCTCGACCGAGCGCTGCACCGCCTTGGGATCGAAGATCCGCTCCAGCCAGCCATCCCTGAAGATCTGCGGGCGGGCCTGGTCGATGGCATAGAGCGCGCCGTCGGAGAACTTGCCTTCCGGGAACACCTCGAAGGCGATGGCAAGCTCGATGGTGAGGTGGCCCATGAGGAAGTCAGTCGCCGCCTGGCGCGGCACGCCGCGGCGCACCGCTTCGTCGGTCGCCTCGCGCAAGGCGAGGCAGAGCGTGGCGCCGATGGTCTCGGCGAGCGCCGGCTCCATGATGGCGATCTGCTCCACAGTGCAGCGGTGCGCGCGCATCACCGGCTTGTAGATGGTGCGGGCGATCGCCTCGCAGGCGGCGTAGTGCTCGTCCGGCCCCTGCATCAGCGCGCAGACGATGTGCTGCTTGGCATGGACGCCGCCGAAGAAGTCCTTCTTCGCCTCGGGCGTCACTTCGTCGTTGAAGATCGGCGGGTGGCACGGATGGGTGACGAAATAGGTGATGTCGTCGCGCTTCGGCAACTCGCCGGCATGCGGCGCGGCGGCGTCCAGCATGATGATGGCGGTGCCCGGTTTCACCTTGTTGATGAAGGTGTGGGCGATCTTGCCGATGAGGCGGTCCGGCACCGCCATCAGCACGGCGTCGCTGTCGGCGAGCGCGTTGTCGCCGTCGACGCAGTCGATGCCGGTGGCGGCCTTCAACCGCTTGCGGCCCTCTTCGGAGGGCTCCACATGGAGCACTTCAAAGGGTGAGTCCTGGAGATTGGTGGCGAGGCGCACGCCCATCTTGCCGCCCGCGCCGAGCAAAGCGATTTTTTTCATGTCCTGTACTCTCCCCTTGATCAATGGGTTGCCTCGCCGCCTCGCTTGGCGGCAATGAAGAAATCGGGCGTGCCCATCTGGCCGCCCTTGAACGCGATCTCGAGCCCGTCATGGGCGTCGTCGGAATAGGCCCGGCAGAGCGGCGAGCCCGGCGCCAGCGGCGCCAGAGCGGTGACGGCGTAGATGCCAAGCGCCATGCCGGCGTGCCCCGAAGTGTCGCCGCCAGAGATGACCGCGCGCTTGAGCCTCGCTTCACGCACCACGCTGTCGAGCGCCCTGCCGAGCCCGTCGCCGATGCGGGCATTGACCTCGCCGGTCGATGCGCTGCTCGCCGCGATGGCGGCATTGAGCGCCGGCACCGCAGGATCGTCCGGCCCGCTGGCGGTGAAGATCAGCGGGTCGCGCCCTTCACCGAGCGCGCGCAGCGCTTCGTCCGCGCCGCGCCCGATCTCTTTCTCCCAGCTCTCCGCATTGACCGCGCGGGTGGCGTCGAGGCGGATGCCTTCAAAGCCGTTGTGGAGCGCAAAGGCGATCTGCCCGGCGGTGATCGGCGAGCAGGAACCGGAGACCACGACGATGCGCTCGCGCCGCGCCGAGCCAGTCTTGGTGCTCTCATGCGGTAGCAGTCCGGCGGCGCGCCAATAGGCGACCAGCGCGTATTCGAGGCCCTGCGAGCCGACGGCGAACAGGCGCTCGCCGCGATGCTCCCAGACCAGCCGGCCGGTCTCGGCCAGGGTCTCGTCGTCCAGCACGTCGAGGGCGATGATGCGCGCGCCCTGCGCCTGCTCGCGGGCAAGGCGATCGCTGCCCCGGCTGGTCTTGAGCGCGACGAAGTCGACGAGGCCGATCGGGGTCTCGGTCTGCCGCGCGAGGTGGAGCCGCACATCGGCCTCCGCCATCGGCGTGACCGGGTGGCGTGCCATCACCGGGTGGCGGTCGAGCCGGTAGCCGGTGCCCTCGATCGCGGCGAACAGATTGCCGAACGCCTGATAGCGGGCAATGGCCGGCGCGCCGACCACGAGCGGGTGCCACGCCCCGCCGAGGATCGGCTCGGCGAGTTCGATGGCCTTGCCGATCGAGCCGACATGGGGGGCGGAATCGAAGGTCGAGCACACCTTGTAGTGGGCGATCGGCGCGCCCTGCGCGGCGAGCTGCCGGAACACCGGCGGCAGATGCTCCTCCATCCAGGCCGGCGATTGCGAGCGCGCGACGCCGGCTATGCCCAGCGCCCGGAAATCACCGAAGCGTGCAATCTGTTCGGGCCTAGGCGGTCCCAGGAACAGCACGGTCGGCACGCCGGCGAAGCTCAGCACCTCCATCACCGCGGAGGAGCCGGTATAGTCATCGCCATAAAAGGTCAGCAGCCGCCCATCGGGCAGCGCCGGCTCCCGCGCCTTGTCGCCCGGCGCGGTCATGCCGCGTAGGTTTCCAGGGCTCGTGCGAGCGCCGCATGGTCCTTGGCATAGTCGGCGAGCGGCACGCGCGTCATTGCCGCGTCCCATGCCTCGCGCAGGCTGGCGACGCCGGCGGCCGGCCCGTCCGGATGGGCCATGATGCCGCCGCCGGCAGCGAAGATGAGATCGGCCGAGCCGAGCGCCGCATAGGTGCCCGGCGCCTGCTTGGCCGATTGGCCGGACGAGAACACCGGCATCGTAAGGCAGGGCTTGTCGTCGAACAGCGGCGTCAGGCAGGCGCGCGCCGACGCGATGACGCTGTCGTCGGCCTCGGAGAATTTGTTCGACAAGCCGTTGACGTGCATGTGGTCGGCGCCGGCGAGGCGCCAGATCTTCTGCCACGCCACATAGGACCAGCCGAGCAGCGGCGCGCGGGACAGATACCCCCAGCCATTGCGGTGGGCGTGGATCGGCAGTTCGGTGAAGCGGCCGAGCTCGATCATGCCGACGAGGCCGACCGAGTTCAGGCTCGCCATGATGCAGGTGCCGCCTTCCTTGAGCACGAAGTCGTGCCGGCGGCGCATCTGGTCGATCTCGCCGGTGAGGTTGAAGGCGAACATCACCTTCTTGCCGGTGCGGTCGGCATGGGCGTTGATCACCCGCATCACCGCGCGCACCCGCTCGTCGAACGGGCAACCCGGCCCGTCGGACTGCAACTCGTCGTCCTTGATGAAATCGATGCCGGCCTCGCACAGCAGCTTGGTGAGGTCGGCGGTTTCCTGCGGCCCGAAGCCGACGCTCGGCTTGACGATGGTGCCGACGATCGGCCGCCCCTCGACGCCGGCGAGGCGGCGGGTGCCGGGCACACCGAATTTCGGCCCGCCATAGGTCCGCGCAAAGACGTCCGGCAGGCGGATGTCGAGAAGGCGCAGTCCGGAGAACTGCCTCAGCTCGAACAGGTTGCCGGCGACGGTGGCCATGAGGTTGGGCAGCGACGGCCCGACATTGTCGATCGGCCAGGATAGCGTGACTCGCGCGCGCCGAATGGACGCCTCGCCTTTCGGCCGGCCGGCACCCGGCAGCGACGGCTCGGACACCTCCTCCTCGATCACCTCCAGCGTCTCGATGCGGGCGGCGGAGCGTTCCTTCAGCTCCGGGGTCTCGCCGGGGATCGGCACGAAGGTTCCGCTCGACTGTTCGCCGGCCATGGCTTCGGCGGCTGCGCGCGGATCAAAGGCGGTCTCGATCAGGTAGTCGGCTTCAATGCGGGAAGGAGAGGCCATGTGCGTTTCCATGCTCAGTCGCTCGGGCATGGCATTACGTCACCTGCCCCTGGTGAGCGGGAGTGGCGCACTCACCTATTGATATAGTGATTATACCAGATGATGAGATGTGACAAGCGAGACCCCGACGCCCGACGACGCGGCGGCGATCTTCAGTGCGGACAGGCGTTCGGCATTCCGTCGCGACGCCAACTCGGTCGGACTGGTGCTGGCCGCAGAGCGACGGCCGTGGAGCCGCAGCGGCAAAGCAGGGGCGCTTGGAGCGGCCGATATACGAATGGTCTATTATGTGGACAAGCTAATCCCGGCCTCGGGGCGGCACCCGGCAAGCCCGTCCGACCAAGGTCGCTCGGTCAGTTTCCCTTGCCTTCACGGCCCAGCGACGCCTGGCACCTGAGTAGCATCCCGAACAGGTCGCGCGGCTCGTCCGGATCGGCCAGAAGATCGAGCTTCTCATAGAGGCCAGTGCCGGCGAGCTTGTCGCGGACATAGCGAAGCGCCGAGAAATCCTCGACGGCAAAGCCCACGCTGTCGAACAGGGTGATCTGGCGGTCGTCGCGCCGTCCCTGACTCTTTCCGGCGATCACCTCCCACAGTTCGATCACCGGGTGATCCAACGGCAATTGCTGGATCTCTCCCTCGATGCGGGTCTGCGGCGGATATTCGACATAGATGGCCGAACGCCGGAGGATGTCGGGGTGGAGCTCGGTCTTGCCGGGGCAGTCGCCGCCGACCGCATTTATGTGCACGCCCGGTCCCACCATATTGTCGGT
Organism: Starkeya sp. ORNL1; assembly: GCF_012971745.1. NCBI lineage: Bacteria > Pseudomonadati > Pseudomonadota > Alphaproteobacteria > Hyphomicrobiales > Xanthobacteraceae > Starkeya > Starkeya sp. ORNL1. Next base: position 4,905,216 of record NZ_CP048834.1, read on the forward strand.
CAGGATGGTCGCAAACTGCTTGTCGGCGGTGACCGTGGTGATGATCTGTGCGCCTTCGACGGCATGCTCCGGCGACCGGCAGGGCTCGATCGAAAATCCCAGCCCGTCGAGATTGCGCATGCATTTCTCGCTGGCAGTGCGGTCGATGTCATAGAGGCGCAGCTTGTCGACGCCGAGGAGTGCCTTGAACGCAAGCGCCTGGAATTCGCTCTGGGCGCCATTGCCGATGATGGCCATGCAGTCGGCGCCCTTGGGCGCCAGATGGCGGGCGGCGAGTGCGGACGTGGCCGCGGTTCGCAGGGCCGTCAGGATGGTCATCTCGGTGAGCAGCATCGGGTAGCCGTTGCCGACATCCGAGAGCACGCCGAAGGCGGTCACCGTCTGCCGACCCTGCCGCATGTTCTTCGGGTGGCCGTTGACATATTTGAAGCCGTAGAGCGTGCCGTCGCTGGTCGGCATCAGTTCGATCACGCCGTCCGCTGAATGCGAGGCGATGCGCGGCGTCTTGTCGAAGCGGTCCCAGCGGCGGAAGTCTTCTTCGATATAGAAGGCCAGCTCCTTCAGGAAGGTCTCGACGCCGATCCTCAGCACCAGCTTCATCATGTGGTCGACGCTGACGAAGGGCACGATGTTCAGATCGGGAGCGGGGGTCATCAGAAGCTCCTTGTCGGGCGGTCCATGACATGGCGCCCCATCAGGCTGGCCGCCAGGTCGACCAGCAGCTTGGCGGTACGGCCGCGTTCATCGAGGAAAGGGTTGAGCTCGACGAGGTCGAGACTGGTCACGAGGGCGCTGTCGTGCAGCATCTCCATGACCAGATGCGCCTCGCGGAAGGTCGCGCCTCCCGGCACCGTGGTGCCGACCGCCGGGGCGATATCGGGGTCGAGAAAGTCGACGTCCAGGCTGACATGGAGGAGACCGTTCTCGGCCACGACCCGATTCAGGAATGCTTGCAGCAGGACCGCGACGCCGTGCTCGTCGATCATGCGCATGTCGTGGACCGTGATCGGCGTCTGCACCAGCGCCTTGCGCTCGGCCGGGTCGACGCTGCGTATGCCGATCATGCAGACCCGGGCCGGATCGACCGGTGCCGGCAAGAGCGGCAGATAGCCCTCGAAGCCGGACCTCCCGGTGAAATAGGCGACGGGGACGCCATGCAGATTGCCGCTCTGCGTCGTCTCCAGCGTGTGGAAGTCGCTATGGGCGTCGAGCCAGAGCACGAACAGCGGGCGCCCGAGCGTCGCGGCCCGGCGTGCCAGGCCGGCGACGGTGCCCGCGGAGATGGCATGGTCCCCGCCCATGAAGATGGGCGTGGCGTCGGCGCTTTCGCGATAGGCGATATCCGACAGCAGCCCGGTCCAGGCGACCATCTCCGAGAGGTGGTGCACGGCGGGGTTGGGGTGGTGAAGCTCGGGAAAATCCGTGGGCGTGACATTGCCGAGATCGGTGACGCGGTAGCCGAGGTCCTCCAATGCGGAGCGAAGACCCGCCGTGCGCAGCGCGCTCGGCCCCATCTCGCAGCCCAGATGCCCGGCTCCGATCTGCAACGGTGCGCCAACCAGCTTGCAATGCATTCCGCGAACTTCCTCTGCGACAGCCACCCGACGATCCGGAGAACCGCATTGTCCGGTTCTGGAGCCTTTCCGCTCGAACGGATCATCCGAGCGGAAAGATTATGCTCTATTTTTCAATAGGCTGGGCATATCTTATCGCAAAAGTCTGCGACTCTTGCGGAACTGGCTCTATTGCGGCGTCAGGTCGAAGCCGAACCACTTCACCGACAGCGTCTTGATCGTGCCGTCGGCCTTCGCCTGGTCGATCGCCTTGTCGAACATGGCCTTCAGCTCCGGATCCGACTTGCGCAGTCCTACGGAACTGCCGGCGCCCAGGAAGCCGCCCTGGAACCGCGGACCGGTGATGACCATGCCCGCATTGGAGGGCTTCTCGACCGCCGTCTTGAGATAGCCCATCGAGGCCATCACCAGGTCGACGCGGCCGGACAGCAGATCGAGGTCGTGCTGCTCGGTGGTCTTGTACTCGCGGACTTCGACCGTGCCCTTCAGATAGGTATCGACGAAACGGGCGGCGATGGACGCGCTCTGCACGCCGATGGTCTTGCCCTTGAGCAGCGGCTTGATCTCCTCCACCGCCTTCTTCGCTCCCGCCTCGTTCGAGGCCAGCGAGAACAGGTCCCCCTTCAGCGGCAACGCCGCGAGAGGGCTGTCCTTCAGGCTCGCGAAAGCCTGGCCGGTGCTGCCATAGGACGCCGAGAAGTCGATGACCTCCTTGCGCTTATCCGTCGCCGACATGCCGGCCATGATGGCGTCGAACTTGCCCGCGTTCAGCGCCGGGATCATGCCGTCGAAGGACTGCGCGACGAAGGTGCACTCAACCTTCATCTGGGAGCAGAGATGCTTGCCGAGCTCGATGTCGTAGCCGTCCAGCGTACCGTCCGGCCGGGTCAGATTATAGGGCGGGAAGGCGCCTTCGGTGCCGATGGTGATCTTCTCCCACTTCTTGCCCTCAGCGCCGGCCGGAGCGGCCAGCACCAGCATTGCGGATAATGCGGCGAACAAAACTGCGATCTTGTGCTTCATCTCGATAGATTCCCCTTTTATAGTCTGGATTATTTGCTGATGAATTGCCGGAAGCGCTCGGATTTCGAGTTTCCGAAGACTGCCGCCGGCGTGCCTTCTTCCTCGATGGCTCCCTTGTGTAGGAAGATCACGCGGCTCGACACGTCGCGCGCAAATCCCATCTCGTGCGTCACGACCAGCATGGTGCGACCCTCTTCGGCGAGCTGGCGCATGACGCGCAGCACCTCGCCGACCAGTTCAGGATCGAGCGCGGAGGTCGGCTCGTCGAACAGCATCACCTTCGGGCGCATGGCGAGCGCCCGGGCAATGGCGGCCCGCTGCTGCTGCCCGCCCGACAGATGGGCGGGGTAGTGATTCCGCTTTTCGGCGATGCCGACCTTGGCGAGCAGGGCCTCCGCCTCCTCGATGCATTCGGCCCGGGCTCGCTTCTGCACATGCACCGGCGCTTCGATGACGTTCTCGAGGACGGTCTTGTGGGACCAGAGATTGAAGCTCTGGAAGACCATGCCGAGCTGCGTGCGGATGCGCTCGACCTGCCGACGGTCGGCCGGGCGAGCCTTGCCGTCGCGGGTGCGCTCCAGCGCGATCGTCTCGCCGGCGACGGTGATCTCGCCGGCGTCCGGGATTTCGAGCAGGTTGATGCAGCGGAGCATCGTGGACTTGCCGGAACCGGAGGAGCCGAGGATCGACACGACCTCGCCCTCGCGGGCCTGCAGCGACACTCCCTTCAGCACCTCGAGCGAGCCGAAGCTCTTGTGCAGGTCGCGGATCGCGATGGCGACCGGTGACGTTTGCGCCGGGGTTACATTCATGGCGTCTCTCCTTTCGGGAGGCCCTTCCACGGCAGCGGCGCGCGCAGATGCGGGCTGAGCAGGTGTTCGATCAGCGCCACGAGCCGCGTGAGAATGAAGTTGATGGTGAGATAGATCGCACCGGCGACGACGAAGACCTCGATGGCGCGATAGGTTTCGGAGATGATCTTGGCGGCGACGCCGGTTACTTCCATCAGCGTGATGATGGAGGCGAGCGACGTGGCCTTGATCATCGAGATCATCTCATTGCCGTAGCCCGGCAGCGCCTGGCGGATGGCCAGCGGCAGGGTGATGCGGCGGAAGACGGTGAACGGCGCCATGCCGCAGGCGCGCGCGGCCTCGATCTGCCCATGCGGGACGGAGAGCAGCCCGCCGCGGATGATTTCCGCCGAATAGGCGGCGGTGTTGAGCATGAGCGCGAGGATCGCGCACCAATAGGGTTCGCGCAGCACCGGCCAGAGGATGCTGTGCCGGACCGCGGGAAACTGGCCGAGGCCGTAATAGATCAGGAATATCTGCACCAGCAGCGGCGTGCCGCGGAAGATGAAGATGTAAGCCCGGGCGCTCCAGTCGAGCACGCCGACGCCGGAGAGCCGGGCAAGCGCGAGCAGCAGCGCCAGCATCGCGCCAAGGACGATCGCGCTGAGCGCGAGTTGCAGGGTCAGCGGCACGGCGGCGAGCAGGCTGAGCAGGGTTTCCCAGGCAAAGGCAAAGTCCATCAGACCCTCCTCGTGCCGCGTGAGAAGCGTCGCTCGGCCGATTGCAGCATCAGGCCGGAGACCGTCGAGATCGCCAGATAGACGCCGGCGGCGATGGTGTAGAAGTCGAAGGGCAGCCCGGTGGAGCCGGCTCCGATCTGCGACTGGCGCATGAGCTCGACAACGCCCGTCACCGAGACAAGGGCCGATTCCTTCAGCACGACCTGCCAGACATTGCCGAGGCCGGGCAAAGCATGGCGGAGCGTCAGCGGCACGATGAACCGCCGGAACCGCAGCCACCGCGACATGCCGCACGCTATGGCTGCTTCCAGCTCGCCGTGATGAACGGCTCGGAACGCGCCCCTGAACACCTCGGTGTGCTGCGCGCCCGACGTGACCCCCACGGCGCACGCGCCGGCGAGAAACCCCGGAAAGCCGATAAAGCCGTCGGCGCCGAACCAGCGGCCGACGGCGGTGACGGCAGCACTGCCGCCGAAATAGAAGAGATAGATGACCAGGAGGTCCGGAATGCCGCGCAATATGGTCGTGTAGCCGTCGGCGACGGCCCGGATCACGGGTCCGCCGGCGATCTTCGCCCAGGCGCCGAAGGTGCCGATCACCGCGCCGATCAGGAAACCGGCGACGGCGATGAGGACCGTCATCACGGCCCCGGTCGCGATGGCCGGTCCCCAACCACCGGCAGAGAAGCTCAGTATGTCGAGGAGGCCGGGATGGTTCATGCCGCGTCCGCCGGCAGTGGCGGCTCGACATCGTCGGGAATGGGATTGACGAACGGCGTACCGGCGAGGCGCTCGCGCATGTCCGCCCTGGCGGTTTCGATCAGCGCGGGCTCATGGATGAGACGCAGCGCGGTCGAGGCCATGACCTTGGCGGCATGGGTCATGCCCTTGTGCGCGGCGGGCAGCTTGCCTTGCGCGACGAGCTGCCAGGAATGACCGGGCGTGCCGATGGCATAGGTAGCGCCGCGCATCTGCACCGTCGGAACCACCCAGCTCACCGTGCCGACGTCGGTGGAACCCACGGACGTGCCATCGCTGCTGCCGAGCGGGAATATGCTGTCGCAGAGCGCGAGGTCGCGGCGGAGCTTGAGGCCGAAACGCTCGAACGAGGCCGTGATGTCCTCGCTGGTGAACGTCTCCTGGAATTGCGCCGCGGTCATGCGGTCGGCGTCATCGAAGGCCGGCGGCCCGAGCCGCTCCAGCTCGCCATGCATGAGCTGCTCGAGCGGGGTGTTGCCGACGAGATTGGCGTCGCCGCTCAACACCGCGCTGGTGACCGTCGTGCCGGTCATCAGCGCGGCGCCTTCAGCCACCCGCTTCACGCGCTCGACGAGGGTCAGGAGCTCCGGGAGGGTGCGCGCACGCACCAGATAGCGGACGGCGGCCTGCGCCTGGACGACGTTCGGCGCATGGCCGCCGGTATCGGTGATGGCGTAGTGGATGCGCGCGGTCGACGGCATGTGCTCGCGCAGATAGTTCACCCCGACATTCATCAGCTCGACGGCATCGAGCGCGCTGCGGCCGAGGTGCGGCGAGGAGGCCGCATGGGCGGCGCGGCCCTTGAAGCGGAAGCTGATCTCGTTGCAGGCGAGCGAAACCGGATTATTGACGCCGGCGAAGGGAGCCGGATGCCAGCAAATGGCGATGTCGACATCGTCGAACACGCCGGCCCGCACCATGAAGCCCTTGGACGAGCCGCCTTCCTCGGCGGGGCAGCCATAATAGCGTATCCGCCCCTTCAGCCCGTGTCGCGCCAGATAATCCTTCACCGCCGCGGCCGCGAGCATCGAGCCGGCACCCAGCAGATTGTGGCCGCAGCCATGGCCATTGCCTGCGGGCACCAGAGGCCGCTGCTCGGCGCTGCCGGCTTCCTGGCTGAGCCCCGGCAAGGCGTCGAACTCGCCGAGGATGGCGATGACCGGTCCGTCGTCTCCGGCCTCGCCCATCACGGCCGTCGGCAGGTCGGCGATCCCCTGGCTGACGCGGAAGCCTTCGGCCTCAAGCATCGCGGCGTGGGCGGCGCTGGAGCGATACTCCTCATAATTGGTCTCGGGTGTGTCCCAGACCCGATCGCTGAGATCCGCGAATGCGGCGGCCTTCCCGTCGACGATCCCCCAGACGGCATCCGCGTTTCGCATGGCGCTTCTCCTCAGGCTCGGATAGTATCCAAAATTGGCGCCAATTTAGGATACTGTTCCTCTTTGAGCAACTCCGCATCTTGCCTAAATTTTTGACAGGGACTGATTCGAACCGAGCCGGCCTCGGCGGCGCCAGGGTTTTGGAAGAGCAAGAGCACGAGATGACCGATACTGAGCAGGAAGACCCGTCAGCTTCCGAGCAGCCTGACGTGACGGACCTCATCCTTCACGACATTCAGACCGGGGTGCTGGCGCCGGGCAGCTGGCTCAAGCAGATCGACCTCGAAAAGCGGTACCGGCGCGCGCGGCCGGAGGTTCGGCGTGCCCTTGACCGGCTGGCGCTGAAGCGTGTCGTCGAGCACGTCCCCAATCGCGGCTACCACGTCTATGAACCGGATGGCCGGCAGGCGGAGGAGATCGCGGAAATCCGCATCATACTGGAGACGGCAATCGCCGAGCGCATCGTTGCCAGGGCGGCGGAGCCGGAGATCCACGCGCTGCGCACGCTGGCCGAGCAGTTCGACCAGCTCATTCTCAAGGGCACCGTCATCGAGCTCTATGAGGTCAATCTGGCCTTCCACCACCTGCTGGTTTCGCTCGGCGGCAACCAGGAACTGACCACGCTAGTCGCGGAGATCCGCCAAAGGGCGTCGTCGGCTCCGGTCTCGCAATGGAAGACGCGTGCGCGCATCGACCAGTCCGCGGCCGAGCACCACAAGATCGTGGATGCCATCGCCGCGCGCGATGCCGGCGAACTCCGGCGCCTCATCGCGCTGCACATCGGGCAGCCCTGAGCGGATGGTTCAGCGCTTGGCGTGCGGCGCTCGAGCGCGACGGATCAATCTTCGGGATCGCTCGCCAGCTTGCCGGCCGAGCCCCAGTCGTCCTTCGCGATGTGCACGAAGATGATGTCTACCGCTTCCGGCGAGCATTTCAGGATGCGCGCGCTTTCGCGCGTCACCACCTCGACGAATTCCCGCTTCTGCTCGACGGTGCGCCCCTCGAACAACTCCACGCGGATCATCGGCATCGCAGAATTCCTTGCTCTCGAGAATCGTGCCTGCCGGTCTTCCGGCGCAGCTAGTGCATCCAGAGTCCGCCGGTCACATTGATCGACTGGCCGGTCATATAGGCGGATTCGTCGGAGGCGAGGAAGGCTACGACGCGGGCGATGTCGTCGGGCACGCCGACGCGGCCGATGGGGATCAGCGATTCCCGTTCCTTCGCGGTGGGCAGGCCCTGCTGGACCGACTTCTCGTCCGCGGCATCGCGCATGCGCGTGCCGACGATGGTACCGGGGCACACGGCGTTCACCGTGACGCCGAGCGGCGCCAGTTCGGCGGCGAGTGACTGGGTGAGGCCGATCACCGCGAACTTCGAGGCGGAATAGGCCGAGTAGTTCGGCTTGCCGATCTTGCCGAACCAGGAGGCGGTGTTGATGATGCGGCCGGATCGCCGCTCCACCATATGCGGCACCACCGCCTTGCAGACATGCAGCACGCCGTCCGCATTGATGCGGAACACCCGGCGCCATTCCTCCACCGCGAGGTCCATGACCGAGCCGACGGTGACGATCGCCGCATTGTTGGAGACGATGTCGACCTTGCCGAACTCGTCGCGGAACCGCGCGACGGCGCCCTGGACCTGATCATAGTCGCCGACATCGGCCTCCAGCACCACGCAGCGCCGGCCGGTGGCGGCGACCGCATGGGCGGTCTCCTCAGCCGCGATGCCGTCGACATCGACGATGCCGATGTCGCAGCCTTCCTCGGCGAGGCGGGTGGCGATGCGACGGCCGATGCCGACCGCGCCGCCGGTGATCAGCGCGCTTCTTCCGTCAAGATTGTACATCGCAGCCACAGTCCAATCGTGGTGGGGTAGGGGAGGCGGCCCGCGGCGTCACGACGCCGAATGTCCGTCGAGGTCGGGCAGGAAAATGTCCTTGATGCGCTCGTTCGCCGCCATCTTCTCGGCCGGGCCGGAGCATTGCAGCGCGCCGTGCTCCAGCGCGTACACATAGTCCGCGACCTGGAACGCCAGGTCGATATTCTGCTCGACCAGGATGATCGAGACGCCGTTCTCAGCCAGCTTGAGCACGATCTCGAAGATCTGGTGGATGATGATCGGGGCGAGGCCGAGCGAGGGCTCGTCGAGCAGCAGCAATTCGGGATTGCCCATCAGCGCCCGGCCGATCGCCAGCATCTGCTGCTGGCCGCCCGACAGCCGGCTGGCCGACTGGGTGCGCCGCTCGCCGAGGATCGGGAACAGCTCGAACACCTCGTCGCGCAGTTCGTGGAACGTCTTGCCGCGGCCGGCGACATAGCCGGTGATGAGGTTCTCCTCGATCGACAGGTGCTGGAACACGCGCCGGCCTTCCGGGCAGTGGCCGAGGCCGGAGCGTGCCATCTGGTAGGGCTTCATGCCGCCGACCGGCTGGCCCTTGAAATGGATCGAGCCGCGGGTCGGCCGGTTCAATCCGCTCAGCGTGCGCAGCAGCGTCGACTTGCCGGCGCCGTTCGGGCCGATGATGCAGACCACCTCGCCGGAAAGTACTTCAAGGCTGATGCCATGTAATACTTTCACCCTCCCGTAGCCGGACTCGATTCCGTCGACCGCGAGCAGCGGCTTCGATATCTCTGATCGCTCCTGGCTGGCCAAGATAAGCCTCCTGAACTTCGATGTTCGCGCGGATTTCCGCGGCCGTGCCCTGCGCCAGCAGCGCGCCGCGGTTCATCACCAGGATCCTGTCCGAGATGGACATGATCAGCTTCATGTCATGCTCGATCAGCACCATCGCCATCTCCGGCGCGCGCAGGTCGAGAATGTATTGCTTCAGCTTCTCGGTCTCGCCGTGATTGAGCCCGGCGGCGGGCTCATCCAGCAGCAGCACGCGCGGCTCCGAGACGATGGCGCGCGCCAGCTCGACCAGCTTCTGCTGGCCATAAGCGAGGCTGCCGGCAAGCCGGCCGGCATATTGGCTGATGCCGAGCCGCCGCAGCACGGCATGGCACTTCTCGCGACGCGCCTCCGCCGCGGCCTTGCCGGCGAGGCCGAAGGTGTCGGCGAGGAGGTGGCCGATGCTTGGTGGCACCAGCACCACTTCGAGGTTCTGCAGCACGCTCATGCCATCGAACAGCCGGATGTTCTGGTAGGTGCGGCTGAGGCCGGCATGGGCGATGCGGTGCTTGGGCAGTTGCTGCAATTCGGTGTCGTCGATCAGGATCCGCCCCGAGGTGACGCTGTAGGAGCCGGCCGCCATGTTGACGAGCGTCGACTTGCCGGCGCCGTTCGGGCCGATGATCGCGGTGATGAGCCCCGGCGCGACGTCGAACGTGACGTCGTTGATGGCGGCGATCGCGCCGAACCGCTTGGTGACGTGCTCGAACCTCAGCATCAGCGCCCCCCGAGCTTGCGGACCAGCCAGCTCGGGCCGAAGTCGCGGCTGATGAGGCCGCGCGGCCGGGCGAGGATGATCATCACCAGGGCCATGCCGTAGAGCAGCAGCCGGTAGTCGGCATAGGCGCGCAGCAGTTCGGGGATGAGGATCAGCAGCGTCGCCCCGAGCAGCGCGCCGAACGGGTTGCCGAGCCCGCCCACGACGATGACCAGCACGATGACCAGCGACTCCCAGAATGTGAAGCTCTCCGGGCTGACGAAGCGCTGCATTGCCGCGAAGATCACGCCGCCGGCGCCGCCTATGGATGCGCTGAAGGCGAAGGCGGCGAGCTTCACCTTGGTGGTGTCGATGCCGCAGCCGCGCGCGGCGTCCTGGTCCTCGCGCACTGCGGCCAGCGCGGTGCCGAGTGCGCTCTCCTGCACCCGCCAGGCGAACAGGAAGACGATGACCAGCATGCCGGCGAGCAGATAGAGGAAGTCCAGCGGGGTCTCGAGCGTCCAGCCGAAGATACTGGCTTCGTCGATGCGAGCGATGCCCTGCGGGCCGTTGGTCAGCCAGTCGAGATTGTTCATCAGCACGCGGATGATCTCGCCGAAGCCGAGCGTGACGATGGCGAGATAGTCGCCGCGCAGCCGCAGCACCGGAATGCCGAGCAATATGCCGGCGAAGCCGGCGAGCCCGGCGCCGATCAGCAGCACCAGCGCGAACGGCAGGTGGATGTCGAACTGGCCGGAGGCGAGCAGCGCATAGGTGTAGGCGCCGATGGCGTAGAAGGCGACATAGCCGAGGTCGAGCAGCCCGGCGTAGCCGACCACGATATTCAGCCCGAGGCCGAGGATGGCGTAGAGCAGGATCATGTCGAGGATGCGCAGCGGATAGGTCGGCAGGAACTGGCCGATCACCAGCGCCGCGATCGGGATCAGCAGCAGCACCAAAGCCGCGCGGCCGATTTGGGGGCGGCTTGTCGCCGCCTGCGGGTGCGCCTCAGAAGTCACTCTTGTACACCATGGTTTCTTCGCTGACGTGCTCGCCGAGCAGGCCGGCCGGACGGAACAGCAGGATCAGCACCAGCACCGAGAAGGCGAAGATGTCGCGATACTCGGTGCCTATGAGCCCGCCGGTCAGCACCGGCATCCAGGCCGTGGCGAAGGTCTCGATGGCGCCGAGCAGGAAGCCGCCCAGCACCGCGCCGGGGATCGAGCCGATGCCGCCGAGGATGGCCGCGGTGAAGGCCTTCATGCCGATGACGAAACCCATGGTGAAGGTGGCGACACCGTAGAAGGACGAATAGAGGATGCCGGCGACGGCGCCGAGGCCGGGGCCGATGAAGAAGATCAGCGAGATAGCGGTGTTGGGATTGATGCCGACCAGCGAGGCGGTCTCGGCATTCTCGGCGACGGCGCGGATGCGCACGCCGAGATTGGTGCGGTTCACGAACAGCTCCAGCCCGATCATCAGCAGCACCGCCACCGCGAAGATGGTGATCTGCTTGTAGGTGACGATGGCGCCGAAGAAATCGACGGACCCGCTCGGCAGGAAGGAGGGGTAGATCCGCGGCCGCCGGCCGGCGAGCAGCATGACGGCGTTCTGGATCACCACCGCCATGCCGAGCGCGGACAGCATGGGCGCGAGGCGCGAGGTGCGGCGCAGCGGGCGGTAGGCGACGATCTCGATGCTGACACCAAGCAGGCCAATGGCGACGAAGGTGATGAGCCCGACAAGTATGCCGCCGAGCGGGTGGCCGGTGACGCCGAGCGCTCCGGCGAGCGCGAGGCCGATGAAGGCGCCCGCGGTGAACAGCTCGCTATGGGCGAAATTGATGAGGCGCAGCACGCCATAGACCATGGTGTAGCCGAGCGCGATCAAGGCGTAGATCGAGCCGACGGTCAGCGCATTGATGGTCTGCTGCAATATCAGGGAGCCCATCGGCAGCCCTCTCTTGTTGGCCGGAGTGGGGAAAATTCTTCCGCGGCATCGGCCGAGGCACGCAAGTCAGGATTGGGCCGCTCGCCCGGCGGGTATGGCCCGCCGGGCACGGCCATCATGCAGCTCTCATTTCACCAGCGAGAACTTGTCGCCCTTGACCGCATAAAGGAAGAGGAAAGGCTTCTTCAGTTCGCCTTCCGGCGTGAAGGCGACATGGCCGACAATGCCGTCGAAGTCGCTCTTGGCGATCTCGGCGATGATGCCGGCGCGGGTCAGCGGGGTCGGCGCCTTCTTCATCGCCTCGATGATGATGTTGGCCTCGACATAGCCATAGGCGGAGTAGGGGCCCGGCTCTTCGCCGAAGGCGGCCTTGTAGTCGGCGGCGAACTTCTGCAGCGCCGGCGAGGAATCATAGGGCGGGGCCTGGAAGGAGACGACTGCGCCTTCCGAGGCCGGGCCGGCGCCGGCGATGAAGTCCGGGGTGAAGGCGGAGTCGGCGGCGAAGAAGGTGCCCTTCAGCCCGAATTCGCGGGCCTGCTTCACGAACAGGCCGACCGCCGGCATGACGCCGCCGAAATAGATGACGTCGGGATTCTCGCCGCGGATGCTGGTCAGCAGCGCGCTGAAGTCGACGTCGGTCTGCGCGATGCCGGAGAACGACGTCACCTTGCCGCCGCCCTTGGTGAAGTTGTCGCGGAACACTTCGGCGACGCCCTGGCCGAAGGCCTGCTTGTCATGAATGATGGCGGCGGTCTTCGCCTTCAGCGTGGTCAGCGCATATTCGGCCGGCGCCGCGCCCTGCGAGAGGTCGTTGGCGATCGGGCGGAACAGGTTCTTGTAGCCGGACTTCGTGACCTTCGGGTTCGAGGCGTTGGTCACCTGCGGCATGCCGCAACGGTTGTAGACGTCCGACGAGGGAATGGTGACGCCGCTGTTGAAGTTGGCGACGACGCCGAGGATATCCTTGTTGTCGCAATGCTTCTGCGCGATCAGCGTGCCCTGCTTGGGGTCGCCGCCATCGTCGTCGCGCTGCAGCACGAGCTTCTGGCCCTGCACGCCGCCGGCAGCATTGGCCTGGCGGACCGCGAGTTCCATGCCGTTCTGCCAGGTGGTGCCGAACAGCGCCTCGGCATTGCTGGTGGGACCGGCTGAGCCGATGACGATGTCGGCGCGGGCGGCGCCGGTCAGCGCGGCAAGCGCTGCGGCGGCGAAGAGAAGCGATCTTGTCTTCATGCTAGTCCCCTCTGTTTTTCCGGCCCGTTGCGGGCCGATGTTTTGATCGGGGTGCCAACATGTGCCGGCATCCCGGGCTTCAGGCGATATCCTTCACCTTTGCGTGGCGGCCCTCGGCCAGCGACGCGATGAGGTTGCGGGAGACTCGCTGAATGTGGGCGCGCAGCGTGTCGACGCCGCGCCTGGTGTCGCGCAGCCGCGCGAAGGCGGTCAGCGCCTGGTGGTCGGCAAGCTCGCGCTCGACGTCTTCCTCGACCGCGATCTGCAAATTCACGTAGCGATTGGCGTTGTCGTGGACGGTACGCAGCAGGCGGAGCGCGATGGTGTTGCCGCTGGGGCGATAGAGCGCCTCATGGAAGCGCCAGTTCAACTCGCCCCAGTTCTCGACGCTGCCGGTGCTCATGGCCTCCTCGGTCACGCGCTCGGCGAGCGCGAAATCCGCCTCGACCATGCGCGGTATGGCGGCCTCGAACAGCCAGGTCTCCAGCCGCAGCCGGATCTCGAAAAGCTCCTCGATCTCCTCCAGCGACAGCGAGGACACCACGGTGCCCTTGTGCAGTTCGGAGACGACGAGGCCTTCCGCCTCGAGCTGGCGGATCGCCTCCCGCAGCGGGACGCGGGAGACGCCCAGCTCGGCGGCGAGCCGCTCCTGGCGCAGCGGCGCACCTTCCGCCAACTGTCCGGTGATGATCTGGCGCCGCAGCTCGGTGACGATCTGGTCGGTCAGCGACTGGCGTCCGATCTTGGCAGTCATGCTCTTCGCTCCATAATTGAATACGATATTCAATTGATGCATCTCAACAAGCGTAAATTTTAGGCTATATGCACGCGAATGAGCCTAAATTTTAGCCTTTTCCTTGTTCTGTGGTGGAGCTAGGCTGAATATTGTATTCAATCCTGCGCTCCTGGGGCGTTGCGAATCGACGAGGCAGACATGGCTGAGCAGACACAACAGGCCTCCGCGTTCGGCGAGGTTTTGATCAAGCAGCCCGGCACCGCAACGAGCTATTGGCAGCCGGTGCCTGCCAACGGCCATATCGAGGTGATCTTCGCGCCGGAATCCGTGCGCATGGAGCACCCTATCGGATTCGGCACCCAGACGGTCCCGCCCGGCGGCTATGTGCGCGAGCACGCCCATGACCGCAACGAGGAGGTGATTTTCGTCGTCACAGGCACGGGCCGTGCCGTGATCGACGGGGAGAACCATCCGATGCAGCCGGGCTCCGCCTTCTTCATCGGCAAGAACCGCCGGCACATGTTCATCAATGAAGGCAGCGAGGACATCACCTGGACCTGGCTGATCGTGCCGAACGGCCTTGAGGACTTCTTCCGCCTCATCGGCCGCCCGCGCGCCGAGGATGAGCCGACCCCGGCACCTTTCCCGCGGCCTGAGAACGTCCTGCAGATCGAGCGCGACACCGTCTTCGCCGCACAGCCGGCGGACCAGCGCAAGCCCTGAGCCGCACAATGGGCCGGGACAGTCAGTGAATTTGAGGCACAGCATGCGCTTGGCAGACAAGGTTGCGATCATCACCGGTTCGGCGGCGGGGATCGGCGCCGCAGCGGCGGAAATTTTCGTTCGCGAGGGAGCAAAAGTTCTGCTCGCCGACCGCAATGGTGAGGGCGCGGAGCAACTCGCCGCGCGGCTCGGCCCACAGGCGGCGGCGTTCCAGGTGGACGTCAGCTCCAGCGCAGAGGTCAAGGCCATGGTCGAGGCCGCGGTGGCGCGGTTCGGCCGCCTCGACATCCTGGTCAATAATGCCGGCTACGGCATTCCCGGCACCGTGGTGAACACCGATGAGGCCGACTGGGATGCGCTGATGGCGGTGAACCTCAAGGGCGTGTTCCTGTGCTGCAAGCACGCCATTCCGGTCATGGCCGGGCAGGGCGGCGGCACCATCGTCAACACCGCGTCGAATGTCGCCACCGTCGGCATCTTCGATCGCGCCGCCTATGTCGCCTCCAAGGGCGGGGTGGCGGCGCTGACCAAGGCGATGGCGCTCGACCATGCCGAGCAGAATATCCGGGTGAACTGCGTGGCGCCCGGCGTCACCTGGTCGAGCTATTTCGAGAAGATGGTGGCCGAGCATCCCGACCCCGAGACCTTCAAGGCCAAGCTGAAGGCGCGTTCGCCGATCAATCGCTGGGCCGAGCCTATCGAGATCGCCAACGCCATTCTCTGGCTCGCTTCCGACGAGGCTTCCTTCGCCACCGGCGCGATGTTCACCGTCGATGGCGGCATGTCGGCCTGGTGATGGAGATGGCCGCGCACCAGCATGTCGGACTGATCGGTTACGGCGCCATCGGCCGCGACCTGCATGCGCGGCTGGCCCTTGATCCGCGATACCGCTTCACCATCCTGCTGCGCGAGGCGGCGGATGCCGTCGCCGGGCGTGAGACCACCACCGTTCGCACGCTCGACGAACTGATCGCTGCCAAGCCCGACCTCGTTGTGGAAGCCGCCGGACAGGGCGCGGTGGCCGAACTGGTCCCCGCGTTGCTGGAGGCCGGCATCAATGTGGTGGCGGTGTCGAGCGGGGCGCTGGGGGATAGCGAACTGCTCGGGCGGCTGACCCGCATCGCGCAGAAGAGTGGCGCGCGGCTTACCGTTCCGCCCGGCGCCATAGGCGGGCTGGATTATCTCGCTGCCCTGCACGGCGCGGAGGGTGCGCGCGTGCGCTACACCTCGCGCAAGCCGGTCGCCGCCTGGGCGGATGAGTTGCGCGAGATCGGGCAGGATCCCGCGGCGCTCCAGGGCGAAGTCGTGCTGTTCGAAGGCAGTCCGGCCGAGGCGGCACGGCGCTACCCGCGCAACCTCAATGCCGGCCTCACCGTGGCGCTGGCCGCGGGCCATGAGCGCACCATTGTGCGCGTGGTCGCCGATCCCTCGGTCATGCGCAACACCCATGAGATCGCAGTCGAGAGCCCGGTCGGCGAGGCCTTCATGAGCTTCGCCAATCTGCCCTCGCTCTCCAATCCGAAGACCTCCGCACTCACCGCGCTCAGCCTCGCAGCCGTCGTGCGCCGGCATTTCGATCCCGTCATCATCTGAGGAAGCCGCCTGCATCATGTCGCGCATTCTCGTCGTCGGAGCCGGGATCATCGGCCTGTCCTGCGCCCGCTCGCTGCTGGCGGACGGGCACGAGGTGAGCGTGCTCGACCGTGACCCGGCGGGCGACAAGGCATCGTTCGGCAATGCCGGCGGTGTCGGCGTTACCGAGATCATCCCGGCCTCGGTGCCGGGCCTCGTCTGGAAGGTGCCGCGCTGGCTGTTCGATCCGCTGGGCCCGCTCTCGCTGCGCACCGCGCATCTGCCGAAGCTCGCCCCCTGGCTGGTGCGCTTCCTGCGCTCCGGTTCGTGGCCGGATGTCGAGCGCATCGCCGGTGCGCTCGCCGGGCTGTCGGCGCGCACCTATGAGGACATGCTGCCGCTGCTGGCGGAACTCGATCTGCTGGGCGACCTGCACCAGGTCGGGGCGCTTTGGGTCTATGAGACACGCGAGGGCTTCGAGGCGGATCGGCGCTTCTATGACCTGCGCCGCCGCTACGGCCTGGTCTTCGAGGAGATGAGTGGCGCGGAGGCTCGGGAGATGGAGCCGGCGCTCAGCGATGTGGTGCGCCACGCGCTGTTCACGCCGCAATGGTCACATGTCTCCGATCCCAAGCGCATCGTCGATCGGCTGCGGGTGAACCTCGAACAGCGCGGCGTGCCGATGCTCGCCGGCGAGATGGCTGCGCTCGCGGACGGCGCCGTGGTGACGAGCGCCGGCGCCCGCCTGCCGTTCGACCATCTGGTCATCGCCGCCGGCGCCTGGTCGGGCCGGCTGGCGAAGCTGGTCGGCGACCGCGCGCTGATCGAGAGCGAGCGCGGCTACAACACCACGCTGCCGAACCCCGGCGTCTCGCTCAGCTGCGAAGTGATCTTCGCCGAGCGCCAGTTCGTGGCGACGCCGCTCGACATGGGCCTGCGCATAGGTGGTGCCGCCGAGTTCGCCGGACTGGAAGCAAAGCCGAACTATGAGCGTAGCAAAGCTCTGGCCGAACTAGCCCGGCGCTATCTGCCCGGCTTGAGCATTGCTGGCGGCACGCGCTGGATGGGGCATCGTCCGACCACGCCGGACTCGCTTCCCGTCATCGGCCGCTCGCCGCGGCGCGGCAATGTCTTCTATGCCTTCGGCCACAGCCACACCGGCCTCACCTTCGGGCCGACCACGGGGCGGCTGATTGGCGAACTCGTCGCCGGGCGCACGCCTTGCGTCGATGTCGCGCCGTTCGGCATCGAGCGGTTCCAATAGACAATGCAGGACATCGCCATGAACCCGCATACCTTCCTCTGCATCGACGCCCATACCTGCGGCAATCCGGTGCGCGTGGTCGCCGGCGGCGCGCCGCAACTGCCGAATGTCAGCATGGCGGAGAAGCGGCAGATCTTCCTGCGCGACCATGACTGGGTGCGCAAGGCGCTGATGTTCGAGCCGCGCGGCCATGACGTGATGTCCGGCTCGATCCTCTATCCGCCCTCGCGCGAGGATTGCGAGCTCGGCGTGCTGTTCATCGAGACTTCCGGGTGCCTGCCGATGTGCGGCCACGGCACCATCGGCACGGTGACCGTCGCGCTGGAACAGGGCTTCGTCGTGCCGCGCACTGAAGGGCGCCTCGCGCTTGAAGTGCCGGCCGGCAAGGTCGAGGTCGAGTATCAGCGCAATGGCCGCTTCGTCGACCAGGTGCGGCTGTTCAATATTCCGAGCTATCTGCACGCCGCCGACGTGGTCGTGGACGTGCCGGGCTTCGGCGAGCTGGTGGTCGATGTCTCCTATGGCGGCAATTACTACGCCATTGTCGAGCCGCAGAAGAACTGGGCCGGCCTCGACGCGACGAGCGCCGACGAGATCCTGAAATGGAGCCCGATCGTGCGCGCGGCGGTGCAGAAGGCGGTAGCGCCGGTGCATCCCGAGGATGCCCGTATCAATGGCGTCAGCCATGTGATGTGGGCCGACGGGCCGAAGCATCCGGAGGCGCATGCCCGCAACGCCGTGTTCTATGGCGCCAAGGGCATCGACCGCTCGCCCTGCGGCACCGGCTCGTCCTCGCGCATGGCGCAGCGAGTCGCCAAGGGCTTGCTCAAGGTCGGTGACGACTTCGTGCATGAGAGCATCATCGGCACGCTGTTCCATTGCCGGGTCGAGGGCACCGCCACGGTCGGCAACTATTCCGCTATCCTGCCGAGCATCGGCGGCTGGGCACGCGTGATCGGCAACAACACCATCTATGTCGACGAGCGCGACCCGCTCGCCTTCGGCTTCCAGCTGGCGTGAGGCGGCGATGATCCTCGAGGAACGCGACTACCACATCTTTCCCGGCCGGCTGGGGGATTTCCTCAAGGCCTATGAGACGCTCGGGCTCGACATCCAGAGGCGCTTTCTCGGCGAGTTCATCGGCCATTTCGTCACCGAGACCGGCGAGCTCAACCATGTGGTCGCACTCTGGCGCTATGAGAGCATGGCGGACCGCGAGGCGCGCCGGGCCCTCATGCTGGCGCACGAGCCCTGGCAGGACTACCTCGCCGCCATCAAGGGCATGATCCAGAGCCAGCAGACGCGCCTGCTCACCCCGACCTCGCTCTCGCCGATGCGCTGAGGAGCCGACGTGGTCCAGAAGCTGCCCAGCCGCGACCAGCTGATACCGCCGAACCTTCGGCCGGGACGCGAACTGCTGGATGAAGGGCGCGCCCTGGCGAAGGAGTGGCAGGTCGGGCGCAACGCTTTCCTCGATGCCAAGGGCGTTGCCTGCGAGGCCGATTACAAGCGTGCCGTGGCGGCTGAGGGCCGCATCATGCAGCATGCCCATATCGGCTTCCGCAGCGTGGACCGCACCATCGCCGCGATCGCCGAGGTGCACGGCACGTGCGCCAGGCGCGGCGTCGGCGTCGACCGCTTCGGCATCACGCTCGACTGGTCGATGGGCTATCCCCCGAGCATGCGGCAGGGCAGCCGGCGCGGCACCGGCATCGTGCTGGACGGGCCGGAGGATTTCGCGCGCATCACCAATGCCGCCCCCGCTGCTGCCCATTTCGGCGACTTCATGCTCGGCCTGCCCGGCGCGCTGGACAACACCAAGGGCGCGCTGGCGGCGGGCGCGACCGCGATCGGCAATCTCGGCCAGTATTTCACCTTCCGCATGCCGGACTGGGACGACGACGCCGCCACCACGGAGGCGACCGTCACTGCGCTCGGCCTCATCGCCGCGCAGCCGGTCGAGGTGCTGGTGCATTCCAATCTCGATGACGGCTTCGCCGGCCTGCTCGCCGACATGAGCTCGACGCTCGGCATGGTGCTGATCGAGAAATACATCGTGGAGACGCTGATCGGCGCGCGCGCCTCGCACTGCTTCGGCCACCATTTCACCTCGCCGATGGCCCGCATGGCGTTCCACGAGGCGCTGACCATGGTGACGGACACGCCCGGCACCATGATCTTCGGCAATACGGTCAGCTACAAATCCACACCCGCCGGCAATTATGCGAGCCTCGCCTCGTACCTGCAGGCCGATATCTGGGCGCTCTCGCGCGTCAATTCAGGCCATGCCGTCAATCCGGTGCCGGTCACCGAGAATGAGCGCATTCCCGACGTCGACGAGATCATCGACGCGCAGACCTTCGCCTCGCGGCTTGCAATGCACGCGCAGGATTCGCAGGCGCTGCTCGACTTCACGCAGGTCGACCGAATGGCGGATCGCCTGGTCGCCGGCGCGCACCTTTTTGCCGACCGCGCGCTCAAGGGGCTCGAAGAGATCGGCATCGACATGCGCGATCCCGCCGAGCTGCTGCTGGCGCTGCGCCGCATCGGCCCTAAGCGCATCGAGGCCGCCTTCGGCGCCGGTGAGCCGGATGCCGCGGCGTGGGGCGGACGCAAGGCCATCGCCCTCGCGGAATGGGTCGAGGAACTGGAGCATGCTGCGCACGGCTGGGCGGGCACCGTGCCTACCGAGACCGCGCGGCGCATCGCGGCCCGCGGACTGACAGCCTGCGTCGCTTCCAGCGACGTCCACGAGCACGGCAAGAACCTGATCGAGCGCACGCTGGCGCAGCTTGGCGTCGCCATCGTCGATGGCGGCACCTCGGTCGATGCCGATGATCTGGTCACTTCCGCGATCGCCGCGCGGGCCGATGTGATCGCCATCAGCACCTATAATGGCATTGCGCTGCGCTATGCGCGCGAAGTGCGCGATGGTCTCACCAAGGCCGGCTCTGCCATTCCAGTCTGCATCGGCGGGCGCCTCAACCAGATCCCGGACGATTCGAATTCCGGGCTGCCGGTCAATGTCAGCGCCGAGATCCGCGCCATAGGCGTCACGCCGTGCGACACGCCGGAAGGGCTGATCGCGCTGCTCGCAGAACTGGCGGCAACCCGATGAAGCGGAGACCCTGATGGTAACGCTCAACGCCTCGGATGGCTGCCGGGTGCACTACGAGACCGAAGGCGAAGGCGCGCCGCTGGTGCTGATCCCCGGGCTCGGCGGCGATGGCCGGTTCTGGGCCGCTGCGGCGGCGCACCTGCGTGACCGTTTCCGGCTGATCATCGTCGATCATCGCGGCGCCGGCCGCAGCGACCGGCCGATCGGGCCCTACAGCATCGGCCGGATCGCCCGGGACATCATCGAGATCCTCGACGCGGAAGGGATCGGGCGGGCGCATTTCGTCGGCCATTCCACCGGCGGCACGGTGGTGCAGACGCTCGCGCTCGACGCGCCCGACCGTGTCGAGCGCATTGTCATCAGCGGCAGCTGGGCAGCACCGGATGCGCGCTTTCGGCTGCTGTTCCTGGCGCGCCTCGCACTGCTGGAACGCAACCAGCCGGAGATCTACCAGGCCTTCACCCATGTGCTCGGCTACTCCGGCGAATGGCTCTCGGCGCACGAAGCCGAACTCGCCGCCGCGGTGGAGGGCGCACCCGTGGCGCTGGCGCCGCTGGAGGTTACCGCCGCGCGCATCCGCATGCTGCTCGATTTCGACCGCTCGGCCGAGCTTGCGCGCATCGCCGCCCCGACGCTGGTGATCGGCGCCCGCGAGGACGAGATGGTGCCGCTTTCCCATTCCGAGCAGATCACCGGACTGATCCCTTCGGCGCGGCTGGAGGTCGTCTCCGGCGCCCATTTCTTCCCCCGGACCGAGCCCGCCGACTACGCCGTCCGGATACGAGACTTCCTCTTTGCCGATCCCTGCACACCTTCATCCCTCGCGAGGACCTAGCCATGACCGTCTGGACCGGAGTTTTCCCCGCCGTCACCACCAAGCTGCGCGAGGATCAGAGCGTCGACCTCGCCGCCACCCAGGCCAGCCTCGACCGGCTGATCAATAATGGCGTCTCTGGCGTCATCGTGCTGCCGATGCTCGGCGAGAACGCCTCGCTGACCGCGGCCGAGCGCGAGGCGGTGATCCGCGCGGCGAAGGAAGCCGTTGCCGGCCGGGTGCCGCTGCTCTCCGGCCTCGCCCATGTCGCCACCACTGAGGCCGTCGCCTCCGCCCGACACTATGAGAAGCTCGGCGCCGAGGGCCTGATGGCGTTCCCCTCCATCGCCTACAAGAGCGATCCGCGCGAGACCGCCGCCTGGTACAAGGCGCTGGGCCGCGGCTGCGGCCTGCCGATCATGATCTACAACAACCCGATCGCCTACGGCGTCGACGTCACCCCGGCGATCCTCAACGAGTTGGCGGACACCCCGAGCATCGTCTGCGTCAAGGAAGAGACCGGCGACATCCGCCGCGTCACCGACATCTACAACGAATGCGGCGACCGCTTCTCGGTGTTCTGCGGCGTCGACGACCTGCTGCTGGAGAGCATGGCGCTCGGCGTCACCGGCTGGGTGTCGGGCATGACCAATGCCTGGACCGCGGAATGCGTGCAGCTGTTCAATCTGTGCAAGGCCGGCAAGTACGACGAGGCGCGTGCGCTGTACCGCATCCTCACCCCGGCCTTCCATCTCGATACCGACGTCAAGCTGGTGCAGTACATCAAGCTGGCCGAGCAGGTGGTCTATGGCGCCCCGGAATGGGTGCGCGAGCCGCGCCTGCCGCTGATCGGCACCGAGCGCGCCCGCGTGCTCAGCGTCATCGAGGCGACGGTGACCGCACTCCAGGCGAAGAGCGCGCAGCGCTCCGCCGCCTGAGCGAGGGAACGACGATGCGATTCAGCCGCATGATCACCGTCGTCGGCGCGCACGCTGCCGGCGAGCTCAACGAGGTCATAACCGGCGGCGTCCTCGACGTCCCCGGCAAGACCATGTTCGAGAAGATGCAATATGTGCAGACCCATCGCGACGAACTGCGCAAGTTCCTGCTGAACGAGCCGCGCGGCCGCGTCTCGCAATGCGTCAACCTGGTGCTGCCGCCGACCACGCCGGAGGCCGACGCCGGCTTCGTCATCATCGAGTCCGACTATTATGTGCCGATGTCCGGCACCAACACGATCTGTACGGTCACCGTCCTGCTGGAAACCGGCATGATTCCGATGCAGGAGCCGGTCACGCATCTGGTCATGGAGGCGCCCGCAGGCCTGGTGAAGGTCTCCGCCGAGTGCCGCAACGGCAAGTGCGTGAACGTGACGTTCGACAATGTGCCGGGCTTCGTCTTCACGCTCGACGGCAAGGTCGACGTGCCGGGCCTCGGCACCATCAATGTCGATGTCGCCTATGGCGGCATGATCTACTGCCTGGTCGATGCCGAGAGCCTAGGCTTCAAGCTCGAACTGCGCGAGGCGGCCCAGCTTGTCGAGGTCGGCGAGCGCATCAAGAAGGCGGCGGCCGAGCAAATTCCGGCGGTGCATCCGGAGAATCCGGAGATCCACACCATCAACCAGACGCTGTTCGCCGGACCGCTCATCGATACCGCCGGGGGCAAGCGCTCGAAGAACACGGTGATCGTCTCGCCCGGCCGGCACGACCGCTCGCCCTGCGGCACCGGCACCTGCGCCCGCATGTCCGTGCTGCATGCCCGCGGGCAGCTCAAGGTCGGCGAGAGCTTCGTGCATGAATCGCTGATCGGCACCGAGTTCATCGGCCATCTGCGTGGCACCACCGAGCTCGGCGGCCGGCCTGCCGTGCTGCCCACCATCACCGGACCGGCCTGGATCACCGCCTTCCACCAATATGTGCTCGATCCCACCGATCCGTTCCCGAACGGCTATCGGCTCGGCGACACCTGGCCGGGCTATACCGGAGAGCAGCCGATCTGAACGGCGCTCGCTACCACACACGACGGATAGGCCCGGTGCCGCGTGAGCGCGCCGGCCGACCGGTTAATACGATTGTGGTAGCATCTTTACCTTATCCGCATAATTTATGGGCAAATGCTCAACAAGAATCGTTGAAACGCACATCTAATTGCATTGCCGCCCCAACGGATTGGGCGTCCACTAAGGCTACGGCTAGTACTGATTCGAAATGAGGTACGCTAGTAGTTGCGGCCTCGGTCTGATGTCGGCGTTTTGCAACCGCAATATGCAGAGGCGTCATGTATAACGACTCACTCTTCAATGTATTCGCCCGCTCCTTCGAGGCGCGCCGCGAAGTCGCCATGTCGATCCCTGAATATCTGGAAGGCTGCCGCAGCGATCCACTGCTGTATGCCAATGCTGCGGAGCGATTGCTCGCTGCGATGGGCGAGCCGCAGATGCTCGATACGGCCAAGGACCCTCGCCTTGGTCGGATTTTTATGAACAGGACAATCCGTATCTATCCGGCTTTCGCCGGGTTCTACGGAATGGAAGAGACGATCGAGCGGATCGTTTCCTTCTTCCGGCATGCGGCGCAGGGGTTGGAGGAGCGCAAGCAGATCCTCTATCTGCTCGGCCCGGTTGGCGGCGGCAAATCCTCGCTCGCCGAGCGGCTCAAGTCGCTCATGGAAGTCCATCCGATCTATGTGCTGAAAGCCGACGACGAGCTGAGCCCGGTCTTCGAGAGCCCGCTCAATCTCTTCGACCCGGTGACGATGGGCCCCATCATCGAGGAACGGTACGGCGTCCCGTCCCGGCGCCTCACCGGATTGATGAGCCCGTGGTGCCTCAGGCGGTTGGAAGCGTTCGGCGGCGACATCTCGCGCTTCCAGGTGGTGAGGATCCAGCCCTCGCGCCTGCGCCAGATCGCCATCGCGAAAACCGAGCCCGGCGACGAGAACAACCAGGACATCTCGGCGCTGGTCGGCAAGGTCGACATCCGCAAGCTCGAGAACCTGGCCCAGAACGATCCCGACGCCTACAGCTATTCGGGTGCGCTCAACCGTTCCAACCAGGGCATCCTTGAATTTGTCGAGATGTTCAAGGCGCCGATCAAGATGCTGCACCCGCTGCTCACGGCGACGCAGGAGAGCAATTACATCGGCACCGAGAACATCGGGGCGATTCCGTTCTCCGGCATCATCCTGGCGCACTCCAATGAGGCCGAGTGGCAGAGCTTCAAGAGCAGCAAGAACAACGAGGCCTTCATCGACCGCATCTGCGTGGTCAAGGTGCCTTATTGCCTGCGGGTGGCCGAGGAGCAGAAGATCTATGAGAAGCTGATCCAGGGATCGGAGCTCAGCACGGCATCCTGCGCTCCTTCGACCCTGGAGACCCTGGCGCGCTTCTCCGTGCTGTCCCGGCTGGCGAAGCACGAGAACTCGACGGTGTTCTCGAAACTGCGTGTCTATGATGGCGAGAGCCTCAAGGAGACCGATCCCAAGGCCCGCAGTGTCCAGGAATATCGCGACACCGCCGGTGTCGATGAGGGCATGGACGGGGTTTCGACGCGGTTCGCCTTCAAGGTGCTTGCCGCGACCTTCAATCACGACACCACGGAGGTCGGCGCTGATCCGGTGCATCTGATGTATGTGCTGGAACAGGCCATCCGCCGCGAACAGCTGCCCGACGAGACCGAGAAGCGCTACCTCGAATTCATCAAGGGCGAGCTTGCCCCGCGCTATGCGGAGTTCATCGGCCACGAGATCCAGAAGGCCTACCTGGAATCCTATTCTGACTACGGCCAGAATCTCTTCGATCGCTACGTCGATTACGCCGACGCCTGGATCGAGGACATGGATTTCAAGGATCCCGACACCGGTCAATTGCTCGACCGCGAGTTGCTCAATCAGGAACTGACCAAGGTCGAGAAGCCGGCGGGTATTGCCAATCCGAAGGATTTCCGCAACGAGATCGTCAAATTCTCGCTGCGCTCGCGTGCCAGCAATGGGGGCCGGAACCCGAGCTGGACCAGCTACGAGAAGATCCGCGAAGTCATCGAAAAGCGGATGTTCTCTCAGGTCGAGGACCTGCTGCCCGTTATCTCCTTCGGTTCCAAGAAAGACGGCGAATCGGAAAAGAAGCACGGCCAGTTCGTCGAACGCATGATGACGCGCGGCTATACCGAGCGTCAGGTCCGGCGCCTGGTGGAATGGTACATGCGGGTGAAGCAGGCCGGATAAGCCCAGCAGGGAATCGGGAATGCATATCGTCGATCGGCGTCTGAACCCCGGCGGCAAAAGTCTGGAGAACCGCCAGCGATTTCTAAGACGGGCCAGGGGACAACTGAAGCGGGCGGTCTACCAATCCACACAGGGCCGCGACGTCCAGGACATACTCAAGGGCGGGGAGATCGGCATCCCGCTCGATGGCATGGAGGAGCCGCGCCTTCACCGCGGCTCCTCGGGTTCACACCAGCACATCCTTCCCGGCAACAAGCAGTTCGTGGAGGGCGACATCATCCAGCGCCCCGAGGGTGGCGGGGGTGGCGGCAAGCCGCGTGACGGCGGCGAGGGGGTGGGCGAGGACGCGTTCCGCTTCATCCTGACCCGCGAAGAGTTCCTCGACCTGTTCCTCGATGACCTCGAGCTTCCCGACCTTGCCAAAAGGCGGCTGGCGAACGCCGATCAGGTCAATCCGGTGCGGGCGGGATATTCGGTGACCGGCTCGCCCGCGAACATCGCCGTGAACCGCACCATGCGCCTCGCGATGATGCGCCGGGTGGCGCTGCATCGGCCCAAGCCCGAACGGCTCGCGCAGCTCAACGCCGATATCGCCGAATGCGCCGACCTCGAACACCGCCTCGCGCTGGAAGCCGAGGTGAAGGCGCTGGAAGCCAAGTCGCGCCGCATTCCCTATATCGATCCGATCGACATCCGCTACCGCCGCTTCGACAATGAGCCGAAGCCGGTGGCGCAGGCGGTGATGTTCTGCCTCATGGATGTTTCCGGCTCCATGTCGGAGCACATGAAGGATCTCGCCAAGCGCTTCTACATGCTGCTCTACATCTTCCTCACGCGGCAGTATCGCCGGGTCGAGATCGTCTTCATCCGCCATACCGACCGCGCCGAAGAGGTCGACGAGGATACCTTCTTCCACAGCCCGGCGACCGGTGGCACCCAGGTGTCGAGCGCGCTGGAGACGATGCAGAAGATCGTCCTGGAGCGCTACCCGCCGGCGGATTGGAACATCTATGGCGCGCAGGCTTCCGACGGCGACAATGCCCATTCGGACGGCACCAGGACGGAGCAGTTGCTGAACGGCGCGATCCTGCCGATCAGCCAATACTTCGCCTATCTGGAGGTTGCCGAAGCCGGGCGCGGATCCATGTCCCGCTCCGCGCTGTGGACGCTCTATGAGCGCATTCGCTCCGGGAGCCCGCAGCTTTCGATGCGCAAGGTCAGCAGCCGCAGCGAGATCTATCCGGTGTTCCACGACCTGTTCCAGCGCCGCCCGGCTTGAAGGAGCCCGCAGCATGACAGCGCCATCGATGGCACGCCTCTACGAGGGAGCCGACTGGGATTTCGCGGCGATCCAGCGGATCTATGGCGCCTGCGAGGAGATCGCCGTCTCCGAGCTGGGCCTCGATGTCTATCCCAACCAGATCGAGGTCATCACCGCGGAGCAGATGCTGGACGTCTATTCCTCGATCGGCATGCCTTTGCTCTACAAGCACTGGTCGTTCGGCAAGCATTTCGCCCATCACGAGGCGTTCTACCGCAAGGGCCTGAGAGGGCTCGCCTATGAGATCGTGATCAACAGTTCGCCGTGCATTTCCTACCTGATGGAGGAAAACACCGCGACGATGCAGGCGCTGGTCATCGCGCATGCCGCCTTCGGGCATAACCATTTCTTCAAGAACAATTACCTGTTCAAGCTCTGGACCGATGCCGACGGCATCCTCGACTACCTGAACTTCGCCAAGGGCTATATCGCCCGTTGCGAGGAACGCCATGGCCACGCCGCCGTCGAGCGGACCCTGGACGCGGCGCATGCCCTGATGTCGCACGGCGTCCATCGCTATGCTGGCAAGAAGAAGCTCGATCTGCGCGAGGAGGAGCGCCGCGAACAGGAGCGGCGGGCACATGACGAGCGGGTCTTCAACGATCTCTGGCGCACGGTGCCGGTCGGCGCCGGCAAGAGCGTCCCGGACCTCGATCTCGAGCGGCGGCGCGCGTTCGCCGGATTGCCGCAGGAGAATATCCTGTATTTCCTCGAGAAGAGCGCGCCGCGGCTGCAGCCCTGGCAGCGCGAATTGCTGCGGATCGTCCGCCATGTCGCGCAATATTTCTACCCTCAGGGCCAGACCAAGGTCATGAACGAGGGTACGGCGACCTATGTCCACTATCAGATCATGACCCGGCTCCACGAGCGCGGCGCGATCGGCGACGGTGACTTCCTCGAATTCCTGAAGTCGCACACCAATGTGGTGTTCCAGCCGGATTTCGACGATCCGCGATACTCCGGCATCAATCCGTACGCGCTCGGCCTCGCCATGATGCAGGACATAGAGCGGATCGTCACCAAGCCCGAGGACGAGGACCGGGAGTGGTTTCCCGACATTGCCGGTCGCGGCGATGCGATGGCGGTGCTGCGGGACCTGTGGGCCAATTACCGCGACGAGAGCTTCATCGCGCAATTCCTCAGCCCCAATCTGATCCGGCGCCTGCGCCTGTTCCACCTGAGCGACGACCCGGCCGAGACCGCCGGCTTAAGGGTCGAGGCGATCCATGACGAGCGCGGCTATCGCCGCATCCGTCGCCAATTGTCCCGCCAGTACGATGTCGGCTGGATCGATGCCCATATCGAGATCGTCGATGTCGATCTCGCCGGCGACCGGCGTCTCATCCTGCACCATACCGTCGCCAATGGCGGCCTGCTGGAGGAGGCCGATGCGAAGAAGGTGCTCCAGCATCTCGCCGATCTCTGGAGCTATGACGTGCTGCTTCGCGAGGTGGACGGCACCGAGACGGTGCTGAAGGAACATCTCGTCAGGCCACGCACCGCCGCCGTCGCAGCGTGACCGCCTGATCTCTTCGCGACCTGAAGCATCGTCCGAATAAAACCGGGCGCTGGCGTGTTCTCCCCCGTTCGAACCAACGGACAACCGGGAGAACACGATGCAACAGCTTGTGCAGTCACGATCGCGCGTCCGGCGGCCCTCGCGTCTCGCGACCATCCTCCTCAGTGCCGCGCTCGGTCTCGCCGTTACCTCCGGTCCGGTCTTCGCCCATGGCGGCGGGGGTGACGGAGGCGGTGGAGGCGGCGGCGGGGCCGGTGGTGGAGGCGCCGGCGGCGGTGGAGCAGGCGGTGGCGGATCCGGCAGCGGTGCCGGTGGGGCCGGCAGCGGCGGCAGCGCCCGCGACATGACCACCTGCAAGAGGGGCGAGATGTGGAGCATGTGGCAGCGCCGCTGCGTTTCCGCTCGCAAGGGCGAGCTCCCCGACGCCGAGGTCACGGAATACGCCTTTTCGCTCGCCAAGGCGGAACGCTATCAGGAGGCGCTCGACACGCTCGACCTGCTCGACAATCCGAAGACGCCGCGGGCGCTCAATTATCGCGGTTACGCCACCCGCAAGCTCGGTCGCACCGACGAGGGCATCAGCTATTACCTGCAGTCCGTCGCGCTCGACCCGCAATATGCGCAGGTGCGCGAATACCTCGGCGAAGCCTATGTCATCAAGGGCAAACTGGAACTCGCCCGTGACCAGTTGAAGGTCATCGAGACCCTCTGCGGCACGGAGTGCGAGGAGTATGAGGACCTCGACCAGGCCATCAAGAATCCGGACAGCCTGTCATCCGACGATCTGTGACGACGCAACCGGGGCGCGGGGCCGTCCCGCGCCCCCGGAGCGTGTTCGCGGTCGGAAGACACTGCGACCGAACATGCCCCAGGGTCTTGAATCGAGAGCACGGTCTTGTCGCCCGGATGGTTCGATCCGAGCGGACAGGCTTTGATCGGAGGTTTGCACGATGGCTTTCCGCGATCCCCTCGCGCTTCTAGCGCGGCTGCTGCTGGCCTGGATCTTCATCGCCGAGGGCCTTGCGAAGATCAGGGATTACGCCGGCACCGCCGAGTACATGCAGTCCTATGGGGTGTCGGGCGACCTGCTGCCGCTCGTCATTCTCACTGAATTCGGCGGCGGATTGCTGGTGGCGTCCGGACTGTGGACCCGCTGGGCGGCGCTTGCGCTTGCCGGCTTCTGCTGCCTCACCGCACTGTTCTTCCACGCCAATTACGCCGATCCCGACCAGTTCATCCAGTTCCAGAAGAATGTCGCCATCGCCGGCGGCTTCCTCATGCTGGTGGCGTTCGGTCCCGGCTACTGGTCGCTCGACGGCCTGTGGGCGCGGCGCGAGGCTGCCGGCGCGGCTGCGCGCGAACCGGACATGGTGTAGAACGGCCATGGTTGAGCGCGGCGCGGGACAGGATGCCGGACAGTTCGAAGCGGTTCTCGGGTGGCATCAGGCTCCAGCCTATGGAAGTCGCTCACCTGGCCTGACCCTGGGCCAGAAGACCCCGGGTCACCGTGATCTGTGCGTCATGGCTGCGACGGGACACGAACAGGTGCGAGCCGGCCTGGCGGATCAACTCGTCCGCCTGTGGCGCTATGCTCTCGTGCTGTCCGGGCGTCGCGACGTGGCCGAGGATCTGGTGCAGGCGACGTGCCTCAGGGCACTGGAGCGCGCCCACCAGTTCGAGGCGGGATCGCGGCTCGATTTGTGGCTGATCTCCATCCTGCACAGCGTCTGGCTCAATGAGGTGCGCGCGCGCCGCATCCGGCAGGGCGAAGGGGTGGTCGAGGCCGGACAGGTGCTCAGCACCGACGGTGCCGGCGCGATGGAGGCGCATCTGCTCGCGGGACAGGTGCTGCGCGAGGTGGCGACATTGCCGGAGGGCCAGCGCATGGCGGTCTTCCTCGTCTATGGCGAGGGCATGAGCTATCGCGAGGCAGCGGACATACTTGCCGTTCCCATCGGCACGGTGATGAGCCGCCTGGCGGCGGCGCGGCTGGCGCTCGGCCACCGCATGGGAGGCATCAACGGCGAAGGACGCTCAAAGGCGGCGCACAGATGACAGACGACGACATCCATCCGTTCGACGCCACGCTGGTGGCCTTGCTCGACGGCATGCTGCCGCCGGACGAGGCCGAACGGGCGAGGCGGCGGATCGCCGCCGATCCCGTGCTCGCCGCCCGGCTGGACCAGCTCGCCGCCGGCGGCGGGCGGGCGCGCGATGCCTTCTCCGCCTTGCCACAGCCCCCGCCCGAGCTCGGCGCCTGGCTTGCAAGGCAGATAGCCGATGTCCCGAAAGTTCAGCCCATCCGCCGGCGCCCGGCATGGTTTGGCCTCCCAGCCCTGCGGATCGCCGCGGCGCTCGCCGCCATGCTGGCGGCCGGTATCTCCATCGGCTATTTCGCGGGCCGGATCGCTGGCCCGGAGAGCGTCGAGGAAGAAGAGCTGGCGGGGACTCCGGAGGAATGGCGCGAGGCTGTCGCGCGCTATCTCACCCTCTATACCGCCGATACGCTCGCCGGCCTGCCGGACGATACTGCGCTTCGGGACAGGCAATTGGCGGTGCTGACGAGCCATCTCGGCATTCCGCTTTCCGCGTCTAATGTCGCGGTGCCGGACCTGACCTTCAAACGCGCGCAGATCTTCGATTATGAGGGCAAGCCGCTCGGCCAGATCGCCTATGCCGACGCGCGAGGCGAGCCGGTGGCGCTCTGCATCCTGAAGCAGAAGCTGCCGGACGAGGGCCTCACGACCGAGGAGCGCCACGGCATCAACATCGTCTATTGGTCGAAGGCCGGGCGCGGCTATCTGCTCGCCGGCCGCCTGCCGCGCGAGCAACTGGAGACGATGGCGGTGGACGTCGCCCGGCGCCTGGCGGGCTAGAGCATTTCCCGATCAGATGGAATCATCTGATCGAAGAGGAATTGCTCCAGCTTATTGAATCGAGAGCACTCATCTGTCGTTCGGATGTTTCCATCCGAACGGAAAGGGCTCTAGAGCCCTTTTGTTACGCCGCGCTCCTCTCCTTCCGGCCCATGCGGGTGGAGACGAGCACGATGGCGAGGCACAGGATCGCCAGCAGCGTGAACAGCGCATTGACCACGGGGGTGAAGCCGAAACGCATCTGGTTGAACACCCAGATCGGCAAGGTCTGCTCCGATCCCGTCAGGAACAGCGTCACCATCACGTCGTCGGCCGACAGTGTCAGGCCGAGCAGCGCGCCGCCGATGATGGCGCTTCGGATCAGCGGCAGCAGGACATGAATGAGGCTGCGCCATTTGTCGGCGCCGAGGTCGAGCGAGGCTTCCATCAGCGAGGGGTCGAGCTGGCGCAGGCGTGCCAGCACCAGCATCATCGTCACCGGCATGACAAAGCTCGACTGCCCGATGATGGTCCTCATGAGGCCGGATGGGACAGAGGCCAGCTCGGTGCCGAGCACCATGACGATGCCGAGCACGACGCCGGGCGTCGCCAACGGCAAGGCGAGCGCGAACTCGCAGAAGCGCGCGCCCTTCACCCGGCCATAGTGCAGCAGCAGCGCGAAGCTGGTGCCGATCAGCGTGGAGAACATCACCACGCACAGCCCGACGACGAGCGAGCGGCGGGCGGCGGCGAGCAGGCTCGTATTGCTGACGAGGTCCTGATACCAGCGCAGGCTGAATTCCGCGATCGGGAAGGCCTGCAGTTCCGAGGCGCCGAACGAGAAGATCATCATCAGGATCAGCGGTGCATAGAGAAAGCCGATGGCGGCAAGCGATCCGACGATGCCGCCGACGCGCCCGATCCGGGCGGCCGCTCCGGCATGCGCGGGCGCGGCCTTCACCCCCTCGTCGCCTTGCAGGATGCCGCGCGTGGGGCACAGCCACAGCACCAGGCCGACGATCGCGCCCACGCTGAGGATCAGCACGATGGCGAGGGCGGAGCCATAAGGCCAGTTGTTCGCCATGCCGAACTGCGACGAGATCACCACGCCGATGGTGGTGCCGTCGATGCCGCCGACCATGGATGGCGTCACGTAGTCCCCGACGGTGACCAGGAAGGCCAGCGAGAAGCCGATGGCGAGGCCGCGCCGCGTGAGCGGCCAGACCACGTGCAGGAAGGTCTGGAATGCGGAGGCGCCGGCATCCTGCGAGGCCTCGAACAGCGCCTGCGGGATCTTCTCGAACGCGGTCAGGCAGGAGATGAAGATGAAGGGTATGGAAATATAGGCGAAGACGAGGATGACCGAGGCCGGCGTATAGAGAAAGGCTTCGGACGGCTTGTCGAGAATGCCGCTCGTCACCAGGAACGAGTTGAGCAAGCCGGACTGGCCGAGGATCAGCCGCCAGGCGAAGACCCGCATCAACAGGCTGATCCAGAGCGGGATGATGATGAGGACGACGAAGATCGCCTTGTTCCGCCGCACCACACGGGCGACATAATAGGCGAGCGGATAGGCGACCAGCGCGCCCACGACGCAGGCGAGGAAGCTAAGCCGCAACGTCCGCGCCAGCAAAGCCCAGAAGCCCGACGAATTATACAGGCGCGTATAGTTCACCAGTGAGGGCTCCAGCACCAGGAAGCCCTGCGAGGTCTTCAGGAAGCTGGTTCCGATCAGCAGCGCATTCGGCACCAGCACGATGAGAAGCAGCCAGACATAGATCGGCACGCCGCGCAGCCGGTCGAACACTGACCGGCTGTTCCGCTTCGCCATGCCGAGATCCATCACGCCATCCGCGACTGCATCAGTCATTGAAAACCCGCGCATTGGTGAGATCGAGACGCAGGCGCACAGGCTGGCCGGCACGGAAGCCGCCCTCGCGCGCGGCCGGCACGCTGGCGATGACGTTGAGGCCGCCGACCCGCACATTGACCTCGAAATTGGTGCCGAGGAACAGCACGTCCTCGACGGTGCCGGTGAGCCCGCCGGGCTCCTTCGCCTCGGCTTCCGGCACGATAGTCACCGCCTCGAAGCGCAAGGCGAGGCGCGCCGGGCCCTGTTTCGGCCCGACCAGATCCGGGAAGCTCTCGCCGGCGATGTTCGCGACCAGCCTGCCGTCGGCCGGTTCGAACAGGATCGGCATCAGGTTGGAGCGGCCGACGAACTGCGCCACGAATTCGGAGGTCGGCGCGAAATAGAGATCCTGCGCGGTGCCGAGCTGGGCGATGCGTCCGTCCCGCATGACCGCGATGCGGTTCGACATCGACAGCGCCTCGCCCTGGTCGTGGGTGACATAGATGAAGGCGATTCCGAGCTCCTTCTGCAGCGACACCAGCGTGTGCTGCATCTGCTGGCGCAGTTTCAGATCCAGCGCGCCGAGCGGCTCGTCCAGCAGCAGGATCTTCGGGCGGCAGACGATGGCCCGCGCCAGCGCCACGCGCTGGCGCTGGCCGCCGGACAATTGATGCGGCAGCCGGCTGGTGTAGGGCAGCATGTCGACCATTTCGAGCGCCTCGCCGGCCTTGCGGCGGCGCTCGGCCTTCGCTTCGCCCTGCATGCGCAGCGAATACTCGACATTGTCCTGCACGGTGAGATGCGGAAACAGCGCATAGCTCTGGAACACGGTGCGGACATCGCGCCGGTTCGGCGGCACTTCGGTGATATCGGCCCCGTCCATCAGGATGCGGCCGCGATCCGGCGTCTCGAACCCCGCAATCATCCTCAATATCGTGGTCTTGCCCGATCCGCTTGGCCCGAGGATGGAGAAGAACTCGCCGGGCGCGACGCGGAAGGAAACGCGGTCGAGGGCCGGCTTGGTGCCGCCGGGATAGGTCTTGTTGACACTCTCGACCGCCAGGATGCTCGCGGGGTTGTCGTTGCTCATCATGCAGCGTCCCTTGCCGTCAGAGGGTGCCGGCCTTGAAGTCGTTCCAGATCTGCAGCCGCCGATCCAGATCCTCGGGCTTCTGGTACACCACAAGCTTGTCCCAGAAGCCGGGGGCCTCGGTATCGAGGATGTTGGTGATCTTCAGCACGTCGTCGGTGAGGCCGGCCTGCTTCGCGATGCTCGGCGAGAGGACGCCGTTATTGGTCGACGTCTTGATGAAGCGGGCCTGCCACTGGCTGCTGAGATTGTCGTTGATGAACTTGTAGACGATCGGCCGATTGCCCTGCTTGGAGATGCCGGCGCAGTCGATCCAGGTCGGGGTGCCTTCCTTCGGCAAGGTGTATTTGAAGTTCTTGCCCTTGCCTTGCAGCGAGGTCACCACCGCCACGTTCTGGCAATACCCGATGACGGCGTCGCCGGCGGCATAGATGGTGGAGGCGTCGTCGAAGCCGCGCGCAATCACCCGCACCTGGCGGCGCAGGGCGCGCAGCGCCTCCTCGCACTTGGCGAATTCGGCCTCGGTCAGGTTGAAGGGATCCTTGGCGCCGACATAGAGCGCGATCATCGGGAAGGTGATCGTGCAGTCGTCGAACATGTTGACCTTGCCTTCATAGGCCTTGTCCCACAGGACAGCCCAGGTGTTCGGCTCCGGCACCACGTCGGCGTTAAACATCAGCGGCTGGGTTCCCCAATTATAGGGGATCCCGACGGTGCTGCCGCCGACATTGGTGTACTTCTTCCAGTCGAGCTGCGGGGTGATGTTCGCCGCGTTCGGCACCTTGGAGACGTCGATCTCCGTGATCAGGCCGGCGGTCTTGAAGCGCGGTAGCGAGCCGGTCTCGATGTACATGATGTCCGGCTTCACCGCGCCGGAGAAGGGCTGCGAGAACAACTCGTCGACCGAGCCGATGCGCACCGCCTTGACCTGCGTGTTGTTGGCCTTGCTCCATTCCTCGATCCAGGGGTCGTCGTGATAGGTCTCCCAGGTCAGGAGCGTGATGGTCTCCGCCGCCCAGGCATTGCGGATGATGGACGGCGCGGACAGCACAGCCGACGCCGCCGCGGCAGCTTTCAGCACATGGCGGCGGTTCACCGCCGGCAGGAAATCGTGACCAGACATAGTCCCCTCGCATTGTTTTGTGGCGGGTTGGGTGACCCGCGGACCGGCTTTGTGGTCGGCAAGCGGCGTGCCATGCCATGCCAGGTGCGCGGCCGGTCGGGGCACCAGGCGCCGCTACGATGCGAGCGCCCGGCGGGCTCGGCAAGCCGGTGGGTTCAAGCGATTGATTCGGGCCGATTATCCGCTGTGCTCGATGCCGCCTGTGCGGTGCCGGCGCGGCGGCGTGCGCGGCGCGAGCCAGGAGGGATCGTGACACTGCGGGAGACACCCGTCTCACTCTTGCGACGCGCGTGTCGATGCCGACAGCCGAGGTCCGGCCTGCCGTTGCCGGCGCCGGTTGAGATCGTGGCTGGAGAGGGATGACGGGGGCCGTGCGGCGCTGTCAGTGCAGGTCGTAATCGACGTAGCGCTGGGGACGCAGATTGTGCTGGCGCATCTTCCGATAGAGCGTGGCGCGGCTGATCTTCAACGCATCCGCCGTCTTCACCACATCGCCCGCGCATTTCGCCAACGCATCGGCGATGGCGGTGCGCTCGGCGGCATGGATGCTGTCGCGTGCGGTCGGTGCCGGCCGCGGGGCACAGTCCGGAACGGCGGATTCCGGACCGCGAGGCACCTCGTCGTCAAGCATAAGGTCTTCGGGCCGGATCCAGCCGCCTTCGCAGATCTGGGCGGCGCGCTGCAGGACGAATTTGAGCTCGCGCGCATTGCCGGGCCAGCGATGTCGGGCGAGACGCGCCAGCGCGTCTTCGGAGAGCCTCACGTCCTCGCCGCCGGCGACGCGGTCCAGCATGCGTTGCGCGAGCTGCGCGAAGTCCTCGCGGTCCCGGAGCGGCTGGAGCTGGATGACCACGCCGGCGAGGCGGTAATAGAGATCCTCGCGGAACAGCCCCTGGGCCACCCGCGTCTTGAGGTTCTGATTGGTGGCGGCGATGATCTGCACGTCGATGGTGCGGGTCTTGCCGGATCCGAGCGGACTCACCTCGCCGGATTCGAGCACGCGCAGCAGACGGGTCTGCAGCACCAGCGGCATGTCGCCGATCTCGTCGAGGAACAGGGTGCCGCCATCGGCTTCGATCAGCCGTCCCGGGCTGCCCTCGCGACGGGCGCCAGTGAAGGCGCCGACACCATAGCCGAACAGCTCGCTGTCGATCAGCGTCTCGGGAACCGCCGCGCAGTTGAAGGCGACAAAGGCACGCTCGGCGCGCCCGCCCTCCTGGTGCAGGGCTCTAGCGAGCGTGTCCTTGCCGGTACCGGTCTCGCCGAGGATAAGCACCGGAAGGCCGCGGCCATAGACCCGCTTGAGCAGCTTGAACTGGCTCCGTGCCGTCGCGGTGCTGCCGACGCATTCCTCGACATTGGGAGGCGCGTCGGCGCGGGCAGGGGTGCTGGAGCGCGCGGCCGGCTTCACTGGCGCGGTGGGGGATGGCGCGCCGGGCGATTGCCTGGCGGGGCGTTGCGGAGCGGGAGCAAAGGCGCTCGGCGTCTCGATGGCGAACAGGCTGTCGCGCCCCGCCCGGCGCAGGCTGATAGTGCCGCCGGAAGCGGCGACGCGGGAGAGCGTATCGGGATCGCGGTCGAAGATGGTCCACAACTCGGCCGGCCGTAGGGCGCCGTCCTGCCAGTTGAGCCAGTTGCGGGCGGCATGATTGGCGCCGACGATGAAATGCTCCCGGTCCAGTGCGAACAGCACTGGTCCCTGCGTGCCCGAGCGCCCGGACAGGATGATCCCGTCCCTGAACGCCATGCGGAACAACCGGTTGCTGAGACGTTCGGCGACGCGGCGCACCAGGCCGGAAGCGAGACGGAAGGTGGAGGGATCGACATCGGGATTGGCAGTGGCGAAATTGAGCACCCCGACCATCGCCGAATCCGGCGACAGGATCGGCGCCGAGGTGCAGGACAGCGCGGAGAAATCGCGGAAGAAATGCTGGGTGCCCTGAACGTCGGTCGGCCGTCGCTCGATGATGCAGGTGCCGACCCCATTGGTGCCGGCAATGCCTTCGCCCCACAGCGAACCGGCACGTTCAATGTCGACATTGCTGTCGGGATCGGTCCGGTAATGAAGGATCAGGCCGGCCATGTTGGACACGCTGGCGATGAAGCCGACGTCGGACAGCGGGCCGCCTATGTAGTCCAGCTCCTCTTCTGCCGCGGCCAGCGTCTGCTCGAACGGCTCGCAATGTTCGCGCAGCTCGCTGGAGCTGAGCACGACGATGCGCTGCTTGGAGGTGGGATCGAAGCGGTAGCGATCGACGCAGCGCCGCCACGACGCTTCCAGATTGACCGGGGCGCCGGCGAACACATCGACGGCCGAGCCGCTGCGCGGCGCCGCGGCGGGCAGTTGCGCACCCTTTCCGTCAGGCATCGGCTTTCCCTGGTCTAAGACAGTGAGCCCCTCGAATTTTGTGCGAATTTTAAGCCTGCCGTCAAGTTGAGCAGATATCGCCTATGTTTCGGTTCAGGACTGGTCGCCCTGCGCCGGTCTCAGTGGAAACGGGCCGGGCTGAACGCGTCCAGCGGCAGCTCGGACGGTCGTCCGGCCAGGAGGTCGGCGACCGCGCGCCCGGTAGTCGCGCCGGCGGCGAGGCCGACATGGCCGTGGCCGAAGGCATAGACGACGTCGCGGCTGCGGCGCGAAGGCCCGATCACCGGCAGGGAATCCGGGATGCTGGGGCGGAATCCCATCCAGAGCGACAGGCGTTCCTCGGAATAGGTGTCTCGCAAGGCGGGAAACAGCCGCTGGCCGAGCGTGAGCAGCTTGCGTGCGCGCCGCCAGTCCGGGTCGGCGTCAAGCCCGGCGAACTCCACGGTGCCGGCGAGGCGCAGGCCCATATCCATCGGTGTCGCCACGAACTTGCCGGCGGCATCGAGGATCGAGGTGCGCGGCACCGCCTCCGGATCCTTGATGATGATGTGATAGCCGCGTTCGGTGTCGAGCGGGACGGCATCACCGAGTTCGACCGTGAAGGGTCGCGAGCGCGCGCCGGCGGCGACGACGGCCGCGTCGGCCGGCACCTCGCCGGCATCGGTCTTCACGGCGACGAGGCGTTCGCCATCGAAGCTGAAGCTGCGTGCGGCGGCCACCAGGATCTTGCCGCCGTCGCGCTCGAAGGCGTCGGCGAGGGCGCGCACCAATTGGTTCGGGTTCGTGGTGTGGCCGTTGTCGGGGATGAACACGCCGAATTGGTAGTCGTGCGACAGGCTCGGCTCCTGCTGCCAGAGCGCGTCGCGTTCCAGCAGGTCGAAGCCGATGCCGTTGTCGCGGCGCAGCTTCCAGCCGAGCGCATCGCCTTCGAAATCCTGCTTCGAGCGATAGGCGACGAGATGACCGTTGCGACGCACGAGGTGTCCGGCGTTGGCATCGCGCACCAGCGGGGCATAGGCGCCGAAGGAGTCATGCAGCAGCGGGCGCAGCGCGGCGGCCTGGTGCGTAACCTTCTCGGGCGTGCCGGCTCGGACGAAGGCGAGGAGCCAGGGCGCGATCTTCGGCAGATAGCTCCAGCGGATCGACAGTGGCCCGAGCGGATCCAGCAGCCAGCCCGGCACTTTGCTCAAATTGCCGGGCATCGACATCGGCACCACCGAGGAGGCGTTGAGGCAGCCGGCATTGCCGAAGGACGAGCCCATGCCGATGCCGTCGGGCTCGATGATGGTGACGTCGTGCCCGTCGCGCAGCAGCCAGCTCGCGGCACACACGCCGATGACGCCGCCGCCGATCACGGCAACCCGGCGGCCGGTCTTCACTATCGCCATGACAAATGATCCAAGCTCAAGAGAGCGCCGCCGTCGGGGTGAAGGAGCGTAGAGCGTCGAAGCGCCCATCGACATAGAGCAGCGGCTGGATGGCGTCGTGGGACAGCTCGATCGCCATTACCTTGCCCAGGAACACGGTGTGGCTCTCGACGTCGATCGCGGTCTGTACCTCGCAATCGAAGCTGGCGAGCGCCACGGAAAGCGCGGGCGCGCCGGTGGTCAACGCTCGCCATTCGCACTGCGCGAAGCGGCGCTCGC
The DNA here is from genome assembly GCF_012971745.1 of Starkeya sp. ORNL1. Lineage (NCBI taxonomy): Bacteria > Pseudomonadati > Pseudomonadota > Alphaproteobacteria > Hyphomicrobiales > Xanthobacteraceae > Starkeya > Starkeya sp. ORNL1. The sequence goes on from NZ_CP048834.1 coordinate 4,944,262, forward strand.
GATGGGCCGAGGAGCTGAACAGGCGGGCGAGCTCGGCGTCGGTCTCCGAAAGGAGATTGACGCAGAACTTGCCCGAACGATGGATCGCGCCATGCGAGGAGACCTCGCGATTGACGCAGACCAGCAACAAGGGCGACGGCGCGGCGCATACCGAGGTGACGGAGGTCGCGACGAAGCCCTGGGGTGTCGTCTCGTCCATCGTGGTGACGATCGACACGCCGGAAGCCAGCCGGCGCATCCCGCGCTTGAACAGGTCAGCATCCGTCATCGCACACTCCCGCAACTGCTTTTCTTGTCGCCATGGTCCGGTTCCTCGTTCACGCGCCGGCCGCCGCGTTGGCAGCGATCGGATCGATGGAGGGGCTTTGCGCAACTGGCGTGCCAGACGCCGAAACCACCCGCGAGCGGGGCAATCTGGTCGGCCTGTCGCAAGCCGGCGTCGGCGGGCGCGAAAAAAATGAGACGCCCGTCTCTGGAGTGAGACGAGCCAAGCCTGCCCGGTCGTGCGACCGAGGGCAAATCGTGTCACCTGAAGCGCTTGCGGGTCGTGGCACGCCCCTTGCCATCCAGTGTCGGGAGTTCTTTCAAGCCACGAGGAAGATCATGAAACTATCTCTCTTCATGATGCCGATGCACAATATGAACAGACCGTATCCGCTGACGCTCGATGAAGACATCGAACAGTTTAGCCTCGCGGATGAACTCGGATTCGAAGAGGCCTGGGTCGGGGAGCACTATTCGTCGGACATCGAACAGATATCGTCTCCGCTGGTCTTCCTTGCATTCATGGCGTCGCGGACGAAGCAGATAAAGCTCGGCACCGGCGTGCTTGCCTTGCCTTACTACCACCCGGCGCAGCTTGCCTCGCATGTGGCGCTGGTCGACCAACTCACCAAGGGGCGCTTCATCTTCGGCATCGGCACTGGGGCGCTGGGGTCGGACATCGAGGTGCTCGGGCTCGAAGGCGCCAACCGCCAGGACATGATGCTCGACTCGATCGAGCTCATCAAAAAGATCTGGACGAGCGACCCGCCCTATGACTTCAAGGGCAAGTTCTGGAACATCAAGATCACCGAGAATGTCTGGCCGGATCTCGGCGTCGGTCCGCTGCCGAAGCCGCTCCAGCAGCCCTATCCGCCGATGGCAATATCCGTCAGCAGCCCGAATTCCAGCTCGATGCGCGTCGCCGCGCAGCACGACCTAATGCCGATCTCCGCCAATTTCGTCGCCTCCTGGGTCGTGAAGACGCATTGGGAGACCTATCTCGACGAGTGCCGCAAGCTTGGCAAGGTGGCGGACGGGAGCAAATGGCGCGTGGCCCGCAGCATCTTCGTCGCCGAGACCGACAAGGAGGCCGAGGCCTATGTGCAGAAGCCGGGCGGCGCCTATGACTGGTATTACGACTACATGTTCCAGGTCTATTCCCGCATGAAGGCCCCCGGCCTGCTGGCGCCCAGGCCCGACACCCCGCCGGAGAGCATCACCCATCAGATGGTGCGCGACAATTTCGTGATCTATGGCAGCCCCGAGACGGTGGCGCGCAAGCTGCTCGCTCTCAGGGACGAGGTCGGCCCGTTCGGGACGCTGATGATGACCGCCCACGACTGGTCGGACAAGGCGATCATGCGGCGTTCCATGGAATTGCTGGCCAATGACGTGATGCCGCGCGTCAATGCCGAGCTGAATGCGACACAAGCGGCGTGAAGCCGCGTCTTCCGGAGACTGCGATGACCGAACCGACTGTGCTCAAGCCCGGCCGACTGTGGTGGAACTGGTTTGGCGAGCAATATTTCGTCCCGCGCTACTCGGTGCGTCCGCGCTCCGAGGAGGAGGTTCGGCAGGCCGTGCTGGAAGCGCGCAGGCTCGGCGTGCCGGTGCGGGCGAGCGGGGCGGGGCATTCCAACCCCGCAGTGGTGCCGACGCCCGGCGTGCATATCGATTTCGATGATTTCCGGGAGGTCATCGCGGTCGACAAGGAGAAGCGACAGGTCACGATCCAGCCGGGCATGCGGGTCGGCGACGTCAGCCGCTATCTGCGCACGCAAGGCATGTCGCTCAATAATCAGGGCGACATCGATACGCAGACCGCCATCGGCGCGATCATGACCGGCACGCACGGCGCCGGCGTGACGCTGCCGTGCCTGTCGAACCAGATGATCGCGGCGCGCATCGTCACCGCCGACGGGGAGTTCCTCGACCTGTCGGCGGAGAAGGACGGCGAATTGTTCCGGGCCTTCCGCTGCTCGATCGGCATGTTCGGCGTGGTGGTGTCGCTGACCCTGCAGGCGGTGCCGTCGTACAACATCCACAAGAGATCGTGGAACACGGATGTCGAGGATTGCCTGGACGGACTACACCAGCGCTTGGCCGACAACCGCACGTTCTGGTTCTTCTGGCTGCCGATCAAGGAGTCGGCGGATCTCTATGAGCTGCCGGGCGGCAGCGTGCCCTCCAGTGCGACTCGCGACTACGACATCTGCCACATGCGCACCTACAATGCGGTGCCGGTCGGCGAGGCGGCGCCGCTCCTGAAGGAGGGCGAGCAGTTCGACCACAGCTCGGTGATCTTCCCGAACAGCTACATCCCGAACTTCCGCGAGATCGAATATGCGGTGCCGTTCGGGCGCTTCGAGGAGGCGTTCGCCGAGGTGCGCGATCTGTTCCAGACCAAATACCCGACCGCGCAGTATCCGGTCGAATGCCGACCGGTGAAGGCCGACGATACCTATCTCAGCGCCTATGCCGAGCGCGACGGCTACGCACTCTCGATTTCCGGCCCGATGGAATTTGCAAGCTGGGCGATGCTGCAGGACTTCGACGAGTTGCTCGATCGCTACGATGCCCGCCCGCATTGGGGCAAGCACCACTTCATGACGGCGGCACGGCTGGAGCGCATCTATCCGCGCTACGACGCGTTCAAGAAGATTCGCCGCGAGATCGATCCCGACGGTGTGTTCCTGAACGATCATCTGCGCCCGCTGTTCGCGTGAGTGCCTGACCGATAATTCCCAGATGGAACCGTCATCCCCGGCCTTGTGCCGGGGATCTCGATTCCGGACAGCGCGTCAGTGGCCGAGATGGCCGGCACAAGGCCGGCCATGACGTGGGAATGGCCCGCTTCCGAGGCTGCACGGCGCGAAAGCAAGAGCGCTCGTCGTCAAGGCTACTCGACCTTGCTCTTTTCCTCGACGATCCTGTTCTTGATGATCTCGCGCAGCGTCTGCGCAAGATTTGGCGTGGCGCTCGAGCAGGTGACCAGGATCTCGCTGGAGGGCTCCACCAGCGACAGGTAGCCGTGCTTCATGCTGCTGTCGAGATAGACGCTGTCGCCGGGTTCGAGATCGGTCGGCTCGTAATATTCGCTGAAGACGCGCACCTTGCCCTTCACCACTTGCACGAACTCCTCGCCGACGTGCGAGGTCAGTTCGCCGATGTGTTCCGGCCGCGTGGCCCGGATTTCGATGTGGATCGGGATGATCCGCTTATGGGCGACGTCCGAGCAGAGATAAGTGTAGGTGTAATAATTGGTGTCGAGCTTCTGCCCCTCGAACTGGCGGCTGATGCTGCGGCGGGCGAGGACGACCGCGGGCGGGTTGGCCTCGGCGGTCTGCGGGTCGAGCAGGTCGGCGATCTCGACGCCGAGACCGCGGCTGAGTTGCAGCACCTTGTCGAAGCTGGGGGACAAGAGGCCGTTCTCGATCTTGGACAAAGTGGACGCGGCGATGCCGGTCATCGAGCTGACATCGGCCAGCGTCCAGCCATGATGGGCGCGACGGTCGCGCAGCAGCTTGCCCAGCGCGGGAGCCTCATTGTTCATCCGTTCGCCCCGATCAGCCAATTCACGTCAATGCCTACTCATCACTGAAACGCCGGTCATTTCAACGCGCTCGCACTATCCGTCATCGTCGTGCCATCGTCTCCTTAAGCGACATCGCGCCGAGAACGGCAAGCGTGATTGTAACAACCAGGACGATGGAGACGAGGGCGTTCACCTCGGGGGTGAAGCCCACCCGCATCATCGCCCACAGCCGGATCGGCAAGGTCGCGTCGCCGCCGACCAGGAAGAAGGTCACCAGCGTCTCGTCGAACGACAAAGTGAAGGCGAGCAGGCCGCTGGTGACCAGGGCCGAGCGCAACTGCGGCAGCACCACATGCAGGAAGGTCTGCCAACCATTGGCACCGAGATCGAGCGAGGCCTCGATCTGGCTGTCCTCCAGGCTTTCCAGCCGGATCATCACCATCCGGTAGATGATGGCGAGGATCAGCACGACGTGCCCGATGGTGACGGTGACGAGGCTGCGCTCCAGACCCACTTCGCGGAAGGCGATGAGCAGCGAGATGCCGGTGATGATGGCCGGCAGCACGAAGGGCAGGAAGATCACGAACTCCAGGAAGGCCCGGCCGCGGCGCACCCCGGTCTTCATGTAATAGGCGAGGCCGAGCGCCAGCGCGGTGGCGAGCACCACGGCGCAGGCGCCGACCAGCAGCGTGTTGCCGAGCGCCGCGAGCATCTGCGGATTGTCGCCGAGCCGGGCGTACCACTGGAAGCCGAAGCTGCCCCAGTCGATGCCCTCGCGGTTGATGTCGAAGAACGACAGCAGCACCACCATGAAGGCGGGGCCGTAGAGCACGACGAAGACGAGGGCGCCGATCGCCCACAGCAGCGTGATGGTGATGCGCTCGGTGGCGGTCATTTCACCCTCGCATGGCGGGAGATGGCGGCCGCGACCAGGATGATGAGCACGACCGAGAGCAGCAGCACTACGGCGAGCGCGGCGCCGAACGGCCAGTTGAAGGCCATGCCGAACTGGCTCCAGATGGCGCGGCCGAAGGTGAAGCCCTGGTTGCCGCCGACCATTTGCGGCGTGAGATAGTCGCCCAGCGCCAGCACCATGACGAACAGCGCGCCGACGATCGAGCCGGGCAGGCTGAGCGGCAAGACCACATTGCGGAAAGTCTGGCCCGGCCGGCCGCCGAGATCGGCTGAGGCCGCCAGCAGCGACGGCGAGATGCGCTCCAGCGACAGGAAGATCGGCAGGATGGCATAGGGCAGGTAGATCACCGCCATGGTGATCATCACCGCGGTCTGGTTGAAGATGAACAGCTTGCTCGGCGTATCCAGGATGCCGGTATGGACCAGCAGCCAGTTCAGGAAGCCGTTATAGCCGAGGATGTTGCGCATCGCGTAGATCTTGACGATGTAGTTCATCGCCAGCGGGATCACGCTGAGCAGCAGCAGCAAGTAGCGCAGCCGGCCTTCCAGCCGCCACACCAGATAGGCGATGATGTAGCCGAAGATCAGGCTGGTGGCGGCGACGATGCTGGCAAGCCAGAGCGTGCCGATGAAGACGCCGCGATAGACCGGCTTGGCCAGGAAATCGATGTAGTTCGCCAGTGTGAAGGTCTGCACCACCTGGCCGTCGACCGTGGTCCAGAAGCTGTAGACCAGGAAGGTCGCCAGCGGCACCAGGATCAGCAGCACCGGCAGCCCATAGACCGCCAGCCGCAGCGCGATGCGGCGCAGCTGCCGGCGGTGCGGGGAGGGGGCGCCGGCGATCATCGGACCGGCGCCGGATGCGGCGAGCGAGAGATCGGTCATGGCCCGCCTCACGCCGTGAGGACGCTGACATCAGCGTCGGACCAGCGCAGCGGCACCGGCCCGCCGACGCCGATCGCGCCACCCAGATCCGGCGTCGGCAAGCGCACCTTGACGGTGTGCGGCGAGCCTTCGCCAAGGCGCACCACGAGCTGGGTAGTGGCGCCGAGAAAGGTGAGGCTCTCCAGATGGCCAACCATCGAGCGCTGGTCGGCCGCGTCCTTGCCGGTTTCGCCGATGCTGAAGCTCTCCGGCCGGATGGCGATCGAGACGGCGTCGGCCGGTCCCACACCTTGCAAGGCATGACCGCCGAGCGGGCTCTCGATCGCCGGGGAGGAGCCGGTCAGTCGCGCCGGCAAGATGTTGTTCTCGCCGAAGAATTTCGCCACGAACTCGCTCTGCGGACGGTAATAGATGTCCTTCGGCGTGCCGACCTGCTCGACCTTGCCATGATCCATGACCACGATGCGATCCGACATCGAGATCGCCTCTTCCTGGTCGTGGGTGATGAAGACGAAGGTGGTGCGGATGCGCCGCTGGAGGGCTTTCAGGAAGTCCTGCATCGAGCGGCGCAGCTCGGCATCGAGCGCGCCGAGCGGCTCGTCGAGCAGCACCACCCTGGGCTCGCAAACGATGGCGCGGGCAAGCGCCACGCGCTGGCGCTGCCCGCCGCTGAGCTCGGCGGGATAGCGGGCGGCCTTGTCGGCGAGGTCGACGATGGCGAGCACGTCCGCGACCTTGCGCTCGATCTCTTGGCGCGGGCGCCCGCGCATCTTCAGCCCGTAGCCGACATTCTTCGCCACGCTCATGTGCGGGAACAGCGCGTAGTCCTGGAATACGGTGTTGAAGGGCCGCTCGAAGATCGGCATGTCGGTGATGTCGATGCCGTCGAGCAGGATGCGACCCATACTCGGCGGCGTGAAGCCGCCGAGCATGCGCAGTATGGTGGTCTTTCCGGAACCGGAGGGCCCGAGGATGGTGAGGAACTCGCCGTCGCCGATCACCAGGTCGATCGGCTTCAGCACATTCACCGCGCCATAGGATTTGCCGACCCCGGCAAGATGGATGAGGTTGCGGAAGCTCATGCCGGCATCTGCTCCGGTGTTGGGGGCGTCGATCATTCGACCGGCGTCGCCTTGATCTCGTTCCACAGATCGATGCGCCGCGCGAAATTCTCCGGCGCCTGCAGGAAGACCAGCTTGTCGGCATAGGTCAGGCCGATCGCCGCATTGGCGTCGGCGTTGGTGGTGTTGCCGTAACCGGTCTTCTCGCTGATATAGGTGCCGACCTTCTTGTCCAGCATGGCATCGATCCAGGCATGGGCAAGCTCCGGATCGCGGGCGCCGGCGCTGATCGCCCAGCAGTCGATCCAGCCGATGGCGCCTTCCTTCGGAATGGTCAGCCCGACATCGACGCCCTTCTTCTGCAGCATCGGCGCCTGCGGCTCGCCCATCGACATCATCAGGTCGACGCCGCCCTGGGCGAAGATGCTGACCCCATCATCGAAGCCGGCATAATAGGTCGAGACAAAGCGCTTCTGGTCCAGGAGCTTCGCCTTGATCTCGGCGAACTGCGCGTCCGTCAGGTTGAACGGGTCCTTGTAGCCGAGCAGCAGCGCGGTGGTGACGATCGCGTTGTTGGCGTCGTCCATGGCGATGATGCGGCCCTTGTACTTCTCGTCCCAGAGCACACTCCAACTCGCGGGAGCCTGCGCGAACACCTTCTTGTCATAGATCAGCGGGATCGACCCCCAGGCGAACGGGACGGCAAAAGGCTTGCCGTCGAACACGATGGCGGAAACATCGCGGAACGCCGGCAGCAGGTTCTTCGCATTGGGGATCTTGGAGAGATCGACCGGCTGGATCAGCTTTTCCTGCGTCAGGCGCTTGTAGGACGAGGTCTCGATGGCGATGACATCGAAATCCTGGCCCTTCGAGGCCGTCATTTTGGCGAAGATCTCGTCGACGCTGCCGGTATAGGTGATCTTCACCTTGGCACCGGTCTTGGCCTCGAAAGCCTTCACCCAGGGCTCGTCGGCATAGCCTTCCCACGTGAGGATGCGCAGTTCCTTGGGGGCAGCCGTCGCCGGGGCGAGCGTGCCGGCCAATAGCAGTCCGGCAAGACCGGCGGCGGCGCCGGTCACGAAATCGCGTCTGTGCATGGAAGTCGTCCTCTGGATTGTTTTTAGGTCGTCCGTTCACGCGGCGGGAGAGACAGTCACCGTTTCGGCGGCGGCATAGTTCACCTCGGTGCGGTGCCAGCCTTCCGCATGCTTCTGCCAATAGAGTTCCTTCAGCCGCAGGCTCACCGGGCCGGGGGCGTCGTTGCTCATGATGTGGCCGTCGACCCGCGAGATCGGCATCACGCCGCCCGCGGTCGTGGTGCAGAACATCTCGTCCGCCTGCATCAGATCCTCGCGGCGCAACGGCGCGATGCGGGCGGGCAGGCCGGTCATCGCGCAGAGCTCGAGTACCGAGCGGCGGGTGATGCCCTCCAGCGCGCCGCGATCCGGGGTGAGCACCTCGCCGCCGCGGACCATGAACACGTTGAAGCCCGGTCCTTCGGTGACGAAGCCGTCGGTGTCGAGCAGCACGGCGGTGTCGGCCCCGGCATCGTGCGCTTCGAACAGGCCGCGCGTCAGGTCGCCCCAATGATAATTCTTCATGGTCGGGTCGATCGAGGCGGCCGGGATGCGCGTCACCGAGGCGATGTGGAGATGCGCGCCGCGCGCCTGGACGTCGAGCGGAATGACGTCGATCCATGGAATGGCATAGGCGCTGAAGAGGTTGTCGCAGTCCGCCGGGCGGCGCGAGCCGAAGACCCGCGGGCGGCCGCGGGTGCAGATCATGGCGACATAGGCGTCGCGCAGGCCGGTGAGCGCCACGCAGCGATCGAGGATCGCCGCGATCTCGGCGCGGCTATAGGGCGGCGCCAGCCGGAAGCCGGCGAGCGAGCGCTCGAACCGGTCAAGGTGATCTTCGAGCCGGAAGAAGCCGCCATGGCGGACATGGACGACGTCATAGGTCACATCCGAGCGGCTGAAGCCCCAGTCGAGGAGCGAGACCCGGGCTTCCCTGGCGGGCACATAGCGGCCTTCGACGAAGGCGGCGCCTTGGGAGAAGTCATGAGCGTCGGAGGTCATGCGTCAAAAGTCCTGCGAGTTGTTCAGGCGGCTTGCAGGTTAGGATGATGCCAAGCTTATATCCGATTGGCAACAGAAATTTCATATACGAAAAATCATTTGACATATCGGCAATAGACGTCGAAATCTGCCACACCATCCGCAACGCGATCCACGGGAACACGCATGCCCCTCGCCACGGAAACAGCGCGGCTCGGTCCGACCGGCCTCCGGACCACGAAACTGGGGCTCGGCACGGCGCCGCTCGGCGGGCTCTATCAGCCGGTGAACGACGAGGCAGCGGAGGCGACGATCGCCAAGGCATGGGACCTCGGCCTGCGCTTCTTCGATACTGCCCCGCAATATGGCAACGGGCTCTCGGAGCGCCGGTTGGGTAAGTTCCTCGCCGGCAAGCCACGCGACAGCTACGTGCTCTGCACCAAGGTCGGCCGGCTGCTGCGACGGCCTGCCGAGGCGGTCGGCGAGGATGCCTATTACAAGGGAACGCCGCCGGAGCGGCCGGTGTTCGATTTCAGCTATGACGGGGTGATGCGCGCGTTCGAGGAAAGCCTGGAGCGGCTCGGCACCGGCCGCATCGACGTGCTGCACATCCATGATCCCGACGACCATTATGACGAGGCCGTCGCCGGCGCCTATCGGGCGCTCGACCGGCTGCGCAGCGACGGCGTCATCGCCGCGGTCGGCGCCGGCATGAACCAGAGCGAGATGCTGGCCGACTTCGCCCGTGCCGGCCGCTTCGACTGCTTCCTGCTCGCCGGCCGCTACACGCTGCTGGAGCAGGGCGCGCTGGCCGATTTCCTGCCGCTGTGCGAGCAGCAGGGCGTCGGCGTCATCATCGGTGGTGTCTATAATAGCGGAATACTGGCGAACCCGACCCTTGGGGCCAAGTTCAACTATGCCGACGCCGACCCGGCGCTCGTTGCCCGGGCGCTCGAGCTGGATACGGTGTGCCGGCGCCACGACGTGCCGCTGAAGGCGGCGGCGATCCAGTTCCCGGCCGCGCATCCGGCGGTCGCTTCCATCCTCACCGGCGCCCGCAACGAGGCCGAGATCGTCGAGAACGAGGCGCTGTTCCGCCATCCGATCCCGCCCGCGCTGTGGCAGGAATTGCGGGAGCGCGAACTCATCGATCCGGCGGCGCCGACGCCATGAGCACCGGATCGCCTTTCGTCATCGATGCCCACCAGCATTTCTGGGACCCGTCGCGCGCCTCCTATCCCTGGATGGCGGGCGAGGCGCTTGCGCCGCTGCGCCGGCCTTATGGCCCCGATGATCTCGCGCCGCTGCTCGCGGGTTCCGGTGTCGACGCCACCATCATCGTGCAGTGCCGCCACGATGCGGCGGAGACCGAGGAATTTCTGCGCATCGCTGCCGCGACACCGTTCGTCGTCGGCGTTGTCGGCTGGGTCAACCTGGAGGCGCCCGACGTTTCCGGAGAGATCGCCCGGCTGCGCGTGCTGCCCGGCGGCGATCGCCTGGTCGGCATTCGGCACAATGTCCATGACGAGCCCGATCCAGGCTGGCTGAGCCGTCCCGGCGTGCTGCGCGGGCTGGAGGCGGTGTTCGCGGCAGGGCTCACCTTCGACCTGCTGGTCCGCACCCGCGAGCTGCCCGCGGCAATCTTCTGCGTGCGCCACTTTCCCGGCGCGCATTTCGTGCTCGACCATATGGCCAAGCCGCCCATCGCGCTCGGATTCGATGCCGAATGGGCGGAGCGTTTCGAGGAGATAGCGGCCTTCGACGGCGTCTGGTGCAAAGTCTCCGGTCTCGTCACCGAGGCCGATTGGGCCGGCTGGTCGCCGGCGACCTTCGAGCCCTATATCGCGCTGGCGCGCAGCGCCTTCGGCGACCAGCGGCTGATCTTCGGCTCCGACTGGCCGGTGGCGACGCTTGCCGCCGACTATGCGGCGGTCAAGGATATCGCCGGGCGATGCTTCTCCGGCGATCCGGAGGCTGAGCGCCGCCTGTTTGCCGGCAATGCGATCGACGCCTATCGCCTCGAACCGCTGCTTCGCACGGACCCACACAGCGAGACATCCCCATGACCGACGTCGATCTCGGCACCGGCCGCTGGCTCAACGAGCCGGCCAGCTGGTCCGTCGCATCCGGCACCCTGCATCTGACGACGGATGCGGCGACCGATTTCTGGCGCGAAACCCATTACGGCTTCGTCCGCGACAATGGCCATTTCTTCGGTTTTACGACCGGCGAGGCCTTCACCGCGGAAGTGCGGGTGCGGGGCAAATACCAGTCGCTTTATGACCAGGCGGGCCTGATGCTGCGCGTTGACGAGACGCGCTGGGTCAAGGCGGGCGTCGAGTTCACCGACGGCCATCATTATCTCAGCGTGGTGGTCACCGATGGGCGCTCCGACTGGTCGGTGACGCGGCTGGACGGCAACCTCGCCGACGTGCGGCTGCGCCTCACCGTACGTGGCGGCGCCTTGCGGGTGCAGGCCTCCACCGACGGCGAGACATGGCCGCTGCTGCGCCTCGCGCCGTTCCCGGTGGCGGCCGCCTATCAGGTCGGGCCGATGGCCTGCACGCCGGAACGCGGCGGCCTTGAAATCGCGTTCTCGGATTTCCGCATCCTGCCGCCGACCGAGCGCGATCTGCACGACCTCTCATGACGACAGCTGAACAAACAGGGCGGACACCATGCTGATCGGCATCGATCCCATACTGAACCCGGACATCCTCCATGCACTGCGCGCCATGGGGCATGGCGACGAACTTGTCATCGCCGATGGCAGCTTTCCTGCCGAGACCGTGGCGCGCCGGCTGTTGCGCATGGAGGCGAGCGACATGCCGCGCATGCTGCGCGCCGTGTTCAGCGTGCTGCCGATCGACGAATCCGAGCCCGATCCCGTGCTCGGCATGGAGGTCATCGGCGAGCCCGAGACCATCATGCCCGCCCATGAGGAGATCAGCGCCATACTTGGCGAGGTGACCGGCGGCGCGGTCCACCTCAAGCGGATCGAACGCTACGCCTTCTATGAGCGGGCCAGGCAGGCCTTCGCGGTGATCGCGACTGGCGAGCGGCTGTTCTACGGCAACGTCATCATCCGCAAGGGAACGGTGGCCTGACGCTAAAGCGGCCAGGCATTTGGAGACACAGACGTGAAACTGCTGCGTTACGGGCCGTCCGGCGAGGAGCGTCCCGGCCTGCTCGACGGCGAAGGCCGCATCCGGGATCTCTCGGCCATCGTCGCGGATATCTCCGGCAAGACCCTATCGCGATCCGGCATCGAGGCGCTACGGCGGCTCGATCCGGCCGCGCTGCCGCTGGTGGCGGACCCCGTGCGGCTCGGCGCGTGCGTCGCCGGCGTCGGCAATTTCATCGCGGTCGGGCTCAATTATGCCGACCACGCCCGCGAGAGCGGGCTGCCAATCCCGGACGAGCCGGTGCTGTTCAACAAGGCGCCGTCCTCGATCTCCGGGCCGAACGATCCGATCATCGTGCCGCCGGGATCGAGCAAGCTCGACTGGGAGGTGGAGATCGCCATCATCATCGGCGAGGCCGCCTATGGCATCACCGAGGCCGACGCGCCCGGTGTCATCGCCGGCTACTGCATCTGCCACGACGTCTCCGAGCGCGCCTTCCAGAATGAGCGCGGCGGGCAATGGACCAAGGGCAAGAGCTCCCCGAGCTTCGGCCCGCTCGGCCCCTATCTGGTGACGCCGGACGAGATCGCGAACGCGCAGGACCTGGCGCTGTGGCTCGACGTCAATGGCGTGCGCATGCAGGCCGGCTCCACCGCGACCATGATCTTCGGTCTCCATTTTCTCGTCTCGTACGTCTCGCGTTTCATGCGGCTGGAGCCGGGCGACGTCATCACCACCGGCACGCCACCCGGCGTCGGCATGGGGCAGAAGCCGCCGCGTTATCTCCAGCCCGGCGATAGCGTCGAGTTGGGCATTGCCGGGCTCGGCAGCCAGCGCCAGCGGGTGCAGGCCCATGGGTGATCCGGATGTGGTGGTAAAGCCGGCTCCTCGCAGCGTCCGGCTCGATCCGGGCGACAATCTCATCGTTGCGGTCGATGCCATCGAGCGCGGCGTCGTGGCAGGTGGTGTCATCGCCACCGATCGCATCCCGCGCGGCCACAAGATGGCGGTGGCGCCGATCGAAGCCGGCGCGCCGATCATCAAGTTCGGCCAGATCATCGGCTTCGCCACTGCGCCCATCGCGCCGGGCACCTGGCTGCACGAGCACAATGTCGGCCTCAAGAATTTCGAGCGCGGCTATCATCCGGCCGGGGACACCGGCACCCGGCTGCCGGCCGCCATCGCGCCGCCGGCCACCTTCGAGGGCTTTCGCCGGGCGGACGGCAAGGTCGGCACCCGAAACTATCTGGGCATACTCAGCTCGGTGAACTGCTCCGCCACCGCGGCGCGCTTCATGGCGGAGGAGATTGCCCGTTCCGGCGTGCTGGCGGATTTTCCGAACATAGACGGCGTGGTTCCGCTGGTGCACGGCACCGGCTGTGCCATGGACACAGAGGGCGAAGGCTTTGAGGTGCTGAAGCGCACCCAATGGGGCTATGCGGCGAACCCCAATATGGCGGCGGTGATCATGGTCGGCCTCGGCTGCGAGGCGTTCCAGATCGACCGCTGGAAGCAGGCCTACGGCATCGTCGAGAACGAGCGCTTCCGCAGCCTGACGATCCAGCAGACCGGCGGCACGCGCCGCACCGTCGAGGCCGGCGTCGCCGCGATCCGCGAGTTGCTGCCGCTCGCCAACCAGGTGCGGCGTGAGCGCGTGCCGGCCTCGCATTTGATGCTGGCGCTGCAATGCGGCGGCTCGGACGGCTATTCCGGCATCACCGCTAACCCGGCGCTCGGCGCCGCCGCGGACCTGCTGGTCGCCCATGGCGGCACCGCGATCCTTTCCGAGACCCCGGAGATCTACGGCGCCGAGCATTTGCTGGCGCGGCGGGCGGCACGGCCGGAGATCGGCGAGCAGCTGATCGGGCTGATCCGCTGGTGGGAGGATTATGCGGCGCGCAATCGCGGCGTGATGAACAACAATCCCTCGCCCGGCAACAAGGCGGGCGGGCTCACCACCATTCTGGAGAAGTCGCTCGGCGCCGCCGCCAAGGGCGGCTCTTCACCGCTGACCGGCGTCTATCGCTATGCCGAGCCGGTGACGGCGAAGGGGCTGGTGTTCATGGACACGCCCGGCTTCGATCCGGTCGCCGCCACCGGCCAGATCGCTGGCGGCGCCAATGTGCTCGCCTTCACCACCGGGCGCGGTTCCGCGTTCGGCTCCAAGCCGACGCCCTCGATCAAGCTCGCCACCAACACGCCGATGTATGAGCGCATGGTCGAGGACATGGACATTAATTGCGGCGACATCCTCGACGGCGTGTCGATCGAGCAGAAAGGCCGCGAGATCTTCGAGCAGATCCTCGCGGTCGCCTCCGGCCGCCGGACCAAGTCCGAGCTGCTCGGCTATGGCGACCACGAGTTCGTGCCCTGGCAGATCGGCGCGACGATGTGAGCCGACTTACTCCCTCTCCCCGTCGGGGAAAGGGTTGGGGTGAGGGGCCTTCACCGCTCCGCAATCGCGTTCCCCCTCACCGACCCGCTTCGCGGGCCACCTCTCCCCAACGGGGAGAGGGAATTGCAGGTCAAGCTTTCACGCCGCCCGGGATTCCCGCCGGCCTTCGGGACGGGGGAGGTCGTAATGGTCGCGCAGCGTGGTGCCTTCATACTCGCGGCGGAACAGGCCGCGGCGCTGCAGGATCGGGATCACGCCGTCGACGAAATCCTCCAGCCCGCCGGGAAGATAAGCCGGCATGAAATTGAAGCCGTCCGCGGCGCCATTGCTGAACCAATGCTCGATGCGATCGGCGAGCTGGTCGGTGCTGCCGACAAAGGTCTGGTGGCCGCGCGCCCCGGCGAGCCTGTGGAGCAACTGGCGGATGGTCAGCTTCTCGCGCTTCGTCAGCTCGATGACCAGTGCAGTGCGGCTGCGATGACCCTCCACCGCCGCAACATCGGGGAAGGCGTCGAGCGGCACCGGGGCATCGAGCGGGAAATCACTGAGATCGACGCCGCTGAACTGCCGGAGCTGGCGCAGGCCGTATTCCGGCACGGTCAATTCGTTCAACTCCTCGGCGAGCTTTTTCGCCTCGGCCTCGGTGCCGGCGATGATCGGAGAGAGGCCGACCACGATCTTCACGTGCTCCGGATTGCGGCCGTTCTCGGCCACCTGGCGCTTGAGCTCGGCATAGAAGCGCTGGCCGTCCTCCAATGTGCGCTGGGCTGTGAACACCACTTCGGCATGGCGGGCGGCGAAGGCGACGCCGGTTTCCGACGAGCCGGCCTGGATCAGCACCGGGCGGCCCTGCGGGGAGGGCGGCACATTGAGCGGACCGCGCACCTTGAAGAATTCGCCTTCGTGCGAGATCGGATGGATGCGCTCGATGTCGGCATAGATGCCGCTGGCGCGGTCATGGACGATGGCGTCCGAGTCCCAGCTGTCCCACAGCTTCTTCACCACCTGGACGAAGTCCTCGGCGCGGCGGTAGCGGTCGCGGTGGGCGATGACGCCGTCGAGCCCGTAATTGCGCGCGGCGTTCTCGCTGGACGTGGTCACGATGTTCCAGCCGATCCGCCCGCCGCTGATGAGATCGAGCGAGGCGATCTTGCGGGCGACGTTGAACGGCTCGTTGAACGAGGTGGAAATGGTCGCGGCGAGGCCGATATTCTGCGTCACCGCGCTCAGCGCGCCGTGCAGCGCCACCGGGTCGAGCTGCTCGACCGGGCGCAGCTTCACATTGTCGGAGAGCGCAGGCGTATCGCCGAAGAACACCGCGTCGAGCTTGCCGCGCTCGGCGATGCCGGCGACCTTGCGCTGATAGTCGAGCGCGGTGAGGCGCACCGGCTCCGAGCGCGGATGGCGCCACGCGCCCTCATGGTTACCGCCGGTCGAGACGTGGACGTTGAAATGTAGCTGGCGAGGACGCGAAGCCATGGTGTCACCTTGTCAAGGAGCGGGACGGGGCAGCGAAATCCGACGGGCTATTCGCCCGATGCCGGTACGCGCCAGCGGGAGAGGCGGCGCTCGATCGTGACCAGAAGCTGGTTGATGGCGAGGCCGATGAAGGCGATCGTCAGTATCCCGGCATACATTTTCGGCAGCAGGAAGTTGAACTGCGCGTAGTTGATCAGATAACCGAGGCCGCGGGTGGCGCCGACCATCTCGGCGGCGATCAGCACCAGGATCGAGCTTTGCGCCGCCAACCGGAAGCCGGTGAACACCGACGGCACCGCCGAGGGCAGGATGATCTTGGCGAAGATGGCCGGAGCCGAGAGCGCGAGCGAGCGCGCCGATTTGATCAGCAGCGGATCGACGCTCTTCACGCCGCTGATGGTGCTGAGCAGGATCGGGAAGAAGCAGGCGAAGGTGACGATGCCGATCTTCGAGGCCTCGCCGATGCCGAGGAACAGGATGAAGACCGGCAGCAGCGCCAAAGCCGAGGTGTTGCGGAAGAATTCCAGCACCGGATTGAGGAAGCTGCGCACCCGGGCATACCAGCCGATGGTGAGCCCGAGCGGCACGGCGACCAGCGCCGCGAGGCCGAAACCGGTCACCGAGCGGGTGAGGCTGCCCACGATATGATTCTGAAGCTCGCCGGAGCGCAGCATTTGCCACAGCACGGCAAGGACCTTGCTGAGCGGCGGGAACCACACCTGGTCGACGATACTGAGGCGCGGCAACAGCTCCAACAAGGCGAACACGGCGAGCAGCGAGGCAGTCTTCCACAGCGCGCCGCCGAGCAGCCGGGAGGCCGCGGCAATGCCGCTGGTGAGGCTGGCACCGGCTGCGGCGCGGCGAAGGTCCTCAGTCGTCACGGACATGCTGGTTCTCCCGAGAGCCTAACTCGCAATTGCAATCACCCGCCGCGACGGCGACCCTCCCTCTCCCCGTCGGGGAGAGGGTTGGGGTGAGAGGTCTTCTTCGCTTCCCAGCCGCGTTCCCCCTCACCGACCCGCTTCGCGGGCCACCTCTCCCCACCGGGGAGAGGGAAGTATGAGCTGGCAGTGTCTGGACGGACGCTCCAACCGCGCTCAGTCCTGGCCCTTCCAGTAGGGATTGAAGTCGTTGGTGTAGACCTTCGCGAGGTTCAGCGCGTTGGCGTCGACTTCGCCGCGCGAATTGAGCCATTCGACCCACATCGCGAAGTCCTGCTTCTTGATCCAGCCGCCTTCGGTCTCGATGCCGAGGCTCTGCCAGTATTTGAGCGGGGCGGTCTGATTGCCACGGCCCTTGCTCTCCAGATATTTGGTGTAGACCTCGACGACGTCGCCGCGCTTGTTCGCCTTCTCGCGCTCCTGGCTCCAGGCGATGGCCTTGGCGAGCCCCGCCACCAGGTGCTTCGTGGTGTTCGGGTTTTTGGCGATGAAGTCGGCGCGCAGCACGCCGGTATTGTCGTTGTAGGTACCGAGCAGGTCGACATTGCGCGCCAGCGCCTTGATGCCGCCGCGGGCCAGCGCCGCGTCGCGGAAGGTGAAGCCGAGGCTCGCCGCGCTGATCTGGCCGTTGCGAAGCGTCTGCTCGACGTTCGGCGTCGGCAGCGGTACGAACGTCACCTGCTTGATCTCGTCCTGGGTCAGTCCGTTCTTGGCGAGATAGAGATCGGTGACGGCTTCCTGATTGGCGCCGAGCGTGTTGACGCCGACCTTCTTGCCGATCAGGTCGCGGGCGTTGTTGATCTGGCCATTGTCCAGCGCATAGAGCCCCGGCGAGGTGAGCTCATTGGTGCCGCGCCAACTCACCACCGCGACGAGCGGAGCGCCGGCGGCGACGATGTTCAGCACCGCGCCGTTGAATGCGGAGGCGATATCGGTCTGGCCGGTGGCCGCGGCCTGGAGATTGGCGGGACCGCCCTGCACGTCGCCGACGCGCTCCAGCGTGATCGGCTTGAGATAGCCGAGCGCATCGGCCAGCTCGAGCGGGCTGATGTCCGCGCCGGTGCTGGACTGATAGCGGATGGTCGTGGTTTCCAGCTTCGGTGCGTCCTCGGCGAGGGCGCCCAATGGGAAAACGTGAAGCGAGAGCAGCAGCGTGCCGGCGGCAAGCAATGCGCGGCGGGTCGAATGGGGAGGCATCGGCGGTCTCACTCTCAATTGGCGACGGCGGCCGCCTCGCGCTCGCGGCGCGGTGGCTCATTCGATCTGACGGTTGCGGTGGTGCGGGCGCGCGCGACTTCGGTGCGCAGCAGGTCCCAGATCTGGTGCCGGTAGCGGGCGAAATCGGGATGCGAGCGGATGTCGGCGTCGAGGTCGCCGCGCGGCAGCTCGACATCGATCAGCGCCTTGATGCGGCCGGGCCGTGAGGTCATCACCGCGACGCGCTGGCCGAGATAAACCGCCTCGTCGATCGAGTGGGTGATGAAGACGATCGTGGTCCGGGTGCGCTGCCAGAGGTCGAGCAGCTCTTCCTGCAGCAGCTCGCGGGTCTGGGCGTCGAGCGCGCCAAACGGCTCGTCCATAAGGAGGATGTCCGGCTCATAGACCAGGCTGCGGGCGATCGCCACGCGCTGCTTCATGCCGCCGGAAAGCTCGTGCGGAAAACGCTGCTCGAAGCCCTTGAGGCCGACCAGCGCCAGCGCGTCCTGCGCCTTCTGCCGGCGCTGGCGGCGCGACAGGCCGCTCGATGCCTCCAGCGAAAACTCGACATTGGCCAGCGCGGTGCGCCACGGCAACAAAGCGTATTGCTGGAAGACGATGCCGCGGGAGAGGCTCGGCCCGCGAACCTCGTGGCCGTCGATACGCAGCGAGCCTTCGGTCGGGTGCGCGAGGCCAGCCAGTATCTCCAGCAGCGTGGTTTTTCCGCAGCCGCTCGGGCCGACGATGGTGAGGAATTCAC
Source organism: Starkeya sp. ORNL1 (assembly GCF_012971745.1). Taxonomy (NCBI): domain Bacteria; kingdom Pseudomonadati; phylum Pseudomonadota; class Alphaproteobacteria; order Hyphomicrobiales; family Xanthobacteraceae; genus Starkeya; species Starkeya sp. ORNL1. The sequence continues at coordinate 4,962,876 of NZ_CP048834.1, forward strand.
CGGCTGGCACATCAAGCGCGACGTTGTTGATGGCGACGAACTCTTCGCTGCCACGACCACTGTCGTCGCGGATGGCGAAGCTGTGGCGATCGATCCTGAGCTGGATCTTCGGGACGGCAGAGCGAGGGGCGGGTGGCGTTGACATATCATAATCGATAAAATCTATAGATTATAGAGTCAACACCCTTTCGACCCTGCCGCGTTTTCAATTGGTCCCGCGTTCAGCGCGCTTGCAGATGCTCAACCATCGCCACCACGGCGATCTCGTAGCCCGCGGGACCGAGCCCGATCAGGCATCCGGTCACCGCCGCGGACAGCGGCGAATGGTGGCGGAAAGCCTCGCGCTTGAAGACGTTGCTGACATGCACCTGATAGATCGGCTTGCCGAGGGCGGCGAGCGCGTCGAGGATGCCGATCGAGGTGTAGGACAGGCTGCCGGCATTGATGATGATGCCGTCGGCACTGCCCCGCGCCTGCTGGATCCAGTCGATCAGCACGCCCTCATGGTTCGACTGGCGGCACTCCAGCTCGGCGCCGAGGCTTTTCGCCCGCGCACGGCACCGCGCTTCGATATCGGCCAGCGTCAGGCTGCCATAAGGGCCGGTGGGGTCGAGGCCATAGAGGTTGGTGTTGGGGCCGTTGATGATCTCGATCCGATACGGCGCAGGCATGTCGAACTCCTGTACTCAAGACGAATAGGGCAGTCAGGCCACGCGCTCGCGCGGGCGGGTCGCGGCCATGGCAGGACGGGCATCGAACTCGGCAAACCATAGCGCAGCCTGAGGACAGCGCTCGCGCCAGCCGAGCTCGGCGAAGCGGAAGTCGAGATAGCCGAGGGCGCAGCCCATGCTGATGGTGCCGATCGTCATGGCATCATCCAGGGTCGGCACGATCGCCTCGATACGCTGGAGCGCGCCGTCGATCTTGGCGAGCTGCGCCTCGCGCCAGACCCGCCATTGCTTCTCCTCGGGACGCATGACCGCCTCGTAGCGTGCGGTCAGCGCGGCATCGAGCAGGCCATCGCTGAGCGCCTGCTGGGTGAGAGCGTTCCACCGTTCCGGCCCATTCGGGGGGAACAGGGAAGGCGCCGAGCCCCGCGCCGCCAGATATTCGCAGATCACCGGGCTGTCATACAGGGCGGTGCCGTCATCGAGCACCAGTGCTGGAATCTTGCCGAGCGGATTGGCGTCGGTGAGCACCGCGTCGCGGTTCACCGGACTGGCGGCGTTGAAGACGATCTCGATGGCGTCGAGGAGGCCGGCCTCCTGCGCGACCACCATGACCTTGCGCACGAATGGCGAGGTCGGGGCATGGAACAGCTTCACGGCGGCATCAGTCCTTCATGTAATTGGGCAGCCATGTGCTGAGCTCCGGCACCGCCATCAGCAGCAGCGTGAACAGGATGATGGCGATGAAATACGGGATGTTGGCCTTGAACACCTGGACCTGATCGACGCCCGCGATCCGCCCGGAGATGATGAGCGCGATGCCGATCGGCGGATGCAATTGGCCGATGACCACCGCCATCACCATCAGCACGCCGAAATGCACCAAGTCGATCTGGAAGGCGAGCAGCGTCGGCAGGATCACCGGCACCAGCACCGGGATCAGCGGATCAAGGAACATGCCGGCGATGATGGCGAGGATCATCAAGGCGACAAGGCGCATGAACATGCTGTCGCCGATGGTGATGGCGTCGATCATCTGCGCCAGCGCCTCGGGAACGTGAGCGCTGGCAAGGCTGACGCCAAGCGCGCCGGACAGGCCGACCATGAGCAGCAACTCACCGGACAACTGCACGGCCGCCAGCGTGGCGCGATAGACGTCGCGCACTCCCATCGAGCGATACACCAGCATGGAGACGGCGATGGCATAGACCACGCCGAAGGCGCCGCCCTCGGTCGGGGTGAAGACGCCAATGGTGGTGCCGCCGACGATGATGGCGGGCATGCCGATGGAGAAGAAGGCGGATTTGAACGTTGCCCAGATCTCGGGAAGCGAGAGGTCGCCGTGCCGCGGGAAATTGCGGGTGCGGGCGAGCACGAACACCACGCCCATGAAGACGAGGCCCATCAAAATGCCGGGAATGATGCCGGCCATGAACAGCGCGCCGAGCGAGGTTCCGGTCACCGCCGAATAGAGGATCATCGGCGAACTCGGGGGGATCATCGGGCCGACGCCGGAGGAGGCCGCGCAGGTGGCGGCGGCGAAGTCCGCCTTGTAGCCGGCCTTCTTCATCGCCGGGATGGTGATGGAGCCGGTGCCGGCGATATCGGCGGTCGACGAGCCGAACATGCCGCCGAGAAAGATGCTGGTCAGCACATCGACCTGGGCGAGGCCGCCGCGCATCCAGCCGACGAGCGAATGCGCGAAGTCGAACAGCCGGGTGGACAATCCACCGACATTCATGATGACGCCGGCCAGCACGAACAGCGGCAGCGACAGCAGCGTGTAGTCGCTCATGCCGTTGATGATGGATTGCGGCATCACCAGCGCCCATTGGCCGCCGAGAAACAGGCCGACCGCGACCGACCCGACCAGGGCCGCCACCATCGGCACGCCGAGGATGAGCAGCATGACGAGGAACGAGATGCCGAGCGCGGCGCCGACCATGTGAAGACCTCCTCGGTTGGTGTGCTCAGGTCTTCTTGACCAGTACGCGGGCGGCCTCGACCAGGAAGCCGGCGACGATCAGCAGGGCACCGATGAACAGCGCCGAGGTGAACCAGCTGGTCGGCAGGTCGAGATAGAGCGTGGTGTCGGAGCCGAACAGTTTCAGATAATTAAGCCCGCCAATGGCGAGGTAACAAAAGGAGGCGGCGGAGAATATATTGACGAAGAGTTCGGCCCCACGTCGCATCGGTGCGGAGAACATGGTGAGGAAATACTCGATGCGGATCAGCTGGCGCTGGCGGATCGACAGATACATGCCGCACATGGCGAGCCAGGGGATCAGGGCGACGATCAGCTCATCCGCCCAGATGACGGTGAAGTTGAGCGCGTAGCGCGTCGTCGCATTGCCAAACACCAGGCCCGTGATCGTCAGCAGGATGGCGACGCCGATGAAGCCGACCACGCCGTCGACGACGCGCTCGATGATGTTCTCGCCTTGATGCTGGCCAAGCTCGAATTCGCTAAGAACGTCGGTGGCGGTCAGGTCGATGTCGACCGGCGAGCCGGCGCCGGCAAAGTCCGCCAGTTCATGGTGCTTCTGCATGGCATCCTTCCTTCAAGGTGCGGGCGCGCAGCCGCCTTCGACTTTGCCGAAGGCGGCTCCTGCCCGGCGTCGAGCCGTTCGGGGGCCGGGACTGGAACCGAGACGGGACGCGCCGGATGCGGACGTGGCGAGCAAGAGGCGCGCCACGCCCGCAAGCGAGCTCTACTTGGTCGCGGCCAGCGTGCTCTTGGCGAGATCTTCGCCGGCGATCTTGCCGATCGCGTCATAGAGCGGAGCAGACGCCTTCTTGAAGGATTCGACGTCGATGTCGTTGATGGCGATCTTCTTCTCGTCGCGCAGCTTCTTGATCAGCTCGATGTCCTTCTGCGCGCCGATCTCGCGCACCGCGAAGGCCGCCTCCTGCGCCGCCGCCTTCACCGCCGTCTTCTGTTGCGGCGTCAGGGCGTCGTATTTCGCCTTGTTCATCACCAGCGTGACCGGCGTGTAGACGTGGTTGGAGATCGAGATGTTCTTCTGCACTTCCTGGAGCGAGCGCGCCACGATGTCGGCGAGCGGGTTTTCCTGGCCGTCCACCGTCCCGCTCTGCAGCGCGACATAGACTTCCGAGAAGCTCATATTCACCGGCGAAGCACCAAGCGTCTTGAACATCAGCACGCGGGTCGGGCTGCCGGGCACGCGGATCTTCATGCCCTTGAAATCGGCCGGCGTGGTGATGGGGCGCACATTGTTGGTGATCTGGCGGAAGCCGATCTCGCCGAAAGCCAGCACTTCAAGGCCGGCCTTGTCGCGCAGCGAGACGCGCAGCTTATCGCCGACGTCGCCGTCGAGGACCTTGGCGACGACGGTGCGGTCCTTGAACAGGAACGGCATGTCGAAGACCGAGAAGCTCTTGTCGAGCTGCACGATGTCTGAGCCGAACGGATAGACATCGATCTGGCCGGTGCGCACCTGCTGCATGTGCACCACTTCGTCGCCGAGCGCGCCGGTGTGGAACAGCTCGAAGGTGAAGCCATCGCCGAGCTTGGCCTTGAGATTGTCGGCGAACTTCTGGGCCATGACGATGTCGAGGCCGGACGCGGGAGAATCGCCGGAGATGCGCAGCTTGAGGGGCTCGGCGGCGTTCGCGGCCGACAGCAGCGCCGTGCCAATGGCTACGGCGCCAAGAAGACTTCTGACGCTCTGGATATTCATCATCGGTTAGTTCCCCTGTATCTTGTTGCTATTGCTCTGGATCAGTTCTTCACGAGTGTTTCTCGCAGCTTTTCTTCGTTCAACGTGACGCCGAAGCCGGGTGCGGAGGGTATCTGGACGCGCCCGTTCACGGCCTTGGGGGCATCGAGGAACATCTGTTCCTCGACCTGCTCCGATCCCAGGTGAATCTCGGCCAGCGTGCCATTGCGGAAGCCGGCGACATGGTGCAGGCACCAGATGCCGCCACCGCCGGCGTCGGAAAGCGGCTTGTTGTAGATCTGCGCAAGATGAGCGACCCGCCGGGTCTCGGTCATGCCGCCATTGTACATGCTGTTCGGCATGAAGATGTCGATGCCGTCATGCTCTATCCATTCGCGGAAGCGCGTCGGATGGCCGTCCATCTGGCCGGCTGAGAGCGGAATGCTGGTGCGCTGGCGCAGCATGCCCATGTCGCGGGCGTCGACGCGGCGCAGCGGGTCCTCGAACCAAGCGATGTCGTATTCCTCGATCATCGGGCAGAGCCGCATGGCGTCTTCCAGACCGAGGCTCTCATTGGCGTCGATGGCGAGCAGGATGTCCTCGCCCAGCGCCTCGCGCACCGCCTTCACCCGCGCCGCATCGACCTTGATACCGTCCTTGCTGCCGACCAGCATTTTCAGCCGGCTGTGCCCCTTGGCGATGAGCTGCCGCCCCATCTCGATGAGCTGGTCGATGTCGTAGGCGGCAAAGCCGTAGGTGACATAGGCGTCGGCATAATCCTTGTGGCCACCGAGCAGCTGGGCAACCGTGCGGCCGCTCGCCTTGCCGATGATGTCCCACAGTGCGAGGTCGACCGCCGACACCGCCGACAGATTGATGCCCGACATCATGCCGCGCTCGGAGACGATCGGCTGGAGGCGCGCGTGGATCGCCTCGAGATCGCGCGGGTCCATGTCGAGGATGGCGGGCGCGAGATGGTGGGTGATGATCGCGGCGACGCCGTTCCACAGGAACCGTGATGCCATGCCGATGCCGACATGGCCCTCGTCGGTCTCGATCCGGCAGATGACGCGGTAGTCGCCCTCCAGCTGCTTGTGGATGAGAGGGATGAAATTGTCGAAGCGATGAACGGTTACGCGGACATCCTTGATCTTCACGTCGGTTCCCCACCCCTGGAGGGGGCGGACCTGTTTCGAACGGTCCGCCTTAGCCAATTGTGCAGCTTTCAAGGCGAATATGCGCGCTATCGACGCCACCACCTTATGTATCGCCGGCCGGCGACGGTGAGGTGAGGCGATATACACGCCAATACCTCAAGTATATTTACAATGATCTTGCTGATCTTACGGAAAGTCAACAGGCAATTGCAGAAAATGCATTCAAGCGAGGCAAATATGCATTTGGCTATTATTCGAACGTCCGAGTGATTAATCGTTGCGCATCACGGCACCTGATCCTCGGCGCCGATAGCCGCGAGTGCGGCGCGTGCCACCTCGACATCCTGCGCGCCGGTGCCGGAGCCGACGCCGACCGCGCCGACGCACTGCCCCTCGATGAAGATCGGCAGGCCGCCTTCCAGGTTGGTCAGCCTTCCGCCGGCCGCGATCGCCAGCTTGATCTCGTAATTCGGATCGAGCCGCGAGGACGGCTGCCGGTGCGAGGCGGCGGTGATCGCCTTCGACAGCGAGGTCTCGCGCGATAGCAGCTTCGCCCCATCCATGCGCACGAAGGCAAGCAGATTGCCGCCATCATCGACGACGCTGATGTTCTGCGGCACGCCGAGCGTCTCGGCCTTGGCCACGGCGCCGGCGAGCGCCTTCAGCGCCGCGGCGTGGGTCAGCTTCAGGGCAGGGCGCGTGGTTGTCTCACTCATCGCCGGGCACTCCATAGGAAGGCGCGGCCCGGGGATCGAGCGCGCGGGTGACATAGGCGTCCATTTGCGGCTGCCACAGCCGCCACAGTGCGGCGAGTTCACCGATCGGATCGGCCTCAGACCAGTCGATGCGCAGGTCCGCGACCGGCCAGCCGACGGTGTCGACCAGCAGCATGCCGGCCGAATGCACCGGACCCTCCTCGCCGCCCGCCTCCAACGCCGCCAGCATGGCGGCGATGATGCGATTGCCGATGTGCTGGTCCGGACCGGCGAGGAAGGCTTCGACCATGCGCGCCGGCACGTCCGGATTGGCGAGCAGATTGCCGGCCGCGGCGGCATCGGGCGCCAGCGCGATGCGGTGCGTGCCGAGCGTGTGGGCGCCGGAATGGCCGGCGGCACGGCCCTGCCGGTCCAGCACCACCACTTGCCGGTAGTCGAAATGCGGCGCCTCGGTTGCGAACCGCGCCATCACCTCATCCGCCGACAATCCCTCAGTGAGCAGGGCAAGGCCGCGCGGTCCCAGCATCGGATCGGTGATGTTCTGCGTCGCCACCACGCCGACGCCGGCGCGCGCATGGGCGCAGCGGGCGGCGACACACGGGCTCGACGAGGAGACGGCGATGCCGAACATGCCGGTCCGGGAGCAGCGGGCGGAGATGGAGAAGGTCATTCCGGCTTCCCGCGCTTCACGAGGGATCGGGGATGACGGCGGTCACCTCGATCTCGACCACCCATTCCGGGCGGGCGAGCGCGGGCACGACGAGGCCGGTGGAGCAGGGGAACACCCCCTTCAGCCACTTGCCCATTTCCTGGTAGACCGCCTCGCGGTAGCGGATGTCGGTGAGGTAGACGACGATCCGGCAGATGTGCGCCATCTCGCTGCCGGCCTCTTCGAGCAGCAGCTTGATATTGGCCATCGCCTTGGCGGTCTGCGCGCCGGCATCACCGACATGAAGGCTTTCGCGAGTGTCGAGGTCCTGCGCCACCTGGCCACGCAGGAACACCATGGTGCCCCGCGCCACCACGCCCTGCGAGAGATCATTATCGAGCTTCTGCTCGGGATAGGTTTCCTTGGTGTTGAACGGGCGAAGGCGCTTGTGAGCCATGGGACGCGGTCTCTCTGCGGTAGGGGTCAAGGAGTGGTGCGGGCGGGCCGGCAGCAACGCAGAAGGCCCGCGACAGGTGCGGGCTTCCTCGGGTAACGATCTAAAGTCGTCGGGCTGGTCATCCTTGCCCCATGTCAGGCTGCGTGCAGTCGTCGGTAGGCGCGGTCGGAATAGATCAGCGGCTCGCCGCTGCCGGTCTCGACGTCCAGCACTTCGCCGGCGACGATGCGGTGCGAGCCGAAATCGAACACACTGGCGATCCGGCAGTCGAAGCGGCAGAGCGCGCCGTGCAGCAGTGGCGCGCCGGTGATGCGCCGGTCCCAGGTCCCGGCCTGGAACCGGTCCTCGCGCCATTCCGGGATCAGACCGGCGAAGCTGTCGGCGACACGATGCTGGTCGGCGGCGAGTATGTTGGCCGCGAACACGTCATTGGCGATCAGGTACGGCAGCGCCCGGCTCTCGCGATGGATGCAGAACAGCACCGACGGCGGCTCCAGCGAGAGCGAGCAGAGCGTCGAGACGGTGACGCCGAAGCGCCCGGCCTCGCCGTCGGTCGTCACCACGGTGACCCCGGCGGCGGTGCGGCCCATGGCGGCGCGGAAATGGGTGGGATCAAGCGCGTTCATTTACCGGCTCCTCGCACCTTGTCGGAAAGGATCTTGTCGGAAAGTCCTGCGGACTTGCGGACGAAGTCGAGCGGGCCGTCGAAGTCGAAGCTGTTATAGACCGCGGCCAGGTGATTGAAGTGCGGCGCCTGCGCGAACTGCACGAAGGTCAGCCGGTGCCCGGCATAGTCGGAGTTGAGCAGGTCACGGGCGAACGCCAGCAGCTTGCGGCGGTCCTCCGCCTCCCACTGGTCGTTCAGCGTGTAGAACTTCTTCAGCCAGTCGCCGGAACCCTCGGCGTTGAAGGCGGCGGCGTTCGGCGTCACGCAGATCTGCCCGCCGCACAGTTCGCGGGCGATGTGCATCATCGCCGGCAGGTTGGCGCAGGCATGCACCCGCCCGGCATAGAGCATCGACTGGTGCGGCATCAACAGCCCGCCGGGGCTCTTCTGCGCCATCGCGATCGAGGCGGTCAGGTGGGCGTTGATGCCCTCGCGGTAGCAGACGAGGTCCGCCAGCTTCTCGCGGACCGACTGCAGCTTGTCGAGACCGGTCTGCCTGGCGTTCCACATCGCCGCGCCGATCATCATGTCGGCGACATAGAGCAGGCGCTGCACGTAAGGAAACGCCGAATAGCGGTGCAGCGTGCCGCGCACATGCTGCGCCGCCTTGGTGTGGCGGTAGAAGAAGATGTCCTCCCAGGGGATCAGCACATTGTCGAAGATCACCATCGCCTCGACCTCGTCGAAGCGGTTGGCCAGCGGGTAGTCGGCCGGGTCGCTCCTGCCGGCAAAGCCGGAGCGGCAGATGTGCTTGACCCCCGGCGCGCCCATGCGGACGATGCCGCCGACCGCATAGTCCGACAGCGTCTCGTTGGTCCAGGCGCCGACGGTGGGCTTCAGGAAGGCCTGGTCGGCATAGGCCGCGGCGGTCTCGTACTTGGCGCCGCGGATGACGATGCCGGCATCGGTCTCCTTGACCACATGGACCATCATGTCCGGGTCCTGGTCCTGCGGGGCGCGCGAGCGATCGCCCTTCGGATCGGTGTTGGCGGAAACGTGGAAGATGTCGTTGTCGAGGATGCTGGCGACGTGGCGGTCGACATTGTCGGCAAAGCGCGGGTCGTACTCGGCCAGCACGTCGCGCCCGTCGATCAGCGACCACACCTCGCCGATGGTCTCGTCGCCGACCCTCGTGACGACGCCGCCAATGTCCTTCATCACCGCATCGACCGCCTCGACCTTGTCGGTCCAGTCGCTGGTCTCGCGCGGCGGCTTGTAGAAGATGGTGTTGCGCTCATTGTCGGCGACATAAGTGAGGCGCTCCTGATAGGGCGCCTCGTGGGCCATGTCGTAGATCCGCGCCCGCACATCGACGATCGGCTTGAAGGCGGGGTGCTTCGTCACGTCGGCGACGCGCTCGCCATCGATCCAGACCTCGCGGCCGTCGCGCAGCCCCTGCCGATACTCCTCACCCGTGCGGATCATCCTGCCCATCCTTTTCTCGTGATCAAATCTTGTGCGCACGAAATGGATCGGTAAAATATTTTTGGTTGTTCCTTGAGATAGATTTTTGTGATGAACATCTCGCTCCGCGCCCTCCGCTACGTCGTCGCGACCGCCGAGTCCGGCAATCTGACCGAGGCGGCGCGGCGGCTGAACGTCTCGCAGCCGTCAATTTCTGCGGCCATCGCGCAGTTCGAGGCGGGATGCGGCGTGCAGATCTTCGTGCGCCACCACGCCAAGGGCGTCACTACCACCATCGCCGGCACCCGCATCATCAACGAGGCGCGCCTGCTGCTGAATCATGCGCGCGATTTCGGACAGAATGCGCGGGCCATGGCCGACGAGGTGCGCGGCGAGATCGCGGTCGGCTGCTTCTGGACCATCGCCACGCACTTCATGCCGAGCCTGCTGTCCGGCTTTGCCGAGAGCCATCCCGGTATCACCGTCAGCCTCGACGAGGGCGACCAGCAACTGATCCTCGACGCACTGATTTCCGGCCGCACCGAGATCGCGCTGTCCTATGAGTTCGCCCGACCGGAGGAGATCGTTGCGGAGCCGCTGGCTGAATTGGCGCCCTATGCGGTGCTGCATGCCGAGCATCCGCTGGCCAGGCGCGACAGCGTCAGCCTGGCGGACCTGCGCGACGAGCCGTTCATCCTGCTCGACCTGCCGCATTCGCGCGACTACTTCATGAGCCTGTTCCGCTCGGTCGGCATCGAGCCGCACATCGCGTTCCGCTCGCGCGCCTATGAGCTGACCCGCGGCCTGGTGGGCCATGGCCGGGGCTACACCATCCAGAACGTGCTGCCGCGCACCCAGACCACGCATGATGGCGGGCGCGTCGCCTCGGTGCCGATCACCGACAAGTTGGAGCCGGTGCGGGTGGTGAGCTTGCAACTGCGCCGCCAGGCGCCGCGTCCGGCAGTGGAGGTGTTCGCCCGCCACCTCAAATCGTCATTCTCGGCGGGCGGCGTGTTCGCGCCCGGCACCCTGTCGCCGCGCCGCACGGTGCGCTGAGGCGTCCGCATCTGCTAGAGCATGTTCATGTGCCGCGGGCTCTGGCTCGCGGCAGACGCCGACAATAATCTCATTGACTCTATCCATACCAGGGGGATAGGACTCGATATGTCTGAAGCCAATCAACACGAGCACCATGCCGACATTGCCAAGCGCCTGAAGCGCGCGGAGGGACACCTGCGCAGCGTCGTGCAGATGATCGAGACCGGGCGACCGTGCCTCGACATCGCGCAGCAGCTTCACGCGGTCGAAAAGGCGATCGGCCAGGCGAAGAAAACGCTGATCCAGGACCATCTGGATCATTGCCTTGAAGAGACGGTGGGTTCCCTCGGCCGCGACCAGCGCCGCGCCATCGACGAGTTCAAGGAGATCACCAAATATCTGTGAGGACCGATGCCGTCGTTCGCCGAACTGATCCAGCAAAGCTCCGCCCATGCCTGGCTTTTCATTCCGAGCGCCGTGCTGCTCGGCGCCCTGCACGGACTGGAGCCGGGACATTCGAAGACAATGATGGCGGCCTTCATCGTCGCGGTGCGCGGGACGGTGGCGCAGGCGGTGATGCTGGGTCTGGCGGCGACGGTCTCGCACACGGCGGTGGTCTGGGCCATCGCGCTGGGCGGCATGTATCTGTGGCAAGGCCTCGATGCCGAACATGCCGAGCCCTATCTGCAGATCGCCTCGGCGATCATCATCATCGCCATCGCGCTGTGGATGCTGTGGCGCACCTGGCAGGAACAGCAGGAAGCCCGCGCTGCCGCCGGCCACAGCCATGGCACTCATGACCACGATCGTCCCCACGATCATGATCATCCGCACGACCACGATCATCCGCACGCGAGCGCCGACGTGCGCCGGATCGACACCGGCCACGGGCTGCACCTGCTCGAACTGCGCGAGGATGCGAGCGGCGCGCACTGGCGCTTCCGGCCCGAGCGCGGCAAGCCGTGGGGCGCGGCCGAGGTCCGGCTGGAGACCGAACGTCCGGACGGGCGCCGGCAGGCCTTCACCTTCACGGAGCAGGACGGCTACATCGAATCCCGCGAGGCGGTGCCGGGCCCGCACGATTTCATGGTTCGGCTGAGCCTTGGCCACGGCAATCATTCGCATGATTTCGACGTGTCGTTCGTCGCCACAGCCAAAGGGCACGATCACCTGCATGAGGAGCTTCGCGGCCTCGACGTCGCCACCGACGGCTACCAGGACGCCCACGAACTGGCGCACGCCAACGACATCCGCCGCCGTTTCGCCGATCGCAACGTCACCACCGGGCAGATCCTCCTGTTCGGCCTGACCGGTGGGCTGATCCCGTGCCCGGCGGCGGTCACCGTGCTGCTGCTCTGCCTGCAACTGAAGGAGATCACGCTCGGCGCCGCCCTGGTGCTGTGCTTCAGCATCGGCCTCGCCGTCACGCTGGTGACGGTGGGCGCGGCGGCCGCGCTCAGCGTGCAGCATGCGACGAAGCGCTGGTCGTGGTTCTCGACGGCCGCCCGCCGCGCGCCCTATTTTTCGAGCGTGCTGATCATCCTTGTCGGAGTCTATGTCGGCATCCAGGGCTGGACGCATCTCGCTGCGTGAGGCGACACGCCGGATAGGCACACCCTATGCCCTGCATCATTTATCTGTCTGCACCACGGGCGCCGCGTGCATTGCCGGAACGGGAACCCGGTCGCTAGGCTCAAGGGAGCTTCCGTTCCAACCGCAGATTTGAGACACCCCGCCTATGACAGATCACCCGCCCTTCCACGCCGACGGCAGCGGCACCCACGCCAGGATCGGCCTGATCTACATCGCCTCCAGCATCGTGATGGATGCCGAGATGGCCGCCATGGCGAGCGAGGGCGTCGCGGTCCATACCACGCGCATCAAGCTGCCCAAGGTCACGATCGAGGGCATCGAGGCGATGATGAACGCGCCGCAGCTCGAGGAGGCGGCCCGGCTGGTCGGTTCGGCACCGATCGACATATTGTGCTTCGGCGGCACCAGCGCCTCGTTCCTGCATGGCACCGCCTACGACCATGCGCTGATGGCCAAGCTGAAATCCTGGGTGCCGCACTGCCCCTCGACCACGGCGTCCACCGCGACGCTCGCGGCCTTGAGGGAGGTCGGCGCCGGCAAGGTGGCGCTCGCCACGCCCTATGTGACGCCGGTCCATGAGCGCGCCGTCCGCTTCCTCGCCGAGAACGGCCACGAGGTGGTGCGGCACGCCAATCTCGGCATCGACACCGATCATGCCCTCGCCGAGGTCCCGCTGGAGCAGGTCTATGATCTCGTCCGCTCGATCGATCATCCCGATGCCAGCGCGATCTTCATCAGCTGCACCAATTTCCGCTCGGTCGGCGCCATCGAGGCACTCGAGCAGGCGCTCGGCAAGCCGGTGGTGTCGGCGGTGCAGGCCTCGTTCTGGCATTGCCTGGAGGTGCTTGACGTCAATGGCGCGAAGCCCGGCTATGGCCGGCTGTTCGACCGCCGCATCGCTGCCGGCGGGGCTGCCTGATGTCTCGCTTCGAGGTGCTGCGCCCGGCCGATTACAAACTGACGCCCTGGAAGAACGGCGCCGGCGTGACCCAGGATGTGCTTTTGCTTCCGCGAGGGGCGACGCAGGAGGATTTCGATATCCGCCTGAGCCTTGCTCCCATCGTGGAGGAGGGGCCGTTCTCTTCCTTTCCAGGCATCGACCGGCACATCACGCTGATCAGCGACGGCCGGCTCGCGCTCGTGTTCGGTGGAGAGGAGCGCACGCTGGAACGGCTGAAGCCGCTTTATTTCGACAGTGTGCAGGCGCCGGTGTCCCGCCTCGGCGCGGGACCGGTGCGCGTCCTCAATGTGATGACGCGGAGGGGACGCTGGAATGCGCAGGTCATGGCGATCACCGGAGCGAGCGACCCGCTGCTCTCGCCGCCCGAAAGCGGCCATGTCGTGCTCTACGCCGTGACGGGGAAATGGCAGGTCAGCGATCGCGCCGGCACCGTCATCGTCGAGCAGGGCGAGACCCTGATCACCCGTGAGGAGGGCACGCTGCGCGCCACGTGCGAGCGCGACGGCGAGGCTGTCGTGGCGTTCCTGTCCCCGACCTCTCCACCGTGAGGCTTCGGCGAGGCCTGGATCATCAATTCCTATCTTGAGCAACAGTTAAAAGTATTTTTCGATCCACTTCGCACACGCAACATTTCCTCACAGGAAAGTCATGTGAGGTGGTGATGCGCCGGACCCTCTGTGGACGTCGAACAGCTCCGGGGCTGCTTTCCCGATGACCCGCGATGCGCTCGTCTTCTACAGCCCGGTCGATGATCCGCGCGCGTGGAAAGAGGCGCTGACGTCCGAACTGCCCGATCTCGATTTCCGCGTCGACCCCGATGTCGGCGACCCCGCGACCATCGATTACGCTTTGGTCTGGGTGCCGCCGACCGGCTTCTTCCAGCGCTTCCCCAATCTCAAGCTGGTCACCAATCTCGGTGCCGGCGTCGATCGGCTGGTCCGGCGCGACGATCTCGTGCCGGTGCCGATCTCCCGCCTGTCCGATCCCGGCATGGTCGCGCTGATGACCAGCTACGTGGTGTTCGCCGTCACCCGCTATGCCCGCGACATCCACATCTTCGAGCGGGCGCAGCGGCGCGGCGAATGGCACTATGTGCATCCGCGTCCGCTGTTCGAGATCAAGGTCGGGGTGCTCGGGCTCGGCGAACTCGGCGCGCCCGCCGCTCAGACGCTGGCCGGCATGGGTTTCGACGTGCGCGGCTGGTCGCGGACGCAGAAGGATTTGCCGGGCGTCGCCTGTTCAGCCGGCCCCGAGGCGCTCGATAACCTGCTCGCCAGTTGCGAGATCGTGGTCTCGCTGCTGCCGCTGACGCCGGAGTCGCGCGGCATGCTGGGCGCTCGCGAGCTCGCGCTGATGCCCAAGGGCGCCAAATTCATCAATGCCTCGCGCAGCGCGGTGGTGGACGAGGCAGCGCTGGTCGCGGCGCTGCGCTCCGGGGCGATCGGCGAAGCCACGCTCGACGTGTTCGATATCGAGCCGCTGCCCGCCGACCATCCCTACTGGACGCTCGATAACGTGCTGATCACGCCGCACCTCGCCAGCATCACCGTGCCGGCGCTGGCAGCGCGCGATGTCGCCGAAAGCATAAAGCGGGTGCGCCGGGGCGAGCCGCCTCTGCACGCCGTCGACGCGCACCGCGGCTACTAGAGCGCTATCCGCTCGGATGAGAACATCCGAGCGGATAGCGCTCTAGAGTCAATGGTTTGGAGCATGTTCTGATCGCAAAAGTCTTCCAACTTTTGCGGAACATGCTCTGGCCCGCCGGAGCGAGGCCGGCCGTCAAGAATTCGCTGCCCCTCGACGGGCGGCGTGCACGTGCCGGCGCGAAACGCGGCCGGCACCAACACAGAGGGTGAACGATGAACAGGCAGCTATTGATTGGCCTTGCTGCGATGGTGGCCGCCATCGCAGCGACGCCCGCTTCCGCCCAGGAGAAGCTGGTCGTCAGCACCTGGGGCGGCAATTGGAAGGAAGGCGTCGAGATCATCGGCAAGGAATTCACCAAGCGCACCGGCGTCCAGGTGGAATACATCACCGGCGGCACGCTGGATCGCCTCGCCAAGGCGAAGGTCGCGCGGGCGAACCCTGAGTCCGATCTCATCAATACGACCGCGCATGTCGGCTATCTCTACCATTCCGACGGCCTGATGGAGAAACTCGACCTCTCCAAGATCCCGAACTCCAATGATCTCTATCCGGTGGCCAAGCGCAGCGACTACACCATCAGCGACTATGTCTATGTCTATGCGCCGGCTTTCCGCACCGATCTGATGCCCAAGGATTTCAAGATCGATTCCTGGGAAGTGCTGTGGGGCGAGGCGGTGAAGGGCAAGCTCGGCCTGCCCGACTTCGATCCGAGCCACATCATCATCGCCGCCACCAAGGTCGCGGGCGTCGCCCCGGCTGACTGGAAGAAGGTCGAGCCGAAGCTGCTGGCGCTGAAGCCGAGCATCAAGGCGTTCTACCAATCCGATGCCACCAGCCAGAACCTGATGCGCACCGGCGAGACCCCGGTGCAGGTGCTGCTCAACATCAACGCCTATCACCTGATCAAGCAGGGGATGCCGGTGAAGATCGAGATCCCCAAGGAAGGCGCCGTGGTCGGCGTCGACGTCTGGGGCATCAATGCCGGCTCGAAGAACAAGGAACGGGCGCAGGAATTTATCAACCTCGCGCTCGATCCCGAGATGCAGCGCCAGCTGTGCGAGTTCCACAAATGCTCGCCGATGAACTCCAAGGCCAAGCTGTCGCCGGAACTGGCTGCCATGCCCGGCATCTTCACCAGCCAGGCGCAGATGGAGAAGGAAGCCATCATTCTCGACGACAAGACCTATGCGACGCTGCTTCCGGTGTGGAAGGCGTGGTTCACCGAGAACATGATGCACTGATCTCGTTCAAGGAGAACTCGGCCGGCACCCACCCGGGCGCCGGCCGGTTGTTGTGCCGATGACCCAACGCCGACCGTTCTTCATCACCTTCCTGGCGCCAGCCGTGGTTGCCGCTGTCATCCTGGCGGCGGCGATCTTCGAAGTGCTGCAATACAGCGTTCGGGAATTCATTCCCGGCTCGCTGAATGTCGGCGGCTTCACCTTCGAGAATTTCGTGCGGATCAACCGGCCGATCTATTGGTGGGTGCTGCTCGACACCTTCTATATCAGCCTGCTCACCGCAGTGTTCGCGCTGCTCGCGAGCTACCCCGTCGCCTATGCGCTGGTGCGGGCCGAGCGCGACTGGGTCCGTTCGCTGCTGGTCTCGCTCTCGATCACGCCGCTCTTCACCGGAGAGATCGTGCGCACCTATTCCTGGATGCTGGTGCTCGGCTCCGATGGCTTCATCAACAGCCTGCTGCGCAAGCTGGGGCTGATCGATCTGCCGTTGCAGATCATGTACACCCGGGTCGGCGTGGTGATCGCGCTGGTGCAGTTCTCCATGCCGGTGATGATCATCCTGCTCGCCACCGCCATCAGCCATGTCGACCGCGATTGCGAGAAGGCCGCCGCCAATCTCGGCGCCAGCCCCGCTTCGGTGTTCTGGCGCATCACGCTGCCGCTTACGGTGCCCGGCATATTGTCGGGCTTCGTGGTGGTGTTCGCCTGGACCATGAGCGCCTTCTCGACGCCCCAACTGATCGGCGGCGGCAAGATACTGATGATCTCCAACCTCGCGTATCTGCAGGGTTTCTCGACCCTCAATCTGCCCTTCGCGGCAACGCTGAGCCTGATCGCTTTGATCGCCGCCCTCGGCAGCCTCGCCTTGATGAAGACCCTGACGGGCCGCATCGAGCGTCGCCTGTCCATCAATTAGAGCGGAGATGCCGGTCATGCTGCGCCGTGTATCGTTCTGGAGCCTGGTGGCGGTGATCCTCACCTACATGACGCTGCCGACCATTGTCGTGCTCATGACCTCGGTCAATCCGACCGAGATCCTCGCCTTCCCACCGCTCGGCTTCTCGCTGAAATGGTACGGCAAGGCGCTGACCTATCCGGATTTCCAGGTCGCGTTCAAGAACGGGCTGATCGTCACCGGCTTCGCCTCGACACTCGCCGTGGCGATCGGCTCCAGCTTCGCCTTCCTCATCTATCATTACGACTTCACCGGCCGGCGGCTGCTGGAAGGCGTGCTGTGGTCGCCGCTGATCATCCCGCATTTCACACTCGGCTTCGGCTTCCTGCTGCTGGGGGGCATGCTCGATCTCAACCAGGGTTATGTGATGATCGTGGCGGCGCACACCGTGCTGGTGATGCCGTTCGTCACCCGCGCGGTCTATGTCAGCCTCGCCAATGTCGATCCCAATCTCGGGCGTGCGGCGGCCAACCTCGGGGCTTCGCCGCTCCATGTGCTCACCCGCATCACCCTGCCGCTGATCGTGCCGGGCATGGCGGGCGGCTGGCTGGTGGCGGCGATCCTGTCGCTGACCGAATTCACCGCCTCGCTCTATGTGACCGGCAGCCGGACGCAGACGCTGCCGGTCTCGATGTACAACTACATCCGCGAATATGCCGACCCCACGGTCTCGGCCGTCTCGGCGATGCTGATCATCGCCACCACTTTGATCATGCTGCTCGCGGACCGGCTGTTCGGCCTGCGGCGCGTGCTCGCCATCGACACGCATTGAGATGCTCTGGAGACCGGACGCAATGAACGGGACGAACGCGCGCGCCGACATCTCTGGCCAGGCAAAGGCGGTCGAGATCGTCGGATTGAGCAAGGTGTTCGGCGGCGTCACCGGCGTCGCCAATGTGACGCTCGATATTCGCAAGGGCGAGTTCGTAACCTTGCTCGGGCCCAGCGGCTGCGGGAAATCGACTTTGC
Source organism: Starkeya sp. ORNL1 (assembly GCF_012971745.1). Classification (NCBI taxonomy): domain Bacteria; kingdom Pseudomonadati; phylum Pseudomonadota; class Alphaproteobacteria; order Hyphomicrobiales; family Xanthobacteraceae; genus Starkeya; species Starkeya sp. ORNL1. The sequence continues at coordinate 4,980,678 of NZ_CP048834.1, forward strand.
TCGGCATGATCGCCGGCTTTGTGGCGCCGAGCGAAGGCACCATCCGCGTCGACGGCGAGGACGTCACCGGCATCGAGCCGCACAAGCGCGACATCGGCATGGTGTTTCAGAGCTATGCGCTGTTCCCGCATATGAACGTGTTCGACAACATCGCCTTCGGCCTGAAGATGCGGAAGCTGCCGACGGCACGGGTCGAACAGGAGGTGCGGCGCGTCATCGCCATGATGAAGCTGGAGGGCTTCGAGAGCCGCCGCGTGCGCCAGCTCTCCGGCGGGCAGCAGCAGCGCGTGGCGCTGGCGCGGGCCATCGTGATCCAGCCCAAGGTGCTGCTGCTGGATGAGCCGCTGTCCGCGCTCGACAAGAATCTGCGGGCGCAGATGCAGGTCGAGCTCTCCGAGCTGCACCGCGCCACCGGGCTGACGACGATCTTCGTGACGCACGACCAGGGCGAGGCGCTGAGCCTGTCCGACCGCATCGTGGTGATGAACCGCGGCGAGGTGCAGCAGGTGGCGACACCGGTCGAGCTTTACCGGAACCCGGCCAATGGTTTCGTCGCCTCCTTCATCGGCGAGATCAATGCGCTGCCGCCCGCGCCGATCGAGATGGGCGAGGGCGATATTGCCCTTGCTTTGGGGGAGGGCATTCGCCTGGAGGCGCCGCGTCGTCCGGAATGGACATTCAGCTCCGGCCAACTCGTCCGCGCGTTCGTCCGGCCGGAACATGTTCGGCTTGCATCGCCCGGCGAGGACGGCGCAAACCTGATGCGAGGGCGCGTCGCCACCCACATCTATCAGGGCGCCCACACCATTACGCGGGTGGACGTGGAGAATGTCGGCCTCATCGAGTTGCGCACCGTGGGTTCCGACATCATCGGCGCATGGCCGGTCGACGCGGTGACGGGGCTGACGGTTGATCTTCGCCACGCCATTCTACTTGCCGGCGAATAGCCCGCGGTACGGTTCCGACAGCCGGCAAATTAACATGCGCCCTCGATGCCCTGGGCAAGGTCGGGGGATTGAATCGCGTCGGGACGGTGCTGTTGTCCGGCTCGGTGCAAACGACCCACACCCGGAGGTGGTTGCGCCCAGAATATTCCCTATAGTTTGTAGCCGTCTAAATCAATATACACAGTAAGAAAACTCGTCTATTCTATATAACGAATGTATAAATAATGTTCTTGTCACTGGTATGACAGTGTTACTTTACGCGCTGTTGCCGTAAGGATACAGCCCGCCCTGATGAGTTAAGTTATGAACCCTTCCGGAAGGTTTTATCCGCTTCTGGAGGGTATTAAATGCATAAGCGACTGCTGGTTGCGAACGTTCTTGCGGCGGTGTTGTCCGTCGGTGCCGCACACGCGGCGGATCTGCCGCTCAAGGCGGCCCCGCCGGTTGTCGCGCCGGCCTTCAGCTGGACCGGCTTCTACATCGGCGCCCATGGCGGTTACGGCTGGGGCCGGAATGAATGGAGCAACTACGTCGACCCGATCAACGGCACGACCGTCGATGGGCCGGACGCGGAATATGACATCGAAGGCGGTCTCGCCGGTGGCCAGATCGGCTTCAACTGGCAGATCAACCAGTTCGTGCTCGGCGTTGAGGCCGATGCCTCCTGGGCTGACATCAACGGTAAAGGCAAGTATTCCGACGATACCTGCCTGCTGAGCAACGATGCCTGCGAAACGAAAATCGACGCGCTCGGCACCATCACTGCCCGTCTTGGCGCCGCCTTCGACCGCGCCCTTTTCTACGTGAAGGGCGGCGCAGCCTGGGCCCACACGGAGTACCACGCCGGCTACACCCAACCCGACGATCCGGGCTTCAACTTCAGCGACCAGCCCAACGAAACCCGCTGGGGCTGGACCATCGGTGCGGGCGCCGAATATGCGTTCGCCGACAACTGGTCGGTGAAGATCGAATACAACTACATCGAGCTCGGCGACGACCGCATCGAGTTCGACTACAGCCCGCAGACCTTCGGCGCGAGCGGAGAAGCCGACCAGCACCTCAGCATCGTCAAGGCCGGCATCAACTATCGCTTCTGAGATTACGCGACCAGGAATTGCAAAAGCCCCGGCTTCGCCGGGGCTTTCTTTTTGTCGGCGCAGTATCTGCGCACGAGATGGAAAGAGGCGGCTCAATCCGCGTGGAACATCTCCCCGTCATGGCCGGGCTTGTCCCGGCCCTCTTGGCCTCTGACGCACTGTCGAGAATCGAGATCCCCGGCACAAGGCCGGGGATGACGACTGTCTCGGAATTGAAGACCTGTCTCTCAACTGGCGGCCGGGGTCACCAGTTGCAGGCCGAGCACCATGATGCCCACCGCCGCGACCCAGCTGCCGCCGGCGCGTAGCGCGATCGGGCGCCAGCCGCCGGCACCGCGCAGGAAGGCGATGGCGGTGCCGGTCACCAGCGTCAGTACGGCATAGCCGATTGCGGTCACGCCGGAGAGGAACAGCAGCTGGTCGGTGCTCGCGACCATGGCTTCGCCGTTCTGATAGCCGTGCAGCAGCCCCATCACCGCGGCGATGGCGAGAAGCACGGGGAGCGGGAGGCGCACTGCCGCCGCCAGCGCCAGACCGGTGATCGCGACCAGGGAGATGCCGAGGATCGGAGCGAAAGGCGGGTTCGGCAGCGCCAGTGAAGCGGCGCCGCCGGCGAGCAAGGCCAGTGGGAACACCACGATCATCCAGCGGGCTCGCTGCGGACCCTGGAAGGCGGCCAGCGCGGCAAGCGCAACCCATGGCAGGATCTGCTCAAAATCGGTCAGCGGATGCAGCGCGCCGCCGTAGAAATCGCCGAGCCTTGTGTCGACCAGATGAGCTTGCGCGGCAGTCGGCATGCCGGCGATCATCATGATCGCCGGCAAACCAAATGTCGTGACGCGACGTGTCGCTGTCTTCATTCGATCACGCCGACCGACGCGAGGAGAAAATAGACGCCGACGCAGCCAATGGCGGCGCCACAGGCGCGCACCACTTTCGCACCCGACGGCCAGGCGATGAGGATGCCGATCAGGATGCCGGCCAGATGCAGCAGGCCGGTGGCGAGGACGAAACCGACCGCATAGGAAGTAGGGTCCGCGGCCTCCGGCAGCTCGCGGCCATGGGCATAGCCGTGGAAGATCGCGAACACGCCGACGATCAGGGCGGCCAGCCACAGCGGCGGCCTGACTTGCAACGCCACCAGGAGCCCGAGCGCGATACCCGACAGGGCGATCACTGGTTCGACGAGGGGCAGCTCAAAGCCGGATATCCCGAGCAACCCGCCCAGCGCCATCACCAGCGGGAAGGTGATCGGCAGCACCCAGATCGCCGGATTGCCGAGCTGCGCGCCCCACAGGCCCACCGCAACCATCGCGACCAGGTGGTCAGGCCCCGTGAGAGGATGGAGGAAACCGCTCTCGAGCCCCGAGGCGAGGCCGGTGCCGGTGTGTGCCAGGGCCGGCACCAACGGTATGGCGGCGAGCAAGGCTGCAAGGTGGAGGCTCGCCTTCGACGGAACCATTTTCATGACATACTCTCTCGATGTGTCACAGGGAAAATCAGCCGGCTCATATCCGGATCAGGAACCAGAATGATGCGATGCCGCCGATGGCGTAGGCGGGCAGCGCCGCGCCCCATCGCGGCAGCTCCGCCTTGGCCTGCCGATGCGCCCAGATGAGCGCCAGCACCACCATTACGAAGCTGAGCTGGCCGATTTCGACGCCGACATTGAAGAACAGCAGCGCGATCGGCAGCGTCGCCTGCGGGATGCCGAGCGCGGTCAGCGCGGTGGCGAAGCCGAGGCCGTGCAACAGGCCGAAGGCGAAGGCCACGCTCCACGGATAGCGTGCCGTCAGGCCGACCTCGCCGCGCTGCAGCTTCACGATCTCCACGCCGACGAAGACAATGCTCAGCGCGATGGTGGCATTGAGCGGGCGCTCGGGGATGCCGACCCAGCCGAAGGTTGCCGCGGCCAGCGACAGGCTGTGTCCGATGGTGAAAGCGGTGATGGTGCGCACCAGCATCCAGCCGCTGCGCACCAGCCAGATCAGCCCGAGCACGAACAGCAGATGGTCGATGCCCCGCAAGATGTGGTCGATGCCGAGATTGACATAGGTCTCTGCGAGATCGAGCCAGACTGCGAGGTCGGTGCCCGGGTCGCGCGCCGCCGTCGCGAACGGCTTGGCGACGCTCACCGTATAGGCCTCCATCGGTCCGCCGTGCGGAACCACGCGGATCGTCGCCACCGACTGGTTCTTGCCGAGGCCCATGAAGCTGAGGCGCCCGACGAGGCCGCGCTCGCCGCAGATCAGTTCGGGCGGTTCCCATGTGCAGTGCGGCGGGAAGATCGGCTGCAGCGTCATATCGGCCGGCGGCATGGTCCATTGGCCGAGATAGCGCCCCGGCGCGATCTCGCGCAGCGTGATCACGGCCATCGACGCCTCGTGGGCCGATGCGGACCATGTCGGCAGAACGAAGGTGCCAAGCAGGGCCAGGAGAGCGAGCAGCGCGCGCCCGCTCCGGGCGCGGTGGTGGCGTTTCCCGCTCATGGCTCGCCGCGCCGGATCACATAGGCCTTGCCGAGGTCACGCGTGGCGGCGATGGCCAGGATGCGTCGGCGCTCGTCCTTCCAGGTCTGCACGGCCTGCGCCGACACTTCGCTCAGATCGACCTTGCGGCCCGGCACGAAGGTGTCGAGGCGCACGATGTGCCAGCCGTCCGACGCCTGAAGCGTCTGCCACTGTCCGATCGGCAGCGCGACCAGCGCGTCCACGAAGTTCTGACCGAAGGAGGGCATCAGCGTATGGCGCGGCCGCTCGCCGAAGATGTGCGCGCGCATCCTCACATCTTCGGGCTCGGTGCCGGACAGGATCTCCTGCAGCACCGCGCGGCTCTGCGTCTCGGCGTCCGCACCGGTGAAGGGCACCTCGATGAAGCTGACCAGGTCCGGGATGTCGTACTGGATGCGGCGCTTCTCGTACCACTCCTGCAATTCCTGCGGCGTCGGCTCCTTCACATCGACGCCGCCGAAGATCAGCAGGCGCATCTTGTGGGTGATGCGGTCGCGGATCATCTCGTCGCCCTTGTCGAGGCCCTGCGCCAGCGCCTCGCGAAAGGTGATCTCGTTGAGGATCCACAGGTCGATCAGGGGAGCGAGTTCGTCGGGGGCAGGTTCGCGCTGCTCGTGGGCGCTCTTGAAGGTGTCGATGATCGACTGGCGCACCTCCGGCGTCACCTCGATGAGCCGTTCCTTGCTGACCGACGGCGTGACGGCGGCATGGACCGCGAAGATCACCGCGCCGATCAGCATGAACTGAAGGAGCGGCTCGCGCAGCAAGCGCCAGACCGGATTCAGCCTGCCGCCACCTTGGGATTTCGCGCCATCGACGTCGACGGTGTCGACAGCCGGTTCTCCACCCGATGTAGTCAATTCCGATTTCCCTGCCCGATTGGAAAAGAACGTTGCCGGACTTCCCTTTGCCGACTGCCGTAGCGTCTGACTAATGGAGCGGAGGTGTCGCGATCATGACAGTGTGCCGGGATTCATCGGCACAGGTACAAGGTCTCTCGCACTGCTGGCAGAGTACAATTTATACGCGCTGCGGTGGATAATTTATCTGGATACTTCGAAATATTACCTAAGTGCCGGCTAATCTATTACGTAACTGTCATCAAACTTTCATTGGCGGTTGAGGCGCCAGTCACAGAACACCGTTACGGAAGTGCTCCTCCAACGGAATGTCCACCATCAAAGGGGCTACAGAATGAAGAGCGGAGCGCTGTCGCAGCAGTTGATAGCGGGTGCATCGGTCCTGGCAGTGGCGACGGGGGCGGTGGTCCTGCCGTCGACGCCGTCGGTTGCCGACAGCTATATGGCAGGCGATTTCCATAACCACACGCCGTGCTCGGACGGCCGGTCGTCCATCGAGACGATGGTCAAGAAGGCGGTCCAGAGCTATGGCCTCGAGTGGCTCGGCGCTGCCGATCACGGCGGCAGCAGCCCGCGCGACTGCCGCATCGACGACCCCGAAGGCGACGGCTCCAACTCCGGCACCGGCAAGTTCTGGGATGTTGCCCCCGCGACGCCGATCAAGGGCGATCTCGCGACCTCGCAGGGCCACCGCGCGATGTGGCGCTGGCAGGCGGCCGAGGACATCATCTATCCGGAAGTGGCGCGCCTCGCCAAGCAGCTCAACAAGCCGATGCTCTATGCCGGCATCGAGACCAACGTCCCCGGCCATGAGCACACCAGCATGGCGGTGATCGGCAACCAGAAGCCGCAGAATTTCGGGGGCGACATCGGCGACGCCAGTGGCGTTGCGGAATTCGAATACCGCTTCGACCGCAGCGACACCGACACCAGCAAGGGCGCGCCGACCCACAATTGGGAAGGCAAGGTCGCGAATGCTTCCGGCACCGGCTCGGGCACGACCAACCACGCCAACAAGGCGGTTCCCAGCGTCAAGTGGCTGCAGAAGAATTACCCGCTCGAGAGCTATTATGTTCCGGCGCACGTCGAGCGTGCCGGCGTGTTCAATCCGAACGGCAATAACGGCTTCAACGTCGAGCACTTCCGCGACTTCAACAATGCCGGTCCCACCGTTGCGGTCGGTTTCGAGACCCAGCCCGGCCACCAGGCCAGCAATAATCGCGGCGAGTACCGGTTCAATTTTTGCGGCGACACCTGCCCCTCGGTCGGCGTGACGACCTATGGCGGCACCGGCGTCTACGGCGCCAAGATCGGCGGCGTGTGGGACGCGCTGCTCGGCGAAGGCCGGAACTGGTTCTTCTATGCGAGCTCGGATTGGCACAATCGCGGCGAGTTCAGCATCTATGAGACCGGCTCGACCAACGACTTCTATCCGGGCGAATACCAGAAGCTGTACATTCCGCGTCCGGCCGGCGGCACCACGCTGCGCCCCGAACTCGTCGTCGACGGCGTCCGCTCCGGCAATTCCTATTCGGTCATGGGCGACCTGATCACCAGCGAGCTGTCCTACAAGGCCGAGGTCATCGGCTACGCCGCGGCCGGCACCGCCAAGATGGGCCAGACCCTGGTGGTTCCGCGCGGCCGTTCGGTGCGCCTCACCCTCGAGGTCACCCTGCCGACCGGTACCAACCACTCGCCCTACAGCTTCAACAACCCGTCGCTGGCCCAGCTCACCATCCAGGAGCCGCTCAACCGGCCGAAGCTGCGCAATGTCGACTTCATCCGCGGCAACGTCACCGGCGTCGTCTCGCCGAACAACGGCAACTATACCAACGGCACCAACCCGACGGCGCAGATCATCGGCTCGTTCAACCAGAACAGCTGGACGGTGAGCGGGCAGAAGCGCACGATGGTCGTCAATATCCAGAACGTGCAGAACAACATGTACGTCCGGACCCGCGGCAGCAATCTGCCGCCCAGCACGCCGAACGAGACCGACGGGCAGGGCAACCCGCTCAACGACTGGGATCCGGAGAACAGCGCTCAGGGTCCGTTCGTACTCTGCACGGACGCCGCTTGCCCGTCGCACATGGCCGAGCGTAACGGTCAGAAGTTGTCGAGCTACGACGTCGCCGCGTGGGCGGACCTGTGGTTCTACACCAACCCGATCTTCATCCGCGTCGCCGACCAGCCGAAGCTTCTGGTCGAGACCAATGCCGCCATGGCGGTGTCGCTGAAGTGAGCGGATCGCCTGCGCCTAGAGCATGCTCCGCAAGAAGTTGGAAGACTTTTGCGATCAGAACATGCTCCAGCGTATTGAATCTAGAGCACTATCTTGTCGCTCGGATGATTCCATCCGAGCGGATAGGGCTCTAGCGCAGGCAAGCAACACTGATGGTGCGACCGGGGGCCAAGGATGGCCCCCGGTTCGTTTTTTCTGCACGTCCTAATTTCGCTGCACGTTCTGCCGGGTTCGTACATGTCCGAAATCAGCGCCGTCCCGACCGCTTTGCCAGCCGCGGCCGCGCCACACCGTATCCTCGCCATCACCGCGATTGCAGGCCTCTCCGGTTTCGCCGGGCTCGGCTACGAGATCGTCTGGAGCCGGATGCTCGCGATCTCGCTCGGGCACGAGATCGTGGCGGTGCTCGGCGTCATCTCGGCGCTGTTCGCCGGCATCGCGCTCGGCAGCCTGATGCCGGGAAGGCGCATCGCCGGCAATCCACGCCCGGCCCTGTGGTACGCCGGGCTCGAGCTTGCGATCGGGCTGTGGGCGCTGGCCTTGATCCCGCTGCACCCGCTGGTCGGCGATCTCGTTCCCGCGCTGATGCCGATCGATGCAGCGCCGGCGCGGCAATGGCTGATCGCTTTCGCATTGCCCTTCGCGCTGCTGCTGCCGGCGACGCTGGCGATGGGCGCGACGCTGCCGGCGCTTGAGGCGGTGCTGGCCCGGCGGTTCGCGCTCGGCGGCGTGGTCGGGCGCGTCTATGCGGCGAACACCGCCGGGGCCGTCGCCGGCACGCTCGCCACCACCTTCCTGGTCATTCCGACCCTCGGCCTCTCGGCGACGCTGGCGCTGTGCGCCGCCCTCAATTTCATCTGCGCTGCTGCCATGTGGCGCTGCGGTGGGGGGATGCGCGACGAGCCTGTGGCTAGAAATAAGCTGGCTAGCGATTCGCGCGCGGTCGTGCTTGCCCCCTTGTTCGTCACCGGGCTGCTCGGCATCGGCTATGAGGTGCTGACCATCCGGGTGGTCAGCCAGATCCTCGAGAACACGATCTACACATTCGCGATCCTGCTCGCGACCTATCTGCTCGGCACCGCGCTCGGCGCGGCGATCCACAACCGGTTTGCCCGGATCCGCAACGCCGATGCACTGACCAGTACGCTCGTCGCGGTGACCTCGCTGGCCTGCATCGCCGGTGCAGTCGTGCTGGCGATGTCGGACGTCATTCTCGATACCCTGCGCAATATGCTGCCGCCGACCATGACGGGACGGCTCGGTGCCGAGCTCGGCATCGCGGCGCTTGCCTTCCTGCCGCCCACCGTCGCCATGGGCGCGCTGTTCACCCAGCTGGCGCAGGCCGCGAGTGATCGCATCGGCGGCGTCGGGGCGGCGCTCGCGGTCAACACGTTCGGCGCCGCGCTGGCGCCTATCCTGTTCGGGCCGGTGCTCGTCCCGCTGGTCGGCGCCAAGCTCGGCTTCATCCTGATCGCCGTCGCCTATGTGCTGGCACTGCCGAATCTGCGCCGGCCGGCTGTCGTTGCCAGCGCGCTGATATCGCTCGCAGCGCTGGCACTGCTGCTATCCCCATTGTCGCTGCGCTTCGTGCAGATACCGCCCGGCGGCGCGCTGGTGTGGCATCGCGACGGTGTCATGGCGGCGGTGAGCGTGGTGCGCAATCGCGCCGGGGACCAGCATCTCCAGGTCAACAACCACTTCCGCATGGGTGGCAGCGCGTCGGAGCGCTCCGACCATCGCCAGGCGCACATCCCGCTGCTGCTTCACCCGGACCCGAAGCGGGCGCTGTTCCTCGGGCTCGGCACCGGCGCTACGCTGTCGGCGGCGGGCGACCATCCCGGGCTGGTGACCGATGGCGTCGAACTGGTGCCCGAGGTCGTCGAATCGTTTCCGCTATTCGCAGGCTCGGCCCCGCAGCTCGGTCGCAATCCGGATATCAACATCCACGTCGCCGATGCACGCCGTTTCGTCCGTGCCCCCGGCGAGCGCTATGACGTGATCGTCGCCGACCTCTACCACCCTTCCGTCGACGGCTCCGGCGCGCTCTATGCCCGCGAGCACTTTGCCGCGATCCGGGATCGGTTGGCGCAGGACGGGGTGTTCTGCCAGTGGCTGCCGCTCCACCAGCTCGACATCGCGACGCTGCGCGTCATCGTCCGCACCTTCCTCGACGTGTTCCCGGATTCCAGTGCCTATCTGGCGCAGTTCAGCGTCGAGACCCCGCTGATCGCACTGATCGGGCGGCGGGCACCGAAGACCTATCCGGCCGACTGGCTGCAGCGCCGCGTCACCGATCACGGCCTCGCCACGCGGCTGGCAGCGCTCGATCTCAAGGACGAGCTGTCGCTGTTCGGGCTCTATCTCGCCGGCACCGACGAGCTACGCGCTTTCGCCGGGCCGGGCCGCCTGAACACCGACGACCAGCCATTGGTCACGGCCGAGGCGCCGCGCGTCGCCTACGCCATGGCCGACACACCGGGCGATCGGCTGGTCGCGCTGCTCGGTGCCTTGCACCCGCGCCCCGGCGAGGTCGTGAGCGACGAAGATACAAACCGCCGGCTCGCGGCGTATTGGAAGGCCCGCGACCGCTATCTGGAGATCGGCGTGCGCACCCTCGCAATGGCCGGGCCACGCAGCGTGATCGCCAATATCGCCCCCCAGCTCGTGGAACTGGTCCGCATCAGCCCGGACTTCGACGCCGCCTATCTTCCGGTGCTGGCCATGGCGCGGCAGCTCGCGGCCCGCGACCCTATTGCGGCGCGCGGGCTCCTAGAAACGCTCGATAGGGCGAACCCTGGGCGGCCCGAGGCGCGGCGCCTGTTGGCGAGCCTGCCGCCGGGCTAGCCGGCGCTGCGTCTGTCGCGTCGGCGCTGGCAATCGTGAACGGGATCGACCCGCCGTCCGGGTGATAGTGCCGGCGGAGATAGCCGTTCCACTCGATCAGATACTTGCCGGGCGGCAGCGCCTTGGTGGCACGAAACTCGGCGCTGCGGACTTCACCCGCGGTGCGGACCCAATCGATCGGCCATTCCGTCATGTTCTCGTCGATGATCCGGACCTGCTGCAGGTCCAGTTCGAGCATGAACTGGAGCGTCACCGTCGGCTGCGGATCGCGCAGCACGTCGCCCGCATTCGGCGACGACTGGTCGAAGGCGCACTGGGCCTGCGCCTGCGTGCCGGCCAACGTGGTCAAGCCGAGCAGCGCCAGCGCCGCGACCATCGATCGTGAGTGCATCATCGTCTCCTTGAGTCCGTGATCGATCAGGCGAACCGGATGGCGTAGCCGAAATTGTCGAGCCGCTCGGGAATCGCGTTGAAGGCGATGGAGATGCGCTGTTCGCCCTGATTGGTCGGCACCTCGTGCAGCAGATAGCTCGGGAACATCACGAGATCGCCGGGCGTGATCTCCGGCATCATCCATTTGCTGCCGTTGTAGGCGTTGATGCGCGCGCCCTGGTGATGGTTGCTGAAGATGAAGTTGGTGCCGCCGAGGCTCTTGTGGAACACGAGGTTCGCGGATGGGTGCGGCTGCGTCAGATAGAGCACGCCGGAAATGAAGCTGTTGGCGTGGGTGTGAATGGACTGGCGCCCGCCGGGCTCCAGCACGTTCATCCAGATCTCCTTGATCTGCCAGCGCAGCGTCTCGCCGAACAGCACTTCGCCGAATTGCACCACGCTCGGCATCACGATCTCGCCGAGTTGCGCATAGATTTCGTTGGCATCGACACTGGTAACCGGCGTGTGCGACAGCCGGTCGGAGAAGGCGTTGGTGTGCTTCTGCGAATTCTGGATTTCGCTGGTGATGGAGGCGATCAGCTCGCTGCTCAGCAATCTCTCCACCCGCACCACGGGTGTCGGGAACAATCCGATAACCTGACTCACAATGGCGCCTGCCCGATTCAAGGAGGAGGGAGCGTGCCGCATCCGGCCTCGGCCGGAGGGCCGGGCGCCGCGACCCGCGCCGCGCACTTTCCCTATCGTCCATGACCGCCGCATGACCGCAGGCGCGAGCGCCGCCGCCGGATCTAGTGGTCCGGATAGGGTTCGAGCTTCGGCTCGGGAGGGCGCTTCGATCCGGCCGGCGGTGTGCCGGAGTTCGGTACGCTCGCCGCCCGCACGCCGGGGGACGGCGCCGATGCATCGGGCAGGCGTGGCGCTGGCTCGGATTCATGTCCGGGCAGCGTCAGCACGGCAGTGCTGCGGTCCTTCTGCAGCATGGCGTCACGCATGCTGACCGTGCGCAGGATCCAGCCGTCGTGATCCTCGCCGGTCTTCAATCGCATCACGGTATTGGTCGCCTGGTCGAGGAAGATGCCGTACCCGCCGCTCACATTGACGATGGTGCCGATCAGCGTGAGCGGCGGCAGCACCGGGTCGCTCGGCGCGGCGGGCGGCGGGGGTGGCGGCGGCAAGGCCGCGACCTCGGTCGATGGCGGCGGACGCCGCGATGGCGAGAAGATCGGCCGCTCGCGCGTGGCAGCCAGCGTCTCGATCGGAATGGCCCACAGCGGATTGCCGCGCTGCTCCACAGGATTCCCGGCGGCCGGTGCCTCAGCCGCCCATCCGCACAGGACCAGCCCGATCACTACCGTCGCGAGCGCTCTCATCGCGCACCTTGCCATTGGCCGTACACGGTCAGCAGCACCTGCAGGCGCCCGTCCTGCGAATCGGTGGACGCCGCCGTCGAACTCTGGGCGACGAGCTGGTCGACGAACAGGAACGGCATGCCCGCCTCCAGATCGTAGAGCAATGTCTGCAGCTCCGGCTGCGCGATCTCCAGGCTGGCCGTCACGCCGAGGAAGCCGGCGCCGAACTGGGTGTCCTGCAATTCCACCCGGGACGACATGATGCGGCCGTCCGCCCGCGCCACGGCGCTGGAAACGCGCTGCATCAAGGCGGCGCCGGCAACGGTCACGGTCGGTCCTTCGAGGAACGGCGATCCCGTCGGCACATTTGCCGGCACGCCGGTATCGGTGGGCGTTGCCCGGCGGCCTTGCAGCCGGTCGAGAATCTCGCTCGCTTCCGCGACGGCGGCGCGCTGTGCCAGCAGATCCGTGACCGTACCGCCGGCCGCAAGGACGATGGTCACTACCAGCCCGGCATAGAGGAGCACGGCGGCCGCGGCGCGCCAGTCGTATCGGCCACCGAGCGATCGGATGGGGCTCATGGGTTCACCTCCACCGGAATCCTGATCCGTGCCTCGATGTGGAAGCGATCGCCGGGCTCCTGCGGAATGCGCGTGGTCGGTGCGAAGAACGTCGCCTGCGTGAAGTGCGAAGACTGCTCCAGAAGCCGGATCAGCGTCGGCGCTTCGGGCGAGATGCCGACCACCTGCAGCTTGTCGCCCTCGATGTGCATCTCGGTCACAAAAGTGTGGTCGGGCAGTACCTTGGACAGCGTCTCCAGCACCAGCACGGTCGCCGCGCTGGCGTGCTTGCGCCGCTCTAACGCGCGTAGTGCCGATGTTTCGCCGCCCTGGTCTGCGCGGGCGAGGACGAGCCGCTGCGTAGCAATGCCGCGGTTCAGCTCCTCCAGCTGTGCGTCGAGGTCGCCACCGAAAATCTGGGATGCCACCGTGGCGAGGGTCGCGACCACCGATACGCCCACCAATAAAGCGAGCACCAATTGTCGGACACGGGCAACGCCGAGCATGCCGGAGGCGGCGTGTTCGAGCACCTTGATCGGCAGGGCTTCCGCCCCTCCACCCGCCGCGCGGGTGGACACGACGATCGATTTCGCGCCGAGCGCCTTGAGCGCCTGCATGTGCGGCTCGATGCGGGCGCGCGCCGTTGCCGCGACGGTCAGGGTGATGCGGTCGTCATCCATCCCCGCCGGAGGCGTCCAGCCGAACACCGCCTCATTCGCACTCCAGGGGGTCAGACGGTCGATCTGGGTGCGGACGATACCGTCGAGAAACTCGGCGGCGCGCTTCGGCAGTTCGAGCGGGCGAAACAGGAAATGCGTGGGTTGCAGCACCAGTTCGACGTCGCGGCCGTGCAGCTCGGCGGCCACAGCGCCGAGCAGTTCCGCGGCTGTTGCGTCAAGCCGAAATGGCGGGTGAGCGGGTGCCGCGCCGGCACCCATCGAGCGGAGCGAGAAGGCCCCGCCGTCCCCTTCGATCAGTTGCACGGATCGGACTTTGTGCAGCCGCGCCAGCGCGGCGACGATCGTCGCCGCCACCAGATCGAGCCAGGCCGAGAAGCCGTCGATGATCCGGCTCAGGCTCATCGCCCCGCCTCCGCTCTCGCGCGCGGCTCGGGTGCGCGCAGCTCGATGTCGTTGCGCCACGACAGCACCCGGTAGGGATCGTCGCCGAAGTCGCGCACCAAAATCACCGCCTCGGCGCCGTGGACCCCGCCATTGTCGAAGTCGATGCGCACCGTCACCCGCACCGCATCGCCGCCTTCCAGCGTGGTGCCGGGCCGTGCCACCGCGCGTACGTCGCCGGTCGATCCGTCTGCGGAGAGCGTCTCGGTCGGGCGCTCCGCCACGCCGGGCAGCGAGTCGAGCACCACCGGATCGGCGTCCACCGCATGGACCGCGGCTTCCCCGCTGAACACGGTGAGATGGGGCAATGCCTGCTCAATCAGCGCGGGCGGCAGGCCCGCCACCAGCCAGAGCTCGTCGACATGCACGAACGGCGCGCCGCGCGGCTCATAGTCGAGGCCCGCTTCCGGATAGGCTGAAGCGTCCGGTGCGCCGGCGGACGCAGGCGTCCGCCAGGTGATGATCCGCGCCGCATACTGCTCGGCATCCTCCGCCTTCGCCCCGAGCGTGGTGAACAGGCCGGCCAGCAATTCCTGCGAGGCGGCATTGAGATCGATGCGCGCCGTCTCGCTCTGGAACACGGCGACGATGCGTGCCTTCGCCATGCGGAACGCGACCTCGCCGTGGGTCGGGCGCTTGTCCTTCGGCGCGGAGACAACGCGGTATGCGGCGAGCTCGACCGCCGCAGTGACCAGGCCCTGGGCGACGAGATCGTCATTCCGTGCGACGGCGGCCATGGCGGTGTTGGAGACATAGACGGCATAGACCGAGACCAGCGTGGCGAGCGCGGCGAGGATCCACAGCACCGCGACCAGGATGAAGCCGTCTGTATTAGAAGCCGACCGCGCTATCAGAGCCACGTCATCCTGAGGTGCTCGGGCGTCGCCCGAGCCTCGAAGGATGCTCGTCATCCATGGCCGTCGCCCTGCTTCAGCATCCTTCGAGGCTCGCTGGCGCTCGCGCCTCAGGATGACGTGGTTATTCCAGGAAGAGCCACGTGCCGTCATTGCGAACCTTTCCCGTCCGCCGCATCGCTGGGCGCCCCCTTGTTGGCGCCGCAGCCGCGTCGGGTCTCTTCAGTGACGCACTCCACCGGCAGTTCGGTGTGGATCACCGTCGCGGTGGAAGCGCCGAGCGCCCGGCCGCTCACAGTGTCGCGGATCACCAGGCGAACCGCTCGCGGCAACTCGTCGGCGTCGATCCAGTCGGCGCGCCAGACGCCGTCGCGTCCGGCATAGGAGAAGGAGGCGCGATAGGGCGGGCTCAAGAGCACGATCGGCTCGCCGAAGCGCGGCGCTCCCGCATCAGGCGCGCGCGGCGCAAACAGTGCGGTGCTGCGCGCCAGCGCCGGTCCCTTGAGCTCGCGCGCCTGCCCCAGTTGGACGATTTCGAGGCCGGGCGCGGCATTCGGGCCGAGCGCGGTACGCACGAAGGTCACCGATGCCTCCGATCCCGCGAACAGCGGCTTCTTGGTCGCGCGGTTCGGCGGCACGAACTCGGCGCTGGCGAGATCGGCGACGATACGGTCGATCGCGAGGGCGACGAGTTCGCTGTTCTGCACCCGGGCCAGCCCGCGCTGCCAGTTCGGCAGCCATTGCGAGGTCACCATGGCGAGCCCGGTGAGGACGAGGCCCATCAGCGCCATCGCCACCAGCGCCTCGACCAGTGTGAAGCCGGCGAGGGCCGCGCGGTCGGGGCGTGCTGCCGGGCTCACTCCGCGGCACTCCGGGTGAGACGGACGGTCTCCAGCTCGATGGTCGCGCCGGACGGGGCACGAACCCGGATCACGATATCCTTCGGCACCCAGGGCGAGTCGGGTACGCCGTCGACGGCGAGCGGGCGCACCACCATCTGCCAGCGATGGCCGGCGATCTCGCCCTCGGTCTCACCGAAGGCGAGATCCCGCCGTTTCGGGATTCCCGTCTCCACGGCGCGCGCGGTCTGCAGCAGCGCCACCCGCTGGTCGAGGGCACGCGAGCCGCGCGCGCTCGACGCCGCAACTGCCCCGATCGCGGCAAGCGACGTGGCCATCACGGCGAGCGCGACCAACACCTCGATGATGGTGAAGCCGGCGCGCGAGCGCCGCCGCTCACGAGCCGTTGCGCGGGACAATCTCGACCCCTCCGGTCAGCCAGTTCACCCGCACCTCGAAGCCGGCGCCGCCGCGCATAAGCATGACAGCACCGCCGCACGACATGCCGGACGGGAAGAAGCGGATGCTGGAGAGCGCCGGCTGGTTGTTGCAGCGCTGCGGCAGCGTCGCCCGCAACCGCACGTCGGCCGGCAGCCGCACGACACGCCCGTTGGCACCGGACCGGATCGAGCGTGACGTCGCGTTCACCTGCGTGTCGACCGGCGCCCGCCGCCGCATCGCAGCGGTGCGGTCCGCCTTCATGAGCGAAGCCGCCTCCACCGCGTAGGCCTGCAGCCGCGGGCGCGAGGTGCCGAGCGGCAGCCGCGGCAGCGCGAGCGCCGCGAGGGCGGCGACGATGGCGATCACGCAGACCACCTCGAGCAGGCTGAAGCCGGCCTCGGGGTCGTCACCGCGACCAGCTCGTGATGTCGGCGGCCGTTCCGGTGCCGCCTTCCTGCCCGTCCGAACCGAGAGAGATGATGTCATAGGGACCGTGGTCGCTTGGCGAGCGGTAGGTGTAGGGCTTGCCCCAGGGATCGGCGGGAACCGTGCCGCCCTTGAGATACGGGCCGTTCCAGTTGGCGGCGCCGGCGGTGCGCTGCACCAGCGCGCCGAGCCCTTCCGAGCTCATCGGATAGCGGCCGGTGTCGAGATAGAACAGGTCGAGCGCGCTGGAGAAACCCTGGATCTGGATTCGGGCGGTCTTGACCTTGGACTCGCCAAGATAATTCAGCACCCGTGGTCCGACCAGAGCGACGATCAGCCCGATGATGGTGATCACCACCAGCAGTTCCACAAGAGTATAGCCGGCTTCGCTTTCGCAATGCTCCCGGCGGCGCCGGCGCGGTGGCCTCAACGTGGCAGCACCCATCACAAGACCTCTGTTCACTGTTCTATCCAATGCTTTGGCTGACCGACAGCAGCGCGGTCATGACCGAGACGATCAGGCCGCCCACCACGACGCTGATCGTCACGATGGCGAGCGGGCCGATGATGGCGACCACCCGCGCGAGCGAGCGCTGCAGCTTGGCCTCGTAGAAATCGGCGACGCGCCCCGACAGCATGGCGAGCTGCCCGGTCTCCTCGCCGAGGCGCAGCATGCGGATCGCCATGGGGGGCAGGATGTCGCTCGCCGCGAAGGCTTCCGAGAGCCTGCCGCCATGGCGCACGCGATCGGCTGCCGCGGTCCATGCCACGGCGTCGTCGCCCACCGCCATGACGTCGACGATGATGCGCAGCGCCGACGTCAGCGTTACGCCATTGCCGAGCAGGATGCCGAGATTGCGGCAGAACACGGCGGCGCGCTGGAAGGTGAGGATGGTCCGCACAATGGGAAGGCGCGCCAGGCCGGCGACCACCGTGGCGCGGGCGCCGGGCCGGCGCAGCACCAGCCATGCCGCGAGTGGCAGCAGCGCGGCGGCCACAGCGACTTCCATCATGTGCGCCTGCATGAGGTCGGACAGATCGAGCAGCGCCTCCACGCCGGGATCGAGCTTGGCGCCCATGTCGCGCAGCACGTTGGAGAATTGCGGCAGCACGAACAACAGGAAGAAGACGAGGACGCCGCCGGCCGCCACCAGCACGAAAGCGGGATATTGCAATGCCTCGAGCAGCGTGCGCCGCAGCTCCTCGGCACGGGCCCGCTCGCCGGCGAGGAGTTCGAGCGTGCGATCGAGCGTGCCCGACGCTTCGCCGACCCGAACCAGCGCGACATAGACGGCGGGAAACAGCTTCGGATGGACGGCGATTGCGTCGGCGAAGCTTTCACCCGCCATCACGTCCGCGCGGATCTTGCCGACCACCGGCCGCAGCCGTCCGAGATCGGCGTCGTCGGCGAGGAGCTCCAGACCGTCGTCGAGGCGGGCGCCGGCCCTGAGCAGCAAGGCGAGGTCGCGGGTGAAGATGGTAACGTCGGCCGGACGCGGCCGGGAGAACGACAGACTGAGGCGCGTCATGGCCGAGGCGTCGCCGGCCAGCACGGTCTCGACCGGCACCAGACCGAGGAATTCGATGCGCCGTGCCACCTCCGCCGCGCTGGAGGCGGCGATCGATCCGCTTACAAGCTCGCCATTCTGCGTCAGCGCCCGGTAGTTGAAATTCGCCATCGGAAATCAGCGCACGGTGGTGACGCGAAGGACTTCCGCGGCCGAGGTCATGCCGGCCCGGCACTTGGCGATGCCGTCATCGAGCATGGTGGTCATGCCGGCCGCGACCGCCGCCTTGTCGAGGGCGGTCGCCCCGGCATGGCGGTCGATCAGTTCGCGGATCTCGTCAGAGAGCGTCAGTATCTCGAAGACGCCGATGCGCCCGCGATAGCCGGCGCCGCCGCAGCGCTCGCAGCCGCCGGGCTCATGCACGGTCTCGCCCGCGGCAAAGCCCAGCGCGGCATAGCGGGGCTCGGCGTCGATGTCGTCGCAGGTGAGCGTGCGCGTCCTCTTGCAGCGGTCGCACAGTTGGCGCACCAGGCGCTGGGCGATCACGGCGCGCAGCGTCGACTTCAGCAGGAAGCCTTCGACGCCGAGATCGAGCAGACGCGGCACCGAGGCGGCCGCCGTCTCTGTGTGCAGCGTCGTCAGCACCAGATGGCCGGTGAGGGAGGCGTGCACCGCGATGTGCGCGGTCTCGGGGTCGCGTACCTCGCCGACCATGATGACATCCGGATCCTGGCGCACGAAGGCGCGCAGCGCCGCCGCGAAGGTGAGGCCGATCGCCGGCTTGACCTGCGACTGGTAGATACCGCGGATCTCGTACTCGACCGGATCCTCGATGGTGAGGATCTTGCGCGTCGGCTCGTTGAGGATCGACAGCATCGTCGCCAGCGTCGTGGTCTTGCCGCTGCCGGTCGGCCCGGTGACGATGATCATGCCGTGCGGCAAGCTCAGCAAATGGGTGAGGGTGGCGCGATCGCGGGCGCCGAGGCCGAGCTTTTCGATCGACAGCAGGCCGCGGTCCCTGGGCAGCAGTCGGATCACCGCCGCTTCGCCGTGCTGCGTCGGCATGATGGCGACGCGGACATCGAGTTCGGAGCGGCCGAGCCGCAGCCGCGCGGCGCCGTCCTGCGGCAGGCGGCGTTCGGCGATGTTGAGGCCGGCAAGGATCTTGATGCGCGAAATCACAGCCTGCGGCAGCACGCCGGCCGGCGCCGAAACCGGGCGCAGCAGGCCGTCGACGCGCATGCGCACCTCGAGCCCGTTGCGGAACGGCCCGATATGGATGTCGCTGGCGCGCAGCTCGATCGCCTTCTCCATGAGATCATTGACGGCGCGCACCACCGGCGCGCCGCTGGCGAGATCGCGCAGGCTGTCGACGTCGTCATGGGCGCGCTCGGAGGCGGGGTCCGCGGTCTCGGTGGGCGGCGCATCGTCGCCGCCGAGGCGCTCGGTCAGCGCCGTCGCTATATCCTCGAACGAAGCCACCATCAGCACCACTGGAGTGCCGAGCACGATCTCGGCGGCGCGCAGGCCCGCCGTATCGGTGGGGTCGCCGACCGCGAGGCACGCCGTGCCGTCGGCGGCGCGATAGGGCAACACCATCATCTCGCGCAGGAAGCGCGGCGAGAAGCGCTTTACCAGCGACGGCGCCGCCATCAGCTGCGGGAGGCCGATCCGCGTCAGTCGATAGAAGCGCGCCACCGCATCGGCAAAATCGCCCGCCGCGAGATCGGTCGATTCCCAGATCTTGCGTAGCGCGTTCGGGCCGGCGGGCACGCTCGGGGGAAGCGATGGGACGAGCCCCTGGCCGCCATGATTGCCCTGCGCCAGGTAGCTCACGAAGTCGCCGGTACTGTCGGCTGTCATCGTCGCGTCCCCGTCGTCGTCCATTGGTTCGCGCGCCATCCACACATTTCGTAGCCCGGGCCATGCGGCTCGGCCGAGCGAGAAGATCTGTTCGGTGTCGGAGCGACCGTCGCGACCGCCGGTGAGCACGGCTTTGCCATGCACGACACCGCAGGACAGCGAGCGGCATATTCGCCTCGCCCCGTGAAGCTTATGCGGCGGTTACATGACGCTGGTGCTACAGCGCATGACGTTACTGATACAGCCGGGAAGTTGAGAAGAGCCCGTGATTACTCGCGCCGGCTCAGCCCAATATTTCTGTCATATGCGATCGATAACTAAGATTTTCCGGCGCGTGTCTGCCGGTGGCGACCTGCCTGGAGCGGCAGTCGATTTGAAAATCGAAACATCGGGTGGCGTGTGTGGAAAGAAAGGCCAGGCTCGTTCGGATCTTGTCCGGACAGTACTTTGCGGGCGCGATCCTGGTCGCCATGAGCCTGAGTGCGTGCAGCATGTTTCCGGACGACAAGCGTCCGCCCGACGTCATCGACCAGGTCAAGGCCATCGATCTCCTGCCGCGGCAGCCGGCGCCGGTCGCCGCGCCGGCGGCTATCCCCGATAATCGACAGGCGGCCGAATATTACGCCCCCGGCGCCCCCGCGGTCGGCGATCGCACCGGAACCGTCGCTGCGGGCCAGGCGAGCGCCAGCGGTGGCAGCGAAGGCTACGATCTGAATTTCGAGAATGCACCGCTGACCACCGTCGCAAAGGTGGTGCTCGGCGACATCATGGGCGTCGGCTACACCATCGATCCGCGCGTGGAGGGCACGATCAGCCTCGCTTCGGCGCGCCCGGTGCCGAAGTCGGACATGCTCTATGTGCTGGAGAGCGCCTTGCGGACCAGCAATGTGGCGATGATCCGCGATGCCGTCGGCTATCGTCTCGTGCCGATTGCCGAGGCGGTCGGTTCCGGCAATGCGGATGTCGGCGTGGCGCGTGCCGAGCCCGGCTACGGTCTCTCGGTGGTGCCGCTGCGCTACGTGTCGGCGCAGACGCTGATGCCGCTGCTCGACAGCTTCGCCACCAAGACCGGCGCGGTGCGCGCCGATCCCGGACGCAATATCCTGCTGATCCAGGGCAGCGGGGCCGAGCGACGGGCCGCCATCGACACTGTGCTCAAATTCGATGCCGACTGGATGCGGGGCCAGTCGGTCGGCGTCTATCCGGTCCGCAACAGCGCGCCGGAGCCGTTGGTCGCCGAGCTCGAGAATGTGATGGATGCGGGCGAAGGCGGGCTGAGCCACAACCTCGTCAAGTTCCAGGTCGTTAGTCGGCTGAACGCTATCCTCGTGGTGACCCGCAAGCCGGAGCTGCTGCGTACCGCGGCCACCTGGATCAGCCGCCTTGACCGCGCCGACACGACGACCGGGGTGCGCGTCTATAATGTGCGCTACGGCGATGCGAAGCAGCTGGCAAAGGTTCTCAACGAACTGTTCATGGGAGGCTCGTCGACCGGGCTCGACCAGACCGCCAGCCAGATCGCGCCCGGCTCCGGCGTGTCCGTCAGCTCAAGCGGCGATTCCGGCTCCGACAACGGCCCCTCGGGCGGGGGGCTCAGCACGGCGCAGCGGCTCGGCGTCTCCTCGACCGGATCGGCCTCGGGAGGCCTGGGTGCCAAATCCGCCGCCTCGGACATGGATGCGCCGCCTCCGGCCGGCCCGCAGGGCTCGGCGGGGGCGCTGCTGCCGAGCGTGCGGATCACCGCGGACACCGTGAACAACACGCTGCTCATCTATGCCAGCCAGGAGCACTACCGCATCATCGAGCGCACGCTGGTGCAGCTCGATCGGCAGCAGCTCCAGGTCGCCATCGAGGCGACGGTGGCGGAGGTCACGCTCAACGACACCCTCAATTACGGCGTGCAATTCTATCTCACCAGCCAGGACCTCGGCCTCGGCAAGAACAATGGTTCGATCGTGAACACGCTGTCGAGCGCCATCGCCGACGCCGCCATCAACCAGGTCCTGCCCGGCTTCAACCTGCTGGTCGGCCCGGAGGGCCAGCCGAAGTTCATTCTCGATGCGCTGCACGCCGTCACCGACGTTAAGGTGCTGTCGAATCCGTCGCTGGTCGTGGTGGACAACCAGCCGGCGACACTGCAGGTTGGCGACGAGGTGCCGGTCTCGACCGGCAGCGCCACGGTGCTGACCGGCAACAACACCGTCGTCAACACCATCGAATACAAGAATACCGGAATCATCCTGCGCGTGGTGCCGCGGGTGAACGTCAACGGCCAGGTCCGGCTCGATATCGAGCAGGAGATCAGCAATGTCAGCACCGAAGCGACGGGCGGCAGCAGCAGCGGCGGTGGTGGCGGCAATGGCAGCAGCAACAGCAGCAGCACGCTGACGCCGACTGTATCGCAACGCAAGGTGAAGAGCACGATCGCGGTGATGAGCGGGCAGACCGTGCTGCTCGCCGGCCTGATCAGCGAGCGTCATAACGGCGTGCGCACCGGCATCCCCATCCTCGACCAGCTTCCCGGTGTGGGCGACCTGTTCGCCCACACCAACCATACGGTCCGACGGACCGAGCTCATCATCTTCATCCGGCCGCAAATCATCCGCGACAGCTTCGATGCGCATGCCGCTTCCGAGGAATTGCGCGCCAAGCTGCGCGGCGCGATCGGCTCGCCCCCCGGCGGCCCGGTGCCGCCGCGGTTCAACTGATGGCCATGAGCATGCGCGCCACCCCGTTCAGGACGATCGTCACGCTCGCCCGGCATGAGAGCCGCGCCATGGCGGCGGTCGCGGTGATCGCCGCGGCGGGCGTGGTCGCGAGCCTCGCGATCGAGAGCGGACCCAGCGGCGTGCTGGCGGCCGACCTGCTGCTGGTGGTGACCGCGATTGCCGTCATCGATGGACGCAGCTTCATCATCCCCGACGAGCTGAACGCGGCGGGTATCGTTCTCGGCCTCGCTTATGCGGGGTTGACGGAACCGTCCGTCACCGACGGGCTCATGCTCGCGGCGCTGCGGGGCGGGATTGTCGCATTGGCGTTCCTCGCGATCCGCTCCTGCTATCGCCGGCTGCGTGGGCGGGACGGACTGGGGCTTGGCGACGTCAAGCTCGCCGCCATGGCCGGGGTCTGGCTCGACTGGACGATGATCCCCATCGCCATCGACATCGCCGCCGGCGCCGCGCTTGCCGCCTATGGCCTGCGGCAGCTGGCGGTGGGACGCGCGGTCCGATCGACCGGGCGGCTGCCGTTCGGCCTGTTCTTCGCACCGGCAATATGGCTCGGCTGGGCTCTCGGGCGTTGGCTCATGGTGGGGGGCTGACATGAGACGCGTGGAGCGGAGCCGATTGAAGCTCGCCGCCATCGCCCTGGCAGTGGCGTTCGGGTTTGGCGGTCCAGCGCAGGCAAGGTCGTCGGCCGACCCCTTCGCGCTCTATGCGCGCGGCGACTATGCCGCCGCCGCGGCGCGCCTGACGCCGATGGCGGAGGCCGGCAATGCCCGCGCCCAGGGCCTGCTCGGTTTCCTCTATGAATATGGTCACGGCGTGCCGCAGGACTTTGTACGCGCAGGGATGTGGTACGTTTGCGGTGCCGAGCAGGGCGATCCGATGGCGCAGTATCTGCTGGGCCTCCTCTACGACAAGGGCCGCGGCGTTCCCGAGGACGTCGTGCTGGCGCACAAATGGCTGATCCTTGCCGCCGCGCGGGCCGAGCGCCGCGATCGCGATGTGTACATGCGAGTGCGCGACGCCGTCGCCACCAAGATGAGCATCGCGCAGATCGCCCTGGCGCAGCAGCTGGCGACGCAGTGGGTACCTGCCCCAAAGTTGCCGGTGCGCTAGGTCCCGCTTCGCCAGCGCGTAAACACCCCGAATCGACCCGTCGCCGATCCGGTCGGCGCCTTTCGCCAGGCCCGCCGCTGACGCAAGAGCAGGCCTCCGCAGTCTTGTATTCCAACGATTCCTATAAGCACCAACGAACGTGCGCGCAGTGCTGCACTGCTCGATAAGTAGGGTTTACCTATTTCGTTTCAGTTGGCGGTCAAGAAGCAAGCTGACACGGGGTGTCACTAGGCGTATACTATCTTTCCTACAGGTCGCGGCACGTCCGTGATTACTATTTCTCGGACGCGTCATCCTCGCGACGATGACTTCTCGAGCACTCGTTCGGGGGGGAGTGTCAATGACGGTCAGAAATCCTGTCGAATGGGGCGTGGACGCGATCAAGCAGACATTCGGTGCTGTACGATCCGCGGAGCACGCTTTTCATCACCCTGCGCAAGAAGTCCTGGTTCCGGTGGTCCGGAGGATCACCATTGCCGATCTTCGCGACGCCGTGGTCAAGGGGTTCGATGACTTCGGCGCCTACCGGACCGACGTGATCTTCATCTGCCTGATCTATCCACTGGCCGGCCTTGTGATCGCCAGCGCGACTATGGGCAATGGTCTGCTGCCCTTGCTGTTTCCGCTGATCTCCGGCTTCGCGCTCATCGGTCCGTTTGCCGCGGCCGGGCTTTATGAGATGAGCCGACGGCGGGAGCGGGGCGAATCGGCGACATGGACCGACGCCTTCGGCGTGCTCAGCTCGCCCTCGCTCGCAGCCATCATCGAGCTCGGTTTGCTGCTGGTCGGCATTTTCCTGGTCTGGCTGCTCACCGCGATGTTGATCTACCGCATGACGTTCGGCGCGGAACTGCCCGTGTCCTACGCGTCGTTCGCCCGGGAAGTCTTCACCACCGAGGCCGGCTGGACGCTGATCGTGCTGGGATGCGGGGCCGGCTTCCTGTTCGCCGTGCTGGTGCTGGCAATCAGCGTGGTTTCCTTCCCGCTGCTGCTCGATCACCGCGTCGGGGTGTCGCTCGCGGTACGT
The DNA here is from genome assembly GCF_012971745.1 of Starkeya sp. ORNL1. Taxonomy (NCBI): domain Bacteria; kingdom Pseudomonadati; phylum Pseudomonadota; class Alphaproteobacteria; order Hyphomicrobiales; family Xanthobacteraceae; genus Starkeya; species Starkeya sp. ORNL1. Next base: position 5,005,398 of record NZ_CP048834.1, read on the forward strand.
ACCTCGGTCCGCGCCTTCATGGTCAATCCTGTTCCGATGCTCGCCTGGGGCCTCATCGTCGCTGGCGGGCTGGTGCTGGGGGCCATTCCACTGCTTGTCGGCCTGGTGGTGGTCATGCCGGTGCTCGGCCATGCCACCTGGCATCTCTATCGCAAGGTCATCGCCTAGAATTGGAACTCGACAAGGACCGCGAGCAGGACCGAGGGTAAGGATTAAGTGCAATGCATGTCGTCCTGATGCTGGTTCTGCTCGCCGTCGGCTCGGTCTTGTTTCATTTCGTAAGTCCGTGGTGGTGGACGCCGATCGCCTCCAATTGGCAATATATCGACGACACCATCATCATCACCTTCTGGATCACCGGGGTCGTCTTCGTCGCGGTCCTGTTGTTCATGGCCTACTGCGTGCTGCGCTTCCGCCATCGGGAGGGACGCAAGGCCATCTTCGAGCCGGAGAACCGCAAGCTCGAAGGCTGGCTGACCGTGGTCACCGGCATCGGGGTGGCGGCGATGCTGGCGCCCGGCCTGTTCGTCTGGAACCACTTCATCACTGTTCCCTCCGATGCGACGACGGTCGAGATCGTCGGTCAGCAATGGCAGTGGAGCTTTCGGCTGCCCGGCAAGGACGGCAAGCTCGGCGCTACCGACATTGACAGCATCGCCGACGACAATCCGCTCGGGCTGAACAAGAACGATCCCAATGGCCGGGACGATGTCGTCGTCCAGGGCGCCGAGTTGCATCTGCCGGTGGGCAAGCCGGTGAAGGTGCTGATGCGCTCGACCGATGTGCTGCACGATTTCTACGTGCCGGAGTTCCGGGCCAAGATGGACATAATACCCGGCTCGAGCACCTATTTCTGGCTCACCCCGACCCGCACCGGCACGTTCGACATCCTCTGCGCCGAACTCTGCGGCACCGGGCATCCCTATATGCGCGGATCGGTCGTGGTCGAGGAGGCCGTCGCCTATCAGGCGTGGCTGGAAGGCCAGCAGACCCGGGTGATGGCGCAGCAAAACGAAACGAAGAAATAGAAAAGACGAGCAAAGAGAGAAGACGGGGAGGTCTTGCCGATGGTCGATGTTCCGCTTGGCGCGGGTGCCGTGCCGCCGGCCGAAGTTGAAGATGTCGAGCTCTATCATCCGACGAGCTGGTGGACGCACTACGTCTTCAGCCAGGACGCCAAGATCATCGCCGTGCAGTATTCGATCACCGCGCTGTCGATCGGCATGTTCGCACTGGCGCTGTCCTGGCTGATGCGGCTGCAGCTGGCGTTTCCCGGCCTGCTCTCCTTCATCGACGCCGATGCCTATTACCAGCTCATCACCATGCACGGCATGATGATGGTGGTCTATGTGCTCACCGCGCTGTTCCTCGGCGGCTTTGGCAACTACCTCATCCCCTTGATGGTCGGCGCGCGGGACATGGTTTTCCCCTATGCCAACATGCTGAGCTTCTGGCTCTATCTGCTGGCGGTGGTGGTACTGTTTTCCAGCTTCCTGGTGCCGGGCGGGCCGACGGGCGCCGGCTGGACGCTTTACCCGCCGCAGGCCATCACTGCCGGCACGCCCGGCCTCGCCTGGGGCATCGTGCTCATGCTGGCCTCGCTGATGATCTTCATCATCGGCTTCACCATGGGCGGCCTGAATTACGTCGTGACGGTGCTGCAGGCGCGCGCCCGCGGCATGACGCTGATGCGCATGCCGCTCACCGTGTGGGGCATCTTCACCGCCAGCGTGATGGCGCTGCTCGCCTTCCCGGCCTTGTTCGTCGGCGCGGTGATGATGCTGTTCGACCGGCTGCTAGGCACCAGCTTCTTCATGCCGGCCATCCTCGAGCAGGGCACCCGGCTGCCTTATGGCGGGGGCAGCCCCATCCTGTTCCAGCATCTGTTCTGGTTCTTCGGCCACCCGGAGGTCTACATCGTCGCGCTGCCCGCCTTCGGCATCGTCTCGGACCTCATCAGCGTCCATGCGCGGCGCAACATCTTCGGCTACCGGATGATGGTGTGGGCGATCGTGGCGATCGGCGCGCTCAGCTTCGTGGTGTGGGCGCACCACATGTATGTCAGCGGCATGAACCCCTATTTCGGGTTCTTCTTCGCCACCACCACCCTCATCATCGCCATACCCACCGCGATCAAGGTCTATAATTGGGTGCTGACGCTGTGGCGCGGCGACATCCACCTCACCGTGCCGATGCTGTTCGCGCTCGCCTTCATCGTCACCTTCGTCAATGGCGGGCTGACCGGGCTGTTCCTCGGCAATGTGGTGGTGGACGTGCCGCTCTCGGACACCATGTTCGTCGTCGCCCATTTCCACATGGTCATGGGCGTGGCGCCCATCCTGGTGATCTTCGGAGCGGTCTATCATTGGTATCCGAAGGTGACCGGGCGGCTGTTGAACGTGCCGCTCGGCCAGTTCCATTTCTGGGTCACCTTCCTCGGTGCCTACGCGATCTTCTTCCCGATGCATTATCTCGGGCTGATGGGCGTGCCGCGGCGCTATTACGAGATGGGCGAGACCGCCATCTATCCGCAGTCGGCCCACGACCTGAACATCTTCATCACCTGCGTGGCGCTGGTGGTCGGCGCGGCGCAATTCGCCTTCGTGTTCAATCTGATCTGGAGCCTCAGGCACGGGCGGGACGCCGGCGGCAATCCGTGGCGCGCCTGCTCGCTGGAGTGGCAGACGCCCGAGACCCCGCCGCCGCACGGCAATTGGGGCAAGGAACTGCCATTGGTCTATCGCTGGGCCTATGACTACCACGTGCCCGGCGCGCCCGAGGACTTCATCCCGCAGAACCAGCCGCCCTTCGCCGGCGAGATGGCGGGCCGGATGCCATGAGCATCGTCATCGCCTTCCTCGCCATCGTCGGCGGCGTCGCGGCCTGGTGGCTGTCCTCGCAGCGGCTGATGTCCAAGCCCTGGCTGGAGATCGGCCTGATCGGCGAGGCGCCGCGTTCACATGCGCCGCTGCCGACGGCGAAGATCGGGCTCGGCATCTTCCTTGTCGTCGTCGGCGCGCTGTTCGCCTTGTCCATCAGCGCCTATTCGATGCGGCTGCAGGCGGCCGACTGGTGGCCGCTGCCGGTGCCGCGGCTCCTGTGGTTCAACACCGCGCTGCTCATCTTCGCCAGCGCCGCGCTCGAATGGGCGAAAGCCCGCTCGCGGCAGGCGGACATGGATGGCGTCCGCTTCGGGCTGCTTGGCGCCGGGGTCTTCACCATCGCCTTCGTCATCGGCCAACTGCTGGTCTGGCGAGAACTGAATGCGCTCGGCTACTACCTCGCGTCCAACCCGGCGAATGCGTTCTTCTATCTGATGACCGGATTGCACGGGTTGCATGTGCTGGGCGGCCTCATCGCGCTCGGACGCGTCACCGTGCGTGCGCAGCGCACCCGTGAGGTCGGCAAGGTGCGGCTCGGCCTCGAGCTGTGCGCCATCTATTGGCACTTCCTGCTCGTCGTCTGGCTGATCCTGTTCGCGCTGATTGCCGGCTGGGCCGGCGATTTCCTTGAAATCTGCCGCCAAGTGTTGAGCTGAAGATGTCCTGAGCCGAAGGAGTGATCGATGGCGGAAATCTCGCTGAGGAACGAGGCTGAGGAGATCGGGCAATCGTCCGGCCTCGCGAGCATCGCCGCGGACCTCTCGTCCGACCAGCGGGCGTTCAAGAACGTCTCCTGGGGGAAGGCCATGATGTGGATCTTCCTCCTGAGCGACACCTTCGTGTTCAGCTGCTTCCTGATCTCCTACATGACGGCGCGCATGTCGACGACGGTGCCCTGGCCGAACCCGAGCGAGGTGTTCTCGCTGGAGATCGGCGGCACGACGTTTCCATTGCTGCTGATCGCCATCATGACCTTCGTGCTGATCAGCAGCAGCGGCACCATGGCCATGGCGGTGAACTTCGGCTACCGGCGCGACCGCCGGACGACGGCGGTGCTGATGCTGTTGACCGCGGTGCTGGGCGCCACCTTCGTCGGCATGCAGGCCTTCGAATGGAGCAAGCTGATCCACGAAGGCGTCCGGCCGTGGGAGAATCCATGGGGCGCCGCGCAGTTCGGCTCCAGCTTCTTCATGATCACCGGCTTCCACGGCACCCATGTGACCATCGGCGTGATCTTCCTGATCGCCATCGCCAGGAAGGTCTGGCGCGGCGATTACGATACCGGCCGGCGCGGTTTCTTCACCAGCCGAAGGGGAAATTACGAATACGTCGAGATCATGGGCTTGTACTGGCACTTCGTCGATCTGGTCTGGGTGTTCATCTTCGCATTCTTCTATCTGTGGTGAGCAAAATGACACATGCAGCCGCGCATGCAGGCACGACGGGTGAGACGACAACTCATGCGACGACAACGCATGAAGGCACCCAGCATCCGATCCGGCTCTATCTTGTGGTGTGGGGCTGGCTGTTCGTGCTCAGCACCTGCTCCTACCTGGTCGACTATTTCCACCTGCAGGGGCATCTGCGCTATTCGCTGATACTGCTGTTCATGGTGTTGAAGGCCGGCCTGATCGTCGCCGTCTTCATGCACATGGCGTGGGAGCGATTGGCGCTGGTCTACGCCATCCTGCTCCCCGTCGGCGCCGTGCTGGTGTTCGTCGCCATCATGGTGCTGGAGTCGGACTACACGCTGATGACCCGCATCCACCCGGGCCTTTGAGCGGCCGCGCAGATCGGGTTGAAGTTCCGGCCGCTGCCTACGATCTTCACGGGGATACGAAACGTGAGGGCCGTATGATGGGCCAGTCAGTGCAGCACTATCTCATCTTCGACACCGCGGGCGGCTTCTGCGGCATCGCCTGGAACGTTCTTGGCATCACCCGCTTCCAGCTGCCGACGCGAAGCGCCGAGGCCACCGAGCGCAACCTGCTGCGCCGGATCCCGGACGCCACGCCCGGCACGCCGCCAGAAGAGATCGTCGAGGCCGTCGCCGCGGTGAAGCGCTATTTCGAGGGCGAGGAGATCGACTTCTCCGGCTTCACGCTCGATCTCAGCGACCAGGACGACTTCTTCAAGCAGATCTACGACGCCGCGCGGCAGGTCAGCTGGGGCCACACCACGACCTACGGGACGCTGGCGAAGCAACTCGGCGCCGGGCCGGAGGCGGCGCGCGATGTCGGCCAGGCCATGGCGAAGAATCCGGTCGCGCTGCTCATCCCCTGCCACCGGGTGCTGGCGGCGGGCGGCAAGGTCGGCGGCTTCTCCGCGCCGGGCGGCTCGTCCGCCAAGGTCCGCATGCTGGAACTGGAAGGCGTCAATGTCGCGCCCCCGCCGCCGAAGCAACAGTCGTTCGGGTTCTAGAGCTTCAGCGCGCCCCATGGCGATGAACCACACCCGGGTGCGGCGGTACGAGCCGCGCGCGGCCGTGGCCGAACAGTTTTTCGCGCAGCGTGCCGGGCTGGTAGTCGCTCTTGTAGCGGCCGCGGCGGGTCAGCTCCGGCACCAGCAGGTCGGCGACATCCTCGAAGCTCTCGGGGAGCACGGCGTAGCAGAGATTGAGGCCGTCGACGCCGGTCTCCTCGACCCAGGCCTCGATGCCATCGGCGACACGCTCCGGCCCGCCGACCAATAGCGGGCCGATGCCGCCAATGCCGACATGCTCGGCGACCTCGCGCACCGTCCAGATGCGGTCGGGATCGGCGCGGCTCACATTGTCCATGGCGGTGCGGCCGGCCTCGCTCTCGACGTGGCGGATCTGCTGGTCGAGGTCGTAGGTGGAGAAATCGACTCCGGTCCAGCCGGACATCAGCGCCAGCGCACCCTCATGGCTGACATGGCGGCGATACTCGGCGTGCTTCGCCTCGGCTTCAGTGTCGGTGCTGCCCAGGATCACTGTCATCATGCTGAAGATCAGCACATCGCCCGGATCGCGCCCGGCATCACGGATCGACGCGCGCAGCGCCGCGACACGTGGCGCGATCACCTTGGCCGAGGGCCCGGAGATGAAGACGCATTCGGCATGCTTTCCCGCGAAGGCACGGCCGCGCGGCGAGGTGCCGGCCTGGTAGAGCACCGGCGTGCGTTGCGGCGAGGGTTCGGCGAGGTGGATGGCGTCGAGCTTGAAATGCGGGCCGTCATGCTTCACCCGCCGCACCTTGGCGGGATCGGTGAAGATGCCGCGGGCGCGGTCGCGCAGCACCGCGTCATCGTCCCAGCTGCCTTCCCACAGCTTGTAGACCAGCTCCATATAATCGTCGGCTACATCGTAGCGGTCGTCATGCGCCGTCTGCCGTTCGCGGCCGGCGGCGCGGGCGGCGCTGTCGAGATAGCCGGTGACGATATTCCAGCCGATGCGCCCATCGGTGAGATGGTCGAGCGTCGACATGCGCCGGGCGAAGGGGAAGGGCGGCTCGTAGGACAGCGTCGAGGTGACGCCGAAGCCGAGATGCGTCGTTACCGCCGCCATGGCCGGCACCAGCAGCAGCGGATCGTTTACCGGCACTTGCGTTGCATGGCGCAGCGCGGCGTCGGCGGTGCCGCCATGGACATCATAGACACCGAGCACATCGGCGAGGAACAGCCCGTCGAAGCGTCCGCGCTCCAGGGTGCGGGCGAGATCGAGCCAGTGGTCGAGCCGATTATAGTTGCTCGATCGGTCGCGCGGGTGGGTCCACAGCCCGGGCGACATGTGGCCGACGCAGTTCATGGCGAAGGCGTTGAGCCTGATCTCGCGGGCCATCCTGGCGTGCTCCCTCGGGCATTGTCGGGCACCGTATCGCACCCGTCGCGCGGCTTCACCAGGCCGGCAACACCGAACCCTTGAACTTGTCCAGCACGAACGCCTTCACCTCCGGCGAGTGATAGGCCTCGACCAGCGTCTTCACCCACGGCTTGTCCTTGTCGGCGGTGCGCACCACGATCAGATTGACGTAGGGCCCCTTGGCATCCTCCTTGAGGATGGGATCCCTGGTCGGGTCGAGGCCGGCGGAGACGGCGTAATTGGTGTTGATGCTGGCGGCGTCGACATCCTCCAGCGAGCGCGGCGTCTGCGCGGCGTCGAGCTCGACGAAGCGGAGCTTCTTCGGGTTGTCGACGATGTCGACGACCGTCGGCTTGAAGCCGGTGCCCTCGCGCAGCTTGATGACGCCGCGATCCTGCAGCAGCAGGAGCGCGCGCCCGCCATTGGTCGGGTCGTTCTGGATGGCGATGGTGGCGCGGTCGGGGATTTCCGCCCAGCTCTTCCACTTCTTCGAATAGACGCCGAGCGGGAAGTTCACGGTGGGCGCCGCGCTTTCGATCCTGTAGCCGCGATCGGCCTTCTGGTTGTCGAGATAAGGCTGGTTCTGGAACGAGTTGGCCTCGATCTCGCCGGCGTCGAGCGCCTGGTTCGGCACCACATAGTCGGAGAACTCGATGATCCTGATCTCCAGCCCCTTGGCGGCGGCGATCGGCTTCACCGCTTCCAGTATCTGGGCATGCGGGCCGGGAGTGACGCCGATCCGCACGACCTCCGCGGCCGGCGCCGGGGAGGCGGCCGCGAGCAGGCCCGCCAGCAGGAGGAGACCTTGGAGCTTCATGGGACCCGTGTCCTTGGAACCTGACTCGTGAGTTGCGAATGCACGTCGTGGCGGCGGGCTTCTCCCTCTCCCCGATGGGGAGAGGGAAAATGTCGATCAGCTTCGGCCGATATCAGTTGCGGCGCAGCCGCCGGTTCACCCGCCGCGCCAGCGTCTCGCCGAAGCTCTGCACCGCCTGCACCAGCACGATCAGCACGACGACGACGATCAGCATCACTTCCGGCATGAAGCGCTGATAGCCGTAGCGGATGCCGAGATCGCCGAGCCCGCCGCCGCCGACCGCGCCGACCATGGCGGAGTTGGACAACAGGCTGACAATGGCCAGCGTGATGCCCAGCACCAGCCCCGGCAGCGCTTCGGGAATCAGCACCTTGCGCACGATCTGCAGTGGCGTCGCGCCCATCGCCAGCGACGCCTCGACCAGGCCGTGGTCGACCTCGCGGACCGCGGCCTCGACGATGCGGGCGATGAAGGGCGTCGCGGCGAGGGTGAGTGGCACGATGGCGGCGGTGGTACCAATCGAGGTGCCGGCGATCAGCCGGGTGAAGGGGATGATGGCGACGACGAGAATGATGAAGGGCGTCGAGCGCGTCGCATTGACGATGACGCCGAGCGCCTTGTTGAGCGCGACGGCCTCGAACAATTCGCCCTTGCCGCTGGTGGCGAGGAAGATGCCGAGCGGCAGGCCCAGCACCGTGCCGAGCAGCGCGGCGATGCCGACCATATAGAGCGTCTCGAGGGTGGAATCGACGATGAGACCGATGAGCTCAGGCGACATGGCCGATCACCTCCAGCACGATGTCGGGCGAGGCGAGGGCGGAGGCGACCGCGCCGCTCGACCAGTTCATAGTCGGTACGCCGACGAACAGCAGGGCGAAGGGCTCGCCCCCGATGCTGTCGATCTGCCCGCCGAGCAGCGTCACATCGATGCCGAGCCCGCGGCCGAGCTGCGTGACCACCGGACGCGTCGCCGCCTCGCCGGTCAGGGTCAGGCGCAGCACGGTCTGCGAGGCGCCTGCCTCCGGCGCACCGAGGCGCGCGGCGATGGCCGGCGGCAATTCGCGGCCGGGCAGGCTGCCGACAAAGGAGCGGGCGGTCGCGGTGCGCGGATGGGCGAACACCTCGTGCACCGGCCCTTCCTCGATGATGGCACCAGCATCGATCACCCCGACGCGGTGGCAGATCTCCTTGATCACCGTCATCTCGTGGGTGATGAGCACGATGGTGACGCCCAACTCGGCATTCACGCGGGCGAGCAGAGCGAGGATGGAGCGCGTCGTCTCCGGATCGAGCGCCGAGGTCGCCTCGTCGGACAGCAGCACGTTGGGTTCGGTCGCCAGCGCGCGGGCAATGCCGACGCGCTGCTTCTGGCCGCCGGAGAGCTCGACCGGGTAGCGGTCGCGCTTGTCGGTGAGGCCGACGAGTTCCAGCAGCGGCGTCACCCGCCGGTCGATCTCACGGCGGGACAGGCCAAGGAGCTCGAGCGGCAGCGCGACATTGGCAAAGGCGGTGCGCGAGGAGAGCAGGTTGAAGTGCTGGAAGATCATGCCGATCTTTCGCCGCTCGGCACGCAGCGCGCTATCATCGAGGCGGTTGACGGCGATGCCGTCGACCAGCACATCGCCCCGGCTCGGCTGTTCCAGCCCATTGATGGTGCGGATCAGCGTCGACTTGCCGGCGCCGGAGCGGCCGATCACGCCATAGATCTCGCCGCGGGGGATCGCCAGCGACACGCCCTTCAACGCGTCCACCGCCGGATCATCGCCGCGCGCCGGGAAGGTCTTCCAGACATCGTCGAGCACGATCATCGCGCGGTCGCCATTGGTGGCGCGGCGTGCGGCCGTTGTCGACGGCACCGCGGCGAATGGCGGGAGCAGCGTTGCCGGCGGGGCGGCGACGAAGGTGGCGGTGTGCTGGGACATGGCATCAGCGACGAAGTCCGTTGCCGATCGTCATGTCAAGCCGCACGGCCGAGCTCCTGCGGCAGGAAACCGAGGCGCCGGCGTTCCTGGTCGAGGCGCGCCTTGACGGCGCCCGGCGTCAGGCCGTCGCGGCGCAGCACCAGATGGATGATGGGATCGGCCAGGATATCGTCGATCGAAGGCTCGACATGCGCGTCGGCCCACGCATGGCGCGCGTCAATGGAGAAAGAGGTCATTGCATTCGTCCCGAAGGCCGGATGTGCGATCCGGCACGGCTCTACATGGAAAGCGAGAGGCGGCTCAAGGCCGGCGGGGACGGGTACAACACGATTGAGTCATGGTTCAGCTCCTGATTAGCCCGACCACGACATCGCTCGTGGCGCTTTAGCAAGGGTGACGCGGTGCAAGCTGCCGGGTTTCAAATCCCGCGGTCATGGCGGCACCTACCGGCGCCACCATCGACAGAACGAGCACTACAGGCGCTCTGGCGAAATGTCAACTGAATTAGTAGACTATTGGAATCGCACCAATCTGCCCATTGCCTGAGCGTGGCGCCCAACAAATATGCATAGGTAGTATTCCATAAATTCAATAGACTATTCTTCGTTCGCCGGTTGTGCTGGGTCGACGCAGCGCGATGCGCCGCACAATCGGGAGAGAACACATGTCTGACATATCCCGGCGCTGGCTCGGCCTCGCCGCCGCCACCGCCTTTGCCACGCTTGCGGTCGCGCTGCCCGCGGCGGCCGCCGAAAAGGTCAAGCTCGGCGTCATCGGCGGCGAGGAGGAGGAGATCGCCGAGGTGGCGAAGAAGGTCGCGGCCAAGGACGGGCTCGAGATCCAGATCGTCACCTTCTCCGACTACACGCTGCCCAATGAGGCACTGTCGCGCGGCGATCTCGACGCCAATGCCTTCCAGCACCAGCCCTATCTGAATGCGCAGATCGCGGCGCGGGGCTACAAGATCGTGCCTGCGGGCTTCACCATCGTCGAGCCGATCGGCTTCTATTCGCTGAAGCACAAGAGCTTCAAGGATCTGCCTGAAGGCGCGCAGATCGGCATCCCGAACGATCCCTCGAATGGCGGGCGGGCGCTCAACCTCCTCGCCGCCAACGGCCTGATCAAGCTCGCTTCGGGCAAGGGCCTGCAGCCGACCGTGCTCGACGTCACCGACAATCCGAAGAAGGTGAAGTTCCGCGAACTCGACGCCGCGCTGCTGCCGAAACAGCTTCCCGATCTCGACGGCGCCGTGGTCAACACCAATTACGCGCTCGGTGCCAAGCTCGATCCGCGCAAGGACGCGCTGGTGCAGGAGAGCCGCACCGAGAACCCGTACGGCAATTTCGTCGCGGTCCGCGCCGGTGACGAGAGCAAGCCCGCCATCCGCAAGCTGGTCGACGCCTATCAGTCGCCGGAGGTGAAGGCGTTCCTCGAGACCCGCTTCAAGGGCGCCATCCTGCCGGCCTGGTGAGCCGCGGACTTCTTCATGAGAATCTCATGGCCGGGACGAGCCCGGTCATGAGATTATGACGTCACAGGTTCAAATCGCGGCCGCGCAACCATTCCAACTGCGCTCAGATCTTGACGAGCATCGCCGTCACGTACATCAGCCCGACGCCTGCTGCGAGCCCGGTCATGGTGGCCGGCGTGAGGATGGAACCCGGCTTCTCGCCGCTGCCGCGCATGAGCAGCGATCCGACTTCGACGATCACCTGCAGGATGGCGCCGGCACCGATCGCCAGCGCAAGCGCCGACCATTGCGGCGCATAGGCGAGGCTGCCGACCCACAGGCCGGCGACCGCCGGCCCGCCTGCGAGCAGCGTGAGGCCCACGAAGGCCCAAAGCGGCGGGCGCACCTTCAGGATCGGAGCGGCAATGCCGATGCCTTCCGTGATGTTGTGCAGCGTGAAGCCGAGCACCAGGAAGATGCCGAGATCCGCTGCTCCCGAAGCAAAAGCCGCGCCGATCGCTAGCCCCTCGCCGAGATTGTGCAAGCCGATGCCGAGCGCGATGAAGGTCGAGAGCGCCAGCCCGGTCGGTGTGCCATGGCGACGGCCGACCGCCATCAGCAGGAGGAAACTGGCGGTCGCGGCGAGGACGACCATCACCGGCCCCTGGAACAGGGCCGCTGCCTCGCCGGCGAGTTCGAGAGCGTCCTCCACGGCATCGACCAGCAGGAAGGCGAGAAGCCCCATCGTCAAAGCGAGCAGGAAGGCCATGCCATTCCGGCCGATGCCCCGGAGCGCGGGATAGAACATGAGGCCGATGGCGACGGGAAGGATGCCGACGAAGATACCAAGGGCAACCTGGGACAAGAGGCTCATCGAATCGGCGGTTGGCGTCGGGACGGCGACGGCAATCTCATGCTCGAACGTGGTGCCGGTGTTGGTGACGATCTTGACGGCATGCGCCTCGCCGACCACCCAGGGGAAGGGCAGCTGAATCCAGGCGGTGGCGCCACGGGCGATCGGCCCCGACGGGGCCTGTGTGAACTGCCAATAGGCATCGTCCACCTGGACCTGCGCGATCGTCATGGGTTGCGAGCCGCCGGCGCGGACCAGGAGGCGGATCCCATCCGCGCCCAGGATCGTGCGTTCGAAGGTCAGCTTCTCGACCGGCGGTGCGCCATTGCGGAAGCCCGACAACGGGTCGGCGGCGATCAGCCAGGCGACCGCCAGACTGAGCACAGCGAGCGGGACAATGATCCAGAACAACGCGGCTCGGCCGGAGCGGCCGATCGGAACCGTCGTCGTGGCGGCGGAGCCCGGCCGGACAGCTTCGTTCACGACACCGCCTCCACGACATCGAACATGCCGACCCAGCCGAGTTCGGTGAACTCGGACTGATGCGGGTGAAACATGTAGAGGCCGGGCTCGTGCTCCTTGAAGTGGAACTCAAGGATGCCGCGTTCGGCCTGACACTGGGTGATGAGGTCGACGGTCTTCAGCGTCGGCGTCAAGGTCGTGCCCTGATTGTAGTAGTCGAAGAAATTCGCATGAAGATGAAACGAGTTGATCGGATCGAACTCGATCACGTTGACGAGGTAGACGCGAACCGGCTTGTCCTTCAGAATCCTTATGGGCTTCTTGGCATAGGCGTGCGCCACCGTATTGACGGCGTAGACCTCGTTCTCGCCATCGAAATTGGTGTCGAAAGCATTCATCACCATCACGAACTCCTGCCATCCGGCATTCTCCGGCGTGCCGAGCAGACGCGAACGGGCAACGGCCTCATGCTCGGGATGGCGGGCGGGATCGGGATCGATGACGAAGGCGCCATACATGCCCTTGTGAAGGTGCCGCTTCAGCGGCAGCGCGTGGCAATGATAGAGGTGGCAGCCAAAGGGCTTCGCGTCGAACTCGTAGACGAATTCCTCGCCCGGACCGATGAGGCCCGCGCCCGGAACGCCGTCCATGCGCGCCGCATGGATGCCGTGGAAATGCATGGAATGCGGATGCGAGCCGTGGTTCCTGAAGATGATCTTCAGCCGGTCGCCTTCGGTCGCCCGCAGCGAGGGCCCGGGCACCCGGCCATTATAGGTCCAGGCCGGGAACATCACGCCGGGGGCGATCTCGATCTCCTTGTCCTCGGCGACAATCTCGAAAGTTCTGAGCGTCCGCCCGTCCGGTAGCCGGGATACCGTGCCGGTGTCCCAGTCGGTCAGGAGCTTGGCCGGATCGAAGCCGTTGCGGGCATCGTCGACCTCGCCCACCGTGATCATTGCCCCGTGCGCTTCGAGATGAGCTGGGGCAGGTTTTGCATCGGAGACCACGGCGCCTGCATGCATGGCGTGTTCCGATTGTCCGGAAGCACCGCTCGCACAGATCGCCGTGCTGCCAGCCGCCGCCAGCCCACCTGCCAGCACCACGCGTCGGCTTAGCCGTTCGCGCAACCAAGCTGCCGCTTCAACCATAGGCGACTCCTGCAAATGCGAATGAGTTGCAGTTACGTAGCATGGGCTGCGCCTGTTGACCATTGCTAAATGACGTAAGGACAAGGCTGGGGGCCGGCCGCGAGGTCCGGCGGGGTTTGCAGGCTGAGGCGCAGATCGGAGATCGCGTTCACGGGCCGCACTTGCTTGCGACACTGAGCGCGACCGTAGGTGTTCCCCCGCTACTCCCCAAGCCGGGACAGCATGCTCTTCAGGGTGCGGACCGCGCTCGCCCTGTCCAGCTTCTGCAGATCGAGAAAGATCCGCATCCCGGCCTGTTCCTCGCGGATCACCCTGTCCGGCTGCTGCACTTCGTCCGGCCGGTCGATGACAGCGTAGTTGCGGACCGCCTCATTGAAGCCCTTGGCCTGTACGGGAGGCCGCTCCTCGGTCAGAAAGGCATCCCTGACCAGAGAATAGGTCTCGTGGCTCAGCAGTATGCCGCCGGGCTCGGCGAAGGACTGCAAGCGGGACGCCAGGTTCACCGGGCCGCCGATGATGGTGTAGTCCATGCGGTCCTCGCTGCCGAAATTGCCGACCGTGCAGTAGCCGGTGCCGACGCCGATGCGCAGCTGGAACGGCTTTTCCAGGCCAGCATCGCGCCATTGGAACTGGAGATCCCGCATCTTGCGCTGCATGGCGACAGCCATGTTGACGCAAGCCAAAGCGTCTTCCCGGACGCCTCGCGTTTCCGGATCGCCGAAGAAGGCGAGGATCGCGTCGCCGATATATTTATCGATGGTCGCGCCGTGTTCGAGCGCGATCCGCGACATCTCGGTCAGATAGTCATTGAGCAGGGACGTCAGTTCTTCGGATTCAAGGCTATCGGTGGTCGCGGTGAAGTCCGCGATGTCCGAAAAGAACACGGTCAGCTTCTTGCGGTTCGAGGCGATCTCGACGCTGCTCCGGCCGCTGAATATCGATGAATAGACTTGCGGTGACAGGTATTTCGACAATTTGGTCGAGAGCACCTCCAGTTCCCGCTTCTGCTCGCTCACCAGCTGGTTGGCGAGCGCCGCCTTGCGATTGGCCTCGCGCAACTCCTCCTCGGCGCGCTTGATCTCGGTGATGTTGGTGTAGACGGCGACGGTGCCGCCCTCCGTCGTCTTGCGCTCGCTCACCTGGATCCAGCGGCCATCGGCGCGGCGCTGCGTATGCGGCTCGCCTGGCTCGCGGTGCCTCGCCAGGCGTTCGGCGATCCATTCCGGTTCCCGGCCCTTGGCATCTTCCACGAGCCCCCGCTTCACCGCGTTGGAGATGAGCGCCTCGTACGAGGTGCCGGGCGTCGGTGTACCGAGGCCCGGATAAAGAAGCTCGCCATAGACATTGTTGCAGATGATCAGGCGATCCTGCGCGTCGTAGAGGGAAAAGCCCTCCGAAAGCGACTCGATGGCGTCGCTCAGGCGCTGCTCGCTCCTGCGGAACGCGATCTCTGCTTCCTTCGGCGCCGTGACGTCGCTCCACGAACCTACCACCTCGACCGGCTCTCCGTCCCGGTCGCGGATCAGATGCTGCTCGTCGATCACCCAGCAATAGGCCCCGTCCTTCCGGAGGAACCGGTACTCGATGGTGTGGCGACCTTTCTCGAACAGTGCGACCGACTTGGCCTCCACGCCCGGGAGGTCCTCCGGGTGCACGCAGCGTCGCCAGAAGTCGGGATGTTCGAGATACTCCTGCGGTGTGTAGCCGAGCCAGTCGCGGATGTTCTCGCTGATGAAGGTCGGTGCAAAGTCGCCACTTGCCTTGAAGCTGTAGATCACTGCCGGGGCGCAAGCCAGGAGGTGAACGAGGCGCTCCTGCGCCGCAGCCAGGGCTTCGCCGAGTTGCTTGCGCTGCGTGACGTCGCTCCAGGCGCCGACCACTTCGACCGGCTCGCCGTCCTCGGTCCGGATCACCTGCAGATCATCGCTGACCCAGCAATAGCTGCCATCCTTCTTGCGGAAACGATATTCGCTGCTGAGGCGTCCCTCTTCGAAGAGACGGGAATAGGCTTTGAGGATGCGCGGACGATCCTCCGGATGGATGCGGCTCTCCCAGAAGTCGGGATTGTTGAGGTATTCCTCACGCTCATAGCCGAGCAGATCCTTGACGTTCTGGCTGATGAAAGTGGGTGCGTAGTCGCCGGTTGCGTTGAAGCTGTAGATCACCGCCGGCGAACTCGAGAGCAAATGCTCGATCCGCTCGTGCGCCGCCTTCGCGGCTTCTTCCGCGCATTTGCGTTCGGTGATGTCGCTCCATGAACCGGCCACCTCGACCGGCTGCCCGCTCTCATCGCGGATCAGGCGCTGCTCGTCATTGACCCAGCAATAGGTGCCGTCCTTCTTGAGAAACCGATATTCGGATGTATGGCGGCCGGTCTTGTTGAGCAGCACGGATTCCGCCTCGGTCGCGACGAGGTCGTCGGGGTGGACGCAGCGTCGCCAGAAATCGGCGTTCTCGAGATACTCACGCGGCTCATAGCCGAGCCATTCGCGGATATTCTGGCTGACGAAGGTGGGGGCGAAATCACCGCTCGCCCGGTAGCTGTAGATCACCGAAGGTGCTGACGACAGCAGGCGGCCGATGCGATCCTGCGCGGCCACCAGCGCTTCGCCGATCTGCTTGCGCGCCGTGATGTCGTTCCACGAGCCCACCACTTCCAGCGGATCGCCCGCCTCGTCGCGGATCAGCTGCAGTTCGTCGCTGATCCAGCAATAGGTGCCGTCCTTCTTGCGGAAGCGGTATTCGACGCTGAGGTGCCCCTCGGCAAACAGCCGCTCATACTCGCCGAGGATGCGCTCGCTGTCCTCGGGATGCACGCGGGCGCGCCAGAAGTCGGCTGTGGCGAGATACTCCTCGCGGTCGTATCCGAGGAGATCCTTCAGGTTCCGGCTGATGAAGCTCGGCGCATAGTCGCCGAATGCCTTGAAGCTGTAGATCACCGCGGGGGAGCGCGCGAGCAGATGCTCGATCCGCTGGTGGGCGGCCGCTACGGCGGCTTCCGCGTCCTTGCGCTCGGTGATGTCGGCCCAGGAGCCGACCACCTCGACCGGCTGGCGGGCTGCGTCGCGAATGAGGCGCTGCTCGTCGACCACCCAGCAATAGGCGCCGTTCCTCTTCCGGAACCGGTACTCGAAGGTGCAGCGGCCGTTCTTGAACAGCAGGAAGGAGGTCGCCTCGGCATCCGCCAGATCGTCGGGGTGCACGCAGCGTCGCCAGAAGTCCGGATCTTCCAGATATTCCCGCGGCTCGTAGCCGAGCCAGTCCTTTATATTCTCGCTGATGAAGGTGGGGGCGAAATCGCCTGCCGCCTTGTAGCTGTAGACCACCGCCGGCGAGCTCGCGAGCAACTGGGCGAGGCGGGCATGCGCGGCCTGCCTCGCCTCGTCGGCGAGCTTTCGCGCGCTGATGTCGCTCCAGGATCCGACGATCTCCGGCGGCTTGCCGTTCCGGCCATGGATCAGTTGCTGCTCATCGCTCACCCAGCAATAGGTGCCGTCCTTGCGGCGGAAGCGATATTCCACGGCGTGGACGCCGTTCTGGAAGAATTTCGCGACCGCCTCCTCGACCCGGGCGAGGTCGTCCGGATGGACGCGGTCGCTCCAGAAGGAGGCGTCCTCGAGATATTCGGCCGGCTCGTAGCCGAATACATTCCGGATGTTGTCGCTGACGAAGGTCGGGGCGAAATCGTCGGCGGCCTTGAAGCTGTAGATCACCGCGGGCGATGAGCTAAGCAGCTGCGCCAGGCGTTCCGAGGCTGCGGCCTCGGCCTCCTTCAGCTGCCGGCGCGCCTTGTCTTCCTGCGCACGGGCGGCGCCCCTCAGCGCCTTCTCGATGATCGCCGCAGCGCCCTCGGCGTCGAACGTGCCCGGCTCGCCCTGTAGCGCCTGATCCAGCGCCACGGTGACATTCCTGGCCTGTTCCCGCAGCGTCGTCATGGCATTCCCCATCACGCGGCAGCGCAGTATTGGCCGGATGCTAGCACAACCGGCCATCGAATGGCGGCTGCCAAGTGGTTGAGCTATTGAGCCGACTTCTGCCGCCGTTGCCAGGGTCGAGGGGAGCGGCTCCGATCTCTACTGGCGCCGCTCGCGCGTTAAGGTGCGGCTCTAGGGGTAATTCTGGATGCCGCCATAGAGCGGATATGCGGACCGAACCTGCCGCGAACCCGGCGAGATCACCAGTCGATCGCCCTCTGAGGCGGCCATATCCACCGTGCCGACCAATGTGAAATTGTCGAAGACGAACGGCAGGCTTCGCCCAGTGAAGAAATCGGGCTTGTCCGCGAGACCGAAATGCAGATGCGGGCCTTCGGAGGGGCCGGTGTTCCCTATCCTTGCGATGGGCGCCCCGGCCTTCACCGCGTCGCCGACCTTCACCGTGAGGCTGCCCGGATGCAGATGCGCATAGAGCGCGAAGACATTCGGGGCGATCTGGAGGATCACATGATTGCCGCCATAGTCCGAGATCCTTTTCGGGATCATCGACTGGAACGGCGCCTCGTCGGTCATGCCGTCCTGGACCGATACGACAGTCCCGTCGGCAACCGCGAGGACGTCCGCTCCGAAGGCATAATGCTGCTCGACCTTCTTGCCGTCGCCATCGAAGATTCTGCCGTCCCTGACCCGGGCCCAGTCGACTGCGAAGGTTTCGGCGGTCTCGATGCGGCGGCCGTCTATCGAGATTCGAAGATCCCTGTGGACGTTGGGCTTGCAGCAACCGCTGGTGGCGAACCAGCCGTTCCCGGCAAGGGGCGGCTTGATCACGATGGCCGGTTGGCGGTTGATCGCGACGTCTGGGCCATCGACCTCAGGGTTGCCGATCATCAGAGCGAGCTGTGAGTCCGCCGCGAGCGTGTACGCGATCCGGTGGCTGACCTTTGCCGGCGCCGTGTCGGGCGGCAGGATCAGGTCTACGTCGACCGAGACCGCGGCAGAGGCGGGAATGACCGGCGTCGCCGTCTTCGCGAACAGGGTCTGGGTCGCGGCGGCAAGGCCATTCCCTTCGATCCGCATCAGTTCCTTGCCGGCGGGATCGAGCACGGTAACGCTCGACAATGTCACCGGCTCAGGGAACACGCTGACGACGAGAAGTTCGTATTCGACGTGGTCCATGCCATCGTCGCCGCGGACGGTCTGGGCCTCGTGAATCGGACTGACCAGGATCGCAGCCGGCCGGCCGTACTCCGCGGCCGAGGCGCCGGACGCGAGGACCAAGACAGCTGCCAATGCGAGACAAATGCGCATCTGTTGCACCCGGCTGCCAGATGGAGATCCGCCGAACCATCCACTGATCCTTCACTAAGTACCACACAACTTAATAAAGCGGCTGAATGGAGCGCGGCTTGCCCGCCCGACCAGCCTGCCGCTAAGCGTGGCAACTCGGTGCATCGCCGCCCTTCACATAGGCTGCGAAGTCCGGTTCCGGTCCCTTCTCGCCTCCGTTCAGCCAGGCCAGCTTGGCGCGCAGATAACCGGCCATCGCGTCCAGCTCGGCGGCCTTGCGCTCCAGCCGGGCGAGCTGGTCGCTCATGATTTCGATGCTGCGCTCGCGGCTGATGCCGCCGGTGCGGTGCTCCTCACCGATCAGGGCGATCTCCTTCAGCGACATGCCGAGCGACTGCGCCATGCGGATCAGCCGCGCCGTCTGCACGTGCTCTGCGGTGAAGATCTGGTACGGATTGCGCCCGCCCTTGCCATTGCAGTCCGGCGCCAACAGGCCGCGGCGAATATAGAAGCGCACCGTGTCCGTGCTCAGCCCGGTCGCGCGTGCGAACTCCGAGATCAGCATGCCGTCATCTCCCTCACCGCATCCTTGACCATGGACCTTGGTCCAGACTTATAGAACCTGCTCCCTCTTATGTGGAGCGTGCGTGAATGGACAGGACGGCATTGGTGACGGGGGCCTCGTCGGGCATTGGCGAGGCGACCGTGAAGCGTTTGATGGCGGATGGCTATATCGTCTATGCGGCGGCGCGCCGGATCGACCGCATGGCGGGCCTCGCGAGCGCCGGGGCGCGGCTGATCACGCTCGATCTCACCGACGACGCCTCGATCGTCGCCGCGGCGGAGCGCATCCAAAGCGAGACCGGCCGGCTCGACGTGCTGGTCAATAATGCCGGCTATGGCTCCTATGGCGCGCTGGAAGATGTGCCGCTCGAGGAAGGTCGCCGCCAGTTCGAGGTCAATCTGTTCGGCGCCGCCCGCCTGATCCAGCTGACGCTGCCGATGATGCGGTCACAGAAATCCGGCAAGATCGTCAATGTCACCTCGATCGGCGGCAAGAGCGGCGAGCCGTTCGGCGCCTGGTATCACGCCACGAAATACGCACTGGAAGGCCTGAGCGACTGCCTGCGCATGGAGCTGATCCCGTTCGGCATCGACGTCATCGTCATCGAGCCGGGCGCCATCCGCACCGAATGGGGCGGCATTGCCCATGAAAGCCTGCTGCGCATGTCGGGCGAGAGCGCTTATGCCCCCTATGCCCGCCGTCATGCGAAGATGCACGAATGGGCGGGCACATCCAATCTCGCCTCGGAGCCGGTCGTGGTCGCCGATATCATCGCCACATCGGTGACGGCCCGGCGGCCGCGCACGCGCTATCCGGCCGGCGGCGGAGCGCGCTGGTTCCTGCTGATCGGCCGCCTGCTCCCTGATCGCATGCAGGACCGGCTGATGTGGCGCATGTCACAACAGGAACGGTGAGGCCGCCCTTCAGCGCATCGCCGTGCAGGCATCGCGAACGCACCCGCGCAGCCAGCGATGCGCGGGATCGGCATCCAGCCGGGGGTGCCAGAGCATCGACACGGTGTGGTCCGGTATTGCGACCGGCAGCGGGAAACTGTGCAGTCCATCGCGCAGGTTTCCCGTGTAGCGTTCCGGAACGCTGGCGATCAGGTCGGAGGCACGCGCCAGGGCCAGGGCTTCGGAAAAGCTGCCGACCACCGTCACGATCTCCCGCTTCAGCCCAGAAGGTTCCATAGCCTCGTCGATCGGTCCCTTGTCGAGGCCGCGCCGCGAAACGCTGATGTGCCGACCGGTCGCATAGCGCGAGAGCGTGATCTCGCCCTCGCTCAGCGCGTGCCCGATGCGCACGACCCCGACGAACCGATCACGGAACAGTGCCTGCGCACGCACCTCCGGACCCGTCGTCTTTCCCACGACGCCGGTTTCCAGGTCGACGCTGCCGTCGCGCAGTGACGTGCTGTTCTTGTCCAGCTTCGGCACGAAGCGCAGCCGCACGCGTGGTGCCTGTTCGCTGACGCGGGCAATGAGGTCCGGCCCGAAATTCTCGACAAAGCCGTCGCGGTTCCTGAGCGTGAATGTCCGCACCAGCCGTGTCAGGTCGAGCGTCGTGGCCGGACGCAGCGCGGCTCTCGCGTCCTCGACGATTTGGCCCACGCGCTCGCGCAGTTCCAGCGCACGAGGTGTCGGCACCAGGCTGCGCCCGGCCCGGACCAGGAGCGGATCGCCGGTCGCTTCCCGCAAGCGCGCCAGGGCGCGGCTCATCGCCGACGGACTCAGCCGTAGCCTTGTCGCGGCGCGCGCCACGCTGCCTTCGGTGAGCAGCACATCGAGGGTGACCAGCAGATTGAGATCGGGATGCGACATGCGTCGACCATAGGACAGTTTGATCGTGATGTGGCGTCAGACGCACGAATAAGCTGCAAATGCTGCGCGTTCCGCCATGTCTGGTGCAGGACTAGGTTTCCGGCAGCTCCATTTCGGGGGCGCCGGCGAACGGAGTTCATGTTGAAGCCGATCAATGCAGTGCCGCACGAAGCCACGGCGGAAAGTGCGGAACGCACGCCTGCTGTCCGGTGGGCGCTCGCCAGCCTTGCGCTCGCCATGCTGCTGGCCTCGCTCGGCACCAGCATCGCCAATGTCGGCCTGCCGACCATGGCACTGGCGTTCGACGCCTCGTTCCAGCAGGTGCAGTGGATCGTGCTGGCGTATCTCCTCGCCATCACCACGCTGATCGTCAGCGTCGGACGGCTCGGCGATCTCATCGGCCGCCGCCGGCTGCTGCTTGTCGGAATTGCCCTGTTTACCATGGCCTCGGTGCTGTGCGGCCTCGCGCCCTCGCTCGGGCTGCTGATCGCCGCGAGGGCCGTGCAGGGCCTCGGCGCGGCCATCATGATGGCGCTCGCCATCGCTTTGGTCGGCGAGACGGTTCCGAAGGCCAGGCTGGGGAGCGCCATGGGGCTGCTCGGGACGATGTCGGCGATCGGCACCGCGCTCGGACCATCGCTTGGCGGCGTGCTGATCGCTGGCCTCGGCTGGCGGGCGATCTTCCTCGTCAATGTCCCGCTGGGTCTCCTGGGCTTGCTGCTCGCCGATCGCTATCTGCCGCTCGATCGGCGGGGGCCGAAGACCGATCGGGCCGGCTTCGATCACGTGGGCACGCTGCTGCTGGCGCTCACGCTTGCGGCCTATGCACTCGCCATGACGATCGGGCGCGGCAGTTTCGGCCTGCTCAATGTCGGCCTGCTGGTGGCCGCCGGCTGCGGAACAGCCCTCTTCGTGTTTGCCGAGGCGAGAGCCCCGTCGCCCTTGATCCGATTGACGATGTTCCGCGATCCGGCACTGCGCGCGAGCCTCGCGATGAGCGCGCTGGTCTCGACCGTGATGATGGCGACGCTCGTGGTCGGGCCATTCTATCTCTCGCGTGCGCTCGGGCTCGACGCGGCGCTTGTCGGCATCGTCATGTCGATCGGCCCGATCATATCGGTACTGAGCGGTGTGCCGGCGGGTCGCATCGTCGACCGTTCGGGCGCGCCGTTCGTGGTCGTCGTCGGGCTCACCGCGATGGCGGCCGGCTCCGTTGCCCTATCGGTGCTCCCGGCGATGTTCGGCGTCGCCGGCTATGTTGCCGCCATCGCGGTCCTGACCCCCGGCTATCAGCTGTTTCAGGCCGCAAACAACACCGCCGTCATGATGGATGTGCAAGCGGACCAGCGGGGTGTCATGTCCGGCATGCTCAGCCTGTCGCGCAATCTCGGGCTGATCACCGGTGCATCGCTCATGGGCGCGGTGTTCGCGCTCGCCTCGATGACCGCCGACATCACGACGGCTGGTCCGGAAGCGGTTGCCTCCGGCATGCAGGTGACGTTCGCTCTCGCGGCGGCGCTGATCGTCGTCGCGCTCGGCATCGCGGCCGGAATCTACCGCCGCGCGTTCTTGTAAGAGATTTCCAAAGACGGCGTCCCTTTGCCGAAATATGCGCCGGACCAAGCGACTGAAAACTTGATCCAGACAAAAGACAAGCAATATCAATGCTGCGGAATCTGGCCTGTATAAGGTCGACCACGATAAGTCGTTTCGAGAAAAAAATAATTTACAAAACCTCCGCCCTGCGGCTATGGTTTCTCCAACACGCGCGGACCGCTGCATAACAAAAACCGCAGTCGCCCCAGTTGAAAATCGCGTCGTTCCCGGGAGGCGACGGCGCGCTCGCCTGTGCCGAAGTAGAGGAAACAAGAGCGATAATCCGGAGCGGGCGACAGACCCGTCCGGTGGGGAGGAATGAATGTTCTATACGCCAAAGAACGCCCTTTATACGCGCATCAACCGTCGTAAATTCCTTGAGCTCGGCGGCGGCGCGGCCTCACTGCTCGGCGCTGGGTCGCTGGGTGTCGGCCTCAACTCCGTCATCATGCGCACGCCGGTCCAGGCGGCCTCGTCCGACGACGCCAAGTGGAAGCAGTATTCCGGCTCGAAGCTGGTGTTCATGTCGGAGAACACCCCGCCATCCTTCGCCATCCGCGACAAGATCAAGGAATTCTACGATCTCACCGGCATCACCGTGGAGATCATGACCGACGACCTGCCGGTGGTGCAGCAGAAGGTCGGCATCGATCTGCGCGGCGGCAAGGCGGACTATGTGCTGAACTACGTACAGGACAAGCCGATCGGCGCACCGTTCGCGGATTATTACGTCGACCTCTCGCCGATGTTCGGCGATGCGACGCTGCCGCAGGACCCGGAAGGCTACAAGGACGACGTCTGGTTCGAGAATTTCCTCACCGCCTGCGGGCGCTATTACAGCGCCGACAAGGTGGTGGCGCTGCCCTATGACGCTGCGGTGGCGCTGACCTTCTACCGGCAGGACCTGTTCGAGCAGCACGGCAAGGATTTCGAGGCCGAATACAAGTATCGGCTGGAATTCACCAAGGACACGACCTGGAAGAACGTCCTCGACATCGCCACCTTCTTCAAGAAGCTGAAGGAGAGCGGCAAGGACGTGCCCTATGGCTACGCCCAGCACCAGGGCACCTTCGCCTGGACGACGCAGCTCGACATCCAGCGGGTGATGTTCGCCCATGGCCGCTGGATCGACTTCCCGATCGACGACAAGATCGGCAGCAAGACCCCCGGCAAGACCAATTGGGGCGACAAGCAGTCGATCCTGATGCTGCAGAAGTTCAAGGATCTCGCCGACGTCTCGCACCCGGACAACCTCGCCAACGGCACGCTGGAACTGAACAGCGTCTACCAGTCCGGCAACATCGCGATGCAGGTGCAGTATCACGAGTTTGCTGCGTCGATCGAGGATCCGACCAAGTCGCGCGCCTCGGGCGGCAAGACCGGCTATGCGCCCTGCCCGAAAGGGGAGGCGAGCTGGATCACCAATGGCGGGCCGGCAGTCAATGGCTGCAATTGCGGCATTGGCGGCATCGGCATCAACAAGAACGCCTCGAAGGACCTGCAGCGCGCGGCCTATATCTTCGCCATCTGGTCGACCTCGAAGAACATCCAGTACGACGTGCTCAAGGGCCTCGGCGGCACGCCGACCCGCAAGTCGGTGGTCGCGCTGCCCGACGTCAAGGCGGCGCGCCAGCGCCCGACCAAGATGCCGAACGCGCTGACCTTCGACGCCGTCTATGATTACGGCATCAAGGACCCGCATTTCGTGCTTGGCCCAAAGATCCCCGAAGCGAACGAGTACCACACGCTCATCGCCTCGGAGACGCAGAAGCTGCTCTCCAACTCGCAGTCGGCGGAGGAGACGGCCAAATCGCTCCAGTCGCAGCTCAATAATCTGAACAGGGTCTGACCCGCTCTTCCCATCCTGTTCAGCGACGCCGGCGGCACCCGTTCGCGCCGCCGGCGTCATAGTCTCCGAAGGGTGCCGTGCGCGGCATCTTCAAGTCGGCTCAGGAGTGCGCAATCATCATGGTGGAGATGACAGCGGTGCAGATGGCGACCCGCCGCGCAGAGGGCGTTCCGGTCCCCACCGACAAGGCGGACAAGCTGTTCCGGGTCCGCGCGGTGTCCACCGAGGTCGAAGCGCGGCCGCTCGAAGCCACCGCCACGGCGCCGACGAAGCTCAATCCAACCGCCTCCAAGCGCTATTATTTCTATCTGATGGCGCCGGCGATCATCATCCTCGCCTTCATCTCGCTCTATCCGTTCTTCTGGCTCATCATCATGAGCCTGCAGGATGCCGATATCGGCACCTCGGAGTGGAACGACTTCGCCAATTACACCCGGCTGTTCACCGACTCGCGCTATCTCGACGGCTGGGTGCTGCTGATGAAATACAGCGCCATGTGCCTGTCGCTGCAGCTCGGCATCGGCATCTTCCTGGCGGTGATCATCAATAATTCGCGGTTCGAGAAATTCCTCGTCACCGCCTTCCTGATGCCGATGATGATGGCGCCCGCGGTCGCCGGCCTGGTCTGGCTGTTCCTCTATAATGGCACGTTCGGCTGGTACCACTGGCTGTTCCAGAGCCTCGGCTTCCTCGGCGGCGCTTCGATCCTTGCCAGCACCAGCACCGCCATGCTTGGCATCGTCATCGTCGATGTCTGGCAATGGACGCCGCTGATCACGCTGATCACGCTCGCCGGCCTCAAGCGCGTGCCGCAGGATCAGCTGGAGGCCAACATGGTCGACGGCGCCTCGCCGTTCCGCAACTTCATCTCGGTGACGCTGCCGAACCTCTACCCCGTCCTGCTGATCGCTTTCCTGCTGCGCTTCATGGACAATTTCCGCTTCATCGATTCCGCGCTGGTGCTCACCGGTGGCGGGCCGGCGAACTCGACCAAGATCCTGCCGATCTATCTGTTCGAGGTGTCGTTCAAATTCTTCAAGCTCGGCCGCGGCGCAGCGATCGCGCTCACGCTGCTGGTGGTGACCATCATCCTCGGCATGATCCTGGTCCGCGTATTCGACCGGCCGCAAGTGAAGAAGGGCTGAGCCATGGCCTCGCGCGAAGTCGTTCGCTACGAATCCGGATTCACCAAGGCTTTCAACATCTTCTCGGCGGTGTTCATCGGGCTCTATCTGGTCTGGACGCTGCTGCCGATCTTCATCATGTTCATGTCCTCCTTCAAGGATCTGCTGGAGGCGTTCAAGATACCGGCGGTCGGCGACTGGGCCGGGGTGTCGGTGTTCTTCCAATTCACCCCGACGCTGAAGCACTATGTCAGCCTGTTCGTCGACGGCAATTTCAGCCAATACATGCTGAACAGCCTGATGGCGGCCGGCGGCTCGGCCATCGTCTCGGTGATTTTCGGCTCGATGGCGGCCTATAGCCTGTCGCGCATCGATTTCCGCGGCAAGAGTGACCTGTTCTTCTGGATCATCTCCACCCGCATGGCCCCGGTGGTCGCGGTGATGGTGCCGCTCTATGCGATCTTCCGCTCGCTGGAACTGGTGGGCACGCTGCCCGGGCTGATCCTCGCCTATTCGACCTTCAATCTGCCCTTCGCCATATGGATCCTGAAGGGCTTCTTCGACAATGTGCCCTACGCCATCGAGGAAGCGCAGATGGTGGATGGCGCAACCCGCTTCCAGGCGTTCCGCTCCATCCTGCCGCTGGTGGCACCCGGCATCGGCGCCTTCGTGGTGCTGTGCATCCTGTTCGCCTGGAACGACTTCCTGTTCGCCGCCATCATCGGCTCGGGCGGAGCGAAGACGCTTCCCGTGGCGACGCGCGAACTGGTGCAGCCGCAGAACATCCAGTGGGGCGCGATCATGGCCGCCGGTGTCGTCACCACGCTGCCGATGATGCTGCTCGGCCTTGTCATCCGCCGCTATCTAGTGACGGGCCTGACCATGGGCGCGGTGAAGGAATAACAGCCGGCGGTTCGCCCGCCGCTCAGGAACACTCCGGAGGAACCATGGCGTCGATATCGATCAACAATGTCTGGAAATATTACGGCCAGACGCCCGCCGTGAAGGACCTCAATATCGAATGCGCCGACGGCAGTTTCGTCAGCATCCTCGGCCCCTCCGGCTGCGGCAAGTCCTCGACCATGCGCATGCTCGCCGGGCTCGAGCACATCAGCGCCGGCGACATCTTGTTCGACGGCCACCGGGTGAACGATCTCGCGCCGAAGGATCGCGACATCGCCATGGTGTTCGAGAATTACGCGCTCTATCCGCACAAGAGCGTATTCGACAACATCGCCAATCCGCTCAGGCTGCGGGGCATGGATGCCGCGACCATCAAGGAGCGCGTCATCGGCGCGGCGCGGTTGCTGGAGATCGACCATCTGCTCGATCGCCGCCCGCAGGAATTGTCCGGCGGGCAGAAGCAGCGCGTCGCCATTGGCCGCGCCATCGTGCGCGAGCCGAAACTGTTCCTGTTCGACGAGCCGATCGCCCATCTCGACGCCAAGCTGCGCGCCCATATGCGCGGCGAGATCAAGCACCTGCAGCGCTCGCTCGGCACCACCATGATCTATGTCACTCACGACCAGCTGGAAGCGCTGTCGATGGCCGACAAGATCGCGGTGATGTATGAGGGCGAGCTCCAGCAATGGGGCACGCCGCGCGACATTTTCAACACCCCGGTCAATGCCTGGGTGGCGGGCTTTGTCGGCGAGCCGGCGATGAATTTCCTCACCTGTCAGGTGAGGCGTGAGAACGACGCGCTGGTGTTCGCGCATCCGAATTTCACCATTCCGGTCACCGCGGCGCAGACGGCCACGCTCGATGCCGCCGGCCATGCCGGCACGGTGCGCATGGGCGTGCGGCCGGATGCCCTGGCCATCACTTTGGTGAAGCCGGAAGGCCCGAGCATCGAGGGCAGCATCTTCATCACCGAACTGCTCGGCGGCGACATGCTGGTCGACGTCCAGCTCTCCGATGCGCGGGTGCGGGTGAAGACCTCCACCGAATTCGCCGGCGCGCCGGGGGATGCCTGCTATCTCACCGTGAACCGCGAGAAGTGGCACGCCTTCTCGGTGGAGACGGGGCGGGCTTATTTCTGAGGTCGTGCGAATGCCAACGTCATCCTGAGGTGCCGCGAAGCGGCCTCGAAGGGTGCCCATCCCCGATGGCCGCCTTCTGCTTCAGCATCCTTCGAGGCTCGCTGCGCTCGCACCTCAGGATGACGTGGTGGAGCAAGAATAAAGAAATTTTCAAACTGGAGTGCCATAGTGCCAAGCTCGGCACGCTTTCATGCCGTTTCCTGCCCTATAATGCCAAATACAAGAAAAATTCTTTCACGAATGGTATTGTTTCCCCTAGGCGCATTTGGGCTTCTGTGCCAGATTTGCCGCCGATAAGCACAATCAAGAAAAATCCTTTCAGGGAGGATTTTCGCCATGCGCCAGTTCACGCGCCGCTTCGACACGGAGTGACCGGCCGTGGAAGCCTATTCGCTCTATGCCACCAAGCTGGACGCCTTCCTTGAGCGCATCGCCCCGGCGGGCGGCAAGCCGGATGTGCCGGCCATCTTCCACGCCGTGCGCAACATCCGCTACGCCTCGCGCGGCAACCGCACGCCGGAAGCGGTGCTCGACAACAATGAGGGCTCCTGCTCCGGCAAGCACATATTGCTGCGCGACCTGCTGCGCCGGGTTGGCGAGATCGCCGATGTCGAGATCGTCGAAGGCGACTTCGCTGCCGGCATGCCCGAGGTCGACACCATGTCGGAGCCGCTCCGGCGCTGGGTGCGTAGTGGCGGCATCCACGACTTCCACAATTACGTGGTCTGGCGCGGTCCGGTGCGCGAGTTGAAGCTCGACGCCACCTGGCCGGACGTGATGGCGCCGCTCGGCTTTCCGGTGAATGCCGGCTGGGCCGGGGAGGGCGACACCCGCCTCGCGCTGGAACCTTACGGGGTGAAGACCCGCGTCGAGGACGTGATCTTCCAAAAAGGCCGCCTGCTGGCGACTCTCAGCGAGGACGAAGCGGAAGACCGCCGGGCCTTTCTGGAACTGCTGACGGATTGGGTTGCCGAAAATCAATAAGACCACGGGACGGAACAATGAACGCCAAAGCCAGAAGAGCCTTCGTTGGCATTGACGCGGGGACCACCGGCTGCACGGTGATGATCTTCGACGAGCACGGCAACCAGCTGGGACACGGCTACAAGGAATATCCGTGCGTCTCGCCGCGCCCCGCCTGGAGCGAGCAGGATGTCGATGCGGTGTGGGAGGGCATTTGCGCAGCCTCGCAGCAGGCGACCAGCGCGGCAAATTTACCTGCGGATGCCTATGCCTCGATCGGCTTTTCCAGCCAGCGCGGCACCTTCATCACGCTCGACGCCGACAAGAATCCGATCGGCACGTCTATCGTCTGGAATGACGGGCGTGCGGTGGCCTATCAGGCACTGTTCGGCGAGGAGATCTCACCCCGGGACTATCACACCCATACCGGCATGCAGCTTTCCCCGCTCTGGGCGGCGGCCAAGATCGCCTGGCTGCGCGACAATGAGCCGGAGCGCTTCGAGAAGACCCGCTGGTTCGCGAATGGCCAGGAATATTTCCTCTATCGGCTCGGCGCCGAGGCGTGGGAGACCGATCCCGCTTCGCTCACCCTCAACGGCATGATGGAGATCGACAAGCTCGACTGGAGCGACCGCGTGCTGGCGTTGTGCGGCATCGGCCGCGACCGGCTGCCACCGGTCGGCATCCCCTCCGGCTATGCCGGCAAGGTGTCGCGGGCGGCGGCGGAGGCAACCGGCCTGCCGGAGGGCACGCCGCTGTGCCGCGGTGCCGGCGACCAGCAATGCGCCGCCATCGGCGCCGGCGTCATCAAGCAGGGCATGGCGGAATTCACCGTCGGCACTTCGGGCGTCATGGTGGCCCATCTTGATGGCCTCGACCGCATCAAGGGGCGGAACCTGTGGTGGGGCGGCCATGGTGTGCCGAATGCCTGGGACATCGAGGGCGCCGCCTTCTCGCTCGGCGCCTGCCTGAAATGGTGGCGCAACACGCTGGGTTCCGACGATGTGTCGGAGAGCGTGCGTTCCGGCCGCAGCCCCTATTCCATCATGGTCGAGGAGGCGTCGAAATCGCCGCCAGGCGCCAAGGGGCTGATGTTCCACTCATTCCTCACCAGTCAGGTGACGCCCTATTACGACGCGGTGTCGCGCGGCGGCTTCCTCGGGATCGGCATCTATCACAGCCGGCCGGATTTGATCCGCGCACTGCTGGAGGGCTGCGCCCACGAGATGAAGATGGTGGTGAACGCCTTCCAGTCGGACATTGACGGCGGCATCACCGATTTCCGGCTCACCGGCGGCGGCACCAAGTCCAATGGCTTCGTGCAGATCATGACCGACATCATCGGCCTGCCGGCGCGGGTGACGCGCGAACGCGAATGCACCGTGCTCGGCGCCGCCATTCTCGGCGCGTTCGGGGCAGGGGCCTTCTCATCCATCGAGGAGGCGGTCGGCGCCATGGTGCAGGTCGAGGCCGATTTCGAGCCGAAGCAGATGAACCACACGCTCTATGACGACCAGCACCAGATCTATCGCGGTCTCTACGAGGCCATAGCCTCCGCCGGCCAATACCAGAAACTGGCGGACTTCTCGGCGCGCTACTACTGACCGATCAGAAAAGACCATCAGGGAGAAGACAATGCCGATACCCGGAATGCGGGGCATGGAGCACGTCGGTTTCACGGTGCCCGACATCAATGAAGCCTGCGATTTCTTCGAGAAGATCCTCGGCGCCGAGACGCTCTACACCGCCGCGACCGACTTCAAGGCGGACGATGACTGGATGAAAGTGCATCTCAATGTCGATCCACGCTGCGTCATCAAGGAATTCCGCTATTTGC
Source organism: Starkeya sp. ORNL1 (assembly GCF_012971745.1). Classification (NCBI taxonomy): domain Bacteria; kingdom Pseudomonadati; phylum Pseudomonadota; class Alphaproteobacteria; order Hyphomicrobiales; family Xanthobacteraceae; genus Starkeya; species Starkeya sp. ORNL1. The sequence continues at coordinate 5,035,770 of NZ_CP048834.1, forward strand.
GCTGCGGCAACGGCACCAATCTCGAGGTGTTCCAGTACGAGGCGCCCGACCAGGTGAAGACGCCGCCGAAGAACAGCGACATTGGCGGGCACCACTTCGCCTTCTATGTCGACGACATGGACAGCGCCATCGCCTTCCTGCGCGAGAATGGCGTCAAGGTGCTGGGCGAGCCGACCGCCTACACCGAAGGCCCGAACCTTGGCCTCACCTGGTGCTACTTCATGGCGCCGTGGGGCGCGCAGCTCGAGATCGTCTCGGCACCCAGGGGCACGGTCTATGACACCGAGGCCAAGGCCTCCGGCAAGACCCGGCTGTTCCATCCGAAATACGTCGCCGAGACCACGATCTGAACCCAGCTTTTCCGGGCGCGGCGGCAACCCGACGTTCCCCGCCGCGCCCGCCTCATTCGTTCAGGAAGGAGACCCCGATGCCGCTCGTCCCCATGGGCCCGATGCTGAAGACCGCACAGCTAGGGCGTTACGGTGTCGCCGCCTTCAACATGATCGACTACAACTCGGCCCGTTCCATCGTCGAGGGCGCAGCGGACCTCGACGCGCCGATCATCGTGCAGGTCTCGGTGAAGACGGTGAAGCATTGGGGCTACAAGCCGATCGCCAATTGGGTGCGAATGCTGGCCGAGGACGTCGCCGTGCCGGTGGCGCTGCATCTCGACCATTGCTCCGATGTCGAGGTGATCAAGCGCTGCATCGATGCCGGCTGGACCGCGGTGATGTTCGACGGCTCCTCGCTGCCGTTCGAGGAGAATGTCGCGAAATCCCGTGTGGTCTATGAACTGACGCAGGCCGCCGGCATCGGGCTGGAGGCGGAGATCGGCGCCATCGGCGGCGTCGAGGACGACAAGTTCGTCGCCGAGGATGCCGCCATCCTGGCGAATTTCGACGAGTGCATCGCCTTCTGCCGGGAGATGCCGAAGCTCGCGGTATTCGCTCCCGCCATCGGCACCGCGCACGGTTTCTACAAGGGCGAGCCGAAGATCGCCTATGAACTGCTGGAGCGGATCACCGCGCAGGTCGACATTCCGATCGCGCTGCATGGCGGCACCGGGCTCACCGAGCAGCAATTCCATCGCTGCATCGCCGGCGGCTGCGCCAAGGTGAACATCTCCACCATGCACAAGCACCGCTTCATCGAGGGCTTCGTCAAGCTGCGCCAGGAGAAGCCGAAGCTGGAGGAGCCACTGCCTTTCATCACCAGCCAGTATGAGGCGATGAAGGGCGACGTGCTGGACATGATCCGCACCTTCGGCTCGGCCGGGAAGGCCGGCGTCACCGCGCAAGGCGCCGCGGCATGATGCAGGCGCTGATCTTCGATTGCGACGGCGTGCTGGTCGATACCGAGCGCGACGGCCACCGCGTCGCCTTCAACCAGGCCTTCACCGGGGCCGGGCTCAATGCCGACTGGTCGGTGGAGCGCTACGCCGAGCTCCTCAAGACCGCCGGCGGCAAGGAGCGCATGACCCGCTATTTCGACGCGGATGGCTGGCCGGTGAGCGAGGATCAGCGGACTGCGCTGATCAGCGGGCTTCATCTGCTGAAGACCGATCTGTTCATGAAGCTGATCGAGACCGGCGGCCTGCCGCTGCGCCCCGGCATCGCCCGCATCATCGACGAGGCGATCACGGCGGGGTTGAAGATCGCCGTGTGCTCGACCTCGAACGAGCGCGCGGTGCAAGCGGTGGTCGATGTGATGCTTGGGGCGGAGCGCTCTGCTCACATCACCGTTTTCGCCGGCGACGTCGTGCCGAGGAAGAAGCCGGATCCGGCGATCTACACGCTGGCGGCGACGACGCTCGGGCTCGATCCGGCGCGCTGCGTCGTCATCGAGGACAGCAATAATGGCCTCAACGCAGCGAAGGCGGCGGGCATGGCGTGCATCGTCACCGTCTCATCCTACACGGCGGATGAGGATTTCTCGCTGGCCGACCGTGTGGTGCCGGATCTTGATACGGGGCGGATCGGGCTGGCGGAGTGCCGGACTTTGGTGGACGGTTCTGCGTGAGCATCCTTCGAGGCTCGCTGCGCTCGCGCCTCAGGATGACGTCGCTTCTAAAAGAACCACGTCATCCTGAGGTGCCGGCCAAAGGCCGGCCTCGAAGGATGCTCACGCAAAGCCACCCTCACCGCTCGTCCGGCACCTTGCGCATGTAATGCTTCTCCAGCGCCGAACCGGTCGCCTTCAGATGCCGCCCCGTCTCCTCGCCGGCGCGGAACAGCAGGCCCAGATACAGCAGGTCGATCAGGAACAGCTGGCTGATGCGCCCCTCAAGGAAATCGCCATAGAGCGGGATCAGCGGCGTCGCCGAATTCCAGGTGGTCAGCACGATCTGCGCCGCCTTGGCGACGCCGGAGGCGGCGTCGCTGGTGATGGCGATGGTGGTGGCGCCCTTCTCGCGCGCAAGCTGGAGCGCGGTCGCCACGGTCTCGGTGGTACCGGTGTGGGAGACGCCTACCATCACCTTCTCCGGCGTCATGGTCGCGGCGGCGATGGTTTGGGTATAGCCGTCGGAATAGCTCACCGCGTCGATGCCGGCCTTGATGAAGAGATGGGCAGCCTCGTCGCAGATCGAGGCGGCGCCGCCGACCCCGACGAACACGATCTTCTTCGCCCGGTGCAGCGCGTCGACCGCGCGCTCGATGCGCTCGCCGTCGAGCAGGCGCTGGGTGCCCTGGAGACTGACGCAGAGCAGCGATGCGAGCTTGCCGCTGGTGGTGACGAGGGAATCGTTCTCGTCGATCTCCATCGGGATATTGGCGAAGGAGTTGCGGCTGCGCGAGCCCTCGGCAAGCGACAGCTTCATGTCCGGGAAGCCCTCATAGCCGAGCGCGCGACTGACCCGGCTGATGGTCGCCTCACTCACTCCAAGAGTACGGCCGAGCTCGGTGATGGAACTGTCGAGCCGCGTGCCGGCACGGTTGCGCAGATAGTCGGCGACGATGCGCTCCGATTTTCGCAGGCTGCCGTAACGCTCCTGAATCCGGTGCAGAAGATCGCCTTTGGTCTGAACCTGATCGCCGTCGTGCTGCGTCATGCTGCCTATGCCGAAATACGCGTCCGCGATGCGTCGTCGCTAAAGCATGATGCCGAAAAGTGCGAAGCGGCTTTCGGACGACATCATGCTCCCGTGACCGACGGTCGAGAGTAGCGGAGCGCTAGTTCGGAAGCAATTTTCTACAATCGTGCTTCGTGGCAGCGTCCAGCCCGAAACGGCGTGATGGAGAAAAGTCTGGTGAATCCAATCGATTGCACTGGCGGGAGGTGATTTCCGATCCGGAAGGTGCATTCCGCAGGTGCTCCGACACGCTCCGCTGGAAGGCAGCGGTGAAACTTTTTTCCTCGACAGTGCAGCCGCGCCAATGCTAAGAACTTTGGCAGCAAGCCTATGTTTTGCATAGCAACCTGAGCAGCGGGTCGACGCGATGGATGCCCAGCCTGTAAAGTCGAACGCACCCTCTCGCGAACTTCTGGAAAAAATTTTCCGCACCGCCTACAAGATCCGGGTCTTCGAGACCGAAGGCATCAAACTCTATCGCCAGGGCCTGGTGCGCGGCTATTTCCACCCCTATCTCGGCCAGGAAGGCATCGCCACCGGGGTCTGTGCGGCGCTACGCGAGGGCGATTTCATCGCCTCCACCCATCGCGGCCACGGCCACTGCATCGCCTGGGGCGCCGATATCCGTCGCATGGTCGCCGAACTGCTGCAGAAGGAGAGCGGCTACTGCAAGGGCTATGGCGGCTCGATGCACATAGCCGACATCACCAAGGGCAATCTCGGTGCCAATGGTATTGTCGGCGCCGGCACGCCGCTCGGCGTCGGCGCGGCGCTCGCCAACCAGATCAAGGGTTCGGACGCGGTCACCGTCACCTTCACCACCGATGGCGGCTCGAACAACGGCACCTTCCTGGAATCGCTGAACCTCGCCGCGATCTGGAACCTCAATTTCATCCTCGTCATCGAGAATAACGGCTACGCCGTCTCGACCCGCATCGAGGAATCCACCCGCGACACCGACCTCTACAAGCGCGGCCTCGCCATTGGGGTGGAGAGCCATCAGGTCGACGGCAACGACCCGCTCGCGGTCTACCGCCTGACCGAGGAAGCGGCCGCGACCTGCCGGGCCGGCAAAGGGCCGGTGCTCATCGAGGCCAAGACCTACCGCCATATGGGCCACCACGTGAACGACCCCGGCAAGTACATGCCGGAGGATCGCCTCGCTTATTACAAGGCCCGCGATCCGGTGGACCGCGCCCGCGACGCGCTGGTGCAGATGTCCGGCATCGATGCCGGCGAAATCACCGCCATCGAGGCTGAGATCCAGGGTGAGTTCGAGGAAGCGGTCGATTTTGCCAAGTCGAGCCGCGAACTGACCGTGGCCGAATTCCACGAATTCGTCGCCCAATACTAAGAACACTCGGCCGGGAGAGACGCCATGAGCATGCGCGAGATCATGTACCGTGACGCCTTGCGCGAGGCGCTCGACGAGGAGATGGCGCGCAGCAGCGACGTCTTCATTATCGGCGAGGGCATCGCCGAGCGCGGCGGCTCCTACAAGGTGACGGAAGGCCTGCTCGCCAAATACGGCCCGGGGCGGGTGCGCGACACGCCGATCGCGGAAGCCGGCATGATCGGCGTCGGTGTCGGCGCCGCCATTGCCGGAGCGCGGCCGGTGGTCGAGATCCTCTATATCGATTTTGCCATGCTCGGCATGGACATGATCGTCAACCAGGCCGCCAAGTTCCGGCTGATGACCGGCGGCTCGGGCCGCGTGCCGTTCGTGATGCGCACCCAGGGCGGCACCGGCGGCGGCGTCGCCGCGCAGCATTCGCAAAGCCTCGAAGCGCTATTTTACCACATACCCGGCCTCAAGGTGGTGATGCCCTCGGTGCCCGCCGACGCCAAGGGCCTGCTCAAATACGCGCTGCGCCAGGACGATCCGGTAATGTTCCTGGAGCACAAGCACCTCTACATGACCAAGGGGCTGGTGCCGGACGGCGAGCACATCGTCGAATTCGGCAAGGCCGACATCAAGCGGCCGGGCAAGGACGTCACCCTCATCGCCTGGTCGAACATGATCCCGCGCACGCTGGAGGCGGCGGACGAACTCGCTAAGTCCGGCATCGAGGCCGAGGTTATCGACCCGCGCACGCTGGTGCCGCTCGACAAGGAAGCGATCCTCAAATCGGTGGCCAAGACCAACCGCGCCGTCATCGTGCAGGAAGCGGTGCGCCGTGGCGGCGTTGCCTCCGACATCGCCTCGATCATCCAGGAGGAGGCGTTCTACGACCTTGACGCGCCGATCGAGATCGTCGCCGGCCTCAACATTCCGATCCCGTTCAATCTGGAGCTGGAAAAAGCCAGCGTGCCGCAGAAGGACGACATCGTCGCCGCCGCGCTGCGCAGCCTGCACGCCAAGCCGCTCGCCCTCGCTGCCGAATAGCACCGGGCAAAGGGTCGGAGAGAGACGGGGCGGAGAGACAAGATGGCAAATCCCATTCTGGTGCCGCAGGTCGGCCAGGACCTCACCGAAGGCAAGGTCGTTGGGCTGTTCGTCAAGCCGGGCGACACGGTGAAGAAAGGCGACGTCGTCGCCGAGGTGGAATCCGAAAAGGCGAGCTTCGAGGTCGAGGCCTTCGATTCCGGGGTGGTGCTCGACGTGCTCTACAAGGTCGGCGATCTCGCCACCGTGCTGGAGCCGCTGATGTTCCTCGGCCAGCCCGGCGAAAGCCTTGCCAAAGCCGAGCTGGAGCCGAGCCACAGCATTGCTGAAGTCATGCCAGCCATTGCGGTGACTGAGGCGCGGTCGGACGAGGTGCACCGTTCCTCGCCGCTGGCGCGGCGACTGGCGGCACGGGCCGGGCTCGACTTGTCGCGTCTTGCCGGCACCGGCACCAAAGGCGCGGTGGTGAAGCGCGACATCGATGCGGCGCTGGCGGCGCGCGGTAACGCGCCAGTTGCGCCCGTGGCGCCTGCGCCGGTTGCCGCGGTCACCGCAGACGCCAGCCGGCTCGCCATCAAGACCTTGCAGAACGGTACCGGCGATCCCGTGGTGTTCCTCCATGGCTTTGGCGCAGAACTTGCGGCTTGGCGGCCTTTCGTACCGCATGTCGGGGTCGGCAATCCGATGCTGGCGCTCGATCTGCCGGCGCACGGCGCCTTGGTGGACCAGCCGATCGCCGATTTCGACATGCTGGTGGACAGCGTCGCGGCGGCGCTGACGGCGGCAGGGCTCACACGCCTCCATCTGGTCGGTCATTCGCTCGGCGCCGCCGTGGCGACGGCGCTTGCCGCTAGCGGCAGCCTCAATGTGCGCTCGCTCAGCCTGATCGCACCGGCTGGTCTCGGACCGAAGATCAATGGCGATTTCATCGCCGGCTTCCTCGCCGCCACTAGCGAGCCGGCGCTGAAGAGCTGGATGACCATTCTGGTGCGCGATCCGGCGAACCTGCCGGGTGCCATGGTGCGCGCCACCCTCAGTGGGCGCGACGGCACCAATGTCGCCGCCAACCAGGCGCGGCTCGCCGCGGGGATTTTCGCGGGTAGTACCCAGCTGTTCTCGGTGCGCGAGGCGCTGGCGCGCTTCGGCGGACCGGTGCGCATCATTGTCGGGCGCGAGGATCCCATCATTCCGCCCGAGCATTCCGACCTGCTGCCGGGCCATGTCGCGCTCCACCGGCTGCCGCAAGTCGGCCATCTCCCGCAATTGGAGGCCGCCGCGCTCGCCGGCCGGCTGGTCGCCGAGACGGTGCGGGCCGCGGGCTGAGACTATGAGTGAAAAACTTTCCACCGGTATCGTGGCTGTGAGCTAGACTGGGTCTGCGAGGTGCGGGCGCCGGCGTGAAGCGGGGATACATCCGCCGGCCGAAAAGCGTTTGCACCGCGCACGAGGAACGATCTCGGGAGGATCGTCATGGGATACAGACGGGCAACGCCACGGAGCGGGGTGCTTTTCCCCGCGCGCCGGTAGCGCCGATGGCGGCGCTGGTCGGCATCATCGCCAATCCGGTGTCGGCGCGCGACATTCGCCGGGTCGTCGCCAATGCCAGCAGCCTGCAGGTCACCGACCGCGCCAACATCGTGCTGCGGGCGCTGGCGGCGCTGCGTGCGACCGGTGTCGACGAGGTGGTGATGATGCCCGAGCGCGGCGGCATCATGCACCACGTCACCCGCGGCATAGAGCGCTCGCTCGCTCTCAAGGAGGCGCGCTTCCCGAAGCTCTCCTTCCTCGACATGAAGGTCACCGGCACGGTCGAGGATACCCGCCGCGCGGCCAAGGCGATGCATGAGCGCGGTGTCGCCGCCATCATCGTGCTCGGGGGCGACGGCACACATCGCGCGGTGGTCGGCGAATGCGGCGCGGTGCCGATCGCCGGCATCTCCACCGGCACCAACAATGCCTTTCCCGAACACCGCGAGCCGACCATCACCGGCATGGCGACCGGGCTGGCCGTCTCCGGCCTTGTCCCGAAGGCCGTCGCCTTCGCGCAGAACAAGACCATCCATGTCAGCGTCGACGGCGAGCCGCCGGAGATCGCGCTGGTCGATGTCGCCATCGTCACCGACCGTTATGTCGGGGCGCGGGCGCTGTGGCGCACCGAGACCTTCCGCGAATTGTTCGTCACCTTCGCCGATCCCGAGGTGATCGGCATGGCCGCCATTGCCGGCCTAGTCGAGCCGGTCGGCCGCGACGAGCCGGGTGGGCTGCATGTGGCGCTCGCGCCCGCGGACGTCGCCACATCGGTGGTGCGTGCGCCCATCGGGCCGGGGCTAGTGGAAGCCATCGGCATCGAGGCGTGGCGGCGCATGCCGGCCGGCGTCACCTTTGCGCCCGTGTTGGGTGCCGGCGCTATCGCGCTCGATGGCGAGCGCGAGCTGTTCTTCGACGCCCATCAGGGTGTCGCCATCACCTTGCACGACAACGCATTCCAGACCGTCAACGTCGGCGCCGTCATGCGCTTTGCTGCCGCCCACGGCCTGATGCGCGAGGGCGTGCGCAGCCTCGTCTCCCAACCATAAAAACTCAGGAGGAAACCAGCATGTCGAACAATCCCTTCCCATTGTCCAAGGAAGAACTGCTCGCGGCCTACAAGACCATGCGGACCATCCGCGAGTTCGAGGAGCGGCTGCATGTGGAGTTCGCCAAGGGCGACATTCCCGGCTTCGTCCATCTGTATGCCGGTGAGGAAGCCTGCGCGACCGGCATCATGAGCCACCTCACCGATGTCGACCGCATCGCCTCCACCCATCGCGGCCACGGCCATTGCATCGCCAAGGGCGTCGACGTTCACGAGATGATGGCGGAGATCTATGGCAAGGCGACCGGCTCGTGCCGCGGCAAGGGCGGCTCGATGCACATTGCCGACCTCTCCAAGGGCATGATGGGCGCCAATGGCATTCTCGGCGCCGGCGCGCCGCTGATCTGCGGCGCCGGCCTAGCTGCAAAATTCCGCGGCGATGGCGGGGTGGGCATCACCTTCTTCGGCGACGGCGCCTCCAACCAGGGCACGGTTCTGGAGAGCATGAACCTTGCCGCCATCTGGAACCTGCCGGTGGTCTTCGTGGTCGAGAATAACGGCTATGCCGAAGCCACCTCGGTCGACTACGCCACGGCAGTGGACAGCTATGTCGACCGCGCCTCGGGCTTTGGGCTGCCGGGCGTGACTGTGGACGGTACCGATTTCTTCGCGGTGCATGAAGCGGCCGGCGAGATCATCAAGCGCGCCCGGGAAGGCGGCGGACCGGCGCTGCTGGAATGCAAGATGATCCGCTTTTTCGGCCATTTCGAGGGTGATGCCCAGACCTACAAGGCCAAGGGCGAGAACGACTACAACCGCGCCAATCGCGACTGCATCAAGATGTTCTCGAGCCGGGTGACGCAGGCCGGCGTGATCGTCGACGCCGAGCTCAACATGATCGACCGCGAGGTGGCGTCTTTGATCGACGATGCGGTGGCCTCCGCCAAGGCGGCACCGCTGCCGACGGCGCGCGAGCTCACCACCGACGTCTATGTCGCCTACTGACATCAAGAAGATCCGGAGGAAAAACCATGGCCCGCAAGATCAGCATGAAGCAGGCGATCAATGAGGCGCTGGACCTCGAGATGCGCCGCGATCCCACCGTCATCGTCATGGGCGAGGACATCGTCGGCGGCTCCGGCGCGCCCGGCGAGATGGACGCCTGGGGCGGCGTGCAGGGCGTCACCAAGGGGCTCTACGGCAAGCACGGCAACCGCGTGATGGATACGCCGCTGTCGGAGAGCGCCTATATCGGCGCCGCCATCGGCGCGGCGGCCTGCGGCATGCGCCCGGTGGCGGAACTGATGTTCCTCGACTTCATGGGCGTGTGCTTCGACCAGATCCTGAACCAGGCGGCGAAGTTCAAATACATGTTCGGCGGCAAGGCCAAGACGCCGGTGGTGATCCGCGCCATGGTCGGCGCCGGCTATCGCGCCGCCGCCCAGCACTCGCAGATGCTGACCCCGCTCTTTACCCATGTGCCGGGATTGAAGGTGGTGTGCCCGTCCAACGCCTATGACGCCAAGGGCCTGCTGATCCAGTCGATCCGCGACGATGATCCGGTGATCTTCTGCGAGCACAAGAACCTCTATGGGCTGCTGGAAGATGTGCCGGAGGAGGCCTATGCCATCCCGTTCGGCGAGGCGAACGTGGTGCGCGAGGGCAAGGACGTCACCATCGTCGCCTATGGGCTGATGGTGCACAAGGCGCTGGAGGCGGCATCCAAGCTCGCCGCCAACCGCATCGAGGCCGAGGTGATCGATTTGCGCACGCTCTCCCCGATCGATTGGGACACCATCATCGAGAGCGTGGAGAAGACCGGCCGGCTGGTGGTGGTCGACGAGGCGCATCCGCGCTGCTCGATCGCCGGCGACGTGCTGGCCTTCGTGGCGCAGGAGGCGTTCGGCGCACTGAAGGCGGCGCCGCAAATGGTCACCGCGCCGCATGCGCCGGTGCCGTTCTCGCCGGCGCTGGAGGACCTCTACATCCCCTCCGCCGACGTCATTGCCGCCGCGGTCGCCAAGACCAACGCCCGCGCCCTCGCGGCATGAGGGCGAGGCCGCATTCCTAGGCGGTCGTCATCCCCGGGCTTGTCCCGGGGATCTCGGCCTCTGATGCGTGTCGGGAATCGAGATCCCCGGCACAAGGCCGGGGATGACGGTCGACCGAGATTCTGACCTGAGGAAACAACGATGCTGGATGAACGCATTAAACCCATCGTCATGCCCAAATGGGGGCTGTCGATGTCCGAGGGCAAGGTGACCGGCTGGCTGAAGCGGCCGGGCTCCAAGGTCGCGGTCGGCGAGGAATTGCTCGAGGTCGAGACCGAGAAGATCGCCGGGGTGGTCGAGGCCGGCGACGCCGGCACGCTGCGCCGCGTGCTGGGCGAGCCGGACACTGTCTATCCGATCAAGGCGCTGCTCGGCGTGCTGGCGGACGACGACGTGCCGGACGCCGACATCGACGCCTTCGTCGCGGGTTATGTGGCACCCGCTGCCGATGACGAGGAAAGCGAGGAAGCCGGCCCGAGCTATGAGTTCGTCGAGACCCCGGCCGGGCGGCTGCGCTACGCCAAACGCGGTGAGGGCGGCGAGACCGTGGTGCTGATCCACGGCTTCGGTGGCGACCTCGACAATTGGCTGTTCAATATCGATGCGCTGACCGGCGCCGGCACCGTCTATGCGCTCGATCTGCCCGGTCACGGGCAGTCGGGGAAGGCGCTCAAGGATGCCAGCCTCAAGGGGCTGTCAGCCGCGTTGCTCGGCTTCATGGACGCGCTCGGCATCGCCAAGGCGCACCTTGTCGGCCATTCGATGGGCGGCGCGGTGGCGCTGCGCACCGCCATCGACCATCCGGACCGGGTGGCCTCGCTTGCCCTGATCAGCTCGGCCGGACTCGGGCCGGATATCAATGCCGGCTACATAGACGGCTTTGTTTCCTCCACCTCCCGGCGCGACCTGAAGCCGGTGCTGGAACAGCTGTTCGAGGACCCCGGCCTCGTCAGCCGCCAGCTGGTCGATGACGTGCTGAAGTACAAGCGCATCGACGGTGTGGACACTGCCCTCTCCGCACTCGCCGCCAAGCTGTTCCCCGGCGGTCGCCAGACCGACCAGCTCGCCGGCGAGGCCGGCAGCCTGCCGCCGGTGCTCATCATCTTTGGCGCGGGCGACCGCGTCATACCGGCCGCGCATGCCGGCGCGCTCGGCCCGGCGGCTAAGGTCGAAGTGATCGAGGGCGCCGGCCATATGGTGCAGATGGAGAAGGCCAGCCGCGTCAACGAGCTGCTGCTCGGCCAGATCCGCCGCTAGAGCCTTCGTGAACCGGATACGGCGATGTGCTCGATTGCACATCGCCGTATTTTTTGGGATCACGGGTCGGTCGGGGCGAGGAGAACGGGCATGTCAGACCAGAAGACCGGCGGATTCATCGCCACGGCGATCACAAGCATCGCACATTTCCTCACCGAGGCCCGCAAGCAGCCGGCGCTATCCGAGGAAGCCGGCTATGGGGCGAGCCCGAACCTGCCCAAGCCGAAGCCGACCCTGATCCCGATCATGAAGATCGCGCCGGCGGTCGGCTGGCCGGAAGGCAAGAAGCCGACGCCGGCAAAGGGCTTTGCGGTCGAAGCCTTTGCCTCGAAGCTCGACCATCCGCGCTGGGTGTATGAATTGCCGAACGGCGACATCCTCGTCGCCGAGAGCAATGGCCCGGCTCGCCCGCCCGCCAATTGGAGCTTCCGCTGGTGGGCGCAGGATTTCGTCATGGCGCGGGCCGGCGCCGGGCGGCCAAGCGCCGACCGCATCACGCTGCTGCGCGACGCCGACGGCGACGGCATCGCCGAGATCAAGCTGCCCTTCCTGGAGAACCTCCATTCGCCGTTCGGCATGGCGCTGGTCGGTGACCAGCTCTATGTCGCCAATGCCGATGCGCTGGTGCGCTTCCCTTATGTGGATGGCACGACCCGCATCGATGCGGCACCGGTGAAGGTCTGCGACCTGCCGTCGGGGCGCAACCACCACTGGACCAAGAGCCTTGTCGCCAACAAGGACGGCTCCAAGCTCTATGTCGGCGTCGGCTCCAACTCCAATGTCGCCGAGTACGGCATGGAGGAGGAGGTGAACCGCGCCGCGATCCTGGAGATCGACCGCGTCACCGGCGTCAGCCGCCTGTTCGCCGGCGGGCTGCGCAATCCGGTGGGCGTGGACTGGAACCCGGTCAGCGGCGAACTCTGGACCACGGTGAACGAGCGCGACGAGATCGGCGACGATCTGGTGCCGGACTATATGACCTCGGTGAAGGACGGCGCCTTCTATGGCTGGCCCTATTGCTATTTCGGCCAGATCGTCGACGAGCGGGTGCGCCCGCCGCGCCCCGACCTCGTCGCCAAGTCGATCAAGCCGGATTATGCGCTGGGCTCGCACACCGCTTCGCTCGGCCTCTGCTTCGCCGATGATGGCCGGCTGCATGAGCGCTTCCGCGGCGGCGTCTTCATCGGCCAGCACGGCTCGTGGAACCGCAATCCGCCCTCCGGCTACCGTGTGATCTTCATCCCCTTTACCGACGGCAAGCCTTCCGGTCCGCCGGAAGAAGTTCTCGGCGATTTCCGCTCGACGGAGGGCAAGGCGCTTGGCCGCCCGGTCGGCGTGATCATCGATAAAAAGGGCGGGCTGCTGGTGGTGGACGATGTCGGCGACATCGTCTGGCGCATGCGCGCGGTGTGAGCCGATCTGAAGCGACCTCATCCTGAGGTGCCCGGCGATAGCCGGGCCTCGAAGGATGTCCGTCCTCGATGGCCTTCCTCTGCTTCAGCATCCTTCGAGGCTCGCTGCACTCGCACCTCAGGATGAGGACGTTCTGCGTGCGTGAAGCCCGGCGTCGAAGCATCGGCACGCACGTACCGCCTACACTCCCAGCGGTCGATTTCGCGTTTTCCTGCGGGCCGTTGCCGCCCGCCGCTCATGCTTAACGCGATGTCAACCAAACGCCCCGCATTTTACTTGCATGACGCGCGGCGTTTTCTGGTTTTGCGTAGCCCCGCTCGTCCTGTTGGGGCTGTCCGGTTGCCAATTCTCGTTTGAACAGCGGGAACCCTGGCGCGCGGAAGCTGAGGAACGGTGTCTGGCGGAGGGCCTCGTCAAGTCCTCCGCCTACACCATTCCGATCCGCGAGATTGACGGCGCCGGCACCTGCGGCATGGATCATCCGTTCAAGGTCTCCGGCCTCGCCGAAGGACAGGTTGCGGTGACGCCGGCGGCGACGCTTGCCTGCCCGGTGACCGCCTCGCTCGACCGCTGGATGATCGAGAGCGTGCAGCCCGCCGCCATGGCCTGGTTCGGCCAGCCGGTGGTCAAGATCAAGCAGATCTCCGCTTATTCCTGCCGCAACATGAACGGTGCGCGCACCGGCAAGATTTCTGAGCATGCCTATGGCAATGCGCTCGACATCGCCGCCTTCACGCTGGCCGATGGCCGCGAGGTGGTGGTGCAGACCGGCTGGAAGGGCGCGCCGGAGGAGCAGGGTTTCCTGCGCACCGTGCAGGCGAGCGCCTGCGAGCGCTTCACCACCGTGCTGGCGCCCGGGTCCAACATCTATCACTACAACCACATCCATGTGGACCTGATGCGCCGCACCTCCGGGCGCGGCATCTGCCAGCCGGCACCGCGCGTGCCGCAGCCGCCTCTGGGGCCGCCCATGGCCTCACAGTATCCGTCGCAGTATCCCTCGCAAAATCCCGGGATGGGCTCGTCCTATCCGCCGCAAGCGGAGCCGGCCGCCGCGAATGGCGGGCCTATGGAAGTCTCGCCGGAAGGCGAACCGGGGCCGTCGGACTACGGCCACGGCGTCGATCCGAGCTATCAGCCGCAGCCCCGCCGGCAGCAACAGCCGCAGCCCGCGGGCTATCCCGGCGGCTATGATCCCGGCTACCTGCCGCCGGCCTCGATGCCCTCGAACGGCTATCCACAGCAGCCTTACCCGGCGAATTCGTATCCGCCGCAGACGCCGCGCTATCCGCCGCCGAGCGGGCCGCTACCGCCAGCGGGCGTGCCGCTGGTGAAATGGCAGCGCGGTGCCGATCCGCTGGTGACCGGCTCCACGCGCAGCTACGCGCCCGAGCCGAAGCCGGCGGCGAAGAAGCCGTTCAGCTTCATCGCGCCGATCGACCGGCCGGAAGCAGTGCCGGGCGAGGATTAATCCAGCCGATCTTCAGCCCAGCCGATCTTCAGTCCAGCCGATCTTCAGTCCAGCCGATCTTCAGTCGAGGAGCGTATCGAGGCCGCGGCGCACGCCGGTCCATCCGGAGACTTTGCGGGCGGCGAGCAGCGTGCCGGCGACATAGGGCGCGGCGGACGAACCTGCGTCGTGGCGGATGGTGAGCCGCTCGTCCGGTGCGCCGAAGATGCTCTCCACCGAGAGCACGAAGGAGGGCAGGCGTAGCGCGTGCACCCGCACCTCGGTGGCGCCCTCGCCGAAAGCGCCGCCGCGCGTTTCCGGCACGCCGGAGACTTCGGAGATCGGCCGGCTGGTCGCCGCTTGCCGCTGGGCGGCCAAGGTTTCTGCCAGCTCGCGGCCGGTGCCGGAGGGCGCGTCCGGCTTCTTCGCCGAGGCGTAGTCGATGATCTCGACATCGGCGACATACTTCGCCGCTTCCAGCGTGAAGCGCTTCAGCAGCGTCGCGGTGATGGAGAAATTGCCGGCGGCGAGCACGCCTACCGCATGTGCCTTGGCGACCGCGTCGATCTCCGCATAGTCGGCGGCGCCGAGCCCGGACGTGCCGACCACGACATGGCGGCCGGCTGCCACGGCAGCGAGCGCATTGGCCTTCACCGCGTCGGGCTTGGTGTAGTCGATCAGCACGTCGGCGGGGATGGCGAGGGCGTCGGCGACGCTGGCGAACACCGGCACGCCATTGGGCGCGCCGCCATGCGCCTCGCCGAGATCGCGGCCGGCGGCACCGCGGGCGACGGCGGCGACGAGCTTGAGATCATCGGTGGCGGCGATGGCGGGGACGAGCGCACGCCCGACCCAGCCGGTGGCGCCTGCAAGGATGATGCGGATCGGCATGGCGACGGCTCCTCGTGAAGGGGAGGCCGGAATAGCAGGGCGGGGGAATGCGGGCAAAGGTGCTCTGCTTGAGCATCCTTCGAGGCCGCCCGCGGCGGCACCTCAGGATGAGGTCGTACTTACAAAGCGACCTCATCCTGAGGTGCCCGGCAACGCCGGGCCTCGAAGGATGCTCAAGCAGAAGAAGATGAAAGTGCCAGCCGGCCTGTAAGCCGGGTTCTGTAAGGCGGGATTGCTCCCGCGTGACGACCATTCCTCTGGGACGCCGATTACCCGGCGCCTCTAGCAGTCAACCCGGGCGGCGATCCGGAAACAGGACCTGGCATCGGCGAACCGATGGCCGTGCCGCCCCTATACGACTTTGCTCCCGGTGGGGTTTACCGTGCCGCCGCCGTTACCGGAAGCGCGGTGCGCTCTTACCGCACCGTTTCACCCTTGCCGCGGGCGGACCCGCGGCGGTCTGATTTCTGTGGCACTTTCCCTGGGGTCGCCCCCGCCGGACGTTATCCGGCACCGTGTATCCGTGGAGCCCGGACTTTCCTCGGCATCCTTGCGGATGACGCGGCCGTCCGGCCGGCTGGCACGGAGCACATGGAGGAGACGCGCGCGCCCGTCAAGCCGGACGCGAAACCTTCGCGGCGAGACGAAGCGCGCGCGAAGCCGTCAGTTGGAGGCCATGATGGTCCGGGCCTTGCTGCAATAGGTGCGAGCCGCGCCTGACATGCGCTTGGCGCCATAGCCGCCCTGATAGCGCATCACGGTGCCGCAAGTGTCGCCACCTGCCATGCGATAGGCGCCGGCGAGGTAGCGCATGCCCCATTTCACATTGGTGGCGGGATCATAGAGCGCGGCGCGCGAGCCCTCATAGCCGATGCCCTTCGCCGTAGGATGCTTGATCTGCATCAGCCCGACTTCCCCGGCGCCGCCAGTGAGGCCGGCATTCCAGTTGCTCTCGATGCGCACCACGGCGCGGGCAAGGGCGATTGGAATGCCGTTCGCACGGGCCTCGCGATCGACGATCGCGGCAACGCTGGAAGAACCAGTATCGTCTAGTTTGGTGGAGTTTGCCGGCCGCTGCCCTGCAAGGGCACTCCCCGTGCCGGCGGAGACAATCAAGGCGAACACAATGGACGCGTAACCAAGCTTCTTATGCACCATTCTTCCCGAAACCCTTGTTCAGTTTTATTGGAGGCCGGGCATTGGCACGGGAAATCTGTTCCGAATGAGGCTCGATCAAGTTCGACTTTCGGAACTACGCTCAGCACCCGCTCGGCTGGCGCCTGTAATGTTGCGCAACTGCAACGATCGGGACACATCGTTGCGCACAGTCCGCGTGTGGCGAACAATGATGGCGCGAAAGATAAGACTAAAGTATTATGCCCCGGAAGTGTCGACAGGGTCGGGGCGTGACGCCACCAGCTCGTAGAGCGTCGTCAATGTCGAGACATCGGCGATGCCGTCGACCCGGGCGCGCCGGAAATGCCGCTGGAAGGCGGTGACCACCGCTTCCGTTTCCTCGCAATAGGTGCCGGAAATGGGTACGCCATAACCATAGAGTGCCAGCATGGCCTGCAAGGCCTCGATTGGCTGGCCGTGCTCGCCGCGCATGAAGAAGCGGCCGTCCGTCACGGGTGCTTCCGGCACCAGATGGCCGACGCCGGCGCGGTAGAGCGCTTCCCACGGAAATTTCTCGCCGGGGTCGGTCTTGCGACGTGGTGCGATGTCGGAATGGGCGAGCACGCGGGCGGGCGCGATGGCCCGACGGCTGACGATGTCGCTGGCGAGCGCGGCCACCGCCTCGATCTGGGCGGCAGGAAAATCCGGATAGCCATGATCGTGGCCGCCATTGGCGATCTCGATGCCGATGGAGCGCGAATTGAGGTCGTTCACCCCATCCCAGAAGGACGCGCCGGCGTGCCAGGCGCGCCGCGCTTCCGGCACCATCTGGATAATCCGCCCGTCCTCATAGACCAGGTAATGCGCGGAGACCGAGCGCGCCGGATCGCGCAGCCACGCCACCGCCCGCTCGGTCGAGGCCATGCCGGTATAGTGCAGCACCAGCATGTCCGGCCTCTCGACGCCCAGGCGCTCGCCATGATTCGGCGAGGGCAGGACCTCGGCGACCAGCGGCGAATCGGCGGTGAAGACGTCGAGAAGTGGCTCCATGGTGGGCAGCTAAACGCCGGACCCTTCGAGATTCAACCGATTCTTAAGGTTCAGAGAGCGTTAATGGCGGTGATCAAACACGGTGGCATCGGCGCATGCGTCGGGCTGCCGCCCCATTGTGATTTCATTGACGCCCATACCATCCCATGCTATCCCAATTCATCCCGTCCAGACGTTCTTACAGCGAAGCCGAAGGGTGCCGCGCGGCACCCGGCGACTCGCCGTGGAATTTTGGCGGGTTGGGGCAGACCGACGGACAGGCTGGGATCGCGCGGCTTCATGGATCGCTTCGTATCGACCTATGCGATGCGGCTCGACGCGAAGGGGCGGATCTCGATTCCGGCAGCGTTCCGGGCACTCATCGGCCGCGATGGGCTGGAGCAGCTTTACTGCCATCCGAGCCTCGACCGGCCGGCGCTCGACGCCGGTGGGCAGGCGCTGATGGCGGGGATCGACGCTCTGGTCGGCCGCTTTCCGCCCTATTCGGAGGCGCGAGAGGAACTGGCTTCGGCGCTCTACGGTTCGATCGAGGCATTGAAGATCGACCCGGAGGGACGCGTGATGCTGACGGAAAGCCTGAAGGCGCATGCCGCCATCGCCACGGAAGCGGTGCTGGTCGGCCAGGGTACGAGTTTTCGGATCTGGGAACCGGGCGCTTTCCGGGCGCACCTCGCGGAGGCCACTGCGAAGGTACGCGCCTTGAAGCAGGAACTCGGGAACCAGGGGGCGGCGCGGGAGTTCCGCGACGGACGGGAATGATGGCGGGCCGCGGCACTCCGGGATCGGAGACCGCTGGCGGACCGGCCCGCCATCTCCCCGTTATGTTGGGCGAGGTCGTCGCCCACCTCGCGCCGAAGGACGCCGGAACCTACATTGACGGCACCTTCGGCGCGGGGGGCTACACACGCGCCATCCTCGAAGCCGCCGAATGCCGCGTCATCGCCATCGATCGCGACCCCAGCGCCATCGCTGCGGGCGGTGAACTCGTGCTGGCGTATCCCGGCCGGCTGGTCATTTCCGAGGACCGCTTCGGCAATCTCGACGAGGTGGCGCGCATGCTCGGCGCGCCGCAGGTGGACGGCGTGGTGCTTGATATCGGCGTCTCCTCCATGCAGCTCGACGAGGGCGAGCGCGGCTTCTCCTTCCGCCGCGACGGGCCGCTCGACATGCGCATGTCGAGTTCCGGCGTCTCCGCGGCCGACCTGGTGGCGAAGCTGCCGGAGGCCGAGCTCGCCAATCTGATCTATCGCTTCGGCGAGGAGCGCCACTCGCGCGGCATTGCCAAGGCGATCGTCAAGGCGCGGGCCGAGGCGCCGATCGTGCGCACGCTCCAGCTTGCCGAGATCGTGGCCAAGGTGGTGTGGGCCAAGCCGCACGAGCCGCATCCGGCGACGCGCACCTTCCAGGCATTGCGCATCGCGGTGAATGACGAACTGGGCGAGCTTGCCCGCGCGCTGATCGCCGCCGAGAGTGTCTTGAAGCCCGGCGGGCGGCTGGTGGTGGTCACCTTCCATTCGCTGGAAGACCGTATCGTCAAGAGCTTCTTCGCCAACCGCTCCCGGGCCGCCGCCGGCTCGCGCCACATGCCGGCGGTCAATGCCGCCGCGCCGAGCTTCAGGCTGGTGGCCAAGGGGGCGGTCGAGCCGTCCGAGGTCGAGACTGCGGAGAATTCGCGCGCGCGCTCCGCCAAGCTGCGCGCCGCGGAACGCCTCGACGCGCCTGCGTACAGCGGGGCCGATCTCGATGGCCTGCTGCCGCCGTTGCCCGACCCCGATTCCCGACGTTCGAACGCCCCTTCGCGCCGCTGAGGTTCGCTTGTCATGTTCCGCGTCCTGAACCTCGTCTCGGTGTTCGCTCTGCTGGCTGCGGCTGGCGCGGTCTATCACCTGAAATATTCCTCGACCTTCGAGGCGCAGGAGATCGCGCGGCTCCGCAGCGACATCCGTGCCGAGCGCGACCGCATGGCCATCCTCAATGCCGAATGGGCGCGGCGCACCTCGCCGGACCGCATCCAGGCGCTGGCCGAGAACCATCTCGACATGCAGCCGCTGGATGTCGACCGGATGGATAATCTCGCCAGCCTGCCGGCCAAGCCCGAGCAGGGCAGCGACGTGCTCGGCGGCATGATCGAGGCGCTGGTCGACGGGCCGACCATCACCGGCTCGATCTCGCCCGCCGACAAGACCGGCAAGGGCACGGCCAAACCCTCCGCCGGCACGTCCACCACGCCGCCGCAGGCCGCGCGGCCGGCGGTGCCGGTGCAGCAGGCGGCGCCGTCACGCCCGCCGCTGCCGCTTGACGCCATGCCATCGGCCGGGGTGATGGGACAGGCCTCGCCCGGCCCGGCCATGCCGGCCCCCTCCGGCCAGCCTTTGCATACCGCGCCGGTGACCTCGGAGGCGCCGCTGTTGCCGCCGGCCTCGGTCGGCCGCTATCACGAGAGGACCCGCTGAGATGTCGCCGCTCGTCCGCACGATCACGGAGCGTCTGCTGAGCCCGGTCCGCGCGCTGCCCGGCATCGTCCGCCGCGCCGCCGGCCGCGGCCGGCCGGAGCCCAACGCCGTGGCCCGCGCCCGCATCCTGCTGTGCATGCTGGTGTTCGGCGGCGTTTATTGCACCATCAGCGCCCGCCTTGCCATGTATGCCTCGGCGCCGGAGAGCGCGTTGACGCGCCGCGCGGTGAATTCCGACGCCGTCGCCTCGGCGCGGCCGGACATACTGGACCGCAACGGCCTGGTGTTGGCCACCGACGTGAAGACCTCTTCGCTCTATGGCGAGCCGAAGCGCCTCATCGATGTCGACGAGGCGGTGGAATCGCTGACCGCGGTGCTGCCGGACGCCAATGCCGACGAGTTCCGCACCCGGCTCGATTCCAAGCGCGGCTTCGTCTGGCTGAAGCGCGAGATCACACCGCAGCAGCAGCGCGAGATCTACAAGCTCGGCCTGCCGGGCATCGGCTTCATGAGCGAGAACCGCCGCGTCTATCCCGGCAACAACCTCGCCGGCCATGTGCTGGGCTCGACCAATATCGACAATCAGGGCATCGCCGGCCTCGAAAAGTGGGTCGATAATCGCGGCCTTGCCGAACTGCACCTCGCCGGCCTCGCCACCGACCGCCAGCAGGAGCCGGTGGACCTGTCGATCGACCTGCGCGTGCAGCACGTGGTGCGCGACGAACTGGCCGCCGCGAAGGAGAAGTTCCGCGCCATCGCCGCCGCCGGCACCGTGGTCGATGTGCGCACCGGTGAGATCCTCGCCATGGTGTCGCTGCCCGATTTCGACGCCAACGAGCCGGCCAAGGCGCTCGATCCCAAGACGCTGAACCGCCTCACCACCGGCGTGTTCGAGATGGGCTCGACCTTCAAGGCGCTGACCTTCGCCATGGCGCTCGACAGCGGCAAGGTCAATCTCAATTCGATGATGGATGCCCGCGGCGCCCTCAGCTTCGGCCGCTTCAGGATCCATGACTACCACGCGCAGAACCGCATGCTGAGCGTGCCGGAGGTGTTCACCTATTCCTCGAATGTCGGCACTGCGCGCATGGCGCTGCTGTGCGGCGTCGACGCCCACAAGGCGTTCCTGGAGAAGTTGGGCCAGCTCGACCGGCTGCGCACCGAGCTGCCGGAAAGCGCCGCTCCGATCGTGCCGAAACGCTGGGGCGAGCTGAACACCGCGACCATCGCCTTCGGCCACGGCCTCGCGGTGGCCCCGCTGCAGGCGGTGATGGCGGTGAATGCGCTGGTCAATGGCGGCTGGCTGATCCCGCCGACCTTCATGAAGCGCACGCCTGATGAAGCGATGGCGGTGGCCAAGCGCGTCATCAAGCCCGAGACCAGCGCCAAGATGCGCTATCTGATGCGGCTCAACGCCGTGAAGGGCTCGGCCTCCAAGCTGGTCGAGTTCGCCGGCCCCTATAATCCCGGCGGCAAGACCGGCACCGCGGAGAAGGTGATCGGCGGGCGCTATTCCAAGACCCGGCTGCTCACCACCTTCACCGGCGTGTTCCCGATGGACGACCCGCAGTACCTGATCCTCGTCATGCTCGACGAGCCGCAGGGGCTGAAGGAGACCTACGGCTTCGCCACTGCCGGCTGGAATGCCGGCCCCACCACCGGCAAGATCATGGCCCGCATCGCCCCGCTGCTCGGCCAGATGCCGCGCACCAATCTGCCGCCGGTGGAAAGTCTGCTCACCGGCTACCAGGTGGCGCAGTCCAGGCCGGAGTGAGGTCACTCGCTCCGCGCGAGCATCCTTCGAGGCTCCGCTGCGCGGAGCACCTCAGGATGAGGTCGCGCTTATGGATGAACCTCATCCTGAGGTGCTCGGGCGAAGTCCGAGCCTCGAAGGATGCTGAAGCAGTGTGACGTCCACCGGATTTCCCTCTACGTAACTTGCGCGGGAATCGGCTATCCGTCTAATTCAGACGCCATGCCGCTTCGTATGGCGGTCCGCCGGAACAGCGCCTTCATGTCCGACGCCTCGCGATCCAACCCGCTTTCCCTCGGTGCCCTGATCGGCCCGGACGCCGACTATGGCGCCGCGGACGCCACGCTCAGCGTCGGTCGGCCGGTGCTCGACAGCCGCAAGGCGGTGCCCGGCGACGTGTTCTTCGCGCTTGCCGGGTCCAAGGCCAATGGCACGCAATTCATCGCCGACGCTGTCGCGCATGGCGCCCGCGCCGTGGTGGGGGAGGGCGAGCGCCCCGATGGGCTCGATCCGAAGATCGCCTATGTGCGGGTCGGCAATGCGCGGCGCGCGGTGGCGCTGGCGGCGGCGCGGGCCTATCCGCGCCAGCCGGGTACCATCGCTGCCGTCACCGGCACCTCCGGCAAGACGTCGGTGGCCGCCTTCACCCGGCAGATCTGGCAGGCGAACGGCCATGCCAGCGCCAGCCTCGGCACGCTCGGCGTAGTGGCGCCCGCCGGCGCGGTCTATGGCTCGCTGACGACGCCGGACCCGATCGAACTGCACCACACGCTGGACACGCTGGTCAGCGAGGGCGTGAGCCATCTGTGCCTGGAGGCCTCGTCCCACGGCCTCGACCAGCACCGGCTCGACGGCGTGCGGATCTCGGCCGGGGCCTTCACCAACCTGTCGCGCGACCATCTCGACTACCACCCGACGATGGAAGCCTATCTCGCCGCCAAGATGCGGCTGTTCTCCGAACTGGTGCCGCGTGGCGGCGGGGCGGCGGTCTGGGTCGATACCGACGAGGGCAGCCACGCGGCTGAAATCGCCGCGCATCACAGCCTCGAAGTGCTCGGCATCGGCATCACCGGCGCCGGTATCGCGCTGCTGGAGCGCACCGACGAAGGGCTCGGCCAGCGGCTGCTGGTCGAGGTCGCCGGCAAGCAGCGCAGCATCCTGCTGCCGCTGGTCGGCGCCTTCCAGGCGGCGAATGCGCTGGTGGCGGCCGGCCTTGCCATCTTGACCGGCACGCCGGCGGCCGATGCCCTCAACGCGCTGCCCAAGCTCGAAGGCGTGCCGGGGCGGCTCGAACTGGTCGGCACCAGGAACGGTGCCGGCGTCTTCGTCGACTACGCCCACAAGCCCGATGCGCTGGCCACCGCGCTGGCGGCGCTCCGGCCCTATGTGACCGGCCGGCTGATCGTGGTGTTCGGCTGCGGCGGCGACCGCGACCGCGGCAAGCGCCCGATCATGGGCCGCATCGCCGGCGACAAGGCGGACCTCGTCATCGTCACCGACGACAATCCGCGCAGCGAGAACCCGGCGATGATCCGCAAGGAGATACTGGCGGCCGTGCCCGGCGCGCGCGAGATCGGTGACCGCGCGGAAGCCATCCGCGCCGGCATCGGGCTGCTGCAAACTGGGGATGTACTGCTGATTGCGGGCAAAGGTCACGAAACCGGCCAGATTGTCGGCGACCGGACGCTTCCATTCTCGGACCGCGACTGCGCGGTCGAGGCGCTCGGGGGACGCGATCAATGAACGTGCATGCGGAGGGGCCTCCGCTCTGGACGCCGGACGAACTCGCCACGGCAACCGGCGGCACGCTACGCGGCGCGCCGGCAGTGGCGATCAATGGCGTCTCCATCGATAGCCGCACGCTCGCTCCGGGCGACGCCTTCTTCGCCATCAAGGGCGACAATAGCGACGGGCATTCCTATGTCGCGGCCGCGACCGGCCGTGGCGCCGGGCTGAGCATCGTCGCTAGCGAGCGGGTCGCCGAGCTGCCGGCGGATGCGCCGCTGCTGATCGTCGAGGACGTGCTCAGGGCGCTGGAGCATGCCGGGCGCACAGCGCGGGAGCGCAGCGGCGCGCGCATCGTCGCGGTGACCGGCTCGGTCGGCAAGACCACCACCAAGGAAGCGCTGCTGTTCGCGCTCGGTGCCGACGGCCCGACCCACGCCTCCGCCGCCTCCTACAATAATCACTGGGGCGTGCCGCTCTCGCTGGCGCGGCTGCCGCGCGGCGCGCGCTACGGCGTGTTCGAGCTCGGCATGAACCATCCCGGCGAGATCACGCCGCTTACCGCCATGGTGCGCCCGCACATCGCGATCATCACCACCATCGAACCGGTGCACATCGCGCAGTTCTCCGGCATCGAGGCCATTGCCGACGCCAAGGCGGAGATATTTTCCGGCATCGAGCCCGGCGGTGCGGCGGTGCTGAACCGCGACAATCCGCAATTCGCCCGGTTGCGCGCCGCGGCAAAGGCCGCGGGCATCGCGAAGATTGTCGGTTTCGGCGAGCACAAGGGCTCGCAGGCCCGCCTGCTCAGCGTCGCCTTGCAGCCGGACGGCTCGACCGCGACCGCCGACATCCTCGGCCAGACCATCAGCTTCAAGGTCGGGCTGCCCGGCCGGCACATCGTGCAGAACGCGCTCGCGGTGCTGGCGGCGGCCAAGCTCGCCGGCGCCGATCTCTGCCTTGCCGCGCTGGCGCTGGCCTCGCTCGGGCCGCCGCCGGGGCGGGGCGTGCGCACGCCGCTCGCGGTGAAGGGCGGCCAGGCGCTGCTGATCGACGAGAGCTACAACGCCAATCCTGCCTCGATGCGCGCCGCGCTCGACGTGCTGGGCCGCATCCCGGTCGAGGGCCGTGGCCGGCGCATCGCCGTGCTGGGCGACATGCTGGAACTGGGCGAGGGCGGCGAGACGATGCACCGCGATCTGGCGGGCGCCGTCGGCTCATCCGCCGATCTCGTCTTCTGTGCCGGTCCGCTGATGCATGCGCTGTGGGACGCGTTGCCGCCGAACCGGCGCGGCGCCTGCGCGCCCGATGCGGCGGCGCTGCTGCCGCTGGTGGCGGACGCGCTGCGCGCCGGCGACGTGCTGGTGGTAAAGGGTTCCAATGGCAGTCGCATGGGGCCTCTCGCCCGTGCGCTTGCCGAACGTTTTCGCGCGAACAGCGTGCCTGCGGAAGGTTGAAGCAATGCTGCAATGGCTGGCCGAGCTCCAGGGAAGCGTCCCGGCTCTCAATGTCTTCCGCTACATCACCTTCCGGACCGGCGGTGCGATCATCACCGCGCTGCTGTTCGTCTTCATGTTCGGGCCGGCGATCATCGCCATGCTGCGGCTGAAGCAGGGCAAGGGCCAGCCGATCCGCACCGACGGGCCGCAATCGCACCTGCTCACCAAGAAGGGCACGCCCACCATGGGCGGGCTGATGATCTTCTCCGGCCTGATGGTGGCGACGCTGCTGTGGGCCAATCTCAGTAATCCCTATGTCTGGGTGGTGCTGTTCGTCACCATCGGCTTCGGGCTGATCGGCTTCTATGACGACTATCTCAAGGTCACCAAGCAGACCCATAACGGCCTCTCCGGCCGCTCCCGCCTCGCCATCGAGGCGCTGATCGCGGGCGCCGCAGTGGTGGTGATCATGAATGTCGGGCGGATGCCGCTCTCCACCTCGGTGGCCTTCCCGCTGTTCAAGGACCTGCTGCTCGACCTCTCCTATTTCTTCGTCATCTTCGGTGCCTTCGTCATCGTCGCCGCCGGCAATGCGGTGAACCTCACCGATGGCCTCGATGGCCTCGCCATCGTGCCGGTGATGGTGGCGGCGGGCTCGTTCGGCATGATCTCATATCTGTCCGGCAACGTGCTGTTCGCCGACTACCTGCAGATCCACTACGTCGCCGGCGTCGGTGAACTGGCGGTGATATGCGGGGCGATCATCGGAGCCGGCATCGGCTTTCTATGGTTCAACGCCCCGCCGGCGCAGATCTTCATGGGCGACACCGGCTCGCTGGCGCTGGGCGGCCTGCTCGGCACCATTGCGGTCGCCACCAAGCACGAGATCGTGCTGTGCATCATCGGCGGCCTGTTCGTGCTGGAAGCGGTGTCGGTGATCGTGCAGGTGGTCTCGTTCAAGCTCACCGGCAAGCGCGTCTTCAAGATGGCGCCGATCCACCACCATTTCGAGCAGCTCGGCTGGACCGAGCCGCAGATCGTGATCCGCTTCTGGATCATCGCGGTGGTGCTGGCGCTGATCGGCCTGTCGACGCTCAAGCTGCGCTGAGGTTGGGCTTGAGCAATGCTCCGGCATTGCTGGAGCAATGCCAGAGTGAGAGAGGCCGTCATCCCGGCCGCAGCGAAGCGGAGAGCCGGGATCGCGTGAAGTTCCGAGCAACACCTTCCTGCGATCCCGGATCGGCCTGACGGCCGTCCGGGATGACAACTCGGTCTTACTCCCCGCGCACCGTCTGGATATTGCGGGCGTGGACCTCCTCATAGGGCGCGAAATAATACGCGCCGCCGCTGGCGAGGGCGTCGGCGGCGAAGGTCTTCAGGTCCTGCCCGGCCAGCGCCGGATCGGTGCGGGCGCGGACCAGCTTCTCCACATAGAGCTTCGTCGCCGCGATCAGCTCCGGGCCATAGCCGCCGGCGGCGATCACGTCGGGATCGCCATGGTTCGGCAGCAGGCGCGGATAGCCCCATGAGGCGATGCGATCGAGCTCGGCAAGATGCACCTCGAGCCGGTCGGGCTCGGCGACATAGGTGACGGTGTCCTCCAGCGTATCGCCGACCAGCAGCAGGCCAAGATCCGGCAGGCCGAGCAGCACGCCGTCATTGCTGTGGATCTCGGCATGGCGCAGTTCGACCCGCACTCCGCCGATGGTGAGGTCGAGCGGGCCCTCGAAGGTCCGCGTCGGCATGATCAGCGGGCGGATCGGCGGCGCGGCGTTCTCCATTTCCTCGCGATGGGCGATCAGCGCGCGTTCGGTCAGGACATGGGCGAGGATCTCGCAATCGGCGAACACCTCATTGCCGGCGACATGGTCGTCATGCCAGTGGCTCAGCACCACCCGCATCGAGGTGACCCCCATCTCTTCCAGCGCTTGGCGTATCAGCCGGGCATGGGTGAGCGATATGTGGGTGTCGTAGACCAGCGCCTCATGCCCATCGACCACGGCGAAAGAGGCGACGCCCAGCGCATAGGCGCCGTCGTCCAGCCAGTTCGGCTCCGCCGAATAAGCCCGCACGCCGTCGATGCGGCCATCATAGAAGGCAAGGACGTTGGCGTGCGGCCGCAGGATGCGCAGGGTGGAGCCGAGCGGAGCGAGGTCGGTCATGGCTGTATCCGGTTGGCGATGCCCAGTTCTAGACCATCCCGCGTTTCCTTCCTCAGTGAAAATGCGATAGCCAGACGGGTGTCCGTATCGCCCGAGCTTGCGAGTCGATCATGATCCCCGTCACCTCTTTCCGCGATCGCAAGGTCGCGCTGTTCGGCCTCGGCGGCTCCGGGCTCGCCACCGCCCGTGCGCTGATCGCCGGCGGCGCGGACGTGCTGGCGTGGGATGATGCCGAGGCCTCGGTCGGCAAGGCGGCGGCGGAGGGCATTCCGACCGGCGACCTGCGTGACCTCGACTGGAGCGCAGTCGCGGCGCTGGTGCTGGCGCCCGGCGTGCCGCTGACCCATCCCGTTCCGCACTGGAGCGTCGGGCTCGCCCGCAATGCCGGGGTCGAGGTGGTCGGCGACATCGAGCTGTTCTGCCGCGAGCGCCGGCTGTCGTCGCGGCGCTCGCACTTTGCCGCCATCACCGGCACCAATGGCAAGTCGACGACGACGGCGCTGCTCGCGCACCTGATGCGGGTCGGCGGGCGCGACGTGCAGATCGGCGGCAATTTCGGTCCGGCGATCCTCGGGCTGGAGCCGCCGAAGCCGGGCCGCGTCCATGTCATCGAGTGCTCGTCCTACCAGATCGACCTGGCGCCAACGCTCGATCCGTCCGTAGGCATCCTGCTCAATCTCTCACCCGACCATCTCGACCGCCATGGCACCATGGAGCACTACGCCGCGGTGAAGGAGCGGCTGATTGCCGGGGTCGAAGCCGGCGGCACCGCGGTGGTCGGCGTCGATGATGACTGGAGCGCGGCCATCGCCGACCGCGCCGAGCGGGCCGGCGGCCATGTGGTGCGCGTCTCGGTGCGCCGGCCGCTGGCCGACGGCATCTACTACGAGGGTGGCCGGCTGATCGTCGCCGAGGGCGGCGCCACGCGCTTCACTCTACCGCTTGGCGGCATCGGCTCGCTGCGCGGCGCCCACAATGCACAGAACGCCGCCGCCGCCTTCGCGAGTGCCCGCGCGCTCGGCCTCGCGCCGGAAGTCATCGCGGTGGCGATGAAGAGCTTTCCGGGCCTCGCCCATCGCATGGAAGAGGTGCGGCGCATCGGCGACGTGCTGTTCGTCAATGATTCCAAGGCGACCAATGCCGACGCCGCGGAGCGCGCGCTTTCCTCATTCGAGGAAGTGTTCTGGATCGCCGGCGGCAAGCCCAAGGCCGGCGGCATCGAGCCCCTGGCGCCCTATTTCCCGCGGGTGCGGAAGGCCTATCTGATCGGCGTCGCGGCCGAGGAATTCGCGCGCACGCTGGACGGCAAGGTGCCCTACGAAATCGTGGGTACGCTCGACGCCGCGGTGCCGGCCGCCGCGCGCGATGCCGCAGCCTCCGGGCTGAAGCACCCGGTGGTGCTGCTCTCACCAGCCTGCGCCAGCTTCGACCAGTTTCCCAATTTCGAGGTCAGGGGCGACCATTTCCGCACTCTCGTCAACGCCTCTCCTTCGGACTGAATTGCATACGAGATCTCAACCAGACCCCTGATGCCGAGTGACAAGAAGATCACAGCGCCATCTGCCTGGCCTGGGTGACGCGACTGTTGAGAGTGACCTCGGTGCAGTCGCCGGCTGGGCAACGCATCGCCACGCGTATTGAGCCTTCCAGGATGGACCGGACCGAGATGGACTCCTTCGACGAAACGATCGCGCGCAAGCAACGCAGCGAAGCGGTGTTGCGCGCAGCCGGCGTATCCATCAATCCGCATTTGCCGCTTATCGAATCCGAAGGCGAGATCTTTGTCCGCTCGCCAAGGGAGGTCGCCGAGCGGCTACTGGCGCTCAACATCGTTGCGGTGAAGGGCGAAGGCCTTGAGCAGGAGATCATCGAGCGAATCGTCGAGGAGCGCGGTATCAGGCCGCTGTTCTCACCGTTGGAACTGGTCTTCATCGACGATCCCGACCCGAGCGAGCATGATCGCCTCCAGTTCGTGTGGCGCTACGAAGCGGCTTGGGTACTGTTCTGGTCGCTGAATTTCGTCCAAGGCCCGCTGGGGCTTCCGTCCCACCTGTGCGACGTACCGATGCTTACCGAGACGGTCCGAGATAGCGCCAATCTCACGGCAAATGGCACGCGTTCGGCAAGGGAGTTGCTGGACGAGGCGGATTTGATCTACCGCTGCGCCTGGGCCATCCGTCAGGCTGGCCTCGACCGGGTAACACCTGTTGGAAGCCTTGCGCCCGGTGTGACGATGGAACGGCACTACGCGCTGAACTGGCTTATCGACCCGGACGGTTCGGATTGGGACGATGTCGATACCAGCACGTAAAGGCCTATTCGGCTTTGGCGTCTGCTGGCTCCGCTCGGACACGCTTCTTGATCGCTCCGGAGTGGACAAGGCGCGGAAAATCTCCCTTCGCCCTTAACCCCGCATCAACCCTAACTCATCGATATTTACCGAACGGGCCACGCCGCCCGCCGATAACGCTTGCCAATCCGCCACCCCGCCCTCTGCCGGAGTTTTGCGTACCATGATGTCGCGTGCCGAACGGACGGTGCTGGGCGAATGGTGGTGGACCGTTGATCGTCTGCTGCTCGGGGCGCTCGCCGCGCTGATGGTCACCGGAATCGTGCTGGCGCTCGCCGCCAGTCCGCCGGTCGCGGCGCGCCTCGGCATCGCCGATCCGTTCCATTTCGTGAACCGCCAGGTGATCTTCCTGATCCCGGCGCTATTCGTGCTAATCGGCACCTCGTTCCTGTCCCCGCGCGCGATCAGGCGCCTCTCGCTGGTGCTGTTCCTGGTGTTCCTGGCGATGCTATTCGCCACGCTGGTCATGGGCGCCGAGGTCAAGGGCTCGCGGCGCTGGATCACGCTTGCCGGCATGACCATCCAGCCCTCGGAATTCCTCAAGCCCAGCTTTGTCATTATCGCCGCCTGGCTGTTCTCGGAGAGCGTGCGGCGGCCGGAAATGCCGGGCCAGGTGCTGGCCTTCGGCCTGCTCGGCGTCGTCATCACGCCTTTGGTGCTGCAGCCGGACTTCGGCCAGACCATGCTGGTCTCGCTGGTGTGGGGCAGCCTGTTCTTTCTTGCCGGGCTGCGCATCATCTGGGTGGTGGGGCTGGGCGGCGTCGGCGCGCTCGGCCTGTTCGCGGCCTATACGATGGTGCCGCACGTTACCCAGCGCATCGATCGCTTCCTCAATCCGGATTCCGGCGACACCTACCAGATCGACCTCGCCATCGACAGTTTCCTGCATGGTGGCTGGTTCGGGCAGGGGCCTGGCGAGGGCACCTTCAAGCGGATATTGCCGGACGGCCATACCGACTTCATCTTCGCGGTGGCCGGCGAGGAGTTCGGCGCCATCCTGTGCCTGATGCTGGTCGGGCTGTTCGCCTTCATCGTGCTCCGGGCGCTGTTCCACGCCATGGAGAACGAGGACCCGTTCATCCGCTTCGCGGTCTCCGGCCTCGCCATGCTGTTCGGCCTGCAATCGGCCATCAACATGATGGTCAATCTGCACCTGATGCCGGCCAAGGGCATGACGCTGCCTTTCGTCTCCTATGGCGGCTCCTCGCTTCTGTCGCTGGCTTATGGCATGGGCATGCTGATCGCGCTAACGCGCCGGCGCCCGAAGAGTGCGACGCTCGCCGAGCTCGAACGCCTCGGTACCAGGCTCGGGGCCAAGCCTGCCTGATGCGGAGCCCGCCTGACGTGACGCCCTGAACGGAACCGCCATGAGCCTCGACCAGCCCACCGCCGAGAAGCCCCAGGCCGATACGCCTCAGACCGGGGCGCCCATCGTGCTGATCGCCGCCGGTGGCACCGGCGGCCATCTGTTTCCAGCCGAGGCACTGGCCGGCGCGCTCAGCGCGCGCGGCATACTGGTCGACCTTGCCACCGACGAGCGCGCGGCGCGCTATGCCGGGCAATTCCCGGCGCGCAAGCTGCACGTGTTGCCGGCCGACACCGTGCGCGGGCGCTCGCCCATGGCATTGTTCCGCACCGCCATCGCGCTCGGCACCGGCGTCGGCATGGGCCTCAAGCTGATGCGGCACCTCAAGCCGGCCGCGGTGATCGGCTTCGGCGGCTATCCCACTGTGCCGCCGCTGATGGCAGGGGCGCTGGCGCGCCGTCCCACCCTCATCCACGAGGCGAACGGGGTGATGGGCCGGGCCAATGCGCTGCTGGCGCCGTATGTCACCGCCATCGCCACCGGCTATCCCGGCATATGCGACGGCAATCCCCGCCTCAAGGCCAAGGCCTACCACACCGGCAATCCGGTGCGGCCCGCGGTGCGCGAAGCGGCAGGCCTGTCGTTCAAGGCGCCGCAGGCCGGCGAGCCGTTCGAACTGCTGGTGTTCGGCGGCAGCCAGGGCGCCCGCATCATGAGCGAGATCGTGCCTGCTGCCTTCGAATGGCTGCAGCCGGAAGTGCGGGCGCGGCTGCGGGTTACCCAGCAGAGCCGGCCGGAGGACATCGACCTGGTCCGCGCCACCTATGCGCGGCTCGGCGTCGCCTGCGAGCTGGCACCGTTCTTCAAGGACCTGCCGGCGCGCATGGCGAAAGCGCACCTCGTGGTCGGCCGCTCCGGCGCCTCGACCGTGGCCGAGCTCGCCGTCATCGGCCGCCCCTCGGTGCTGGTGCCGCTGCCGCATGCGCTCGACCAGGACCAGCTTGCCAACGCCACCGCGATCGCCAATGCCGGCGGCGCGCTGCTGATGCCGCAGGACGAGTTCACCCCGCAGCACTTCGCCGAGGAACTGACCCGCCTCGCCAACCGGCCGGACCAGCTTGCCGCCATGGCCGAGGCAGCCAAGGCGATGGGCCGGGCGGACGCGGCGGAGCGGCTCGCCGACCTCGTCATCCGCATCGCCAGAATTACCGTCTAGGGGGCTGGGGATGACGCGGCGGCACGGCTCGTCTATTCCTCCGCAGTTCCAGCGGGTCGGCGCCCGCCGCCTTTAGGATCACGCGCGCATGAAGCTTCCGCTGTCACTCGGCCCCATCCATTTCGTCGGCATCGGCGGCATCGGCATGAGCGGCATTGCCGAGGTGCTGCACAATCTCGGCTATACGGTGCAGGGCTCCGACGTCGCCGAGAGCGCCAATGTAAAGCGCCTCACCGAGAAGGGCATCGCGGTCCGCATCGGCCACACCGCCGAGAATCTCGACGGTGCCGAGGTGCTGGTGGTCTCATCCGCCATCAAGCGCGACAATCCTGAGCTTGTGGCCGCGCGGGCCAAGCGCCTGCCGGTGGTGCGGCGCGCCGAGATGCTGGCCGAGCTGATGCGGCTGAAGAGCTGCGTCGCCATCGCCGGCACCCACGGCAAGACCACCACCACCTCGCTGGTGGCGACGCTGGTCGATGCCGGCGGGCTCGACCCGACCGTCATCAATGGCGGCATCATCAATGCCTATGGCACCAATGCCCGGCTCGGCGGCGGCAACTGGATGGTGGTGGAGGCCGACGAGAGCGACGGCACCTTCTTGAAGCTGCCCGCCGAGGTCGCCATCGTCACCAATATCGATCCCGAGCACCTCGACCACTTCAAGACCTTCGATGCGGTGAAGGACGCCTTCCGCGCCTTCGTCGAGAATGTGCCGTTCTACGGTTTCGCGGTGATGTGCACCGACCATCCGGTGGTGCAGGCCCTGGTCGGGCGCGTCGAGGATCGCCGCGTCATCACCTATGGCGCCAACCCGCAGGCCGATGTGCGCATCACCGACATCGACCTGCGCGGCGGGCAATGCAAGTTCAGCGTGCTGTTCCGCGACCGCGACGGCGCGGTGGTGCACGAGTTGCGCGACCTGGTGCTGCCGATGCCCGGCCACCACAATGCGCTGAACGCCACCGCGGCGGTCGCGGTGGCACGCGAGCTCGGCATTCCCGACGAGCGGATCCGCTCGGCGCTGGCCGGCTTCGGCGGGGTGAAGCGGCGCTTTACCCGCACCGGCACCTGGAACGGCGTCACCATCTTCGACGATTACGGCCACCACCCGGTGGAGATCGCCGCCGTGCTGCGCGCGGCACGGGCCTCGACCGAGGGGCAGGTGATCGCGGTGGTCCAGCCGCACCGCTACACGCGGCTGCAATCGCTGTTCGACCAGTTTGCCACCTGCTTCAACGATGCCGACCACGTCATCGTCGCCGAGGTCTATGCCGCCGGCGAGACGCCGATCCCGGGGATCGACCGCGACCATCTGGTCGACGCGCTGCGCGCCCGCGGCCACCGCTCGGTGATCGCGCTGCCGGGGCCCGATGCGCTGGCCGGCCTGGTGAAGGGCCTCGCCAGGCCCGACGACTATGTGGTCTGCCTCGGCGCCGGGAACATCACGCAGTGGGCCTACGCGCTGCCCGAGCAACTGGCGAAAGCTGAGGCCTGAGGAGAGTCGTGCTAACTTTGTTGGGATGTCGATGTCGCGCGACCAACTGATCCGGTCTCTCTCGACCCTCGAGCCTCGGCTGCGAGCGGAGGGTGTGACGCGGCTGGCGCTGTTCGGCTCACGCGCCCGTGGCGACAATCGTCCGGACAGCGATATCGACGTTGCCATTGACGTTGCGCCTAATTCCCGGTTCTCGCTGATCGACCTCGTCAGCGTGGCCCAAGAGATCGAAGATGAGACCGGGCTTCCCGCAAACATCTTCATGAGGCGTAGCCTCGACGAAGGCTTCAAGCGGACGCTGGAACGTGACGCCATCGAGATTTTCCAATGAGCGAGCGTTCGATCTTTCGTCTTGAAGATATGAAACAGAGCATCGGCAACATCCGTGCCCTGCTCGACGGTCGATCATTCGATACGATGCGCACCGACGCGGTAACGCGGGCGGCCTTTGAGAGATTCTTGGAAATCCTCAGCGAAGCATCAAGACATGTTCCTTCCGAATGGAAGGACTCCGTGGCGCCGAACATTCCGTGGAGACAGATTGCAGACCTAGGTAATCACATCAGGCATGCTTACAACAAGCTCGATGCCGAAATATTGTGGAATATCTACGAAACTGATCTCGATGCCTTAGAGATTGCTGTTGAAAGCATGCTGCAGCAATACCGATCAGGCTCGTGATCGTATCAGGTGGTTGCAGTTTATCTCCATGACTTTCCCCGATCTCATCCCCCAGCTCTCCGCCCTCATGCCCGCCTTGCGCGGGCGGATGATCGCGAATCAGCCATTGGCCGAGCTCACCTGGTTCCGGGTCGGCGGACCGGCGCAAATCCTGTTCTCGCCGGCCGACGAGGACGACCTCGCCTATTTCCTCGCGCATCTGCCGGCGGACATCGCGGTCACCGTGGTCGGCCTCGGCTCCAACCTCATCGTTCGTGACGGCGGGGTCGAGGGCGTGGTGATCCGGCTCGGGCGCGGCTTCAACGAGATTACGGTCGAGGACGGTCACAAGCTGCGGGTCGGCACCGCGGTGCCCGACGTGCGGGTCGCCAAGGCGGCGGCGGATGCCGGCATCGATGGCCTCGCCTTCTATCGCGGCATTCCTGGCGGCATTGGTGGCGCCCTGCGCATGAATGCCGGTGCGCACCATGGCGAGACCAAGGACTGCCTGATCGAGGCGCGGGCGGTGGACCGCACTGGGGCGCGCCATGTGCTGGCGAACGGCGATTTCGGTTTCCACTACCGCCATTCCGGCGCGCCGGCGGACTTCATCTTCACCTCGGCGCTCTATCAGGGCCGGCCGGGCGAGCCCGCCGCCATCCTCGCGGAGATGGACCGGATCACCGCGGCGCGCGAAGCCTCGCAGCCGATCCGCGAGAAGACCGGCGGCTCCACCTTCAAGAACCCGCCCGGCAACAAGGCCTGGCAACTGGTCGATGCCGCCGGCTGCCGCGGGCTCAAGGTCGGCGCGGCGCAGGTGTCGGAGATGCACTGCAACTTCCTGATCAATACCGGCGGCGCCACGGCGGCCGAGATCGAGGGGCTCGGCGAGGAGGTGCGCCGCCGGGTGAAGCAGAATTCCGGCGTCGAGCTGGAATGGGAGATCAAGCGGATCGGCGTGCCGCTGTCCTGAAGGCGCGACCCGGGGAGAAAGCCATGTCGAAGCATGTCGCCGTCCTGATGGGCGGCTGGTCGGCCGAACGCGAGGTGTCGCTGCGCTCGGGTGCGGCCTGCGCCGCGGCGCTGGACAGCCTCGGTGCCGGCTACCGCATCACCCAGATCGATGTCGGTCGCGACATTGCCGAGGTGCTGGGCCGCCTCAAGCCCGATGTGGCGCTGAACCTGCTGCATGGCCGGCCTGGCGAAGACGGCATGATGCAGAGCGTGCTGGAGATCCTGCAGATCCCGTATTCGCATTCGGGGGTGCTTGCCTCGGCGCTCGCCATGGACAAGGTGCAGGCCAAGATCATCATGGCCGCCCATGGCGTCCCGGTGGCGGAGGGGCGGTCGGTGTCGCGCTTCGAGGCGGCGAGGGAGCACGCGCTGCCGCGCCCCTATGTGCTGAAGCCCGTTGCGGAAGGCTCCTCGGTCGGCGTCTTCATCGTGCGGGAGGACATGGATCATCCTCCGCAAGAGTTAACGCGTCCCGACTGGACGCACGGTGATTTGCTTCTTGCCGAGCGTTATATCCCCGGATTGGAGCTGACCTGCGCCGTCATGGGCGATGTCCCGCTCGGCGTCATAGAAATTCAATCCGACCTAAGGTTCTATGATTACGAGGCAAAATACGCCCCGGGCGGTTCGCGCCACATTCTGCCTGCTAAAATTTTACCTAATATTTACCAAAAGGTCCGGATGCTGTCCCTCACGGCGCACCGCGCGCTCGGCTGTCGGGGGATCAGCAGGTCGGATTTCCGCTACGACGACCGGACCGGAGACGAATCCGGCCTGGTCTGTCTGGAGGTCAACACGCAACCCGGGATGACCGAGACGTCGCTCGTGCCAGAGCTGGCGGCCCATGCGGGCCATTCGTTCGGCGAGCTAGTGAGATGGATGGTGGAGGACGCATCGCTCGACCGCTGACCCCCCGGCAGACGCCGGCAGGGGGAGGGGCGGGCGCATCCTCGGAGTTCGAGGCGCGTGCGCGCGCCGCCCAGCGCCGCTCGGCGCGGCCTGCGGCCGTGCGGCGGGGTGATGGCGGCGTGCGGTTGCCGGCGCGGCTGGTGATCGGTGCCAAGCGGCTGATGGTGAGCCTGTCCGGCTCCTATCTCACCGATGGCGGCGGCAAGTGGCTGCTCGCCGCTTTCCTTGCCGCGACCGGAATCTACGGCGCCTACCAGGGCGGCCGCCTCCCGGCGGTGATGGAATCCGGCCGCGATGTGGCGGACGTTGCCGCCAACATCGCCGGCTTCAAGATCAAGACCATCAATCTGTCCGGCCAGAATCACGTCACCCCTAGCGAGATTCTCGCCACCGCCGGCATCAAGCCGACCTCCTCGCTGCCGTTCCTCGACGCCGAACTGGCGCGCACCCGGCTGGAAGAACTGGCCTGGATCAAGCGCGCCACGGTGCAGAAGCTCTATCCCGACCGCCTCGACATCCAGCTGGTCGAGCGCGAGGGCTTCGCGCTCTGGCAGAAGGACGGCAAGATCAATGTCATCGCCCGCGACGGCACGGTGATCGCGCCCTATTCCGACGATCCGCGCTATGTGAGCCTGCCTATCGTCGTCGGCGACGGTGCGCAGAAGCATGTCGTCGAGATCGTCGAGGCGCTACAACAGGTGCCTGGCGTACGCGGCCAGGTGCGCGCGGCGATTCGCGTCGCCAACCGCCGCTGGACGCTGAAGATGCGCAACGGCATCGACGTGCGCTTGCCCGAGAAGGGCGTCGACGACAGCCTGGCGCAGCTCGCCATGCTCGACCGCGACAAGCAGATCCTAACCCGGGACATTACCGTGATCGATCTGCGCCTGCCGGACCGGGTTTCGGTCCGCCTCTCCGACGCCGCCTATGAAGCGCGCCAGGCCGACCTCAAGGCAAAGGCCAAGGCCGCCAAGAAGGGGGGCAATACATGAGGCCCCGCCGCGCGTTCGAAGTCGCCCCGAAGATGCGCCCATTGCCGGCCCGCCGTACCAGCGTGGTCGGCGTGCTCGATATCGGCACGTCGAAGATCGTCTGCCTGATCGCCCGGCTGAAGCCGCGCGACGCCAGCGACATGCTGCGCCGTCGCACCCACACGGTGGAGATCCTCGGCATCGGCCACACCCGCGCCCATGGCATGAAGGGCGGCGCCGTGGTCGACATGGACCGCGCCGAGCAGGCGATTCGCCACGCGGTGGATGCTGCCGAGCGCATGGCCGGCATGCAGATCGCCTCGGTGGTGGTTTCCATCGCCGGCGGGCGGCTCGCCTCCGAGCATTACGTCGCCGAAGTCGACCTGCCGGAGCCGGCGGTCGCCGAGGGCGACATCCGGCGCGTGCTCGACGCCGCCTCCACCTTCGCGGTCGGCGATGGCCGGGCGGTGATGCACGCGCTCCCGGTCGGCTACAAGATCGATGCGGTGAGCGGCATCAGCGAGCCGCGCGGCATGCTGGGGCGCCAGCTCGGCGTCGACCTGCATGTCGTCACCGGCGACGTCTCCGCGGTGCGCAACCTGCTGCTCTGCATCGAGCGCTGCCATCTCGGTGTCGAGGCGATGGTCGCGGCGCCCTATGCCGCCGCGCTCTCCACCCTCACCGACGACGAGGCCGAACTCGGCGTGACGCTGATCGACCTCGGCGCCGGCACCACCACCGTCTCGGTGGTCGCCAACGGCCATTTCGTCCATGTCGACGGCATCGCGGTCGGCGGCCAGCACATCACCAATGATGTGGCGCGCGGTCTTTCCACCCGCGTCGCCGATGCCGAGCGGCTGAAGGTGCTGCATGGCGGCGTCACCGCCATCGGCTCCGACGAGCGCGAGATGCTCACCGTCCCCTCGATTTCGGACGACGAGCGCGACCTGCCGCAGGCGATGCCGAAATCGAAGCTGGTGCGCATCATCCGCCCGCGCGTCGAGGAGATCGTGGAACTGGTGCGCGATCGCCTGGTCGCCTCCGGCCATGCCGCGGACGCGGGCCGGCGCATCGTGCTCACCGGCGGCGCCTCGCAACTTACCGGTCTTGCCGAGATCGTCGGCCAGATCCTTGGCCCGCAGGTGCGCATCGGCCGCCCGCTCGGCATTTCCCGCCTGCCGGAGGCGGCGCGCGGCGCGCCGTTCGCGGTAGCGGCGGGCCTTCTGGTTTATCCGCAAGTCGCCGGCCTCGAGCATTTCGAGGCAGGGCGACGCCGCGCCGGCGATGCGGGCGCGGACGGCTACTTCTCGCGCGTCGGGCACTGGCTACGGGAGGCCTTCTGACGTGAACCACTCCAGCCGCGCCGGCGGAACCGGCACTACAGGGAACGAGACGGGTCTTGGGCCCGCCGGCGTAAAGGGACGATAGCGATGACGATCAATCTCCAGATGCCTGATATCCGTGAACTGCGTCCTCGCATCACCGTCTTCGGTGTGGGTGGCGCCGGCAGCAACGCCGTGAACAACATGATCACGGCAGGCCTGTCGGGGGTCGACTTCGTCGTCGCCAACACCGACGCGCAGGCGCTCACCCTGTCCAAGGCCGAGCGCATCGTGCAGATGGGCGTCGCGGTGACGGAAGGCCTCGGCGCCGGCTCGCAGCCGGAAGTCGGCCGCGCCGCCGCCGAAGAGGCGCTCGACGAGATCCGCGATCACCTCGCCGGCGCCCACATGGTGTTCATCACCGCGGGCATGGGCGGGGGCACCGGCACCGGAGCTGCTCCCGTCATCGCTCGCGCGGCCCGCGAGCTCGGCATCCTCACCGTCGGCGTCGTCACCAAGCCCTTCCACTTCGAGGGCCAGCGCCGCATGCGCATCGGCGAGATGGGCATCGGCGAGCTCCAGAAGGGCGTCGACACCCTGATCGTCATCCCCAACCAGAACCTGTTCCGGGTGGCGAACGAGCGGACCACCTTCGCCGATGCGTTCGCCATGGCGGACCAGGTGCTGTATTCCGGCGTCGCCTGCATCACCGACCTGATGGTGAAGGAAGGCCTCATCAACCTCGACTTCGCCGACGTCCGCGCCGTGATGCGCGAGATGGGCAAGGCGATGATGGGCACCGGCGAAGCCTCAGGCGACAAGCGCGCGCTGCACGCCGCCGAAGCTGCGATCGCCAACCCGCTGCTCGACGAAGTCTCGATGCGCGGCGCCCGCGGCCTGCTGATCTCCATCACCGGCGGCAAGGACCTGACGCTGTTCGAAGTGGACGAGGCGGCGACCCGCATCCGCGAGGAAGTCGATCCGGACGCCAACATCATCCTCGGCGCAACCTTCGACGAGACGCTGGAAGGTCTGATCCGCGTGTCCGTGGTCGCCACCGGAATCGACCCGGCGGTGATCCCCGAGCAGATCCCGCACGGCCTGTCCAACCTCGCCGATATCGGCGGGCGCCGGGTCTCCAATGCCGGCCGCGCCGCGGTCGAGGCGCGCCGCGATGCGGCGCTGCGCTCGGTCGCCTCGGCGCTGGCCGACGACTACGCCGGCAATGAGAGCTTCGAGCCGACCTTCGCCCAGCCTTCGCGCGGCGAGCATGTCTATGCCACCGAGGCCCACCACCAGGCACCGGCCCAGCAGTACGCGCAGGCGGCGATCGACGACGTCACCATCCGCCAGCAGGCTCCCAAGCCCGCGCTCTATGTCGAGCCCGAGCAGCAGGCGGCGCCCGCGCACTACGAGGATGATTCGCACCAGCCCTTCATCCCGCCGCAGGCCGAGCGCACCGACAGCCGCGTGCCGCGCATGCCGCGCGTCGACGAGCTGCCGATGCCGGCGCAGAACCAGATTCGCGCCGCTCGCGGTGAACTGCCGGATCATGCGCAGCATGCCGAGAAGAAGCGGATGACCCTGCTCCAGCGCCTCGCCAATGTCGGCCTCGGCCGTCGCGAGGACGAGGAGGAGGTCGATCCGCCGGCCGAGTTGCGCCCGATGGTGCGCCGCGCGCCGCAGCAGCAGGCTCCCGCCCATCCGGAGGCTCGCCCGCTCGCCGACATGCGTCCCGAGGCCGGTTCGGAATTCGCCAAGCGCCCGCAGGGCGCGCGGATGGACCAGCATGGCCGCCCGGTGGCGGCCCGCCCGGCCGAGGACGATCATCTCGACATCCCGGCCTTCCTGCGTCGCCAGGGCTAAAACCCGTCGCGACCTGAAACATGGCGTAACAAAGCCGCCGAGATGACCAAACGCCCGGAGCTTGCTCCGGGCGTAACTTATTGTAAACGCTTGGTTAGTATTATTTGTGTGTTATTTGGGCAACGGATACAGACGGTAAACAACCGTGATTTGGCCCGAAACCACCCCATCGGTAACGTGCTGACAACAACAAGTCGCAGGCGGTGATTCGGTTCCGACACTGAAATCCTGCGGCTCAAAGATGATGGTTACGGGGCAGTTTTGGGGAGAGAGCGGAACGCCGCGGAGACGCGTCGTGTCGTTCTTCTGGGTCTGGAATGAATGCTGTAAGGCAGACGACGATCGCTGATAGCGTCGCACTCGCGGGCGTTGGCGTCCACTCCGGCAAGGCTGCCCGCCTCAGCATCGCCCCCGCACCGGCGGATACCGGCATCCTCTTCCGCCGTTCCGACTCCTCCCAGTCCGTCCGCGCCTCGCACCGCGCCGTCCGCGGCAGCGACCTCGCCACCGTGCTGCGCGATGAAGCCGGTCCTGCCGTCTCCACTGTCGAGCATCTGCTGGCCTGCTTCTCCGGCCTCGGTATCGACAACGCCCTCGTCGAGATCGACGGGCCGGAAGTGCCGATCCTCGACGGCAGCGCCGAAGCCTTCGTCTCCGCCTGCGACGAGGCTGGGATCGTCGAAACCAATCGCGCCCGCCGCTATCTCAAGGTGCTCAAGCCGGTGCGGGTCGAGACCGAGCAGGGCTTCGGCGAACTTTCGCCCTACGATGCCGGCTTCCGCGTCGAGATCGAGATCGACTTCACCCACGCCGCCATCGGCCGCCAGCGCTACGCCGCGACGCTCACCCCGTCGGTGTTCCGCAAGGAACTGGCCCGCGCCCGCACTTTCGGCTTCATGCGCGATGTCGAGAAGCTCTGGCAGGCCGGCTACGCGCTCGGTGCCTCGCTCGACAACACCATCTGCCTCGATGACGAGCGCGTGGTGAATGAGAATGGCCTTCGCTACGCCGACGAGTTCGTGCGCCACAAGGCACTCGATGCGGTCGGCGACCTCGCGCTCGGCGGCATGCCGATGATGGCGCGCTACCGCTCGTATCGTGGCGGCCACCGGCTGAACTTCGCCGTGGTCGATGCCCTGCTCGCCGACCGCTCGGCCTATGAGATCGTCGAGGCCCGGCTGCCCGCCCGCCGCAATCTGCGCGGCCATGCCGGCTTCGGTGTCGCGGTGGCGGTGCCGGCCTACGCACCGGAACTGTGAGGGCGGCCTCGGCGCCGCGCGCCAGGCTGGCCGATCGGCAACACCTCGGCGCTTCCACCACATGCCTGGCGGCTCTCGCCTTATTCCCGACCGAAAGCCGCTTTAGCCGCTCTATCCGGGGTTTCGCACAGATGGTTATTCATCGTGCGCGGCGAACAGCTCGGGAGCGGGGCAGAATTTCGTGATGCGTCTTCTCAACCTCTCGCAGGGCGCTTTGCCCGAACACAACCGCCCTCGCGGCGCCGTGCGGCTTGTCGCGCTGGCCATGCTCGGCCTCAGCCTGGCCGGCTGCGCCGGCCTGTTCGACAAGAAGGATGACGAGGATATCGTCATCAACGACGAGCCGGCGGAGAAGATCTACAATGAGGGCCTGACCCTCATGAACAAGGAAGACTACGACGCAGCGGCCAAGCGCTTCGAGGACGTCGATCGTCAGCAGCCCTATTCGGAATGGGCGCGCAAGGCGCTGCTGATGATGGCCTATGTGAATTATACGCGCGGCGAGTACACCGAGTGCATCGCCGCCGCGAAGCGCTACATCGCGCTGCATCCCGGCAGCCCGGACGCGGCCTATGCGCAGTTCCTGCTGGCCTCGGCGATGTACGACCAGATCCCCGATGTCACCCGCGACCAGCAGGGAACGCAGGCCGCCATCCAGGCGCTGCAGGACGTCGTGCGCAAATATCCGACCTCCGAATATGCCGTGAGTGCCAAGAAGAAGCTCACGGTCGCGCAGGATCAGATCGCCGGCAAGGAGATGATGATCGGGCGCTATTATCTGGAGCAGCGCAACTACACCGGCGCCATCAACCGCTTCAAGGTCGTCGTCACGCAATACCAGACGACGCGCCACGTCGAGGAAGCGCTGTACCGCCTCACCGAAGCCTATATGGCGCTCGGCATCATGCCCGAGGCGCAGACCTCGGCCGCCGTGCTCGGCTATAATTTCCCGGACAGCCCCTGGTACAAGGACGCCTACAAGCTGGTCCAGAGCCGCGGCGTCGATCCGAAGATGAACGAAGCCTCCTGGATCGCCAAGGCGTTCAAGAAGATGGGCCTCAGCGCCGGCTAGAGCATTTCCCGATCAGATGGAATCATCTGATCGAAGGGGAATTGCTCCAGCTTATAGAATCTAGAGCACTTTCTTGTCGTTCGGATGTTTCCATCCGAACGGAAAGGGCTCTAGCAGCTAGCCCGGGGCTGGGCGCTTGCGGGCGTGAACTGCTAGAAGGTGTCGACCGCCTGTTGCGGATTCGTTCCGGAGCCCTCTCATGCTCGCCGCCCTGTCGATCCGGGACATCGTGCTGATCGAGCGGCTCGACCTTGCCTTCCAGCCCGGCCTCACCGTGCTGACCGGCGAGACCGGTGCCGGCAAATCGATCCTGCTCGACGCCTTCACCCTCGCCCTTGGCGGGCGCGGTGACGGCTCGCTGGTGCGTCAGGGTGCGGCGCAGGGCCAGGTCACGGCGGAATTCGACATCGCCACCGATCATCCCGCCCGCGCGCTTCTGGCCGAGGCCGGCATCGAGGATGAAGGCTCGCTGGTGCTGCGCCGGGTGCAGCATGCCGACGGGCGGACCAGGGCCTTCGTCAATGACCAGTCGGTTTCCGCGCAGATGCTGCGCTCGCTCGGCCGGCGGCTGGTGGAGATCCATGGCCAGCACGACGACCGTGCGCTGGTCGATCCGGCATCGCACCGCTCTTTGCTCGACGCCTATGGCGGGCTGAGCGACGCCGCGGCCGAGGTCGGCACGCTGTGGCGTACCCTGCGCTCAGCACGCTCCGAAGCCGAGACCGAGCGTGCGCGGCTCACCGAGGCCGGCCGCGAGGCCGATTACATCCGCCATGCCGTCGAGGAACTGGAGAAGCTCTCGCCCGAGCCCGGCGAGGAGGCGCGGCTTGCCGATCGCCGCGCCGAGATGATGCGCTTCGAGAAGATCGCCACCGATCTCGCGGAGGCCCAGGACGCCATCTCCGGCTCGGCCTCGCCGGTGCCCGGCCTCGCTTCCACGGTGCGGCGGCTGGAGCGGCGGGCAGGGGAGGCGGAGAAGCTGGTGCGTCCGGCGGTGGAGGCGATCGACGTGGCGCTGAATGCGCTGGAATCGGCCCGCCTGTATCTCGACGCGGCGCTGGCCGAGACCGATTTCGATCCGCGTGAGCTGGAGAAGATCGAGGAACGGCTGTTCGCTCTGCGCGCTGCGGCGCGGAAATACGCCTGCTCGGTCGAATATCTGCCGACCGTCGCTGCGCGCTTTGCCGATTCGCTCGATGCGCTCGACCATGGCGCCGAGCGGCTGAAAGGGCTCGATGCCCGCGTCGCCGAGGCGGAGGCGATCTATCGCCGTGCCGCCGGCGAGCTGTCGCGGCGCCGGCACGAGGCTGCCGCCGCGCTCGACGAGGCGGTGAATGCCGAACTGCCGCCCTTGAAGCTGGAGCGTGCCCGTTTCACCACGGATGTCCAGACCGACGAGGTGGAAGGCCAGGCCGACGGTTACGACCGCATCGAGTTCTGGGTGCGCACCAATCCAGGCACCCGCCCCGGCCCGATGATGAAGGTCGCCTCCGGCGGCGAACTCGCCCGCTTCCTGCTGGCGCTGAAGGTGGTGCTGGCCGACAAGGGCTCGGCGCCGACCCTCGTCTTCGACGAGATCGACACCGGCGTCGGTGGCGCGGTGGCGGATGCGATCGGCGCGCGGCTGAAGCGCCTCGCCGAGCGGGTGCAGGTCGTTGCCGTGACCCATGCGCCGCAGGTGGCGGCGCGCGCCGGCAATCATTTCCGCATCGCCAAGGAGGCGCTGGCCGATCTCGACCGGGTGGCGACGCGCGTCGCGCCGCTCGCCCCTGATCATCGCCGCGAGGAAATCGCGCGCATGCTCTCCGGCGCGGAAGTCACTTCGGAGGCGCGAGCAGCCGCGGACCGGCTGCTCAAGGGCGCAGAATCCGTTAAATAGCCTGTCATGGCCACGGACACCGCACGCACCACCGAGATCGATGTCGCCGCCCTCACCGCCGACGAGGCGGCGAAGGAGCATGCAAGGCTGGGCGAGGAGATCGCCGGGCACGACAAGCGCTATTACCAGGACGACGCGCCGACCGTCTCCGACGCCGAATATGACGCGTTGCGCCGGCGCTATGAGGCGATCGAGGATGCCTTCCCGGAACTGAAGGGAATGGACAGCCTCTCCGAGAAGGTCGGCGCCGCGCCGTCCTCGAAGTTTGCCAAGATCCGCCACGCGGTGCCGATGCTCTCGCTCGGCAATGCCTTCGCCGCCGAGGAGGTGGAAGAGTTCGTCGCCCGTATCCGGCGCTTCCTTGGGCTCGCGACGGATGCCGAGGTCGCGATGACCGCGGAGCCGAAGATCGACGGGCTGTCCTGCTCGCTGCGCTATGAGGAGGGCCGGCTCATTGTCGCGGCGACCCGCGGCGACGGCTTCGAGGGCGAGGACGTCACGCAGAATGTGCGCACCATTTCCG
Organism: Starkeya sp. ORNL1; assembly: GCF_012971745.1. Lineage (NCBI taxonomy): Bacteria > Pseudomonadati > Pseudomonadota > Alphaproteobacteria > Hyphomicrobiales > Xanthobacteraceae > Starkeya > Starkeya sp. ORNL1. Next base: position 5,080,403 of record NZ_CP048834.1, read on the forward strand.
AGGTGCCGCAGCATCTGAAGGCGAAGGACGTGCCGGCGGTGTTCGAGGTGCGCGGCGAGGTCTATATGGGCCACACCGATTTCGCCGCGATCAATGAGCGCCAGAAAGAGGCCGGCAAGCCGCTGTTTGCCAATCCGCGCAATGCGGCGGCGGGGAGCCTGCGCCAGCTCGACCCAAAGATCACCGCCAGCCGGCCGCTGCGCTTCTTCGCCTATGCCTGGGGCGAGGTGAGCGAGGGCGGCCTTCCGGCGGACACGCAGTCCGGTGTCATCACCGCCTTCAATCGCTGGGGCCTGCCGACCAATCCGCTAACCGTGGTCTGCCGCACCGCCGAAGAACTGCTGGCGCACTACCACAGCATCGAGGAGCAGCGCGCCAGCCTCGGCTACGACATTGACGGCGTGGTCTACAAGGTCGACAGCCTCGCGCTGCAGCGCCGCCTCGGCTTCGTCTCGCGCTCGCCGCGCTGGGCGCTGGCGCACAAATTCCCGGCACAGCGGGCGATCACCCAATTGGAGCGCATCGAGATCCAGGTGGGGCGCACCGGCGCACTCACCCCGGTCGCCAAGCTGACCCCGATCACGGTGGGCGGCGTGGTGGTGTCGAACGCCTCGCTGCACAATGAGGACTACATCAAGGGCATTGGCGGTGGCGGCGAGCCGATCCGCGGCGGGATCGACATACGCGAGGGCGACTGGGTGACGATCCAGCGCGCCGGCGATGTCATCCCGCAAGTGGTCGGTGTCGAGCTCGAGCGCCGGCCGGCGGATGCGAAGCCTTACGAATTCCCCACCCTCTGCCCGGTCTGCCACAGCCATGCGGTGCGCGAGGATGGCGAGGTGGTGCGGCGCTGCACCGGCGGGCTGATCTGCGCGGCGCAGGCGGTGGAGCGCATCCGCCATTTCGTCTCGCGCGACGCCTTCGACATCGAGGGGCTCGGCGAGAAACAGGTGCAGGCGTTCTATGAGTGGGGGCTGGTGAAGCAGCCGGCCGACATCTTCACGCTGGCCGCCCGCGATGCCGACCCGGCAGCGCTGACCCGGCTGAAGAATCGCGACGGCTGGGGCGAGACCTCGGCGCGCAATTTGTTCGCTGCCATCGAGGTGCGGCGGCAGGTGCCGGTGAACCGCTTCCTGTATGCGCTCGGCATCCGCCATGTCGGCGAGACCAATGCCAAGCGGCTGCTGCGCCATTATGGGACCATCGAGGCGCTGCGCGAGGCGGCGCTCAATGCGGTGCCGCCGGGCGAGGAGCATCCGAAAGGCAACGAGGCCTGGGCCGAGATGGTCGCCACCGAGGGCATCGGCGCGGTGGTGGCCGAGGCGGTGGTCGATTTCTTCGCCGAGCCGAACAACGAGGCGGCGGTCGACGCACTCTTGAAGGAAGTGACGCCGGAGCCGCTGGAAGTGGTGGCCGCCAGTGGCGCGGTCGCCGGCAAGACCGTGGTGTTCACCGGCGCGCTGGAAAAGATGACCCGCGACGAGGCGAAAGCGATGGCGGAACGCCTCGGCGCCAAGGTCGCCGGCTCGGTGTCGAAGAAGACGGATTATGTGGTGGCCGGCGCCGATGCCGGCTCCAAGCTTGCCAAGGCCCGCGAACTCGGCGTCGCGGTGCTGAGCGAGGATGAGTGGCTGGAACTGGCGGGGGCCGGTTAAAGCGAAATGGCCGGCGCGCGGCCGGCCATCACGTCAGTCGCGAAAGTTCTGTACGAGGCGCGGCTTATATTCGTCCTGTCAGCATCATCACGATCAAGACGATCAGAAGTATTGTCACGATACCGCTCGGGCCATAGCCCCAGCCGCGGCTGTAACCCCAACTGGGTAGCGCGCCGACAAGTATCAGGATCAAAATAATGATCAGAATAGTGGACATGGCGTCGCCTCCGTTCCAGTCCCTGCGATCAGGCTGTCGGGGAAACGCGGGTCGTCAGCGATGGTTCCATTGAACCGCCGCATGTATTCGCGATTTGTGAACGTTGGCGTCATCCCGGACACGCGGAAGGCGTGAGCCGGGATCGCGTGCCGAAAGTGCGTCTAACCTTCCTGCGATCCCGGATCGGCCTTTCAGCCGTCCGGGATGACGACCTCATGAATTAAAGCGGTCGCGTCGCCGCGTTGAGCCAGTCGCGCACCTTGTCTTCGACCAGCGGGCCGATCTCCTCGCGCACGCGGGCATGGTAGGCGTCGAGCCAGGCGATCTCTTCGGGGGAGAGCAGGTCGCGCGCGATCACCCGGCGGTCGAACGGGGCGAGCGTCAGCGTCTCGAAGGCGAGCAGCGTGCGCTCCGCACCCTCGGGCGCGGGCCCGTCGACCACGAGTTCGAGATTCTCCAGCCGCACGCCGAAGCCGCCGGTCTTGTAGAAACCCGGCTCGTTGGAGAGCACCATGCCGAGCGCCAGCGGCGTGGTGCCGAGCTTGGAGATGCGCGCCGGGCCCTCATGCACCGAAAGATAGGCGCCGACGCCGTGCCCGGTGCCGTGGTCGAAATCGAGCCCGGCCTCCCAGAGCGCGCGGCGAGCGAAGGGGTCGAGCTGCGCGCCGGTGGTGCCGAGCGGGAACACCGAGCGGGCAATGGCGATGTGGCCCTTCAGCACCCGTGTGTAGCGGTCGCGCATCTCGGCTGTCGGCTCGCCGACCGGGAGCGTGCGGGTGACGTCGGTGGTGCCGTCCTCATATTGCGCACCGGAATCGATGAGGAACAATTCGCCCGACTTCACCGGGCGATTGGTGGCGCGGCTGACGCGGTAATGCACGATGGCGCCGTTCGGGCCGGCGCCGGCAATGCTGGGGAAGGAGACGTCCTTCAGCGCGCCGGTCTCGCGGCGAAAGGTCTCCAGCGCCTCGACGACAGCGATCTCGGTGAGGTGGCCCTTGGGCGCCTCGACATCGAACCAATGCAGGAAGCGGGCGAGCGCGGCACCGTCGCGGCGATGCGCGGCGCGCATGCCGGCGATCTCGGCGGCGTTCTTCGAGGCCTGCAGCAACGCGACCGGGCTGGTGCCCTTCAACACCTTGCCGCCCGCCGCCTCGATGCGCGCGGCGAGCAGCGCCGGCGCGGTCGCCTGGTCGAGCCGGATGGTGGCCCCGGAGGAGGCAATGAGGTCGATGGCGCGGTCGAGAAAAGCGGGCTCGACGATCTCGGCATGGGACGCCAGTTCGTGGCGTACCTCATTGGAGAGCTTGCGCCCATCGATCAGCAAAGTCGGCTGGCCCTCCGCCGGGACAATGGCCCAGGACAGCGGCAGGGGCGTGAAGGCGACATCGCCGCCGCGTATGTTGAAGGTCCAGGCGACGCCGTGCGGATCGGACAGCACCACGGCGTCGAGCTTCTCGTCGCGGAGCTTGTCGCGGATGCGCGCCAGCTTGTCCGCGACGCTCTCGCCGGCCAGAGCCGGGGAGCGGATGACGACCGGCGCGGTCGGAGGCGCCGGACGATCCTCCCACACCGCGTCGAGCGGATTGCTGTCGACCGCCGCCAGCGTGCCGCCGGCACTGGTCACCGCGCGGCGCAGCTTGTCGACGCCGTCGATGGTGATCAACCAGGGATCATAGCCGAAGCGGCCGCCTGCCGGCAGGTTCAGCTCCAGCCAGCGCTCCGCCGGGGTGTCGCCCAGCGGCACCACGACATAGGAGGCGGGGTCGAGCTGGTCGGCGGCCTGCAGCGTATAACGCCCGTCGACCACCACCGCCGCCTTGTCGCGCAGCACGATGGCGACGCCGGCCGAGCCGGTGAAGCCGGTGAGCCAGGCGAGGCGCTCGTCGCTGGGCGGCACATATTCGTTCTGGTGGGCATCGGCGCGCGGCACGATGAAACCGTCGAGGCCGCGGCGGTCGAGCTCGGCGCGCAGCTTGGCGAGATGGGCGGTGCCGCGCGCCGGGTCGGCGGCGTCATCGAAACTCTGGAACTTGGCTTCGAACACGATCAGGCCCGCGCGCTGATGGAACGGCCGGCATCGACCAGGGACTTGGCGCCGAAGGCGATGAATATCACGCCGACGACGCGGGTCACGGCAAGCCCGTGGCGCAGAAAGAAGCGCCGCACCGGGGCGAGGCCGGCCATATAGACCAGCAGGATATCCGCGGCGACGAAGCCGGCGAAGGCGGCGGCCATCAGATAGGGCGCATCCGCCCAGGTGAGGCCGGCGGTGTAGCTCGCGGTCAGCGCGGTGAACATCGCCACCGAGACCGGATAGGCCTTCGGGTTGGTGAGGCCGAACAGCACGCCGGCAACGATCGGCCGGTTGGCGCCCACCGGGGCGACCGCGCCGGCCTTGGCGGTGACCGCCTTGAAGCCGAGCCAGACCAGATAGAGCCCGCAGGCAATGCCGAGAATGTCGAACAGCGTCGGGCCGAGCTGGCTCACCCCGATGATGGCGGCGAAGGCCAGCGTGCCCCAGAACACGTCGCCGATCAGGTGGCCGGAAACGAAGCGGGCGCCGGCCGGCCGGCCATGGGCTGCGGAAAGCGCGAACAACGCCAGGAAGGCCGGGCCGGGCGAGAGCACGTATAGCGCGCCGGCCAGTGCCGTCATGACATAAAGACCTGAAAACATCGGAGAAATCCGGCTGGACGGGAGAGACATCTTGCACCAGCATCGGGCGGTTCGCTGGCAGCGTCAATCGCGGTGCGCCGGCTCAAGCTTGCAGGTGTTCGATGCTGGTCGGTGTGCGGGCGCTGGTGCTCGGCCTGCTCCTTGCCATGTGCGGGAGCGCGCTTGGGCTTTCGTTCGTTCCGACTGCCGCCTGTGCACAAGGCGAGCCGCTGCGCGTCGGCACCTATATCGACAATATGCCGTGGGGGTTCCGCAACGACAAGGGCGAGATCGTAGGCTTCGATATCGATCTCGTCCAGCAGATCGGCCGCAGCCTCGGCCGCCCGGTCGACTTCCAGAGCATGGCGTTTCGCGATCTCTTCACCGCGCTGGCATCGAACCGGATCGACCTTGCCGTTTCCTCGATCAGCATCACGTCGGAGCGCCTTGCCTATATCGACTTCACCCAATCCTATTATGAGACGGCGCAGGGCGTGCTGGTGATGAAGAAGTCCGGCATGCGCGACGTAGGGGACCTCGCCGGCAAGAACGTCAGCGTGACCTCCGGCACCACCAGTGAGCGCTGGGTGACGGCGAATGCCCAGCGTTATGGTTTCGGACGCACCAGCTTCTCGCAGGGCTCGTCCGATGGCGTCCGGCTGCTCGAAGCGGGCGCTATCGACGCCTATGTCGGCGACCTGCCGACGCTGCTCTATCAATTGCTGAAGCGCCCGGATCTCGCGGTGATCGCGCGGCTTCCCAGCCAGGAGCGCTACGGCATCGCGCTCGCCAAGGATTCGCCGCTCACCGCCAAGGTCGATGCCGCCATCACCCGGATGAAGCAGGACGGCACGCTGGCGCGCATCCACAAGCGCTGGTTCGGCATGGCGCCGGACAAGGACTCCGCCACCACGAAGGTGCTGCCGCGGCCTTAGTATCGGCCGCACCCTCGCCAAACCGACATGCCGGTGCCATTTTGTTCACGTTGAGAATCACGTGACAGCCCAAGGACCATTTTGGCCGATCCCTTGAAGAAGCGGTCCAGCGACGAGCCGCCGTTCGATATCCCCTTCGACCTGCCGCAAGCTCCCGCGGCGAGAACGAACGCGGCTGCGGCGGGGAAGGGCGTGCCTGCGCCGGCCCATGCGCCGCGCGCCGGCGGCATCGCCGCGCGCGCCCTGGCCGCGTCAGCGCCGGCTTCCGCCGCTTCGGCGCATTATCTCGCCGGGCTGAATCCCGAGCAGCGCGAAGCCGTGGAGACGCTTGACGGGCCGGTCCTGGTGCTGGCGGGAGCGGGCACCGGCAAGACCCGGGCGCTCACCACCCGCATCGCCCATATTCTCTCGCTCGGCCGCGCCTTTCCCTCGCAGATCCTCTCCGTGACCTTCACCAACAAGGCGGCGCGGGAGATGAAGGAGCGTGTCGCCGCCATGGTCGGCGATGCCGTGGAGGGCATGCCGTGGCTTGGCACCTTCCACTCCATCGGCGTGCGCATGCTGCGCCGGCATGCGGAACTGGTGGGGCTGAAATCCGGCTTCACCATCCTCGACACCGACGACCAGATCCGCCTGCTGAAGCAGCTGCTGCAGGCCGAGAGCATCGACGAGAAGCGCTGGCCGGCGCGGCTTTTGGCCAACACCATCGACGGCTGGAAGAATCGCGGCCTCAGCCCCGAGCAGGTGCCGGCCGGCGAGGGCGCCACCTTTGCCAATGGGCGCGGGCAGAAGCTGTATGCCGATTACCAGGCGCGGCTGAAGGCGCTGAACGCGGTCGATTTCGGCGACCTGCTGCTGGAAGGCATCCGCCTGCTGCGCGAGAATCCCGACGTGCTGGCGGAATACCACAAGCGCTTCCGCTATATCCTCGTCGACGAGTATCAGGACACCAACACTGCGCAGTATCTCTGGCTGCGGCTGCTGGCGCAGGGCTCGAGGAATGTCTGCTGCGTCGGCGATGACGACCAGTCGATCTATGGCTGGCGCGGCGCCGAGGTGGACAACATCCTGCGCTTCGAGAGCGATTTCCCCGGCGCCAAGGTGATCCGGCTGGAGCGTAATTACCGCTCCACCGGCCACATACTCGGCGCCGCCGCGCATCTCATCGCCCACAATGAGGGCCGGCTCGGCAAGACGCTGTTCTCCGAAGGTGAGATCGGCGAGAAGGTCACCGTCACCGGCGCCTGGGACAGCCAGGAAGAGGCCCGCGCCATCGGCGAGGAGATCGAGCAGCTCGAACGCCATGGCGAGAGCCTGAACCAGGTCGCCATACTGGTGCGTGCCTCGTTCCAGATGCGCGAGTTCGAGGATCGCTTCGTCACGCTGGGGCTGAACTACCGGGTAATCGGCGGCCCGCGCTTCTATGAGCGGGCGGAAATCCGCGATGCGCTGGCCTATCTGCGCTGCGTCGCCTCACCGGCCGACGATCTCGCCTTCGAGCGCATCGTCAATGTGCCGAAGCGCGGGCTCGGCGATGCGGCGCTGCGCCAGCTCCACGAGCATGCCCGCGGCGCCGGCGTGCCCTTGCAGGAAGCCGCGCGCCAGCTGGTCGAGAGTTCGGAACTGAAGCCGAAGGTGCGGCTCGCGCTGCGTGACCTCGTGGTCTCGTTCGAGCGCTGGCGCGAGCAGATGGTGCGCCTGCCGCAGAGCGAGCTCGCCGAGATCGTGCTGGACGAGAGCGGCTATACCGAGATGTGGCAGAAGGACCGTTCGGCGGACGCCGCGGGCCGGCTCGACAATCTCAAGGAACTGGTGCGCTCGATGGAGCCGTTCGAGAACCTCGTCGGATTCCTCGAGCATATCTCGCTCGTTATGGACACCGAGGGCGGCAACGGCGCGGCGGCGGTCAGCATCATGACGCTGCACTCCGCCAAGGGGCTGGAATTCGACATCGTGTTCCTGCCGGGCTGGGAAGAGGGGTTGTTCCCGCACCAGCGCGCGCTCGACGAGCAGGGCAAGGCCGGTCTCGAAGAGGAGCGGCGGCTGGCTTATGTCGGCCTGACGCGGGCGCGGCGTCACGCCAAGGTGTTCTTTGCCTCCAACCGGCGCATTCACGGGCTGTGGCAGTCGAGCGTGCCGAGCCGCTTCCTCGACGAGCTGCCCGACGCCCATGTCGAGGTGACGGAATCCAAGGGTGGCCAGGGCTGGGGCGGCGGACAGGCCGGGCGCTACGGCTATGGGCCGAGCCGTTTCGACAATGCCGAGACCTTCGGCTCCTCCTATTCGACGCCGGGCTGGCAGCGCGCCCAGGCGGCGCGCGAGCGCGGCAACTTCGCCGAGCCGGCCTCGCGCTATGGCAGCGGCGGGACGTGGAGCGGTGGAGCTCGGAACGGTGGCGGCGGGCGGGTGATCGAGGGTCAGCTGGTCGCCAAGTCCACCGGCTCGGAGCCGCTCTACGCGGTCGGCGAGCGGGTGTTCCATATCAAGTTCGGCTATGGCGAGGTGGTGGGCGTGGAAGGCAACAAGCTCACCGTGCAGTTCGACAAGGCCGGCGAGAAGAAGGTGCTGGACAGCTTCGTCGAGCGGGGGTGAGGACCGTCCCCGCAAACATGCTGGCACTCCGCCCGCTCATCTGGCACTAAACCGCTCCGCTGCGGGCGCAGATGTGAGGATCGGAATGCTCGAAGGACTGCCGCCGAACGGCGCCACGCACATCATGCGGGTCTCCGCCCCGGAGCGCGAAGCGCGGGGCATCGCCGATCTGATTGCCGAGAGCTTCGATCCGGCCGAGGTCGCCACCGCCGCCTTCGAGGAAGGCGAGAGCTGGGCGGTGGAGGTCTATTTCGGCGAGGCGCCGGACGAGGCGAACGTGCGCGAGTTGGTGCGCATCGTCGCGCCCCAGGCGGCGGATGCCGCGGTGTTCGCCACGCTCGACAAGAAGGACTGGGTCGCCGCTTCGCTGGAGGGACTGGCGCCGGTGGCGGTCGGGCGCGTCGTGGTGCACGGCTCGCATGATCGCGGCCGCATCGCGCCGAACCGCATCGGCATCGAGATCGAGGCGGCGCTGGCCTTCGGCACCGGACATCACGGCACCACCCAGGGGTGCCTGCACGCCATCGTCTCGCAGGCCAAGCGCGGCAAGCCGCGGCGCACCCTCGATGTCGGCACCGGCACCGGCGTGCTCGCGATCGCGGCGGCGCGGTTGTTCCATCGCCCGGTGCTGGCGAGCGACATTGATCGGGTGGCGGTGGTGACGTCGCGGGAGAATGCGCGGCTCAACAAGGCAAGCGCCGAGATCACATTCCTGCACGCGCCGGGGCTGGGCGCGCGGGAATTCCGGCGGACCGGGCGGTTCGACCTGATCCTCGCCAACATCCTGCTCGGGCCGCTGAAGGGCCTGGCCAAGCCGATGCGCCCGCTGCTGGCGCCGGGCGGCACGGTGGTGCTGTCAGGCCTGCTGGCGCCACAGGCGATGAGCGCGCTTGCGGCCTATCGGGCGCAAGGGCTGCGTCTCAAGCGCAAGCGCACCATTGAGGGCTGGACCACGCTGGAGCTCTCCGCCCGGCAGCAGAGGCCGGTGCGGCGAGGCTGAAGCGATCAGTCGCCGAGCGGGCGGTGCCAGATCGAGACCAGAGCCGTGGAATTGGGATCGAACCTGGCGAAGTGGCGGTGGCGGGCGAGCTCACGCTCGGCCTGCTGCATACGCGCCTCGATCACCCGGTCGAGAATGCGACCCCAGAAACCCCGGGCCGGGCGGGCCGCGGCGGGTACCTTGGTGTTCGCGCGGGACTCGTCAAAATATGCGACGGTCATGAGTTTGCTCCTGCTTTGGGAAGGGTATCGGCCCCTCCTTTTATGCAGTGCAACATAAACCAACGGCGCTGCACAAAAAGCGCAATGCGCTCATGGCAGCCCCGCGGCGCTGGTATGCCACGGGGGTATGGAATGGGGCGTCTGGAGACGCCATGACGAGGGTCATCCCGGCCGCAGCCCACGGGTCTTGGCTACGGCAACCCCGAGGACAGGCTCCGCAGAGAGCCGGGATCGCGACACAGTGAAGAGCGTTTGCGCGATCCCGGATCGGCCTTTGGCCGTCCGGGATGACGCCCAGGGTTTGCGAACTGCGCAGGCCCTATGACAGACGGACTGGCATGTTCAACGGCCGGCCGAGGCCATCGGGCTCAGGCAAGGCGCCGTGCGCTGCCTTCATCAAGGCGAGCCGCTCCAGCACGTCGTCCGGGAACGGCGTCACGCGGCGCGTCTCCATGTCGACATGCAGCGCGATCTGCTCGCAGGTCGCCGCGGTCCAGCCCTCCCGGGCGTGGTGCATCTCCTGGAACAGGTGCATCCGCTTGTCGTCGTAATTGACGAGGCGCAGAGCGACCCGCACCTCCTGGCCTGCGCGCAACTCGCGCAGGAAGCGCAGATGCGACTCCGCGGTGAAGAAGGAGGCCGCACGACGCACCACATAATGCGGCCCGAGGCCCACGAGGAACACCGCCTCGTCCACCGCGCGGTCGAACAGCAGGCCATAATAGGCCGAATTCAGGTGCCCGTTATAGTCAACCCAGTTCGGCTCGACCGTCATCACGGACGAGACGAAAGGAGCAAAGAATACGGGCTCGAAGTCGATCCCGTCTAACATGACACACCCCTGTCGGAGGTCGGAGATTGGTTGAGAATGCCCTATTGGAAGGCATTGTGCCGAGTTTCCATGCACTCGTCACCTGCCCAAATGGCCATTGAATGACTCAAATCTTACGATGGCATGGTTTATGTGACGTCCTGTTGGTGGAAACGTCGCGTGAGGCGGCGGCGAAACGTCCGATGCGGTATAGGCACGCCGTCATATAAACCGGACAGGAATACGGGGCAGGAGGAGCAGCCATGGCGGAACTCGTCGAGGAACGCACCGGGGAAACCGCGCCGCAAAGCGCAGTGGAAGCGGTTATCGCCAGCCTTTCCAGCCACTTCGGCGACCGGCTGGCGACCGGGCGCGCGATCCGCGAGCAGCACGCCAACACGGTCACCTGGTTGGCGAACGAAGCGCCGGACGCCGTGGTGTTCGCCGAGAGCACCGAGGATGTTCAAAAAGTCGTGCGCGCCTGCGCGAAATACGCCGTTCCGGTCATCGCCTTCGGCACCGGCTCCTCGCTGGAAGGCCAGGTGAATGCGCCGCTCGGCGGCATCTCCATCGACCTGTCGCGGATGAACCGGGTGCTGTCGGTGCACACGGAAGATCTCGACTGCACGGTCGAACCCGGCGTCACCCGCAAGCAGCTCAACGAGCATCTGCGCGACCTCGGCCTTTTCTTCCCGATCGATCCGGGCGCCGATGCCTCGCTCGGCGGCATGGCTTCGACCCGCGCCTCCGGCACCAATGCGGTGCGCTACGGCACGATGCGGGACAATGTCATCGCGCTGACCGCGGTGCTGGCGAATGGCGAGATCGTCACCACGGCGCGACGGGCGAAGAAGTCCTCCGCCGGCTATGATCTGACCCGCCTGCTGATCGGCGCGGAAGGCACGCTCGGCATCATCACCGCGTTGACGTTGCGGCTGCACGGCATTCCCGAGGCGATCTCGGCCGGCATTTGCGGCTTCCCGACCATCCGCACGGCCTGCGATGCGGTGATCGCCACCATCCAGTCCGGCATTCCGGTGGCGCGCATCGAATTGCTGGACGAGGTGCAGGTGCGGGCCTGCAACGCCTATTCCAAGCTCACGCTCGTCGAGCAGCCGACGCTGTTCGTCGAATTCCACGGCACCGAGGCCGGCGTCGCCGAGCAGGCGGAGCGCTTCGGCGAGATCGCCGCGGAGTATGGCGGCGGCGACTTCAACTGGGCGACGCGGCCGGAGGAGCGCACGAAACTGTGGCAGGCGCGGCATGATGCCTATTGGGCGGCGCTGCCGCTGCGCCCAGGCTCGAAGGCGCTGGCCACCGATGTCTGCGTGCCGCTGTCGCGGCTTGCCGAATGCGTCGACGAGACCAAGCGCGACATCGAGGAGATGGGGCTGATCGCGCCCATCGTCGGCCATGTCGGCGACGGCAATTTCCACACCATGCCGTTGATCATGATGGATGATCCGATGGAGGTGGCGCGGGTCAAGACGTTCGTCGGCCGCCTCACCGAGCGGGCGCTCGCCATGGGCGGCACCTCGACCGGCGAGCATGGCGTCGGCCAGGGCAAGCGCAAATATATGGAAGCCGAGCATGGCGCCGCGGCGCTCGATGCCATGCGGGCGATCAAGCAGGCACTCGATCCGCAGAACATCATGAATCCGGCCAAAATCCTCCCCTAGACTGATCGGGTTCCCTAAGATCATCCCGGCGCTGCTGCCGGTTCATTCCGCCCGGCCACGGCCGGTTCATGGAGACGATGGGTGCAGACCGTCCTGCTCTCGCTCGCAACGGCCGTCATCCTTGCCATCGTCGCGGCCTTCGCGGCGCCGGCCTATATTGACTGGTCGCAGTGGCGCGCCACGTTCGAGACGCAGGCGGCGCGCGCCGTCGGCGCGCCGGTGGTGATCCGCGGGCCGATCACGGCCGAGCTGCTGCCCATACCCAAGCTGGTGCTGCACGACGTCTCCATCGGCGCCGACGGCGTCGGCACCGGGGTCACCGCCACCGAGCTGCGCGGCAGCTTTGCGCTCGGCTCGCTGCTCAAGGGCGAACTCGCCGCCGATCATCTCACCGTGGTGAAGCCGAAGGTGCGTCTCGTGCTCGACGCCACCGGCAGGATCGCGCTGCCGACCGGCGCACGCACCCCCGGCGGCTTCAGCATCACCGAGCTCGCCATCGAGAGCGGTACGCTGGACGTGCTCGACCGCGCCACCGGCCGTTCCTTCGCGCTGTCCGACGTCGATCTCAAGGGCGAGATCGGCAGCCCGACCGGCCCGGTCAAGCTCGATGGCGAGATCGAGAGCGACGGGCACCGGCAGATCGTCAAGCTGCTGCTGGGCGTGCCCGCGGCCGACGGCTCGTCGAAGCTGCGCGTCGTGCTGGGCGGCACCAATGCGCCGAGCGGCTTCGAAGCGGACGGTACGCTGCGCCTCGCCGGCGGCCAGCCGGCGTTCGAGGGGCGTTCCTCCTATACGGTCAAGCCTGTCAAGGACGCCGCGACGCCGCTCGCACGTGCCGGCTGGAGCCTGGCCGGCACGGCGCGCGCCACCCGCGAGAGCATCGAGGCGCAGGACCTCACCTTGAGCCTCGGCGGAGGCGATCGTCCGGTCGAACTCACCGGGACCGGCAAGCTTGCGGCCATTCCGGGGGCGCCGGCGCAGGCACACGCGCCGATGCGGCTCGATCTCGCGCTCGGTGCGCGGCAGATCGACCTCAACACCATGACCGTCGGCGCAGCGCCGCTCGCCGCGCTCGCCGATATCGCGCAGGCGCTGGCCCCGCTGGCGGAATTGACCACCGCCGGCAATCTCACCCTCTCCAGCGACACCGTGCTGATCGGCGGCGCGCCGGTGCGCGAACTGAAGGCCGATCTCGGCTGGTCGGGCAATGGCTGGCAGGTAAAGACGTTCGCCGCCAAGCTGCCCGGCCGTGCCGCGGTGCAGGTAACCGGCCGGGTGCCGCGCGGCGCTGCCGACAGCCTGTTCGCCGGCGATCTCGCCATCGATGCCGAGGATTTGCCGACGCTCGCCGGCTGGGCCTCGCCCAATGCCGCGACGCTGCTCGCCGGCCTGCCGCCCGGCGCGGCGAGCCTGAAGGGCACCATCGCCGCCGGCCCGGCGCGGGTCCGGCTGGACAATCTGGCGCTCGGGCTCGGGACGCTGCGGCTGACCGGAACCGCGGGCTACGCTTATCCGGACGCCGGCGGACGCGGCAAGCTGGATGCGACCCTGAAGGGCGACGGCGTCGATCTCGATGCATTGCTGCCACCGGCGCGGCGGCTGCTGGCAAGCGGGCGCGATGCAGTGGACGTCGCGCTCGCCTTTGACGGCACCAATGTCCGGCTTTCCGGCCTGCCGGCGGCGAAGCTTGGCCTGACGCTTGCGGCGAGCAATGGCGGGCTGTCCATCGACCGGCTCGGTATCGGCAATCTCAGTGGGCTCGACGTTACCGGCAAGGGCCGGCTCGCGAGCGCGGACCAGCTCGATGGCGGCTTCGAGGCGCGCCTCACTGGCGCCAAGGCCGACGGGCTTGCGGTGCTGGCGCAGACCTTCGGGCCGGCCGGGCTCGATGCGCTGGCATTGAGGCTCTCCCCGGTGCTGGCGCCGGTCGACCTCACTCTCAAGCTCGCCGCCGCCAACGGGCGCTCCGACATCACCGCCAGCGGGCGGCTCGGCGGGCTGAGCGGCACCGCCGCCTTCGGCCTTGGTGGCGGGGAGCAAAGCGGCAAGCTGACGCTCGACATCGCCGACGGCGCCGACCTGCTCGGCCGCTTCGGGGTGCCCGGCTTGCGCCCGAAGCTCGGCCCGGCGCGCCTCGACGCCACCCTCGCACCGAAGCTCGATGCGCAACTGCTGCTCGCCGGGGCGAACCTCACCGCACGCGGCGACCTCACGAAGGACACGGGCGGCGACTGGCGTCCCACGCTGCAGGTCTCGCTCGCCACCGCCGATCTCGCCAAGCTGTTCCCGGTCGTCGCCGCGGCGGCCGACGGTGTCGGCGCGGTGCCGGTGAACCTCGCCGGCACGCTCACCCGTCCCGAGGCGACGTGGCGGATCGACGGGCTCGTCGGCACGTTGTCCGGCGGCAAGATCGAAGGCTCGCTCGGCTACGGGCCCGACCGGCCGGAGCCGGTGGACGCCGATATCAGGCTCGATCGCTGGTCCCTCGGCCGCGCGCTGGCGCTGGTCGCCGGCCGCGCCGGTGGCAATGGCGCCTGGCCGGATGGACGGTTCGGGCCGCAGCCGTTGCCGGACCTCGCCGCCACGGTGTCACTCACTGTGGGCCGGCTTGACATGCCGGTCGGCCTGCCGCTGGCCGATGCCCGGCTCAGGGCACGGCTGGCACCCGGCAGCGCCGCCATCGAGGACCTGTCGGGCCGCTTCGCCGGCGGCATGCTGTCCGGAACCTTGAAGCTGGCGCGCCGCGGCGAGGTGCTGGCGGCAGACGGCCATCTCGCACTCACCGGCGCCGATCTCACCACCCTGCTTACCATGGTGAGCGCCAAGCCGGCGCTGGACGGCAAGGTCACGATCGGGCTCGACCTTGCTGGCTCGGGCCGATCGCCGGCGCTGCTGGCGCAATCTCTGGCCGGGCAGGGCAGCCTTGCCATCGACGATTTCGAGCTGAACGGCGCCGATCCGCGCAGCCTGCAATATGTGATGCTGGCCACTGAGCGCGGCGCGCCGCCGGACGGCCGCAAGCTGGCGCAGCTGGTCGCCGACGCACTGTCGCGCGGGCCGCTCGACCTGCCGAGGGTCGATGCTTCGCTCAGCGTGCTGAACGGCGTGGCGAAGACCGGCACCGCGCGCGTCGCCCTCGGCACCCAGCGCTTCGCGCTCGACGGCAGCCTCGATCTGGCACGGCTTGCCATCGATGCCTCGGTGGAGATGGAAGACGCCGCCGATCCGCGTGCCACCGCGCCGCCATCGGTGACGGTGCAATGGCGCGGGCCGATCGCCAATCCGGACCGGCGGCTCGATGCCGCGGCGCTCGGCGCGGCGATCAACATGCGGGCGCTGGAGCGTGAGACCAAGCGGCTGGAAGCGGAATATGGCCGCTCCCCGGTGATGGATGCCGGCCGTTCGACCGACGCACCGGACGGCTCGTCCGCGGCGCCGCCCGCGCCAGCTGCGCCGACTGCCGCGGTTCCGGCACCGATGGCACCTGTTGTGGCGCCGCCGGCTGCCGCTCCTCCTGCGGCTCCCCCTCAGTTGCCAGCGGTAGCGCCAATGCCGACACCCGCGCCCGGCGCGCCTCCGCCAGCCGTCGCCGCCGAGCCGACGCCCGTGAGGCCGGCCGCATCACCGCCCCCCGCTGCGGCACCGCCGAAACCGCGGCGCGCTCGCGTTGTGCAGCCGCCGGCGACGCGGGAGCCGGTCGACCAGCCGGATTTCGGCTTGCCGGACCTGATGCTGCCGCCCTTGCCGCCGCCGATCACCATCGGCCCGGACCGCCCGCTGCGGCCGCCGGCGACAGTGCCGCAATAGGTCTCTTGACCGGCTGATAATTCCCAATCGTCCCTCATCCCCGGGCTTGACCCGGGGATCCAGCCCACCCGCACGTACCCGGCTGAAGTCTGGGTGGCCGGGTCAAGCCCGGCCATGAGGGCGTTAATAATGGGCACTGTTCGCGGCAGGGCTGAGTTACGAGAAGCCGCTCAGGCGACGAATTCTTCGCGTGCGTAACCCTGCAGATAGAGCAGGGCGGTGAGGTCGCCGTGGTCGATACGCACATGGGCACTGGCGGCGACTTGGGGCTTGGCGTGATAGGCGACGCCGAGGCCGGCCTCGCCGAGCATGGCGAGGTCATTGGCGCCGTCGCCGACCGCCAGCGTCTCCGACGCGGCAAGGCCGAGTTCGGTCCGTAGTTCGATCAGCGTCGCCAGCTTGGCCTCGCGGCCGAGGATCGGCTCGGCGACCGTGCCGGCAAAGCGGCCGCTGTCGACCAGCAGCAGGTTGGAACGGTGGGCGTCGAAGCCGATGGCGGCCGAGACCGGGCCGGTGAACAGCGTGAAGCCGCCCGAGACCAGCATCGTATAGACGCCGTGTGCCTTCATGGTGCGCACCAGCGCCGCGCCGCCGGGAGTGGGGCGGATGCGCTTGGCGATCACCTCGTCCACCACCGAAAGCGGCAGGCCCCTGAGCAGCGCGACGCGCTCGCGCAGCGCCGGCTCGAAGGCGATCTCGCCGCGCATGGCGCGCTCGGTGATGGCGGCGACATGCGGCTTCATGCCGGCATAGTCGGCCAGCTCGTCGATGCATTCCTGGCCGATCATGGTGGAATCCATATCGGCGAGGAACAGCCTCTTGCGCCGCCCCTCCGCGGGCAGGATGGCGACATCGAGCGGTGCCGGCGCCAAAGCGGCGCGCAGCGCGTCGATATCGGCACCGGCTACGCACGGGATCTCGGCGGCGACACCCTTGTCGAGGATGCGCGGCTCGCCGGCGTCGGCAAGCGCAGCGCGGGCCGCGGCAAGGACCGCGGCGGACAGTGCCCGGGCGCCGGGCTCGGAGATCAGGACGGCGACGTGCGAGTGCTGCATGGCATCAGGGGTTGCCGGCGACTACGGGCCGGGCAAGAAGGGAACTGGAAATAGATACGGAGACAGGATTTGGCCCCGCGGGTGGTGCTTATTGCAGGGCCGACGGCGAGCGGCAAGTCGGCCCTGGCGCTCGGCCTTGCCGAGCGTGCCAGGGGCGCCGTCATCAATGCCGACTCCATGCAGGTCTATCGCGACCTGCGGGTGCTCACCGCGCGGCCGACCGTGGAGGAGGAAGCGCGCGCGCCACATCGCCTTTACGGCCATGTCGACGGCGCCGAGGAGTATTCTGCCGCGCGCTGGGTCGAGGATGCGAAGGCGGCCATCGCTGAAGCCGAGGCCGCGGGCCAATTACCGATCCTGATCGGCGGCACCGGGCTCTATTTCAAGGCGCTGACCGAGGGGCTCTCCGCCATTCCTTCGATCCCGGAAGAGATCCGGTCACGGGTGCGGGGGCGCGGCGAGACCGCGCCGCAGCTGCACGCCCGGCTCGTCGCGCTCGATCCGGAGACGGCGGCGCGGCTGCGCTCATCCGATACGCAGCGGCTGATGCGGGCGCTGGAGGTGTTTGAGGCCACCGGCCGCCCGCTCGCCCGCTGGCAGGCGCAGGCCGCCGGGCCGGCAGTGATCGATGCGGCGAATGCGCTGAAGATCTTCCTCGACGTCGAGCGCGACGCCTCACGCGAGCGCATCGCCCGGCGCTTCCACGCGATGCTGGGGCAGGGCGCGCTGGAGGAGGTGCGGGCGCTGCTGGCACGCGAGTTACCGGCGGACCGACCGGTGCTGAAGGCGCATGGCGTGCCATGGCTGGCGCGCTATCTCGCCGGGGGGATCACGCTGGAAGACGCGGCGGCCGGCGGGGTCCAAGACACCAGGCGCTATGCCAAGCGGCAGGACACCTGGTTCCGCCACCAGTTCGAGGGCTGGTTGCACCTCACGCCCGAAGAGGCTGCACGGGTGTTCAGGGAGACGTTTCCTTAGAGCTCTGCGCTCAATTCCCCCTCCCCGACGGGGAGAGGGAGAGAGCCCGGTATCAGCGCCGGGTGCCCTCAGGCCCGCGCCGGGCGCCGCGCCGGCAGCGGGCGCACTTGCAGCGCGAGGCGGCTTGCCAGCGCGATGGCGAGGCCGAGGCCGGCGATCCACCAGGCCGGGCGAATCGAATAATCGAAGGCGAGGTTGGCCTCCAGCACCAGCTTCGGATCGACGCCGGTGGCGGCGAGATACCAGCCGGCCTCGAGCAGCGCGGTGAGCACGCCGGAGGCCAGCGCCAGCACGACGAGCGCGAGGCTGTCGGTGCCGCGATTGAAGCGCTGGGCGATGCGCCAGCCCATCAGCCAGACGAACATGCCGGCCATCAGGGTCGGCTCGGTGACGTCAAGCTTCTGCTGCATGAAGAAGTGCAGGATGCCGAGCGCGGTGATCGGATAGGCCAGCATGTGCAGCTGGTTCCAGCGCTCCGAGCCGAGGCGCTGCACCGCGCCGTCCCACGAGGTGGAGCCGAGCGCGACAAGACCCACCAACGCGATGAAGCCGATGGTGAGATAGATGCGCAGCACGATCTCGCGCGCCACCATGGCGAGGTCGCCATTGAGGTCGATGATGTAGAGGCCGAAATGGATGAGCACATAGCTCATCGCCGCGACGCCGAGGGTGCGGCGCGCCGAGAGCAGCTTCGGCCAGTTGAACAGCCGGCGCGCGGGCGTCACCGCCAGCGTGATCAGCAGCAGGCGGATGGTCCATTCGCCGATATAGCGGATGACCTCGACGATGGGGCGGGCACCCAGTGCCGGACCATCGCCCAATCCTCCGCCGCCTAGTCCTCCGCCGCCAAGGCCGCCACCGCCTAAACCAGGACCGCCCAAACCGGGGCCACCCAGGCCCGGGGCGCCGAGACCAGGTCCTCCGAGGCTTGGCGGGCCGGAGAATGCACCGGCGAATTCGCCGCCGAGCGCGCGCCACAGCAGCCAGCCGAGCGGCAGCAGCACGCCGATGAAAGCGATGATCTTCTCAGGGCTGAGCTTGCCGTTGCGTTCGCGAAGAAAGGGCATGGGAACAGGATGCCGTGCTGGAGTGGGGACGTGAATACCCCAGATACGACGGCGGTGCGGACGCGGTTACGGCAGCGCGTGCACGATGACGTGAGCGGGGCACCCACCCTCTGCTTCAGCATCCTTCTACGCCCGGCTATGCCGGGCACCTCAGAGCCTGACTCAAAATTCGACTTATCCGTTGAAGGAGCCACCTTTCCACCCTCATCCTCGGACTTGATCCGGGGATCCAGACTTCAACCGGGTGCATGCGGAGGGGCTGGATCCCCGGATCAAGTCCGGGGATGAGGGCCGATTGGAGTTTTCGGTCAGGCTCTCAGGATGACGTCGTTTTTATAAGCACGTCATTCTGAGGTGCGAGCGTAGCGAGCCTCGAAGGATGCTCACGCAGAGCGCGCTCAGCCCCAGAACACCCGCGTCACATGCCCCATCTTGCGACCGGGGCGGGCTTCGGCCTTGCCGTACAGGTGCAGGTGCGCGCCGGGCTCCTCCAGCACCTTGTGCCAGTGGTCGGCCTCGCTGCCGATCAGATTGGTCATCTCGACCCGTACGCCACGTCGCGCCGGCGAACCGAGCGGCCAGCCGGCGATGGCGCGAACATGTTGCTCAAACTGGCTGGTCTCGGCGCCGTCCAGCGTCCAATGGCCGGAATTATGGACCCGTGGGGCGATCTCGTTGACGACGATGCGCTGATCCACGCCCTCGCCGACCACGAAGAGCTCCACCGCGAACACCCCGACATAGCCGAGCGCATCGCCGATGCGGCGGGCGATGGCATGGGCGCTGGCTTCGGCTGAGGGCGTCACGTTCGCCGGCACCGTCGAGCGGTGCAGGATGTGGTGGCGGTGCTCGTTCTCCGTCACCTCATAGGCCGCGAACGCACCGTCGGCACGCCGCGCCGCCACCACCGAGACCTCGCGCACGAACGGCACGAAGCCTTCCAGGACCGCCGGGTGCCGGCCGATGGCGTCGAAGGCGGTGTCGGCCTCGTCGGCCTCGCGCAGCATCACCTGGCCCTTGCCGTCATAGCCGAAGCGGCGGGTCTTCAGCACCGAGGGGCGGCCGATATGGGCAAGCGCATGCTCCAGCTCGGCGGCATCGTTCACTGCGGCGAACGGCGCCACCTCGATGCCGAGCCCGGCAATGAAGCTCTTCTCCACCAGCCGGTCCTGGGTGATGCCGAGCGCGCGGGCGCCGGGATGCACCGGGGCCTTCTCGCTGAGGAATTCGGCGGTGGCGACCGGCACGTTCTCGAACTCGTAGGTCGCGACATCGACGGCGCGGGCAAAGCGCTCCAGCGCCGCCTCGTCATCATAGGCGGCCTCAGTGTAGGCGGCCGCGACTTCGAAGGCGGGGCTGCCTGCCTCGGGGGCGAAGATGTGCGCCTTGAGGCCGAGCGGGGCGGCGGCAAGTGCGATCATGCGGGCGAGCTGGCCGCCGCCGAGAATGCCGATGGTGGAGCCGGGTTTCAGCATCAGACCGGGTGCTCGTTCACGGCGGCGGTGCGCGCCGCGCGCCAGGCGTCGAGGCGTGCGGCGAGCGCATCGTCGGAGAGCGCCAGCACGGCGGCGGCCAGCAAGGCGGCGTTGGTCGCCCCCGCCTTGCCGATGGCCAGCGTGCCGACGGGAATGCCGGCGGGCATCTGCACGATGGAATAGAGGCTGTCCTGGCCGGAGAGCGCCTTGCTCTCCACCGGCACGCCGAGCACCGGGAGCGAGGTGAGCGAGGCCACCATGCCCGGCAGATGCGCCGCGCCGCCGGCACCGGCGACGATCACCTTGTAGCCGGCAGCCCGCGCGCCCTTGGCGAATTCGAACATGCGCTCCGGGGTGCGGTGGGCGGAGACGATCAGCGTGCGGTGCGCGACGCCGAGCGCGTCCAGCGTCTCGGCGGCGTGGCGCATGGTTTCCCAGTCGGACTGGCTTCCCATGATGATGGCGACCGGCGGCGCCGTCGCGGTCGTCGACGCGGTCATTTCGCGTGCTTTCCCCGAAAAAGAAGGCGCGGATTATAGGAATCGCCGCCCCTGCGGCAAGCGGGAAAACGGCGTTGCCGCGGTTTTGCCAAGGTTAATGACGCGTTTACGTTTGCGTCCCACATTGGCACGCAATCACACCGCCGGATGCTGCATGATCGCCCGTGTCCTCGTTGTCGACGACGATCCGGTGCAACGCCGCCTCATCGAGGCGATGCTGCGCCGGCTCGGCCATGAGCCGCTTACCGCGGACGGTGGCGAGGCGGCGGTGCGCCGGTTGTCCGACGTCCACGCCGCGCCAGTCGATTGCGTCGTGCTCGACCTGACCATGCCGGGTCTCGACGGCATGAGCGTGCTCGCCCGGCTGCGCGCGCTCGGCATCGAGACGCCGGTCATCGTGCAGGCCGTCCATGGCAGTGTCGATGCGGCGGTTGCCGCGGTGCGGGCCGGGGCGTGCGACTTCGTGGTGCAGCCGGTTGCGATCGAGCGCCTCCAGGTGTCGCTCGCCAATGCGCTGGCGCAGGCGGCACTGAAGCGCGAGGTGCGGCGCATGCGGCACAATGGTGCCGCGGCGCCGGCCAAGACGATCGAGACCGCCCCGGCGATCGAGGCCGCCCCCGACATAGTGCCGGCGGATTCGCCGATGCTGGCTATGCTCGACATGGACGGGCGGATGCGACCGCTCGACGAGCTGGAGGCCGAGATCATCCGATTCGCCATCGCCCACCATGACGGGCGGATGAGCGAAGCGGCGCGGCGGCTGAAGATCGGCCGCTCGACGCTCTATCGAAAGCTCGCCGAGCTTGGGCTCGACGAGGCGACCTAGGCAAGAAATGGTGCCGGATCGCAAGCGGCGTGTGGCACCGGAGTGACGTATGTGGGTTTTTGAACGCTGTGCCGGCTTCGTGAGTTGTACGGAGAGGGACATTGTTCAGAAAGGGTTCAGGGCGCGCAGCCGATGAAAGCATCGCGACGGACGATGGAACGGAGAAAGTCATGTCTGGCCGGCTGAAGCTTCTTTCGGGCACGGCGATAGCCGCGGTTGCCGCGCTGTCGCTTTCGGTCGCCGCCCTTGGGCTGGCGCTGCCGATGCTCGTGGCACAGGCACAGGAAAATACCGTTCAACGGGGACCGGAAATTCAGCAAGGCCCCGATTTGCCGGCACCGCAAGAGAGCGCCCCGCACGCCGCGGGAGGTTCGGTCGAGACCACCGACAGCGCGGGCATGGGCACCTCCGATGGCGCGGCACCTTCCACCTCCGATCCGGTTGCCGCCGTGCCGGCCCCCACGGCTCCGGAGCCGACCGCGGCGGAAGCCGGGGCGGCGACTCATCAGCCGGCCGCTGCCACCGCTGAAGCGGCACCGCCTGCGCCGACCGCGCCCGCATCGATTGCACCCGCGCCGCTCGCACCTGTAGTGGCCGAGCCGGCGCCGCAGACTCCCGCGCCGCAGACAACCGCGCCGCAGAATGCTGCGGTTGAAGCGCCGGCTGCAGCGCCGGCCATGACGACCGCTCCGGCGACTGCCGAGGCGCCGGCGCCGGCCGCTGCGCCGTCGGCTTCCGAGCCGGCCGCTGTTGCCGCGACGCCGGAGCCCGTGGTCGTCGACCCGGTCGCGATGCAGGTGTCGGCGTTGCTGGAAGGCAAGGCGCTCGACGCCATCGTCACGCAGAAGGCCGAGCGCGAGGCGCTCGCGGCGTTCTATGCGGCCCGCGGCGGCACGCAGGTATTCACCGCCGGCCACGAAATCTCCCCGCTCGGCAAGGCGGTGCTGGCGGTGTTCGCCACTTCCGCCGCCGACGGCCTGTCTCCCGCCGATTATGCGGTGGCCGCGCCGAAGGCGGACGCCACCGACGCCGACGTCGCCGGTACCGAATTGCGGCTTGCCGCAGCCACGCTCGCTTATGCGCGGCATATGCAGGTCGGCCGCTTCAACCCGGCGCGCATCTCGGAGAATGTCGATCCCACTTTGACCCCGCCGGATCCGGCCGCGGTGCTGGCGCTGGTGACGACCACGCCGAATGTGCGCGGCGCGCTGGCGGGCTTCGCCCCGCAATATCCCGGCTATGCCGCCCTCAAGGCGAAGCTGGCGGAGATGCGTCCCGAGCAGAGCGCGGTGGCGCCGCCGCAAGTGCCGCAGGGCAAGGTGCTGCGCCCGAACATGAGCGATCCGCGGGTGCCGATCCTGCGCGCGCGGCTCGGCCTGCCGGGCGAGGCCGACAACCTGGTCTATGATCACGATCTGGTCGAGGCGGTTAAGTCGTTCCAGGCCAAGACCGGCCAGCCGCCGAGCGGCATCATCGGCAAGGGCACCATCAGCGCCATGAACGACACCGGCGAGCGCCGGGTCGGCGACATCATCGCCAATATGGAGCGCTGGCGCTGGCTGCCGCACGACATGGCGCAGACCTATGTGATGGTGAACATCCCGGAATTCATGGTCCGCATCGTGAAGGACGGCAAGCCGTTCCACGAGACCAAGGTCGTCGTCGGCAAGCCGGAGAACCAGACCCCGATCCTGACGCACGACATGGAATACATCGTCTTCAATCCCTCCTGGAACGTGCCGCCCGGCATCGCCAAAAAGGAGATGCTGCCGCGCCTCGCCGCCGATCCCTATTATCTGGCACGCCAGGGCATCGACGTGGTGCGCAATGGCCGGGTGGTCGATCCCAGCATGGTCGACTGGAGCCGCGGCACGCAGGGCTATGCGTTCCGCCAGCCGCCGGGCGAGCGCAATGCGCTGGGCCGCATCAAGTTCATGTTCCCGAACAAGCACTCGGTCTATCTGCACGACACGCCGAGCCGCTCGCTGTTCGCCAATGACCGCCGTGCCTACAGCCATGGCTGCGTCCGGGTGTACGAGCCCTTGAAGTTCGGCGAGGCGATCTTCGCGCTCGGCATGCCGCAGGATCCGTGGTCGCAGGGCCGCATCTCGAAGCAGCTTGGCGGCAACGAGAAATATGTGAACCTGAAGCAGCGCTTCCCGGTCCACCTGGTCTATTTCACCACCTTCGTGAACGAGGCCGGATCGCTGGTGTCGCGCGAGGACCTCTACGGCATCAACGCGCAGACCAAGCTGATGCTCGGCCTCGACGGCGCCCGCCGCATGGCCGACCGTGGCGCGACGACGACCCCGGCGCGCTGAGAACCCACGCCTTAATTCCAAGATCACCCTGTCATCCCCGGCCTCGTGCCGGGGATCTCGATTCCTGACAGCGCCGGAGACCGTCATGGCCGGGACAAGCCCGGCCATGACGATGGAAGTGGGCTTTTCACCGGCTACGGTTCAACGGCGCGCCGAACTCAGGCGCGGGCAGCCGAGCCTGTCACTCCCCGCTGGCGACGCGGCTTGCCAGCAATTCGCCGCTGCGCTCCAGCACCGGATAGGCGGCTGCGGCGACGATGTGGCTGTTGATCAGCTTCATGTCGCGCAACAAGTCGAGATAGAGCGCGCTCGCCTGCGCGACCGGCAGCCGGCTGCCGCGCAACCGCTCGAAATGCTGCAGCGTGGCGCGGGATTCCGCCTCGCGGAATGCCACCTTCTCGTCCGCCAGCAGCCGCGCGGCGCGCGGATCCTCGGTCATCAGCAGCGAGGCCGCGGTCCTGAGATTGGCGATGAGGCGGTTCATCAGTTCGCTCATCTCCGCCTGCCTCTCCTTGGGGAAGTCGAGCCCGCGCTTCAACCCCTTGGAGGCGTGCGGCAGCAAATGGCGGTCGACCACGTCGCCGGCCTGTTCGAGATTCATCGCGAAGGCGAGGATCTCGTTGAGCCGGCGATGGTCGTTCGGCCCCAGTTCGTCCGGGTCGATCGAGGTCAGATACGACTTGATGGCGATGTTCAGCCGATCCAGCACGTCGTCGCGGCGCCTGGTCTCGGCGATCAGGCGGCGGTCGCCTTCGGCCAGCGCGTCACGGGCGCCGACCAGCATCGCTTCGAGAAAGTCGGCGAGCCGCAGCGCCTCGCGGGCGGCTCCACCCAGCGCGATGATCGGAATCTCCTTCGCCGCCGGATCGAGATAGAGCGGGCGCGAGGGGTCGGCCGCGGCGGGAGCGTCCGGCAGCAGGCGGCGCAGCAGGCGCGCCAGCGGCCCCAGCAGCGGCAGGAACACCACCGCGGTGACGATGTTGAACAGCGTGTGGAAGTCCGCCACGGCGCGAGCATCGTCCGGCTGGAACGTCACCATGAAGCGGCCGATCGGCTGCATCGCGACGAGCACGATGCCGATACCGATCAGCCGGGTGAGGAGATTGCCGAGCGGCACGCGCTTGGCCGCCGGACCGTCGCCGGCGGGTCCCTCGATCAGGGGATTGATGGCGGTGCCGAGATTGGCGCCGAGCACCAAGGCGAAGGCGGCGTTCGGCGGCACCACGCCATTGGCGGCGAGCGACATCACCAGCAGCACTACGGCGACGCTCGAATGCGCGGCCCAGGTGAGGCCGGCGGCGAGCAGCACGTCGAGCACCGGCAGTGTCGAGATGGCGCCGAGCAGCAGGCGCAGGCTCGGCGCGTCCTCGAAGTCCCGCAACAGGTCGAGCAACTGGTTGAGCGCCAGCAGCATCAGGCCAAGGCCAATCAGCACGCGGCCGAGATCATGGGTCTGAGTGGAGGAATCGCGCCTGAACATCAGCACGCCGATCAGGATCAGCGCCGGCGAGACCGCGGAGATGTCGAAGGACAGCAATTGCACGATGAGCGTGGTGCCGACATTGGCGCCGAGCATGACGGCGAGCGCCGGCACCAGATCGACCAGCCCACCGACCGCAAAGCCGGTCACCATCAGCCCCGTCGCGGTGCTGCTCTGGAGCAAAGTGGTGACGCCGAGCCCGGCAACGAAGGCACGGAAGCGATCGCCGAGCGCATGGCCGAGGATCGAGCGCAGCCTCGGACCGAAGGTACGTTGCACGCCGGTCTGCACCATGTGCGTGCCCCAGAGGAGCAGCGCAATGAAGCCGGCGAGATCGATCAGGGTGGCAGGAAAGCTCATCGGCACCTGGCCTTCGACACAGAGACGGAAGCGTGGGGGCGAATATTGCGAGCTAATGTCCCCGCAGCGTTTCGCAAGGCCCGTGACGCAAGGTGCGTGCCAGCGGAAATAGTGATTCGCGGCACGCCGCACGCCACCCTTGTTGCGACGTTAATGTCACGGTAACGGAAATTCTGTCGATAGAATCGGCATCTAGCTTGAAAGTCGTGATCCAGCACGTTTTTGCCACACTGTGCCCTTAGCGGTTTGAGCCAGGACTAAAGGGGGGTGGGTCGTAACTGGCCCTTAACCAAACCCGACAAGACTATGTTCACCATGTCCGGCGTGACCCACGGGCCGCGCCGTCCAAAGGAAACGTTTGGCTTCGGGTTAGTGGTAGTGCGGAATTTCAGCTTCCTTCGCTCGTCCCGCCTCATCAAGGCTGCCGCGCTTGCCGCGGTCGCCACGATATGCGGTGCCGACATGCTGCAGGATGCGGTCGCCAACGGCGATACCCGCACGCTGAGCCTCCATCACGTCCATTCCGGCGAAAGCGCCACCGTCACCTTCAAGCGCAATGGCCGCTACGACCCGGCCGCGCTCCAGCAGCTCAATGTCCTGTTGCAGGATTGGCGCCGCAAGGAGCCGACCAAGATGGACCCGGCGCTGTTCGACATCGTCTGGGAAGTCTATCGCGACGTTGATGCCACCGCGCCGATCGAGGTGATCGGCGGCTACCGTTCGCCGGCGACCAACGCCATGCTGCGCGCCCGCTCCCGCGGCGTCGCGCAGATGAGCCAGCATATGCTCGGCAAGGCGATGGATTTCTATATTCCGGGCGTGCCGCTCGCCAAGATTCGCGAGGCCGGTCTTCGACTGCAGCGCGGCGGCGTCGGCTTCTACCCGACCTCCGGCTCGCCCTTCGTGCATCTTGATACCGGCGGCATCCGCCATTGGCCGCGCATGACGCGCGATCAACTGGTCCGCGTGTTCCCGGACGGCAAGACCGTGCACATCCCGGCCGACGGCAAGCCGATGCCGGGCTATGCGGCGGCGCTGGCTCAGGTGGAGAGCCGCGGCAGCCGGCCGGGCGGCGCGGGCGCGGCCTTCGCTTCGGCGACGCCGTCGGGTTCGAAGAAGAATATTTTCGCGGCGCTGTTCAGCAAGGATAGTGGCGACGACGACGAGGAGAGCGCCGCGCCACAGGCCGGTGCCGCGCAGACGGCGTCGGCTGCGGATGATGACGAGGCGCCGGCCAATGCCAAGGCCGCGCCGGCGCAGGTCGCCGCGGCCCAGCCGGCACCGGCGGTGAATGCCGCCGCCAGCGTCGTCGCCAACGCCAATGTGCCGCTGCCGGTTCGCAACCCGATGGGCCGTTCGCCCGAAGCCGTGGCAGCGCTTGCCGCCGTGGCGCCGGCGCAGTCCTCCGCAATGCAGGCGGCCGCCGTGCCGCTGCCGATGATGCGGCCCGGCGAAGCGCCGGTTCGCCCGGCGGCGCCGACCACGGTTGCCGCCGCCGACGGTCCCGCCATGCCGTTGCCGGCGTCTCGTCCGGGCATCGCCCCGGCACGTGCCGCTGCCGCACCGATGGTTGTCGCTTCGGCTGAGCCGGCCGCCATCGCACCGGTTGCCCAGGTTCCCGCCGCGCAGGCGCCTGTCGCCCGCGCCGCGCCTGCTGTGCAATCCCAGGCCGGCGGCTTCCCGGCGCTGATCGTCCACGGTTCGGATTCCGCCACCGGCGGTCCGACGCTGTCCTATGCCTCGGCCGGCGAATTCGTCGTCGCCCGCCCGGCGCCCGGCCGTTCCAATGAGCCTGCGGCGCTGCCCGCCGGCATGCGCGGAACCAGCGCACCGCAGCCGCAGCCGCATTCGGCGGCGACGCAGGCAGAGATTCGCCGGCTGTTCAGCAGCCCGACGGTTGCTTCCGAGACCACGCTGCGTACCCCGGAACTGCGCCGCTTCGGCGCGTTCGTCGCGCCGCCGCGCCAGGTGGTGGATGCCCGCTTCAGCCGCGATGCTTCGAGCGGCCTCGTCACCACGCGCTTCGAAGGTGCCGCGGTGGTGGCGATCCCGGTGGTGGCGAGCGCGGCGCATGTCCGCAGTACGCCCGTCCACAGCACGCCGGTCGAGAGCGCTCCGGTGCTGCCGAAGCGCGCCAAGAAGCTTTCCATGGCCGGCACCGGCACCACGGACAACCTGCCGCCGCCGCGTTGATTTTCAAGAGATGTCGTCATCCCGGAATGGCCGCCAGGCCATATCCGGGATCGCGTGACGTTCTCTATCGTCACGCGATCCCGGCTCTACGCTTCGCTTCGGCCGGGATGACGCCGAAGGGTGGAGAACGAGGCCGCGCTCAGTCGACCATCCCGAGCGCTTGCAGATAGAGGTCGACGATGGCCTCGTGCTCGGCGCGCTGGTCGGCGTCCTGCTTGCGGATCCTCAAGATCTCGCGCAGCGCCTTGGTGTCGAAGCCGTTGCCCTTGGCCTCGGCGAAGACGTCCTTGATATCGTCGGCGATGGTCTTCTTCTCTTCCTCCAGGCGCTCGATGCGCTCGATGAAGGACTTGAGCTGGTCCTTGGCGAAGCCGGCGGCGGCATCGGACAAGGGCTGGTCATTGGGCAGATCGGACATGCGGTCTCCGGCTAGGCGACGCCCTTTCGGGCGTGAAAAAGGGCCGAAATCAGGGCCCGGATTTCACCCGCGCGTCAAGCACGGGGGCGGCGCTGTGCACCGTTAATGCGGCTCGGCGGACGAGCGGGCGAAGGCCGCTTTCTGCTCCGGGCTGGCCTCGGCCTGGTTCAGCGCCTTCCAGTCCTCATAGGGCATGCCGTAGACGATCTCCCGGCTGTCATCCCTGGAAAGCGGCAGGCCACGCTCCTTGGCCGCGTCGAGATACCAGTTGGAGAGGCAATTGCGGCAGAAGCCGGCGAGGTTCATCAGGTCGATGTTCTGCACGTCGGCGCGCTCGCGCAGATGGGCCACCAGCCGGCGGAACACCGCGGCCTCCAGCTCCAGGCGGGACTGATCGTCAAAGTCGGGCATGGCAGGCCTCCTGCGGCGAAACTCAGGCTGAGATAGGCACGACGAGGCCGGTGCGCGAGCCGTAGAACGTCTGCTCGTGCAGTTCGGGGCGTGCCAGGACGGCGGGCAAGAGGTCGGCGAGGCGCTCTGCCCAGGCGAGCTGTCCCGCGTCGTCGGCGATCAGGTCCTGGCGGATCTCGATCAGCACGTGCGGCAGGCCGCGGGCGGTGCCATGGCGATAGAGGCAATCATTGCGCAGCGCGCCGTCATAGGGCTCGTTGTCGCCGACGATGAGGTCGCCGGGGGCCTCCAGGGCTTCGATCAGCGGCCGCGTGAAGCGCTCATCGAGGTCCCACAACAGCCCGACATGCCAGGGCCTGGGCATGCCGCGCCACACCGGGGTGAAGCTGTGCACCGAGAACAATGCCGGGATGGTCCCGCTGGCCAGCGCGGCATCGATCTCGTGCTCGATGGCGCGGTGATAGGGGCGGTGGAAGCGGGCGATGCGGCGGTCCACCTCGGCGGTGTCGACATGGCGGTTGCCGGGCACGATGGCGCCGTCGGAGAGCCGCATCACCAGCGTCGGGTCGTCCTCGCCGCGGTTCGGATCGATCAGCAGGCGCGAGAAGTGCGACAGCACCGCCGGACAGCCGAGCCGCTTCGCCAGCGCCCGGGTGACGCCGGCGGCGCCGATGTCGTAGCCGATATGGCGCGCCAGCTCCGAGGCCGGCAGGCCGAGCGAGCCATATTCCGGCGGCAGCGCATTGGAGGCGTGGTCGCACAGCAGCAGGATGCCGGTATCGGCCGCGCCGGGAATGTCTTCCACCGGGTGGAAGACATCGCCAGCACTGTGTGCCGGCGTCGGTGCATCGGCCAAATCCAAGGCGTCGTCCACGGCGGTGTCATCCTCGGTGCGGCGAAGCATCATGGCCGGGAAGGGCGATATGTGACAGGAGGCTAGTGACGTGCGGCTTCGGGTGCCATAGGAATACGCCCGTTTCGCGTCGTGCGGCACTGGCCATGCGGATGACCGCACGCAAGATGAGGGGCGCCCGAACAAACCGGGCAGTGGGGTGACGATGACCGATAATTCGCCGCGCGTGTTCCTGGAAGCCCTGTTCTCGGCCGCGGTGGCGGCGGCACATCCCTCCACTTGCCTGCCGCCGGCCTTGCCGCCGCCGCCGGCCAATGGGCGGCTGATCCTGCTCGCGGCCGGCAAGGCGGCGGGCTCGATGCTGGAAGTCGCGGAAGCGCATTATCTCGATGACCTCGGCTTCGATCCCGCTCGGCTCGCCGGCATCGGCGTCGCCCGGCACGGCTATGGCCGCCCGACGCGGCGGCTGGAGATGGTGGAAGCCGGCCATCCGGTGCCGGACGCCGCCGGCCTCGCCGCCGCGCAGAAGGCGATCGACCTCGCGGCGGGTGCGCAGGCGGACGACCTCGTGCTGGTGCTGCTCTCGGGCGGCGCCTCGGCGAACTGGATCGCGCCGGCGCTCGGCGTCGAACTCGACGACAAGCGGGCGCTGACGCGGGCGCTGCTGCGCTCCGGCGCCAACATCACCGAGATCAACACGGTGCGAAAGCACCTGTCGCGCATCAAGGGCGGCCGGCTCGCCGCGCTCGCCCAGCCCGCACGGGTGGTGACGCTGGCGATTTCCGACGTGCCGGGTGACGATCCCGCGGTGATCGGCTCCGGCCCCACCGTGCCGGATCCGACGACGCTGGCGGAAGCGCGCGACGTGCTGACCCGCTTCCGCATTGAGCCGGCGAGCTCCATCGCGGTCGCCTTGCGCGACGGCGCCAATGAATCGCCGAAGCCCGGCGATCCCGCCTTCGCCAATTCCGAATACCACCTCATCGCCCGCCCGGCGGATTCCTTCGTCGCCGCCGAGAAGATGGCTCGCGACGCCGGCATCGAGCCGATCCTGATCGGCGACAATCTCGAGGGCGAGGCCCGCGAGGTGGCGGCGGCGCAGGCGGTGAAAGCCCTCGAGCTGAAGGGCGCCGGCAAGCGCGTGGTGCTGCTCTCCGGTGGCGAGCTCACCGTCACCATGCGCGGCCAGGGCCGCGGCGGGCCGAACCAGGAATATGCGCTGGCGCTCGCCGAGGCGCTGGCCGGCGCGCCCGGCATCTACGCGGTGGCGGGTGATACCGACGGCACCGATGGCGGCGGCGGCGATGCCAGCGACCCGGCCGGCGCCTTCGTGGTGCCGGATACGCTGGCACGCGCGCGCGCACTCGGCCTCGATCCCGCCAGCTTCCTCGCCAATAACGACTCGACGAGTTTCTTCGAGAGGATCGGCGACCTGCTGACGCCCGGCCCCACCTGCACCAATGTCAATGATTTCCGTGCCGTATTCGTGGACGGCTGACGTCGCGCGACGCCTGCGCGCGCGCGGCCTGCGGCTCGGGCTGGCGGCATTGGCCGCGGTTCCGGTGTTGGCGATTCTGGCGCCGACGCCGGCTGCCGCGGACTTCCGGCTGTGCAACCGCACCACCAGCCGGGTCGGCATCGCCGTCGGCTACAAGGACGGCGATGCCTGGTCCACCGAAGGCTGGTGGAACGTCGCCGCGAACAGCTGCGAGACGCTGCTGCGCGGCGACCTCGTCGCCCGCTACTATTATGTCTATGCGGTGGATTACGACCTCGGCGGGGAATGGGCCGGCAAGGCCTATATGTGCACCCGCGAGAAGGAGTTCACCATTCGCGGCATCGAGGATTGCCTCGCCCGCGGCTTCGACCGAACCGGCTTCTTCGAGGTGGACACCCACGAGCAGAAGAGCTGGACGGTGCAGTTGACCGAACAGGGGCAGAAAATGCCGAGCCAGGCCCCGCTGCCGCCGTCGAAGGCGCCGCAGTAATCCCACCCACCCAGTTGTTCCGGGATGACACTGGCGGGTAAAGGTAGGTCAGGCCCTCACTCGATCGGGATCGCGGTGAACTGCACCTGGCCGTCGGCATCCGAGACCATCAGCAGCGCCGAGCGGCGGCCTTCCTTCTTCAAGGCGTCGATGCGCTTCTGGATGTCGGCGGGCTTGGCCACGGCTTCCTGATTGACCTCGACGATGACCATGCCGGGCTTCAGCCCCTTGGTCGCAGCCTGCGAGGTACCATCGACCGAGGTGACGACGACGCCCTTGACGTCGTCCTTCAGCTTGAACTTGCCGCGCAGTTCCGTGGTGATCTCGGACAGATCGAGGCCGAGCAGGCGGGTCGTCGGCGCCTTCGGCGTGGTGTCCGCGGGCTCCTTCTTGGTGAGCGCGGCCTGCTCGGCCTTGTCGCTCTCCTCGAGCCGGCCGACCTTCAGCCGCAACGTCTCTTCCTTGCCCTTGCGGACCACCACCACCTCGACATCCTTGTCGACCGGCGTGTCGGCGACGATGATCGGCAGCGAGCGCATGTCCCGCACATCCTTGCCGTCGAACTTGATGATGACGTCGCCGGGCTTGATGCCACCCTTGGCGGCCGGGCCGTCATCGGTGAGGCCGCCGACCAGGGCCCCGCGCGGCTTGCCGAGCGACAGGCTCTCGGCGATCTCGTCGGTGACCGACTGGATACGCACGCCGATCCAGCCGCGCCGCATCTCGCCATATTGGCGCAGCTGAGCGACGACGGCGGACGCAGTGTTGGACGGCACGGCGAAGCCGATGCCGATCGAGCCGCCCGAGGGCGAAATGATGGCGGTGTTGATGCCGATCACGTCGCCTTCCATGTTGAACAGCGGGCCGCCGGAATTGCCGCGATTGATGGCGGCGTCGGTCTGCAGGAAATTGTCGTAGGGCCCGCTATTGATGTCGCGGTTGCGCGCCGAGATGACGCCGACGGTGAGCGTGCCGCCGAGGCCGAACGGGTTGCCGATCGCCATCACCCAGTCGCCGACGCGCAGCCCGTCGGAATCGCCGAACTTCACCGCCTTCAGCGGCTTGTCGGGCAGCGGCGTGACCTTCAGGAGCGCGATGTCGATCTTGGTGTCGCGGCCGACCAGCTCGGCTTTCAGCTTCGAGCCGTCATTGAAATTGGCGTAGATCTCGTCGGCGTCGGCGATGACGTGGTTGTTGGTGACGATCAAGCCGCCGGCATCGATGACGAAGCCGGAGCCGAGCGAGGAGACGCGGCGCGGCGTGTCGTCGCCATCATCGCCCTGCTGCTGGCGGCGCTTGAAGAATTCCTCGAAGAACTCCTCGAACGGCGAGCCGGGCGGCAGTTGCGGGGTCGGCACGCTGCGCGAGGGCGCCACCGTCTGCGAGGTGGAGATATTGACCACCGAATCCATCACCAAAGCGGCGGTGTCGGCGACGGTGTCCGGACCTTTGGTCGCAGCGGCGTGGCTGACGACGGGCGGCAGCACGACGGTGCCGACGACGAGAAGGCACGACACCAGATTGTGGAGCCGGCGCCGCGTGTCAGTGGGGCGGTGCTTGGCGGTTTGGGTCATGGTGCCTCCTTCGCGCCGCTCATCCAGTCCGGCGCTGCTCACTCGACGGAACGCTGGACCGGGAAGTTGGGCGATGCAAGCCAAAAGCGTGCGAGTTATGAGCCGCCGCGGCAATCGTCATGCGCGCCGGACGCGGGCGCGCGGAATGTTCCCTAGCCCCTGATGAGCCAGACGATGAGCAGGCCGAGCAGCGCCCCGCCGAGGCCGGCGAGGCGAAGCGGCACGTCGGGCAGGCGCTCGATCGCCTCCATGGCCCGGCGCATGGCGCCGGGCATGGCGGCAAGCGCCAGCCCCTCGATGACGAGCACCAGGCCGAGCGCGACGACGAGGTCCGACATCGCGCCCCGGCGTCAGTTGGCAGGCGTTGTCACAGGAGCCCCCGCCGCCGGCGCGGGCGCCGGTTTGGCAGCGCCAGCCGGATCGCGGAAGAAGCGGAAGAAGCTGGAATCCGGCGACAGCAGCATGCGGGTGTCGTCGCCCTTGAGGCCGGCCTCGTAGGCCTGCATGGAGCGATAGAAGTCGAAGAAGCCCTTATCCTTGCCATAGGCCTCGGCAAAAATGCGGTTCTTCTCGGCTTCGCCCTCGCCGCGCAGCTTGTCGCCGGTGGAGGTGGCCTCGGCGACGATGATGGTGGACTGCCGGTCGGCATTGGCGCGGATGCCCTGCGAGGCCTGGGCGCCCTGGGCGCGGATCTCCGCAGCCTCGCGCTGGCGCTCGGTCTGCATGCGCTGGAACACCGCCTGGCTGTTGGCCTCCGGCAGGTCGGCGCGGCGAATACGCACGTCGATGACGGAGATGCCGAAGCCTGCCGCCTCGCGATTCACCTGGTCGCGGATGCGGTTCATCAGCTCCTCGCGCTGGTCCCGCACCACCTGGATGAAGGTGCTCTCGCCGAGCACGCGGCGCAGCGCCGAATTCAGTACGATGGCAAGGCGCGAATTGGCACCCTCGATGGTGCCGACCGCCTGGTAGAAGCGCAGCGGATCGGTGATGCGGTAGCGCGCGAAGGCATCCACCACGAGGCGCTTCTGGTCGGACGCGATCACTTCCTGCGAGGGGTTCTCGAGGTCGAGGATGCGCTTGTCGAGGAAGATCACGCTGTCGATCAGCGGAATCTTGGCGTTGAGGCCGGGCTGGTCGATGATGCGCACCGGCTCGCCGAAGCGCAGCACCAGCGCCTGCTGGGTCTGGTAGACGCTGAACAGCGCCGAATAGAGGGCGATGAGGATGACGGCCGCGACGATCGCGGCGCCCATGCCGAAAACGCTTCTCATCGCGTGGTCCCCTGCGTGGTCTGGCCCGGCTGCGCCGGGGTGGTCTGCGGCCGGCCGGTGAGCGCGCCGAGCGGCAGGTAAGGCACGACACCCGAGCCGCGATCGGTGGAGGGATCGATGATGATCTTGTCCATGCCGCCGAACACGCGTTCCATGGTTTCGAGATAGATGCGCTGGCGCACGACGTCGGGCGCCTTCTCATATTCGCCGAGCACGCTGAGGAAGCGCGCGGACTGGCCTTGCGCCTCGATGATGGCGCGTTCCTTGTAGCCCTGCGCACCCTGGGTGATGCGCGAAGCCTCGCCGCGTGCCTCCGGGACGACGCGGTTGGCATAGGCCTGCGCTTCGTTCTGCAGGCGCTCGGCGTCGGCGCGGGCGGCCTGCACGTCACGGAAGGCGTCGATCACTTGCGAGGGCGGATCGACCTTCTGCATCTGCACCTGGGTGATCAGGATGCCGGATTTATAAGAATCGAGCGTCCGCTGCATCAGTTCCTGCACGTCCTGCTCGATGGTCTGGCGGGCACCGGTCAGGATGGGCTGGATGTTGGTGCGGCCCACCACCTCGCGCATCGCGCTCTCGGCCACCGCCTTGATGGTGCCCTCGGGGTTCTGGACGTTGAACAGGTAGTTGGCCGCGCCGATGTCCTCGGTCGAGCCCGGGGCCGCCGGCTTCACCACCCAGAACACCGCGAAATCGACGTCGACGATGTTCTCGTCGCCGGTGAGCATCAGGCTCTCCTGCGGCACGTCGCGCATGGCGGTGCCGCGGCGCGGGTCGTCACCCGAGCGAGTGCCGATGTCGATCTGGTTGTTGCGCGTGACCTTGGGGGTCAGCACGGTCTCGATCGGGTAGGGCAGATGGTAGTTGAGGCCGGGATTGGAGGTGGCCACGAACTTGCCGAAACGCAGCACCACGCCCTGTTCATCCGGCTGCACGCGGTAGAAGCCCGACAGCAGCCAGGCCACCGCGACCAGCGCGACGACGACGATGATGCCCTTGGTGCTGCCGAAGCCGCCCGGCATGATGGTGCGCAGCCGGTCCTGGCCGCGACGGATGAGGTCTTCGAGATCCGGGGGATTGGGACCTGACGATTGCGGCCCGCTGCCCCAGGGACCGCGCGGCCCGCCACCACCCCATGGCCCGCCGCTTTGGTTCTTCCACGACATTGCGCGGTCAACTCCCAGATTGCGCACCCGAGACTACCCGGGTTGCGCGGGAGCGCAGAACCTCAAGGACGACTCTCGTGCAAAAAGACGAACGTCCTCCCGTCGCCGGGAGGCACGACGACGGCGGTTATAGGTGACGAGGCACCGGGACACAACGTGACCCCGCACCGCGACGAACGCCGCCGACGCGGGAGGTCATATGGGAAGACGGGCCGCTTACGCAACGGTAGATCGAATCACACCACCGGAGAGCGCGCCGACATGCCCTTCTCGCCATGCTCGCCAGCTTCCCGCGCACCGGGCGGATTACGGAAATAGGCGAGGACGTAAAGCCGGATGGCGGAAGACAGATTGCCCTGGTTACGCCGCGAATCGATCGAGGCGACAATCTCCGACAATGTACTGCGGCGGCTCGACGCGATTTCCTTGAGCGCATCCCAGAACTGGTCTTCGAGGCTGACACTGGTCTTGTGCCCGGCAATCACAATCGACCGCTTCACCACGGGACTCTTCATTTCTCGTCCTCTCGTACGCGCTTATGTCCGTCCAACGCACGCTCGCGGACTTCCTCGCGAGCAACGTCCGCCCTGCGCTCGACCTTCGTGCGCCCAAACTTCAAACGCTGCTCCGCAGCAGTTTGTTCCTTGGCGTCGCGCTCCTTGCGCCTGCGGACTCGGCGCAGATTAATGATCTCAGCCATGTCGATACGTTCCTAGTTCGGCACAGCAAGTGAGAGCCCAGCATGCGGTAAGCCGTGGCATGGACTTACCGCATTATAGATCTTTTTCCGTCTCAGAATACAGGACCCATTTTTGCTGTCCAAAGTGAGAATCACGAGCTATTCCGCGGAATTGCCTCATTGATATTTGCATTTTCGATGCGTTTATTTTGTGTTTTGAATTATTCCAGCTTGGCTGTAGGAAAAGCCGTCACGCTGTCACGCTTATGTGAACAACCAGCTGCCAGGCATCCGTCGAGCACGGCGGGCAGCGCCATTCCTCGTGGGACACCGTTCCGCAGTCACGGCACGCGTGCTAAACGAGCGGCGCCTTTCCCACCAGCGCCCCGCCGACGGACGCATTGCGAGAATCTCCATGAGCACCACCCGTATTGAGACCGACACGTTCGGCCCGATTGAGGTAGAAAACGACAAATATTGGGGCGCGCAGGCGCAGCGCTCGCTGGGCAATTTCAAGATCGGCTGGGAGAAGCAGCCGCTGCCGGTGGTGCGCGCGCTCGGCATCGTGAAGCGCGCCGCGGCGGAAGTGAATCGCGACCTCGGCCGGCTCGATCCCGCCATTGCGGAGGTGATCATCCGCGCCGCGCAGGAAGTGATCGAGGGCAAGCTCGATGCGCATTTCCCGCTGGCGGTGTGGCAGACCGGGTCCGGCACCCAGTCCAACATGAATGCCAATGAGGTGATCTCGAACCGCGCCATCGAGATGCTCGGCGGTGAGAAGGGCTCGAAGAAGCCGGTCCACCCCAATGATCACGTGAATATGAGCCAGTCGTCGAACGACACCTATCCGACGGCGATGCACATCGCCGCGGCCGAGGAGGTCGTGCTCCGGCTGATTCCCGCGCTTCAGGAACTGCGCAATGCGCTGAACGACAAGGCGCATGCCTGGGCGCACATCATCAAGATCGGCCGCACCCATACCCAGGACGCGACCCCGCTGACGCTGGGGCAGGAATTCTCCGGCTATACCCAGCAAGTCGAGAACGGCATCATGCGTATCGAGCAGACGCTGCCGGCGCTGATGGAACTGGCCCAGGGCGGTACCGCAGTCGGCACCGGCCTCAATGCGCCGGTGGGCTTCGCCGAGATGGTGGCGGAACGCATCGCCGCCATCACCCAACTGCCCTTCACCTCGGCGCCCAACAAGTTCGAGGCGCTCGCCGCGCATGACGCCATGGTGTTCGCGCACGGCGCCATCAACACGGTGGCGACCTCGCTGTTCAAGATCGCCAACGACATCCGCCTGCTCGGCTCCGGCCCCCGCTCGGGCCTCGGCGAGTTGTCGCTGCCGGAGAACGAGCCGGGCTCCTCCATCATGCCGGGCAAGGTGAACCCGACGCAGTGCGAGGCGCTGACCCAGGTCTGCGTGCAGGTGTTCGGCAACAATGCCGCGCTCACCTTCGCCAACAGCCAGGGCCATTTCGAGCTGAACGTCTACAATCCGGTGATGGCCTATAATTTCCAGCAGTCGGTGCGCTTGCTGGCGGATGCGGCGGTGAGCTTCACCGAGAATTGCGTCGTCGGCATCGTGCCGCGCGAGGACAACATCAAGGCGGCGCTGGAGCGCTCGCTGATGCTGGTCACCGCCCTGGCGCCGAAGATCGGCTACGACAACGCGGCGAAGATCGCCAAGACCGCGCACAAGAACGGCACCACGCTGCGCGAGGAAGCGGTCGGCGGCGGCTATGTGACGAACGAGGAGTTCGACGCCGTGGTGCGCCCGGAGAAGATGATCGCGCCGGAGTGAGGCGCGGTCGATGCGCTCTATGCGGGCAGCCTTCGAGGCTCGCTGCGCTCGCACCTCTGGATGAGGTCACTTTTCAAGGAACATCCTCATCCTGAGGTGCCGGCCAGCGGCCGGCCTCGAAGGATGCTGAAGCCGGGCGCCAAAGAACATATTCAGAAACGCTTCATCTTTACGGCACAAAGATGAACTTCATCATTACCGAAGTTTCATTTGAGACTCGCACGTAATCGCCGCACCATCGGTCATGCTTTCTTCAGGAGAGAGACCGATGAAGCAGACCATCATTGCCGCCACTGCCGCCGCGCTGCTGGCCAGCGCCACCTTCGGCATCGCCGCCACCGCGCCGCGCACCGGCGATCCGCAGCGCGAGCGCCCCAGCGCCGCTGAGATCGCCGAGAATGCCGCCGCCTTCTCCGATGCCCGCATCGCCGCGCTGAAAGCCGGCCTGCGCATGAACGCCGACCAGGCGAAGCTCTGGCCGGCGGTCGAGCAGGCGCTGCACGATCTCGCCCAGCAGCGGATCGATCGCCGCGCCGCCCGCATCGAGGCGTTCCGCGAACGTGAGCGCGGCGAGCGCCCCGACATGCTCGGCAACATGCGCAACCGCGCCGACGCGCTGGTACAGACCGGCGACGGGCTGAAGAAGCTGGTCGACGCCGCCGACCCGCTTTATGCCAGCCTCGACGACGCGCAGAAGCACCGCTTCAACATACTGCTGCGCCACGCGCAATTCCCCCGCTTCGCCGAATGGGGCGGCCCGCAGCACGGCGGCTGGCGCGACCACGGCCCGCAGCGCTTTCGCGATTTCCGCCATGACGGCCCGGGTCGTGACGGTCCCGGCCGCGACTGGCACCACCGCCCGCGCGGCGGCGACGGCGACGATCAGGGCGAGGAACGCCTCTGAAGATAAACGGCGGATGAACGACGGCCTCAGATTTGGTTCAGTCGGCGACCGCTAGTGTGCACTCATGAATTCGGCGCTGACCACGTCGATGACCGTTTCTGACCTACCCCTTCTTTTCGGACCCCCGAGCACCCCGCTCGCAACTGCAAACCGCCGGCTTCGCGCCGGCGGTTTTTTCTTTTGGGGGCGGGCTACGAGGTTGCCAGCTTGCGCAGCGCATCGCCGCTGACGCGCTGGATGGTCCAATCATCCAGCGGCACCGCGCCGATCGAGCGATAGAACTTGATCGCCGGCTCGTTCCAGTCGAGCACCGACCATTCGAAGCGGGCGAGGTCTTCATCCACGCAACGCCTGGCCAGATGCTTCATCAATGCCGTGGCAATGCCACGGCCGCGCCAGGCCGGACGCACGAACAGGTCTTCCAGGAAGAGCCCGTGCCGACCGCGGAAGGTCGAGAAATTATAGAACCACAGCGCGATGCCGGCCGGCTGGCCATCCCATTCCGCAATGTCGCAGAAGGCGCGCGGGGTCTCGCCGAACAGCGCCCGGTCGATGTCCGCGACGGTCGCGTCGACCTCGTGCAGCAACTGCTCGTAATCGGCGAGCTCGCGGACGAACGCGAACACCAGCGCGGCTTCGCCGGGGCGGGCAGGGCGGATGGCGAGGGACATGAACGTGTTAAACCGCCACCGGCGCCTTGATGGCCGGTGCCGGATCGTAGCCCTCGATCGCGATGTCCTCGAAGCGGAAGGCGAAGAGGTCGGTCACATCAGGGTTCAGCTTGAGCTGCGGCAGCGGGCGCGGGCTGCGCGAGAGCTGGAGATGGGCCTGCTCCAGATGGTTCACATAGAGATGCGTATCGCCGAGCGTGTGGACGAAGTCGCCCGGCTGCAGGCCGGTGACCTGCGCCACCATGTGGGTCAGCAACGCATAGCTGGCGATGTTGAACGGCACGCCGAGGAAGACATCGGCCGAGCGTTGATAGAGCTGGCAGGACAGCCTGCCGTCGGCGACATAGAACTGGAACAGCAGATGGCAGGGCGGCAGCGCCATCCTCGGCACGTCGGCCGGGTTCCAGGCGGTGACGATCAGCCGGCGCGAATCCGGATTGCGGCGGATGTCGGTGACGACCCCGGCGATCTGGTCGATCACTCCGCCTTCCGGCGTCGGCCAGGAGCGCCATTGATGGCCATAGACCGGGCCGAGATTCCCCTTCTCGTCCGCCCATTCGTCCCAGATCGAGACACCGTTCGC
Source organism: Starkeya sp. ORNL1 (assembly GCF_012971745.1). NCBI lineage: Bacteria > Pseudomonadati > Pseudomonadota > Alphaproteobacteria > Hyphomicrobiales > Xanthobacteraceae > Starkeya > Starkeya sp. ORNL1. Next base: position 5,120,564 of record NZ_CP048834.1, read on the forward strand.
CTTGAGATAGGCGATGTTGGTGTCGCCGGCGAGGAACCACAGCAATTCATGCACGATGGAGCGGGTGTGCAGCTTCTTGGTGGTCAGCAGCGGGAAACCCTCGCTGAGGTCGAAGCGCATCTGGTGGCCGAACACCGAGAGCGTGCCGGTGCCGGTGCGGTCCGCCTTGCGCGTGCCCTCGCGCAGGACGCGTTCCAGAAGCTCGTGATATTGCCGCATAGGAGCGCTGCCGATTCATCCGTGCCGTTTCGCCACATATGGTAGGCGCAAGGGGCGGACACATCTAGAGCCCGCCCCTGGTCATGCACGGTTGCAGGCGTCAGTCGCAGGTGTTGCCCACCGCTATGACGCGGCCCGAAGGGGTCTCGCGGGTCACCGGCCGGCAGTCGTCGCCATAAGCGTCGTCCGGGTAGCCGTTATCATAGCCGCCCTCATAATAGCCGCCGACCGGGGCGGGCGGCAGCGGGACGTCGCGCACATAGATGTCGCGGCGATAGGGTTCGACCTCGCGCACGATCACATGCCGCGGCGCCGGACGGACGATGACCCGCGGAGCCGGTGCCACCACGTAACCTTGGGGATACGCCTCATAGACCGGCGCCGGCTCGACATAGACCGGGGCCGGTTCATAGACCGGGGCCGGCCCGGAACCGTAATAGAGATCGGTGGCCTGTGCGGGCGTCAGCGCCAGCGCACCGAAACCAGCCGCGGCGGCGAGGCCGCCGATGGTCGCCCTGGAAATCCACATGTTTCTTCTCCTTCCCTGTCTGCGCCCCCAGGTGCGAGAAGAATGTTCCATTGCGGCACGTGTTCCACGCCAGTGAGGGCATGGCGTGGGTATTTTCGCGGCGCAAGCGGGGCGGTCGCTGCGCGCGGGGCGGCGAGGGCCTTCCCTCGGAGGCGTGCTCCCCCTATATTCGAAGGGCCGGCGCAAGTCGGCTATGGCGATAAACGGTCATCGGAATAAACCCTTCGGACCCGGGGGCAGTACCCGGCGCCTCCACCAGAACCCATCCCGCGGGGTGGGCTGCGGCGGGGGCGAAACAGGATCGACGAGGGCGTAAAGGGTGTTCTTTCGCTCGGCATGGTACCGCCGTCATCGGACCAAACATATAGTTGCCAACGACAACTATGCTCCGGTTGCTCAGGCCGCGTGAGCGGTTTGATCTACGGAAAATAAGTCCTAGCGGGTAGCACCGTGAGGCGGGGTTCGGAGGCACCTGGCAACAGAAGCCTCCACTCATTTTACTCGCCGCATGCAGAGGCGGCTTTCGGTCGGCGCCGGAATCGGGTTCATTGGCGGCATGAGTGTCGATCTGATCCGCTATGATCTTCTGGTGCAGGACGCGCTGCGCGACGTCGTTCGCCGCGTGCTGACCGATGCCGCACGGGATGGCTTGCCCGGCGAGCATCATTTCTTCATTGGCTTCAACACCCAGGCGCCGGGCGTGCGGCTGTCCGCGCGGCTGAAGGAGCGCCATCCCACGACGATGACGATTGTGCTCCAGCACCAGTTCTGGGATCTGGTCGTCACCGACAAGTTCGTCGAGGTAGGGCTGTCCTTCGGCAATGTGCCGGAACGCCTGCACATTCCATTCGAGGCACTGACCAGCTTCTACGACCCGTCGGTGAAGTTCGGGCTGCAATTCGAGCCGCCTCCCGGCGACGAGGATGAGGAAGGCGGCGAAGAGGCAGCGCCGCCCGCCGCACCCGAGCGGGTGGGGCGCGCACGCACCACGTCGGTGCCGGCGACGAGTTCCACCGCCCGCCCTGTGCGGCCCACTGAACCCGCCACGGCGCTGAAGCCGGTCGCCAGCAAGCCGGTTGCTGTAAAGGCAACCGAGGCCAAGCCAACCGAAGCCAAGCCGGCGGAGCGGAAGGCTCCCGAACCGGCGGCGAAGGCGGCCGGCAAGGAAGCGCCGGTGAAAGAGCCGGCCGCAAAGGATGCTGCCGTGAAGGACTCCGGCAAGGACGCTACCTCCAAGGACGCTCCCGCGAAGGACGAGGCGACGCCCGGCGGCGCCCAGGTCGTGCGCCTTGACGCGTTCCGCAAGAAATAGCCTCCCGTGAGCGACATGTTCGATGCCGTGGTGATCGGCGCCGGGGCCGCCGGCCTTGCCGCCGGGGCGCGGCTGTATCGCGCCGGCAGGAAGGTCGCGGTTCTGGAGGCGGCGGGCCGCATCGGCGGGCGCGCTTTCACCGACACTGCCGCTTTCGGCGTCGCGTGGGATCGCGGGTGCCACTGGCTGCACTCGGCCTCGGTCAATCCGCTGCGCAAGCTCGCCGACGAACTCGGCTTCATCTATCTCCAGCGCGGCAGCCGGCAGGCCCGAGACACCCATCTCGGCGACCGCTGGGCCACCGTGGATGAGCGCAACGCGGTCTGGGCCGCCATCGGCGGGGTGTTCGAGGCGGTGAAGCGGGCCGGCGACGAGGGCCGCGACGTCGCCGCCAGCGAAGTGATGGACCGTTCCACGCCCTGGCTGCGGCTGACCCGGCACTGGCTCTCCTTGATGTCGGCGGCGGACGCCGAGCGGCTCTCCACGCTGGATTTCGCCGCCTATACCGACACCGGCGAGAATTATCCGGTAGAGAAGGGCTATGGGGCGCTGGTGGCAGCGGTGGCCAACGCGGCGGCGCCGGACCTTGCGGTGACGCTGGATTGCCCGGTGACGCGGCTCGACTGGTCTGGCGCCGGTATCGCCGCGGACACGCCGCACGGCACGGTACGGGCGCGCGTCGCCATTCTTGCGGTGCCCACCAGCGTCGTCGCCAACGGCCATATCGACTTCGCGCCGGCATTGCCTGTCGATCTCGCGGAAGCTTTCGCCGCGCTGCCGCTGGGTGCTGCCGAAAAGGTCGCCTTCCATTTCGATCGCGACGTCTTCGGTCCGGCATCGACCGACTATTGCGACACCATCGATCTTCGCCATCCCACGCGGGCGCCGATCAATTTCACGCTTCATCCGTTCGGCCATCCGATGGCGATCGGGCAACTCGCTGGCGAGAACGCCGCCGAACTGGTCGCGGCGGGCCCGGCGGCGATGGTCGATTTCGGGCTCAGTGCGCTGGTCGATGCCTTTGGTTCGGACCTGCGCGCCCACATTGCCGGCACCGCGACCACGGCATGGGTCACTGACCCGCTGATCGGCGGCGCCTATAGCTGTGCGCTGCCGGGCCTTGCGCATATGCGGGCGCGGCTGTCGCAGAGCCTCGACGACAAGGTGCTGTTCGCCGGCGAGGCGGTCTCGACCCATGCCTATTCCACCGCGCACGGCGCCCATCTCAGCGGGCTTGCGGCGGCGGATACGGCACTCGCCTTGCTCGGACGGCCGGCGTGAGCGTGCGGCTCGCCCTTGTCGCTGCCGTCGCCGAGAACGGCGTCATCGGCCGTGGCGACGAACTGCCCTGGCGGATCTCCGGCGATCTCAAGCGCTTCCGGGCCATCACCTGGGGCAAGCCGATCCTGATGGGCCGGCGCACGTTCGCCTCCATCGGCCGCCCGCTGCCGGGACGCACCAGCATCGTCATCACCCGCGACGGCACCTATCCGGTGCCGGAGGGCGTGCTGCTGGCCGGCTCGCTCGATGAAGCGCTTCTGCTGGCCGAGGCGGAGGCTTCAAGGCTCGGCGTGGACGAGGCGGCGGTGATCGGCGGCGCGGACATCTATGCGCAGGCGCTGCCGCTGGCGGACCGGCTGAGGCTGACCGAGGTGCATGGCAGGCCGGAAGGCGACGTGTCGTTCCCGGCGTTCGACCGCGCGGCGTGGCGGGAAGTCGGCCGCGAAGGGCCGATCCAGGGCGAAAAGGACGAGTTCGCCTTCAGCTTCGCCGATTACGAGCGGGTTTGAGATTTGGTCGTCATCCCGGAATTGCTGCAGGCAATATCCGGGATCGCGAAAACGGTTTTCATCGTCCTACGATCCCGGCTCTGCGGCTTCGCCTTGGCCGGGATGACACTTTGCTTGGGGGAGAGGTCAGATCGGCCGGCCTTCGACCTTGATGGCCAGCTCCTTCTCCATGTCCTTCATCTGCTCGAGCTGCGGATAGATGGCGAGCGCGCGGCGGGCGGCCTCGAGCGCATGCTTCTCGTCGCCAACATCCTTGCAGATCAGCGCGATGCCGGCCCAGGCGCCGTAGTGGCGCGGCTCGCGCGCCACCACCTGGCGCAGGTCGGCCAGCGAATCGGAGAAGTCTTCCTTGAGATAGAAGACCGTGGCGCGCTTGTTCCAGGCTTCGAGATGGTCCGGCACCACGGCGAGCACCCCGTCCAGCAACTGGATGGCGAGGTCGAAATCCTTGGCCTCGGTGGCGAGCGCGGCGCGGGACATGAGCAAGTCGGCGGTGTCGCTGTTCGAAGGGATCAGCGCGACATCGATGCGATCGGCGATCGCCTTGGCCGATTCCTTGGTCGGCGCCACTTTCAGCGCCTCGAACAGGGCATCGAGCCGCTTGACGTGATCAACCTCGGCCGGCTTGGGAAGCGATCTGTTGTCGGCCGATTTGCCGTCGGCGGGTTTGCCCGGATCGGCCTTGTCGGCGCCGGGCTTCATGCCGGGATCCGACCGCAGCACGGGCGGCATGGGCCTGGGAGCGTCGGTCTGGGCAAAAGCGCCAGCCGGCGCCAGCGTCAGGATGAGGACAGCAAAAAGGGCGCGCATGCTCCCGAGTTTAGGAGCAATGGCGCCCTCGTCAATCCATGCTGCAGTGCGGCCGCGCAATCGTGAAGCGCGGCAACGGGCGCGTGGAAGGCTCAGCCCTGACGCGCCTTGAAGCGCTTCTGGGTCTTGTTGATGATGTAGACGCGGCCCTTGCGGCGCACCAGACGGTTGTCGCGGTGACGGCCGAGCAGGGTCTTGAGCGAGTTGCGGATCTTCATGACACTACCTTCGGATCGATTGCGCCTGCGCATGAGACGGCGCCTCCATGGCCGCGCCCCGATCCGCCAGCTTTAATTCGAGGCCCGGCTGATAGCGGAGGGGCAGGGGTTTTGTCAATCAGATGCGGTCAATTACCCGCAAAAGCGACGTCATCCTGAGGTGCGAGCCACTAGCGAGCCTCGAAGGATGCTCAAGCAGAAGACGGCCATCGAGAGTGGGCATCCTTCAAGGCTCGGGCTTTGCCCGAGCGCCTCAGGATAACGTGGTGACTTTAGCCCCCAGCCTCGCCCCGCGCGCGCTTGAACGGCGCCATGCCGGCGCGGGCGAGTTCGTCGGCGCGCTCGTTCATCTCGTCGCCCGCATGACCCTTCACCCAGTGCCAGCGAATCTCGTGGCGGCCGAGCGCGGCATCGAGGCGCTCCCACAGGTCGATGTTCTTCACCGGCTTCTTGTCGGCGGTGCGCCAGCCATTGCGCTTCCAGCCCGCTAGCCATTTGGTGACGCCGTTGCGCAGATATTCGCTGTCGGTGTGCAGATCGACCGTGCAGGGCCGCTTCAGCGCTTCCAGCGCGGAGATCGCCGCCATCAGCTCCATGCGGTTATTGGTGGTGGGGGCGTCGCCGCCGGACAGCTCCTTCTCGGTGCCGGCATAGCGCAATATGGCGCCCCAGCCGCCGGGGCCCGGATTGCCGGAGCAGGCGCCGTCGGTCCAGATCGCGACGGTGCCCTTGGTGGTGTCGTCGGAGAAGATGCGCGCCGTGCCGGTGCTCACGCTGCGATCCCGTAGTCGCGGGCACTCTGCGCGCCGCGGTGGAAGCGCAGCTTGCGCAGATATTCCAGCGGATCGTGCGGGCGCACCAGCGCGCCGGGCGGCACGTTCAGCCAGTCGACGAGGCGGGTCAGCAGGAAGCGCAGCGCGGCGCCGCGGGCCAGCAGCGGCAGTGCCTCGACCTCGGCCGGCTCCAGCGGGCGCACCGCGCCATAGGCGGCGAGCAGCGCGCGGCCCTTGGTGGCGTTGTAGGCGCCGTCCGGCTCGAAGCACCAGGCATTGAGGCAGATGGCAATGTCATAGGCCAAGAGGTCGTTGCAGGCGAAATAGAAGTCGATCAGGCCGGACAGCTTGTCGTCGATGAAGAACACATTGTCCGGGAACAGGTCGGCATGGATGACGCCGGCCGGCAGGCCGGTCGGCCAATTGGCCTCCAGCGTCCCGAGTTCGTCGGCGATCAGCGCCTGAAGGCCGGTCGCCACCGTATCGGTGCGTGCGCCGGCGGCCTCGAACAGCGGCCGCCAGCCCTGCACGGAGAGCGCATTGGTGCGGCGGATGGCAAAGCCGGCGCCGGCCTTGTGCAGCCCGGCCAGTGTCTCGCCAAGCGCGGCGCAGTGCGCCACCTTGGGGCGGCGCACCGAGGTGCCGATCAGGAAGGTGGCGATGGCGCAGGGCCGGCCGGCCAGCGTGCCGAGCGCCTCGCCCTTGCGGTTCTTCACCGGCTGCGGGCAATCGATGCCGCGGCTCGCCAGATGCTCCATCAGGCCGATGAAGAAGGGCAGGTCGGCCGGGTTCACCCGCTTCTCATAGAGCGTCAGGATGAAGCTGCCGGCTTCGGTCTGGAGGAGAAAGTTCGAGTTCTCGACGCCTTCCGCAATGCCCTTGAAGGCGCGCAGCCGGCCGATGTCATAGGTCGCGAGGAAGGCTTCCAGCTCTTCCGGGGAGACGTCGGTATAGACGGCCATAATGGTCTTTCAGCTATTCCGCCGCGGAATCACTCCGCCGCATCCGGGCGGAGCTGGCGGGGCAGGGGGAAGAACACATCCTCGTGCGCGGTGTGCACGGTCTCGATCTGGAGCGCAAAGCGCTCGGCAAAGGCGTCGAGCACCTCTTCGACGAGGACTTCCGGCGCCGAGGCGCCCGCGGTCACGGCGAGCGAGGAGATGGTGCCGAACACCGACCAGTCGATCTCGTTCGCCCGCTGCACCAGTGCGGAGACGCGGCAGCCCTCGCGGAGCGCCACTTCGCGCAGGCGCTGGGAATTGGAGGAGTACGGGGCGCCGACCACGATCAAGGCGTCGACCTGCGGCGCCACCCGTTTCACCGCCTCCTGGCGGTTGGTGGTGGCGTAGCAGATGTCCTCCTTGTGCGGTCCCGCCATGGACGGGAAGCGCTCCTGCAATATGGCGACGATCTCGGCGGTATCGTCGATGGAGAGGGTGGTCTGCGTCGTATAGGCGAAGTTCTCCGGGTCGCGGGGAGTGAAGGCGCGCGCATCTGCCGGCGTCTGCACCAGCTTCACCGCACCGGCCGGCAACTGGCCCATGGTGCCGATCACTTCCGGGTGGCCGGCATGGCCGATCAGCACCACCTCGCGGCCGCGCTTGTAGTGCACGCTGGCCTCGCGATGCACCTTGGTCACCAATGGGCAGGTGGCGTCGATGGCGAGGAAATTGCGCGCCGCCGCTTCTTCCGGCACCGATTTGGCCACGCCGTGCGCGGAGAAGATCACCGGCGCCGTGGTGCCGTCCGGGACCTCGTGCAGTTCCTTGACGAAGATGGCGCCCTTCGCCTTCAGGCCTTCGACGACATATTTGTTGTGGACGATCTCGTGGCGCACATAGACCGGCGCACCGTAAAGCGCGAGCGCCTGCTCCACGGCGTCGATGGCGCGCACCACGCCGGCACAGAAGCCGCGCGGCGCGCACAGCAGGACGCGCAGGGATGGCTTTTCGGAAGCGTGCATCGCAGTGTCCGTGGGCGGTTCGGCCAACGTCATGGGTGGCGCGGCAGGCGCTGTCAAGCGCGCGGCGCGCATGCCAATTGCACGAGCGCGCATGCACGCTTATATTCGTTCCATCCCGGTCATCGCGAGACGGTCCGAGGCTCCGCCCCCAGAAGGGTCGGGCGGAGCACGAGAGTCTTTGCGCAAACCGAAGCAACAAGAGTGATTTCTTAAGGAGACGCGCGCCATGGCGAACGCACCCCTGATGCCGAAGGCCACCGCCGTTTGGCTGGTGGAAAACACAGCGCTCAGCTTCGAGCAGATCGCGGCTTTTTGTAATCTCCACCCGCTGGAGGTGAAGGGCATTGCGGACGGCGAAGTCGCGCAGGGCATCAAGGGCAGCGATCCGATCACCACCGGCCAGCTCTCCCGCGACGAGATCGACCGCGCCGAGAAGAACCCGAACCACCGGCTGAAGCTGCTGGAATCCAAGGTCCGCCTGCCGGAGCCGAAGCGCCGCCGCGGGCCGCGCTACACTCCGGTGTCGAAGCGCCAGGACCGGCCGAACGCCATTCTCTGGCTGCTGCGCAACCATGCGGAGCTGAAGGACAGCCAGATCATGCGCCTCGTCGGCACCACCAAGACCACCATCGAATCGATCAAGGAGCGCACCCACTGGAATGCGCAGAACCTGACGCCGATGGATCCGGTGACGCTCGGCCTGTGCTCGCAGATCGACCTCGACATCGAGGTGCAGCGCTCCTCCAAGGACCGTCCGGCGCAGCCCGTGGGCGAGCAGGGTGCGACGCTGCTCCCGGCCGACGTCACGACGGCGCATGCCGAGCCGGAGGAACCCTATTCGCCGCCGTCGCGCAAGAAGGACGAGCCGCTCGACCTCGAGACCGTGTTCGCCAAGCTCGGCGGCTCGAAGAAGAGCGAGGGCGGCGAGGAGGAGTGATCCTCTTTGTAGTCTGCTGTTCCATTCGTCATGGCCGGGCTTGTCCCGGCCATTTTGATTCTGGCGCGCTCTGCCTCAGCGTCCTTCGAGGCTCGCTGCGCTCGCATCTCAGGATGAGGTTGTCTTTCTAATCGACCTCATCCTGAGGTGCCCGGCAAAGCCGGGCCTCGAAGGATGCTGAAGCAGAAGAAGACGCCGAGCTAAGCTGCAGGCATCTGCAGGGCGAAGCCGCGGGTCTTCAAAGCGTCGGCGATCTCGCCCAGCGTGCCGGGATCGTCGATCGTCGCCGGCATCGCCCAGGTCTCGCCATCGGCGATCTTCTTCATCGTGCCGCGCAATATCTTGCCCGAACGGGTCTTCGGCAGCCTCGCCACGGTGATGGCGAGGCGGAATGCCGCCACCGGGCCGATGCGCTCGCGCACCATCGCCACGATCTCGCGCTCGATCTCGTCGGGCGCCCGTGCGACGCCGGCTTTCAGCACCACGAAGCCGCAAGGCACCTCGCCCTTGATCTCGTTATGCACGCCGATCACCGCGCATTCCGCGACGTCGGGGTGCGAGGCCAGCACCTCTTCCATGCCGCCGGTGGAAAGCCGGTGGCCGGCGACATTTATGATGTCGTCGGTGCGACCCATGATGAACAGGTTGCCGTCGGGGTCGCGGAAACCGGCATCCGCCGTCTTGTAGTAGCCGGGGAACTCGGTGAGGTAGGTCTCGACGAAGCGTTCCTTCTGCTCCCACAGCGTGGGCAGGCAGCCGGGCGGCATCGGCAGCTTGATCGCCACCGCGCCCATGCGGTTCGCCTCCACCGGGTGGCCCGCTTCGTCCAGTATATCGACGCGGTAGCCCGGCATCGGCACGCCGGTCGAGCCTGCCGGCACCGGCAGCCGGCCGAGGCCGACCGGATTGCCGGCAATGGCCCAGCCGGTCTCGGTCTGCCACCAATGATCCACCACCGGCACGCCCAGCTTCGTCTGCGCCCAGCGCACCGTGTCGGGATCGGCGCGCTCGCCGGCGAGGAACAGGGTGCGCAAGGTGGAGATGTCGTGGTCACGCATCAGCCGCCCTTCCGGGTCTTCCTTCTTGATGGCGCGCAGCGCGGTCGGGGCGGTGAACAGCGCCACCACGCCGTATTCCGCGACGACGCGCCAGAACGCGCCGGCATCCGGCGTGCCCACCGGCTTGCCCTCATAGAGCACGGTGGTGCAGCCGGCGAGCAGCGGGGCGTAAACGATGTAGGAGTGCCCGACCACCCAGCCGATATCCGAGGCCGACCAATAAACCTCGCCCGGCCTCACGCCATAGAGCGCCTCCATCGACCAGCGCAGTGCCACCATGTAGCCGGCGGTGTCGCGCACCACGCCCTTGGGTTTGCCGGTGGTTCCGGAGGTGTAGAGGATATAGAGCGGATCGGTGGCGCCGACCGGGGCGCAATCGACGCCGCGCCCGCCCGCCGCCGCGCGATCGCGCAGCTTCGCCCAGTCGCGGTCGCGGCCGGGCTGAAGCTCGGCTTCCAATTCGGGGCGCTGCAGGATGATGCAGGCTTCCGGCTTGTGCGACGATAGCGCGAGCGCCTGGTCGAGCAGCGGCTTGTAGGGCACGAGCCGGGTCGGCTCGACACCGCAGGAGGCGGAGAGCACCACCTTCGGCTTGGCGTCGTCGATGCGGCTCGCCAGTTCCATGGCGGCGAAGCCGCCGAACACCACGGAATGCACCGCGCCGATGCGGGCGCAGGCCAGCATGGCGAACATCGCTTCCGGCACCATCGGCATATAGATGACGACGCGGTCGCCCTTCTCGACGCCGAGGTCGCGCAGCATGGCGCCGATGGTGCGCACCTCCGACAGCAGCTCGGAATAGGTGATGGTGCGTTTCACCCCGGTGACCGGGCTGTCATAGAGGATCGCCGCCTGGGTGCCGCGGCCGGCGCTGACATGGCGGTCCACGGCGTTGTAGCAGACATTGCACAGGCCGCCGACGAACCAGCGGCCATAGACGCCGCGGGTGGGCTCGAAAATGTCGCGTGGCTCGGCGATCCAGTCGATGGCCCGGGCCGCCTCGCGCCAGAAACTTTCCGGGTCGGCCTCCGCCCGCATATAGGTAGCGGGGTAGCGGCTCGGCGTGGCGTCGGTGCTCGTCTTGGCGCGGTTCTTCGACATATTTGTCTTCTCGATCTATCCGCCCGGCATCGTCTGTGGCGACGTCGTCGGAACGAAAAACCGCCGGCACGCGGGCCGGCGGTTCTCGTCGTCGGCCGTGCGGCCGAAACGCGGGGAAATACGCCCCGTTTCTCGCAAATCAGTGTAGCGTCACGTCTTCGCCGCTACGCAATCGGTTGATCTGGTCCTTGAGCTGAAGCTTGCGACGCTTGAGATCGGTGATCTTGGCGTCATCGGAGGCGGGATGGTTCAGTTCTTCGCGGAGCTCCCTATCGAGCGCCTGGTGGCGCCGTTCCAGCTCCGCGACATGCGCCTGCATGGACATGGACAATCTCTCCCTGTCTCGAAGTGAACGTCATTAGTCTGTCACGGCTCGCACCCGCTGTCGACGAAACGAGTCGCTGCAATGCAGCATCCGGGAGATGTCGTTGCCATGCGGCTCACCGGCATATTGCGGCGGCGGGGCAGGGGGGTGATACTCCCGCTTGGCCGTGTGCGAGCGGCGAGTCGGAAGGCAGGTCGGGCGTTCGTGAACATGACGGCGGATGAGGAACGCGAGCTGAAGGCTCTCCTCGAGCGCCTGCGCCAGGAGCACCGCGATCTCGACAACGCAATCGAGGCCCTGCAGGCCATGCCGGGCTGCGATCAGTTGCAGCTTGCGCGCTTCAAGAAGCGCAAGCTGCAGCTCAAGGATCGCATCGGCTTCGTCGAGGACCAGATTTTCCCGGATATCATCGCGTGAGGGAGTGCCCTCGACCGTGGGCGGGTAGGCGTCTCGCCGCTCGTCATGGTCGGGCTTGTCCGGCCATCCATCGTTGTGCCTTGGTCCAAAGACGTGAATGCCCGGGACAAGCCCGGGCATGACGTCGTTTGGAGAGGGAGCCGAAGCGTCGCGGCTCAGATCTGCGTCAGCAGCACGTCGGCATTGGTCTTGTCGGCCTTGCTCGGCACGTCCTCGACGTTCAGCACCATGACCTCGCCGTCCTCGACCAGCATCGAGTAGCGCTTCGAGCGCAGGCCGAGGCCGGCGGCCGAGGCGTCGAAATCCATGCCGATCGCCTTGGCGAACTCGCCATTGCCGTCAGACAGGAACACGATCTTGCCGCCGGTGTTGGACGCCGATTCCCAGGCCGCGAGCACGAAGGGATCGTTCACCGCGGTGACGGCGATGGTGTCGACGCCGCGCGCCAGAATCTCGTCGGCACGGGCGACGAAGCTCGGCAGATGATTCTTGTGGCAGGTCGGGGTGAAGGCGCCCGGCACCGCGAACAGCACCACCTTCTTGTTCTTGAAGACCTCTTCGCTGGACTTCGGCACCGGCCCGTCGGCAGTGGCGACGCGGAAGGTGGCGCTCGGCAGCATGTCGCCGACCTTGATCGTCATGGGATGTCCTTTCGTGCGCGGAATTTTATCGAGTGCGGAGCGACCCGCAGGCGAGGGCGCTCCGCCTGAGCACCCCACCTTGGTCGGACGGCAGCATAGTCATTTCCCGCCGCGCGGGAAGCCGTATCACGGCGCGGAAAGCGGGGCCTCGACCTCGACGGCGCGGTTGCCGTCGATCAGGGTAAAGCGCAACGGCACACCGGCGATGCTGGCGCCCTTGGGCACGCCGTCGACCGGCATCAGGAATTCGGCGCGGCCATCCTTGACGTGCTTGAGCGTCGGCAAGGGCAGGGCCCAACCATCAGTGGGCCCCTCGACGAACAGGTCTACGCCCTTCTCGGCGCTGGCGACGCGGGCCTCGATACGCACTGCCTTGCTCTCGAGCTTTACCGTGTCGATGCCGACTGCCCCGCTGGCGCCCAGCGCGGCGCGGCGCGGCAGTGCGGCCTCGGCCGCGATCAGTGTATCGGGGGAGGGGGCCGCGCCGGCTGCCGGCACATCGAGCGCGAGTGCGGCATGTGCCGGCTGGCAGATCTTCTCGCAGACCGCGAATTCCAGATCGAGCCGCAGCTTCACCGGCTGCGCGGCGTCCTTCGGCGCGATGCGCACCGGCAGGATGACGTCGTGCTTGTAGCCGATGGAGAAATTGCCGTCGCCATCGCCGAAGCGCTGCGGGGCGGGCCAGGACAACGCGACGCTGCCGACATTCTCCGAGCCCGACCAGTCGAAGCGCGGCGGGATGCCGCTGTCGCCGGGATAGCGCCAATAAGTCTTCCAGCCGGGGGCGAGGCGGATCTCGATGCCGCCGGCGAGCGTTGTACCGTCGCTCGCGCCGGCGAGGAGGCGCACCGCGGTGCCGGACGGCGCCGACCAGTCGGATTCCATGCCGGCGTGTGCCGGCGACGCCACGCCGGCCAGCAACGCGGCGAGGGACAATGGAATCGTCGAAACGAGCTTCAGGACCATGGCGTTGGCGATATCCTGTCCGCTGCGCGGCGGGAAGCTACAGCGCCTGCACTTTGCTGTGAACCCTTCGACATTTGAGTCATTGTGCAGCGCACCTCCTTGAAAAAGCGCCCTTTGGGTTTACGCTTTCCCTATGAGGATCGGACACCCGACTGACGACACGCCCGGCGGCGAGTTCCTGGACGGGCAGATGCTGGTGGCGATGCCCGGAATGCGCGACGAACGCTTCGCGCGGGCCGTGATCTATCTGTGCGCCCACTCTTCGGAAGGGGCGATGGGCATCATCGTCAACCAGCCCGCCGCCAACATCAATTTCCCGGATCTGCTGGTGCAGCTCGACGTGATTCCGGAGGCCGAGCTGATCCGCCTGCCGTCGCGAGCCGGCACGGTGAAGGTGCTGCGCGGCGGACCGGTGGAAACCGGCCGCGGCTTCGTGCTGCACAGCGCGGATTTTTTTATCGAGAATTCGACGCTGCCGATCGATACCGGCGTCTGCCTGACCGCGACGCTCGACATATTGAAAGCGATCGCGGCCGGCGGCGGACCGGAGAACGCGATCCTCGCGCTCGGCTATGCCGGCTGGGCGCCGGGGCAGCTGGAGAACGAGATCCAGCAGAATGGCTGGCTGCATTGCCAGGCCGACCGCTCGCTGATCTTCGAGGCCGACACTTCGGCGAAATACGAACTCGCCTTGCGCAAGATCGGCATCCACCCGGGCATGCTGTCGAGCGAGGCCGGGCACGCGTGAGGCCCTGAGCTGCGCATTGCTTGAGCATCCTTCGAGGCTCGCTTTGCTCGCATCTCAGGATGACGTGGTTCTGTAAAAAGCAGAGTCATCCCGAGGCGCCCGGCAAAGCCGGGCCTCGAAGGATGCTCAAGCCGTGCAACTCACCCCTGCGAGGCGGCCTTGGGCGGCGGGGCGTCGTCTTCCGCCGGCGCGGCTTCGGGCTCTTCCTCTTCGGCCACCGGACGCTGCGGGGGACGGGGGCGCTGCGCGGCCGGTTTAGCCGCAGCAGGCGGCACCCGCGCCGGCGCGGGCTGGGGCTGCTCCGCTTCCTCGGTGGCGGTGGCGGTGGTGGTGGTGGCGGTGGCGACGCCTGCGCCGGGTTTGGCAGCCCTGGGGGCCGGCTTCGCCCTGCCGAGGCGGCTGCGCTCCAGCAGCGAGGTCGGCTGCACCTCCGGCTGGAACGCCTTGCGGGCGTCCTCCGCGGTCATCGGCTCGCCGAACAGATAGCCCTGCGCATATTTGCAGCCGAGCTTGGCCAGCGCCTCGGCAGCGGCTTCGGTCTCCGCACCTTCGGCGACGATGTCCATGCCGAGATCGTGCGCCATATTGACGATGGAGCCGAGAATGACCGGCCGCTGCGCCTTGGCGCCGGAGCGGCCCAGCCCCTTCACGAAGCTCTGGTCGATCTTGATGGTGTCGAACGGGAAGCGCTGCAGATAGGCGAGCGAGGAATAGCCGGTGCCGAAATCGTCGAGCGAGAGGCCGGCGCCAAGCTCGCGCATGCGGTGAAGCATCTGCGCGGCATATTCCGGATTCTCCATCACCAGCGATTCGGTCAGTTCCAGCTTGAGCGTGCCGTTGGCGACGACGTTGCGGGCCATGACCGCTTTCAGGTCCTGGATCAGGTCGTGCCGCAGCAATTGGCGCGAGGAGACATTGACCGAGACGAAGACCGGGTCGCCGCGCATGTTGCGCTGCCAGGCGCCGAGCTGGCGGGCCGCGCTGTCGAGCACGAACAGGCCGATATCGACGATGAGCCCGGTCTCTTCGGCGATGCCGATGAAGTCATCCGGCGCCAGCGTGCCGAGCTTGGGGTGGTTCCAGCGCACCAAGGCCTCGAAGCCGGCAACCTTGCGGTCGGCAAGGCGCACCACCGGCTGGTAGAGCACGGTCATCTCGTCGCGCTCGATGGCCTGGCGCAGGTCGCTCTCCAGCGTCAGCCGGTCGAGCTTGTGGTTGCGCATCGCCGGGCGGAACACCTCGATGCGGTCGCCGCCGACGCGCTTGGCGAAGAACATGGCGAGCTCGGCGTCCTTCAGTACTTCGCCGGGATCGCGCTTGCTGCCGTCGGCCAGCACCAGGCCGATCGAGGCGGTGATGAAGATCTCGCGGTCGCCGAAGGTGATGGGGGCGCGCAAGGTCCGGCGCAGCGTGTCGGCGAAGGCGGTGATGCGCTCGGCATCGCGCTCCGACATCAGGATCAGGCCGAAATGGTCGCCGCCGAGACGGGCCAGCGTGTCGTGCTGCTTCATCAGCCGCATCAGGCGCCGGGCAACGGTGAGCAGGATGGAATCGCCGGCCGCCATGCCGAGGCTGGTGTTCACCTGCTTGAAGCGGTCGAGATCGACCAGCATCACGGTGGGCTTCAGCGTCTCGTCGGCACGGGCGAAGCCGATCGCCGAGGACAGCCGGTCGAGGAACAGCTCGCGGTTCGGCAGGCCGGTGAGGTTATCGTGCACGGCGTCGTGGAGCATGCGCTCCTCCGCCGTGCGGCTCTCGGTCACGTCGGACAGCGTGCCGATGCAGCGCACCACCTCGCCGTCGGTGCCGACCACGGGACGGGCGCGCAGGTTGAACCAGAAATAATGCCCGTCCTGCGCACGCAGCCGGAAATCCTGGTCGATGCGGCCGCGGCGCTGGTCCAGCACGCCGTCGAGGGTGGCGCGGAAACGGTCGCGGTCGCCGGGGTGGATCACTTCCAGCCAGCCGGCGGCTTCGGTCTCCAGCGAGCCGCGCTTGAGACCGAGAAGCTGCTCGACCTCGGGGCTGACATGGATGCGGTCGGTGTCGACGTCCCAGTCCCAGACGATGTTGCCTGAGCCGGCGACGGCGAGCGCGCGGCGCTCCAGCTCCTGCGTCGAGCCGGCAATGGCCCCGAGGCCGGCGAACGCGTGCTGCATCACGGTGAAGCCGATCAGCATCACGATCAGCACCAGGCCGCCGAGCAGCGCCGGGGCAACGAGGTCGTTGCCAATATAGCCCGATACCGCCATGCCGGCGGTGATCACCCAGACCACCAGCAGGAACAGCGTGGGGATGATGAGCACGGCGCGGTCATAGCGGTGGAAGGCGAGCCACACCACCATGCCGAAGCCCATGAAGGAGACGGCGAGCAGCGACAGCCGAGCGATGCCGGCCGCAGCCGACGGATCGAGCAAAGCGAGGCCGATCAGGGCGGCGAGGAACACCAGCCAGCCGACCGCGATATGGGCATAGCGCACATGCCAGCGATTGAGATTGAGATAGGCGAACAGGAACACCACCAGCGTCGCCGCCAGCATCGCCTCGCCGGCCGCCCGCCAGAATTGCTGGGCCAGCGGCGATATGCCGAACACCTTGCTCCAGAAGCCGAAATCGAGGCCGATATAGCCGAGCACGGCCCAGGCCAGGGCGGCAGCGGCCGGGAACATCACCGAGCCCTTCACCACGAACAGGATGGTGAGGAACAGCGCCAAGAGGCCGGCAATGCCGATGACGATGCCATTATAGAGCGTGAAGCTGTTGACCTTGTCCTTGAAGGCCTCCGGCTCCCACAGATAGAGCTGCGGCAGATCCGGGCCGGTCATCTCGGCGACCAGCGTTACCGTAGTGCCGGGATCGAGGGTAACGAGGAAGACGTCTGCATCGGGCGCGCTCTGGCGCTCCGGCCGGAAGCCCTGGCTGGCGGTGATGTTGACGACGCGCCGATTGCCGAGGTCGGGCCAGAACACACCGGAACCGACCATGCGATAGTGCGGCGCGACGATCAGCCGGTCGACCTGCTCGTCGGTGTTGTTGGCGAGCGCGAACACCGCCCATTGGCTGCCGTTCGGGCTCGGCGCCACGGCACGCACCTCGATGCGGCGCACGATGCCGTCGGCGCCGGGCGCGGTCGAGATCTGGATGCGGTCATTGTCGCTGTTGTGGCGTTCGATCGCCGGGGCGAGATCGACCACCAGCGCGTCGAGCCGGATCGCGATCGCCTCCACCGCGTGCGCCGCCGGCGGCGGCAGCGCTGCCGCGAGAGCGAGCGCAAGCATGAGCGTAGCCGGGCGCGCCTCCCTGAGGGCGGCCATTAACACGGCCAGCGGGCTGGCAAGGAGACGACGCACGATGCCCAACAAACACCTCGAAAGCTGGCCCGGAACGGTCTGACGCCGTTCCCGGGCCGCGCCGCGCCACGATGAGTAACGGCGCGGCGCGGCGGGAGCAAGGCGCCGAAGAGTGTCCCAAGAATGGCGCGTTGGAAAGCGTCGCGTGGTTTCTCCCCGACATGGTGAATGGGAGAACCCAGCGCCGGCGCCACCGCTTGTAAAATTTTCCTGAAAAATCGGGCGTTTACTCCGGATTTCCGAAACGTCAGGAGGCGCTCTGGCCGGTCCAGATGCGCAGCTTCGCCTCCGCCTGGGCGCGCTCGGCCGGGGTGAGCGCGGTGAGCATCTTGTCGAGCATGTCGTCCTTCAGGCCCTGCGCCCTGGCGGCCAGATGCCAGGTCGCCGCCGCCACCTTATCCTGCGGCATGCCGCGGCCGGCGGAGAGGATGCGGGCCAGCCGATTCTGCGCGATGGCGTTGCCGGCGAGCGCGGCCTTGCGGAACAGCAGTGCGGCGGCAGCCTCGTCCTTCGGTACGCCATTGCCGTTGAACACCATGATGGCGTACTCGACGGTGGCCACCACATGGTCGAGCAGCATGGCCCGCTGCAAGAGGCGGGCACACTCATTGATGTCCTTCGCCACGCCATTGCCGTCGCGATAGAGCGTGGCCAGCGCATAGAGCGCGTCCGGCTGGTCCTGGTCGGCGGCGATGCGGAACAGCTTGGCGGCAGTGGCCGGCTCGCGCGGCACCGCCTCGCCTTCCAGATAAAGCAAAGCGAGATTATAGGCCGCCGCGGCATTGCCCTTGTCGGCGGCCTGCTGGAACAGCTTCGCGGCTCCTGGACGGTCGGCGGTCTCGCCCTGGCCTTTCAGCTTCATCACGCCGAGCGAGAACAGCGCGTCGGCGCTCCCCCGTGCCGCGGCGGCCTGGTACCATTGGCGGGCCTTGGCGGCATCCTCGCGCACGCCATAGCCTTGGGTGTAGAGCGAGGCGATCAGCACCATCGCCACCGGATCATTGTCCGCCTTGGCGCGCTTGGCGGCGAGGTCGAGGGCGGTGACGAACCGCCCACGCTGATAGGCGCCGTAAGCGAGATCGGTGGTGGGATCGGTCGGCGCGGGATTTTGCGCGGCGGCGGGCGGATTTGCCGGAGCGTTCGAGGGCGCCGTGGCGCCGGGCTTGGCGGGCGTCTTGGTCGGCGGCGTCTGTGCGTATCCACCGGTCGCCGCCACACTGAGCGCGGCGCAGGCGAAGAGGGGCGCGAGCCGGCGTCGCATCAGCTCGCCCAGGCGAGGCGGGCGGAGACGGCAGTAAGCGCCTCCCCGGTGAAGGCGAGGAGGTCGATGGCGATGAAGTCGGCGCCGGCTTCCGCGAGTGCCTCGACCTCGTCCAGCGATGCGGCGAAGGCGACGCAGGGCGGTTCGAACAGCTGCGCCCACCAGTCGGTACGCTCCAGCGTGGTATCGAAGGCCGGCCGGCGGCCGGCGGCATCGGGCTCGCCGAACATCACATAGTCGGCGCCGAGCTCGCCGGCGGTCATGGCGTCGTGCTTGGTGCGCAGCCCGCCGACGCCGGCAATGCCATGCGGGCGGACCATGGGAAGCGCCGCCTTCAGCGCATTGGTGCTGTCGAGATGCGCGCCGTCGGTGCCGAGCCGATCGGCGAGTGCGACGTCGCCCTCGATGAGGCAGGCGGCGCCGATGGCGTGGGCGCTCGCCACCAGTGGCGCCAGCGCAGCGGCGTCCGCCGTGCCGGGGCGCAGCAGGACGGCGGCAATGTCGGCCACCTTTCCCGCGGCGCGGATGGCGGCGAGGACGGCGTCACGATCCGTGCCGTCGAGCGGCGGCGTGAGTAGATAGAGGCGCGGTTGCGGGCGCGCCGGTGCGGTATCAGGTCGGGCCATGCTCAAGCTGTTCCGCATGATGGCGGCGAAAGCGCGGCCAGTTGGTGAGCCGGCGCGCGTCCTTCCTAGAACATGTTCCGCAAAAGTTGGAAGAGTTTTGCGATCAGGACTGGCTCCAGGCTCCGATGGGGAATGACGAGCTTGTTAAGGCTAGCGCCGGCTACAGCACCGCAATTGGTTCCCGCCTTCGCAAGATGGTGGTAATCACGCTGCCGCGGCTGCGTGCCGGCCGTTGGGGGGAACCATGCTGAAGCCATCCGTCCGTCGTGCCGCGCTGCTCGCCTTGACGACTGCGCTCTCCACGCCTGCCCTGCTCTCGATTCCTGCCTTCGCGCAGGGCACGCCGCCCGCCGCCGCGCAGGCGCCCGCAGCTTCCGCGCCCGGCCAGCAGGCCGCCGCCGCGCTCGCCTGGCCGCGCAGCTTCGATATCGGCGACAGCCAGCTCCAGATCTACCAGCCGCTGGTCGAGACCTGGAATGGCGACCAGCTCACTGGCCGCGCCGCCATCGCGGTCGGGCCGAAGACCGGTAACCCGACCTATGGCATCGCCCATTTCACCGCGCGCGTTGCGGTCGACAAGGCGGCCAAGCTGGCGCAGCTCACCAATATCGACGTGGTGAAGGTCGATGTGCCGACCGCGCCGGGGCAGGACACCACGCTGATGAGCGCGTTGCAGTCCCGCATCCCGCCGCAGGGCATGACGGTCGCGCTCGATCATCTGATGACCAGCTATGCCGCCTCGCAGTCGCTGTCGAAGCAGCTGAGCCAGCCGGTCGACAACACGCCGCCCAAGATCGTCTTCACCCCGAACCCGACGCTTCTGGTGCTCATCTCCGGCAAGCCGGCGCTCCAGCCGCTGAACGGCGTGACCGGCTTCCAGCGCGTCATCAATACCCGCCCGCTGATCCTGCTCGACGCCTCCGGAGTCTATCATTTGCAGGCCGCCGGCACTTGGTACGAGGCGACCGCCATCGACGGCAGCTGGGTGGTCACTGCCGCGCCGAGCCCCTCGCTCGAAGCCGCGGGCAGCACTGCCAATTATGAGGAAGCGGCCGAGAGCATGCTGCCGGCCGACGGCAAGAAGCCGGCACAGCCGCCGGCGGTCGTGGTCGCCACCACGTCGACCGAAGTTGTAGTGACCAGCGGCCAGCCGCAAATGGTGCCGGTCGACGGCACCTCGCTGCTGCGCATGAGCAATGCCGACCACGCCGTGATCCTCGATCCGAGCAACAATAATTACTACGTGCTGATCTCCGGGCGCTGGTTCAGGGGCCGCGACCTGAAAGGGCCGTGGGACTTCGTGCCCGGCGCCAGCCTGCCCTCCGACTTCGCCAAGATCGCCGCCACCGACCCGGCGGCGAACGTGCTGGTCTCGGTGCCCGGCACGCCGCAGGCGAAGGAGGCGCGCATCGCCGCCACCATCCCGCAGACCGCGAGCGTCGCCCGCAATACCGATCTCAATCTTCAATATGATGGCGGCACGGCGAAGTTCGTGCCGATCCAGGGCACGATCCTCAGCTATGCGGAGAACACCCGCATCCCGGTAATCCGCCTGGCGCCGGACCGCTATTATGCGGTGTTCCAGGGGGCCTGGTTCGTCTCGCAGACGCCGGCCGGGCCGTGGGTCATCGCCGACGTCGTGCCGGCGGCGATCTACACCATCCCGACCTCCTCGCCGCTGCACTACGTCACTTATGTGCGGATCTATGCCTCGACCGCGGATGCGGTGGTGGTCGGCTATACGCCCGGCTATTTCGGCGTGGTGCTGGCGCCCGGCGGCACCGTGGTCTACGGCACCGGCTATAATTGCGTCGGCTATATCGGCACCTACTGGTACGGCTGCCCGGCGACCTATGGCTATAACGCCGCCTTCGCCTGGACCGAGGGCTTTGCCTTCGGCTTCGCGGCCGGCTTCGCCTGGGGCGCCTATTCGCCCTGGTGGGGTCCCTATTGGGGCCATGGGCCCTGGGGCGGGCCGTGGGCCAGCATCAATGTGAACCAGACCAACATCTATGGCCGCTGGGGCGGCTACGCCACCGTCAACCATGCCTGGGGCTACAATGCCTGGAACGGCAATGAATGGTCGGCGCGCAACTGGGACGGCACCACCGGGCGCGGCACTGCCTTCGAGGGCCGCTCCGCCGCCGCCTTCAACCCGTGGACCGGCAATTACGCCGCCGGCCGCGAGGGCCAGCACTATAATCCGGCGACCGGCGCCTGGGGCGGCTCGCGCGCCGGGATCGAAGGTAATGTGAATAGCGGCAACTTCGATGCCGGCCGGCAGTCCGCCGGCTACAACCCGACCACCGGCACCGGCCATGCCTCGGAGACCGGCATCTCCGACAATAACGGCAAGGTCAGCGTCGACAGCAAGGGTGTCGCCGGCAATGCCAAGACCGGCAATGCCGTCGCCTGGAACAACGGCAAGGTCTACACCGACCACGACGGCACCATCCACCAGTACAGCAACGACAATGGCTGGCAGAAGCAGACCATCGACGGCTGGCAGAAGGACACCGACGCCGACCAGATCGGCCGGCTCGACAACCAGCGCCAATATCAGGACATGGGCGACCAGCGGGTCGATAATTTCGCTCGCAGCGGCGGCTATGACGACTTCGGCGGCGGAGATCGCGGCTGGGGTGGCGACGACCGCGGGGGTGGCGGCGGCTGGGGCGGCGGCGACCGCGGTTTTGGCGGTGGTGGCTTCGGCGGCGGCGGTTTCCACGGTGGCGGTTTCGGCGGCGGTGGCTTCCGGCGCTGAACCAGGTGTCATCCCGGCCGCAGCCCGCAGGGCGGAGAGCCGGGATCGCTCACCATACGGCTCTCCTGCGGCACGCAATCCCGGATATGGCCTTGCGGCCATTCCGGGATGACAGTCTTTGAGAGAGCAAACAAAAACGCCGCCCTCCCGGGCGGCGTTGTCGTTTCAGCGCACCGAAGTTCGGTGCGACGGCCTCAGGCCGCCTTCTTCTGCTCGATCTCGGCGCTCCACTGGCCAAGGGCGGCGAGGTAGTTCATCCGGGCGCGGTGAGTGAAGGCGGCCTGGCCGGCGGCGACGTTCTCCGGCTTGCCGGCCCACGCCTTCTGCGGTGCCGCCTGCAAGGCGCGGCCATAGGAGAAGGTCATCGGCCAGGGATAGCCGCCGGTGCGCACCATGGCGTCGAGATGGGCGGTGGCCTCCTCGTCCGACTGGCCGCCGGACAGGAAGGCGATGCCCGGCACCGCCGACGGCACGCAATTCTTCAGGCAGCGAATGGTCTTCTCGGCGACTTCCTGCACCGAGACCTGCTTCGGCGACTTCTTGCCGGGCACCACCATGTTCGGCTTCAGCACCATGCCTTCGAGCCGGATGCGGGCATAGAAGAGCTGCTGGAACACTTCCTTCAGCACCCACTCCGTCACCTCGTAGCAACGGTCGATGTCGTGGTCGCCGTCCATCAGCACTTCCGGCTCGACGATCGGGACGATGTTGGCTGCCTGGGCCAGCGCCGCGTAGCGGGCCAGCGCCTGCGCATTGGCGATGATCGAGGTGTAGCTCGGAATGTGGGTGCCGATATCGATCACCGCACGCCACTTCGCGAAGCGGGCGCCGAGCTCGTAATACTCCTTGAAGCGCTCACCGAGGCCGTCGAGGCCCTCGGTGATGGTCTCGCCGGAAGCGCCCGGCTGCGGCCTGGCACCGAGATCGACCTTGATGCCGGGAATGGAACCGGCGGCCTCGATCAGCTTCACCAGCGGGGTGCCGTCCTTGGCGTTCTGGCGGATGGTCTCGTCGTACAGGATCACGCCGGAAATGTAGTCCCGCATCGCCTCGTCGGAGCGGAACAGCATTTCACGGTAGTCGCGGCGGTTGTCGAAGGTGGATTCGACCCCGATCGCGTCGAAACGCCGCTTGATGGTGCTAGAACTCTCGTCTGCGGCAAGCAGACCCTTGCCATTCGCACACAGTTTATAGGCGATTTCGTCGAGGCTTGCCGTCATCTCTCTCTCCCGCACAATCGAGACGTGAAGCGTACGCTGCGGCCCGTTCTTCCGCAGCGTGCGATACTATTATATTTTATCACACCCCTGATGACGAAGCGGCCGCATCGCCGCACCGGTCACTTGAGTTGCTATCGGCGCAGTGCCTCCACCCCCGGCAGCGCCTTGCCTTCCAGCCATTCGAGAAAGGCGCCGCCCGCGGTTGAGACATAGGTGAAGCGTTCGGCGACGCCGGCATGGTTCAGCGCCGCCACGGTGTCGCCACCGCCGGCGACGGAGAGCACGCGGCCCGCATCGGTAAGCTCGGCCGCCGCCTTCGCCACCTCGACCGTCGCCATGTCGAAGGGAGAGAGCTCGAAGGCGCCGAACGGACCGTTCCACACCACGGTCTTCACGCCCTTCAGCTTCTCGACGACATTGGCCACCGAGGTGGGGCCGGCATCGAGAATCATCTCGTCGCTGTCGACGCCGTCGACCGGCACCACGCGGTTGTCGGCGTGGGCCTTGAACTCCTTGGCGACCACGGCATCTACCGGCAGCACGATCTCGCAGCCGGCGGCTTTCGCCTTCTCGACGATGGAGCGGGCGGTGGCGCCAAGGTCATGCTCGCACAGCGACTTGCCGACATCGGTGCCGTCAGCCGCCAGGAAGGTGTTGGCCATGCCACCGCCAATGACCAGCAGGTCGACCTTCTTCACCAGATTGCCGAGCAATTCGAGCTTCGACGACACCTTGGCGCCGCCGACCACCGCCATCACCGGGCGCTCCGGTGCCTCGAGCGCTTTGGCGAGCGCCTCGATCTCCTCCTGCATGCAGCGGCCAGCATAAGCCGGGAGATGATGGGCGATGCCCTCGGTCGAGGCGTGGGCACGGTGGGCGGTGGCGAAGGCGTCGTTCACATAGAGGTCGCCGAGCTCCGCCAGCGCCGCGACGAAGGCGGGATCGTTCTTCTCCTCGCGCGGATCGAAGCGGGTGTTCTCCAGCAGCAGTACCTCGCCGGGCTTGAGCGCGGCGACCGCGGCTTCGGCCTTCTCGCCGATGGTCTCCGGACAGAAGGCGACCGGCCTGCCGAGGCGAGAGGCAACTTCGCCGGCTATCGGCTCCAGCGAGAGCTTGGGATCGACGCCCTTGGGGCGGCCGAAATGGGCGAGCAGGATCACCTTGCCGCCTTTGTCCGCGATCTCGCCGATCGTCGACAGCACCGCCCGGATGCGAGTGTCGTCGGTGACGCGGCCATCCTCGACCGGGACATTGAGATCGACGCGGACCAGCACGCGCTTATTGGCGACGTCGGCATCGTCGAGGGTACGGAAGGTAGAGACGTTCGGCTTGGCGTGGGTCATGGGCATGGCCTCGGAGCAGGAGCCGCGCTGGGAAGGAGGCCGCTGACGCGGCTGCTTTTCTCATTATCCACCGGTTCAGGCCGGCGTTCCCCTCAGAGAGGGTTGCGGGATGAGGGGGCTCCGCCGAGGCGCCCCAGCCCCTCATCCGACCCCTCCCGCCCATGGCGAGAGGGTCGACGGCGTCGTTCAGATCAGTTTCGCCAGCGCGACCGCAGTGTCGGACATGCGGTTGGAGAAGCCCCATTCATTGTCGTACCAGCTGAGCACCCGCACCAGCGTGCCGTCGAGCACCTTGGTCTGGTCGAGCGCGAAGGTTGAGGAATGGGAGTCGTGGTTGAAGTCGATCGAGACGTTCGGTTCGGCGGTGTAGCCGAGGATGCCCTTCAGCTCCTGCGCCGCGGCGCGCTGCACCGCCTCGTTGATCTCTTCCTTGGTGGTCGCGCGCTTGGCGACGAACTTGAAGTCGATCACCGAGACGTTCGGCGTCGGCACGCGGATCGAGGTGCCGTCGAGCTTGCCGTTCAGCTCCGGCAGCACCAGGCCGACCGCCTTGGCGGCGCCGGTCGAGGTCGGGATCATCGACATCGCGGCGGCGCGGCCGCGGTAGAGATCCTTGTGCATGGTGTCCAGCGTCGGCTGGTCGCCGGTGTAGGAATGGATCGTCGTCATGAAGCCGCGCTCGATGCCGACCGCGTCGTTCAGCACCTTCGCCACCGGCGCGAGGCAATTGGTGGTGCAGGAGGCGTTGGAGATGACGAGGTGGTCCTTCGTCAGCTTGTCGTGGTTCACGCCATAGACGACGGTGAGGTCCGCGCCGTCGGCGGGCGCCGAGACGATGACGCGCTTGGCGCCGGCGGTGAGATGGGCCGAGGCCTTCTCCTTCGAGGTGAAGATGCCGGTGCATTCCATGGCGATGTCGACGCCGAGCGCGGCGTGCGGCAGCTCGGCCGGATTGCGCACCGCCGTCACCTTGATGGGGCCACGGCCGACATCGATGGTGTCGCCGTCGACTCTCACCTCGCCGGCAAAGCGGCCATGGACGCTGTCATAGCGGAACAGATGGGCGTTGGTCTCGACCGGACCGAGATCGTTGATGGCAACGACCTCGATATCGGTACGACCGGATTCGATGATGGCGCGCAACACGTTGCGCCCGATGCGACCGAAACCGTTGATGGCGACCCTGACCGTCATGCGTTAAATCCCCGAGTGAGCGAGTTCCATACCCTGAACCATCCGCGCCCTTGGCTCATAGCCTGATGAACGCAGCGGCACCAGTCGCTTCACTCGGGGTCGCGGCACAATTGCGCAGCTCGCGGGCTCGCCCTGCGCGCTGCGCATAACTGTTCGCGTCCTGCGTCAGGCACCGGCCTTCTTCAACCGAGTGCGCGCGGCGGTTGCCACCGCTTCCGCGGTAATGCCGAAATGTGCGAACACCGCTTCCGCCTTGCCGGAGGCGCCGTAGCCGGTCATGCCGACAAAGGCGCTGTCAGAGCCGACGATCTCGTCCCAGCCCATGCGGATGGCGGCTTCCACCGCGACCTTGGCCGGGGCAGAGCCGATGACCTGCTTGCGGGTCTCTTCCGGTTGGGCGAGGAACAGTTCGAAGCAGGGCACCGACACGACGCGGGTCGGGATGCCCTCGGCCTCCAGTATGTCGCGGGCCTTGGCGGCCAGCGAGACCTCGGAGCCTGAGGCGAACAGCGAGACCTTGGCCGGCCCGGAGGCGGCGACGATCTCGTAGGCGCCCTTGGCGGAGAGGCAGCGCTCGGTGCCCTCGCGGCGCATCAGCGGCAGGTTCTGGCGGGTCAGCGCCAGCAGGGTCGGGCCGGTCTTGTGCTCCATCGCGATCTTCCAGGCTTCCGCGGTCTCCACCGTGTCGCACGGGCGGAACACCAGGAGGTTGGGAATCGCGCGCAGCGCAGCGATCTGCTCGACCGGCTCGTGGGTCGGGCCGTCCTCGCCGACGCCGATCGAATCATGGGTGAACACGTAGGTGACGCGGATGCCCATCAGCGCCGCGAGGCGGATCGAGGGACGGCAATAGTCGGAGAACACCAGGAAGGTGCCGCCATAGGGGATCAGGCCGCCATGGAGCGCGATGCCGCTCATGCCGGCACACATCGCATGCTCGCGAATGCCCCAATTGATGTAGCGGCCGGCGTAGTCCGGCGGCATCACCGCGGTGGCGGTCGCCTTGGTCTTGGTGTTGTTGGAATGGGTCAGGTCGGCCGAGCCGCCGACCATTTCCGGCACCGCGGCGGTGATGGCCTCCAGCACGATCTCGGAGGATTTGCGGGTGGCCACCGCGCCGCCATCGGCCTGCGCCTTGGCGATCACCGCGGAGATGGTCTCGCCGAACTTCGAGGGCAGGTCGCCGCGGGTGCGGCGCTCGAACTCGGCGCGACGCTCGATGTCGGCCTCGCTCAGGCGCTGGTTCCACGCCTTGTGGGCCTGGCGCGAGCGCAGGCCGGAAAGGCGCCAGGCGTCCAGCACGTCGGACGGGATCTCGAAGGGCGGATATTCCCAGCCGAGCGCCTTGCGGGCGCCTTCGATCTCGGCGGCGCCAAGCGGAGCGCCGTGCGCCGCATTGGTGCCGGCCTTGGTCGGCGCGCCGAAGCCGATGGTGGTGCGGCAGGAGATGAAGGACGGCTTGTCGCTGGTCTTGGCACGCTCGAGGGCGGCGAGGATGGCGTCGGGATCGTGGCCGTCGATGCGGGTGGCGTTCCAGTTCGAGGCCTCGAAGCGGGCGACCTGGTCGGTCGACACCGAGAGCGCGGTCGAGCCGTCAATGGTGATGTGGTTGTCGTCGTGCAGCACCACCAGCTTGCTGAGCTTGAGGTGCCCGGCGAGTTCGATGGCCTCTTCCGAGATGCCTTCCATCAGGCAGCCGTCGCCGACCAATACATAAGTGTGGTGGTCGACGAGGTCGGAACCGAACTGCGCGGCCATCATGCGCTCGGCCACCGCAAAGCCGATCGAATTGGCGACGCCCTGGCCGAGCGGGCCGGTGGTGGTCTCGACGCCGACGGTGTGGTGGTATTCCGGATGGCCGGGCGTCTTGGAGCCGAGCTGGCGGAACTGCTTGATGTCCTCGATGGTCATGCTCTCATACCCGGTGAGGTAGAGCAGCGAATAGAGCAGCATCGAGCCGTGGCCGGCGGAGAGGATGAAGCGGTCGCGATCCGGCCAGGACGGATCGGTGGGATCGAACTTCAGCACCTTGCCGAACAGCACGGTGGCGATGTCGGCGGCGCCCATCGGCAGGCCGGGGTGGCCGGAGTTCGCCTTTTCGACGGCATCCATCGACAGGGCCCGGATGGCGTTGGCCATGCGGTCGTGCTTCTCGCGGTTCGACATGGGGCTGATCTCTCCGAGGGGGCAGGCGGGGAGTGATAACATCACGTCTTGACACGGCATAGACACCAAATGGCGGTGCCGCCGTGCCGGTTGACGCTCTCCTTGGGCAGGGCTCAATGTGACAAGGTGCTGCGCGACTCAGCGCGTGCCCATCGGGAGAACGGAGCCCTGCCAATGGCCGAGACGGCATCCATCGAGGCCGCGACACGGCGTCTCTACGCTGCGGTCGAGGCGCTGGAGTCCGCGGTGGAGCGTCGCTTGCAGGTCGAGCGGCAGGAGGCCGCGCTCGCCGCGCAGCTTCATGCGCTCGGTGCCGATCGCTCGCGCCTGGCCTCCGCGCTCGACGGCGCCGAAGCGCGTGCCGAGAAGCTCGCCGGCGCCAATCACGAGGTCTCCCGCCGGCTCGGCAGCGCGATGGAGACGATCCGCGCGGTGCTTGCCGCGCAAGAGCGATAAAGGTCGGACATCATGGCGCACGTCACCGTCACCATTGCCGGACGCGCCTACCGCATGGCGTGCGACGACGGGCAGGAAGAGCACCTGACCCGGCTCGCCCAGGATGTCGATGCGCGCATCGACCAGCTGCGCGGCGCCTTCGGCGAGATCGGCGACCAGCGCCTCAGCGTGATGGCGGCGATCACCATTGCCGACGAGCTCGCCGAGGCGAAACGGCGGATCCGGACGCTCGAGCAGGATCTGGAGAGCCAGCGTGCCGCGCGCGCGGCGACGCTTGAGCGCATGGAGCAGAGCGAGCAGGCCATGGCCGGCGCGGTGATCACCGCCGCGGAGCGGCTGGAGCGCATAGCCCGCGACCTCGGCACAAGCCCGTCCGGCGCCGTCGGCATGGGCTGAAGCGCGATCCGCCGCCAGTGATCACCCCGGGCTTTGTTTCGAGCCTTCGGGCAGGTGGTTCAGCGGCAGCGGCGCCTGGGCCTTGACGGTCTGGATGGCGAAATTGCTTCGGATGTCGCTGACACCGGGCAATTTGAGCAGCGTTCCCAGCAGCAGCCGCTCATACCCCGCGAGATCGGGAACCACGACCTGCAACAGGAAATCGGCTTCACCCGAGACCAGATGGCATGACACGACCTCGGCGAGCCCCGCGACGGCTTCCCGGAAGGCCGTCGCCTCCTTGTCATGGTGCCGCTCGACCTTGACGCCAATGAAAACCGTGAGGCCGAGGCCGACTTCCTTCCGCCCGAGCGTGGCGTGGTAGCCGGTAATCACGCCGGCGTCCTCCAGCATCCGGACCCGGCGCAGGCAGGGCGAGGGCGACAGGCCGACTTCGTCCGCCAATTGCACATTGGTCAGCCGGGCATCGCGCTGAAGGGCTGCAAGGATACGCCGGTCGATCGCGTCGAGCTTCAGTTTTGGCATATTCACGTCATTGGCCGAACCAGATTGGCATATCCTATCACGAATGGCCCATCCTGAGGCACAACTCGCAAGGACATGCCTCGCTCCCTGGCACTAGCCTGACACTCGCAACCCAACGAGGCTCGAGTGTCATGGGCGAACTGTGGATCTTCATCGGAGCGCTGGCCGTGGCCTATCTGGTTCCGGGCCCGGACATGATCCTGCTCTTGCAAACCGGGGCGTCGCAGGGGCGCGCTCGGGCGTTGGCGACGGCGATCGGCCTTGCCGCTGCCCGCGCAGCGCACGTCGCGCTTGCCGGGCTGGGGCTCGCGGCGCTGCTGCGGACCGCGCCTGTCGCGTTTGACATCGTCCGTGTCGCGGGTGCCGCCTATCTCATATGGCTGGGCATCGGCATTCTGCGTGCGCCCTCGCTGCTCCCGGATGAATCCGGCGGGCCAGCGGACCGGCCGCGCTCCCATGCTTCCGCCGTGATGCGCGGCCTGCTCACCAATCTGCTCAATCCGAAGGCGCTGTTGTTCTGCTCGGTGCTCCTGCCCCAGTTCATACGGCCGGAGCATGGCAGCGTCGGTGCGCAGTTCCTGCTGCTGGGCGCGATCCTGGTGACCGTCGGTATCGCCTTCGACGTGCTCTATGCGTTCACCGGATCGACGCTCGGCAACTGGCTGGCACGTCATCGGCTGGCCAAGCTCGCGCAGCGCTGGGGCTTTGCGGCCTTGCTCATCGGCTTCGGGACACGCCTGGCGATTGCATGAACGCTCGGCCAAGGCGGTTCGTCAGCTCGGTACCGCTCCACCGAGGAGTTTTCTGTTGCACATCCAGCGCGACGCGGTCTCACTGCGCGGTATCCGGGGGACTCAGAATCCGGGCTGGGGAACGCCATGATCTATGTGATTGCCTGCGTCGCGGCCATTGCCGGGCTGCTGTTCGGCTATGACGAAGGCATCATCGCCGGCGCGCTCGGACCGCTCCACGCCCAGTTCGACATCTCGCCGCTGCAAGAAGGGCTGATGACCGCCACCGTGCCGCTCGGCGCGCTGGCAGGCGCGGCCGTTGGCGGCTGGCTCGCCGCCCCCTTCGGCCGCCGCAGCCTGCTGATGGGCGCGGCGGTGCTGTTCGTGATCGGCGCGCTGGTCTGCGCGCTGGCGCCGAGCATCCTGGTGCTCTCGCTGGGCCGCCTGCTGCTCGGCTTTGCCATTGGCGTCGCGGCGCTGATCGCCCCGCTCTATATTTCCGAAATGGCGCCGGCGGCGACGCGCGGCATGCTGGTGTCGATCTATCAGCTCGCCATCACCCTCGGCATATTCGGCGCCTATCTCGTCGACTTCGGGGTCGGCGATTCCTGGCGCATCATGTTCGCCACGGCGGTGATACCGGGCATCCTGCTGTTCGCCGGCGTCTCGTTCCTCACCGACACCCCGCGCTGGCTGGTGCTGCGCGGGCGCCGGCAGGAGGCGGGCGAGGTGATCGCCCACGTCCAGGGCCGGGGGGCGAGCGATCCGAGCGTCACTGGCGAACTGGCGGCGATCGAGCTCGCCGCACGGGCGGAGACCAGCACGGCAGGCTGGCGCGAATTGTTCGGTCCGCTCGTCCGGCCGGCCTTGCTGGTCGGCACCGGGCTGTTCCTGCTCCAGCAGCTCTCCGGCATCAATGCCGTCATCTATTTCGCGCCGACGGTGTTCGCCCGCGCCGGCTTCAGCGACACCGCCAACCAGCTGCTCGCCACCGTCGGCATCGGCGCGGTGAATGTGGTGATGACGCTGGTCGCCATGGCGCTGATCGACCGCATCGGCCGGCGGCGGCTGATGTTCATCGGCTTTGCCGGCGCGGCGCTGAGCCTCGGCCTGATCGCAGTGGCGGCGGGCACCGGCGCGCCGGACCTGCAGTGGCTGTCGCTGATCGGCCTCGTGCTCTACATCGCCTCCTTCGCCATCGCGCTCGGCCCGCTGCCCTGGGTGATGATGTCGGAGATCTTCCCGCTGCGCCTGCGCGGCCTCGGCATGGGCGCTGCCTCGCTCACCAACTGGGCCTTCAACTTCCTGGTGGTGCTCACCTTCCCGGTGCTGCTGCAGGCGCTCGGGCTGGCCGGCGTGTTCTCGATCTATGCGCTGGTGTGCGTCGCCGGCCTGGTCTTCACCGCGCGCTACGTGCCGGAGACTTCCGGCCTGACGCTTGAGGAGATCGAGGCGCACCTGAAGGCCGGCAAGCCGTTCCGCGCGCTGGGCCTGATGCCGAGGGCAGCGTAAGGCCGGATCCCGCCGCGGCGGGTGCACGGCCCTCGGCCTCATCGGCAGGAAGGACGCGCCGCGGACGAATGAGCGCGGCTGCTCCCCCCGGCCCGCCCTTGACGCCGCGCTTCGTTCGGAGGCACACGGACGGCAACATTCCTTGTCCGACCCCTTTGCCCGCGCGCCGCATGGCGCCCACAGCGCCACGGAACCCGCCATGATCCGCTCGCCTCTCATGACCGTGATGGTCCAGGCCGTCCGCAAGGCCGGCCGCTCCCTCGTCCGCGATTTCGGCGAGGTGGAGAACCTGCAGGTTTCGCTCAAGGGGCCGGCCAATTTCGTCTCGAATGCCGACCGCAAGGCCGAGCGCATCCTTCAGGAAGAGCTCACCAAGGCCCGTCCCGCCTTCGGTTTCCTGATGGAGGAGAGCGGCGAGGTCGGCGGCACCGACGAGGCGCATCGCTGGATCGTCGATCCGCTCGACGGCACCACCAATTTCCTGCACGGCATCCCGCTCTTCACCATCTCGCTGGCGCTGGCGCGGGACGGCGTGCCGGTGGCCGGGGTGATCTTCAATCCCATCACCGATGAGCTGTTCATCGCCGAGAAGGGCGCCGGCGCCTTCATGAACGACCGACGCATACGTGTGGCGGCGCGTCGCAATCTCGCCGACAGCGTGCTGTGCTGCGGCTTGCCGCACATGGGACGCGGCGATCTCGCCGGCTTCCGCTCCGAACTCGCCGCCATCGCGCCCAAGGTCGCGGGCCTGCGCCGCACCGGCTCGGCGGCGCTCGACCTCGCCTGGACAGCGGCCGGTCGCTTCGACGGCTTCTGGGAGCGCGACCTGCAAGCCTGGGACATGGCGGCCGGCATCGTCATCGTCCGCGAGGCGGGCGGCTACGTTTCCGACCTCGGCGACGGCGACAAGATGCTCGCCAAGGGCGACATCATCGCCGGCAACGAGGTCATCCGCCGCGATCTGCTCGCCCTGATCCGCAACGCCTGAAGGAAAGCGGCCGCGAGCCGTTCCATTTGCGAGCGTCTGTGGCATAGTCGCCGCCGTGAACCGGGCGTTGTGTCCCGGCGGAGCGGAGGTAACAGGCGAGCGGCATGGCGCATCCGGCGGATCCATTCATCAAGCTGTCCTCGCCACGGATCTTCCTGGTCCGCATGCTCGTCTTCGTGCTGTTGTGCGGCGCACTCGCCTCGGTGCTGTACCGGCAGATCTGGGCGGCCTTCCTCAATAATCCGGGCCTGAACGGCGTCATCTTCGGCGTCCTGTTCATCGGCATCATCTTCGCCTTCCGCCAGGTCTCGCGCCTGATGCCGGAAGTTGAGTGGGTGAACAGCTTCCGTATCGCCGATCCCGGCCTCGAAGTGCGCCAGGCGCCGGTGCTGCTGGCGCCGATGGCGACGCTGCTCGGCGACCGCGTCGGGCGCATGGCCATCTCGCAAATGACCATGCGCGGCATCCTCGAATCGATCGGCACCCGGCTCGACGAGGCGCGCGACCTGCTGCGCTACATGACCGGCCTGCTGATCTTCCTCGGCCTGCTCGGCACCTTCTGGGGTCTGCTGGAAACCGTCTCCTCGATTGCCCATGTCATCAACTCGCTCGATGTCGGGCCGGATTCCGGATCGATCCTGGAGAATATGAAGTCCGGGCTTGCCGCGCCGCTGGCCGGCATGGGCATCTCGTTCTCGTCCTCGCTGTTCGGCCTTGCCGGCTCGCTGGTGCTCGGCTTCCTCGACCTTCAGGCCGGCCAGGCACAGAACCGCTTCTATACCGACCTCGAAGACTGGCTCTCCACCACGGTGGCCGATCTCGGGCTCGAGGCCGCCCCCCGGCCGATACCCGCGCCGGTTCCGGTTCCCATGCCCGTTCCGCCCGCTGCCGCCGCGCTGCCGCCGCCGGCCGCGCTGCCAGCATTGCCGCCGCCGAGCTACGCCCAGCTCACGCAGGCCATCGAGAAGCTGGAAAAGACCATGAACGAGGCCGGCTCGCACCGCGTCACCGCGGCGATGGCCCACCTCGCCGAGAGCCTGCAGGGCCTGGTGCAGCACATGCGCGGCGAGCAGCAGATGGTGCGCGACTGGGTGGAGGCGCAGGCCGAGCAGCAGAAAGAGATCAAGAAGCTGCTGGAGCGCATCGCCCGTTCGGCGGACCGCGAGAGGGTCTAGGCCATGGCGCTCGGGCGGTCTCGCGGGCGCGAGCGCACCATCGATTACTGGCCCGGCTTCGTCGACGCGCTGTCGACGCTGCTGCTGGTGTTCATCTTCCTACTCTCGGTGTTCGTGATCACCCAGTTCTTCCTGACGCAGGAAATGTCCGGCAAGGACAGCGCCATGGCGCGCCTGCAGTCGCAAATCCGCGAGCTGACGGAGCTTCTGGCGCTGGAGCGCGGCGGGCGCGACGAGGCGGAGAGCGAGCTCGGCACGCTGCGCTCCAGCCTGTTGTCGGCCGAGGCCGAGCGCGACCGGCTGAAGGCGACGGGCACGCCGGCGCCGGTGGACGACGGCAGCGCTGCGCAGGGCCGGGCAGACGCGCTCGCCTCCGATCTCGCCAAGCAGAAGGACGCCGCCGCGCAGGCGCTGAGCCAGATCGATCTGCTCAACCAGCAGATTGCCGCGCTGCGCCGGCAGATGGCGGCGCTGGAAGAGGCGCTCGACATCTCCGAAAGCAAGGACAAGGAGAGCCAGGCCAAGCTGGCCGATCTCGGCCGCCGGCTGAACCTCGCGCTGGCCCAGCGAGTGCAGGAGCTGACCCGCTTCCGCTCCGAGTTCTTCGGCCGGCTGCGCTCCATCCTCGGCGACCGGCCGGGCATCCGCGTGGTCGGCGACCGTTTCGTGTTCCAGTCGGAGGTCTTCTTCGACCCCGGCTCGGCGCAGATCAAGCCGCAGGCGGGGGCGGCGCTCGACCAGCTCGCCGGCGCGCTCGCCTCGCTGGAGAAGGAGATCCCGCCGGACATCGCCTGGGTGCTGCGCGTCGACGGCCACACCGACAACCGGCCGATTTCGAACGCGCAATTCCCGTCCAACTGGGAACTGTCCTCGGCGCGCGCCATCGCGGTGGTGCAGTATCTGATCGGCAAGGGCATCAGCCCGGCGCATCTTGTGGCGGCCGGCTTCGGCGAATATCAGCCGCTCGACACCGCCGACACGGATGAGGCCCGCGCCCGCAACCGCCGCATCGAGCTGAAGCTGACCGAGCGCTGAGCGTGGGGCCGATCATGGCAGCGACCCCGGTTGAGCTGCGGCCATTCACTGACGCGCATCTTCCGGAGCTGGCCGATCTCTGGGTCGAGAGCTGGCGAGAGGCGATGCCGGAGATTGATTTCGAGGCCCGGCGTGCCTGGTTCATCGACCATTTCGCCGCGCTGATCGAAGCCGGCGCCATGGTCGAGCTTGCCTTGGCGACGGAGGACGGCGCGCTTGCCGGCTTCGTCACCATCGATCCGGCGAACGGCTATGTCGACCAACTCGCCGTGCATCCCGGCCAATGGGGCCATGGGGTGGCGGAGGCGCTGATCTATTACGCGGCGGCGCAGGCTGGCCGGCCGATCACGCTGGAGGTCAATGAGGAGAACCTCCGGGCGGTACGCTTCTACGGCAAGATCGGCTTCAACGTGACTGGGCGCGGTGCCAACCCGCTCTCCGGCAGGCCGACCTTGCAGATGGAATGGCGGCCCGATTTCCTGGTGATGGAGCGCGGGTAGACGTGCGCAAGCCCGGCAGCGTGAAGGGGCTTGAGGAGTTGGGGCGGGTGCGGCTGTCGCCTTCCTTCTTCCTGCGCGATTTCCTGCATTCCGAGATCGCCAATTTCCACGGGCTGCCGAATGTCCCCGACGACCCGGACCTTGCCATCGCCGCGGGCAGGCGGCTGTGCGCGGATTTGCTGGAGCCGTTGCAGGCGCGGTTCGGCCGCCTCTCGATCCGCTCGGCCTACCGTTCTCCGGAGGTGAACCGGTTCGGCAACGAGCAGGGCTATAATTGCGCGGTGAACGAGGCGAATTATGCCGGCCACATCTGGGACCGGCGCGACGCCGAAGGCTGCATGGGCGCCACCGCCTGCATCATCGTCAATGCCTTCATCCCCTATTACGAGGCGACCGGCCGCTGGGAGGCGATGGCGTGGTGGGTGCACGACCATCTGCCTTATGCGGCGATGGAATTCTTCCCGCGCTACGCCGCCTTCAACCTCACCTGGCACGAGCGACCACGGCGGGCCATCCGTAGCTGGATCCCGCCGCGGCGTGGCATGCTGACGAAGCCGGGAATGCCGAACCAGGAGGGGCGGCACGAGGCGGAGTATGGGAAATTCCTTTCCTCCCTCGGCCAACAATAGACGTCATCCCGGACGGCCGGAACGGCCGAGCCGGGATCGCGCAAACGCCCTTCACCTTCGTGCGATCCCGGCTCTCCGCTTCGCTGCGGCCGGGATGACGCTGTTTGCTCGGAAGAGGCAGGATTTACGCCGCCTGCCCGCCAAATTGCAGCGCCGCCAGGCGCGCATAGAGGCCGCCGCGGGCCACAAGCGCGGCGTGGGTGCCTTCCTCGACGATGCGGCCTTGCTCCATCACCAATATGCGGTCGGCGGAGAGCACTGTGGCCAGCCGGTGGGCGATGACCAGCGTGGTGCGGCCCTGCATCGAACGGTCGAGCGCCTTCTGCACCAGGGTCTCGCTCTCGGCGTCGAGCGCCGAGGTGGCCTCGTCCAGCAGCAGGATCGGGGCGCGGCGCAGGATGGCCCGTGCGATGGCGATGCGCTGGCGCTGGCCGCCGGAGAGCGTCACCCCGCGCTCGCCGACCGCGCTTTCCCATCGCTCCGGCAACCGGGCGACGAATTCATCGACCAGCGCAAGCCGGCCGGCTTCCTCGACTTCGGTGTCGGTGGCGTCGGGCCGGCCGAGGCGGATATTCTCGCGGATCGAGGTGGCGAAGATGGCGACATCCTGCGGCACCAGCGCGATGCGGGCACGGACCTCGTGCGGATCGGCCTGCGCGATATCGACGCCATCGACCAGCACCCGGCCCGACGAGGGGTCGTAGAAGCGCAGCAGCAGCTGGAACAGCGTGCTCTTGCCGGCGCCCGAGGGACCGACCACGGCAATGCGCTCGCCGGGCTTCACCTCCAGCGAAACGTCATGGAGGGCCGAAATGTCCGGGCGGGTCGGATAGGCGAAGGAGACCGCCTCGAAGCGGACGTCGCCGCGTGGCGGGGCGGGGAGGGGGCGCGGATCGCCAGGCGCCGCGACGTCGGGCTCCACCGCCAGCAATTCGGCGATGCGCTCGGTGGCGCCGGCGGCCTGCGAAATCTCGCCCCACACCTCGCCGAGCTGGCCGAGCCCGCTCGCCGCCAGCACCGCATAGAGCACGAATTGGGAGAGCGTGCCGGCCGACATGGTGCCGGCCAGCACCGCATTGGCGCCGGCCCAGAGGATGCCGACCACACTGCCGAACACCAGGAACAAGCCGATGGCGGTGAGCATGGAACGCGCCCGGATGGCGCGGGTGGCGGCGTCGTAGGACTTTTCCACAGCGTCGGAGAACAGGGCGTCGGCGGCCCGTTCCGCCGTGTTGGCCTGCAATGAGCGCACCGCGCCGACCGCCTCGGCGGCATAGGCGGAGGCTTCCGCCAGCGTGTCCTGCGAGGCGCGCGAGCGTTTGCGCACGCCGCGCCCGGAGCCGAGCAGCACGGCGACGATGGCCGGGATGAGGATGAGCAGGATCGCCGAGAGCCACGGGCTGGTGATCACCATCATCACCGCGGCGCCAAAGAACAGCACGATGTTGCGCAGCGCGATCGAGGCGGAGGCGCCGACCGTGGACTTGATCTGGGTGGTGTCGGCGGTGAGCCGCGAGATCAGTTCGCCGGAACGGGCGGTGTCGTAGAAGCGCCCGTCAAGCTCGAGCAAATGCGAGAACACGGCCGCGCGCAAATCCGCGACGATCCGCTCGCCAAGCGTCATCACCAGGAAATAGCGCGCGCCGGATGCGGCGGCGAGCACGCCGACCACCGCGACCAGCACGGCGAAATAGCGGTCGACATAGCCGGCATGATTGGCGTCGAAGCCGAAATCGATCATCCGCCGCACCGCCACCGGCATGATCAGCGTGGCGATGGCGGCAATGACGAGCGCGCCGACCGCGGCAATGGCGCGGCCGCGATAGCGTTTCACATGCGGCCACAACGCCCAGAGCGGCCTGAGGCGCTGGCGGGCGGGCTTCGGAGCAGTCATCTCGGGCGCCGCGGTGGACGCTGCGGAGGTAGACGCTGTCGACATGGACGCAGCTTGGCTTGGCAGTTCGGCTTGTGTCACGCTCGCGTCTCAGTTATAGACCCGCGCGGATTTCCGGCAGGATCGTTTTGAAGATCGCCGCGCGGTTCCCGGTTTTCCGGGTCCGGCCACGCGGCGGCGAGGATGCAACCAATGAAGAGCAACATCCATCCCGACTACCACTTCGTAAAGGTGGTGATGACGGACGGCACCGAGTACACGACCCGCACGACCTGGGGCAAGGAGGGCGACACCCTTCAGCTCGATATCGATTCGACCTCGCACCCGGCCTGGACCGGCGGCTCGCAGCAGCTGCTCGACCGTGGCGGTCGCGTCTCGAAGTTCCAGAAGAAGTTCGCGGGCTTCCTCAAGTCCTGAACGGACGGGCTTCGCGTCGGCAAGCGCCGGCTCGGGCGAGAGGATATTCCGACGGTTCAAAGCCTCCGTGCCTGCGGCGCGGGGGCTTTTCGTTTTGGAACGATTCCAGCGACGTCGTGCCGCAGAGTATCCGGTGCGTCAGCACGCGGCGGGAAATCCAGATTCGGCCCTCATCCCCGGATTTGATCCGGGGATCCAGCCCTTCCGCATGCGCCCGGTCGAAGTCTGGGTCCCCGGCAAAGCCGAGGCTGTTGCCTCGGCGTCTCGAAAGACGGCGACCGCAGGTCGCCTTTGCCCGGGATGAGGAGCCAGGGGTGGTTTGCGTTGCGCCTCACCAGAAGTCCGGCACCGCCTCGTTGAGCGCGCCGCCGATCCGCACCGGGGCGCAGCGCACAGCGCGGCCAGCGGCGTCGGTCTCCACCGCGAGGCCGGCCAGCGTGCCGGGCCCGGTCGCCGGCTCGAAGCGGGACGAGCCGATCTTGCGGGTGAAGCGCCGCAGCGGCTCTTCCTTGTCCATGCCGATCACGCCGTCATAGGCGCCGCACATGCCGACATCGGTCTGGTAGGCGGTGCCGCCCGGCAGGATCCGGTGGTCGGCGGTCGGCACATGGGTGTGGGTGCCGACGACGATGCTGGCCCGCCCGTCGCACCAATGGCCGAAGGCCTGCTTCTCGCTGGTCACTTCGGCATGGAAATCTACGAGGATGGCGTCCGCCGCCATGCCCAGCGGGCAGGCGTCCAGCTCGCGGTCGATGCCGGCGAACGGATCGTCGAGCTGGTCCATGAAGACCCGGCCCATCATGTTCACCACCAGCACCTGCGCGCCGTTCTGTGCTTCGATCAGCGCGGCGCCGCGTCCCGGCGTGCCGGCCGGGAAATTGGCGGGGCGGACCAGGCGCGGTGCGCGCTCGATGAAGACGAGGGCCTCGCGCTGGTCCCAGGCATGGTTGCCGAGCGTCACCGCGTCGGCGCCGGCGGCGAGCAGTTCGTCATAGATGGCCTCGGTGATGCCGAAGCCGCCGGCGGAGTTCTCGCCGTTCACCACCACGAAATCGAGCGCCCAGCGCGCGCGCAGGGCGGGCAGGTGCTCATTCACCATCTGGCGTCCGACACGGCCGACCACGTCGCCGAGGAACAGGATCCGCATCAGGGAGCCCCTGCGATGCGGATGAGGCCGGCGTCGGTGGCGATGGCGTCGAGCCGTTCGTCATGGGGCTCGGCCGGCAAAGCCGGCAATTGCTGGATGGCGAAGGCATAGCCGAGCGCCTCGATCCGCCGGCGCTGGCGCAGTTCGGCGAGCGTGCGGTCGTAGAAACCGGCGCCATAGCCGAGCCGGTGGCCGCTGGCGTCGAACGCCGCGAGCGGCACCACCAGCACATCCGGCTCGATCATCTCGGCGCTTTCGGGCGGCGCGGGAATGGCGGTCTTGCCGGGTCCGGGGCTGGGGGCCAGGGTCACACCGTCCCGCCATTCGCGGAACAGCAAGGGCTGGTTCGGGGCACGCACCACCGGGAGCGCCAGCCGGGCGCCGGCGGCGCGCAGGCGCCGTGCTAGAGGCGCGGTCGGGATTTCGGAGCCGATGGCGATGAAGAGCGAGACGGCTTCGCCGGCCACATCGCCCAGCCATTCCATGGCGTGCTCGGCGGCAGCTTCGGCCAGTTGCTGGCGGCTGGCCGGGTCAAGCCCGGCCCGCCGCGCGAGAGCGGTGGAGCGCAGGGCAGCCTTGTCGGGAACGGTTAAAGCGATCTGGGCCATGAAAAAATGAGAGAAGTGCGGAGCCGCGATGGCCGTTGGTGATCGATCCCGGGAACCTACAACGTAGGTGGGCGCCGTGTGTCCGGACCCAGGAGTCCGGTCAGGGACAGCTCCCTTTGAGATCGATAAGGCCCCGGGGAATATGTTCTCCTGACGAACCACGCAGCCCCGCCGTCACAATGTAAGTCGGGAGGGCCGAGAACGCCAGAGGGTGGAAGCGGTTCTCCCCGATGGCTGGTGTCACGAAAGGCGGCGTTCTGCTGCAACATCCTTCGAGGCTCGCTGCGCTCGCACCTCAGGATGACGTTGCGTGTATAACCACGTCATCCTGAGGTGCCCGGCAAAGCCGGGCCTCGAAGGATGCTCAAGCCGGGCAACTCACCCCACATCCAGCATGATCTTGCCGACATGCGCGCTGGTCTCCATGCGCGCGTGCGCCTTGGCGGCCTCGATGAGCGGAAAGCTGGAATCCATCACCGGCTTCACCTTGCCCGCTTCGATCAGCGGCCAGACGTGCTCCTTGAGCGAGGCGGCGATCGCCGCCTTCTCCGCGCCGGGGCGCGAGCGCAGGGTCGAGCCCATATGGGAGAGCCGCTTCAGCATCAGCCGCATGAAGTCGATCTGCACCTTGGAGCCTTCCATGAAGGCGATCTGCACGATGCGGCCCCGCGGCGCCGCGACCTCGTAATTGCGGGCGATATAGGAGCCGCCGACCATGTCCAGGATGACATTGGCACCCTTGCCGCCGGTCGCGGTCTTCACCTCGGCGACGAAATCCTGGGTCTTGTAGTCGATGGCGAGATCGGCACCGAGGCTGCGGCAGACCTCGCATTTCTCGGCGCTGCCGGCGGTGGCGAACACCGTGGCGCCATAGGCCTTGGCGAGCTGGATCGCGGTGGTGCCGATGCCGGAACTGCCGCCATGAACCAGGAAGGTCTCGCCCGCCTTCAATCCGGCGAGATCGAACACATTGGTCCACACCGTGAAGAAGGTCTCGGGCAGCGCCGCCGCCTCGCGCATTGTAAGCCCGGCGGGCACGGGAAGCGTCGAGCCCTCCTCGGCGAGGCAATATTCCGCATAGCCGCCGCCGGCGACCAGCGCGCACACCTTGTCGCCGAGCGCCCAACGGCTGACGCCCTCGCCCAGCGCCACCACCTCGCCGGAAATCTCCAGGCCGGGAATGTCCGGCGCACCGGGCGGCGGGGCATAGAAGCCCTGGCGCTGCACCACGTCCGGCCGGTTCACCCCGGCAGCAGCCACCTTGACCAGGATCTCGCCCTTGCGCGGCGCGGGCACCGGACGGGTTTCCGGCACCAGCACTTCCGGGCCGCCGGGAGTCGGAATCGCGATCGCGGTCATGGTGGCGGGCAGATCGGTCACGGGCCTCTCCTCATTCAGCCGAAGTCCGGCGTGTCCTAGGTGATGCCGGGTTGGCTGGCAACTCGCTGGCAACCAGGGGAGTGGGAGACTAGTTTGAGGTAAAATGCCGTTCGGTTAAGGCGGCTTCGTTTGGGAAGAGGAGGACGTCATGGCGATGGACGAGGAGATTCTGCGCCCCATTCGTCCGGCACTGGAGATCGGCGGCGATCTCTCGACCTTGTCGGAGACCGAGATCGAGGAGCGTGTCGCCACGCTGGAAGCGGAGATCGAGCGGCTGCGCGCCATGCTCGCCTCGAAGCGCGCATCGCGCGCGGCCGCAGACGCGTTCTTCAAAAAATGACGGTTTGCTTCAAGAAATGAAGGGCGCGCCACGGCGCGGGAGGCAAGCGGATGGCACGACGACGCTTTCCGGGTCGTGAAGGAAATGGCTTAACGCCATATTAAGCTTTCCGGTCCATTACTGCGCCTGTCCAATTTCTGGACGCGAGTGGCTCCTGTCCACTCTGTTTGACGCCTCCCTGTCATCACCTTCGAGCCGCCTTCGGGCGGCTCTTTTTTGTTGTGCCGGTTCTCCACAGCCGGGATGCACCGTCATGTTCCCGGTGCTGGACAGCGAAAGGCGCGCGAGGCATTCGCAAGAATGGTTTAAGATTCGTTACAACGAACGATTCGCGCGGCAGACGAAGCAGACGACAGGACCGAATGGCCGACTTCAGGGACCGATCGAGCGCGCGCACGGTGAGCTTCAGCGAGCGCATGGTGACCTCGCAGGCCTTTGGCGGCCTGTTCCGCGAGGGCATGGGCCTGGTCGAGCAGACCGCCGCCTATCTCGACGGCCCCGGCCGCGAGGAGAGCCGCGGGCTCGGCCGTGGCGCCGCGCTGGCCTATGCCCGTGAAAGCATGCGCCTGACCACCCGGCTGATGCAGCTGGCTTCCTGGCTGCTGCTGCAGCGCGCGGTGAATGAGGGCGAACTGACCCGCAGCGAGGCGATGCGGGAGAAGGCCAAGGTCGATCTCGGCCGCCCTGAAGCGCTGGACCTCGAGGAAGCGCGCCTGCTGCCGGAGCGGCTGCGCGGCCTGATCGAGGAGACGCGCGAGCTGCAGGGCCGCATCGTGCGGCTCGACGCCTCGCTCTATCGCGCCCCCGAGGCGTCGGCTGAACCCAACGCCGTGGTCCGGCAGATCGGCCTGCTGCGCGCGGTGTTCGAAGCCTGAGGCTCCACGGCGCGATTGCGCGTGCCAATCTTTACGGGAAGCTTTACGTCTGCTTGGGCTTCCGCCTATAAGCCGCGGCATCCGATCTTAAGGTTCAGACGCGGCAGGGCAGGGCATCCGACCGCGCGACGTGGAGGCGGCGATGGCCGGGCATTCGCAGTTCAAGAACATCATGCACCGCAAGGGCAAGCAGGATGCGGTGCGCTCCAAGCTGTTCTCCAAGCTGGCGCGTGAAATTACCGTCTCCGCCAAGCTCGGCCTGCCCGACCCGAACATGAACCCGCGCTTGCGCGCCGCTATCCTCGCCGCGCGCGCCGAGAACATGCCGAAGGACAATATCGACCGCGCCGTCAAGAAGGCGGCTGGCGGCGACGCCGAGAATTATGACGAGATCCGTTATGAGGGCTACGGCCCCGGCGGCGTCGCGGTGATCGTCGAGGCGCTGACCGACAACCGCAACCGCACCGCCTCCGAAGTGCGCTCCTATTTCACCAAGTCCGGCGGCAATCTTGCGGAAACCGGCGCGGTGTCCTTCATGTTCGACCGCGTCGGCGTCATCGAGTTCGACGCGGCCAAGGCCTCCGCGGACGACATGCTGGAAGCCGCCATCGAGGCCGGCGCCGACGATGTCACCTCCTCGGAGGACGGCCACAGCGTGCAGACCACCATCGAGAACCTCCACGAGGTGGCGCAGGCGCTGGAAGCCAAGTTCGGCGAGCCGAAGAAGTCCGGTCTGGTCTGGCGTCCGCAGAACACCATCGCGGTCGATGACGAGACCGCCGAGAAGCTGCTTCGCCTGGTCGAGACGCTGGAAGACAATGACGACGTGCAGAACGTCTATGCGAATTTCGAGATCTCGGAATCGCTGATGGCGAAGCTGAGTGCGTGATCTGACGCTCTGCTTCAGCATCCTTCGAGGCCCGGCTTTGCCGGGCACCTCAGGATGAGGTGGTTCTTTATTTTAGGATGAACCTCATCCTGAGGTGCTCGCGTAGCGAGCCTCGAAGGATGTTCGCATTCAGGGTCGCAGCAGCCCGTCGAACAGCGGCAGGCTGGCCAGCGCGGCGAGCGCGATGACCGTATAGGCCGCCTTGCGGTAATGCGCGTCGGAAGCGCCGCGGAAGGCCCAGGCCCCGGCGAACAGGCCGATCGCATAAAGCGGGCCGAGGATCAGCGACAGCCGGCCGACCTCGAGC
Organism: Starkeya sp. ORNL1; assembly: GCF_012971745.1. Classification (NCBI taxonomy): domain Bacteria; kingdom Pseudomonadati; phylum Pseudomonadota; class Alphaproteobacteria; order Hyphomicrobiales; family Xanthobacteraceae; genus Starkeya; species Starkeya sp. ORNL1. Next base: position 5,164,099 of record NZ_CP048834.1, read on the forward strand.
GTGAACAGGCCGGTCCACGCATAGGCGGTGCCGCTCGCCAGCGTCGCCAGGGCGAAGAAGCCGAACAGGTTGGCGCGCACCTGCGCCGCCGAATGGCCCCCGCCGAGCCAATAGGCGACGACGGCCGGCCCCGACATCTGCGCCGCGCCGCCGAAGACGCCGGCCACCAGCCCGACGCCGATGGTGGCGGGGAGGGTCGGCCGCCCGGAATGCCGCCAGCCGGACATCAACAGCGCCAGCAGGCTGAAGGCGAGGATCGCCAGCGCCCAGCGCAGCAGCACCGGATCGACATGGTTGAGCAGATAAACGCCGAACGGCACGGCGACGATCGCACTCGCGGCAAGCGGGGCGACCTGGCGCCAGTTGCATTCGCGAAACGCTCGGATGGTGATCGGCGCAGTCAGCACGCTGTCGATGATCAGCAGCACCGGGACGGCGACCTCCGGCCCGTAGGCCGCGCTCACCAGCGGCACGAAGATCAGCGCGCCGCCAAAGCCGGAAAAGCCACGGGTCACGCCGCCGATGAGCGCGGTGGCTGCGGCCCAGAACAGGGCCAGATCGAAGGACATGGGATGGAGTGCCGGTGGAAGGAGCGTTGGTGCTAGACCCGGAGGCGGCGGGGGTCAATTGGCGCTGCTCGGCTTGAGCATCCTTCGAGGCCCGGCTTTGCCGGGCACCTCAGGATGACGTCGTATTTAAAAAGAACCACGTCATCCTGAGGTGCTCGCGTCAGCGAGCCTCGAAGGATGCCCACCCAGTGCCACGCTCACACAACTTGCACGTCCCGGCCCATTCTTTGCTATCATTCCAGGCTCGACCTCGATCCAGCAGGCGGAGCAGGCCATGAACGAGCAGCGACCCGCCCAGTTCCGCGGCTCCGGCGCCACTCCCGCCGCCGCGCCGGCGCTGAATGTCGGCTTCATCCTGACCGACAATTTCACCCTGTCGCCATTCTCGCTGTTCGTCGACCATCTGCGCCTTGCCGCCGATGAGGGCGATCGCTCGCGGCCGATCCTTGCCCGCTGGCAGATCATGGCGTCGAAGGCGGACCCGATCCGAGCCAGCTGCGGCGTCACCGTCTCGGCCACCGGGCCCTTGAGCGATCCGAGTGCGTTCAACTACATCGTCGTGGTCGGCGGTCTACTGCATACCGGGCCGCAACTCGACGCCGAGACCGTCGCCTATCTCAAGAAAGCGGCGAAGCTCGGCGTGCCGCTGGTCGGGCTGTGCACCGGCAGCTTCGTGCTGGCCCGCGCCGGATTGATGACCGGCCGGCGCTGCTGCGTCAGCTGGTACCATTATCAGGATTTCCTCGAGGAGTTCCCGCACCATACCCCGGTTGCCGACCGGCTCTATGTGATCGACGGCGACCGCATCACCTGCGCCGGTGGCGGCGGGGCGGCGGATCTTGCGGCGGCGCTGGTGGAGAAGCACATCGGCCGCTCGGTGGCGCAGAAGAGCCGGCATGTGCTGCTGCTCGACCGCGTGCGCCCCGGCACCGATGCGCAGCCGCATCCGCCGATCGCCGATCTCGTCGCCGACGACCGGGTGCGCCGCGCGCTGCTCATGATGGAGCAGCATATGGCCGATCCGCTGCCGATCGCCGATATCGCCCGGCGGCTGCAGCTCTCGACCCGGCAGATCGAGCGGCTGTTCCAGACGGTGATGGGCCAGCGGCCGGCGGAATTCTACCGGCGGCTGCGCCTGCGCTATGCGCGCTTCCTGCTCGACACCACGGTGCGTTCGGTGACCGACATCGCGCTGGAGGCCGGCTTCTCCGACTGCGCGCATTTCTCGCGGCAGTTCAAGGCGATGCACGGCTTCACGCCGTCGGACGCGCGCGCCCACGGCCCCGGCCCGGCGGCGCAGAGCATGGCGGCGCAACGCCTGTTCGAGTGAGCCTCGCCGTCATCCGCCTGGGTCGCAACGTGAAGACAACGGCAACGAAAATGTCGCTCGCAATAAATTCCGTGTCGCATCCGTGAAAGTCACAATCGTGCTTCCGTCGAACAATTCCAGACGGCGCGTGCCGGGACGCCGCGCGAGGGAGGAACGGTCATGCTCGACACCACCGATACCCCGTTGCAGTCGCTGCTTCGCCGCCGCAAGCCGGGCTACAGCCTGGAGGCGCCGTTCTATACCAGCCCGGAGGTCTTCAAGGCCGACCTCGACATCATCTTCCACCGCCACTGGATCTTCGTCGGCGTCGAGCCCGACGTGCCGGAGCCGGGCGATGCGATGAGCTTCGAGATCGGCGGCACCTCGGTGTTCGTGGTGCGCGACGACGACATGGGCCTGCGCGCCTTTCACAATGTCTGCCGCCACCGCGGCGCGCCGCTGATCCATGACTACAAGACCACGATCGGCAATATCGTCTGCCGCTATCACTCCTGGACCTACGGCCTCGATGGCAAGCTGCTGTTCGCCGAGCATATGGGCGCGGATTTCGATCCCTCCTGCCATGGCCTGAAACCGGTGCATGTGCGCTCGCTGGAAGGGCTGATCTTCATCTGCCTGTCCGACGACCCGCCGGCCGACTTCGACGTGATGGCGGCGAAGATGGCGCCCTATCTCGCGCCGCACGATCTGCGCAACGCCAAGGTGGCGTTCGAGAAGGACATCATCGAGCCGGGCAACTGGAAGCTGACGATGGAGAACAACCGCGAGTGCTATCACTGCGCGGGCAACCATCCCGAGCTCACCGTACCGCTGTTCGCCTATGGCTTCGGCTTCGCGCCGGAAGAACTCGGCGAGCACGAGCGGGCCGAGGCGGATGAATATGCCAAGCTCGTCACCACCAGCCACCGCGAATGGGAGAGCTGCGGCTTCCCGTCGGAAATGGTGGAGCACCTCGACGACATGGTGACCGGGTATCGTACCGAGCGCCTGCCGCTCGCCGGCGACGGCGAGAGCCACACCGGCGACACCAAGGCGGCATGCGCGAAGCTGCTCGGCACCATCAACGACCCCAAGCACGGCGCGTTGCATTTCTGGACCCAGCCGAATTCCTGGCACCATTTCATGTCCGACCACGCCGTGGTGTTCTCGGTGCTGCCGCTCGATGCCGAGCGCTCGCTGCTGCGCACCAAGTGGCTGGTGCACAAGGATGCGGTGGAAGGCGTCGATTACGATGTCGCCAACCTCACCGCGGTGTGGGAAGCCACCAACGATCAGGATTCCGAACTGGTCGGCTATTGCCAGCACGGCGCGCGCAGCCCGGCCTATGAGCCCGGCCCCTATTCGCCGCACACCGAGATGCTCGTCGAGAAGTTCTGCAACTGGTATGTCGGCCGCATGGCCGAGCATCTCGGGCGCTGACGATGGACGCCAGCACCCGCATGATGGACGTCGCCGCCCGCCGGCTCGGATCCGCGCTTCCCGCCTGGAATCCGGACACCGACGATGTCCTCGTGGTGCAGGCGGTGCGCGAGGAGACGCACGACGTCAAGACCTTCGTGCTGGCACCCAAGAACCCGACCGCCTTCCACTATGAGCCCGGCCAGTTCCTGACGCTCGACCTCGAGATCGCGGGCGAGGCGATCAATCGCTGCTACACCATCTCCTCGGCGCCGACGCGCCCGCACGCCATCTCCATCACCGTGAAGCGGGTACCGGGCGGGCCGGTGTCGAACTTCCTGCACGACACGCTGAAGCCCGGTTCCGAACTGCGCGCCGTCGGGCCGATGGGCGACTTCACCTGCTTCCGCCATGCGGCGGGCAAGTATCTGTTCCTGTCCGGCGGCAGCGGCATCACGCCGTTGATGTCGATGGCCCGGACCTTCCACGACCTCGCCATTCCGCGCGATATCGTGTTCGTCCATGCCGCCCGCTCGCCGGCCGACATCATCTTCCGCGACGAACTGGAACTGATGGCGCGCAACCAGAACGGCGCCTTCAAGTTCGCGCCGGTGTGCGAGGGCGATGCGCCGCGCGAGCCATGGCACGGGCTGAAGGGCCGGCTGTCGCTGCAGATGCTGAAGCTGACGGCACCCGATTTCATGGAGCGTGAGATCTTCGTCTGCGGGCCGTCGCCCTTCATGGCGGCGGTGCGGACCATGCTCGGCGAGGCCGGCTTCGACATGGCCCGCCACCATGAAGAGAGCTTCAATTTCGAGGAGCTGGCGGCGGCCGAGCCCGAAGTGGCGCTGGAAGTCGCCGCCGCCGAACTGGCGGAAGCCGCGAAGCAGGCGGAGGCGCCGGCGCCGATGGGCGAGGCGCCTGTCGCCGCGCCGGTCACGACCTATCAGGTGACCTTCGCCAAGACCGGGCGGACCATCGAGGTGCCCTCCGACAAGTTCGTGCTCGACATGGCGCGTCGCGCCGGGGTGCGGCTGCCCTCGTCGTGTTCCAAGGGGCTGTGCGGCACCTGCAAGTCGAAGCTCAATTCCGGCACGGTCGACATGAAGCACCAGGGCGGCATCCGCCAGCGCGAGATCGACGCCGGCATGGTGCTGCTGTGCTGTTCGAAGCCGACGAGTGACCTTGTGGTGGATCGGTAAATTTTCGAATCGTCATCCCGGCCGCAGCGAAGCGGGAGCCGGGATCGCGTGACGCGAGTGCGCCTATTCCTGCGCGCGATCCCGGATCGGCCTGCGGCCGTCCGGGATGACGTCTAGCAGGAGGGATGACTACCGGAACGCATCCTCCATCGCCTGCTTCATCTTGCCGAAGGCGGCGCTGGTTTCCTTGACCGTGTTGTCGAAGAATTCCGCCGGCGTCTGTATCGGCGGCAGGCCGAGGAAGGTTTCCTGCGGCTTGGGCTTGGGCGAGGGAGGCGGCGGCACGACCGGTTGCGCCGCGATCGGCGCAGGCGCCGGGGCGGGTTGCGATGTCCAAGCCGGCGATGGCGGGACTTGGGCCGGAATCGGCGCCGGCGCGATTTCGCGATGCTCGGTCGCCGCCGGCGGTGCCACGACGGTGACGCGCTTCGGCTTCGGCGCTGCAGCCGGCGGCATCGCCACCGCGGCAGGCTTCTCGGCCTCCGGCGCCATCGCCACCTGGATCGGCTTCAGCGCTTCGTCCGCCGACTGGTGCAGGGCGACGACCATGCGGTCGCCCTTGGTGCCGAGCGTGAACGGGCCGTCCTCGACCCCGGCCAGCAGGCGCGCGCTGTCCTTCGGCCGTTCCTGGCTGATAAGATAAGTGCCAGCCACCAAGAGACCGCAGAACCCGACCTGAAGCATGATCCTCGGTACGGAAACAGCATCCAGCCGCATCATTCCCTCCCCGAAACCGATGGTCTCATTCACGGTGCGTCGCGCGGCGATTTTGCGGCGGCATTGCCTCAATGGCATGTCAGCGCGCGTGGTCACATTCAACAAGTGTTACGTCCTGAAACCGGACCGGGATTGAGCCGATGGCCGCCAGTGCCAGCCTCGCCAGCCTGACCCGGATCGGCTTCCTCACCTTGCCGAACCACTCGATGATCGCCTGCGCCAATGCGCTGGAGGCGCTGCGCATGGCGAATTATGCTTCCGAGACCGAGCTTTATTCCTGGCGGGTGGTGACGCTCGACGGCGCGCCGGTGCCGGCGAGCAACGGCCTCAGCCTGACGCCCACCGTCTCGCTCGCCGACGCCGGCCCGCTCGATCTGCTCATGGTCTGCGGCGGCATCGATGTGCGCCATTCCGTTGCACCCGGGCTGGAGGATGCGCTGCGCCGGCTCGCCCGGCGTGGCACCGCGCTCGGCGCGCTCTGCACCGGCAGCTTCGTATTGGCCGATGCCGGGCTGCTGGATTTCTATCGCTGCGCCATCCATTGGGAGAACCTGCCGGCGATCCGCGAGGAGTTTCCGGAGATCGACTTCGTCGAGGACGCCTATGTCATCGATCGCGACCGGTTAACCTGCACCGGCGGCGTGGCGCCGCTGGAGATGATGCTGGAACTGATCGCGGCGCAGGGTGGCAAGGCGCTGGCTGACAAGGTGTCTGAGCAGTTCATCCTAGACCGCGCGGCCCGCGCGCCGGGCGCGAGGCGTGAGGCGCGTCCGCGGCGCCAGCTCGCCGATCCGACCCTTGCCCGCGCGGTGCGGCTGATGGAAGGGGCAATCGAGCGGCCCTTGGCCATCGCCGCATTGGCCGAGAGGCTCGACGTCTCGGCGCGGCAATTGGAGCGGCTGTTCCGCCGCCATCTCGGCGCCAGCCCGGCGGCCTATCAGCTCGGGCTGCGGCTGGAGCGGGCCCGCGAATTGCTGCGCCTCTCGCCCCTGCCGGTCACCGATGTCGGGCTCGCCTGCGGCTTCCAGTCGGCCGCGCATTTCTCCACGGCCTATGCCCGCCGCTTCGGCCGTTCGCCACGCGAAGAACGCCGCACCGCCTGATCGAGCGAAGCTTGATCCAGCGCATGGCACGGCGCCGCTCATATGCGGAAGATGCCGCTTGCGTGGCGAAGTTCGCAGGCGCAAAATCTATCGTCCCTTGCTTCGCAATCGAAAATTCCGATGACTGCTCTCTCTCATCCGGCCGGTCCGGCCGGTCCGAGTTTTGCCGAGCTCTACACGCCAAAGCTGGTGACGGTACTGCGCGAAGGCTATGGCCTCGCCGGCCTGCGCGCCGACGTCCTCGCCGGGCTGACCGTCGCCATCGTCGCGCTGCCGCTCTCCATGGCCATCGCCATGGCCTCCGGCGCCACGCCCGAACGCGGCCTCTACACCGCAATCGTCGGCGGCTTCGTGGTCTCCCTGCTCGGCGGCAGCCGCTTCCAGATCGGCGGGCCGGCAGGGGCTTTCATCGTGCTGGTGGCGCTCACCATCGAGCGCCACGGCATCGAAGGCATGCTGCTCGCCACCTTCCTTGCCGGGGCCATCCTCACCGTGGTCGGCCTGCTGCGGCTCGGCACCTATGTGAAGTTCATCCCCTATCCGGTCACGGTGGGCTTCACCGCCGGCATCGCCACCATCATCTTCTCCAGCCAGATCAAGGACCTGCTCGGCCTGACGCTCAGCGTGAAGGAGCCGGCGGAGATCATCCCCAAGCTCGAAGTGCTGACCCATGCGCTGCCGACCTTGAACGTCGCCGCGCTCGGCCTCTCGGTACTCACCATCGGCATCATTGTCGGCGTCAAGCGTCTCGCGCCGGGCTGGCCGAACCTGCTGATAGCGGTGGCGGCGGCCAGCCTTGCCGCGGCGCTGTTCGGCCTGCCGGTCGCCACCATCGGCACCCAGTTCGGCGGCATCCCCTCCAGCCTGCCGGCGCCGGCGCTGCCGGACTTCTCGCCCGACAAGGTGTTCGCGGTGCTGCCGGATGCCGCCGCCTTCGCACTGCTCGGCGCCATTGAATCGCTGCTCTCCGCGGTGGTCGCCGACGGCATGACGGGGCGGCGCCACCGCTCCAATTGCGAACTGGTGGCGCAAGGCGTCGCCAACATGGCCTCGGCGCTGTTCGGCGGCATCTGCGTCACCGGCGCCATCGCCCGCACCGCCACCAATATCCGCGCCGGCGCCCGCGGGCCGATCGCCGGCATGCTGCACTCCGGCTTCCTGCTGCTGTTCATGCTGGTGGCGGCACCGCTCGCCAGCTACATCCCGCTCGCCGCGCTGGCCGGCCTGCTGGCGGTGGTGGCCTGGAACATGGCGGAGAAGACCGCCATCGCCACCCTGCTGCGCTCCGGCTGGGGCGACGCGCTGGTGCTGCTGTCGACGCTGCTGCTCACCATTTTCCGCGACCTCACCGAGGGCATCGTGGTCGGCTTCACGCTCGGCACGCTGCTGTTCCTGCACCGCATGTCGCTGGCGGTCGGCGTCGAGCACGCGCACATCGACGTGCCGCTCGCCGCCGAGGATGTCGCCGACGAGACCAATGGCTACGCCGCGACCACGCCGCAGGTCGATCCCGACACTGTGGTCTATCGGCTTTCCGGCGCCTTCTTCTTCGGCGCCGCGTCCACTGTCGGCACCGTGCTGGACAACATCGCGCAATTGCCGAAGCGCTTCGTGCTGGATTTCGAGGCGGTGCCGTTCCTCGATTCTACCGCCGCTGCGATGCTGGAGACCTTCGCCCACAAGATGCGCCGCGCCGGGGTCAAGGTGGTGCTCACCGGCACCACGCCCGCGATCCGCCGCGTGCTGTGGAACCAAGGCCTGCGCCCGCCGCTGGTACGCTTCAAATCGCGCGTGCGCGACGCATTGCCCGCTCGGGTGTGATCGCGGTCGCAAAGCTACTGGCTTGATGGCGCAATCCTTCTGTCTGTGACTTGCGCGCGGGACCTATCGTGCCACCATATATTTGGGGCCGGGTATGGGAGCGCGCGCCGCCATCATGATCGCCAATGCCGAGGCACTGCTCAAACCCCTGACCATCAAGGGCCTGACCATCCGCAACCGGGTGATGAGCACCAGCCATGCGCCGGGCTATGGCAAGGACGGCAAGCCGCAGGAGCGCTACCAGCTCTATCATGAGGAGAAAGCCAAGGGCGGCATCGGGCTGACCATGTTCGGCGGCTCCTCCTCGGTGGCCATCGACAGCCCGGCGGCGCCCTGGGCGCAGATCTCGGTCGCCGACGACAGCGTGGTCCCGCATTTCCAGCGCTTCGCCGAGCGGGTCCACGCGCACGGCGCCAAGCTGATGATCCAGCTCACCCATATGGGCCGGCGCACCAAATGGGATACCGAGAACTGGTTTCCCACCATCTCGTCTTCCGCGCGGCGCGAGCCGGCCTCGCGCACCGTTCCGCGCGCCATGGACAAGAACGACATCCGCCGCGTGGTGAAGGCGTTCGCCGATGCGGCGCGGCGCTGCAAGCAAGGCGGGCTCGACGGCTGCGAGATCTCCGCGGCGCACGGCCATCTCGTCGACCAGTTCTGGTCGCCGAGCGTGAATGAGCGCACCGACGAGTATGGCGGCTCGCTCGAGAACCGCATGCGCTTCGGCAGGGAAGTGCTGGAGGCGATGCGCGAGGCGGCGGGCGACGACTATGTCATCGGCATGCGCATGTCGGGCGACGAAATGATCGCCGATGGGCTCTCCCACGAGGATTGCGTCGCTATCGCCGCGGGATATGCGCGGGCTGGGCTGGTCGATTTCCTCAACATTCTGGGCGGGCAGGCGCGCGATCATATCGGCCACGCCGTCTCGGTGCCGAACATGTCGTTCCCGGTGGCGCCGTTCCTGTACCTGCCGAGCGCGATCAAGCGCGAGGTGGAGGTGCCGATCTTCCACGCCCAGCGTGTCACCGACCTCGCCACCGGCGCCCGCGCCGTTGTCGAGGGCCATGTCGACATGATCGCGATGACGCGGGCCCATATCGCCGATCCACATCTCGTCAAGAAGCTCTCCGAGGGGCGCGAGGACGACATCCGGCAATGCGTCGGGGCCGGCTATTGCATCGACCGCATCTATGTCGGCGGCGACGCGCTGTGCATCCAGAATGCGGCGACCGGGCGCGAGGCGACCATGCCTCATGTCATCCCGAAGGCCGACGTCGCCCGCAAGGTGGTGGTAGTCGGCGCCGGTCCCGGCGGGCTGGAAGCGGCGCGGGTATGCGCCGAGCGCGGCCACAAGGTGGTGTTGTTCGAGAAGTCGGATCGCGCCGGCGGCCAGATCAACATCGCGGCGAAGGCGACATGGCGCGAGGCGCTGTCCGGCATTCCGCGCTGGCTGTTCACGCAGGTCCAGAAGAAGGGCGTCGATATCCGCCTCTCCACCGAGGCGACGCCGGAGCGCGTGCTGGCAGAAGCCCCCGACGTCGTCATCATGGCCACCGGCGGCCTGCCCAATCCCGGCCACGCCAGGGGCCACGAGCACGTGGTCTCGACCTGGGACGTGCTGACCGGCAAGGTCGAGCCGACCGGCACGGTGCTGCTCTATGACGAGATCGGCGGCCACAACGCCGCCTCCACCGCCGAGGTGCTGGCGAAGAAGGGCTGCCTCGTTGAGGTGGTGACGCACGACCTCATGGTTGCCGAGGAGGTCGGCACCACCAACCAGCCGATCCATCTGCGCGAGCTCTACAAGCTCGGCGTGGTGATGACGCCGAACATGGAGCTGATCGAGATCTATCCGGAGGGCAACCGTTTGATCGCGGCGCTGCGCAACACCATGACCGACGCCGAGGAGGAGCGGGTGGTCGACCGCGTCGTGGTCGATTACGGCACGCTGCCGGTGGAAGGCCTGTTCGAGGAGTTGCGTGGCCGCTCGGTGAATGATGGCGAAGCCGATCTTGACGCGCTGGTCCATGGCCGCCCGCAGCGCTGGACCGGGCAGGAGGGCTTCGCGCTCTATCGCGTCGGCGACGCCTGGACCGGCCGCAACATCCACGCCGCGATCTATGATTCACTAAGGCTGTGCAAGGATTTGTGAGGTCCTTTTCCGTGCACCCTCATCCTGAGGTGCGAGCGCAGCTCGCCTCGAAGGATGCTCAAGCCGGAGAAGGTTGCTCGGTGGGAACATCCTTCGAGGCGGACTTGCAGCCGGCACCTCAGGATGAGGTTGCTTGATAGGGTTAGAATGACCGACGCCGCCTTCAGCCTTTCCCTCGTTCTCTGGGTGCTCGCGGCCGTCGCCGTGGTCACGGCTGGACGGCGTGCGCTGCTGTGGCGCGTGGGGCGGGCGGCGAAGGTCGACTGGATGCGCGGCCTTCTTGCCTTGCCAAAGCGCTATCTCGTCGACGTCCACCACGTCGTGGCGCGCGACGCCTTCGCCGCGCGCATGCACGCGCTGGTCGCCGGCGGGCTGATCGGCGGCTCGCTGCTCGTCCTGCTGGGGGCATTCCCCTGGCTCGGCGGCCGGCGAATCTATTGGGCGCTGGCCGCGCTGCTGTTCGGGGCCATGCTCGTCGGCGGCGCCATGGTGGCGCGGCGGCGCTACCCGTCAAAGCCGGCGCGGCTCTCCGGCGGACGCTTCCAATTGCTGCCCTGGCTGATGATCACCTATGGCAGCGGCTCCCTCCTTGTGGCGCTCGATGCTGCAACCGGCGGCGCGCTCTGGCTGCTCGCCTGGCTCGGGCTGTGGCTCGCGGCCGCGGCCGGCGTGGGCCTCGTGCTGCAGATCGGCCGCGGGCCGATGCGCCATGCGTTTGCCGGTGCCGCGCATCTCGTCGCGCATCCCCGTCCCGGGCGTTTCGAAGGCCAGCGCGAGACCGCGCTCAAGCCGCTCGATCTCGATGCCACCAAGCTCGGCGCGGAAGCGCCTTCCGACTTCGCCTGGAACCAGCTGCTCGGCTTCGATGCCTGCATCCAGTGCGGGCGCTGCGAGGTGGCATGCCCGGCCTTTGCCGCCGGCCAGCCGCTGAACCCGAAGCGGCTGATCCAGGATCTCGCCGCGGCGATGCAGCCGGGCGGCAGCAATGCTGCCTATGCCGGCAGCCCCTATCCCGACGCGCGCCCGGTGGCCGGGCGCGGCGGACCGGACCTGCCGCTGATCGGCGCCGCGGCGATGATCCATCCGGACACGCTGTGGTCCTGCACCACCTGCCGCGCCTGCGTCGAGGAATGCCCGATGATGATCGAGCATGTCGACGCCATCGTGGATCTCCGGCGCTTCCAGACGCTGGAGCTCGGCGCCATCCCGGAGAAGGGCGCCGCGCCGCTGATGGAGCTGCGCTTCGCCGACGAGATCGGCGGCCGCGCGCTTGCCGGCCGCACCGATTTCGCCGCCGGCGCGCCGCTGCCCTTGATGGCGGACAAAGGCGAGGCCGACATATTGCTCTGGCTCGGCGAGGGCGCCTACGAGCTGCGCTATGGCCGCACGCTGCGGGCGCTGGTGAAGCTGCTCCAGCTTGCCAAGGTCGATTTTGCCGTGCTCGGAGCCGAGGAGCGCGATTGCGGCGATCTCGCCCGAAGGCTCGGCGACGAGGCGGGCTTCCAGCGGCTCGCCCACGACAATATCGCGACGCTGGCGCGCTACCGTTTCCGCCGCATCCTCACCGCCGATCCGCACGCGCTGCACGCCCTGCGCAACGAGTACAAGGCGTTTGGCGGAAACTACGAGGTGGTGCACCACGCCGCCTTCCTCGACGAACTGATGGCGGCGGGCCGCCTCGATCCCGGCGCGCTCGAATTAGCCCGCGTTACCTATCACGACCCCTGCTATCTCGGCCGCTACAATGGCGAGTTCGACGCCCCGCGCCGGCTGCTTGATCGCCTCGGCGTTGAGCGGGTCGAGATGGAGCGCTCCGGCCGCCGTTCGATGTGCTGCGGCGGTGGCGGCGGCGCGCCGGTGACCGACATTCAGGGCGAGCGCCGCATCCCGGATCTGCGCATGGCGCAGGCGGGGGAGACCGGTGCCGGCATCGTCGCGGTGGCCTGCCCGCAATGCACGGCGATGCTGGAAGGTGTCACCGGCGCGCATCCCGAGGTGCGCGACATCGCCGAACTGGTGCTGATGGCGGTGGAGGCGGCGCCCGCCACGCACAAGACGCGGGAAAGCGTGGCATGAGCCGATTGCGCCGCGATCCCCGCGCCGAGCGCGCGGCACATGGCGTGGAGGGCGGCACCAGGCCGCGCTTCGACCTGGCCGCCGCGCCGGCGGCCAAGCGCACGCGCCGCGATCCGCGCGCCGAGCAGCGGCAGGTGACGGCACCCGGCACTGCAAGGCTGCGGCTCGACCGCACCCAGCGTGTCCCCGCCCTCGCCATTGCTCCGGAGCGGCCGGTGGTGGAGACCGCGCCGCAGGTCCGGATCATCGCCGAGCCGGCCTTCCTTGTGGCGGCGGTGCCGGATGCTCCCGGCGGCCGTCTCACCCCGCACGACCGGCAACTGCTCGGCGCCGCGCGCGTGCTGGCTGATGCTGGTGGCGGGGCGGTGCTGGCCATTGTTCCCGGTGTGGTCGAAGGGCTCGGCGCGGCAGGTGCCGATCGCGTCCTTGTCCTCGCGGAGACCAAAGATTTCGATCCCGAGGGCCGCGCCGACGCGATTGGTGGGACGCTGGCTTCGCTCAAGGTCCGTCATGCGCTGTTCGCCGAGACGGCGGATGGCGGTGACCTCGCCCGCCGTATCGCCGCGCAACTCGGCGAGCCGCTATTCACCGGCGCCGAGAGCCTGACCGCCAAGGTTGTCACGCGCGCGGCTCGCGGCCGGCGGGTGGAACAGCGCCTGGCGCCGCCGCGCCTGCTGACCATTGCCGCCGATGCGGTGGCGCCGCATGGCGGCACGATCCATGAGGCGAGGACGATCGACGCTCCGTTCCCCAGCGCCGAGGCGAAACGCGGCATCCTCGCCGCCGCATTCATCCCCGCCGATCCGGCCACCGTGCCGCTGGCGGAAGCGGCGTTCGTGGTCTCGGCCGGCAATGGCGTCAGTGATTTCGACGTCTTCCTCGCGCTGGCCGTCGCACTCGGGGCGACGCCGGGCGCGAGCCGCGTGGTGTGCGATGCCGGGCTGATGCCGCGTGCCGCGCAGGTCGGCGCTTCCGGCACGGTGCTGGAGGCAGCCTGCTATTTCGCCCTCGGCATTGCCGGCGCGCCGCAGCATCTGCAAGGCGTGGCCAAATGCGAGCATGTGGTGGCGGTGAACACCGATCTGCACGCGGCGATGATCGAGCGCGCCGGCCTCGCCGTGGTTGCCGATGCGCAGCTTGTGATGCCGGCCATCATCGCCGCGCTGCAGGCGGAGGAGGGCGCATGAGGATCACCGTGCTGCTGTCCGCCGGGCGCCATCCGGTCTCCGGCCGCGCCTGCCCGGTGCCGGTGGAACTCCAGGCGATCCGCCTCGCGCGCTCGCTGGAGGTAGACATGGCCGGGCTCCATGCCGGGCCCGACGTCGCGGCGGTGCATGATGCGCTCGGCCATGGCCTGCCGCGCATCAATCATCTCGAATTGCCGGAAGCGAGCGACCCGCTGGACAGCCTCGTGACTGCCCTCGGGGCCGACGCACCGGACCTGATCCTGGCCGGGCGCTGCGGGCAGGGCGGCGAGGATTCCGGCCTGTTGCCCTATGTGCTGGCACGCCGGCTCGGCCGGCCGATCGTCGCCGACGCCGTGGCGCTGCACCCCGGCGAGGATGGCACGCTCATTGTCGAGCAGGCGCTGCCCAAAGGAGCGCGGCGGCGCGTCACGGTACGGCTGCCGGCGCTCGTTACCGTGCATCCGGCCGCTCCGGCGCCATTGCCCTTCGCCTATGGCGCGGCACGGCGCGGCGTGGTTGAGGTTCGGGCGGGCGTCGGCGCGCCGGCGGCCGCCCGCGAGATCGAGGAGCGCGCCTATCGCAAGCGGCCGAAGCTGATCGCCAAGGCCGCGGCGGGGGCTTCGGCGGCGGACCGTCTGAAGGCCGCGACCGAGGCGGCGAGCGGCGGCGGTCGCCTGCTGGTCGATCCGGCGCCGGACGAAGCGGCGCGGGAGATCATCGCCTTCCTGCGCGAGATCGGGGTGCTGAAAACTCCCCACACGACCTCATCCTAAAACATTTACCGTCATCCCGGCCGCAGCGTAGCGGAGAGCCGGGATCGTCTGCGGCCAGGTGGGCCTTCTTCTTCGATCGACAAGGATAGACGCACCCGGATTCCGCGGACGATCCCGGATCGGCCTTCGGCCGTCCGGGATGACACCGTGTGAGGAGTGGACATAGGGCGGTTCACCGCTGCGCGGTCTGCCAATTGTCCGCCACGTAGTACGGCGCATTGGACGGTGCCAGTGCCGGCTTGCCGAGTATGTGGTCGGCCGCCTTCTCCGCCAGCATGATGGTCGGGGCGTTGAGATTGCCAGTGGTGACGGACGGCATGATCGAGGAATCCACCACGCGCAGTCCCGCCACCCCGAACACCCGTGCTTCGGAATCCACCACCGCCATCGGGTCGGAGCCCGCGCCCATCTTGCAGGTGCAGGAGGGGTGGTAGGCGCTCTCCACCTTCTCGGCGATGAAGGCGTCGATGGCCTCGTCGGTCACCACGTCCGCTCCCGGCTGGATCTCGCGGCCGCGATAGGGATCGAACGCCTTTTGCGCGAAGATCTCGCGGGTGAGGCGGACGCAGGCGCGCATCTCGGCGCGGTCGTCCTCGTGGCTCATATAGTTGAAGAAGATGCGCGGCTTGTCCTTCGGGTCCGGCGAGGCGAGCCGCACCCAGCCGCGGCTCTTGGAGCGCATCGGCCCGACATGGGCCTGGAAGCCGTGCTCCGAGGCGAGGCCCTTGCCGTCATAGGTCACCGCGAGGGGCAGGAAATGGTACTGGAGGTCCGGATAGGGCACACCCGGTCGCGAGCGGATGAAGCCGCAGGTCTCGAAATGGTTGGTGGCGCCGAGGCCATCTCTCCTGAGCAGCCAGCGCAGGCCGATCATGCCGCGAGCGACGAGGCCCATGGAGGAATAGAGCGTGATCGGCTGGGTGCTCGCCATCTGGAAATAGAACTCCAGATGGTCCTGCAGATTCTCGCCGACGCCGGGGCGATCGGCCAGCACATTGATGCCGTGCTCGCGCAACTCCGAAGCCGGGCCGATACCGGAGAGCTTCAGCAATTGCGGCGAGTTGATCGGCCCTCCGGAGAGGATCACTTCGCGGTCGGCGCGGACCTCCAGGCGCGTGCCGCCCTGCTCATAGACGATGCCGACGGCGCGGCGGCCTTCGAACACGATGCGCTCGACCCGGGCATGGGTCTCGACCTTGAGGTTGGAACGCTTCATAGCCGGCTTCAGATAGGCATTGGCGGCCGACCAGCGCACGCCGTCCTTCACCGTCATGTCCATGCGGCCGAAGCCCTCCTGGGCATGGCCGTTAATGTCGTCGGTCGCGGGATAGCCGGCTTGCTGGGCCGCCTCGAGGAAGGCGCCATAGAGCGGGTTTTTCAGTTCGCCATAGCGCGTGGCGAGCGGGCCGTCCGTGCCGCGATATTCATTGCCGCCGTCGCGCCGGCTCTCGGCGCGGCGGAAGTAAGGGAGCACATCGGCATAGGACCAGCCATTGGCGCCTTCCTCCTCCCAGCGGTCGAAATCGGCCGGATTGCCGCGCACATAGACGAGGCCGTTGATGGAGGAGGAGCCGCCCAGCACCTTGCCGCGCGGGCAATGCATGCGCCGGCCGCCGAGCCCCGGCTCCGGTTCGCTCTCATACATCCAGTTGTATCTGGACATGTTCATCGGGATGGAGAGCGCGCTCGGCATCTGGATGAAGATGGAGCGGTCCGAGCCGCCATATTCCAGCACGAGCACGCGGTTGCGCGCGTCGGCGGAGAGCCGATCCGCCAGCACGCAACCGGCCGAGCCGGCGCCGATGATGATGTAGTCGAAGAGGTCCATCAGCAAAGCACCATCAATACGGCGCCTCTACGTGCCCGAGATTGACGTAGACGCTCTTGAGCTGGGTGTAGTGCTCGATCGCCGCCTTGCCGTTCTCGCGCCCGAGGCCGGATTGCTTGACCCCGCCGAACGGCAGTTCGATCGGCGTGATGTTGTAGTGGTTGATCCAGCAGGTGCCGGCCTGGAGGTGGCCGATGACCCGGTGGCCGCGCGCCAGATCCCTGGTGAACACCCCGGCGGCAAGGCCGAACTCGGTGTCATTGGCGCGGGCGATCACCTCATCCTCGTCGGTGAAGGCGAGCACCGTCATCACCGGCCCGAATATCTCCTCGCGCACGATGCTCATGCCGTCCGAGCAGCCGTCGAACACGGTGGGAGCGACGAACCAGCCCTTGCCGAGCGCGCCCTTGGCGACGCGTCCGCCGCCGGTGAGTGCCTTGGCGCCCTCCGCCTTGCCCTTGGCGATGTAGGAAAGCACCTTCTCCATATGGCCGGCCGAGATCAGCGCACCGACCTGCGTCGCCGGGTCGAGCGGATCGCCGACCACCATCTTCTCGACGCGGGCGACCAGCTTCTTGATGAAGGCGGCGCGCACCTTCTCGTGCACGAAGACGCGGGTGCCGTTGGAGCAGACCTCGCCGGCCGAATAGAAATTGCCGAGCATGGCGCCGGACACCGCGTCGTCGATATCGGCATCCTCGAACACGATCAGCGGCGATTTCCCGCCGAGTTCCAGCGTGACGTATTTCAGCGTGCCGCTGGCATCGGCCATCACCTTCTTGCCGGTGCCGACCTCGCCGGTGAGCGAGACCTTGGCGATATCAGGGTGGCGGGTGAGCAGGCGTCCGGTGTCGGCGAAGCCCTGCACCACATTGAACACGCCGTCCGGCACGCCGGCCTCGGCCATGATCTCGGCGAGCTTGAGCGCGGTGAGCGGCGTCAGTTCGGCCGGTTTGAAGATCATGGCATTGCCGCAGGCGAGCGCGGGGGCGGACTTCCAGCAGGCGATCTGCAGCGGATAGTTCCAGGCGCCGATGCCGGCGACGATGCCGAGCGGCTCGCGCCGCGTATAGCCGAAGGCACTGGGGCCGAGATCGATGTGCTCGCCGGCGATCCCGGCGGCGAGGCCGGCATAATATTCGATGCAGTCGGCGCCGGAGATGACGTCGACAACACTGGTCTCCTGGATCGGCTTGCCGGTATCGAGCGTCTCCAGCCGGGCCAACTCGTCATTGCGGGCGCGCAGCAGATCGGCGACGCGCTTCAGCACGCGGCCCCGCTCGGCGCCGGTCATCGCGCCCCAGATCTTCTGGCCCTTGCGGGCAGCGGCGACGGCGGCCTCGACCTCGGCCTCGCCGGCGATCTCGATGCGCGCTAGCACCTCGCCGGTGGCGGGGTTGACGGTCTCGAAGCTCTCGCCGGCGGCGCTCGGCACGTAGCGTCCGCCGATGTGGTTCTGGTGGAGCGCGGTGGGGCTGCTCATGGGGATCGGTCCATTGGGCGCGGGGAGGGAGGTGGCGGCGGCAAGTTGCGCGTCGACGAAGGCCGTGGCGATAGAACGGGCGGTCGCGGCGTCGGTCTCGCCGATGGCGGACAGCGTCGAGCGCAGCCACAGCCCGTCGATCATGGCGGCGATGGCGATGGAGATGCGGCCGGCATCATCCGGCGTGACCAGGGCTTTCAGGCCATGGCGCAGATTGGAGAGCATGCGGGTCTGGTAGACCTTCTGCACCCGCCGCAGCCGTTCGGAATGCAGCGCCTGGCCCCAGAATGCGAGCCATACGCTGCCGGTGTGCTGGTCGAACTCTTCGGGTGCGAGATTTGCCTCGACCACCGCCAGCACCCGCTGGCGCGCGGTGCGCGCCAGGTTCAGCTTCGCCGCGGTGCCGCGGGCGACGCGGGAGGCGAGAAAGCGCAGCGTCGCCTCCAGCAATCCGTCCTTGTCGCCGAAATAATGGGCGACCAGCCCCGGTGAGACGCCGGCGCGGCGCGCGATCTGCGCCAGCGTCGAGGCGTTGAAGCCGACCTCGGCGAGCGAATCGATGGTCGCCTCGATCAGCTGGCGGCGGCGCACATCCTCGCTCTCGCGGCGGCGCGGCTCGGGCTCGATCGGCCTCGGATACTGGGCTTGCGCGTGGTCCATGGGTCGCCCGCCGCTAATTGAATGATCAGACAATACATATGTGACAGGCCGACGGAAAGGGTCAAGCCGCCCTCTGGCGCTGCCGCGCCGGGATCACCTAACCCTTGTTGCGTCTGGTATTATGCATGCTGAAAAGTCGTTCAATATAAAGCGCGAATGACGGAAAATTGCGCGTGACAAATTGGTAAAAGCGCTTTTGAATAGCCGTTCAAGAGAGCCCGAAGGGCCGTGGCGCCTCCTGTACCTTGCGGGGCGGGAACGCCGAATAATGGGTCGATGCGTCGGCGTCGAAGGGCCCGGCCAGCATCGCACCGGCGTTCAGACAAACGGGAACAGCGAACGATGCGCAGCTACAAGATTCTGACGACGTTGGCCCTCGGCGCGGCCGTCCTCGTCGCCCCCCTCGGCCAGCACGCGAGCGCGGCCGAACCCGCCTCCTGCAAGGCGGTGAAGTTCGCCGATGTCGGCTGGACCGACATCACCGCCACCACCGCCATCACCTCCTACATACTGGACGCGCTCGGTTATACGACGAAGACCCAGGTGCTGTCGGTGCCGGTCACCTACAAGTCGATGCAGACCAAGGACATCGACGTCTTCCTCGGCAACTGGATGCCGACCATGGAAGCCGACCTCAAGCCCTATCGCGAGGACAAGACGGTCGACGTCATCGGCGTCAATCTCGAAGGCGCCAAATACACGCTGGCGGTGCCGGCCTATCTCTATGATTCGGGCCTCAAGTCCTTCGCCGACATCGGCAAGTTCAAGGACAAGCTCAACAACAAGATCTACGGCATCGAGCCCGGCAATGACGGCAACCGGCTGATCCTCGACATGATCAAGGCCGACAAGTTCGGTCTCAAGGGCTTCGACCTGGTCGAATCCAGCGAGCAGGGCATGCTGGCCCAGGTCGAGCGTGCGACCAAGCGCAAGGAAGCCATCGTCTTCCTCGGCTGGGAGCCGCACCCGATGAACACCAAGTATCCGATGAAGTATCTCGAAGGCGGCGACGACGTGTTCGGCCCGAACTATGGCGGCGCGACCGTCTTTACCAACACCCGCGCCGGCTATGTCACCGAGTGCCCGAATGTGGGCGCGCTCATCAAGAACCTGAAATTCTCGCTCGAGCTCGAGAATGTGGTGATGGGCTATATCCTGTTCGACGGCATGGACCCGGCCAAGGGCGCGGAGAAGTGGCTGAAGGCCAATCCCGCAGTGTGGACGCCCTGGCTCGCCGGGGTCACCACCATCGACGGCAAGCCGGCGGTGGATGCGGTGAAGAAGGCCCTGAAGATCTGATGCAAGTCATCATGCCCGGGCAAAGGCGACTTCCAGTCGCCGTCTGTCCAGAGACGCCGAAGTCAAGAGCTTCGGCTTTCCCCGGGCATCCACGCCTGAGCGTCGTGCTGACCGTGGATGGCCGGGACAAGCCCGGCCATGACGGGAGTGCTTAATCTTTCCCTCGCCGTCTGCCCACCGGGAGCTCTCGATGTATGACTGGCTGACCGAGCACAAGATCCCGTTGGGAAGCTGGCTCAAGAGTTTCGTCGATTTCCTGACCGAGCACGGCCAGAGCGTGTTCGACTTTATCTCGCTGGTGCTCGGCGGCCTGATCGACGGGCTCACCGCGGCGCTGCTTTTCGTGCCGCCGCTGCTGCTGATCGCGCTGTTCGCGCTCGGCGCCTGGCTGATGCACCGCTCGATCGGCCTCGTCATCTTCATCCTGGCAGCGCTGCTGCTGGTCGCAAATCTCGGCTATTGGCAGGCCACCATCGAGACGCTGTCGCTGGTGATCTGCGCGACGCTGGTGTGCGTCGTGCTCGGCGTGCCGATCGGCATTGCCGCCGCGCACCGACCCTGGCTCTACACCGCCATCCGCCCGGTGCTGGACCTGATGCAGACGATTCCGACCTTCGTGTACCTGATCCCGACGCTGGTGCTGTTCGGGCTCGGCGCGGTGCCGGGTCTGATCTCCACGGTGATCTTCGCCATTCCCGCGCCGATCCGCCTGACCCATCTCGGCATCTCCTCGGTGCCGACCAATCTCTATGAGGCCGGCAAGGCGTTCGGCGCCACCAAGCGCCAGCTGCTGTTCAAGATCGAACTGCCCTATGCGCTGCCGACCATCATGGCCGGCGTCACCCAATGCATCATGCTCAGCCTCTCCATGGTGGTGATCGCCGCGCTCGTCGGCGCCGACGGCCTCGGCAAGCCGGTGGTGCGGGCGCTGAACTCGGTGAACATTTCCATGGGTTTCGAGGCCGGCCTTGCGATCGTCGTGCTCGCCATCGTGCTCGACCGGGTGTGCAAGCAACCCGAACGCCGCTCGAAGAGGAGCTGAGCCGTGGCTGCTGTCGAATTCCGCAACGTCGACATTGTCTTCGGCACCGACCAGAAGGGCGCGCTGGCGCTCATCGACAAGGGCGGCACGCGCGACGAGATCCTGCACAAGACCGGGGCGGTGCTTGGCGCCGCCGGGGTCAGCCTCAAGATCGAGCGCGGCGAAATCTGCGTGCTGATGGGGCTTTCCGGCTCCGGCAAGTCCACCATCTTGCGCGCCATCAACCGGCTGAACGAGGTCGCGCGCGGCGAGGTGCTGGTGGAGCGTGGCGGCACCGCGATCGATGTCGCCAAGTGCAGCGAGGAGACGCTGCGCGACATCCGCATGCACACCGTCTCCATGGTGTTCCAGCAATTCGGCCTGCTGCCGTGGCGCACGGTGCGCGACAATGTCGGCTTCGGGCTGGAGCTGCGCGGCACCCCGCTGGCGGAGCGCAACCGCATCGTCGACGAGAAGCTCGCCATGGTGGGCCTCACCAACTGGGCGAACAAATACACCCACGAACTGTCCGGCGGCATGCAGCAGCGCGTCGGCCTTGCTCGCGCCTTCGCCACCGATGCCGAGATCCTGTTGATGGACGAGCCGTTCTCCGCGCTCGACCCGCTGATCCGCGACAAGCTGCAGGACGAACTGCTCGACCTGCAGAAGCGCATCCAGAAGACCATCGTGTTCGTCAGCCACGATCTCGACGAGGCGCTGAAGCTCGGCAACACCATCGCCATCATGGAAGGCGGGCGCATCGTGCAGGCCGGCACGGCCGAGGACATATTGCTGCGGCCGGCCAATGACTATGTCGCCGAGTTCGTGAAGCACATGAACCCGCTGAACGTGCTGCGCGGTACCGCGGTGATGCGCCCGGCGGCGAGCCTGTCGCGCGACGGCGACACGGTGATGCTCGACAAGAACGGACTGGTCCGGGTGAAGGTCGATGGCGAGGACCGGCCGGTCTCGATCGACCTCGGCGGGCGGGCAGGGCTGCTCGGCGTTGCCGATGGCGAGGCTGGGCTCATCGACGCCAAGCTGGCGCATGATTGCGACTGCATCGTAGCCCCGGTCGACCTCAAGCTGCGCGCCGCCATCGAACTGAAGCGGCACACCGAGCTGCCGATCCTGCTGGTCGACAATCTCGGCCGGCTCGCCGGACTCTGCGATGACGACGAGATCTATCGCGGGCTGCTGAGAAGGCTGGATGGGTAATTTACCTCTCCCCATTGGAGAGAGGTCGGCGCCGCAGGCGCCGGGTGAGGGGGCGCGACGATCGCCGTTCTGGCAAGACCCCTCACCCTAACCCTCTCCCCAATTGGGAGCGGGATCAAAGTCACGCCGCCGCGCGACCGACCGCTTCGACGACGTCGTCCACCACCGATTCCACCAGCACGCGGTCGTCGCCTTCGCCCATCACCCGGATCACCGGTTCGGTGCCCGACGGGCGGATCAGCAGGCGGCCATGATTGGCGAGCTTGAGCTCGGCGGCGGCGATCGCCTTCTGCACATCGTCGGATTCCAGCGGGCGGCCGCTCTTGTAGCGGACATTGCGCAGGATCTGCGGCAGCGGGTCGAAGCGGTGGCACACTTCCGACACCGGGCGGCCGAGCCGCTGCACCACGGCCAGCACCTGGAGCGCCGCCACCAGCCCGTCGCCGGTGGTCGAATAGTCGGACAGGATGATGTGGCCGGACTGCTCACCGCCGACATTGTAGCCGTGCGCCCGCATGTGCTCGAGCACATAGCGATCACCGACCGGGGTGCGGGCCAGCGACAGGCCGAGCGAGGCGAGGTGCCGTTCCAGCCCGAGGTTCGACATTACCGTCGCCACCACGCCGGCCTTGGCGAGGCGGCCATCGTCGCGGAAGCTTTCGGCAACCACCGCCATGAGCTGGTCGCCATCGACCAGATGGCCCTTCTCGTCGACGATCAGCACCCGGTCCGCGTCGCCATCGAGTGCGATGCCGATATCGGCGCGAACTTCGCGCACCTTCGCGGCCAGCGCTTCGGGCGCAGTCGAGCCGACCTCACGATTGATGTTGAAGCCATCCGGCTTGTCGCCGATGGCGACGACGTCGCAGCCGAGCTCCCACAGCGCTTCCGGCGCCACGCGATAGGCGGCGCCGTGGGCGCAATCGACCACCACGCGGATGCCGTCGAAGGACTGGTTACGCGGCAGCGTGCGCTTGGCGAATTCGATATAGCGGGCATGCACGCTCTCGATGCGCTTGGCGCGGCCGATGGCGGCGGGCTTGGCGAGGCGGGCGGAGAGATCGCCGCTGATCAGCGCCTCGATCTCCTCCTCGATGGCGTCGGACAGCTTGTAGCCATCGGGCCCGAACAGCTTGATGCCGTTATCGTCGAACGGATTGTGCGAGGCGGAGATCATCACGCCGAGATCGCAGCGCATGGAGCGGGTGAGCATGGCGACCGCCGGCGTCGGCATCGGGCCGAGCAGCAGCACATCCATGCCGACCGAGGTGAAGCCGGCGACCAGCGCGTTCTCGATCATGTAGCCGGACAGGCGGGTATCCTTGCCGATGATGACGCGGTGGCGGTGCTCGCCATTCTGGAAGACGAGGCCAGCGGCCATGCCAACGCGCAGCGCGAGTTCCGGAGTGATGACGCCGTTGGCGCGGCCGCGAATACCGTCGGTGCCGAAATATTTGCGTGTCATGTCCAAGCCCTCCGTCCGGCGATTCCCCGGTGTTCTTCTAGCCGGATCCTGCAACGCCTGCGTTCACATATGATGAGCAGACATTACCAATTGTTCCCTAACTGCATTCGATGCAGGCGGAACCAAACATGGCTTACGCCATGAAACCATTCGCACTATGGCGCCGTTGTGCATCCATCGAGGCGAAGGTACCCCCACATATGGCGAAGAACAACGCGGCGGCTCCGGCTATCCCCGGTCCCGCCATAGCAGGCCACGGCGCCGCGCTGCTGCCATCGGTGATCGTCGATGGCTATAACAGCCAGCTGCGCGACGAAGAGGGCTTCATCGGCGACCGCGCGCGCCGCGACGCCTTCTTCGAGGCGCTCGACCATTGGCGCGCGCTGGCGGCACAGCGGCGCAAGGATCCGTTCGGCGAGCCGATGACCGGCAAGGTGTCGAAGCAGCAGCTCGACCGCCTGCTGATGGAGGGCGAGCCGTTCGACCAGGCGATGGTGCTGAGCGCGGCCGAGGATTATGCGCAGGGACTGGCGCGCGTGGTGCGCCGCCTGCTGCGCACCAAGGAATGGCGCGACACGCAGCGTGTCGTCCTCGGCGGTGGGCTGAGCGCCAACCGCTTCACCGCGATCGCCATCGCCCGCGCCGAACTGCTGCTGCGCGCGGCCGAGATCGATATCGAGCTGCGCCCGATCCGGCATGATCCGGACGAGGCCGGGCTGATCGGCGCGGTGCACCTGGCGCCAAGCTGGGTGTTCTCCGGCCATGACAGCATCCTCGCCGTCGACATTGGCGGCACCAATATGCGCGCCGGCATCGTCGAGCTGAACGTGAAGAAGCGCGAGGACCTGTCCAAGGCGTCGGTGCGCCGCTTCGAATTGTGGCGGCACGCCGATGAGGAGCTCGACCGCGAGAAGGCGATCGACGGGCTGGTGGCGATGCTGGAGGACCTGATCGGCGATGCCGAAAAGCAGGAGCTCAAGCTCGCGCCCTTCATCGGCATAGGCTGCCCCGGCGAGATCACCGAGGCCGGCGGCATCGAGACCGGGGCGCAGAACCTGCCGGGCAATTGGGAGAGCCGGCGCTTCAACCTGCCGGCGGCGCTGCGCGAGGCGATCCCGCACATCGCCGGCGCCGACACCGCCATCGTCCTGCACAATGACGCGGTGGTGCAGGGGTTGAGCCAGCTGCCCTTCATGCAGGATGTCGAGCGCTGGGGTGTGCTCACTGTTGGAACGGGGCTGGGAAATGCCCGCTTCACCAACCGGGAGAAGGTGAAGAAGAAGGGGTGAGGGGCGGTCGGCAGTCTGCGAGTGACTCAAATGTGCCACGTCATCCTGAGCTGCGAGTGTAGCGAGCCTCGAAGGATGTTGAAGCAGTGGGCGTTCATCGGGGATGGGCATCCTTCGAGGCCGCTTCGCGGCACCTCAGGATGACGTTGTGACAAAACAAAACGCCCGCTGCTCATCGCAGCGGGCGTTTCGATTCAGTCAGTCTCGCAAGGCTCACGCCTGCGGCTGCGGCTCCATGCCGGTGTCCGGGCGCGGGCGGTTCTTGCCGGCGGTCGGCACCACGGAGCCGCGCACATTGGCGGGCTCGATGGTGGTGTCGCGCACCGGCGGGTGACCGTCGAGCAGGTTGATGATCTCGTCGCCGGACAGCGTCTCATATTCGAGCAGGCCGCGGGCGAGCGCCTCGAGCTGGCCCTTGCTCTCGGTGAGGATGCGGGTCGCTTCCGCATAGCCCTCGTCGACCAGCCGGCGGACCTCGCTGTCGATGGTCTGCGCGGTGGCTTCCGAGACGTTCTGCTGGCGCTGCATCGACATGCCGAGGAACACCTCATCATTGTTCTCGCCATAGGCCACCTGGCCGAGCTTGTCGGAGAAGCCCCAGCGCGTGACCATCATGCGGGCGAGGCGAGTGGCCTGCTCGATGTCGGAGGCGGCGCCGGAGGTCACCTTGTCGTGGCCGAACACCAGTTCCTCGGCGACACGGCCACCCATCATGATGGCGAGGCGCGAGGTCATCTGCTCATAGCTCATCGAGAGCTTGTCGCGCTCTGGAAGCTGCATGACCATGCCGAGGGCACGGCCGCGCGGGATGATGGTGGCCTTGTGCACCGGATCGGTGGCAGGAACCTTCAGCGCGACGATGGCATGGCCGCCCTCGTGATAGGCGGTCAGCATCTTCTCGTCCTCGGTCATGACGAGCGAGCGGCGCTCGGCACCCATCATCACCTTGTCCTTGGCATCCTCGAACTCGCTCATGGTGACCATGCGCTTGTTGCGGCGCGCGGCCATCAGGGCAGCTTCGTTGCAAAGGTTCGCAAGGTCGGCGCCGGAGAAGCCGGGCGTGCCGCGGGCGATCACCTTGAGGTTGACGTCCGGCGCGATCGGGATCTTGCGGGCATGGACCTTCAGGATCTGCTCGCGGCCGACGACGTCCGGGTTCGGCACGATGACCTGGCGGTCGAAGCGGCCGGGACGCAGCAGCGCGGGGTCGAGCACGTCGGGGCGGTTGGTCGCGGCGATGAGGATAATGCCCTCATTGGCCTCGAAGCCGTCCATCTCGACCAGCAACTGGTTCAGGGTCTGCTCGCGCTCGTCATTGCCGCCGCCAAGGCCGGCGCCGCGATGGCGGCCGACCGCGTCGATTTCGTCGATGAAGATGATGCAGGGCGCGTTTTTCTTGGCCTGCTCGAACATGTCGCGGACGCGCGAGGCGCCGACGCCGACGAACATCTCGACGAAGTCCGAGCCGGAGATGGTGAAGAACGGCACATTGGCTTCGCCAGCGATGGCTCGGGCCAGCAGCGTCTTACCGGTGCCCGGAGGGCCGACGAGGAGCACGCCGCGCGGGATGCGCCCGCCGAGGCGCTGGAACTTCTGCGGGTCACGCAGGAATTCCACGATCTCGGTGAGGTCGCTCTTGGCTTCGTCGATTCCTGCGACGTCCTCGAAGGTAACGCGGCCATGCGCCTCGGTCAGCAGCTTGGCGCGGCTCTTGCCGAAGCCCATCGCCTTGCCGCCGGCGCCCTGCATCTGGCGGGACAGGAATATCCACACGCCGATCAGGGCGATGAAGGGCAGCCAGGAGATCAGCAGGCTGACGAACCACGGCACATTGTCCTGGAGCGGCTTGGCGGTGATCGAGACGCCCTTGCCATACAGGCGCTGCACCAGCGACGGATCGTTGGGCGCATAGGTCTGGAAGGTGCGGCCGTCAGTGAAGGTGCCGGAGATCTCAGGCCCCTGGATCAAGACATCGCGCACGCGGCCCTGGTCGACCTCGGTCAGAAGCTGCGAGAAGCTGACATCATTGGCGGCTTGACGCTGCGTCGGGTTCTGGAACAGCGAGAAGAGCGCCAGTAGCAGGAGAACGATAATCACCCACAGGGCGAAGTTGCGGATATTCGCGTTCATCATTGTCCTCTCGGCACCGGATGATACCGGTGCTCGGTACCGCCGGCGCTGGCGGTCCCTCCCATTTCGCATCGTAATTTAGGTCCGGCCTCGGTACTTGCCAAGGTGTAGCGACCGAACGGCACCGCGAGTGCCTACGCAATTTCGCGTCAGAGTGAAGAAATCGGCGTGCGGCGGGGCGGTGCGGGGCGCATCGAGACCGACTTTACCTCCACCCGGACCAGCGCGCCGGCAAGGGTTCGGGCGGTGGTTCGGGCGGTGGTCCGGGCGCCGCCCGGCGCATCGGCGGCGGCCTTGAGCCAGACCTGCAGCGCTTCCAGCTTGCCGAGTTCGACCGGCCCTTCATGCCCGACCCGGTCGATGGCGCGGCCGATGAGGCGCAGCGCGATCTCGTCCGGCAGGGCGAACAGCGCCGCCTTGTCGAGGTGGATGAGCACATCCGAGGGCGGAATGAGATGGATGGTTGCGTTCGCGGCTTCAGTTGCCGCCTCCAGCGCGGCGTCGGCGCGGGCCATGCGGGCGGCGAGCCGCGCCAGCGCTTCGGCGTCCAGCCCCTCGGCGGCCAGCGGGGGAAGGATGTCGCGCAGGCGGGCGCGGGCGAATCGCGGATTGCGGTTCGAGGGGTCCTCGACGAACGCCACGCCGGCATCCCGGCAATGGGCGATCAGCGCGGCCTTGGGCACCTCCAGCAACGGGCGCAGCAAGGCAAGCTCGTCCAGCGCCCGCTCGGAGGCGATGCCGGCAAGGCCGCTGATGCCGGAGCCGCGCATCAGGCGGAACAGCACGGTCTCGGCCTGGTCGTCCAGCGTGTGGGCGGTGGCGATGGCGCGGGCGCCGAGCGCGCGTGCATGGGTGGCGAGCAGCCGATAGCGCGCCGCGCGCGCCGCCTCCTGGAGGCCGTGCGCCGGCTTGGCGCCGCTCCAGGTCAGGATGGCGTGGGGAATGTCGAGCCCGGCGGCGAGGGTGCCGACCGCTTCGGCCTCCTGACGCGCTTCGGGGCGCAAGCCGTGATCGATGGTGGCTGCGAACAGGCGAGGGCCATCGCTGCGGGCAGCGCGCCAGCGGGCGGCGAGCAGCAGCAGCGCGGTGGAATCCGGCCCGCCGGAGATGGCGAGCAGGATCCCCGCGTGGCGTTGGAACGAGGTAAGGAGCCGCTCCGGATCGAGCTGGTTTGGGACAGGAGCGAGCGGGGCCGCCTCAGCAGTGGGCACGCTTCTGCTCCCGCTCGACCGCCTGGCGGACCGTCGACGAGGCGCGGGGATATTTGTTGCCGACCGCATTGAAGGTGGCGCAGGCGGCGTCGGTCTCGCCGATGGCGGCGAGCGACTGGCCGAGCCGCAGCAGCGCGTCGGGCGCCTTGGTGGCGTTCGGATAGTCGGTCGAGACCTTCAGGAAGCTCTGCGCCGCTTCCTTGTATTGCTGGCGCAGATAGTCGCTCTCGCCGAGCCAGTAATAGGCGTCGGGGGCGGCGCGGTCGGCCGGATATTGTTGCAGGAAAGCGCGGAAGCCGTCGGCGGCCTGGCCGTAGTCCTGCCGCACTATATAGCCGTAAGCGAGGTCGTAGAGGTCCTTGGGGCTGTTGGACGGCGGCAGGGTGGCGACCTGCGTGCCGCCGCCGGGGCGCGGCCCGCCGGCATCCACCGGGCCGCCCGGAGCGGTTGACGGCGACGGCAGCGTGGTGCCGAGCTGCTGCGGCATGCCGGGCGCGCCGGGATTGGCATTTGGATCGAAGGCATCGGAGCGGCGGGTCGATGCCGGTGCACCGACCGGGGGCGCCATGATCGAGGGCACGCCGCCGCCGGTGGCCGGCGCGGCGCGAATCGGTGGAGCGCCGCCCGCGGTCGTGGCAGGGGCCGGGCCGCCGGGCGCTGCCCCGGGCTGGCCGGTGCCGCCATTGCGGTAGTCCAGCTCCATCTCGTAGCGCTTCACCTGGCCTTCGAGCTGCTGGTTGCGGTACTGCAACTGCTCGATCTGGCCGGTGAGCTGGCGGATCTGGTTCTCCAGGCGGTCGATGCGCACGGTGAGCTCGCCCGGATCGCTCTCGGGAGACGCGCCTTGCTGCTGCTGGCCGACCTGGCCTGGCGGCTTGAACAGATTGCCGAAGAAATTGTTGTTGTTCTGCTGCGCGAAGGCCGCGCCGGCGGGCGCGAGCGCACCGAGGCCAGCGAGCGAGACGGCGAGAAGCACGGCGCGGGGGCGCGTAAAGCGGACAATCATGGCGACAGCGGGGGGCTTCGACGTAACTTCCGGCGGCGATTCCAGTCCGCCGGATTCATGCCGCAGCATACGGCAGGGATATCGTCCAAAGTGTGACTTTCGAAGCGCTTTCCGCATGGGATTCCGGCTCCGGAAAGACGAAGCCGGCCCGCGGATGTGGCGCGAGCCGGCTTGGTTCTCAAACGGTCTTGTGCGTGCGTCAGGAGCCGGCGGCGTTCAGCACGGTGACGGCGCGGCGGTTCTGCGACCAGCAGGAGATGTCGTTACACACCGCGACCGGACGCTCCTTGCCGTAGGAGATGGTGCGCATGCGGCCCGCATTGATGCCGCGGCTGGCAAGATAGTCGCGCACGCTCTGGGCGCGGCGGGCGCCGAGCGCGATGTTGTATTCGCGGGTGCCGCGCTCGTCGGCGTGGCCTTCAATGGTGAAGCTGTAGCGGTTGTACTGCTGCAGCCACTGCGCCTGCTTGTCGAGGGTAGCGCGGGCCTGCGGGGTCAGGTCGGTCTGGTCGCTCTCGAAGAACACGCGGTCGCCGACCGAGACGACGAATTCCTGCGGGCTGCCGGGAGGCGCCGAGCCGAGCGCAGCGCCGGCACCCGAACCGTCCATCGGGTTCTTGGCGCAGGCGGCGGCGAGCAGAGCGAGCCCGACAATGAATGCGGCGCGCTTACCGCCGAGAATGCGCATCATTTGGATCATACCGGCGACTCCTGACTTTCCTGCGACCGGGTGGGCCGGTCCTGCGGTTTCCTCACTAGATGAATGATCCGTCAACCTTTACGAGACCTTTCCGCAAAGCGTCGGGATTCACCATGTTTGCGAAACCGTTCGTTATGGTTTCCAATAGGTTAATCGCATCATGGGGTCATGAGCGTAGCGGCGACCATGCGGGATCGGAGGCATAGCTCGGGGTCGGGATGCGCTGCTCGTTGTAGCCGGTGATATCCACCGTGTAGAGCTGCGCGCCCGCCGAGCCGCCGGGATCGCGGAAGAACATGATGACCCGCCCGTTCGGGGCGAAGGTCGGGCCCTCATTGTGGTAGCCCTCGGTCAATATGCGCTCGCCCTGGCCGTCGGTGCGCATGATGCCGATGGCGAAGCGCCCATTGGCCTGCTTGGTGAAGGCGATGACATCGCCGCGCGGCGACCAGACCGGGGTCGAATAGCGCCCGTCGCCGAAGGAGATGCGGTGCTGGTTCGAGCCGTCGGCGCCCATCAGGTAGATCTGCGAGGTACCGCCGCGGTCGCTCTCGAACACGATCTGCGAGCCGTCGGGCGAATAGCAGGGCGCGGTGTCGATGGCGGCGGTGTCGGTGAGCCGGGTCGTTGCCTTGGAGCGCAAATCCATGACGAAGATGTTGGAATTGCCGCCCTGCTGCAGGCTGAGGATCACCTTCTGGCCATCCGGCCCGAAGCGCGGCGAGAAGCTCATGCCGGGGAAATTGCCGACCACTTCGCGCTGCCCGGTCTCGATATTGAGCAGATAGACACGGGGGTCGCCGCGCCCATAGGACATGTAGGTGACTTCCTGGCTGGTCGGCGAGAAGCGCGGCGTCAGCACGAGGTCGTCGCCGCGCGTCAGATAGGTCACGTTGGCGCCGTCCTGGTCCATGATGGCGAGGCGCTTGACCCGCTTCTCCTTGGAGCCGGACTCGTCGACGAAGACGATGCGGGTGTCGAAATAGCCCTTCTCGCCGGTGAGCCGCTCATAGATGGCATCGGCGATGATGTGGGCGACGCGGCGCCAATTCTCCGGCTGGGTGAAGTATTGCTGGCCGATCAGCTGCTGGCCGGCGAACACGTCCCACAGCCGGAACTCCGCCTTCACCCTGCCGTCGGGCTGGCGGGTCATGCGGCCGGTGACGAGGGCCTGGGCATTGATGACGCGCCAGTCCTGGAAGCGCGGCGAGGCGTCCGGGTTGGCGATCTTCTCGACGAAGGCGGCCGGGTCGATCGGGGCGAACAGGCCGGAGCGGCGCAGGTCGCTGGTGATGATCTGGGTGACGCCCTTGCCGGCCTCGGCATCCTGCGGGCTGCCGCCGCCCTGGAAGTCGGAGATGGCTATGGGCAGCGGCTGCACCGTGCCCTGGGTGACGTCGAGCTTCAGCACGGCTTGCGCCGCGCCGCCGCCGAGCAGCGAGAGGCCACCGAGCGCGCCCGCACCGGTGAGCACCGTGCGGCGGCTGATGCCGGGGATAGGCAGGGAACTGGCTTTGTTGATGAACCTGGTCATGTCCAATGTCTCGAAACAATTCTCGCCGTCGGCGTCAGCCGCGCACCATTTCGCGCGGATCGAAGGTGATCTCGATGTCCTTCCAGGCGTCGTATTTGGAAGGGTTCAGCATATCGAAGGGCTGGCCGCGGAAGACGGCGCGGACCGCGCTCTCCCTCGCGGTCATGTAGAAGCCGCTCTGGCCCGAGGAGACCACTTGCGGCGGTCCGGCCAGCGTGCCGTCGATGTTCAGGCGGATGCGGATCGTGACGATCAGCTCCTCCGGATTGGCGGCGCCGGCCGGCGGGTTCCACAGTCCCATCAGCCGCGCCCGCAAGGCGTCGAGCTCGGTCTGCGACAGGGTCGCGGAGGTACCGCGGGTCGCGCCCAATGAGGCGGTGTTGTTGATGGTCTCGCCGGCCGACCAGGTACGCTGCGGCGTGCGCTTGTCGAGCAGCGCCGCGATCTGGTTGGCGTCGAACTTGCGCTCGTCCTGCTCCTTCGGCGGCGCCTGCACCACCTGCTTGGGCGGTGGCGGCTTCTTCGGCGGCACCGGGGGAGGCGGCGGCGGGATCTTGGCCTGCTCGGGCTTCGGCTCGTCCTTCTTCTCGGGCGGCTTCTGCTTGAGCGATTCGGCTTCCTTCGGCGGCGTCGGGGCCGGCTCCGGCGGCTTCACCTCGGCCTTGGGCGGGGTGGGCGGCTTGGGCTCGGGCGGCTTCACCTCCGGCGGGGGAGGGGGCGGCGGCGCCGGCTCGTTGGCGGCCTTGACCTCGGGCTTGTCGGTCGGCTTGTCGTCGAGGTTCTCGACCGGCTTCGGGGTATCGACCTTCTCGACCACCGGCTTCGGCGCTTCGACCTTCGGCGCGGTCTTCTTGCCCGCCATCATCTGCGACAGCTCGGCGTCGGAGATGATGTCGATCGGCATCGATTCCGCCGGCGGCACATCGAAGGGATGCGGCGAGGCGAAGGAGAAGATCATGAAGCCGAGAATGCCGGCATGAAGTGCGGTGGAGGAGGCGATACCCGCGCGCATGTCGCTCAGCCCCCCTGCTCGACCAGGGAGACGAGGGCGACACGCTTGAAGCCGGCGCCGGAGAGGCGGCCCATCACCTTCATCACCGTGCCGTAGTCGACGCTCCGGTCCCCGCGCACGAAGATGCGCTCGTCATAGCCGGCCTTGGCGATGGCCTGGAGCTTGGGCACCAGCTCGGTCACGTCGATCTCGGTGTCCTGCAGGAAGACCTGCCCCTTGTCGTTGATGGAGATGACAAGCGGTTCACGGTCCTGCTCGACCGCCTTGGCGTCGGTCTGCGGCAGGTCCAGCGGCACGGCGACGGTCAGCAAAGGCGCGGCCACCATGAAGATGATGAGCAGCACCAGCATCACGTCGACCATCGGGGTGACGTTGATCTCGGACATGACGGCCGCGCCGCCGCGTCGGCGTGAGCGCCGCGACTGCCAGCCGCCTCCCCCTCCAGATGCCATCCCCATGGCGCGTCAGCCCCGCTCGTCGATCTGGCGCGACAGGATGGCGGAGAACTCGTCCGCAAAGCCCTCCAGTCGCAATGCCTGGCGATTCACTTGGGAAATGAACTTGTTATAGAAAATCGTCGCCGGAATGGCGGCAACGAGGCCAATCGCTGTCGCGAACAGGGCTTCGGCGATGCCGGGGGCCACGACGGCGAGGCTGGTGTTCTTCGAGGCGGCGATCGACTGGAAGCTGGTCATGATGCCCCAGACCGTGCCGAACAGGCCGATGAACGGGCCGGCGGAGCCGACGGTGGCCAGCACCAGCAGCTTGCTCTCCAGCCGCTCGACCTCGCGGGAGATGGTGACGTCCATCACCTTGTCGAGGCGCTGGGT
Organism: Starkeya sp. ORNL1; assembly: GCF_012971745.1. Lineage (NCBI taxonomy): Bacteria > Pseudomonadati > Pseudomonadota > Alphaproteobacteria > Hyphomicrobiales > Xanthobacteraceae > Starkeya > Starkeya sp. ORNL1. Next base: position 5,197,116 of record NZ_CP048834.1, read on the forward strand.
CAGCCCGGTGAAGGAGCGGGCGCCGCCTTCATAGGTGCGCTTCCATTCCCGCATCGCGGCGACGAAGATCGCGGCCATGGAGTGATTCGGTCGGCCGGACAGCGAGCGGTACAGTTCCTCCAGGCTCTGGCCGGACCAGAACACCTGCTCGAAACGGTCCATCTGCCGCTTCATGCGGGTGAACAGGATGGTCTTGTCGATGATGATCGCCCACACCCACACCGAGGCGATGACGAGGCCCGCCATCACCAGCTTCACGATGAAGTGGGCCTGAAGGAACAGCCCGATCAGGGACAGATCGGCACTGGGGGCGGCCATCGCCGTTTGCGCCACATCGGCAGGATTCATAGGACCTCAACCTCGGCACCCAAATCGGGCGGTTCGCCCGGCCGGCGGCCGGTACGCAGATACTCACCAACGCCCTTTGATAGGTGTGGCATTCCGAAATCCACGGACACGACGACGCCCGTCGTTCCGTCACGTACGCCCCGTCACCCACGGCCCGTGTTCTGCGGGGAATCCGACGAAACTTGGGCGTGCAAAGGCCCGCACCGCGGTCATTTAGCCCTTGATAAGGTTAATCGCCGGTTAGCGTTGCTGCCACGCAACAGACCGCGGCGTCACGTCGCGGTCGGCGCTTGCACCGGGGTGCCTTCGGCGGGCGCGGGTGTGCCTTCGGCTTTGGCCGCCTTCATCGCGGCGCGGAGCGCATCGGGGATGCGGCGGGCGCGGCCTTGCGCCACGAAGGCGACCTTCACCTTGCCCTCGACCAGCAGTTCGCTGCCGCGCATCACCCGCTGCAGCAGGGTGATGGAGGCGCCGGCGACCTCGATCGGGGAGGTGTGGATCTCCAGCACGTCGTCGAATCGTGCGGGGCGCTGGAAGTCGATGCTCATGGAGCGCACCACGAAGGCGAAGCCCGGAGCCTCCTCCAGCGCCTGCCCGAACAATTCGCTCTGGCTGACGCCGATCAGGCGCAAATGGTCGGTGCGCGCGCGCTCCATGAATTTCAGGTAGTTGGCGTGATAGACGATCCCGGTGAAATCGGTGTCCTCGTAATAGACGCGGACCGCCAGCACATGGCCGCCCGGCACCAGCCGTCCGGCGAGGCCAAGGAAGGGATCGGACTTCAGGAGATCGAGGCGCTCATTCATGGCGCCCTCATAAACGAGACCGCGCCCCTTGTGAACAAAGGGCGCGGTTTGGAGGGCCACGTCATCCTGAGGTGCCGCGAAGCGGCCTCGACGGATGCCCGTCCTAGATGGCCGTCTTCTGCTTCAGCATCCTTCGAGGCTCGCCTACGGCTCGCACCTCAGGATGACGTCGCGTTGGACACGAAAACGAAATGGCCGGCGCGGGGCCGGCCATCCGTAGAGTTCAATTGCCGGTGTTCTCGGCCGGGGGCTGCGGCGGGGTGGCCGGACGGTTGCGGCGGTCGGCCATGAACTGGTCGAACTCCGACTTGTCCTTGGCCTGACGCAGGCGCTCAAGGAAATCCTTGAACTCGCGCTCTTCGTCCTCGAGCCGGCGCAGTGTCTCCTCGCGATACTCGTCGAAGGCGCGATTGCCGCTCGGGCGGAAGCCGCGGCCCCATTGGCCGCCACGACCCCAACGCCCGTCGAAGGCGTTACGAACGGCGTCGCGGCCCTGTTCCTGCCAATGCGCGAAATCCGTTTGCCTGCTTCTGCATCCCATGCGTCCGCTCCCTATCGAGAAGGCCAGGATCGCCAGACCCAGGGGCCACCAGGCCATGAAGCCCAGGACCGTGAGGGCGATCCAGGCCGGTTTGCCGTATGAGTCGAGCTTCTGTGCAAGCTCCATGGCATCGGTCCCTGGTTAATGTTAAACACATTTACATAGTTAGGTAGCTCAAAGCCGGTTGTCAATATCGGCCGCGCCGACTTACTCGGGCTTGTCGCCTAAGCCTTTGAGGTAGATAAGAAAACCGGCTTCCAGGAGCTCTTCCGGCGGCATCGGTGTGCGCCGCCGTGCGCCGTCGGCGCGGCCGAACAGCGAAGCGACACCATGCGCCAGCGCCCAGATGTGCAGCGCCACCATCAGCGCCGGCGGGCGCCCGGCTGCCGGCATCTGCGCCACCAGCACCTCCGCGGCCTCGCGCAGCACGCCGAAGGCGCGCTGGCCCGCCTGCGCGAGCGCGGGATCGGCATCGGTGGCGATGCCGGATTCGAACATCGCGACATAGTCCGCCGGATGGGTACGGGCGAATTCGAGATAGGCGCGGCCCATGCGCTCGAAGGCCTCCGTCGGGCTCGGGCGGCCTTCGTCCCAGCCCGCCTTCAGGGCGTCGGCGAAACGCTCGAAGCCGGACGCGGCGACGGCCGCCAGCAATTGGTCGCGGTCGCGAAAATGACGGTAGGGCGCGGCCGGGCTGACCCCGGCACGGCGCGCCGCCTCGGCGAAGGTGGCGCCGGCTGGGCCGCGCTCGGCAATCAGGTCGAGCGCCGCCTTCATCAGGGCTTCCCGCAGGTTGCCATGATGATAGCCGCGCGGCCCGTCATTCTTCGACCAGCTCATGTGAAGAGCACTTACATCAGGCGGAGGCCGGCGTCGATGTCACTCGCCGCCCCACCTCTAGTCGCCACCTTCATCGAACAGCGGCATCTGGTTGGAGCTGGGGGGCGCGGCGAGGCCGAGATGCTTGAAGGCGTGGGCGGTGAGCACGCGCCCGCGTGGGGTGCGCTGGAGGAAGCCCTGCTGCACGAGGAACGGCTCGATGATCTCCTCGATGGCGTCGCGCGGCTCGGAGAGCGCCGCGGCGATGGTCTCGACGCCGACCGGCCCGCCGCCATAATTCATGGCGATCACCGTGAGATAGCGCCGGTCCATCTGGTCGAGGCCGGACTGGTCGACTTCGAGATGGCTGAGCGCGTGGTCGGCGGCCTTGCGGTCGATGGTGTCGGCACCGGCCACATGGGCGAAATCGCGGACCCGGCGCAACAGGCGGCCGGCAATGCGCGGCGTGCCGCGGGCGCGGCGGGCGATCTCGCGGGCGCCGTCCTTGGAAATCGGGATGCCCAGCACCCGCGCGCCGCGGGTGACGACCAGCTCCAGCTCTTCCACCGTGTAGAAATTGAGCCGCACCGGTATGCCGAAGCGGTCGCGCAGCGGCGTGGTGAGCAGGCCGGAGCGGGTCGTCGCCCCGACCAGAGTGAATTTCGACAGCGAGATCTTCACCGAGCGCGCGGCCGGGCCCTCGCCGATGATGAGGTCCAGCTCATAATCCTCCATCGCCGGATAGAGGATTTCCTCCACCGCCGGACTGAGCCGGTGGATCTCGTCGATGAACAGGACGTCGCGTTCCTCGAGATTGGTCAGCAGCGCCGCGAGGTCGCCGGCCTTGGCGATCACCGGGCCGGAGGTCGAGCGGAAGCCGACGCCCAGCTCGCGCGCCACGATCTGCGCCAGCGTGGTCTTGCCCAGCCCCGGCGGGCCGACGAACAGCACATGGTCGAGCGCTTCATTACGTGCCTTGGCCGCCTTGATGAAGACGCTGAGATTGGCCCGTGCCTGCTCCTGGCCAATGAATTCGGCGAGGAATTGCGGGCGCAGCGAAGCCTCCGCCGCATCCTCCTCGCGCCGCTCCGGGGTAATGACGCGGGTGGCGCTCATTGTCCGTATGCCTTCACCGCGCCAGCTCCTTCAACCCGAGCCGGATCAGCTTGGCGGTGTCCGCGTCCTCGCCGGCTTCGCGCACGGCTGCGGCTATGGCGGCGCTGGCCTGGAGCTGGGCATAGCCGAGATTGACCAGCGCCGAGACGGCGTCCGACACCGGCGCCGGCGCGCGCCTGGCTTCCAGTTGCCCGGCGAGCTGCGCCACCACCGGATCGATGCTGGCATAGCCCGGCGCCTTGTCCTTCAATTCGGCGACGATGCGGGCGGCGACCTTGGGGCCGACGCCGTTGGCACGCGCCACCATCGCCCGGTCGCCGAGCGCCACGGCATTGGCGAGTTCGGACGGCGAGAGGGTGGAGAGCACGTTCAAAGCCACCTTGGCGCCGACGCCCTGGACATTCTGCAGCAGCAGGAACCACGCCTTCTCGGCTTCCGAGGCGAAGCCGTAGAGCCGGATCATGTCCTCGCGCACGAAGGTCTCGATGAACAGCACCGCGGCTTCGCCCACCGGGGGCAGCGCCTGCAAGGTGCGGCCGGAGCAATGCACCAGATAGCCGACACCCTGCACGTCGAGAATGACGTGGTCGTCGGCATAGGTATCGACGATGCCCTTCAGTTTGCCGATCATGCGTCCGTCGCCGCCGCCCAGAGGAAGCACAGCATCGAGGCCGCGCCGAAGACAGTGCGCACCATGTGCAACCAGCCCCAGCGCTCGACCAGCCGACGGGTGCCGGCGTCGGCCTTCGCTTCCTGCGTCATCAGCAGGCGATTATTGGTGGGGAAGATCACCAGGAGCGTATAGGGCCAGTTGGCCAGCATCAGCAGGGCGCCCATCAGCGCGCGCCAGTCGCCGCTCTGCCAGAAGGCGGCGGCGCCGACGAGGAAGACGATCAGAGCCAATGGCGCCTGCAGCGCGAAGCCGTGCTTGTAGGAGGGCTTCCATTCGCGCAGTAGATTGGCGTCGTCCAGCGTGAGGCGTGCCGGCTGCTCGGCGACGTTCACATAGAGCGCGGCCCCGGTGAACAGTGCGGCCAGCATCAGCCCCAGAAGCTCCAGCATTGCCCGCCTCTACCGCGCCATGACGGCAGCCCTGAGCGCTGCCGCGCCCCTATGCTGCGCGTGGGTGACAGCGACGGCAAGCGCGTCGGCGGCGTCGTCGGTCTCGAAATCGGCGCGGGGCAGCAGCACCTTCACCATCATGCGGATCTGCGCCTTCTCGGCGCGGCCGGCGCCGACCACGGTCTTCTTGACCAGCAACGCGGCATATTCGGCGACCGGCAAGCCCGCGAGTGCCGGGGTGACCAGTACGACGCCTCGCGCCTGGCCGAGCTTCAGGGTCGAGGCCGGATTCACATTGACGAAGGTCTCCTCGACCGCGGCCTCTTCCGGCAACTGAGCGCGGATGACGGCGGCGATCCCATCGTGCAGATGCGCGAGACGCACAGCCAGGGGTGCGTCCTCGGGCGGCAGCACGGTGCCGCAGGCGACGAAGGAGAGCTTGGAGCCAAGCACGTCGATTACCCCCCAGCCGGTACGGCGGAGGCCGGGATCGAGGCCGAGGATGCGAATCGGACGTTGCACCATGGGAAAGGGCGTAGCCGAACAAAGGACGAACGGCTAGGGCGTTGCTCTGCGTGAACATCCTTCGAGGCCCGGCTGAAGCCGGACACCTCAGGATGAGGTCGCTTTTAATATGAACCTCATCCTGAGGTGCGAGCGCAGCGAGCCTCGAAGGATGCTCACGCAGAGCAACGTCCCTCGATGCTCACACGCCTTGCTACTTCCGCTCGCTGTCGAGATCCGCCATCGCCATGGCGGGGTAGCGGGTGCCGGCGGCGGCGTCCTTGGGCACGGCGCGCTCGATGGCGGCGAGATCGTCTGCCGACAGCTTCACGTCCAGCGCGCCGAGCGACTCGGTGAGCCGGTCGCGGCGGCGGGCGCCGACGAGCGGCACGATGTCGTCGCCCTGCGCCGCCACCCAGGCGATGGCGACCTGGGCGACGCTGGCGCCGCGCGCTTCGGCGACTTTCCGCAGAGCCTCGACCAGCGCGAGATTGGCGTCGACATTGCCCTCCTGGAAACGCGGATTGTGGGCGCGGAAATCGCCAGCCGCCAGCGGCTTCGCCTGCCAGTGGCCGGAGATCAGGCCGCGCGCCAGCACGCCATAGGCGGTGAGGCCGATGCCGAGTTCGCGCAAGGTCGGCAGGATGGCCTCCTCGATGCCGCGCGAGATCAGCGAATATTCGATCTGCAGGTCGGCGATCGGATGCACAGCGGCGGCGCGGCGGATGGTCTGCGCGCCGACCTCGGACAGGCCGATATGGCGGACGTAGCCGGCCTTCACCAGGTCGGCGATGGTGCCGACCACCTCTTCCACCGGTACCCCGGCCGGCATGCGGGCCGGGCGGTAGATATCGACATGGTCGGTGTCGAGGCGCTTCAGCGAATAGGAAAGGGCGGTCTTGATCGCCTCCGGGCGGAGATTAAGGCCGAGCCAGTTGCCGGCGGGATCGCGCTGCGCGCCGAACTTGACGCTGAGCTGGTAGCTGTCGCGCGGGCGTCCGCGCACCGCTTCGGCGATCAGCATCTCATTGTGGCCCATGCCGTAGAAATCGCCGGTGTCGATCAAAGTGATGCCGGCATCGAGTGCGGCATGAACGGTGGCGATGCTCTCGGCCCGGTCGGACGGGCCGTAGAAGTCGGACATGCCCATGGCACCGAGGCCGAGGGCGGAGGTGGTGGGGCCGGTTGCCCCGAGTTTGCGCTGTTCCATGGTCGTGTCTCCTTTGGCCGTGCCAGAGCCCGGCGAAATCAAGGCCATGACTATGCTACGTCCGGCTTCGTGCGATAATCCGTCGTGAACAGCACGGGCTGTACGGAATATCGAACAATGCTGGAACCTGACCTCGCCGATCTCGGCGCCTTCGCGGATGTCGCCCGTCATCGGAGCTTCCGCGGCGCGGCGAGCCTGCGCGGCGTGTCGCCCTCGACCTTGAGCGAGGCGGTGCGCCGGCTGGAGGAGCGGCTCGGGGTGCGCCTGCTCAACCGCACCACGCGCAGCGTGACGCTGACCGAGGCCGGCGCCCGTCTGCTCGACCGGCTGCTGCCCGCGCTCAGTGAGGTTTCTGAAGCGCTCGACACGGTGAACAGCTTTCGCGACAGCCCGACCGGCACGCTCCGGCTCAATGTGCCGATCATCGTCGCGCGCATGGTGTTGCCGGGGCTGGTGGAGGGGTTCCTCAAGGCGCACCCCGGCATCACGCTGGAGGTGGCGGCGGAGGACACCTTCGTCGATGTGCTGGCGGCCGGTTTCGATGCCGGGGTGCGTTACGGCGAGCGGCTGGAACAGGACATGATCGCGGTGCCGATCGGCCCGCGCCGGCAGAGCTTCGCCGCGGGAGCCTCGCCCGCCTATCTGGCGGTGCACGGCGAACCCCGGCATCCGCGCGAGCTATTGGATCACGCCTGCATCCGCCACCGCTTCCCGAGCGGCGTGCTGCCGGCATGGGAGTTCGAGCGCAATGGCGAGATCGTGCGGGTCAATCCGGGCGGCCCGCTGATCGCCTCGAACATCGAACTGCAGCTTGCCACGGCCATCGCCGGCCTCGGCATCGTCAGCAGCTTTGAATGGTTGCTGGCGCCTTCCTTCGCGAGCGGCGCACTGGTGCCGGTGCTGCCCGACTGGTGGCAGGAATTCGAAGGGCCGTTCCTCTATTATCCGAGCCGCCGGCTGCTGCCGGCGCCGCTGCGCGCCTTTATCGACTATGTGCGCGAGAGGGGCGACGCACGCTGATCGCGCCGCTGGCCAGCGCGACGCCGAGGCCGGTCGCCACGATGCCGGTGATCGCCGCGGCGTCCGGATGCTCGCCGAGCACCGGCACCGCGATCAGCGCCGCGAGTGGCGGTACCAGTCCGGTGAAGGCTGCGGCGCGCGAGGAGCCGAGTTTCTCGATGGCGACACCGAAGGCGAGCAGCGCCACCAGCGCGCCGACGCCCTGGATGCCGAGCTGCACCAGGATTTCCAGACCCTCGCCGGCGTTAAACGCCGCGATCAGCGGCGGCAGGCCGAACGGCGTCAGGATGATGAGCGACCATATCCCGATCAGCCCGACGATCTCGGCCGAACTCATGCCGGCGCGCGGGAAGGCGATGGTGTAGCCCGACCACATCACGGCGCCGGTGAGGAGCAGCAGATGGCCGCGCCAGGAACCATCGTGGGATTCGAGGATGCCGCGCCCGCCGAGCGCCAGCACGCCCAGCGCGATGCAGGCGAAGCCGATCATGCGCAGCCGGCTGAGCCTCTCGCCGAAGAAGGCGACGAGGACCACTGCGACCACCAGCGGCATGGTGCCGGGCAGCAGCGGCCCGACATCGGCGGCGGGCACGAAACGCATCGCATTGCCGACCACCAGGAAGAAGCAGACGCCCGAACCCATGAAACAGAACAGGAACGGGAGGCGGCCGGTCTTCGGGATCAGGCCGATGCGCCACCAGGCGGGGGCGAGCACCACCGCGGTGACGACGAAGCGCAGCCAGCCGGCCGCCGCCGGCGGCAGATGCCCCGAGACGGCATGCCGGGTGGCGACGATCCAGGCGCCCCAGATGCTGACGGCGAACAGCGCGGCGCCGATGCCGATAAGGCGGTCGCGCCGTGCCGCTGCCTCCAGCGTGGCCGGTGGCAGTGAAGGGGTAGCATCCATGGGGTGGGCTCCCGCGCCGCGCGCTCGCGGCATGTCGCGCTGCAATATGGGGAGCGGGTGCCGCGGGACAAATGAGTTTTACGAATGGACTCGGCAATGAAAGGCGATGGATCGGTGCTCTGTTCGAGCATCCTTCGAGGCTCGCTGCGCGAGCACCTCGGGATGAGGTTTTCCTTTTAGAGCGACCTCATCCTGAGGTGCCCGGCAGCGCCGGGCCTCGAAGGGTGCTGAAGCCACGCGGGCCTCAACACTCCGGTAGATTCACTGCCAGCCCGCCGAGCGAGGTTTCCTTGTATTTCGAGGCCATGTCGCGGCCGGTCTCGCGCATGGTGACGATCACCTTGTCGAGCGAGACGATATGGGTGCCGTCGCCATGCAGGGCAAGCGAGGCGGCGTTCACCGCGCTGATGGCGCCGAAGGCGTTGCGCTCGATGCACGGCACCTGGACCAGGCCGGCGATCGGGTCGCAGGTCATGCCGAGATGGTGCTCCATGCCGATCTCGGCGGCGTTCTCGATCTGCGCGTTGGTGGCGCCGAGAGAAGCGGCGAGCCCGGCGGCGGCCATGGAGCAGGCGACGCCGACCTCGCCCTGGCAACCGACCTCGGCGCCGGAGATCGAGGCGTTCATCTTGAACAGCGCGCCGATGGCACTCGCTGTGAGCAGGAACACGTGCATGCCCTCGCGCGAGGCGCCGGGGGTGTGGTCGCGATAATAGCGCAGCGTCGCCGGTACCACGCCGGCGGCGCCATTGGTCGGCGCGGTGACGACGCGCCCGCCGGCGGCGTTCTCTTCGTTCACGGCGATGGCGTAGAGGCTCACCCAGTCCATGATCTCGTGCGGCGAGGGATCGTTGCGGGCAAGCAGCCGGTCGCGGATCGCCTTGGCGCGGCGCTTCACCATCAGCCCACCGGGAAGTTCACCCTCGGTGGAGATGCCGCGATCGAGGCAGGACATCATGGCGCCGACAACACGGTCGAGATGGGCCACCACTTCGTCCGCCGGGCGCTGGGCGCGCTCATTTGCGAGGACCAGATCGGCAATGGAAAGGCCGGCGCGCTCGGCCATGGCCAGCAGTTCGCGGGCATTGCGGAACGGGTAGGGGACGCTGGCCGCGGCGGGTGGGGTCGGCTGGCCGACCTCGGCCTCGGGTACGATGAAACCGCCGCCGATCGAGCACCAGCGTTCTTCCGCGATCAGCGCACCGCTCGCGTCATAGGCCCGGAAGGCGAGGGTGTTGGGGTGCTTCGGCGTATCGGAGACGCCGTCGAAGACGATGTCGGTCATCGCGTCGAAGCGGATCGGATGGCGGCCGGCGAGATCGAGCCGCTGCAGGTTGCGCGCCTCGGCGACGATGGCATCGGCATTGTCGGGATCGATGGTGTCCGGCACCTCGCCGGCAAGGCCGAGCATCGCCGCCTTGTCGGTGCCGTGGCCCTTGCCGGTCCAGGCCAGCGAGCCATAGAGCGCGACCTCGACACGGGCGACGGAATCGAGCGTACCCGTGGAGGCGAGCGCGTCGGCGAACGCGAATGCCGCCTTCATCGGCCCCACCGTGTGCGAAGAGGAGGGGCCGATGCCGATCTTGAACAGCTCGAACACGCCGATCATGGGTTTCCGCCGGGCGTTATGAGGAGAGGGCGTCGTCCTGTTTGACCATCCTTCGAGGCTCGCTGCGCTCGCACCTCAGGATGAGGTCGTTCTTTTCGCGCGACCTCATCCTGAGGTGCCCGGCACAGCCGGGCCTCGAAGGATGCTGAAGCCGTGCATGTTCAACGAAGCTCACTCGAACTCCCGCCGCGCCTCTTCGAGGAACTTCCATACATAGCTGGCGAACGACCTCCAGACATCGATCTGGAACACGTCCGCCCCGGTGCGCATGAGCACGATCTCGGCCTTGCCGAGCAGCGTGCGGGTGCACATGCCGATAGGGAAGGCGGACACATGAAGATCGAGCGGGCAGCCATGGTTCAGCACCCGCGCCGCCTCGCTGCCCGAGATCTCGATGCCGACGCTGCGTGCCGAGACGTCGACCAGTGCGTGCGGCAGGTCGCCGAGCGCGGCGTCCATCGCCTCGAAGATCGGGGTCGCGGACGTGGCGGGCGCCAGCAGCAGCCACTCGTCCGGACCCAGCCAGAGCGCGAACTTGCCCTGCGAATTGTTGAAACGGCAGGCCTCGCGCGGCAGCTCGACGCCGAACACCGCGCCGGCGCGGCCGATGGCGGCCTCGCGGCCGCGGAAGGCGAGCCGCGCCGCGGACGGCAGCGCGCGCAGGTTCGCCACCGGCACCGTCTTGGCGGCGGGGGCGAGGGTGTCGAGCGGGCTCGCGGTCAGCGGCGCGCGGCGGGTGGAGACGTCAAGCATCGAGGCGTTCTCCCTTGGGGTCGTAGAAGACCGGCTCGGTCACCTCGACCTCGATCACCTTGTCCGGCATCGGCACGCTCAGCTTTTCGCCGATGCGGGCGCGCCCGCCCTTGACCACGGCGAGCGCGATGGAACGGCCGAGCACCGCGCTGTGATAGGACGAGGTCACGTGGCCGAGCATCGGTACCGGCACCGGCGCCTTCGGATCGGCGACGACCTGCGCGCCTTCCTCCAGCACGATGGCGGGATCGGTGGTGAGCAGGCCGATCAGCTGCTTGCGGTCCGGCGCAGACATGGCGGCACGGGCGAGCGAACGCTTGCCGACGAAGTCCTTCTTCGCCTTGCCGACAGCCCAACCGAGATTGACGTCGTCCGGCGTCGCGGTGCCGTCCGTTTCCTGGCCGACGATGATATAGCCCTTCTCGGCGCGCAGCACGTGCATGGTCTCGGTGCCATAAGGCGTGATGCCGTGCTTTTGCCCTTCCGCGAAGATCGCTTCCCAGACGAAGCGGCCATTCTCCGCCGGCACGTTCACCTCGAAGCCGAGCTCGCCGGTGAAGGAGACACGAAACAGCCGGGTCGGCACGCCGCAGATGCGGCCCACCTTCACGCTCATATGCGGCATGGATTCCTTCGACAGGTCGATGCCTTCGACCAGCGGCGCCAGCACCTCGCGGGCGCGTGGCCCCTGCACCGCGATCACCGCCCATTGCTCGGTGGTGGAAGTGAGCCACACATCGAGGTCGGGCCATTCGGTCTGGAGATAGTCTTCCATCATCGCCAGCACGCGCGGTGCGCCGCCGGTGGTGGTGGTGACATGGAAGCGGTCCGGCGCCATGCGGCCGACCACGCCGTCATCCATCACGAAACCGTCCTCGCGCAGCATCACGCCATAGCGCAGCCGGCCGGGTTCGAGCTTGGCCCAGGCATTGGTGTACATGCGGTTCATGAACTCGGCGGCGTCGGGGCCGACGATCTCGATCTTGCCGAGCGTCGAGGCGTCGAAGATGCCGACGCTGTCGCGCACCGCCTTGCACTCGCGGGCGACCGCGGCGTGCAGATCCTCGCCGGGCTTGGGGAAGTACCAGGCGCGCTTCCACAGTGACACATCCTCGAACGCCGCGCCGTTCTCCGCCGCCCAGTCATGGATCGGCGTAGTGCGGACGGGGTCGAACAACTCGCCGCGCGAGGAACCGGCGAAGATACCGAAGGTGGTCGGCGTATAGGGCGTGCGGAAGGTGGTCAGCCCGATCTGCGGTACTGGCGTCTTGAGCGCTTCGGAGACGATGCCGAGCGCATTCATGTTCGACGTCTTGCCCTGGTCGGTGGCCATGCCCGTCGTGGTGTAGCGCTTGATGTGCTCGATGGAGCGGAAGCCCTCGCGCGTCGCCAGCTTCAGGTCCTTCGAGGTGACATCGTTCTGCCAGTCGACGAAGGCCTTGGTGAAGGCCGGGTTGCGGTTGTGCGGGGTGGCGCCGATGAAGCCGTCGGTGCCGGCGTCGATTGCCTTCGTGGCGAAGCCGCGCGCCGGCGCGGCGACACCAGCCGCCGCTTCGCCCTGGGCATAGCCGTCCTGCAATGCCGCCTCGAGGCCATAAATGCCGCGGCTGGCGCCGGCGGATCGCTCGCGCTCCACCGAGGAGCCCGGCACGTAGGCTTGCAGGGTCTTGTTCCAGGCGAGCTTGCCGCGCGACTGCGAGAACAGATGCACGCTCGGGGTGAAGCCGCCGGACATCAGCACGAGGTCGCAGTCGATGCTGTCGGCCGGGCCAAGCCCCTCCGGCGAGACCTTGGCGAGCTGGGCCGAGCCGACGCGCAGCCGGCCCTTGGTGCCGACCACCACGGTCGCTGGGCGGATGTCGATGCCGGCGCGGAGCGCGCGGGCCGGCAGTTCGCCCTCCGGCGCCGCGCGAAGATCGGCGATGGCGGCAATGGAGACGCCGCCGGCGGCGAGGTCGAGCGCGGCGCGGTAGCCGGAATCGCAGGCGGTGAACACCACGGCGCGCGAGCCCGGCTTCACGCCCCAGCGATTGAGATAGGTCCGCGCCGAATCCGCCAGCATGATGCCGGGGCGGTCATTGTCCGGGAACACCAGCGGACGCTCCAGCGCGCCGGTCGCCAGCACCACCTCGCGGGCACGCACCTGCCACAGCCGCTCGCGCGGCAGCTTGGGATTGGGCGAGGGGATATGGTCGGTGACGCGCTCGGCCAGCGCGATCATGTTGTGCGGGAAATAGCCGAACGCGGTGGTGCGGGTGAGCAGCGTGACATTGTCTCGCGCCGCGAGGCTCGCCACGGTGCGCGCCAGCCAGTCGCTCGCCGGCTTGCCCTCGATGGTGGCGCTGGTCTCGGCGAGCAGCGAGCCGCCGAGTTCCTGCTGCTCGTCGCACAGCATTACCCGCGCGCCGCTCTCGGCGGCGGCGAGCGCCGCGGCGAGACCAGCCGGTCCGGCGCCGACGACGAGCACGTCGCAATGCACGTAGTGCTGGGTGTAGCGGTCGGCGTCGGCGACGATGGGGGCACGGCCGAGGCCGGCCATGGCGCGGATCTTCGGCTCGTAGAAGCGCTTCCAGGCGCCCGCCGGCCACATGAAGGTCTTGTAGTAGAAGCCGGCCGGCAGGAACGGCGCGGCGAGGTCGTTCATCGCACCGGCGTCGAACTTCAGCGAGGGCCAACGGTTCTGGCTCTCCGCCATCATGCCGTCATGGATCTCGACCTGCGTGGCGCGCAGATTGGGCGTGTAGCGGGATTCCTCGCGGCCGACGCCGACCAGGGCGTTCGGCTCGTCCGAGCCGGCGGAGATGATGCCGCGCGGGCGGTGATACTTGAACGAGCGGCCGACGAGATGAACGCCATGCGCGATCAGCGCGGAGGCCAGCGTGTCGCCCTTGAAGCCGCGATAGGAGACGCCGTCAAAGGCGAAGGTGACCGGGTTCAGCCGGTCGATGCGCCCGCCGACCGGGGCTCGGAACTTGCCGCTCATGACTTCGGGCCTCGCGCTTTCTTAACCTCTCCCCGACGGGGAGAGGTCGCCGCGCAGCGGCGGGTGAGGGGGAGGGCGTTGGGGTACCGACGAAGGCCCCTCACCCCAACCCTCTCCGTCAAAGTCGGATGTATCCGACTTCGACCATCTGGAGTGCTGAACTCGGCAATAGCCGAGTTCAGTGCGGGGAGAGGGAGAAGAAGGTGGATCATTGTCCGCTCTCCTTCGCATCCGGGCGCGCTTCGCCCGGCTTGTAGGTGGCGACGAAGAAGTCGCTCACGGTGTCGCGCACCGCATTGAAGAAGCGGCCGCAGCCATGGATGTGGCGCCAGCGCTCGGCGTGCTTCCCCTTGGGATTGGTGCGATTGTAGAGGAAGTCGGCCCATTCGGCGTCCGACATGGTCGACGGATCCGCGGGGCGGGCGATGTGCGCCTCGCCGCCATAGCGGAACTCGATCTCGGGACGCTTGCCGCACCACGGGCAATTGATGATCAGCATGGTCGCCTCTCAGTGCGCGACGGCGGCCGCGGCCGCCTCGTCGATCAGGAAGCCGTCGCGAAAGCGCTCCATGGAGAAGGGCGCGTTGATGGCGTGCGGCTCGTCCCGGGCGATGGTGTGGGCGAAGACGTGGCCGGAGCCCGGCGTCGCCTTGAAGCCGCCGGTGCCCCAGCCGCAGTTCACATAGAGCCCCTTCACCGGGGTCTTGGCGATGATCGGCGAACGGTCCGGCGTCACATCGACGATGCCGCCCCAATTGCGCAGCATGCGCAGCCGCCGGAACTGCGGCACCAGTTCGCAGATGGCGTCGAGCGTGTGGGTGGTGACGTGCAGCGCGCCGCGCTGCGAGTAGCTGGTATAGGCGTCGGTGCCGGCGCCGATCACCATCTCGCCCTTGTCCGACTGCGAGATGTAGGCGTGGATGGTGTTGGACATCACCACGCAGGGAAAGGCCGGCTTCACCGGCTCGGAGACCAGCGCCTGCAATGGATAGCTCTCCAGCGGCATGCGCACGCCGGCCATGCTCATCACCACGCTGGTGTGGCCGGCGGCGACGACGCCAACCTTCGCGGCTCGGATGAAGCCGCGCGAGGTCTCGACGCCCTGCACCTCGCCGTCAGTACCGCGGCGGATACCGGTGACCTCGCAATTCTGGATGATGTCGACGCCGCGGGAATCCGCGCCGCGGGCATAGCCCCAGGCCACCGCGTCGTGCCGCGCCGTGCCGCCGCGCCGCTGCAGGGCACCGCCGAGGATCGGGTAGCGCATGCCGGGGGCGATGTTCAGCGGCGGGCAGAATTCCTTGCACTGCTCGGGGCTGAGCCACTCATTGTCGACGCCGTTCAGCCGGTTGGCGTGGACATGGCGCTTGAAGCTCTGAATGTCATGGATGTTGTGGGCGAGCATCAGCACGCCGCGCGCCGAATACATGACGTTGTAATTGAGGTCGCTGGAGAGGCCCTCCCACAGCTTGACGGCGTGGTCATAGAGCGCGGCGCTCTCGTCGAACAGGTAATTGGAGCGCACGATGGTGGTGTTGCGCCCGGTATTGCCGCCGCCCAGCCAGCCGCGCTCGATCACCGCGACATTGGTGATGCCGTGCTCCTTGGCGAGATAATAGGCGGTGGCGAGGCCATGGCCGCCGGCGCCGACGATGATGACGTCGTATTCCGCCTTCGGCTCGGGATTGCGCCATTGCGGCTGCCAGCCCTGGTGCCCGCCAAGCGCGCGGCGGAACAACTCGAAGCCTGAAAATCTCTGCAAGGGTCGGCCTCCTCGACGCAAAGCCGTTTCATTTTCCGCATGTTCTACCGGCGCCGCGTGACAAGCGAGCACTCATTCGGCGGCCGGGTTGTACGGATGCGACATCGCGGGGCGACGTGTCCTGCGACACGCCCACGCGGCTCCATCGGTAGAATTGCCCGCGCCGGTCGCCTCGCCGAAGATGCATCGCTCA
This sequence comes from Starkeya sp. ORNL1, assembly GCF_012971745.1. Classification (NCBI taxonomy): domain Bacteria; kingdom Pseudomonadati; phylum Pseudomonadota; class Alphaproteobacteria; order Hyphomicrobiales; family Xanthobacteraceae; genus Starkeya; species Starkeya sp. ORNL1. The sequence continues at coordinate 5,212,749 of NZ_CP048834.1, forward strand.
TCGGAGGCCCATCATGAAGCTCACTCTGCCTGCCGTGCTCAGCCTGAACGGTGGCTATGTCGACACCGCCGGTTTTCTTTCCCTGCAGGGCCTGTTCACCGCCCATGTCACCGGCAATTTCGTCACCTTCGGCGCGGCCCTGGTGCACGGCACGACCGGCGCCTTCGCCAAGCTGCTGGCGCTGCCGGTGTTCTGCATCGTGGTGGTGCTGGTGCGCCTGCTCGGCGACTATTTCGTAGCGAGGCAATGGCCTGCTCTTCGGCTGCTGCTCGGGTTGAAGGTGGCGCTGCTCGCGCTCGCCGCAGTGGCGGCGCTGGCGCTCGGGCCGTTCCCGGACGGCGATGGCGCCTCCGCCATCCTCACCGGGATGATCCTGGTCTCGGCCATGGCGATCCAGAATGCGGTGCACCGCCTCCACCTCGCCAGCGCGCCGCCGACCACGCTGATGACCGGCACCACGACGCAGATCATGATCGACCTTGCCGATCTCATGCGCGGCGTGCCGGCGGCGGAGGCTGACAAGGTGCATGGCCGGCTGTCGCGCATGGCGATGAGCGTCGGCGGCTTCGCGCTGGGTTGCGGGCTCGCGGCGCTGCTGTTCGTGTTCGGCGGCATGTGGTGCTTCGCGCTGCCGCCGGTGGTGGCGCTGGTGGCCCTGATGATGCGCGAGGCTGCGTCCGCGGAGAAGCCCGCCGCCTGACGAAATCGTCATGCTGTCTTCCCTTGCGGAAGAATGGTGCCTTACCTAACTGCCGGGGCGATGCAACGAGCAGGATGGACAATGTTCGACACCAGGAATTTCGACGCCAAGCGGCTTCTCGACCAGTTCCTCACCCCGCAGGCAGGCGGCACGCCGCCGGCCACGACCGACCAGCCGCAGCCCTGGCAAAGTGCCGGCGCACCGCTGGCCGGCGGCGGCGACCTGATGGCGAAGGCGAAGGATTTCCTCGGCGGGCAGGGCGGCTCGATGGCGAGCGGCGCGGCGGCCGGTGCCCTGGTCTCGCTGCTGATGGGCAACAAGTCGGTGCGCAAGGTGGGCGGCAATGTGGTCGCGCTCGGCGGCCTCGCGCTGGTCGGCACGCTCGCCTACAAGGCGTACCAGAATTACAGCCAGGGCAACGCCCCGGCGCAGGCGACCGCGCCTGTGCAGCCGGCCCAGCTGCCGCCGCCGGACTCGCCTTTCAATCCGGCGCAAGCGGCACAATCGCAGCTGCCGGTGACGTTGCTGCGGACCATGATCGCCGCTTCGCTCGCCGACGGACACATCGACGATGCCGAGCGTGCCGCGATCTCCCTCAAGCTGAACGAGCGGCCGGGCGCCTCGCTGGATGAGGCCGAGCGCTTCCTGGCGCAGGAACTGGCCAGCCCGGCGAGCGTGGAGACCATCGCCCGCGAGGTCGCCTCGCCGGAGGAAGCCGCCGAGGTCTATATCGCCGCGCTGCTGGCGATCGACCCCGATGTCAGCGCCGAACGCGCCTTCCTCGCCCGGCTCGCGCTGGCCCTGAAGCTCGATCCGGCGCTGACGCCGCATCTGGAAGCGGCGGCACGCGCGGCGAAGCAGGGGTGAGACTGCGAAGACCAATCCATCAAGAATGACGTCATGGCCGGCCTTGTGCCGGCCATCTCGATTGCGGAGGGCACATCGGGAATCGAGATCCTCGGGACAAGCCCGAGGATGACGGGCTTGGTTGCTTAAGTCTCTGTTAAGATTTCGACGCTCGTGAGCGGGCTCTCGCCTCCGCTCTCCAACGGTAAGTGGCTGCATTTGCTCAGTGGCGCGAAAAACCTGCCTAATAAACGTGGTTAAGCGTTAAGGTTAAGCGCTCATTAAATAATCGCTGCGATTTTCGCTCCATCGAATGTATCGGGGCTGCCTGTGCCGCGCTCCGGAATGGAGAGGAACGAGACATGCGCAGCTTTGCGTTCCCGGCGCTTGCCGCCATGGCCACGCTCGCCGTCGCCGGCCAAGCTCACGCGGCCGATATGCCGGAAGCCCCGATCTACAAGGCGCCCGAAGTCGAAGTGGTGGCCTCCGGCTGGTACCTGCGCGGCGACATCGGTTTCACCAACCAGCAGGTCGATAGCCTCGGCGCTATCGAGTATGACGAGAATCCCAGCTTCGAGGTGCACCAGAAGAGCTTCGACGCTTCCCCGCTCTTCGCCCTCGGCGTCGGCTACCAGTTCAATGACTGGTTCCGCATGGACGTCACCGGCGAATATCGCTCCAAGGCGAGCTTCCGCGGTTTCGACACCTATGATGAAGGCCAGAATTTCTATGAGGCCGACAAGTCGGAATGGACGTTCCTGGTGAACGCCTATGTCGATCTCGGCACCTGGTACGGCATCACGCCCTTCGTCGGCGCCGGTATCGGCACCTCGCGCAACACCATCTCCGATTTCACCGACATCGACCCGTACAATGAGGGCGCCATCGGCATTGCCGGCTCCCATTCGCAATGGGAGTTCGCCTGGGCGCTCTATGCCGGTCTTGCCTATCGGGTGACGCCGGACTTCACCATCGAGTTCGCCTATCGCTACATGAATCTCGGCGACGCGGCGTCGGGCGATCCGACGCTGCCCGACGGCAGCAACCCGGTCCCCAACAATCCGCTCTATTTCAACGACCTGACCTCGCACGACCTCAAGGTCGGCTTCCGCTGGGCGCTCGGTGGCGGGACCGTGGTGTCGAAATACTGAGCAGTGCTTGACCGTCTGAAAAAGACTACGGGCGTCGCCAGTGCGGCGCCCGTTTTGTCTTCGGAAGATCTCGCAACCACGCCGTGTTTATCAAAATATTTACCATAAACGGCGAGCATGTAGCTCGAGGTTTCGTTCTGCCGCCCGCGGCGCAAAGAGTTGAGGTGCAGCCATGTCCGATCTTCGCCTGTGCCTGGCGCTGGCCGCTCTGCTGTTCCCGGGTGCCGCGCTCGCCGCCGACATGCCCGATATCGGCTTCGCGCCGCCGCCGGAGGTGCAGGAATTCGGCTCCAACTGGTACCTGCGCGGCGACGTCGGCTATGTCTGGCATGACAATCCGAGCCTCGCGGTGGGGGGTGTCACCGAGCAGGACATCGCCTGGGGGCCGTACAAGCTCGGCGGCGTCTCGTTCGACGACAGCTGGAGCGCGGGCTTCGGCTTCGGCGTGAAGGCGACGGACTGGCTGCGCTTCGACGTGACGGCGGACTATCGCAGCAAATCCGATTTTTCGGGAAATACTCTCGGGACGACGTTCAGCGGCAGCGCCGACAGCTGGATTCTGCTTGCCAATGCCTATCTTGATCTGGGCACCTGGAGCGGTATCACGCCCTATGTCGGCGCCGGCATCGGCGCGGCGGGCGTGACCCCGAGCGGGGTCAATGACGGTATCGTCACCGCCGATTTCGACAGCCAATGGGCCTTTGCCTGGGGGCTGATGGCCGGCGCCAGCATCGCGCTCTCGCCGAACTGGGCGATCGACGTCGGCTATCGCTATGTCGCCATCGACGACATGGATTTCCGCGACGCTGCCGACAACCAGCTCCAGGTCCGCGACCAGAGCAGCCAGGAAGTGCGCATCGGTGCCCGCTACCTGATCGATTGAAAGCCCACTTGACGCCGGGCCTTGCTCCGGCGTATCGCTCTCGACGGGCCACCCCTTCCCACCGAGGGGCGTCCATCTGAGAGGATGGCTATCATGACGATTACTGCGCAACCGGCGCTCAAGCCGGCGAATCCCCGTTTTTCTTCTGGTCCCTGCACCAAGCGTCCCGGCTGGACGCTCGATGGCCTGCGCGACGCGCCGCTCGGCATCTCGCACCGCGCCAAGGCCGGCAAGGCCAAGCTGAAGCGGGCCATCGACCTTACCCGTGAAATCCTTGAAGTCCCGGCCGACTACCGCATCGCGGTGGTGCCGGCGTCCGACACCGGCGCCGTCGAGATGGCGCTGTGGTCGCTGCTCGGCCAGCGTCCGGTCGATGTGCTCGCCTGGGAAAGCTTCTCGGAAGGCTGGGTCACCGATGTGGTGAAGCAGCTGAAGCTCAAGGACACCCGCGTCCTCAAGGCCGGCTATGGCGACCTGCCGGACCTCGCGCAGGTGAATCCTGACCACGACGTGGTCTTCACCTGGAACGGCACCACCTCCGGCGTGCGGGTGCCGAACGGCGACTGGATCGCCGCCGACCGCACTGGCCTGACCATCTGCGACGCCACTTCGGCCGCCTTCGCGCAGGACCTGCCGTTCGACAAGCTCGATGTCACCACCTTCTCCTGGCAGAAGGTGCTGGGCGGCGAGGCGGCGCACGGCATGCTCATCCTCTCGCCGCGTGCGGTGGAGCGGCTCGAGACCTATGTCCCGGCGTGGCCGCTGCCGAAGATCTTCCGCATGGTGAGCGGCGGCAAGCTGATCGCCGGCCTGTTCGAGGGCGAGACCATCAACACCCCGTCCATGCTGTGCGTCGAAGACTATCTCGATGCGCTCGGCTGGGCGAAGTCGATCGGCGGGCTGCAGGGCCTGCGGGCCCGTGCCGACGCCAACACCAAGGTGCTGGCCGACTGGGTGGCGAAGACCGACTGGGTCGATTTCCTCGCCAAGGTGCCGGAAACCCGCTCCAACACCAGCGTCTGCCTCGTGGTCGCCGACGCCGAAGTGACCGCGCTCCCCGCCGACCAGCAGGCGAACTTCGCCAAGGCGATCGCCGCCTCGCTGGAGAAGGCCGGGGTTGCACTCGATGTCGGCTCGTATCGCGATGCTCCGGCCGGCCTGCGCATCTGGGCCGGCTCGACGGTGGAGGCTTCCGACGTTGAGGCCCTGCTGCCCTGGCTCGACTGGGCCTATGGCGACGCCAAGGCGACGCTGAAGAAGGCCGCCTGACCCTTTACGCTCGTTCCCGCCGCTGACGCGAGGGGACGGCGAAGGGGCCGGCATTCCGGCTTTTGATCGCGGAGAATGGCTTCTCCTCCCAGCCGCGTATCTCCGCTTAAAAGCTGCCCGTCCCACGAACGCTTCGCCGTCCCTTCCCGCCAGCGGCGGGAGACCGCAACCATTACGGACCGATTGCCATGGCACCCCGCGTTCTGATTTCCGACGCTCTTTCCCCCGCCGCCGTGCAGATCTTCAGGGATCGCGGCGTCGAGGTGGATTTCCAGCCGAATCTCGGCAAGGACAAGGACAAGCTCGCCGAGATCATCGGCGACTATGATGGGCTCGCCATCCGCTCCGCCACCAAGGTCTCGCCGAAGATCCTGGAGCAGGCGACGCGCCTGAAGGTGATCGGCCGCGCCGGCATCGGGGTCGACAATGTCGACATCCCCGCCGCGACCGCCAAGGGCGTGATCGTGATGAACACGCCGTTCGGCAATTCCATCACCACCGCCGAGCACGCCATTGCAATGATGTTCGCGCTGGCCCGCGAGATACCGGCGGCGGATGCTTCGACCCAGGCCGGCAAGTGGGAGAAGAACCGCTTCATGGGCGTCGAGCTCACCGCCAAGACGCTCGGCATCATCGGCTGCGGCAATATCGGCTCGATCGTAGCCGATCGCGCCTTGGGCCTGAAGATGAAGGTGGTCGCCTATGATCCCTTCCTCTCCCCGGAGCGCGCGCTCGACCTCGGCGTCGAGAAGGTCGAACTCGACGACCTGCTCGCCCGCGCCGACATCATTACGCTGCACACGCCGCTGACCGAGAAGACCAAGAACGTCCTCTCCGCCGAGGCGCTGGCCAAGGCCAAGGCCGGTGTGCGCATCATCAATTGCGCGCGCGGCGGCCTGGTGGACGAGGCGGCGCTGCGTGCCGCGCTCGACAGCGGCCATGTCGCGGGCGCGGCGTTCGACGTGTTCGTCACCGAGCCGGCGACCGACAACCCGCTGTTCGGCCATCCCAACGTGATCTGCACGCCGCATCTCGGCGCCTCCACCTCGGAGGCGCAGGAGAATGTCGCGCTGCAGGTCGCCGAGCAGATGAGCGACTATCTGCTGCGCGGCGCCATTTCCAATGCGGTGAACTTCCCCTCGATCACCGCGGAAGAGGCGCCGAAGCTGAAGCCCTTCATCGAGCTGGCCGAGAAGCTCGGCTCGTTTGCCGGCCAGCTCACCGAGACCGACATCAAGACCGTGCGCATCACCTATGAGGGCGCGGTGGCGGAGCTGAAGGTGAAGGCGCTGACCTCGGCGGCGGTGGCTGGACTGCTGCGTCCGGCGCTGGCCGATATCAATGTCGTCTCGGCGCCCTCGATCGCCAAGGAGCGCGGCATCGTCGTCGAGGAGATGACGCGCGACGTGACCGGCGATTTCGAGAGCCTGGTCACGCTCACCGTCGTCACCGACAAGATGGAACGCTCGGTCGCCGGCACGGTGTTCGCCGATGGGCGCCCGCGCATTGTCGAGATCAAGGGCATCAAGGTCGATGCCGAGTTCGGCCCGTCGATGATCTATGTGACCAATGAGGACAAGCCGGGCTTCATCGGCCGCTTCGCCAGCCTGCTGGGCGACGCAGGCGTGAACATCGCCACCTTCGCGCTCGGCCGCGACCGCCAGGGCGGCGACGCCATCGCGCTGGTCGAGGTCGACGGCGCGGTGCCGGCCGAGATCATCGCCAAGGTGCAGGCGCTGCCGGCAGTGAAGCAGGCCAGGCCGCTGGTTTTCTGAGGGCGGCTCGACGTCCTGTCCGAATATGTCGTCATGGCCGGCCTTGTGCCGGCCATTTCGATTTCTGGGGCGGACGGCTCGGCTTCAGCATCCTTCGAGGCTCGCTTTGCTCGCACCTCAGGATGACGTGGTTCTTATCGGGACGGAAAAATCCACGTCATGCTGAGGTGCCCGGCATCGCCGGGCCTCGAAGCACGCAGGCGCTCTACGCCGGAAACGCCGCGCGCGGCAGTTTCGACGCCGCCTTGGCCAGCGCCGTCACCTTGGCGAAATCGCCGACCGAGATGGCATCGTTGGGTGCCACCCAGGAGCCGCCGACCGCGACGATGTTCGGCAGAGCCAGGTAAGTCCCGACATTGTCCGGCCCGATGCCGCCGGTCGGACAGAAGCGCAGGTCCGGCAGCGGTCCGGCGAGCGATTTCAGCAGCGCCACGCCGCCGACCGCTTCCGCCGGGAACAGCTTCAGCACCGGAAAGCCCATGGCGGCGAGCGCCATCGCCTCGGTCGCGGTGGCGCAGCCGGGCATCACCGGCACCGGCGCTTCGGCGAGCGCCTCCATCAGGCCGGGCGGGCAGCCGGGGCTGACCAGGAAGCGCGAGCCGGCATCGATCGATTTCTGGATCAGGTCCGGGCGCGTCACCGTGCCGGCGCCGACAATGGCGTCCGGCACTTCCTGCGCGATGGCGGCGATGGCTTCCAGTGCGACCGGCGTGCGCAACGTCACCTCGATCAGCGGCAGGCCGCCGTCCACCAGTGCACGGGCGAGCTTCACCGCGGCGGCAACGCTCGGCACGGTGACGACAGGCACCACCGGCGCGCGAGCGAGCAGGAAACTGGGATCGGGAAGCGACATTCTGGACCACCGGACGATTGTGTTGCCTGCCATTCGAAACGCTGGCCGGCCGCTTGTCGAGGGGCAGGGTGGCGTTTTTTACCGCAGTTGCGAGATAAAGTTCCGCATGGAGGCAGAACCGTCAGAACCCTATCCGCCCAGAGGGATTCATCGTGGCGGATAGGGCCCTGACTTCAATGAGCTGGAGCATGTCCCGGTCGCAAAAGTCTTCCAACTTTTGCGGGACATGCTCTAGCCTTCATCGACCACGCCGCTTCGAGTGACCCGATGTTCAAGATCGACTCGCCCTATCCCCGCGACCTCATCGGCTATGGCCGCAACCCGCCGGACCCGAAATGGCCGGGCGGGGCCCGCATCGCGGTGCAGTTCGTCATCAATTACGAGGAGGGCGGGGAGAATTCGATCCTGCATGGCGACGCCGCCTCGGAGGCGTTCCTCTCCGAGATCGTCGGCGCCCAAGCCTGGCCCGGCCAGCGGCACATGAACATGGAATCGATCTACGAGTACGGCTCGCGTGCCGGCTTCTGGCGGCTATGGCGGCTGTTCACGTCGCGCAAGCTGCCGGTCACGGTCTATGGCGTCGCCACCGCGCTCGCCCGCAACCCCGATGCCGTCGCCGCGATGAAGGAAGCGGATTGGGAAATCGCCAGCCATGGGCTGAAATGGATCGACTATCGCGACCATTCCTATGACGACGAGCGCGAGGACTTTCTCGCGGCGCTGCGGCTGCATGAGGAGGTGACCGGCGCGCGTCCCCTCGGCTGGTATCTCGGCCGCACCTCGGCCCATTCGAAGCGCATTGTCATGGAGGAGGGCGGTTTCCTCTATGATTCCGATTCCTATGCCGACGACCTGCCTTATTGGGTGGAGGGGCCGCGCGGGCCGCATCTCACCATCCCCTACACGCTCGACACCAACGACATGCGGTTCGCGGTGGCGCAGGGCTTCAATTCCGGCGAGCAGTTCTTCGCCTATCTGCGCGACGCCTTCGATGCGCTTTATGCCGAGGGCGAGAGCGCGCCGAAGATGCTCTCCATCGGCCTGCATTGCCGGCTTGTCGGCCGGCCGGGACGTATTGTCGGGCTGCAGCGTTTCCTCGACCATATCGCCGCGCATGATCGCGTCTGGGTGCCGCGGCGCATCGACATCGCGCGGCACTGGCACCAGCATCACAAGCCGGCATGATCCGGCGATACCGGGAGGAAGGCATGCGGCTGATCGGAACTGCACTTGTCGCGACCCTGCTGGCGGCGCAAATCGCCATCGGACCTGCAGCGGGACAGAATTCGACCATCGCCATTCCGCTGCCGGGCGGGCAGAAGGTCGAGCGGATGAAGGTCGCCTATAGCTGCAATGGCGGGCTGAAGGTGCAGGCGGAATATTTCAACGCCCAGCCGATCGCGCTGGCGACCATTGCCTTCAAGAAGGACTTCGTGGTGCTCGCCAATGTGATGGCCGGTTCCGGCGCGCGATATGCCGGCGGTCAGTACATCTGGTGGACCAAGGGCGACAATGCCGATCTCTATGATGTGACCAAGGGCGAGAATGCGCCGCCGATAGCCTCCTGCAAGTCCACGCCGTAGGCGCCGGCCGGTCAGGCTTGCGGCGTCTTGTGCTGCCTGATGTGCGGGAGGTGGCGCTGCAGCACCTGGAACATCAGGGCCGTCGACCAGCCGAACATCAACACGCCGCTGGCCGCTGCCATCGGCCCGAGCAGGCGGGTGGTGGTGCCCTGAAGCGAGTCGCCATAGCCGAGCGCGGTGAAGTTCACGAAGGCGGAGTAATAGGCATCTCCTCGGTGTTGAACGAGGCCGTTCCAGTCATAGACGATCGCCCATACGCCGACTTCCAGCAGATGGGCGGCGAGCAGCACGATGCTGGCGACGCTGAGCGCGATCATCAGCCGGGCGCGCGGATAGCTGGTGAGCCTGTTCTCGTAAGGGTCGACGAAATCGACCAGGATGAGGGTAGCGATGAGATGAACCAGCGTCACGACGAGACACACCGCGATGCCGAGTGCGAGTTCATCAATCATCATGGGCTTCTCCGATTTCCGATGCGGGGTGTCATCGAATGACCGAGCTTCCACAGATTCGCGTCCTGCAACAGGGGGAAATCCGGCTTGCGGCGGAGTGGGCGGCAAAGGAGGGCTGGAATCCCGGCCTGCGCGACGAAGCCTGCTTCGGCACGGTAGATGCGCAGGGCTTTCTCGTCGCGGAACTGGACGGGGCGCCGGCGGCGGTGATCTCGGTGGTCAATTATGACGAGCGCTTCGCCTTCCTCGGCTTCTACATCGTGCGCGAGGACCTGCGCGGGCGGGGCATAGGCTGGCGGCTCTGGCAGGCCGGGCGTGCCCATGCCGGTGTCCGCACGGTCGGGCTTGACGGCGTCGTGGCGCAGCAGGCGAACTACGCGAAGGAGGGCTTTACGCTTTCCCATCGCAATATCCGGCACAGTGGGCCGGCGCCGGCGGGCGACGTCGGACGCAGCGTGCCGCTCGCCGAGGTGCCGTTTGCGCTGATCGAGGCGAGCGACGCGCTGGTATTCCCCGCCGCGCGCACCGCCTTCCTGCAAGCGTGGCTGGCGACGCCGGGCCACCAGGGCCGCGCGCTCATGCGCAACGGGCGGCTGGCGGCATGGGGCGTCATCCGTCCGGCGCGCACCGGCTTCAGGATCGGTCCGCTGGTCGCCGAGGACGAGCCGGCCGCGGAGGAGATGTTCGTCGCGCTGGCGGCGGTTGCGGCCGGCGCCGAGCTGTTCCTCGATGTACCCGAGCCGAACCGCGCGGCGCTGCGGCTCGCCGAGCGGCACGGGCTTACCCCGGTGTTCGAAACCGCGCGCATGTATACCGGACCGATCCGTCCGGTGGCGTTGGATCGGCTTTACGGCGTCACGAGCTACGAACTGGGCTGATGGCACTTCGCCGTCCGGCGAAGGTGGCGACGGCGACGCCGGTCAGCACCAGCGCGTAGCCGGCGGCGTGATAGAGGTGAGGCGTCTCGCCGAGCAGCAGGATGGCGAGCGCCGAGCCGAACACCGGCATCAGGTGAAAGAACGGCGCCGCGCGATTAGGCCCCACCAGCTCGATGCCGCGATTGAAGAACAGATAGGCCAGCACCGAGGCGAAGATCGAGACATAGGCGAAGGACGCCACGGTGAGCAGATCGAAATGCAGCGGGGGGCCGACCATGCGCTCCCAGATGAAGGCCGGGGTCAGCATCGCCGCGCCCCAGCCGATGGAGAAGGCGAGGAAGCCGAGCCGGCTCATCTTCGGTCGCTTGGCCAGCAGCGCGGAGTAGAAGGCGTAGAGGATCATGGCGGCGATGAGCCAGAGGTCGCCTTTCTCGAAGCGGATGTGCATCAGCACATTGAGATCGCCGCGCGAGATGATCACGAGCACTCCGCAGAGCGAGATGGCGATGCCGAGGGCCTGACCCGTCCGCAGCTTCTCTCCGGAAATCACGAACGCCCACAGCGCGATCAGCAGCGGCGCGGTCGACTGCATCAAGAGACCGTTCAGCGCCGGGGTGAATTGCAGGCCCCAATAGAACAGCGTGTTGTAGAGGGTGATGCCGGACAGCGAGAGCAGCGTCAGCACGCCCATATGGCGGCGGATCACCGGCCAATCCTGGCGCAGCGCGCGCCAGGCGATCGGCAGCAGGATGAGGAAGGCCAGCGTCCAGCGGAACCAGGCGATGGCAACCGGCGGCACTGCGCCGACCACATAGCGCCCGAGCACGATGTTGCCGGCCCACAGCAGCGGCACCAGCGTCAGCAGCACATAGGGCGCATCGAGGAGGCGGCGGAACATAAGACGACCGGAAGGCACCATTGGCGGGCGAACGGTCTAGGCGCGGGGGTAGGGGGCGTCAATGGGGAGGGCAGGCCGCAGCCCCGTGCCGTCATCAAGTCAGTTTGGCTGAGGGATTTGAGCGTCTCGCAGGGTAGCGTTGGCGATGACGACGAGCTTTCGCGCGACAGCGGCGATGGCGAGGCGCTTTGGTTTTCCAGCGGCGGTGAGGCGCTGGTAGACGGCGCTCAAGGCTGGGTGGGCGCGTGCAGCGGAGAGCGCCGCCATGAAGAGCACGGGGCGCAGGGCTGCGCGGCCGCCGGTCATTCTTCGGTATTTTCGGGCGGATCCGGAATCTCTGGGATGGGGAGCGAGGCCGGCGAGGCTGGCGGCCTGTTTGGGGCCGAGCCGGCCGAGTTCGGGCAGCAGGGCGATGAGGGTGCGGGCGGCGACCGGGCCGATGCCCGGGATGGCGCGCAGGATCTGCTCGTGGCGCGCCAGGTCGGGGTCGGCGTCGAGTTGCTCGGCCATGAGGCGGTCGATCTCGGCGATCTGGCTGGTGAGGAAGTGGATCTGCCGATCCAGCAATTGATGGAGCGGTTCGGCGCCTGGAGCGCCGCGCCGGTTCTTGGCCTGGGTGCGCTGGGCCAGCAGATCCTGACGATGGCGCAGCCGTGCGGCGAAGGCTTCGCGTTCGCGGCTGGGCACTTGCCAGGGCGTCAGGGTGGCGGCGCGTTCGCGGCCGTACCGGCTCAACCAGGCGGCGTCGATCCGGTCGGTCTTGGCGCGTCCGCCATGGGAGGCGATGAAGGCCTTCGCCTGGGCGGCGTCCACGCGGGCGGCCGGCAAGCCCACCGCGGCCGCCGTCTCGAGCAGCGCGCGCTCGTAGCCGCCAGTGGTCTCGCAAATCAGCCAGTCATAGCCGGCGTAGGGCGCCAGCGCCGCGCCCAGGCTCTCGGGGGTGTTGGCCGCGCTCCAGCTGCGGCCGGTTTGGTCGTCATGGAAGACGATGCTGCCCTTGGCGACATCGGCGCCCAGGATGCGCAGGCCGGCATTGGCCGGCGGGATGGGTTGAGGCATGATCTCGCTCGGCTTCGGATTGTCTGCGGGCGCGCTCGCGCGGCCCAGTCAAGTCAACAAGCACACGAAGCCGGCCCGCCGCCGGACCTTGATGACGACGGGCGTATCGCCCGATCCCAGAACGGCCGCAGCGGCGGGCGCAGATCCGGGGCTGGCCGGCCCCGGATCTGCTTCCGGCCAACACCACAATGCATCATCTCCAACAGACAATCCCGGACGGCCGCAGGCCGATCCGGGATCGCAAGAAGGTGTTGTGCGGGACTTCGCGCGATCCCGGCTCTTCGGCTGCGCCTCCGGCCGGGATGACGCCCGGGATAATCAGGCAGACGCCACTACGCGCGCCTCGATCCCCCAGGGATCGGCGGCCGTGAAGCCGCCCTCGATCCCGCGCACCGTCTCGCCCGCACCTTCAAGCTTTGCCCGCACCGCCCCGACCGCAGCGGCATCCGGCAGCACCACGGTGTAGTGCGCCAGCCCGAGCGCGCCTTCCGGTGCGGGACCGCGGCCGCGGCTTTCCCAGATATTCAGGCCGAGATGGTGGTGATAGCCGCCGGCCGAGACGAACAACGCGCCGGGATAGCGGTCGGTCGTCACCGCGAAGCCGAGCCGCTCGACATAGAATCGCCGCGCCGCGGCGAGGTCGCCGACCTTCAGATGGACATGGCCCATCACCGTGGCCGCCGGCATTGGATCCTCGAGGCCAGCGCCTTCCGGCAGGTCGGCCAGCACCGAGCGCAGGTCGAGTTGCGCGGTCGCCATCTCCACGGTGCCGCCCTGCCAGCGCCATTCGGCGCGGGGCCGGTCGCGATAGATCTCGATGCCGTTGCCCTCCGGATCATCGATATAGAGCGCCTCGCTGACGATATGGTCGGAGGCGCCGAGCCGGACGCCGCGCGCCACCAGGCGGCGCAGCACCACCGCCAGCGCCGGGCGGTCCGGCACCAATATGGCAAGATGGAACAGGCCGGTACTGCCGCGCGGACGCTCCGGCGCGTTCGGCGACTCGACCAGTTCGACAAGAACGCGGTCGCCGACGCCGAGGCGCACGACGCCGCCTTCCTCACCGAGAGCACTAAGCCCGACCACATCGCGATAGAACGACGCGGTGCGGGCGGCATCACGCACCCGCAAACGTACCGCGCCGAGCGCGAGAGCCGCGGGAAGGGTGGCGGAGGCAGATGTGGCGAGCGTGTCCATGAAAAATGTCCATCAGGGTTCCGGCCATCCATTTCCGGCCCGGCACATCAAGATGTCGTGCAACGCCGCCTATCTGGCAAGGCAACTCTGCTTGCGCCGACGCAATACAGTGTATTCGCCGGCGCGCCCGCCAGGGCGCCGCGACCTACCTTGGTACAGTGCAAAACAGCAGACGTATCGATTGCACCCGGAGCGATTTCCTTGCCTCGCCGATATGCATCGCTTAAGAGGGGTCCGGCTCCGGCCCGCTTGCTTCGCCGGGAGCTGTTCCTATCCCCGGCACGACGCAAATGCCGGGCCGCACACGGATATCAGGAGCGTTGCGCGTGGCGAACGTGGTCGTCGTCGGCTCCCAGTGGGGCGACGAGGGGAAGGGCAAGATCGTCGACTGGCTCAGCGAGCAGGCTGACGTCGTCGTTCGATTCCAGGGTGGACACAATGCCGGCCATACTCTGGTGGTCGGCAACAACACCTATAAGCTGTCACTGCTGCCGTCCGGGCTGGTGCGCGGCGCCAAGCTGTCGGTGATCGGCAATGGCGTGGTGCTCGACCCGCAGGCGCTGATCGACGAGATCGCCCGCATCTCCGCCCAAGGCGTCGAGGTGAATCCGGAGCGCCTGCGCGTCGCCGAGAATGTCGCGCTGATCCTGCCGCTGCACCGCGAACTCGACGCCATACGCGAGAACGCCACCGCCGGCACGCGAATCGGCACCACCAAGCGCGGCATCGGCCCGGCCTATGAGGACAAGGTCGGCCGGCGTGCCATCCGCCTGATGGACCTCGCTTACCCGGCAACGCTCGACGACAAGATCGAGCGGCTATTGGCACATCACAATGCGCTGCGCCGCGGGCTTTCGCTCGACGAGATCGACGGCGCCGCGCTGCGCGACGAGTTGCTGGCGCTGGCGCCGCAGGTGCTGCCCTATATGGACCGCGTCTGGTCGCTGCTCGACGATGAGCGCCGTCGCGGCGCCAAGATTCTGTTCGAGGGTGCCCAGGGTGCGCTGCTCGATGTCGATCACGGTACCTACCCCTTCGTCACCTCGTCCAACACGGTGGCGGCGCAGGCGGCGACCGGCTCCGGCCTCGGCCCGGGTGCGATCGACTATGTGCTCGGCATCACCAAGGCCTACACCACCCGGGTCGGCGAGGGGCCGTTCCCGACCGAACTGTTCGACGATACCGGCCGCAAGCTCGGCGAGCGCGGCCACGAGTTCGGCACCGTGACCGGTCGCGCCCGCCGCTGCGGCTGGTTCGACGCCGTGCTGGTGCGCCAGACGGTGCGCACCTCCGGTATCAACGGTATCGCGCTTACCAAGCTTGACGTGCTGGATGGCTTCGACACCATCAAGGTGTGCACCCGCTACCGGCTCGACGGGCAGGAGATCGACTACCTGCCGGCTGGGCAGGATGCGCAGGCGCGCGTCGAACCCGTGTACGAAACGTTGAAAGGCTGGTCGGAATCGAGCGCGGGTGCGCGTTCGTGGGTCGACTTGCCGGGCGAGGCAGTGAAATATGTGCGTCGCATCGAGGAACTGATCGGCTGTCCGGTCGCTCTCCTCTCCACCAGCCCCGAGCGCGAGGACACCATCCTCGTGCAGAACCCATTCGAACCTTGAACGGCGCTGTAGCGCCGATCTGGTGTGACACCGAAGCGTAATGGCCGACTATTACCCGCTGCTGGCGCGCGCGATCTCCGGGCTCCCCGAGAATACCGGGGAGGCGCGTCGCACCGTCTATGAGCGGGCCCGCTCGGCCCTGCTCGCCCAGCTGCGCGGCGCCGATCCGCCGCTGCCGGACGAAGAGGTGACCCGCGAGCGCCTGGCGCTCGAGGAAGCGGTGCGTCGTATCGAGTCCGAATATTCCGCGATGGCGGCGGCTGCCGCCGGCGGGACTCGGGTGGGCGCCGTGGCACAGCCGGAGCGGTTGCCGCCTGAAAGATCGCCACCTGAAAGATTGCCACCCGAGCGTCCGACGGTGGAGCGGCCGGAGCCGCCCCACGGCGCGGCGCGTCCCGGCCCGTCTGCGCCGCCGGACACCGAATCATCTCACGGCGCGCCTGCCGAGCCGGTGCCAGGCATGATCCGTTCCGGGCTGGCGCCGCGCGGCGAAGGCCGAGGGCGCCCGAGCGAGGCGCCGGCCGCGCCGCCGCGCGGCGAAGAGATGCGGGCGGAGCAACGTCCCGCCACGCGCGAGAGCGCCCGTCCCAGACCGCCGGTACGTCACGTCGCGGATGACGAACCCGTCTCCGGCGGCGGCGGCCGCTGGGGCCGGCTGGTGCTGCTGCTCGTCATATTGGCGGTGGTCGCAGGCGCTGGCGCGCTTGGCTATACGCAGCGCGAGCACATCATCGCCTTGATCCGCGACATGCGGGCCGGCACATCCGCGGCCCCGCAGCAGGAAGCGGCGAAGCCGGCGACCCCGGAAGTGCCGAAATCCACCGACCGCATCAATCAGGCGGCGGACACGGCGCGCCGCACCACGCCGCAGGCGACGATATCGGGCGGCCCGCAAGCCATGGTGGCGCAGCGCGCGGTGCTGTTCGAGGAGAATCCCGGCGGCGGGCAGCAGAGCTTGCAGCAGTTCGTCGGCAATGTGGTGTGGAAGACCGAAACCTATAGTCCGGGCAACGGCTTGCCGCCGGATCTCGGCATTCACGCCACGGTGGAGATCCCGGATCGCCAGTTCAAGGTCGATTTCACCATACGCCGCAACCAGGACGCGAGCCTGCCCGCCTCGCACATCATCGAGATCACATTCGACCTGCCGCCGAACTTCGATCTCGGCAATGTCGCCAATGTCCCCGGCATGCGCGCCAAGGCATCGGAATCGGCACAGGGCCTGCCGCTCATCGGTCTCGCCGTCCGCGTGACGCCGGGCTTCTTCCTGGTGGGCCTCTCCGCGCAGGAGGCGGATCGCCAACGCAATCTCGGCCTGCTCATCACCCGCAACTGGCTCGACCTGCCGATGGTGTTCAGCAATGGACGCCGGGGCATTTTGGCGCTGGAAAAGGGCGTGCCGGGCGACCAGGTGTTCCGCCAGGCCTACACCGCCTGGGGCCTGCCGGTGCCGCAAGACCAGCCGGCGCAGCAGTAGTCGCAGCACCCGCGTAGCGCTGCTTGAGCGGCGCTCTGGTTTTGCTTGAGCATTGCCGTAGTTCGGTTTGAGCATCCTTCGAGTTCCGGCTTTGCCGGGCACCTCGGGATGACGTTCATCCATAAGCACCACGTCATCCTGAGGTGCGAGCGTAGCGAGCCTCGAAGGATACTGAAACCGAGCGTCCCTCTGTTCGCTGGCAGGGACATGCGCCCTGCGCACGTCTGGTATAACGTATCTGGTATACCACGAACCGATCGACCCTTCTATGTTGCAGCGCAATAGAAGCCAATCGATTGGAGCCCACGCATGTTACAGACGGTTTTTCCCGTTCTGCCGGCGCTCGTCGTTGCCCATGCGTGGATGACGATGATCCTTGTTCACACCCTGAGCGATGAATCGATCGTCTCGCTGCCGTCGGAAGCCTTCCCGGTTTGAGATACCTCGCTCGTCATCCCGGAATGGCTGCCAGGCCGTATCCGGGATCGTGAGAACGTTCTTCACCTTCTTACGACCCCGGCTCTGCGCTTCGCTACGGCCGGGATGACGCTCGAGTGGACCCGCAAAAGACAAAACGCCCCGCGCTGCGAAGCGCGGGGCGTTTTTATTGGTCGTGCCGGAAGCTCAGGCCGCGGCGCGCTTGTTCAGCACTTCGACCAGGGTCTTGCCGAGGCGGGCCGGGGAGGGGGAGACGGTGATGCCCGCCGCTTCCATCGCCGCGATCTTGTCCTCGGCGCCGCCCTTGCCACCGGAGATGATGGCGCCGGCATGGCCCATGCGGCGGCCGGGAGGAGCGGTGCGGCCGGCGATGAAGCCGACCATCGGCTTCTTGCGGCCGCGCTTGGCCTCGTCGCGCAGGAACTGCGCGGCGTCTTCCTCGGCGGAGCCGCCGATCTCGCCGATCATGACGATCGAGTGGGTCTCGTCATCGGCAAGAAACAGCTCAAGCACGTCGATGAACTCGGTGCCCTTCACCGGGTCGCCGCCGATGCCGACCGCGGTGGTCTGGCCGAGGCCTTCCTGCGAGGTCTGGAACACCGCCTCATAGGTCAGCGTGCCGGAGCGCGAGACGATGCCCACCGAGCCGCGCTTGAAGATGTTGGCCGGCATGATGCCGATCTTGGATTCGCCCGCGGTGACGATGCCGGGGCAGTTCGGCCCGATCAGGCGGGACTTGGAACCGTCCAGCGCGCGGCGCACCTTCACCATGTCGAGCACCGGAATGCCCTCGGTGATGCAGACGATCAGCGGGATCTCCGCGGCGATCGCCTCGCAGATGGCGTCGGCTGCGCCCGGCGGCGGCACATAGACCACCGAGGCATCGGCGCCGGTCTTGTCGCGCGCCTCGGCGACGGTGTCGAACACCGGCAGGCCGAGATGGGTGCTGCCACCCTTGCCCGGCGAAGTGCCGCCGACCACCTTCGAGCCATAGGCCAGGGCCTGCTCGGAGTGGAAGGTGCCATTCTTGCCGGTGAAGCCCTGGGTGATGATCTTGGTGTCTTTATTGATGAGGATGGACATCACGCGGCCTCCTTCACGGACTTGACGATCTTCTGGGCGGCGTCGTCGAGATCGTCCGCCGGAATGACGTTCAGCCCGCTCTCGCGGATGATCGTCTTGCCTTCCTCGACATTGGTGCCTTCGAGGCGCACCACCAGCGGGACCTGCAGGCCGACCGCCTTCACCGCGGCAAGCACGCCGCGGGCGATGACGTCGCACTTCATGATGCCGCCGAAGATGTTGACGAGGATGCCCTTCACCTGCGGGTCGGCGGTGATGATCTTGAAGGCCGCGGTGACCTTCTCCTCGGTGGCGCCGCCGCCGACGTCCAGGAAGTTCGCCGGGGACTCGCCATAGAGCTTGATGATGTCCAGCGTCGCCATGGCGAGGCCGGCGCCGTTGACCATGCAGCCGATGGTGCCGTCGAGCGCGATATAAGCGAGGTCGTACTTGGAGGCCTCGATTTCCTTGGCGTCCTCTTCGGTCTCGTCGCGCAGCGCCAGAACGTCCGGGTGGCGGTAGAGCGAGTTGGAATCGAAGGAGATCTTGGCGTCGAGGCATATCAGCTCGCCGCCCTTGGTGACGACGAGGGGATTGATCTCGAGCATCGCCATGTCCTTGCCGACGAAGGCGGCAAAGAGCTTCTCGACCAGCGAGCCGGCCTGCTTGGCGAGGTCGCCGGTGAGGCCGAGTGCCTGCGCGACGGTGCGGCCATGGTGCGGCATGACGCCGGTGGCGGGATCGACGGAGAAGGTATGGATCTTTTCAGGCGCCGAATGCGCGACTTCCTCGATGTCCATGCCGCCTTCGGTGGAAACCACGAAGGAGACGCGCGAGGTGGCGCGATCGACGAGAGCGGAGAGGTAGAACTCCTTGTCGATGTCGGAGCCTTCCTCGATATAGACGCGGTTGACCTGCTTGCCGGCCGGGCCGGTCTGGATCGTCACCAGCGTCTTGCCGAGGATCTGCCTGGCGTTGGCGGCGGCTTCCGCGGCGGACTTGACGACGCGCACGCCGCCCTTCTCGCCGGCATCAGCTTCCTTGAACTTGCCCTTGCCGCGGCCGCCGGCGTGGATCTGGCTCTTCACCACCCACACCGGACCGGCGATCTTCGCCGCTGCTGCATCCGCTTCGGACGCGTCGGTAATGGCGACGCCGCCCGGCACCGGTACTCCGAACTCGCGGAGCACCCCCTTGGCCTGATATTCGTGGATATTCATTAAACCCGCTCCTCCGAAACGCCTGGGCGGCATGGGCGAGCTTGAGCATGTCCTGCAAAAGCTTTGAGACTTTTGCGAACAGAACGTGCTCAAGCTTATCGAATCCAGAGCAAAGCTCCGGACCGCCCGCTGCCGGGATACGGCGCGTTCTTCCCTATAGCGCGCTGCAGTGCGACTGCGCTACTCGCTACTGCACAAAAGTATTGCTGAGGGTGCCGATGCCCTCGATGATTATGTCGACCGTATTTGAAGGCTCTTTCATCGAGCCGACACCGATCGACGTGCCGCAGCAAATGACGTCGCCGGGCAGCAGCGTCATGTCGTGCGAGATGCGGCTGACCAGCTGGCGCGCCGAGAACACCATGTCGCTGATCGGGTAGCGCTGGCGCTCTTCGCCATTGAGCACGGTGCGCACCAACAGCGCCGACGGATCGATATCGGTGGCGATCACCGGGCCGAAGGGTCCGAAGCCGTCGAAGCTCTTCGCCCGCACCCATTGGGCGAAGGTCGGATCCTTGTTGATGATGTCGGCGGCGGTGATGTCGTTCACGCAGGTGTAGCCGAAAATGCAGCCTTCGGCCTCTTCCTCGGAGACATTGGTCGCCGCCTTGCCGATGACGATGCCGAGCTCGCCCTCATAGACCACCTTGCCGCCATAGGAAGCCGGCCGGTGCACGGTGGCGCCAGGGGTGGTGAGGCAGGAGCCGGCCTTCAGCAGATAGAGCGGATCGGCTGGCACCGGCGAGTTCAGCTTGGCGGCGAGCGCGTGGAAGTTGTTCCACAGCGCGATGATCTTGCTCGGCTGGGCCGGCGCCAGCAGCTCGACCTCGGCGAGGGCAACCTGCTCGCCGGTCGGCTGCGAGCCGTCGAACATGTCGCCGGCGTGGATGGAAATGTTGTCGCCGTCGAGCGTGCCGAAACCGGCCGCGCCCGTGCGGGTGAAGCGAACCCAATGCGCCATCTGTGCGTCCCGCCGAATGTCAGTTGTAGCAGCCGGCGATCTGCGCGCGCTGACGCACGAGAGCGAGCACGGTGTCGATGGTCGGGGTCGGGATGCCGGCAAGGCGCCCCATCTCCTGCACCACGGTGACGAGCGGGTCGATCTCCATGGCGCGCGAGCGCTCGAGATCCTGCAGCATCGAGGTCTTGTGCGCCCCGACCGCGCCGGCACCGTCGATGCGGCGCTCCACGCTGACGCGGAAATTGACGCCGGACTGTATGGCGATCTCCTGCGCTTCCAGCATCATCGCCTTGGCGATGGCGCGGGTGCCGGGATCGGAGGCGATGGTATCGAGCGTCGCATGGGTCAGCGCGCTGATCGGGTTGAAGCAGAGATTGCCCCACAGCTTCAGCCACAGCTCGTCGCGGATGTTCGGCAGCACCGGGGCGCGCAGGCCGCCGGCAGCGAACGCCTCGGACAGCTTGGTGACGCGATCGGTGACCTCGCCGGACGGCTCGCCGAGCGGGAACTTGTCGCCATAGACGTGCTTGATGACGCCCGGCGCGACCACTTCGGTCGCCGGATAGACGATGCAGCCGATGGCGCGCTCGGGGCGCAGGCCGTTCCACTGCTTGGCGCCGGGATCGATGCTCTCCAGCGTGCGGTTCTCGAGTTGGTCGCCGTGCTTGTAATAGTACCAGTACGGAACGCCGTTCACCGCAGTGACGATGGCGGTGTCATTGCCGAGCAGCGGCTGCATGGCGTCGACCACGCCCGGCACCGAGTGCGCCTTGAGCGCGACGATGACGTAATCCTGCGGGCCGAGATCGGCCGGGTTGTCGGAGCAGGGAATATGCTCGACGCGCTCCTCGTCCTCGATCAGCAGCTTGAGGCCATTGGCCTTCATGGCTTCGAGATGGGCGCCGCGCGCCACCAGGCTGACGTCCACGCCAGCCCGCTTGAGCTGAACCCCGACATAGCCGCCGATCGCGCCGGCACCGTAGATGCAAACCTTCATGGTGCTCCCTCCTGCGTGTCCGTCACCGGCCCCTTGGCGACAGATCACCCTTAGTTTGGTATTTTGTATGCCATGATTGGGCAGAATTCGGCATGTGTCAAGCGAGATGACGCTGCCGTGATAATACGTCGCGGCTCGATTGCTTGCCCTGTCAACGATGAAACGTGCAGTCGGCACCGCGTGGTCAAGTTAAGTCTGTAAAGGCCGGCGTGTCCACGGTGTAAAGGCCAGAACAATTGTTCGCCGCCACCATCAAATGACTACCCCGGCAGTGGGGCTCCACTGCCGGGGCGGGTCGTCTTATTGCTGCACCGCACTGGTCCTCGCCGCGAAGGCGGGAGAAACGGTGCGGGAATCTGAATTCATTATCACGCGTCTGGCGCCACGGTGTGGTTGGCGAGCAGCTCGAGCGCCTTGACCAGCGCGGAGTGGTCGAGCGCAGCGCCGCCATGGGCTGCGACCGAGGAGAACAGCTGCTGGGCGACCGCGGTGGCGGGCAGCGAAAGCTGCAGCTGGCGCGCGCCGGACAAAGCGAGGTTCAGGTCCTTCTGGTGCAGCTCGATGCGGAAGCCGGGCGCGAAGGTGCGCTTCACGATGCGTTCGCCATGCACTTCGAGGATGCGCGAATTGGCGAAGCCGCCCATCAGCGCCTGACGCACCTTGGCCGGATCGGCGCCCGCCTTGGAGGCGAACAGCAGCGCTTCGCTGACCGCGAGGATGTTCAGCGCGACGATGATCTGGTTCGCCACCTTGGTGGTCTGGCCATCGCCATTGCCGCCGACCAGGGTGATGTTCTTGCCCATCTTCTCGAACAGCGGCTTCACCGTCTCGAAGGCGCCTTCCGGGCCGCCGACCATGATGGTGAGCGAAGCGGCCTTGGCGCCGACCTCGCCGCCGGAGACCGGGGCGTCGAGATAGTCGCAGCCGAGCTCGTTGATCTTTTTCGCGAACTCCTTGGTCTCGACCGGGGCGATCGAGCTCATGTCGACGACGATCTTGCCTGCGGTAAGGCCGGCGGCGACGCCGCCCTCACCGAACAGCGCGGCCGCGACATGGGGGGTGTCCGGCACCATGGTGATGATGATGTCGGCGTTCTTCGCCACTTCCGTGCCGCTGGCGCAGGCGACGCCGCCCTTGCCGGTCAGCTCGGCCGGGACCGGGCGGATGTCATAGAGATAGAGCTCGTGGCCCGCGTCGATGAGGTGACCGGCCATGGGGTTGCCCATGATGCCGAGACCGACGAATCCGACCTTTGCCATCGTTGTTCCTCGTTTTCCTAGATCACGATGGATTTGGATCGGCTCGATCCAAATCCATGAACGTGATTGATTTTATAAAGCGTGAGCATGATGTCGCCCGAAAACCGCTTCGCACTTTTCGGCATCATGCTCGCGACAGGTTTTTTTATCCGGCGCAGCGGTTCAGGCTGCGGCGCCGAGCGTCTTCAGCCAGCCGAGGCCGGCCGTGGTTTCGCCCTTGGGCTTGTATTCGCAGCCGACCCACCCGGCATAGCCGATGGCGTCGAGATGGCGGAACAGGAATTCGTAATTGATCTCGCCGGTGCCCGGCTCGTTGCGGCCCGGATTATCGGCGAGCTGGATATGCGCGATCTGGGCGAGGTTGGCCTCGATGGTGCGGGCGAGATCGCCCTCCATGATCTGCATGTGGTAGATGTCGTACTGGATGAAGAGGTTGTCGGAGCCGACCTCGGCGATGATGTCCTTGGCCTGCTTCGTGTAGTTCAGGAAGAAGCCGGGAATGTCGCGGACATTGATCGGCTCGATCAGCAGCTTCAGGCCGGCATCCTTGATGCGGGGCGCGGCGTACTTCAGGTTCTCGACGAAGGTCTTGTGCAGTTCGGCCTTGTCGGCGCCGGCGGGAACGACGCCGGCGAGGATGTTCACCTGCGGGCAGCCGAGCGCGGTCGCGTAGGTGATCGCCTTGTCGACGCCGGCGCGGAATTCCTCGACGCGGTCCGGGAAGATCGCGATGCCGCGCTCGCCGGCGCCCCAATTGCCGGCCGGCAGATTGTGCAGCACCTGCTTCAGGCCATTGGCCTTCAGCTTGGCGACGAGATCCTCGACGGCGAAATCATAGGGGAAGAGATACTCGACGCCGGCAAAACCGGCAGCGGCGGCCTTCTCGAAACGATCGAGGAAGGGCACCTCGTTGAACAGCATGGTGAGATTGGCGGCGAAACTTGGCATGAACCGCTCCTGAAAGGAACCCGGGAAAAGCTGGTGCTAGCGGGGCGTGTCCCGTGGAACACGCCCCGGACTTGAAGGCTGGAGCACGTATCCGTCGTACGCATGACGTCACGCGACGGAAAAGCGCCCCTTATGCCTCACGCCGTTTCCTTGACGCTTTCCAGCGGAATGTCGAGCACTTCCTCGAACTCGTTGACGGCGTCGATCTCGGCGCCCATCGCGATATTGGTGACGCGTTCCAGGATGAACTCCATCACCACCGGCACCTGGTGCTCTTCCATCAGCGCCTTGGCGCGGACGAAGGCGTCCTTGAACTCGTTCGGCGAGGAGACCCGCACCGCCTTGCAGCCGAGGCCCTCGGCGACCGCGACATGGTCGACACCATAGCCGGCATTCTCTTCGGCATTGATGTTGTCGAAGGCGAGCGAGACTTCGAAGTCCATGTTGAAGCCGCGCTGCGCCTGACGGATCAGGCCGAGATAGGAGTTGTTCACGACGACATGGAGGTAGGGCAGCTTGTGCTGCGCGCCGACCGCGAGCTCCTCGATGAGGAACTGGAAGTCATAGTCGCCGGAGAGCGCGACGATCTCGGCATCGGGATCGGCGGCGCGCACGCCGAGCGCGGCCGGCAGCGTCCAGCCGAGCGGGCCGGCCTGGCCGCAATTGATCCAGTTGCGCGGCTCATAGACCTTGAGGAACTGCGCACCGGCGATCTGCGACAGGCCGATGGTGGAGACGTAGCGGGTGTTGCGCCCGAACGCCTCGTTCATCTCTTCATAGACGCGCTGCGGCTTCAGCGGGACGTTGTCGAAGTGGCTCTTGCGCAGCATGGTCTTCTTGCGGTCGAGGCACTCGCCGGCCCAGGCACTGCGGTTCTGCAGCTTGCCGGCGGCCTTGTATTCCTTCGCCACCTCGATGAAGAGGTCGAGCGCCGCGCCGGCATCGGAGACGATGCCGAGATCCGGCCCGAACACGCGGCCGATCTGGGTCGGTTCGATGTCGACATGGATGAACTTGCGGCCCTTGGTATAGACCTCGACCGAGCCGGTGTGGCGGTTGGCCCAGCGATTGCCGATGCCGAACACGAAGTCCGAGGCCAGCAGCGTCGCATTGCCATAGCGGTGCGAGGTCTGCAGGCCGCACATGCCGGCCATCAGGTCGTGGTCGTCGGCAATGGTGCCCCAGCCCATCAAGGTCGGGATGACCGGAACGCCGGTCAGCTCGGCGAACTCGACCAGCTTGTCGGAAGCATCCGCATTGATGACGCCGCCGCCGGAGACGATGAGCGGGCGCTCGGCCGCGTTCAGCATGGCGATCGCCTTCTCGGCCTGCTTGCGCGTGGCCTTCGGCTTGTAGACGGCGAGCGGCTCGTAGGTGTCCTCGTCGAACTCGATCTCGGCGAGCTGGACGTCGATCGGCAGGTCGATCAGCACCGGGCCCGGACGGCCGGAGCGCATGACGTGGAACGCCTGCTGGAACACCATCGGCACCAGCGCCGGCTCGCGCACCATCACCGCCCACTTGGCGACCGGCTTGGCGATCGATTCGATGTCGATGGCCTGGAAGTCTTCCTTATAGAGTCGCGCGCGCGGAGCCTGGCCGGTGATGCACAGGATCGGGATCGAATCCGCGGCGGCCGAATAGAGGCCGGTGATCATGTCGGTGCCGGCCGGGCCGGAGGTACCGATGCACACGCCGATATTGCCCGCCTTGGCGCGGGTGTAGCCCTCGGCCATGTGCGAGGCGGCCTCGACGTGGCGGGCGAGGATATGGCGCGTCTTGCCGTGGGCGCGCATGGCGGAATAGAGCGGATTGATCGCGGCGCCGGGCACGCCGAAGGCAGTGGTGACGCCTTCCTTTTCCAGAACCCTTATCGCAGCATCGACGGCACGCATCTTGGCCATGGCCAGTCCTCCTCGTCGCCTTGTCGTGTGGTTCCCCGCGGCTTCCGGCCGTCGGCGGGTGCGGACGGCGCTTGCGAAGGAGAAGTGCGGGTTACCCAAGCCTGGCGCGTTAGCAATCATCGCGGCTTCGGTGCGGCCGGGCGCTACAGGGACGCTGCCGGGGCCGGCGCCGGGCGGGATCGCCGACGTTTTCCGAAACCGGCGGGACCATCGCATGCCGGTCCTATTTCCGCAATACGGGATTGATTTCTAATTTGCAGAAAAAAGACGGATGCGGCTTTATGCTGCAAAGCCTATAAGACGGTGCCGGCACGGGCTGTGCGCGCCGGGAAGCTTTGGATGGAAATTCGATGACAGACGTCGTGACGACGATCCGCCGCCGCGGCCGTCCTGCAAACGCCGGCAGCACGGAAACCGGCGGCGAGGTGCAGTCGCTGGACCGCGCCATTGCGCTGCTGGAAGTGCTGGCGCTGTCCGACGGCATGACGCTGAGCGAGGTGGCGCGGCGCGCCGAATTGCCGACTTCGACGGTTCACCGGCTTTTGACGACGCTGGAGCGGCGCGGGCTGGTCGGCCACGAGCCGGCGAGCGGGCACTGGATGGTGGGGCTCGGGCTGTTCCGAATCGGCTCGACCTATTTGCGCATCCGCAAGCTGCCGGAGATCGCCCGCACGCTGATCCGCGAACTCTCGCATGCGGTGGACGAGACGGTGAACCTGTCGCTGATCGATGGGCCGCAGCTCATCTGCGTGGCGCAGATGGAAAGCCATGCGGCGGTGCGCGCCTTCTTCCGCATCGGCGGCACCTTGCCGATCCACGCCTCGGGCGGCGGCAAGGCGATCCTCGCCGCGATGAATGCCGAGGCACGCCGCGCGTGGCTCGGCAATGACTCGCTGCCGCGCTTCACCGAGCACACCCATGTGAGCCGGCGCGCGCTGCAGACCGAGCTCACCACCATCGCCGAGCGCGGCTATTCGATCGATGACGAGGAGCACACGCCGGGCATGCGCTGCGTCGCCGCCGCGGTGCTCGACGAATGGCGCGAGCCGGTGGGCGCGCTCTCCATTTCCGCGCCGACGGTGCGCATGCCGCCGGAGCGCATCACCGACCTCGGCGCGCGCGTCGGCGCCGCGGCGCGGCGGCTGACCATGCTCTATTCAGGGCGGTAGGGCAGGCGGCTTCAGTTGCCTCAGAGCATGTTCCGCAAAAGTTGGAAGACTTTTGCGATGAGAACATGCTCCAAGCTATCGAATCTAGGGCGCTTCGATCCTGGTCGTGGTGCCGTCGGCGCGGATGATGGTTGCGCTTGTGTAGCGCGGCAGGTCGACGAAGGCTTCCTCGCCATCGAGGAAAACGCCGCCGCAGCCACGGCTCACCTCGATGAGGCCGGGCAGGTCGGTCAGGCTCAGTTGCTCATGGATGCCGCGGTGGAACAGCAGGTTGGCATAGCCGCGCACCTTGAGCGAGGAAACCAGCACGGCACAGCCGGGATCGATGACGCGCGCGACCTCGCCCGCTAGCGCGCGGTTGGCGGTGTCCGCGGCGATCCAGGCCGAGCGGGCATCGATGTCGTGGCGATAGGCCCGATAGCCCTGCATCGACGCGACGACGAGGCCGAGCGCGATCGCCGCCCGTAGCCAGAACCGCGCCGCCGCAAATCCGAAGGCGATGATGAAGGCGGAGGGGATGATGAATTTCAGCCGGTCGAACGAGAACTGCATGGCGTGCTGGAGCAGCAGCAGGTTCTCGGCGAGCGGGATCGCGGCGAGGGCGAAAACCAGCAGCAGCACGCGCTCGCGTTTCGCGATGGGGCGGTGGGTGCGATGCCACAGCAGCAGCACCAGCAACAGTGCGGCGATCACAACCAGGAACAGGCCGTAGGACAGCGCATACTCCGCGAAGGGATTGCCGGCCTGTCCCGACGCCATGGCGCTGCGATTGAAGAAGCGCCGCGCGAAAGCCATCAGGGTCGGCAGCAAGCCTGCGGCGAGGCTGAAATGCAGCACGGTGATGAGGCCGGCCAGCATGGTCGCGACCACGATGCGGATCGCGAGGCGGCGCGAGGCTGTGCGCTCGTCGACCGCGAACCACAGCAGCAGCACGAGGCCGGCATTGAACACATAGGCGGTCCATTCGACCATCGGGCCGACGAACGCCATGAGGATGACGAACCAGGCGCCGCACGTGCCGGCCGGCTCGGCTTTGAGGTAGCGGAAGCAGGCATAGAGCGAGACGATGAGCACCGGCTGGTAGAGCTCATGCACCCAATAGATCACGCCGAAGGATTGCAGCGCTTCGCGGCTGAACAGGCCGATGATGCATCCGGCGGCGGCAGCAGTCGCGGCCAGCCATGGGTCGCGGCCGGCATAGACCAGCAACCGGTACAGCAAGGCGAACAGCAGCAATGAGCTGACGAGCCCGACGCTGGCGCTGAACAGAGCGAGGTTCTCAACGCTCGGCGCGATGCCGAGCAGCTTGAAGGTCAGATAGGGGGCGAGGAAGCCGGCGGGCTGGAAGCTGGTATAGACATAGTCGCCGGTCGCGGTCGGGATGGTGCCGCCCCAGGGAATGCCCTTGTCGCCCGGCCGGCCGAGGCTGACCGTCGGCAGCAGCCAATGATGCGACGGCGGGCTCTCACCGAGCGCGGTCACCGTCAGCAGCGCGTGATAGGTGGCTTCCAGATTCTGCGCGCCGACCGTGGCGTCGAACTGGTCGCGGCGCAGTTGAACGGTGAGCGACCACAAGAGAGCGAGAACGACCAGGCCGGCGAGGAAGGGGAGGACGTGCGTTCGCCTGGGCGTCGTCGCCATCGCCTCGTTCTCCTGGCCGAGTGTTTTGCTGTCGGTGGACGAGCGCTAGCACCGTTGGCTGAAGAAAGTGCTTCGGCGATCAGGGAAACGCGCGGGTATCGGGACGTCGCTCGGCTTGAGCATCCTTCGAGGCTCGCTGCGCTCGCACCTCAGGGTGACGTGGTCCTTTCTGAAGGCGACGTCATTCTGAGGTGCCCGGCAAAGCCGGGCCTCGAAGGATGCTCAAGCAGGAGGACTTCCGCTTGCACCCGCCCAAAAAAATTGCCGGCGCAGTGAAGCGCCGGCAGTCGCCTAGGAGGAACCGAACGTCATGAGACTTGGTGCCGGCGCGGCCTTGCGGCCGGACCGGGCCAAGGTCCCAGAGGCGTCCTGCTCCGGGAGGCTCGTAAGCCGTCGCCAATAACCGGGCGCGGCAAGCCGCGACCATCAGTGGAGGCGAGGGCGGAAGGCAGCGGTCCCGAGCCTGTCGGTTCGGGACCGGTAGAGCCGGGCGTCAGACCGAAATTGTCAGACCGCCTTGGCGTCGTGCAGCTTCGTGATCTCTTCCTGCGAATAGCCGAGGTCGGCGAGCACTTCATTGGTGTGCTGGCCGAGCAGCGGCGAAGCGGTCACTTCCACGTCGAGGTCCGAGAACTTGATCGGGCTGCCGACGGTCAGGTACTTGCCGAGCTGCGGGTGCTCGACCTCGACCACGGTGCCGCTGGCGCGCAGCGACGGGTCGTTGGCGATTTCCTTCATCGACAGCACCGGCGAGCAGGGGATGTCGAACTTGCGCAGGATGTCGACGGCTTCGAACTTCGTCTTGTCGGCGAGCCAGCTCTCGATGAAGGCGAAGATGTCGAAGATCTTGTCCTGGCGGGCGAGCGCGGTGTTGTAGGCCGGATCGTCGATCCACTCCGGCTTGCCGAGTGCGCGGCAGATCGGCGCCCAGGCATGGCCCTGGATGGTGAAGTAGATATAGGCGTTCGGGTCGGTCTCCCAGCCCTTGCACTTCAAGACCCAGCCCGGCTGACCGCCGCCGCCGGCATTGCCGCCGCGCGGAACCACGTCCGAGAACTCGCCGTGCGGGTACTGCGGGTACTCTTCGAGATAGCCGAGGGCGTCGAGGCGCTGCTGGTCGCGCAGCTTCACGCGGCAGAGGTTCAGCACCGAATCCTGCATCGACACGGCGACCTTCTGGCCCTTGCCGGTCTTGTTCTTCTGGTGCAGCGCGGTGAGGATGCCGATGGCGAGGTGCATGCCGGTGTTGCTGTCACCGAGCGCCGCGGCGGACACGGTCGGCGGGCCGTCCCAGAAGCCGGTGGTGGAGGCCGCGCCGCCAGCGCACTGCGCGACGTTCTCGTACACCTTCAGGTCTTCATAGTGGTGGCCGTCGGAGAAGCCCTTCACCGAGGCGAGGATCATGCCCGGGTTGATGCCCTGGATGTTCTCCCAGCTGAAGCCCATGCGATCGAGCGCGCCCGGGCCGAAATTCTCGACCATGACGTCGGATTCCTTGATCAGCTTGGTCAGGACTTCCTTGCCCTCGGGGGTCTTGGTGTCCAGCGTCAGGGAGCGCTTGTTGGAGTTCAGCATGGTGAAGTAGAGCGCGTCGGCGTCCTTCACATGGCGGAGCTGGGTGCGGGTGACGTCGCCGGAACCGGGACGCTCGACCTTGATGACGTCAGCGCCGAACCAGGCAAGGAGCTGCGTGCAGGCGGGACCGGCTTGCACGTGCGTGAAATCGATAATCTTTATGCCTTCAAGCGGCTTGGTCATCTTGGTCGATTCCCTTTCAAGCGTTTAACTTTATTCCTGATACAGTATTCCAATATGCCACCGCTCAGGAAGTGCCAACCCATCCGGCCTGTCGGCAGGGCGGATCGCGCGGTTTTTATCCCGCGCCCGTCCCGCCGCCTTGGCGGTTCAATCTTCTACCTTCCCGCAGCCATCGAAGCAGGCCCGCTTCCCGCCGGCTTCGTCGGTCCGCCAAGGCTGCCGATCGCTCACTCCGCGGCGAGGCGCACCGGTTCGCCGACCGCGCCGGACGCCTTGATCGAGGCGATCGCAGCGCCGTCGAGGCCGAGCACGCTGGCTAGGATCTCGTCGGTGTGCTCGCCGAGCAGCGGCGAACGCTCGACGGCGACATCATTGTCCGACAGCTTGATCGGGTTGCCGACGGTGAGGTAGGTGCCGCGCACCGGGTGCTCCACTTCGACCAGCGTGCCGGTCTCGTAGAGCGACTCGTCCTCGGCGATCTCCTTCATGGAAAGGATCGGGCCGCAGGGGATGTCGAGCTTATTGAGGATCTCCATGGCCTCGAACTTGGTATGGGCCATGGTCCAGGCTTCGATGCGGGTGAAGATCTCGTTGAGGTGAGGCAGGCGCCCGGCGGCCGTCGCATAGTCCGGATTGGCCTTCCAGGTCGGCTCGCCGATCACGTCGCAGATCTTCTCCCAGACCGGGGCCTGGGTGATGAAATAGATATAGGCGTTGGGATCCTGCTCCCAGCCCTTGCACTTCAGGATGCGGCCGGGCTGGCCGCCGCCGGAATCGTTGCCGGCACGCGGGGTGGCCTCGCCGAACGGCACGCCTTCGCCATACTGGCTGTATTCGCGCAGCGGGCCGCGCTGCAGGCGCTGCTGGTCGCGCAGCTTGACGCGGCAGAGGTTCAGCACGCTGTCCTGCATGGCGCAGAGCACCTTCTGGCCCTTGCCGGTGAGGGTGCGCTGATAGAGGGCGGTGACGATGCCGAGTGCGAGGTGGAGGCCGGTGCCGGAGTCGCCGATCTGCGCGCCGGTGACCATGGGCAGGCCGTCGCGGAAGCCGGTGGTCGAGGCCGAGCCGCCGGTGCACTGGGCGACGTTCTCATAGACCTTGCAATCCTCGAACGGACCGGCGCCGAAGCCTTTCACGGAAGCGAGGATGATGCGGGGATTGAGCTCCTGGATGCGCTCCCAGGTGAAGCCCATGCGATCGAGCGCGCCGGGGGCGAAGTTCTCGACCATGACGTCGCAGATCTTCACCAGTTCCTCGAGCACCTTCTTCCCCTGCGGGTTCTTGGTGTCGAGCGTGATCGAACGCTTGTTCGAATTCAGCATGGTGAAATAGAGACTGTCCGCATTCGGGACATCGCGGAGCTGCGCGCGGGTCACGTCACCTTCGCCGGGACGCTCCACCTTGATGACGTCGGCACCGAACCAGGCCAGCAGCTGCGTGCAGGTCGGGCCGGACTGGACGTGGGTGAAGTCGAGGACGCGGACTCCGTCGAGTGCCTTGCCCATGGGTCTTCCTCTCTTTCTGGAACCGCGCGGCTTATTGGGGCCGTTTCTTATTGTTTTACAATCAGATGCGTGGACGGAGCTGAGCTCCGTCCACGCGGGTTAGGGTGGCTCACGCCTTCTTCTTCACGACGCTGGTCGGGTTGAGGCTGCCGATATTGCCGCTCTCGCTGCCAGCCGCCGGGTCGATGGCCGCGTTGATGAGGGTCGGGACGCCGCTGTCCATCGCCGCGTCGACGGCGCGCTTCAGCTCATCGGGGGTCGTCACATGGACGCCGACGCCGCCGAACGCTTCCATCATCTTGTCGTAGCGGGAGTCCTTCACGAACACCGTCGTGCCCGGGTCCCGGCCGTTCGGGTCGGTGTCGGTGCCGCGATAGATGCCGTTATTGTTGAAGACGACGATGCAGACCGGGAGGTTGTACCGGCAGATCGTCTCGACCTCCATGCCGGAGAAGCCGAAGGCGCTGTCGCCTTCCACCGCCAGCACCGGCTTGCCGGTCTCGACGGCGGCGCCGACGGCGAAGCCCATGCCGATGCCCATCACGCCCCAGGTGCCGACGTCCAGACGCTTGCGCGGCTGGTACATGTCGATGATGCCGCGGGCGAGGTCGAGCGTGTTGGCGCCTTCATTAACCAGGATGGCGTCCGGACGCTCCTTGATGACGGTGCGCAGCGCACCGAGCGCGCTGTGGAAGTCCATCGGCGAGGAGTTCTTCATCAGCCGCGGCGCCATCTTGGCGATGTTGGCTTCCTTGCGGGCGGCGATGTTGCCGGTCCACTCGGTGGAGGGGGCTTCCCACTTGCCGTCAATGCCTTCTAGCAGAGCGGAGACGCAGGAGCCGATGTCGCCGACCAGCGGGGCGACGATCTCGACGTTCGAGTCCATTTCCTTGGGCTCGATGTCGATCTGGATGAACTTCTTCGAGCCGGGCTCGCCCCAGGTCTTGCCCTTGCCGTGCGACAGCAGCCAGTTGAGGCGGGCGCCGATCAGCAGGACGACGTCCGAATCCTTCAGCACGGTCGAGCGCGCCGCGCCGGCCGACTGCGGATGGGTGTCGGGCAGGATGCCCTTGGCCATGCTCATCGGCAGGAAGGGGATGCCGCTCTTCTCGATGAGCTGGCGGATCTCGTCGTCGGCCTGCGCATAGGCCGCGCCCTTGCCGAGAATGATGAGGGGACGCTTGGCGCTCTTCAGCACGTCAAGCGCGCGCTTGACGGCCGACGGCGCAGGGAGCTGGGCCGGGGCGGCGTCGATCACCTTGAGCAGCGACTTGGCGCCGGCGTCGGCATCCATGACCTGCGACAGCAGCTTGGCCGGCAGGTCGAGGTACACGCCGCCGGGACGGCCGGAGACCGCGGCGCGGATCGCGCGGGCAACGCCGATGCCGATGTCGGCGGCGTGCAGCACGCGGAAGGCCGCCTTGCAGAGCGGCTTGGCGATGGCGAGCTGGTCCATCTCCTCATAGTCGCCCTGCTGCAGGTCGACGATCTCGCGCTCGGACGAGCCGGAGATGAGGATCATCGGGAAGCAGTTGGTGGTGGCGTTCGCCAGCGCCGTCAGGCCGTTGAGGAAGCCCGGAGCCGAGACGGTGAGGCAGATGCCGGGCTTCTTGGTCAGGAAGCCGGCGATCGCGGCGGCATTGCCGGCGTTCTGCTCGTGGCGGAAGGAGATGACGCGGATGCCTTCGGCCTGCGCCATGCGGCCCAGGTCCGTGATCGGAATACCGGGCACGCCATAGATGGTGTCGATGCCGTTAAGCTTGAGCGCATCGATGACGAGATGGAAGCCATCCGTCAGATCCTGCTCGGCGCCGGCTTCGGGTTTATTCACGTCGATAATCTGTGCTACTGCGGACATCCCGTATTTCCCTCCCAAGACAATTCGGCGGGTTCTGCCGCCCTAATCTAAATCCACGTGGCTCTCGACATGCCTCGCGAGCTTGAGCGTATGGTCCCGGACCAGCCGCTCGGCACGGTCCGCGTCCCGCGCCTCGAGAGCTTGGATGATCTCCTCGTGGTCGGCCGCCGAACGCTGCGCCCGGTCCAGTTCGAAGATCGTGCGGTGACGGATGGCCCGAACATGGAGGAACAGGTTATCCGTCATCGCTGCGAGCAGGCTGGAGCCGCTCAGCCGGATCAGCGCCTGATGGAAATTGATATTCGCGGACGAATATTCATCCCACCGCTCGCGCTCGATCCGGGAGAGATCGAACTCCTTGAAATAGACCCTCAATCCGGCGATCGCCTCGTCGCTCGCGCGCTGCGTGGCGAGGCGGGCCGCCATGCTTTCCAGTGCCGCCCAGGCCTCGATCATCTCGATGATCTCGGCCTTGGTCCGGCGCACCACCAATATGCCACGGCGGGGAACGGCACGAAGCAGGCCTTCCTGCTCCAGCATCGCCACCGCCTCGCGGATCGGCGTCCGGCTCGCGCCCAGCCGCTCCGAGATGTCCCGTTCGTCCAGCAGCAACGGCTCGTTGGAGCCGTAGATGTTCATGCTGGTGATGGCTTCCTTGAGGGCGGCGTAAGCTTTGCTTTTGAAGCTCTCCTTCGCCGGCAGCCGCTCGATGGCCAGGCCATGTTCGCCGCTCTGCCAACGCTTGCTCACCGCTGCCCCGTTCGTGCCCACACCTGCCTTGTTGCTCACGAGAACGCCCTCGGCGGGGACGCCCGCGGGATTTCCGGGAAATTGGCATACCAAATACCAACGTGTCAATCTGGTATGCCGAATTTCAACAGCGTGCCGCTACGTCGTTTACCTTATTCTGCGCCATTCGAGCCCCTCCGGGACAACGTCAATATGCAGTATACCACGGATGTTGCGAAGGAAAACGTGCGTCGGTGCGGTTGTTTGCATTACCAAGGGGCATGATCGAATTTCGCCCGGAAGCGCCGGAAGACCGAGCGGTGATCCACGCGATCAACCAGGCCGCCTTCGATGGCGCGTTCGAGGCCGAACTGGTCGATCAGCTTCGGGAAGACGGCTTGTTCCTCCTCTCGCTGGTCGCGACGATCGACGGCGCCGTTACCGGCCATGTGCTGTTCAGCCGGTTGGGCGTGATCCTCGATGGGCGGGCGGTCGCGGCCGCGGCGCTGGCGCCGGTCGCCGTACTGCCGGAATTCCAGCGCCGCGGCATCGGTTCAAGGCTCATCGAGGAGGGGCTCGCGGCGCTGCCGGCACGGGGAATCACCGCGGTGTTCGTGCTCGGACACGAGGATTACTATCCGCGCTTCGGCTTCTCGCCGGAACTGGCGCGCCGCTTCGAATCGCCGTTTCCGGTCGATGCATTCATGGCGCTGGAACTGGTGCCCAGGGCGCTGGACGGCAAAAGCGGGCAGGTGACGTATCCGCCTGCGTTCGGGATCTGAGCAACGATCGGTCGTCATCCCGGAACGGCCGCAAGGCCGGCCCGGGATTGTGTGACGATCCAAGTTCAAGTCACGACGGGAACTTGCCGTGCTTCTCGACATGGGCGGCGAGGCCGAGCGTGTGCTCGCGCACCAGGCGCTCGGCGAGGTCGGCATCGCGGGCGACCAGGGCGGCGATGATGGCGCGGTGTTCCTGCAGCGAGCGCTCGGAGCGATTCTCCTGGCGCACCGACACCGCGCGGATGCCGCGGATGTGGATGAACAGGTTCTCCGTCATCTCGCCGATCATGGCGCAGCCGGAGAGCCCGATGATGGTCTGGTGGAAGCGGATATTGGCGTCCGAGTACTCGTTCATGTGCTCGGAGGGCGCCCCCTCCTCGAAGTCGTGGAACATGTCGCGCAGGCTGGCGAGGTCATGGTCGCTGGCGCGGGCGGTAGCGAGGCGCGCCGCCATGCTCTCCAGCGCCGCCCACACCGTGATCATGTCGATGATCTCGGCCTTGGACTTGCGCACCACGAAGATGCCGCGCCGCGGCACCGAGCGTACGAAGCCCTCCTGCTCCAGCACGGTGAGCGCCTCGCGGATCGGGGTGCGGCTGACGCCGAGATCGGTCGACAATTGCCGCTCATCCAGCCGGATGTCGCCATCCTGGCCGTA
The DNA here is from genome assembly GCF_012971745.1 of Starkeya sp. ORNL1. Classification (NCBI taxonomy): domain Bacteria; kingdom Pseudomonadati; phylum Pseudomonadota; class Alphaproteobacteria; order Hyphomicrobiales; family Xanthobacteraceae; genus Starkeya; species Starkeya sp. ORNL1. Next base: position 5,248,278 of record NZ_CP048834.1, read on the forward strand.
CATGTCCATCTCGGTGATGGCCTTCTTGATGGCATCATAGGCAAGTGTGCGCAGGCTCGTATTCGCCGCGAGCGGGGCAATGTTCAGTCTCATCTGCGTATCGGCGGCTTCCACGGCGGTTCCTCGTCAGTTTTGCGTTCTGCTTTTTATGGGGCCGTTCCCGCTTCACATCGGGCTCTCATGCATTCGCGCCTGATTCTTCACCGGCGCGCAGCCGTGTGCAGGATCATACAACATAAAATGAATGTCCATCCGGGTGATATGCCGGTGTCCGGCATACGTGATGGCGTGCGCCATATGCGCAGGCGCGTCGGCTGACCTACAGGTCGCGGCATATGACGCAGAGGCCGTACACCGCCTTTTCGGCATTCCGTTGCGGTCGTTTGCGCACATTCGAGCTCAATGTCGATGACGTTGCGTCATGTAACGGAGCGAAAAATTTGCGAAAATCTGGCATACAGTATTTTGCGTAAGGCGTAATTCATAGTATATGACTCCGAATGCCATGCTCACGCGGCGTCAGTGTCGCCTGAAGCTGTGCGTAATCAATAAGAACAACATACGTAAAACTTGCATCTTCCGTTAGGAAACATCCGAGGACATCATGAGTACTTCCCCAGGGTCATCTGTGAATAAGGCGCGCTGGCTCCAGCTGGTATTCGGCATCATCTGCATGTGCATGATTGCGAACATGCAGTATGGCTGGACCTTCTTCGTGAATCCGATCCAGGAACGTCATGGCTGGGATCGCGCGGCGATCCAGGTGGCGTTCTCGATCTTCATCGTGACCGAGACCTGGCTGGTGCCGGTCGAAGGCTGGTTCGTCGACAAATACGGCCCGCGTATCGTCGTGCTGTTCGGCGGCATCATGTGCGGCCTCGCCTGGGTGCTGAACGCCTACGCCACCTCGTTGGCCATGCTCTATGTCGGTGCGGCGGTCGGCGGCATCGGCGCCGGCGCCGTCTATGGCACCTGCGTCGGCAACTCGCTGAAGTGGTTCCCGGACAAGCGCGGCCTCGCTGCCGGCCTGACCGCTGCGGGCTTCGGCGCCGGATCCGCGCTGACCGTGATTCCGATCCAGAACATGATCAAGAATCAGGGTTATGAGGCGGCCTTCCTGTATTTCGGCATCGGCCAGGGCGTCATCATCACCTTGATCGCGCTGTTCCTCGTCGCGCCGAAGAAGAGCGACGTTGCCGCCGCGGTGGCGAAGGTCGTGCAGAGCGCGCGCGAGTTCTCGCCGAAGGAGATGCTGACCACGCCGCTGTTCTGGGTGATGTACCTGATGTTCGTCATGATGGCCGCCGGCGGCCTGATGGCGACCGCCCAGCTCGGCCCGATCGCCAAGGATTTCGGCATCGCCGACGTGCCGGTCAGCCTGATCGGCATCACTCTGCCGGCGCTCACCTTCGCCGCCGCCATCGACCGCGTGCTCAACGGCCTCACCCGCCCGTTCTTCGGCTGGGTGTCGGACCATATCGGCCGCGAGAACACCATGTTCGTGGCCTTCGCCATCGAGGGCGTCGGCATCTATGCGCTCAGCATCCTCGGTCATAACCCGGTGCTGTTCGTGGTGCTGACCGGTATCGTGTTCTTTGCCTGGGGCGAGATCTACTCGCTGTTCCCGGCGATGTGCGGCGACGCCTTCGGCTCGAAGTTCGCCACCACCAATGCCGGCCTGCTCTACACCGCCAAGGGCACGGCGGCGCTGATCGTGCCGTTCACCAGCATCCTCACCACCGCGACCGGCAGCTGGCACGCGGTGTTCGTCTCCGCCGCGGTGCTCAACATCGTCGCCGCTCTGATGGCGCTGGTGATCCTGAAGCCGTTGCGCCGCTCGCACGCTGCCGCAGCGCAGGCGCAGAAGCTGGACGCCGTGCCCGCCGAATGAGGCGGTCGCCATCAGCCTGGCTTCTGCCAGCCTGAGTTTCTGTCGGACTGAACTTCAGGGGCGTGTCCTTCCGGGCACGCCCTTTTTGTTTGTCCGGCGTGGAACGTCATGCTTCCGTCATCGCCCGCGCCAGGCGGAAGCCGATATCGCATGTAGTCGCGGCGATGAATCCCCGTCCTCGTCGGGCGACGGGAGATTTTCCGCCTCTTCAACCAAAGTCGATTGCCCCAAGGCCTCTGGCCATATGCCTCAACGTTGCTTCATCGTAGATGTTATAAACTAAACTATTATATATCAATATTCGTGTACGAATACACGATGAGCCAGAACTTGAACCCAAGATATGGAAATATCATTGGTCGATATCTTTGGTCTTTTTGAGTTGCGTAGCCTCGAAAAATAGATTTGGCATACATAATATTGTCGATTATGATCCATCCCAAGCGGGTCGGGTCCGTATACCCTGCGTCAGGCTGTTTGGCCGTTACGGCAGCGGCAGGCGAGGGGGCGGCAACCGAACAACCTCACGGAGCCAAACTCCGACATTCGTGACTGCCGCGGGGCGATGATTTCGCCCCGGCGGCCAAAACAAACGACGGCTCCGTTCCCTGGGGAACGAGGGCCGCAAAAGCCGATCCGCGGCTGAGTCTTGATCTTGGAGAGGAGAAACGCCTTGAGCACGTCGAGCACCGCAACGGCCGGCTCGGTGTCCGAACAGACCCGCTGGATGCAGCTGGTCGCGGGCATCGTCTGCATGGTGGCCGCCGCCAACATCCAGTACGCCTGGACCCTGTTCGTCCCCGAAATCACCAAGGAATTCGGCTGGTCGCGCGCCGCGATCCAGACCACCTTCACCATCTTCGTCGTGGTCCAGACCTGGCTGGCGCCGATCGAGGGCTACTTCATCGACAAGTACGGCCCCCGGGTCATGGTCCTGATCGGCGGCCTGTTTACCGGCCTGTCGTGGGTGGTGAACTCCTATGCCGACAGCCTGACCCTCTATTATGTGGGCGCGGTCATCGGCGGCATCGGCGTCGGCTGCGTCTACGCCACCTGCATCAACGCCGCGATCAAGTGGTTCCCGGACAAGCGCGGCCTCGCGGTCGGCCTTACCGCCGGCGGCTATGGTGCGGGTTCGGCGCTGACCATCCTGCCGATCGCCAACATGCTCTCCACCAGCGGCGTGTCCGAGACCTTCTGGTTCTTCGGCCTCATCCAGGGCGGCATCATCATCGTCGCCGCGCTGTTCCTGAAGGCGCCGCCGAAGGACCTCGTGCCGGCTTCCGGCAAGCTCGCCCAGTCCCGTCGCGACTACACGCTCCCCGAGGCGCTGCGCTCGCCGGTGTTCTGGGTGATGGCTGCGATGTTCATCGGCACGGTCACCGGCGGCCTGATGGCGGTGGCCCAGCTCGGCGTCATCGCGCAGGATCTCGGCGTGAAGGACTTCCAGGTGAACCTCTATTTCGTCACCATGGCGGCCCTGCCTTTCGCGCTGATGCTCGACCGCGTCATGAACGGCATTTCGCGTCCGCTGTTCGGCTGGATCTCCGACCATATCGGCCGTGAGAAGACCATGTTCATCGCCTTCACCATCGAAGGCCTCGGCATCGTCGCGCTCGGTACCTTCGGCCACAATCCGTGGGCGTTCCTCATCCTCTCGGGCATGGTGTTCCTGGCCTGGGGCGAGGTCTACTCGCTGTTCTCGGCGACCACGGCCGACACCTTCGGCACCAAGCACGTCGCCAAGATCTATGGCGTGCTCTATTGCGCCAAGGGCGTCGCGGCGCTCCTTGTGCCGTTCGGCAACATCCTGATGGAAGCCACCGGCACTTGGTCGAGCGTGCTCTACACCGTCGCGGCGATGGACCTTTCGGCGGCGTTCGCGGCACTGTTCGTGCTGCGCCCGATGCTGATCAAGCACCATGCCGCCAATGCGGAATGGGCCAAGGCCAACGGCATCACGCTGGCCCCGGCCACGGCCGGCGGGCACTGAGCCTCGCTTTTGCGAAAAGGAAAGGGCGCCTCTCGGGGCGCCCTTTTTGTTTGTCAGCGCGAATCGAGCACGATCTTCGCCAGGAACTCGACCTTCACGCTCGCCGTGGTGCCGAGCGTCGCAATCTCCGCAAGGTCGAACCAGCGCGTCTCCAGCGCGTCGTCGGCGGCGAGGCCCTCGCCGGCGAGCCAGCGGCAGCGGACCGCGATCATCGCGAAATGATGGGCGAGGGCGCCCTCGCCATCATGCTCGATGAAGTCGAGCACGGTGATGAGTGCGGGCGCGTCGGCCGCGATCCCGGTCTCCTCCTCCAGTTCGCGTAGCGCCGCCTCGCGGTACGGCTCGCCCGGCTCGACCCGCCCGCCGGGAAAGCCCCAGCGGCCCTGGTCCGGCGGATTGGCGCGGCGCACCAGCAGAACCTGATCGCTCCGCGCCACCACGGCGAGGACGGCGACGGTGGGACGGATGGTGCTCATTTCAACCGGGCTCCTTCAAGTCAGACCGAAAATTCCAAGTGGCCCTCATCCCCGGGCTGACCCGGGGATGAGGGTGTGTGAAAGCGGTTGGCGATCCCGGATCGGCCCGATGGGCCGTCCGGGATGACGCCTGTTCAAGGATAGACCTACTCCGCAGCCGCGACGTTGCGATAAAGCGCGCCGCCACCGGCGCGGAATGCCTCGCTCATCCGCTCCATGCCCTGCGCGGCATCGGCCTTCAGCGCGGCGTCCCGGATATCCTGGCTGATCTTCATCGAGCAGAATTTCGGTCCGCACATCGAGCAGAAATGCGCCAGCTTGTGCGCCTCCTTCGGCAGCGTCTCGTCATGGAAGGCGCGGGCCGTTTCCGGATCGAGGCCGAGATTGAACTGGTCCTCCCAGCGGAACTCGAAACGAGCGCGCGAGAGCGCGTCGTCCCAGGCCCGCGCCGTCGGGTGGCCCTTGGCGAGGTCGGCGGCATGGGCGGCGATCTTGTAGGTGATGACCCCTAGCTTCACATCGTCGCGGTTCGGCAGGCCGAGATGCTCCTTCGGCGTGACGTAGCAGAGCATGGCGGTGCCGAACCAGCCGATCATCGCCGCGCCGATGCCGGAGGTGATGTGGTCGTAGCCCGGGGCGATGTCGGTGGTCAGTGGCCCGAGCGTGTAGAAGGGGGCCTCGCCGCAGACGGCGAGCTGCTTGTCCATGTTGGCCTTGATCTTGTGCATCGGCACATGGCCGGGGCCCTCGATGATGACCTGGCAATCATTGGCCCAGGCAATCTTCGTCAGTTCGCCCAGCGTCTCCAGTTCGGCGAATTGCGCGGCGTCATTGGCGTCCGCAATGGAGCCCGGGCGCAGCCCGTCGCCGAGCGAGAAGGTGACGTCATAGGCCCGCATGATCTCGCAGATCTCGGCGAAGCGCTCATAGAGGAAGCTCTCGCGGTGATGGGCGAGGCACCATTTCGCCATGATGGAGCCGCCACGCGAGACGATGCCGGTGACGCGCCGTGCGGTCAGCGGCACATAGGCCAGCCGCACCCCGGCATGGATGGTGAAATAATCGACGCCCTGCTCGGCCTGCTCGATCAGCGTGTCGCGAAACACCTCCCAGGTGAGGTCCTCGGCGACGCCGCCGACCTTCTCCAGCGCCTGGTAGATCGGCACGGTGCCGATCGGCACCGGTGAGTTGCGCACGATCCAGTCGCGGATGTTGTGGATGTTGCGCCCGGTGGAGAGGTCCATCACGGTGTCGGCGCCCCAGCGGATCGCCCACACCATCTTGTCCACCTCGGCCGCGACCGAGGAGGTGACGGCGGAATTGCCGATATTGGCGTTGATCTTGACCAGGAAGTTGCGGCCGATGGCCATCGGCTCGAGTTCGCCGTGATTGATGTTGGCGGGGATGACGGCACGCCCGCGTGCCACCTCGTCGCGCACGAATTCCGGGGTCACCTCGTCGGGAATCGCAGCGCCGAAATCCTCGCCGTCACGGATCAACTTGCCCATGCGCTCGCGCAGGCCGTTCTCGCGGATGGCGACATATTCCATTTCCGGCGTGACGATGCCGGCCCGCGCATAGGCCATTTGCGTCACCGCCGCACCGCCGCGTGCGCGCAGCGGCCGGCGGGTGACCGGGAAGGTTGGCACGAGTTTTTCCGGGGAGACATTGCCATTGTCCTCCGGCTTCACCGCGCGGCCCTCATACTCCTCGACATCGCCGCGTGCCCGCACCCAGGCGTCGCGGGCGCGGGCGAGGCCGGCATGGATGTCGATATTGGCGGCCTCGTCGGTATAGGGGCCGGAGGCGTCATAGACGGCGAGATTGGGCTCGCCCGCGGACGGGTGCAGCAGGATCTCGCGGAACGGCACGCGCAGGCCGCGCGCCGCGCATTCGGCATAGATGCGCCGCGAGCCGGGAATCGGCCCGGTGGCGACGCCGATGGCGTCCTGGCCGATGGTGTCTTGGCCGGTGGCGTCCTGGGTGTCGGGATTTTTGGTCGGCATGATGGATCTCCTGAACCGATGGGTTGCGGAGATCCGGGCGCGATGACGTTGGGGAGGAACGGCGCGGTGCGGAGATTCCGCGCGCGCCATTCGGTTCCGATCCCTTCGCCGGCATGACCCGGATCAGGTTCGAAGGGTCATCGCGTCAGCTTGGCTTTCGGCCTCGCCCTGGCGATCTCTCAGCCCCCTACGGGGCTCCCCTTGGAACGTGGTCATTACGGCGGCAATCGATCGGGCTGTCAACGCACACACGCGTTGCTTAAAAGTTTAAAGGGATTCGTAACGATGTTTTCATGAAACCATTGCGCCGCGGGCCACTCGGGAACTCACTGGGGGAAGCCGGTTTATCCCTTCGTAACAAGGGAGTGCAGATGTGAGCACGCCGCGTATCCTGATCGTCGAAGACGACATGTTTGTCGCGCTCGACCTCGAGACTATCGTCTTGCAGGAGGCCGAGGCGGAGGTCGTCTCGGTTGCCAGCGTGTCCGCTGCCGAGCGTGCGGCTGATGACATCGACATGGCGATCCTCGACATCGATGTAGCGGACGGCAAGACCTACGATCTCGCCCGTCGGCTGCGCCAGAGGCACACGCCCTTCATCTTCGTCTCCGCCTCGCGGCGTGATGAATTGCCCGGCGAGTTGAAGGCCGCCCCATTCATCGCCAAACCCTACGATCCCGCGGCCATCACGCGCGAAGTCCGTCGCGCGCTCGCGTACCACGCCCAGGCCGCCGAATAGCATCCACCCCGCTGCCACGTGCCTCCCGCTTGTCGTATAGAGACGTGATCGATCATCGACAGGGGAAGCGCATGCGTGTTCGGCTGGTGGCGGGCGTCGCCGCATTCTTGATGCTGGCGGCGCAGGGCGCGTCCGCCGCGCCGTGCTCCAGTGGTGCCGGTTTTCCCGCCTGGCTCGCCGAGTTCAAGCGCGAGGCGGCGGCCGACGGCATCTCCGCCCGCACCATCTCCTCCGCGCTCGACGGCGTCGGCTATGATGGCAGCGTGGTGAAGCTGGACCGCGGGCAGGGCGTGTTCAGCCAGAGCTTCTTCCAGTTCTCCGACCGCATGGTGGCGAAATATCGCATCGAGCAGGGCGGCGCGCTGATTCGCAAGAATCGCGCGGTGTTCGACCGCATCGAGCAGCGCTTCGGCGTACCGGCGCCGATCATCGTCGCCTTCTGGGGGCTGGAGACCGATTTCGGCGCCAATATGGGGGACAAGCAGACGGTGCGCTCGGTCGCCACGCTCGCCTATGATTGCCGGCGCCCGGAGATGTTCCGCACCCAGTTGGTCGCGGCGCTGAAGATCATCGATCGCGGCGATCTCACCGCGCAGACCATGCGCGGGCCATGGGCCGGCGAACTCGGCCAGTTCCAGTTCCTGCCCGACCACTATCTGAACTATGGCGTCGATTTCGACGGCGACGGCCGGGTCGACCTCTTGCGCTCCACCCCGGACGCCTTGGCCTCGGCCGCCAATTACATCGTCTCGCTCGGCTGGAAGCGCGGCCAGCCCTGGCTGGAAGAGGTGAAGGTGCCGGCCAACCTGCCTTGGGAGCAGGCCGACCTCTCGATCAAGCTGCCGCGCTCGCAATGGGCCGGCTGGGGCGTGCGGCGCGCGGGCGGCGGTGCGTTGCCGGCCGATGGAGTGGGAGCTTCGCTGCTGCTGCCGATGGGCCGCAACGGGCCGGCCTTCCTCGCTTATCCGAACTTCGACATCTACACGCAGTGGAACCAGTCGCTGGTCTACGCCACCTCCGCCGCCTATTTCGCCACACGGCTCAATGGCGCCGGGGCCTATTCGCGCGGGCAGGGCAACATAGCGGTGCTGTCGATGGCGCAGGTGGCGGAATTGCAACGCCTGCTCAACGCGCGCGGCCATCATGTCGGCGGCGTCGACGGCAAGTTGGGCGCGGCGACGCGGGCCGCGGTGCGCACCGAACAGCAGCGCCTCGGCCTGCCGGCGGACTCCTACCCGACGGCCGAACTGATCGCGAAGCTGAAGACGGGCGGATAGTCTTCCACCTCGTCGTCATCCCGCCTTCCAACCAGTCGTCATCCCGGACGGCCGCAGGCCGATCCGGGATCGTAAGAAGGTGTGGGCTGGACTTCGCGCGATCCCGGCTCTACGGCTTCGCCGGAGCCTCTCCTCGGGCTTGCCGGAGGCAAGACCCGTGGGGCCGGGATGACGTCTTACCCTAGGGATGACGTCTCACTAATCAGAGCACCGGAATGCCGGCGTGCTTGGCCTTGGCTTCTGGCTCGACATGGATATTGACGAAGATGTCCTCCACCTCGCGGTGGAGCGCCTCTTCGATGCGGTCGCATATGGCGTGGGCTTCGCTCACCGGCATGTCGCCGGGCACCACGAGGTGGAAATCGACGAAGATCACCCGCCCGGCGTGGCGCGTGCGCACATCGTGCGCCTCGATGGCGCCGACCGCTTCCGCCGCGATCTGGGCGCGGATCTTGGCGAGCGTGTCTTCCGGCACCGCGCCGTCCATCAGTCCGCCGACACTCTCCTTGATGACGCTCCAGCCGGACCACAGGATGTTCAGCGCGACCAGCGCGGCGAGCAGCGGATCGAGGATCGGCAGGCCGGTGAGGATGGCGAGCGTTACGCCGATGAGCACGCCAGCGGATGAGACGACATCGGTGAGCAAATGCTTGCCGTCGGCGATGATCGCCGGCGAGCGGGCGCGGCGGCCCTCGCGCATCAGCACCCAGCACCAGATGGCGTTCAAGACGCCCGCCAGGCCGTTGACCAGCAGGCCGTTCAGCGGGGCATCCAGCGCCTTCGGCGCCTGCAGCGCCAGATAAGCTTCGCGGAAGATCGACAGTGCGGCGACGATGATGAGCGCGCCGACGATGACGGCGGAGAAATACTCTGCCTTGGCATAGCCATAGGGATGGGCGGCGTCGGCCGGCTTGGCGGCGACGCGCAGCGCGATCACCGCTGCGACCGAGGTCGCCACATTGACCAGGCTCTCCAGCGCGTCCGAATAGAGCGCGATGCTCCCGGTCATGCGCCAGGCGAGGAATTTCAGCCCGAGCACGACCAGGCTGACAACGACGCTGATGCCCGCGATCCTGAGCGTCTTATCCATCTTCGCCGCTGCTCTCGATTGTCCTTGCGGACGCCCCGCGCCGCACGCGACCGCTTACCGGCAGGGCACCTCAAATGCAAGTATTTTCAAAGACTTGCAACTCGTTCGCAGAAGCGCTCCGAGCTCGCGGCTAACTATCGGCAGCCTCAGGCATTCACCTGCCGGGGCATGATCGCGCCGCGGTGGCGGATGACGCGGCCGGCAAGCTCGTGGCCGGCTTCCGCCGCCGCCTCGGGGCTGGCATCGCCGAGCCGGGCGGCGAGATAAGCGGCGTTGAAGCTGTCGCCGGCCGCCGTGGTGTCGATGGCCTTGATCGGCTCCGGGATCGGCACCAGATGCGAGACGCCGGCGGCACGTACCAGCGCGCCGTTCGCCCCGTTCTTCACCACGATCTCGTTCACCCCGAAGGTGGCGATACGCTCGGCGGTCGCGGCGGGCGAGCCGTCGCCCCACAGCGTCGCCTCGTCATCGTAGGTCGGCAGCGCGATCGAGGAGCGCTTCAGCGCCTCGGCATAGACGGCGCGGGCGCGCCCGACATCGCCGGCCCAGCCGCGCGGGCGGAAATTACCGTCGAACACGATCTTGCTGCCGCGCTCGCGGGCAAACTCCAGCGTCGCCAGCAGGCGGCCGAGGCCGACATTGGAATAGAGCGAGAGCGTGACGCCGGAGAGATAGATCATGCTGGCTTCCACCAGCGCTTCGGCGACGGTCTCCCAGCCTGGCAGTTCGAACAGCTCGCGGGCCGGCGCGGTGTCGCGCCAATAATTGAAGGAGCGCTCGCCGCGCTGGTCGGTGTCGATCACATAGAGGCCCGGCATGCGTCCGGTCACGCGCAGCATGGCCGTGGTCTCGATGCCTTCACCGCTGGCGGCGGCGAAGATGCGGTCCGAGAAGGCATCGTCGCCGAGCGCGGTGGCATAGCCGGTCTCGACCCCGGCGCGGGCGAGATAGACCGCGGTGTTGAAGGTGTCGCCGCCGAAGGCGAGCCCGTAGCGTCCATCCGGGCCGCGGGCGAACTCCACCATAACTTCGCCGATCGTCATCACCCGGGCCATACGCTGTCCTTCCTTCTTCGCGCCGCGAGGGCAGCTTGCGGCGGGACACTCGCCCCATTCGCCGCGAAGGGCAAGCGTCGCGGGTCTCAGGGCTGGCCCGGCATCTCGATGACACGGACCGGGCCGGAAGGGGGCGGCGGCGTGGGGGCCAGCACCTCAGCGGGCGGGGTGGGCTCGGTATAGGTCCAGCCGGCGGGCGGCGGATAGCGCCGGGAGATATCGGCGATGCGCGCATCATTGCGCTCGATCAGGCAGACCAGGCGCTGCTCCAGCGCACCGATGCCGCTGCCCAGCCGGCCGCCGACCATCTGCTTGGCGGCGCCACCCTCGTAAGGCGCGATGCTCTGGCATTCAAAATTGCGCCAATAGACGAAGCGGCTCTGCGATTCCTCCATCAGATTGGCCCACCGGGTGCGCTGGACCTGGGAAATCGCCTCATCGGCGCGAATCGCCGCCAGCGCCCCGGCCATGGTGCGCTCCAACTGCTTCTCGCCGTCCTTCTGTGAATTGCCGAGGCAGTCGAGATAGTCGCGCGGCGTCGCGCCTTCGCGCTTGCAGTTCGCGGGGGCATGCGCCCAGGCTGATGCGCAAGCGACGACCAGGAGGGGGAAACTTAGCAGGATCAGCCGGTTGCGGCGTCCCATGCGGCGTTCGCTCCTCTCATGCGGCGTGTCCTTGCGCGAGGAAGTTGCCCATGCGCTCCAGCGCCTTGCGGATATTCTCTGCGGAGTTGGCGTAGGAAAGACGGATATAGCCTTCACCGTGAATCCCGAAGTCCGGTCCGCCTATGGTGGCGACCCCGGCGTCTTCGAGCAAGGCGGAGGCGAGCGCCTTGGCCGAATTCCACCGCGTCCCGGTGATGTTCGGGAAGGCGTAGAACGCCCCCTTCGGCGTCGCGCAGGAGACGCCGGGAAGACTATTGAGCCCTTCCACGATCAAATGCCGGCGGCGGTCGAACTCGCCGACCATGGTCGCCACCGCATCCTGCGGGCCGGTCAGCGCCGCCAGCGCGCCGAACTGGGCGGGGGCGTTGACGCAGGACCAGGCATTGACCGCAAGCTTGCGCGCCGCCTCGAACAGCCCGTCCGGCCACAGCGACCAGCCCATGCGCCAGCCGGTCATGGCATAGGTCTTGGACCAGCCATTGAGCAGGATCAGCCGGTCGCGGATCTCGGGATAGGCGAGCAGCGTGGCGTGCTCCTCGCCGTCGAACAGGAACTGGTCATAGATCTCGTCGGAGAGGATGGCGACCTGCGGATGCGCGGCGAGGCCCGCCACCAGAGCGTCGATCTCCGCCTTGGGCGTCACGCCGCCGGTCGGGTTGGCGGGGGAGTTCAGAATGAGCAGACGCGTTGCCGGCGTGATCAGGCCAAGCACCTCCTCCGCCGTGAAGCCGAAGCCGTTCTCCTCGCGGATCGGCACCGGGATCGGGGTCGCCCCGGTGAATTCGATCATCGAGCGGTAGATCGGGAAGCCGGGATCCGGATAGAGGATCTCCGCGCCGGGCTCGCCGAAGATCAATATGGCGGCGAACATCGTCACCTTGCCGCCCGGCACGATCATCAGCCGGCCGGGGTCGATCTCGGCGCCGAGCCGGCGGTGGACGTCGGCCGCCACTGCCTCGCGCAGCGGCTGGATGCCGACGGAGGGGGTGTAGCCGTGATGGCCGTCGCGCAGCGCCTTCACCGCCGCCTCGACGATATGGGCCGGCGTGGAGAAATCCGGCTGGCCGATGCCGAGATTGATGATGTCGCGCCCCTCGCTCGCCAGCGCCGTAGCGCGGGCCAGCACGGCGAAGGCATTCTCTTCGCCGATGCGGTCGAAGGCGGCGATGGTGTGGGGGCGCGCACGCAGGGCGGATGAACTCATCGGGCTTCCTCATAAACCGCTTGTAGTTTTCGCATTCCTGTCACATGGACTTGGCGCTGGTTCAAGACTTGGTGCTGTTTCACGGGCGCTTTTAGGCGCCACAACGCGGCCGGAGACATGATGCACGGCGAAGTGTCATCCCTTGCGGCGTCCGAGACGCTTCCGCTCGGCCCGATGGTGGATTCCACCCCGGCCAAACGCCCGGAGCGTATCGACCTTGAAGGCCGCTATGTGCGGCTGGTGCCGTTCCACGCGCCGACCCACGCTCCCGAACTCTATCATCTCTCGCACGGCGAGGAGGCCGAACGGCTCTGGGCCTATCTGTTCCCGGCGCCGTTCGAGAGCGAAAAGGCGTTCACCTCCTATTACGTGCTCGCTGCGCAGAAGGACGACCCGCTGCTCTATGCCATCATCGACAAGGCGAGCGGGCGCGCGGTCGGCCATACCACCTATCTGCGCATCGAGCCGGCGCACCGCGTCATCGAGGTCGGCAACATCCTCTACACGCCGGCGCTGTCGCGCACCCCGGGCGGCACCGAGGCCATGTATCTCATGGCGAAGTACGTGTTCGAGGAACTCGGCTATCGCCGCTACGAGTGGAAGTGCAATGCGCTGAACGCGCCCTCGCGCCGCGCCGCGGAGCGCTATGGCTTCCGCTTCGAGGGCATCTTCCGCAAGCACATGATCGTCAAGGGCCGCAATCGCGACACCGCCTGGTTCGCCATGCTGGGCGAGGATTGGCCGCAGCGCGCCTTTGCCTTCGAGACCTGGCTGGCGCCGGAGAATTTCGATAGCGAGGGCCGCCAGCGCCTCGCGCTCGGAGCGCTGAATGCCTCGACGCTGGATGGCGGCGAGCATGTGCTGCGCCGCGCTGATCTCGACGATCTGCCGGCGATCGAAGCGCTGCAGCGCGCGGCTTATGCCAAGAATCGTGTGCTGCTCGGCGTCGAGCCGGTGCCGCTGCTGTGGGACTATAAAAAGGTATTCCGCGAGCGCGAGGTGTGGGTGCAGGACAGCGCGACGGGGCTTGCCGGCGCGCTGATCCTGCTGCCCCGCGCTGAGGATTTCCTGATCGACAGCCTCGCCGCGGCGCCGATGGCGCAGGGCAAGGGCATCGGCAACACGCTGCTCGTTGCCGGCGAGACCCGCGCCCGCGCGCTCGGCTATGACACCATCCGGCTCTATACCGGCGAGCCGCTGTCGGCGAACATCAACTGGTATCGCCGCAAGGGCTATTCCATCGAGCGGGTCGAGCAGATGCCGGACCGCCGGCTGGTGCATCTGGTCAAGCGGCTGGGGTGAGAACCCATTATCGTCATCAAGTCAGTTTGGCTGGGGGATTTGAGCGTCTCGCAGGGTAGCGTTGGCGATGACGACGAGCTTTCGGGCGACAGCGGCGATGGCGAGGCGCTTTGGTTTTCCAGCGGCGGTGAGGCGCTGGTAGACGGCGCTCAAGGCTGGGTGGGCGCGTGCAGCGGAGAGCGCCGCCATGAAGAGCACGGGGCGCAGGGCTGCGCGGCCGCCGGTCATTCTTCGGTATTTTCGGGCGGATCCGGAATCTCTGGGATGGGGAGCGAGGCCGGCGAGGCTGGCGGCCTGTTTGGGGCCGAGCCGGCCGAGTTCGGGCAGCAGGGCGATGAGGGTGCGGGCGGCGACCGGGCCGATGCCCGGGATGGCGCGCAGGATCTGCTCGTGGCGCGCCAGGTCGGGGTCGGCGTCGAGTTGCTCGGCCATGAGGCGGTCGATCTCGGCGATCTGGCTGGTGAGGAAGTGGATCTGCCGATCCAGCAATTGATGGAGCGGCTCGGCGCCTGGAGCGCCGCGCCGGTTCTTGGCCTGGGTGCGCTGGGCCAGCAGATCCTGACGATGGCGCAGCCGTGCGGCGAAGGCTTCGCGTTCGCGGCTGGGCACTTGCCAGGGCGTCAGGGTGGCGGCGCGTTCGCGGCCGTACCGGCTCAACCAGGCGGCGTCGATCCGGTCGGTCTTGGCGCGTCCGCCATGGGAGGCGATGAAGGCCTTCGCCTGGGCGGCGTCCACGCGGGCGGCCGGCAAGCCCACCGCGGCCGCCGTCTCGAGCAGCGCGCGCTCGTAGCCGCCAGTGGTCTCGCAAATCAGCCAGTCATAGCCGGCGTAGGGCGCCAGCGCCGCGCCCAGGCTCTCGGGGGTGTTGGCCGCGCTCCAGCTGCGGCCGGTTTGGTCGTCATGGAAGACGATGCTGCCCTTGGCGACATCGGCGCCCAGGATGCGCAGGCCGGCATTGGCCGGCGGGATGGGTTGAGGCATGATCTCGCTCGGCTTCGGATTGTCTGCGGGCGCGCTCGCGCGGCCCAGTCAAGTCAACAAGCACACGAAGCCGGCCCGCCGCCGGACCTTGATGACGACGGGCGTATCGCCCGATCCCAGAACGGCCGCAGCGGCGGGCGCAGATCCGGGGCTGGCCGGCCCCGGATCTGCTTCCGGCCAACACCACAATGCATCATCTCCAACAGACAATCCCGGAATTGCCGTGAGGCAATATCCGGGATCGCGAGACATTCTCTCATCGTCACGCGATCCCGGCTCTCCGCTTCGCTGCGGCCGGGATGACGACCTAAAATTCTACTAGCCGCGGGCCCGCGCCTCCACCGGCTTCTCGCCTTCCCGTCGTGCGCTCTGGATGTGGTAGATGCCGTCGCGCTCGACCACCTTGCCGCGCGTGGCGGCGAAGGCCGGCTGCGGTATGTGCCGCCCCTCGCCAATGCCCATATGGACATCCACCAGGCAGTCGACGAAACGGCGCGCCAGCTTGAAGTCGGTGGCACCGGGCCCGATCATCGCGGTGACCGGGTTCACCAGCCGGAACAGGTCCGGCCGCAACGCCCTGAGCGTACCGGCATTGAAGAACGGCGCCGCCGTGTGGTCGAGCACATAGCCGATATTGCGGCCCGACAGTATAAGCGCCAGCTGCGACTGGATGCCGAGCCCGATATCGCCGCTGGAGACCACGTCGCGGGTGCGCTCAGGGTGGTAATATTCGAGATGGCCGCGGCTGACATAGGCGGCGGAATCGATGGCTTCCTTCGTCAATTCGGCATCCGGCACGGCGAACAGCGGATGCTTGGCGCCGCAGCACATATAGCCCTGCTCGTCGAACAGATGCTCATAGGACAGCTGCGGGAACTGCTCGTTCACGAGGCCGATGCCGACATGCATCATGCCGTCGGCGACACGGCCGGTGAGCTGGAAGCCAAGCATCACCTCCACGCGGAAGCGCACATTCGGATAATATTCCGAGAAGCGCTCGATGGCATCATGGATGCGCGCGGAGGGGTTCTCGACGATGCCGTCCTGGATGCCGACATAGAGCTCGTAGCTGGCATTCTCATTGACGTTCGAGGCGCGCTGCTTGAAGCGCTCGACCGAGGCGAACAGCTCCTTGGCGGCCTGGTAGACCGCCTCGCCCTCGCGGAACAGCTTGAAGCCCTTCGGCCCGCGCCGGCACAGCCGGGTGCCGAGGCGGATCTCCAGCGACTTCAGATTCTCGCTCAGCGTCGACTGCGAGAGATTGAGCGCCGCCTGCGCCGCCGTGAAGCTCTTCTCCTCCACGATGGTGCAGAAGCAGCGCAGCAGCTTCAGGTCGATATCGTAGATGCGGCTGATGTTCGACATTGCCTGATCTCCGTATCCAGTCTGGCCTGCCCTCGAGCTCTTTCCGTTCGGATGAAATCATCCGAACGATAGAAAGCGCTCTCGATTCAAAACCCTGGAGCATGTTCTGATCGCAAAAATCATTCGAGTTTGCGGAACATGCTCTAGGCGGGCGTGAGCATGCAATATGTGCGCCGCAGCATGCCCCTGCCGCGGTGCGGTAGGCGGTCGCATCCATTGCCGGCTACGCCTTGGGTGGTCGACCGGACGGCGTGCTGCCTATCGATTGGTCGCTAAGTGCCCGGATGCACAGGGAATTGGCATTCCTCCCGCAGAACAACGCTTCCTGTTTTCGCGATGGTTCCGGAGGTGGAACTGAGGTTAGCGTCGGCGATCAGACAAGAGGCCGCGCTGCATGTCGAAAAAGCCGTTCCATCTCGGATGGTTCACCAACTTCGCCGTCGATGAATGGTCTGGAGCCTTCAATGGCGGAGGCGGCGATCCGTGGGATGGCGGCTTCTATATCGACATGGCGAAGGCCATGGAGCGCGCCTGCTTCGACTACATCATGCTCGAAGACACGCTGATGATTTCGGAAGCCTATGGCGGCAGCAACGAGATCTATCTGAAGCACAACATCATGGGGCCGAAGGCGGACCCGTCGCCGCTGGCGGCGCTGATCGGTGCCAGCACCAGCCGTCTCGGCGTGGTGGCGACGTTCTCCACCATGGCCTATCCGCCCTTCATGCTGGCGCGGCTGTGCTCGACGCTCGACAGCGTCTGCAAGGGCCGCTTCGGCTGGAACATCGTGACGTCGGGCGAGAACCTCGCCGCCGAGAATTTCGGCCTCGCCGAACTGCCGCCGCGCCAGGAGCGCTACGACATGGCGGACGAGTATGTGCGGCTCTGCCTGAAATTGTGGGGGAGCTGGGACGCCGACGCAGTGGTGCGCGACCGTGCGAGCGGCACCTATGCCGACGCCTCCAAGGTGCGGCCGATTCATTTCGAGGGCAAGTACTTCAAGTCGCGCGGCCCGCTGAACTGTGCACCGTCGCCGCAGGGCCGGCCGGCCTTCGTGCAGGCCGGTGGCTCGCCGCGCGGACGGCAGTTCGCGGCGGAGACTGCGGACAGCATCATCGCGCCGTCCATGGGTGTCGCCGGCCTCAAGGCCTATCGCGACGATGTCCGCGCCCGCGCCGCGGCGGCGGGGCGTAACCCCGACGACATCAAGGTGCTGTTCGTGGTGGCGCCGATCCTCGGCGAGACCGAGAAGGATGCGTGGGAGAAGGCCGAGCGCATCCGCTCAGCCCCCGATTATTGCGAGAAGGCGCTGGCGATGATCTCCTCGATCACCGACATCGACTTCTCCAAATTCGACCTCGACGCCGAATTGCCGAAGCTCACCACCAATGGCGAGCAGGGCTCGCTCGACGCCTTCGCGCAGTGGGGCAGCGGCAAGACGCTGCGCCAGCTCACCATGGAACAGGTGTCGCGCGGCCTCGACGGACTGATCGGCACGCCGGACCAGGTGGCCGAGCGGCTTGGCGAGGTGATGGAGCAGGTCGGCGGTGACGGCTTCCTGATCACCCGGCCTTTCACCGTCAATATCAGCCGCCAATATATCCATGACATCTGCGAGGGGCTGGTCCCGGCGCTGCAGCGCCGCGGCCTGGCGCGCACCAGCTACACCAAGACCACGCTTCGCGAGACTTTGCGGGAGTTCTGACCCATGCGCACCGTCGATGAGGGGACAGGGATGAGCTCGGCCAATTCCGACACGTCTTTGCGGGGAGGCCAAGCCTTTCCGCCTCTCGAGCGCCAGTTGTTCCGCGATGGTATGGCCAAGCTGGCGGCGGCGGTGAACATTATCACCAGCATCAGTGAGAATGGACGCTGCGGCTTCACTGCCTCGGCGGTGTGCAGCGTCACCGACAGCCCGCCGACACTGCTGGTCTGCATCAACAAGAACAGCCAGTCGCATCCGGTCATCACCAGCAGCCAGGTGCTGTGTGTCAACACCGTAGCCGGGCCGCACGAGGACCTGTCCATGGCTTTTGCCGGCGGCGTGAAGGACATGGGCGAGCGCTTCGCGGTCGGCGATTGGACCACGCTGGTGACCGGCGCGCCGGTCTTGCGGGAAGCGACTGTCGCCTTCGATTGCCGCGTGACACGGGTCGCCGAGGTCGGTACCCACGATGTGGTGTTCTGCGAGGTGCTGGCGATCCATGAGGGCGGCAGCATGGGTGGCCTGATCTATTTCGGGCGCAAATTCCACCGGCTTGGCTGAACACCGGCGCGGTATCGAAACGAGGGCAGCATGACCACCGGCGACAGCCTGACCACCATCGACGTGAAGACCTTCTGGCGCACGCTGGGCGAACGGGCCACCGGCATGACCATCGTCACCGCGCAAAGCGATGAGGGCCCGGCCGGCTTCCTCGGCCTCTCCGCCTCGCATGTCACCGCGGATCCCGCGACCATGCTGGTCTCGATCGATCGGAAGACCAGCGCGCTGGCTGGTGTGCTGGCCAAGCGGCACTTCGCGGTGAATTTCCTGCCCGCCGATGCCGGCCATGTCGCCGACGCCTTCTCCGGCAAGGCCGGGCTCTCGGGTGCGGACCGTTTCCTTGCCGGCGAGTGGGGCGAACTGGCGACCGGGGCGCCGGTGTTCAACAAGGCGCTCGGCGTGTTCGACTGCGTGGTCGACGACGTGATCGAGCGTGGCAGCATCTCCATCGTCATCGGCACGGTGGTGGCGGCGCGAGCGTCTGGCGAGGGCGAGCCGCTGGTGTTCTTCCGCGGGAAGACGTTTGCCGGGTTCGGGGCGGTCTAGGAAACGAACCTCATCCTGAGGTGCTCGCGTAGCGAGCCTCGAAGGATGCTGAAGCAGAAGACGGCCATCTGGGATGGGCATCCTTCGAGGCCCGGCTTTGCCGGGCACCTCAGGATGAGGTCGTCTTTAGTGCAATATCTGCGCAAGGAATTCCCGTAGCCGCTCAGTGCGCGGCGCGGTGAAGAAGGCGTCCGCCGGCGCGCTCTCCACGATCTGCCCCTCGCTCATGAAGATGCAGCGGTCGGCGACGCGGCGGGCGAAGCCCATTTCGTGGGTCACGCAGATCATGGTGACACCGCCGCCGGCGAGTTCCTCCATCACCTCCAGCACTTCCTTGACCATCTCCGGGTCCAGCGCCGAGGTCGGCTCGTCGAACAGCATGATCGGCGGTTCCATGCACAGCGCGCGGGCGATGGCGACGCGCTGCTGCTGGCCGCCGGAGAGGCGTACCGGGTATTTGTGCGCCTGCTCGGCAACGCGCACGCGCTCCAGATACTTCATGGCGATCTTGTCGGCCTGTTCCTTGGCGAGGCCGCGATTGAGCTTGAGTGCCAGCGTGCAATTCTCCAGCGCGGTGAGATGCGGAAACAGGTTGAAGTGCTGGAACACCATGCCGACTTCCAGCCGCACATCCTGGATGGCGGAGGGATCACCGCTCACCTCGATGCCGTTGACCCGGATTCGTCCGGCGCTGTGCGGCTCCAGCCGATTGATGCAGCGGATCAGCGTCGACTTGCCGGAGCCGGACGGCCCGCAAATCACGATCTTCTCGCCGCGATGCACGTCGAGGTCGATGCCGGCGAGCGCGTGATGCGTGCCGTACCATTTCTCCAGGCCCGCAATGGCGATGGCCACTGGGCGCGTATCCATGGGGGCGCTCACAGCACCTCCTTGCCGATGCGGATCGCGCGCGGCTTGCGGACGGTGCGCGTGGCGGGTTCTTCCACATTGTGCCGGTCGAGATGATCGCCCCACACCCGGAAGCCGAGGCGCACCGTGTTCACGAAGGCCCAATAGAGCGCGGCGGCGCACAGGATGGGGGTGAAGGGATCATAGGTCTGCTCGAAGATGCCGTTCGCCACCGCGGTGAGATCGGTGATGGTGACAACGCTGACAATGGCGGTGCCCTTGATGAAGCTCACCACCTCGTTTTGGTAGGCTTTGAGCCCATAGCGTATGGCGAGCGGCATGCGGACATAGAGGAAGACGTTGCGCGGCGAGATGCCGAGCGCCTGGCTCGCCTCGACCATGCCGGCCGGCACGGCGAGTAGGGCGCCTCGCAGCACCTCGGCCATGAAGGCCGCGTGGTTGAGGCTGAAGGCGACGATGGCGCAGCCGAAGGCGCTGCCGAACAGCAGCCAGAGCGGACCGTTGCGCAGCGCCTCGATCTGGCCGAAGCCGTAATAGACGAGGTAGAGCAGGATCAGCACCGGCGCGCCGCGGAAGAAAACGATGAAAGTCCCCGCGAACTGGCGGACCCAGGCGCGCTCCGACATACGGGCGAAGCATATCGGGAAGGCCAGCACCAGCCCGCAGGCGAGCGAGAGGAGGGTGATCGCCACCGTCATCGTCAGCCCGCGCAGCAGCGCCGGGAAACTGTCGTAGGCGAGCGCAAGGTCGATCGGGAGCCCGCTCATGCTTTCGCCCGCGCGCGCCCGCGCTCAAGCCGGATCTCCAGTGCATCGGCGATCTTGAGCGTGAGGCCGCTGAACAGGATGAAGAACAGCGCGGTGGCGATGAAGAAGATGAACGGCTCCTTGGTGGCGCCGGCCGCGATCTTCGCCGCGCCCACCAGATCGTGCAGCCCGGCGAGCGAGACCAGCGGCGTCTCCTTCAGCATGAACATCCACAGATTGACGAGGCCCGGCAGGGCGAGCCGCATCACCTGGGGCATGATCACCCGCCACCACATGATGAAGCGCGGGATGGCGAGCGCGCGGGCGCCTTCAAACTGGCCCCTGGGCAGGTTGCCGACCGCGCCGCGGATCAGCTCGGCGATGTAGGCGGCATAGACGATGGAGAGCGCGGCGACGCCCGCGCCGAACGGCGACACGTCGGGGGCCAGATCGCCGAGCACGGCGGTGAGCATGGCGCTGCCGCCATAGAAGATCAGGAAGATCACCAGCAGCGAGGGCACGCCCATGAAGATCGAGGCATAGACGCGCCAGATCGCCTCGGTGATGCGGCTGCCCGAGAGTGTCGCGATCGCAATCAGCATGCCGAACAGCATCGCCAGCGCGAAGCTCAGCAGGAACAGCTCCATGGTGACGAGCGCCCCCGCGGCGAGCTGGCCGAGATAGCCGTAGAGCTGCGCCCCGGAGAGGCTCGTCCAGAGGCTCATTGCGCTGTCCCCGCTGCTGCTTCGAGAGGGTTCAGTTCACCTTGTCGACGCAGGCGCCCTCGGCGGTGATCGTCGGCACCGGAACCCACTTCTTGCGGATCTTGGTATAGGTGCAGTCGGCGATGATCTCGGCGAGCGTGGCGTTGACGCGCTTCGCCAGTTCCTCGCTCTTCTTCGGTACGATCCAGCTATAGCCGCGCTCGGCTTCCGGGATCGCCGGGTCGCCGAGCCAGTGGTCGCCGCCGGTGAGCTTGTAATCCTTGCCCTCGGGCTTGGCGATGAGCTCCAGCGTCCAGTTGATCTTGGAATCGAAGACCAGGTCGAGACGACCGGCCAGCAGGTCAAGCTTCATCTGGTCCGGGTTGTCGTAATAAACATAGGTGAATTCGTCGCCGAAGCGGTCCTGGATGTACTTCACCATCGAAGCGCCACGCTGCAGGGCGATCCGCAGCTTCTTCCCGGCCATGCCTTCCTTGGTATAGGTGTAGTCGCTCGACTTCGGCGCAATGAAGGTTGCCGGGTTGTAGACGATCGGCGTCAGGAACAGCACCTTGTCCTTGCGCTCCGGGGTCGGCGCGATCTGGGTCGCGATCATGTCGAACTTGCCCTGCAGCATGGAAGGGATCAGCGCCTTGAAATCCATGGCGACGATCTCGCAATCGGCCTTCATGCGCTTGCACACCTCGCGCGCAAGCTCCGGCTCCATGCCGGTGAGCTTGCCGTCGGAATCGACGATGCTGAAGGGCGGGTAGACGCCCTCATTGCCGAGCCGGAGCTTCTCGGCCTCGGCGCCGGTGAGGCTGCCCGCCAGCAGCAACGAAGCGGCCGTGAGGCTGCCGAGCGTGCGGAGGAAACGAACCGGCTTAAGCGTCTTTGCATGCATCGGCGTGAATCCTTGGCTGGAAGGAGGGGGTCAGAATTCGAGGAGGTTGTCGCGCAGGTGGGCATGCTCATAGGCACGGCGGGTGAGGCCGCGTTGCTGCAGGACCGGGACCAGCCCGTCCATGATGGTGGCGACCGAGCGGCGGCTGACATCGCCGAGCACCAGCAGGAAGCCGTCGCCGCCGACCTCCTGCATGATCTCGTCCATCTGGCTCGCCACGCTGTCCGGCGTGCCGACCACATCGACGCAATAGCCGACGCTGACATGGTCGATAATGGCCTGGCGCAGCGACTTGTCGCCGGCCCGCGTGAGGAATTGCGAGAGGCTGGACTGGTGGCCATTGGTGGTCAGCGTCAGCTGGCTGACCGGGGTGTCGAGGTCGCAGCCGGAGAGATCGAGATTGGTGCTCCAGCCGAAGCGGGCGAGCCTCGCCTCGATGTTCTTCTCCGCCGAAACACGGCGCTGCTCCGCGTACCAATGCGCCTGTTCCTCGGTCTCGGCGACGATCGGCGAGAGCAGGAACAGCACCTTGCAATCGTTCGGGTCGCGGCCGAGCTCGGCCATCTGGGCACGCACATCGTCGCGGTACTGCTTCATGGCGGCGATGCCGTTCGGCGCGGCGACGATGGTGTCGGCGTGGGTGGCCGCGATGGTGCGCCCGCTCCGGGAGCCGCCGGCCTGCGCGATCACCGGCAGGCCCTGCGGGCAGGGGCCGGAATTCAGCGGGCCGCGGGAGCGGTAATATTGCCCCTCATAGTCGATGGTGTGGACCTTGGCAGGATCGATCAGCACGCCGGTCTCGCGATTGGCGACGATGGCGCCGGGCTCCCAGGAACCCCAGAGCTGCTTGACGATCTCGATATATTCCTGCGCCATCACATAGCGCTGGTCATGCTCCGGGAGCTTGTCCATGCCGAAATTCTGCGCGGAAAAGTCGGAGCTGCCGGTCACCATGTTCCACCCAGCACGGCCGCTGGATACCTGGTCGAGCGAGCCGACGATGCGCGCGGTGAGGTACGGGTGGTAGGCGAAGGTCGAGAGCGTCGGCACGATGCCGAGCCGCTTGGTGGCGGCGGCCATCAGGGTTGCGACAACGGACGGTTCCTGACGCGGTACGCAGATGCCGCCTTCCAGGAATATGTCGCGCGAATTTCGCCAATTCTGGCCGACATAGATCGAATCTTCGATCAGAATATAGTCAAAGCAGGCGCGTTCCATGCCGCGCACCAGGTCCAGGAACATGTCCGGGACCATCCAGTCCTCGCTGATATTGCCCGTCCAGGGCTCACCCCAGGCCTGAATGCTCGAGCCTTGAAGAAACCAGGCAAGGTGGAAGGGATTCGCAGACATTCTATACCTTCGACACAGATGAGATGCGCACTGTAACCTCTGGCCGCAAATGACAACCTTCAGTTACATTTGCGGTCGTACAGTCGAGGCTAGCGGAGGTGCGAAAGGGCGAATATCGCCAAGAGGCAAAGCATTATTCGGCTGCGCAAATTCGAGGCATGCCTACCAATTCGGCTAGCCGACTATTTTTCGGACAATTGCGTAATGCGTGGAACCGCGTCTTCTCGGCATTCCCCCGGGCCGGGGCGTGGCGGGTCCGCGCGGATCCGGAAACCTCAAAGGCATCTTCCGGCACGCGCTCAGTTGCGCCGCTCGCCGGATGGCTTACATTCCTGCCAACAAAACCTTTGGAATTCCCGCCTATGAGTTATGTGGAAGCGGCAAATGCGCCGCTGCGTAAGACCGGCCATATCAAGCTGCACGGGCCCGAAGGCTTCGCCGGCATGCGCCGCGCCGGGCGGCTCGCCGCCGAGGCGCTGGACCTGGTGCACGAAATGGTCGCACCGGGCGTGACCACGGACGCCATCGACAGGCTGGTGTTCGAGTTCGGCATGGACAACGCCGCCTATCCGGCGACGCTAATGTATCGCGGCTACCGCAAATCGACCTGCACCTCGATCAATCATGTGGTCTGCCACGGCATCCCGAACGACAAGCCGCTGCGCGAAGGCGACATCGTCAATGTCGACGTGACGCTGATCTTCGATGGCTGGCATGGCGATTCCAGCCGCATGTACCCGGTGGGGCCGATCCCGCGCCGGGCCGAGCGGCTGCTCGACGTCACCTATGAATCGATGATGCGCGGCATCAAGGCGATCCGGCCGGGCGCCCATGTCGGCGATATCGGCGCGGCGATCCAGGATTTCGTCGAGCCGTACCATATGAGCGTGGTGCGCGACTTCTGCGGCCACGGCCTCGGCCAGTTGTTCCATGACGAGCCGAACGTCGTCCATGTCGGCCGGCGCGGCGAGGGCCCCGAATTGCTGCCGGGGATGATCTTCACCGTGGAGCCGATGATCAATCTCGGCCGCCCGCACGTGAAGGTGCTCTCCGACGGCTGGACCGCGGTGACCCGCGACCGTTCGCTCTCCGCGCAGTTCGAGCATTCGGTGGGCGTCACCGAGAACGGCGTCGAGATCTTCACGCTGTCGCCCAAGGGCTATCACAAGCCGGTGTTCGGCACGCCGCTATGAGTGCTGCGGCGGACGACGCGGACGAGGACGAGCCGAACATCGCGCGTCCGAAATCCGGCGCCGGTCTCGCCGAGGCGGCCGTCCCGCATTTCGTCGGTCATCGCGAGCGGCTGCGCGAACGCTTCCGCCAGGCCGGCGGCGAGGCGCTGCCGGATTACGAGTTGCTGGAGCTGGTGCTGTTCCGCGCCGTGCCGCGGGCAGATGTGAAGCCGCTCGCCAAGCAGCTGATCCAGTATTTCGGCTCCTTCGCCGAGGTCGTCTCCGCGCCGCCAAAAAGGCTGCGCGAGGTGAAGGGGGTCGGCGAGGCCATCGTCACCGAGCTGAAGCTGATCGGCGCGTCCGTGGAGCGGGTGACCCGCGGCAAGGTGCGCGCCCGCGCCGTGCTCTCCTCCTGGAGCGCGGTGATCGAGCATTGCCGCGCCTCCATGGCGTTCGCCGACCATGAGCAGTTCCGCATCCTGTTCCTCGACAAGCGCAACCAGCTGATCGCCGACGAGGTGCAGCAGCGCGGCACGGTGGACCACACCCCGGTCTATCCGCGCGAGGTGGTGAAGCGGGCACTGGAACTGGCGGCGAGCGCCGTCATACTGGTGCACAACCATCCGAGCGGCGACCCGACACCATCGAACGCCGACATCCAGATGACCAAGACCATCATCGATGTGGCGAAGCCGCTGGGCATCGAGGTGCACGACCACATCATCGTCGGCAAGGACGGCCACGCCAGCCTCAAGGGGCTGCGGCTGATCTGAGCTCCGCCCTCATCGGCCGGGCGACTGCGGCCGACCACGCGGCGCGCGGCTCAGCCCTTCTGGAGCGTGCCGACGATCTTTTGGTTGAACGTTCGGCAGACCGCCTCGAGCTCGGCCGGATCGTAATTGGCGGGTAATGCCGCCATTGCGCGGAAGAAGTCGTGGTGCCGCGCCGGCGTCGACACCAGCACCTGGATTGCATCGGATTGCTGCAGGTTCACGAAGCCGTGGACGTCGCCGCCCTTCACTGCCACGAAGTCGCCAGCGTGAACGTCGAAAGTGCTGTCTCCCACGGTAAAGCGCAGCGTTCCCGCGGACACGAGAAAGATCTTGTCCTCGTCATAGGAGATATGCGGCGGTGCACCGAATTTCGGCGTCACCGTCATGCGCATGACCGTGACCTTGCCGTCGTCGCCGGCGATGATCTCGGTCGTCAGGCCGGCGAAGCTCACGACGTCGCTGCTCTCGATCCTGCCGCTTTTCATGATGTGTCTCCATCAAAGTGTCGATGGGGACATAGTTGGGTGGGGCCGCTGTGCGCTCCAGCGGGCAATTCCTATCTACACTGTCCAGCAGGATGGACAGTATGGACCTCAATGCCGTCCGGACATTCATCGAAGTCGTGCGGGCCGGCGGTTTCTCGGCAGCGGCACGCCGGCTCGGCATGCCGCGTTCCACCGTCAGCCTGCGCGTGCGGACACTGGAGGAGGCCTTGGGCGTGCGGTTGTTCAAGCGCTCGACCCGCGCCGTTGCCCTGACAGAGGAGGGGCGGGCGCTGTTCGACGGGGCGGCCGCGGCGCTTGGCGCGCTCGCCGAGACGGTCACCTCGATTGGCGCGGTCGGTGGCGAGCTCAAAGGTCCGATCCGCGTGACCGCGCCGGCGGATTTTCCCACCCGCTTCCTGGCGGAGGCGATCGGGAGCTTCCGCGCCCGGCATCCCCGGGTCACCTTCGAGGTCATCCTCGGCAACGCGCTGCTCGACCTCGTGTCGGACAATATCGACATCGCGCTGCGGATCGGGATCGCCAATCCTCAGGACGCCGTCATGCGCCCGGTGTTCGCGGCCGAATACGGCCTGTTCGCGAGCCCCGGCTACCTTCAACAGCATGGGGAGCCGACAACGCTCGCGGAGGTGCGGACGCTGATCGTGCCGCCGCGCGAGATGCGCAGCTTCCTCGAGCGTCGCGTCTTCTGCGCCGCTTTTCCAGCCGAGCCGGCCATCCAGGCGAACAATTTTCTCCTGATCCGAGACCTTGCCACGGCAGGACATGGAGTGGGTGTGCTGCCGGTCGGGCTGTGCATGCCGGACGTCGAGCAGGGCAGGCTGCGGCGCACTCTTCCGAACATTTCCGGCGCGGTGACGATGAGCTTGTCATTTCCGAACCGCGCCGACATGAGCGAGCGGGTCCGGGCGTTCGCCGACCATTGGGCGCGACAATTGCCGCAATCGCGCCCGGTGACCGCTGCCCGATCCAGCTGACCGGCGCGGTGGCCCAATCGAGGGAGACCGTGGACGGACTAGAGCCCTTATCGTTCGGATGGAACATCCGAACGATAAGGGCTCTAGATTCAATAAGCTGGAGCAATTCCTCTTCGACCAGATGATTCCATCTGATCGGGAAATGCTCTAGCGCCACAAATTGGATCTGGCGAGATCGATGACTTCGTCGGCGCGGCCGTTCATCACGGCTTTCACCATGTAGAGCGTGAAGCCTTTCGCCATGTCCAGCGTCACCGCAGGAGGCATGGCAAGCTCGGTGCGGTTCACCACGGCATCGACCAGAACCGGCCCGTCATGCTCGAATGCGGCCTTGATCCCGGCATCGACATCGGCCGGATCCTCGATCCGGATCCCGCGCACGCCAACCGCCTCGGCCATGGCTGCGAAGTTCGGATTCTTGAGTTCGGTGCCGGTTTCGAGAAAGCCGGTGGATTTCTGCTCGAGCTCGATGAAGCCGAGCGAGCTGTTGTTGAAGACAACCACCTTCACCGGCAGATTGAGCTGCACGAGGCTCAGGAAATCGCCCATCAGCATGGCGAAGCCGCCGTCACCGGACAGCGAGATTGTCTGCCGGCCGGGGAACGCCGCCTGGGCACCGATGGCCTGTGCCATCGCATTGGCCATGGAGCCGTGCCAGAACGAGCCGAGAAGCCGTCGGCTCCCGTTCATCGCAAGGTAGCGCGCGGCCCATACCGTCGGCAGGCCGACGTCGCAGGTGAAGATGGCGTCCTGCGCAGCGTGATCGCTGATGGCCTTGGCGACCTGCTGCGGATGGAGCAACTTCTTGCCGGGCACGCCCACCGCCAGATCATCCAGCGCCCGGCGTGTCTTGGCATAATGCGCTTGCGCCTGCGCGAGATGTGCGCCGTCCGTGTTTAGATCAAGCAGCGGCAGCAGCGCTTTGAGCGTCGCGCGAACGTCGCCCACCACGCCCAGATCCACCGGGGTGCGCCGGCCGATCTGCTCCGGGCGCAGGTCGACCTGGGCGATGCGCACGCCGGCCCCTTCAGGATAGAATTGCCGATAGGGAAAATCGGTGCCGAGCATCAGCAGGACATCGCAATCGCGCATGGCGTAATAGCCGGACGAAAAGCCGATCAGCCCGGTCATGCCGACGTCATAGGGGTTCTCCCACGCGACGTGCTCCTTGCCGCGCAGCGCGTGCACCATGGGTGCCTTGAGACGTTCGCCGAGTGCCAGCAACTCCTCATGCGCGCCCTGGCATCCGGAGCCGCACAATATGGTCACGCGCCCGCCGCCATTGAGCAGTGCCGCCAGTCGCTCAAGGTCGGCCTTTGCCGGCATCACGACCGGCGCCGCCGGCAGCAGGCCCGCGATCTTGGGCGGCGGGGCGGCGGAGGCGGGTTGCAGCGCCACGTCGCCGGGCATAACCACCACCGACACGCCGCGCTTGCCAACCGCCGCGCGGATGGCGACTTCGAGCGTGCGCGGCATCTGGTTGGCGCCGGAGACGAGTTCGCAATAATGGCTGCACTCGCGGAACAGATCCTCCGGACGGGTTTCCTGGAAATAGCCGCTGCCGATCTCGGCCGATGGAATGTGCGCGGCGATGGCGAGCACGGGCACGCGGGAGCGCTGACAGTCGAAGAGGCCATTGATGAGGTGCAGGTTGCCGGGGCCGCAGCTGCCGGCGCAGACCGCCAGTTCTCCCGTCAGGTGCGCTTCGGCCCCCGCGGCGAAGGCGGCAACTTCCTCATGCCGGACATGGACCCATTCGATCTTGCCCTGTCGACGCACCGAATCCGTCAGGCCGTTCAGGCTATCTCCAACGATGCCATATATCCGCTTGACGCCGACGGCGGCGAGGGTTTCGGCGAATTGGTCCGCGACGGTCTTCATGACTTTGCTCCTTGGAAGGGCGATGCGGCGAGCCAGGGCGTCCAGGGTATGCGATTGCTGTTCGGTACGCCGACCATAGCTGAGGATGCTGGGTGGGCCGACCATACGTTGGGATGGCGCTCCGCCCCCTTACATACCGCCCGAAACCGCCACAGATGCGGCGTATCACCGGCAACCCACTGACGCAGCCGAGGGAAACCATCGCCATGAACACGCCGTCGCTCGCCGCATTCGTCGTTGCGCTTCTCGCGCCGCTTTCAGCGGCGTCGACCGCAAGCGCCCAGGTGCCCCAGCAAGTGCCGGACGCGATCGCGGCTCCAACCGAGACCCTGATTGCCACGGCTCACGCCGAGGGTGCCCAGATCTACGACTGCAAGGCCGATGCGGGCGGACAACTCGTCTGGCAGTTCCGCGAGCCGATCGCGACACTCCTCATCGACGGCAAGACGGTTGGGCGGCATTACGCCGGTCCGACCTGGGAAATGCTCGACGGCAGTGCGGTGGTCGGCAAGCAGGCCGCTCGTGCTCCGGGTGCGACACCGGAAGACATTCCATGGTTGAAGCTCGATGTTGCGTCGAGCCGCGGCACCGGCAGGCTCAGCGGCGTCACGACGGTCCAGAGGCTCAACACCAAAGGCGGGGTCGCCGTCGGGCAGTGCGACACGGCCGGAGCGTTGCGGAGCGTGCCCTACTCGGCCGACTACACATTCCTCAAGAAAGGTAGTTGATCCTTATCGAAGCCGAGGCGGTTGCTTGTTGGTCGCATCTATGGCTAGCTTCCAGGAAAATATAATCCGGGAGGTCACGCCAATGTCCTTCGCTTCGATACTGCGCTCAATAGGCAGATACCTGCGCGCAAGCTTCTGCGTCGCGGGTTCGGCATATTGCGTACACGATATGGATCCGCGAAAACTCGACCGGACGCCTTAGCACATATCGTCATCCCGGACGGCCGCAAGGCCGATCCGGGATCGCTGAAAGTGCCGAGCGGGACTTCACGCGATCCCGGCTCTCCGCCCTTCGGGCTGCGGCCGGGATGACGCCAGTACACTAGGCGGCGTCTGGTGCGGCGAGCAGTTCGAGGCTGCGCTGGAGCGCGGCCTGCGAGATGTTGCGGGTGATGAAGACGATGCGCGTCGAGTGATCCGCGCTCGGCCAGGCGGCGAGGTGCACCGGCGGATGCACCACCTGCTGCACCGCATGCACCACCATCGGCCCGTCCTCCCCCCTCACATTGACGATGCCCTTCATCCGGAGCAGGTCGTTGCCGCGCAGCGACAGCACCGAGTTCAGCCAGCGGCGTAGTGCGTCGCGCGCGATTGGCGTGTCGAGCGTGACGGCGAAGGCCTTGATCGCGGCGTCGTGGTGGCTGTGGCCGTGGTGATGGTCGTGATCGTGATCGTGATCGTGATGATGGTGGTGATGATCGTGGCCGTGCTCGAATGCTTCCGCCTTCAGCCAGCGCTGGACATTGCTTCCGTCGCCTGAGGGCGCCTCCGGCGCGCGCTCGAACAGGTCTGCCGGCGACAAGTGCCCGTGCAGAACCTCGACGATCTCGGCACCCGGGTTCAGCCGGTGCAGCCGCTCGCACAGCGCTGCGGTCGTCGCCGCCTCGCCAATGTCGGCCTTGGTGACGAGCAGCACGTCGGCGAGCGCCACCTGCCGTCCCGCTTCCTCGAAACCGTCGAGCTGCGCGCCGCCATTCACCGCATCGACTGTCGTCACCACCGCCCGCAGCCGGAACAGCCCGGCAAGAGTCGGCTCGGTGGCGAACAGTTGCACGATGGAGGTCGGGTCGGCGAGGCCGGTGGTCTCGATCAATATGCGCGAGAAGGGCGGGACCTCGCCCCGCGCCTCCTTGCCCTTGAGGTCGGACAGCGTGTCGACGAGATCGCCGCGCACCGAGCAGCAGATGCAGCCGCTCTGCAGCACAACGGCGTTCTCGACCGCGCTCTCCACCAGCAGATGATCGATGGCGACATCGCCGAACTCGTTGATGATGACGGCGGTGTCCGTCATCGCCGGGTCGCGCAGCAGATTGTTCAGCAAGGTGGTCTTGCCGCTGCCGAGAAACCCGGTGACCAGCGTGATCGGGATCATCGCGCTCGCGCCATCCGTCATGGTGCCGCCCTCAGTGTCTGGCTCAGAATCACAATCGCCGTGCCGCGATGGCGACTTCCCCCTCTCCCGAGGGGAGAGGGGGAGTAAGAGCTGATTCTCAGATGTCGAGTTCCAGCACATAGAGCCCGCCAATGTGGCGGTCGACGCAATAGACGATGCCGTTCTCGTCGACATAGACGTCGTTGATCTGCGCGGTACCGGCACGCGAACCCTTCGGCGTCGCCGGCACGAAGGCCGCAACCTCGCGAGGCTGGAGCGGGTTGTTGATGTCGTGGACCCGCAAGCCGCCATTGAACATGGTCGAGAAGATCAGCGTGTCGGAGCGCAGCGCGGTGTCGCGCGGCGGGTTCTCATGGAGGTTGTGGCAGCCGAAGCGCCCGCCCTTGCGGGCATATTCCTCGACCGGCGGCATCGGCAGCGTCGAGATCGGGACGAGATTGTCTTCCTTGCGGGCGTCGACCAGCCAGTTGAGCTTCGGCCAGTCGAGACCGTTGTCGTGCACGCATTCATGGGTGACGACCAGCAATTCGCGGCTGAACAGCGGCATCACCGTGTGGGTGAAGCCGGGGAAGGGCGGGTTCGGATTGAACGCCGAGATCACCTTCGGACGCGACTTGTCGGAGATGTCCATCACATAGCCGCCGCCGTCGATATAGCCGAGATAGCAGCGGTCCGGACGCTCCGGATAGACATTGGTGTTGTGGGCGCGCACGCCGCTGTCGATGGCGAGGCGAGTCGGCGGTGCGGCATCGTCGCCGTCCATGGTGCCGGGCTGCCACCAGCGGCCGGCCTCGATCGGCTTCGAGGGATCGCGCACGTCGATGATGCGGTAGACCTGGTCGTCCTTCTGGTTGCGCGGCTTGAGATCGGCAGCGCCGGAAGCGCAATGGATATATTCGCCATCGACGAACCACACCTGGTGGACGCCGCGCGAATAGGGGCCGGAACAATCGAAGAAGCTGATGGAGCGCGGATTCTCCGGCACCGAGATATCGAACAGTTCGATGCCCGCCGGCTTCAGGCCCGGCTCATAGGTCTGGTAGGCGACGGCCATGATGTTGCCGACCGTCTCCAGCGAGTTGGAGCGCACCTTGTTGTGCGGCAGGTCGGTCTGCACGACGACGCGGGGATTGCGCGGATCGGTGACATCGACGCCGGTGAAGTTCTTCGGCGGGCCTTCATGGGCCATCCACATGATGCGCCGGCCATCGGGCGCGCGCTGCAGCGACATGCCCTCGCCGACGCCGCCGAAACCGGCGAGCAAATCATGCCCGATCAGGCGCATGCCATTGATGAGGTCGGGCTTTCCGGCGGAATCCACAGCGGCATCGGCGAGCATAGGCGGTCATCCTCCCAATATGCGCCCTGCACGTAGTGCGTGCAATCGTTTGCAGGGCAGCTCTATGATTGTTAATATAAAGAATGTTCGAACATCGCGGATGAGTCAATGCAAGGGGCGGGTTTTATGAACGCGGGCGGCTTCGTGGCTGGACAAGGCCATAACGAGCGTTGGGGTATCCAAGTCCGGCTAGGCGCCGACCTGTCCGGAGATGTCCCGCGCGATCGCCTCATAGTTTCGGGCTACCACCTCGACGCTGCCCTGGAAATGGCGCGCGAGGATATCCGTGGCGACGTCCGCGTCGCGGGCGATGGCGGCTTCGGCGACGGCACGGTGCTGGTCGCGCACGCGCTTCAGTAGTTCCTCGGACGAAGAGGTGACGACGATGACGGCGCGCCGATAACGCTGGAAATGATCGGACAGCGCGCCGCAGAAATGCAGCAGCCAGGGCGAGTTGCAGGCCGAGATCAGGCTGAAATGGAAGCGGTCATGGCGCTGCTCCCACTCGTCGATGGTCTTGCGCTCGCTGATCGAATGCGGCAGCGGGCTGCGTTCCAGCCGATGCAGGGCGGCGAGGATCTCGGCCTCCCAATCATCGTCGCCACGCTCGATGGATTGGCGCAGTGCCTTGCAGCTGAGTTCGGTGCGTAGCGCGCAGAGGTCATACAGATCGTGCAGCGACAACGGCGCGACGGTATAGCCGCGATGTCCCTCGAAGCGCACCAGCTGATCCGACACCAGCCGCGACAGCGCCTCGCGCAGCGGTGCGATGCCGACGCCATAGGCGGCGCTGAGCTGGCGGAAACGCAGCCGCTCGCCGGGCTGGAGGTGGCCGGCGATCAGGTCACGTCGCAGCCGCGAATAGATCTCGACGCCCAGCGTACTGGTATCGTCTTCGCCGCCGACTGCATGCTGCAGGGACAAAGAGTTCGAACTCCAATGCATAGGAGGCGCCCGCAAGGACGCCGTACCGTCATAATGTCGCGACGCGGGTTTTCAATCAAGAACAGGATGTTCGAAATTTTTGCCGGGAGGCCCCCAACGTCGTCATCCCCGGACGGCCGCGGGCCAATCCGGGATCGTAGCAAGGTAGGGGGCACCTTTCGCGGCACGCGATCCCGGCTCTCCGCCCTGCGGGCTGCGGCCGGGATGACGGCATAAAGGCTCACCGCTTCCTGGCCGGCTTCTTCGCAATCCGCTTGAGCACCGAGGCGACGCCTTCGAGGAAGGTGTCCACCGAATTGTGGATCATGGTCGGGCGGTCGACCGGCATCTGGAAGCCGTAGACCACCTCGCGGACGCCGTAATAGAAGATGCCGCCCTGCAGCGTCCAGAACAGCTCCAACTCCTCCGCCGTCAGCGCTTCCTTCTCGGACAGTCCGAAGGCCTTGCGGGTGGCGGTGGCGATCGGGCGGATGATCTCCTGCTCCACAGTCGCCGAATAGCGCTTGTTGATGTCGACGCCGCGCAGGCCGGCGAACAGATAGATGCGCAGCCATTCCGGCGTGAAGATCGTGTTGGTGTAGTCCTCATAGAAAGCGAGGATGCGCTCGCGGATCGGCCGGCTCTCGTCGAGCAGTGCCTCGCGCCATTGCGGCTTCCAGCGGTCGACATAGATCTCGCGATAGACGGCGGTGATCAGATCGTCCTTGCTCGGGAAGTAACGATAGAGCAGCGGCTGGGTGACGCCGAGGCGCTGGGCGAGTTCGCGCGTGCCGGCCTCGAAGCCGACCTCCGAGAACAGCTCCACCGCCTTGCGGACGAACTCCTTGTGGCGTTCCTGCGGACTGATCCTCGCCCGACGCGGCGTTGCCGCGTCGTCCGGCAGGGTTGGTGCCGCATCAATGTCGAGCCGGGATACCATCGTGTCCTGTCTTGCGTCCTTCAAACCCAGGTAACCTTCAGACCACGGGCAACCTTCAGACCACGGGATTGTCGGTCTCAAAGCCGAGCGCAACACGGCCATAGGCAGCGTTCGCCATGTCGGCGCTGAAAGCAATATGCGCGCTTATAGCATGTGCGTCGCGGAAGCGGCGCTGCTGCGCGCCCGCGAGGAACAATGCCTGCGCGCCGCTGCCGGTATTGATCTCATCGACGGCAGCGGTGGCGAGATTGGTGGCGTAGGCAAGGTCGCGCCGATAGGCCTGCTTGGTGACGATGTCCGGCACATGGCCGCGCTCGGCATCGCGCATCGCCTCCTCGCATATGCCGATCATGACGCGCCGCGAATGCGAAAGCTTGCTCGCCGCCGCGCCGATGCGGATCTGCGTGCTCTGCAGTTCGGACAGCCGCGCGCCGGTATAGCTGGCGGTACGCTTCTTCGTGGAATCGACGAAGGCGTTGAGCGCGCCTTCGCCATTGCCGAGCCCGACGCCGGAGAGGATCGCCGGGAATAGAGCGAACACCGGCAGCCGATAGAGCGGGGCGGGATGGCGCTCGGTGCCCGGTGTCACGCCGCCCTTCAGGTGGGCGACCGGGACGGTCATCGCCTCCGGCACGAACACCTCGTTGCAGACTACATCCTGCGAGCCGGTGCCCTTCAATCCGGTGACGTGCCAGGTGTCGAGGATCTCATAGTCGCTGCGCGGCAGCAGGAAGATGCGGTGGTCGGGCGCTCCGCCCTCTTCCCTCACGATGCCGGCGAGCATGTTCCACTGGCAGACATCGACGCCGGAGGAGAACGGCCAGCGGCCGGAGAGCACATAGCCGCCCGGTGCCTTCGCCACCTTGGCGGCGGGGAAGACGAAGGAGGAGGCGATCAGCGCGTCGCGATCCTCGCCCCAGATGCGGTCCTGCGCCTGCGGCGGGAACATCGCCAGCATCCAGTGATGGCTGGCGAGATTGGTGAGGTTCCAGGCGGTGGAGGCGCAGCCCGCCGCGAGTGCCGAGCCGATGGTGATGAGGCAGGTATAGTCGAGTTCGGCGCCGCCGAGGCTCAAGGGCTGCAGCATGCGGTAGAGGCCGGCCTCGTGCAGGTCGCGCTCATTTTCCGGCGGCAGGCGGCGCAACTCTTCCGCATGCGGGGCGCGCTCCGCGAGGACGGCGGCGAGATCGGTGGCGCGGGCCAGCAATTCGGCGTGGCGCCGGACGGTGCCGGGCTGGATGAGGGCGGGGGAGGCGAGGGTCGTCATACCCGATCTCCCCAGACATCATCGCGGCGGCCGAGGTAGAGAGTTGCCTGAAGATTTTCGCCCTTCTGCTCGAAGCGATCGGCGAGGCGCTTCAGTTCCGGGATACGCGACGTGTCGAGAGTTGTGACATCGGGCCAATCGACCTCGACCAGATTGCCGCCGGGATCGCGCAGATAGAGCTGCACCGTGCCGTCCGGCATCTCGTTGACGCCATTGCCAAAGGTCTCGTGGTCGATGATGCCGGCGGCCCTGGCGCGCTCATACACCGCCATGAAGTCATCGACGTTCATCGCGAAATGCTGGTAGCGCGTCGCCGCGTCCGGCAAGCTGAAAATGTGCACCTGCTGGTTGCCGCAGCGCAGATACTGGGTGCGGAAGCCGAAATTATAGGTCGGGATCGGCTCCATGCCGAACATCTCGGCATAGAAGCGGACGGAGGCATCGACGTCCCTGGCGCCGATCGACAGATGGTTCAGGCCGGTAGCCTTCATGGCGTCCTCCGGTTATAATTATCAGTCGATAAATAAACCTCTGCGACCGGCTTGGCAAGCCCGCTGTCCGGCTTGACATCGGGGTCCGCTTTAGTTTTCACTCGATAAATAAGAGGCGCTCGCAGCGCCGGGAGGAAATCATGGCTCGCCATCTGAAGACCGCGCGCTCGGCAACCGAGCGGGCCGACGCCGACGCCAAGGTCCGCACCACCGTCGAGGGGATTCTTGCGGAAATCGAGGCCGAGGGCGACGCCGCGGTGCGGCGCTATTCCGAGCGCTTCGATCATTGGTCGCCGGCGAGCTTCCGCCTCTCCGCGCAAGAGATCGAGGCGGCGCTGTCCAAGGTCTCGAAGTCCGACCTCGACGATATCCGCTTCGCGCAGGCGCAGGTGCGCAATTTCGCCGAGAAGCAGCGCGCCTGTCTCACCGACCTCGAGGTGGAGACGCTGCCGGGCGTCATTCTCGGGCACAAGAACGTGCCGGTGGCACGCGTCGGCTGCTACGTGCCGGGCGGCAAGTATCCGATGGTCGCCTCCGCCCATATGAGCGTGGTCACTGCCAAGGTCGCCGGCGTGCCGAGCGTGG
This sequence comes from Starkeya sp. ORNL1, assembly GCF_012971745.1. Lineage (NCBI taxonomy): Bacteria > Pseudomonadati > Pseudomonadota > Alphaproteobacteria > Hyphomicrobiales > Xanthobacteraceae > Starkeya > Starkeya sp. ORNL1. The sequence goes on from NZ_CP048834.1 coordinate 5,284,681, forward strand.
TCGCCGCCGCGCCGCCGTTCCAGAATGGGCCGCATCCGGCGATCGTCGCCGCCATGCATCTCGCCGGCGCCGACGAGATACTCGTGCTGGGCGGCATCCAGGCGGTGGCGGCGATGGCGCTGGGAACCGAGAGCGTCGCGCCGGTGGACATGCTGGTCGGGCCCGGCAATGCCTTCGTCGCCGAGGCCAAGCGCCAGCTCTATGGCCGCGTCGGCATCGACCTGTTCGCCGGCCCGACCGAGACGCTGGTCATCGCCGACGACACCGTCGATGCCGAAATCTGCGCCACCGACCTGTTGGGCCAGGCCGAACATGGGCCGACCTCGCCGGCGATCCTGCTGACCAATTCGGAGAAGCTGGCGCGCGAGACGCTGGCCGAGGTGGAGCGGCTGCTGACCATCCTGCCGACCGCGGAGATCGCCTCCGCCTCCTGGCGCGATTTCGGCGAGGTGATCGTCTGCGACAGCGTGGAGGAGATGGTGCGCGAGGCCGACCGCATCGCTTCCGAGCATGTGCAGGTGATGACCGCCGATCCGGACTATTTCCTCAACAACATGCGCAATTACGGCGCGCTGTTCCTCGGCCCGCGCACCAATGTCGCCTATGGCGACAAGGTGATCGGCACCAATCACACGCTGCCGACCAAGCGCGCGGCGCGCTACACCGGCGGGCTGTGGGTCGGCAAGTTCATCAAGACCTGCACCTATCAGAAGGTTACCACCGACGCGGCGAGCGCCATGGTCGGTGAATACTGCTCGCGGCTGTGCGTGCTCGAAGGCTTCCTCGGCCATGCCGAGCAGGCGAATGTGCGCGTGCGCCGCTATGGCGGCGGCAATGTCCCCTATGCCGGGGCGGCAGCGAAGGCCAGCTGAAACTTCCCTCGATCTGGACCCTTCCCCTGGCTGGCCGGAGCGATGAGCTCCGGCCTTTTTTCTTTGTGCAGGTGGATGCGAGCGGACGGATCTGTCATCACACCTTGAGGTAAAATGATATATGACCGTGTCATGGCGTCGCTCCTCACCTTCATATGGTGGCTCTACGGCTACCGGCTCTGGAAGCGGGCACGCCGCGAGGGCTGTTTCGCGATCATCTGACGGGCGTTGCCCGTCCGCGACCGGACACAGTCGGGTCATCGGCTCAAGCTTCAGCTCTTGCGCAACATGACGAGTGCCGTCATGGCCGGGCTCGTCTCGGCCATCCACGGTTGCGCCGTCGTTGCGGTCGTGGATGCCGGGGACAGGCCCGGGCATGACGATCACCCTGCTTCAGTGAAGAAGCACCGATGCATCAAGACAGAAGCACTGACATATCTGACTGACGTTTCGAGTACGCCGCAAGACGTTTGATTTTGCGTGCTTTGTTCGTTGATTTCCTTGTGTGATGCTGCATCGCAGCGACGTTTCCCTAGGGAAAGTGGCATCTCCTCATCTCTGTCATGTTGACGTTATCGGTCGATCAATATAGCCTTCCTGATATTCCACGAAGGGTCGCTTCGGCTATGAACCTCGTTCGCAACAGGGTCTATGAGTTGGTCCGGCGGGAGATCCTCTCCTGCTCGATCCGGCCCGGCGCCGAGCTGCGGGAAGCCGATCTGGCGGTGCGCTTCGGGGTCTCGAAGTCGCCGGTGCGCGACGCCATGCAGAAGCTGGAGCTGGAAGGCCTCGTCGAGATCGAGCCGCGGCGCGGGCATCGCGTCCGTCCGATCTCGATCAAGGACGCCGAGGACATGCTGGAACTGCGGCAGATCCTGGAGAGCGCCTGCGTGCGCAAGGTCGCCACTGTCGCCTCCGATGCGGAGCTCAAGGCACTCGACCGTTATCGCGATGCCGATCGTTCCTCCGTGCCCGTGTTCGTGGAATACAACCGCAATTTCCACCACCATCTCGCCGTGCTGTCGCAGAACCACCGTCTGGCGGAGGAGACGCGGCGGGTGATGGATCTCTATGAGCGGCTCTGCATGGTGAGCCTCTCGGCCATTGGCGATCCCGGCGGCTCGGAAGGGCCGCTGCGCGACCACAATGAGATCATCGATGCGCTGCAGGCGCGCAACGGCAATGCCGCGGCGCGGGTGGTGCGGCGTCACGTCGGCAAATCGCAGAGCCAGATCCTGCGTGCGCTGGAAAGCCGGTCGATCGTCGCCTGACGACCGCCGGTCGAGAGAAGGCGCCTGCGAACAAAGGCGCCCGCGAGCAATCAACTAAAGGGAACTGCCGAGGACCGGTCCGCTTGAAGCCCGGCATCGGCGCAGGAAACACCCACGTCGTCCCAACGCCGCTCCGGGCGAATGCACCCGGTTGCGCGTTCGGCGAGGAGGAGCCGAATATATGAATGCTCTAGCCGCCAACATCATCCCGGCCCGCACGGCCCCAGCGCCGCTGGCCGACGATGCCGTCATCTCCGCCACGGGGGTGGCCAAAGTCTTCAATCGCGACGTCGTCGCACTGGAGAGCGCCAGTTTCGACATCAAGCGCGGCACCTTCGTTTCGCTGGTCGGGCCGAGCGGCTGCGGCAAGTCGACCTTGCTGCGGCTGATCGCCGGGCTGATCGGCAAGACCTCCGGCAGCCTCGACGTGCTGGGCCGGCAAGTGAACGGGCCATCCCCCGATGTCGGCATGATGTTCCAGCGCCCGACCTTGCTGGAATGGCGCACGGCGGTGGAGAACGTGCTGCTGCCCACCGAAGTTCGCGGCACGCCGACCGGCGCCGACAAGGAGCGCGCCATCGATCTCCTGCGCCTCGTCGGCCTCAAGGATTTCGAGTTCGCCTTTCCGCGCCAGCTGTCCGGCGGCATGCAGCAGCGCGTCGCGCTCGCTCGCCTGTTGCAGACCGGGGCGAAGATCCTGCTGCTCGACGAGCCGTTCGGCGCGCTCGACGAGTTCACCCGCGAGCGGCTGAACCTCGAATTGCTGCGCATCGTCGACGATGTCGACGCAACCACGCTCTTCGTCACCCACAACATCTCCGAGGCCATCTTCCTCGCCGACCAGGTGATGGTGATGACGCCGCGTCCCGGCCGTCTGGCCAAGATCGTCGATGTGCCGTTCGCCCGTCCGCGCGAGATCTCGCTGATGCAGACGCCGGCCTTCAACGAGATGGTCTCGGAAGTCCGTTCCATCCTGGGAGGGCATTGAGATGAGCCTTGCCACGAATGATTCCTTTGCCGGCGTCGTAGATACCGGAACTCCGCGCGGCGTCGTGCTCGGGCGTGTCGCCCGCCACCTGGCGCTGTTCCTCTCGATCATCGCGGTTTGGGAAGCCTCCAGCGCCTTCGGCCTGGTCGACTCGCTCATCCTGCCGCGGCCGAGCGCGATCGTGGTCGCGCTGTGGGACATGCTCTTCGTGCGTGGCAATGCCTGGTACCATATGGGCATCACGCTGTGGGAGGCGCTCGCGGGCTTCGTCATCGGCTCGGTGGTCGGCATCTTGCTCGCGGTCGCGGCGGGCCTCAGCGAGACTTTCCGGCGTTACATCTCGCCTTATGTGATCGTGCTGCAGGTCATTCCGCGCATCGCGCTGGCGCCGATCATCATCGCCTGGCTCGGCTTCGGCACCAGCCCGAAGATCGCCATCGGCGCCTTGATCTGCTTCTTCCCGCCCTTCATCAATACATTGACCGGACTCATCAATATCGATGAGGACGCGCACGAGATGTTCCGCTCGATCGGCGCCAAGAAGAGCCAGATCTTCTTCAGCCTGATGCTGCCGAGCGCCATGCCGATCATCATGGCCGGCCTGAAGGCGGCGATCTCGCTGGCTTTGATCGGCGCCATCGTCGGCGAATTCATCTCCGCCGGCGAAGGCATGGGCGTACTGATGCAGCGCTACAGCTTCGCGCTGAACATGGCCGCCTCCTTCGCCGTGCTGGTGATGCTGACCGTGGTCGGCTACCTGCTCTTCATGGCCATGGAGAAGGTCGACGACCACCTCGTCTACTGGCGCAACGACGCCCGCATGGCGGCGATGAGCCGGAAGCGTGCCAAGGCTTGGCGGACCCGCTAGAGCATGTTCCGCAAAAGTTGAAGACTTTTGCGAGAAGAACATGCTCCAGCAACCAAAGTCGCTTCCTTCGGATGGCTCATCCGAAGGAAGGGTTTGGGGACCGCCACGCAGACTGACGACCCTGACATTCCACGTCCAATGAAACGGCGCGCAAAGCGCCGATGGGAGGAACTTGCCATGTTGAAGGGATCTAAAATGATTGCTGGCAAACTATCAGCCGGTCTCGCCACGGTGGCGCTGGCGGCACTGATGCTGCCCGCTGGCATCACCGAGGCCGGGGCGCAGAAGCTGCGCACCGTCAATGTCATCATGCCGCTGCCGCGCTCGGCGAATTTCTATCCGATCGTCGCCGGCGAGGCGCTCGGCTATTTCAAGGACGAGGGCATCGAGGTCAATCTGCTGCCGTCCTCGACCACGGTTCCCTATGTCGCCTTCGTGCAGAACGGCCAGGCCGAGCTCGCCATGCTCGACGCGCCGCAGACCTTCCAGGCGGTGCAGGCCGGCATCAAGATCAAGACCATCTATGAAGCCCACCAGAAGGCACCGGAAGGCATCGCCGTGCTCGCCGACAGCCCGGCGCAATCGGTGGCCGACCTGAAGGGCAAGACCGTCGGCCTCGTCAGCGACCGCGACCTCGTCACCCTCACCGTCGCGCTCAACACCAAGAACATTCCGATCTCGGATGTGAAGACGGTGGTGGTGGGTGATGCCGGCCCGACGCAGGCCACCGCCATGAAGAACGGCACCGTGGCGGCGATCGCCGGCGCGACGCCGGACTGGCTGTCGCTGCAGGCCGCCGGCATGAAGATCCGCCTCATCACCCCGCCGGAAGTGGCCGAGCAGCCGGCCAATTCCTTCGTGGTGTCGGCTGCGCGGATGGATGAGCTGCGCAAGACGATGGAAGGCTTCTTCCGCGCTTATTCCAAGGGCATGGAGGTCGCCAAGATCGACCCTGGCGTGCTTGCCGCCATGTGCAAGAAGGCGGTGCCGGAAGAGTGGCCGAACGACGCCTTCGGCCAGGAATTCCTCAACGCCTCGATCGAGCTCGCCTATTCCACCACCAAGAAGCTCGGCGATCTGCAGCCGGAGGTGTGGAAGGCCGTGCAGCCGCCGCTGGTGAAGATCGGCGAGCTGAAGGCGGAGATCGATCCGGCGACCTTCCTCGACGCCTCGATCATCGGACCGGCGAACGACTTCTCGCGTGACAAGGTCAAGGCCGACGTCGCCGCCTGGAAAGCCAAGAACATGTGATCGGCGACATGTGATCGACGGCCGGCGGCGCTGGTCTCCCGCGCCGCCGGCCCTTCTGCAGGACGCTTGCGAGGACGCTCAGTTCAAGGACGCATTCATGGACCACAGCATCATCGATACCGAGACGCTCGGCGGCAATGTGAACCGCTATGGGCCGACCTCGGCCCGCCCGCCCGCACTGAGCCCGGCGCGGCTGAACACCACGACGGTGGACATCCACGCCCATGTCGGCGTGCCGGAGGCGGCGGCATTCATCCAGCCGCATCTCGATGTCAGCACCATCGCGATGGCGAAGTACTCGAACGAGGAAACCCGCGCCGTCAATCAGCGCCAGGACCAGGATCGCGCCACTGCGATGGTCGACATCGACGACCGCATGAAGGTGCTCGACAAGCTCGGCATCGACATTCAGGTCGTCGCGCCGCCGCCGTTCCAGTGCTACTACACGGTCGATCCCGAATACGCGGTACCCGCCTCGCGCATGGTGAATGACGGCGTCGCCGCCTTCGTGGCGAAGCGCCCCGATCGCCTCGCCGGGCTCGGCACCGTCGCCTTGCATGATCCCGCATCCGCCGTCAGCGAACTGGAGCGCGCGGTGAAGGAGCTCGGCCTCAAGGGCGTGCAGCTTCTCACCAATGTCGACGGGCGCGAACTGTCTTCGCCCGAGTTCGAGCCGGTCTTCGCCAAGGCCGAGGAGCTCGGCGCGCTGATCATGATTCATCCCAACGGCTTCACCGGCGGCGAGCGCTTCACCCGCTTCTATTTCAGCAATGTCATCGGCAATCCGCTAGAGACCACGGTGGCGTTGCACTACCTCATCTTCGACGGCGTGCTGGAGCGGCACCCGAAACTGAAGCTGCTGGCGGTGCATGGCGGCGGCTTCCTGCCCGCCTATTCCGGGCGCATCGACCATGCCTGGGGCGCGCGCAAGGATTCCAATGGCAGCCTGCCGCGCCCGCCGAGCGAATATCTGCGCCGGGTCTATTTCGACACCGTGGTGTTCACCCCGCACCAGCTCAAATACCTGGTCGAGACCTATGGAGCGGACAAAATCGTGCTCGGCACCGACTATCCGTTCGACATGGCCGAGTACGACCCCGTAGGCCATGTGCTGAGCGTCGAGGGCTTCTCTGACGAAGTCCGCGCCAAGATCGCGGGCGGCACCGCGAAGGCGCTGCTGGGCTTGTGATCGGACGATAAATAAGCGAGCCTATCCGGGCGGGGCGATGAGCTCCGCCCGTTCGTTCTTCATGTGACATGCCCGGACAGCATCATGAGCAAATTGAGCGACCGCGCGCCCTATCAGGCGTTCGTGGACCGGCCGAGACTGCATCTGCCGAACGACGCCCGCCTCGCCGTGTGGGTGATCGTCAATGTCGAGGAATGGTCGATCGAGCGGCCGCAGCCGCGCACCGTGCTCCCGGCGCCGATGAGCCAGCCCTTGATGCCGGACCTGCCGAACTGGGCCTGGCACGAATACGGCATGCGGGTCGGCTTCTGGCGCATCCTGAGCGCGCTGGAGAAGCGCGGCATCCGCGCCACGTTTGCGGTCAATGGAAATGTCATCAACTCGTATGAGCGCGTCGCCGGGGCCGCGCGCGATGCCGGCTGGGAGTTCATGGGCCACGGCTTCGTGCAGCGGCCGATGCATCATCTGGAAGACCAGCGAAAGGCGATCTTCGACACGGTGGACACCATCCGCGCCTTCACCGGCAAGATTCCGCCAGGCTGGGAAAGCCCGGGCCTCACCGAGAATGAGGAGACGCTGGACCTGCTGAAGGAGGCCGGCATCGGCTATGTCGCCAACTGGGTGATCGACGACCTGCCGCTTGAGCTTGCCACCCGGCACGGCCCGATCCTCTCGGTACCCTATACGGTAGAGACCAACGACATCGTGGTTCATGCCGTGCAGCACCAGCCGTCGGACGGCTTCAAGCGGCGCTCCATCGACCAGTTCGACCGGCTGTGGGAGGAGGGCGCGGAGAACGCCAGGGTGATGGCGATCAGCACGCACCCGTACCTGACCGGCGTGCCGCACCGCATCCGCTATTTCGAGGAGTTGCTGGATTACGTGCTGGCGCGGGAGAAGACCGCGGTGATGACCGGCGAGGAGATCGCCGACTGGTATCGCGAGGCGATGGCGGGGTGAGGGGGCGCGCTGTGCGGGTATCCTTCGAGGCTCGCTGCGCTCGCGCCTCAGGATGACGTCGCCTTTAACCACGTCATCCTGAGGTGCCGCCGCAGGCGGCCTCGAAGGATGCTCACGCAGATGAGCTTCAAAATTCCGGCAGTCCCCGCGTCCCCGGGGCGGAGGGCAAAGCCTCGCCCTCCCAGAACCGGCATCCTTGCTCGCGAAGGACACGCGCGAACAGCCCGAACTCTGCATCGGCCAAGTCCGTCGCGCCACAGGCGAAGACCGTCACCCCCGCCGCCGCCAGCCGCTCGTCGCGCCGCCGCGCCGCGCCGGGTGTGAGCGGGGAGGGGGCGGCCAGGAGGGCGACAGGCGCGGCCCCAAGCCAGAAGGCGAAATCGACCTGCATATAATCCGCCGGCGTTGGCTCTCCGCCATGTGCCTCCACCGGCGCGAACAGGCAGGCGCGCGGCAGCGGCAGCGGGGCTGAATGGATGAAATCCTCCGGCGCGAACAGGCCGTCGAACGGCGCGAGCCTGGCCACCAACTCGCTTCGATGAGTCTCGATCTGCCGGTCGAGGAAGGCGAAATAGCGCTCGATGAAACGGGCCGCCGGCGCGTTCCACGCCCCGGCGAGGCGCGTCAGATGAGCGGCGACGCGCTCGGCCACGGACATATCGGGCTCGCCGATGCCGGGAGCCGGTAGATCGAGCCCGGCATTGTTGATGCGCAGCATCTCACCTGGACGGACGACGGCTACCGGCAAGCCGGCCGGAGCCTCGCCAGCTCCGGGCAGGATGCGGGCGAGCGACGCAGCGTCGATGCCATAGGGAATCGGCGTCGCGCCGGGAATGCTCGTCCGCATGGTCTCTGCCTGCCAGATTCAGCGCCGCGATTCCGGGTGCCAGATCAGCAGGCGGCGGCGCACCAGTTCCAGGCTCTTTACCACGATGAAGCCGAGAATGATGATCTCGACGATGCCGGCGAACACGCCGACGGAATCGGCAAAGCGCCCGGCCATGATCATGGTGCCGCCGATACCGCGCCCGCCCATCAGCATCTCGGTGACGATGGTGGTGATCATGCCGGTCGGCAGGGCCACCTGGAGGCCGGTCAGGATCTGCGGCATGGCCATGGGCAGGTAGACCTCCCACAGCAATTCGCGGTCCCTGGCGCCCATCGAGCGGGCCGACCAGATCGGCCATTTGTCGATGCCCATGCAGCCGGCATAGGTCGCCGAGACGATGGGGAAGAAGCAGGCGAACGCCACCATGATGATCTTCGAGGTGTCGTAGATGTCGAACCACAGGATGAAGATCGGGAGGAAGGCGATCTTCGGCATCGGGAAGCCGATGGAGACCAGTGGATCGAAGAACCAGCGGACCAGCGCCGAGCGCGCCATCAGGATGCCGACCGGGATGCCGACCACGGCGCCGATAAAGAAGCCGAGCAGCGCGCGATAGAGCGTCAGCCCAAGATCGATGAAGACGGCGCCGGTGGCGACGTCGTCGCCGAGCCGTTCCAGCACGGTGGAGAGCGGCGGCAGCAGGAACGGGTTGATCGCGCCATAGCGGGCGCCGAACTCCCAGATCGCCGCCAGCGCAACGATGACCCCGATCTGCACGCCGGTGTCGACCAGCTTGGGCGAGATGTGCCGGCGCGGCGGCGGGGTCTTCTGCTCGGGCGTGTGCGCGAGCGGGTGGGCCTCGGCCATCTGCATCATGCCTCTCTCCAGCGCAGCAGCCTGCGCACCAGCACCGCATAGCCGCGATCCGCCGCGAAGCCGATGGCGGCGACGAAGAAGATCACCGCGAACATGCCGGGATAGAGACCGCCATCGCCGAGCGAGGAGATCATGTAGCCGACGCCGTCGGTGGCAATGACGAACTCCGAACTCACCATCAGGATGAAGGAGAAGGCGAGCGCGGTGCGGCAGCCGCTGAGGATGTCCGGCATCGCCGCCGGCAGCACCACCTCGCGCAGCACCTCGATGCGCGAGGCACCGAGGCTGGCGGCGGACCACAGCAGGAACGGGTTCACGCCGCGGGCGCCGTTGTAAGTGCCGACCACCACCGGCAGCAGGCAGCCGAGGAAGATCAGCAGGATTTTCGAGGAATCGCCGAGGCCGAGCCAGATCATCACCACCGGGATCAGCGCCGATTTCGGCATCGGGTAGAAGATCTGCACGATCGGGTTGAGCAGCAGCCGCACCGAACGGAACGTCGCCATCAACAGGCCGATCAGCATCCCGACTACGATGGCGCAGCCGAGCCCGGCCGCGGCGCGGCTGATCGAGCGCGCGGTGTTGTAGAGCAGGTCGCCGGTGAACAGCATGCGGAAGAATTCGGAGCCGATCTCGCCGAGGCCGGGCAGCATCTGCTTGGCGACGAGGCCGGACAGCCCGAGGAACTCCCACAGCACGCACAGGACGAGGATCGGCGAGAAGCGCAGCGCCACGTTCAGGAGGCCGAACAGCGCGCCGTTGCCGCCGCTGGTGCCGCCACCGCGCGAAGGGGTGATGACCGCATCCGCCATCAGTGTGCCCCCCGCGTCGCCGCCACCGCCTGTTCGCGCACCAGCCGCCAGATCTGCTCGCTCAGCTGGATAAAGCGTTGGTCCTCGAGGATTTCCTCACCGCGGTCCTTCGGCAGGTCGACATCGATGATGTGCTGGATGCGGCCGGGGCGTGCGCTCATGATGGAGATGCGGTCGGCGAGGAACACCGCCTCCTGCACGTCATGGGTGACGAACACCACGGTCTTGCGGGTACGCCGCCAGATCGCGCGCAGCTCTTCCTGCATGACGCGCCGGGTCTGCGCGTCGAGCGCGCCGAACGGCTCGTCCATCAAGAGGATGCGCGGGTCGATGGCGAGCGTGCGTGCAATGGCAGCGCGTTGCTGCATGCCGCCGGACAGCTGCGAGGGGTAGGAGTTCTCGAAGCCGGTGAGATGGACCATGTCGATATAGTCCTGTGCCCGCTTTTCCCGCTCCGCGGCGTTGAAGCCGGCCTTCTTCAGGCCGTAGAGCACATTGTCCTTCACCGTCTTCCAGGGAAACAGCGCGAAGTTCTGGAACACGATGCTGCGATCCGGGCCCGGTGCGAAGACCGGGCCCTTCTCGGTGATGATCTGACCCTGCTGCACCGGGATGAAGCCGCCAATGAGATAGAGCAGCGTGCTCTTGCCGCATCCCGACGGGCCGAGCAGCGCGTGGAACTCGCAATCGCGGATGTCGAGATTGATGCGATCGAGCGCCAGCACGCCCTGCGTGGCGCGACCACCATAGGTGTGGGACACATCATTGATGGAGATGCCGCCGGGAGCGGCCTCGAGGGCGGGCTTCAACTTGGGAGCAGCCATCATCATTGACCGGCCTCGATGCGACGCTGGGCCTCCTTCACGAAGGAAAGGTCGACATAGTTCGGGTCGATGGTGATGCCCTTCGGCGCCAGGCCGAGATCGACGGTGAGGTTGATATTATCCTGCAGCGTCTTGAGGTTCGGCACCATGAAGGGATCACGGTAATAGTCGTCCTTGGAGAACAGGTAGGACAGCGTCTCCGGCGGCTGCTGCATGAAGTTGGCGACGATCTTCACCGCCTCGTCATGGTTCTTCGGATCGGTAAACCAGCGCACGGCGCGTATGTGGTCCTCGAAGAAATCCATCAGCGCAGCGCGGTTGGCGTCGAGGAACTTGCCGTTCGCGGTGAGGAAGACCAGCTCGGACGGGCCGATGGCGTCCTTCGAGGTGAACAGCACCTTGTACTTGCCGCTGGCGAGCATCTGGCCGGACATCGGCTGCAGCACGGTGCCGAGGTCGATCTTGCCCTCGTCGAGCATGGCCGGAATGTTGGGGAAGGCGACCTCCACCATGGTGAAGTCGCGCTTGTCCTGCATGCCCTTGGAGCGGAACATGGCGCGGATCGCGGTGTCGGAGGCCGAGCCGATGGCATTGGTGCCGATCCGCTTGCCCTTCATGTCCTCCAGCTTGGTGATGCCGGAATCGGCGCGCACCATGAAGGTCTCGGAATGCGAGTCGCCGACGCCGTCCTGGATGATGTCGGCCACCACCTTGGCGTCGATCCGCGCATTGTTCACCGCGAGCGCCAGCGTCAGCGCGCCGAACGCGGCCATGTCGATCTCGCCCGCCGCCATCGCCGCGATCTGCGGGGAGGAGCCGCGGAAGCGGATCGGCTCCACCGTGTAGCTCTTGCCGTAATGCTTGAGGATCTCCGGCTTGGAGTAGAGCACCGGGATCATGTGGCCCGGCATGGTGGACCAGCCGATCCGGATCTTGACCGGGTCGGCCTTCGCCACATCGGGGGCCGCGGTGGTGAAGGTCAGCGCGGCAAGCGCCGCCGCGAACGCAATTGCGCCCGTTATTCTCGCCATGGTCGTCGTCTCCCATCGCTCCCGGATCTTGCCGGGATGCTTCTTGTTTTGGGTGCGTCCGCCGGGCGGTTCCGCCGCCTTCCCACTGCGGTCGCGGTGGCACTGCCGGTCGGTATACGCCGATCGTCACCGGTTTCCGGGCGACGTCGGTAGCTTATTTATCGGTAGATAATCCTGTAGATTTTCGATCATGTCAACGATGGAAAGACGAAACGCAACTCTTTCGAATAGAGCAGGAAAGCACCGCGACATCGTCTTCCGACAAGTTTGCAGACGCACGAATGCAGGCGGCGCGCGACTTGCGCACCACCTGCGATTCCGGTCCCAAATCTTCGTGAACGGAGGTGGTGCCGACCCCGCCGCTCACCGACCGCCGGAGACCGGCACTACGGCGGAGGTCACATAGGCGGCCGCCGGGGAGGCGAGCCAGAGCACCACCTCGGCCACTTCCTCCGGTTCGCCGGGCCGTCCCATCGGTACGTTGGGGCCGAGGCGCGCCAGCCGGTCCGGGGCGCCGGCGGCGGCGTGGAGGTTGGTGGCAATGAGGCCGGGCGCCACCGCATTGACGCGGATACCTTCGCCGGCGACCTCGCGGCCGAGGCCGAAGGTCAGGCTGTCGACCGCGCCCTTGGTGGCGGCGTAGTGGATCCACTCGCCGGCGCCGCCGAGTTCCGCGGCGCGCGAGGACATGTTGACGATGACGCCGCCGCGTCCGCCACGCTTGGTCGACATGCGCTTCACCGCCTCGCGGCAGCAGAGAAAACTGCCGGTGACATTGATGGCGAGGACGTCATTGAGCGTCTGCGCGCTTACCTGTTCGAGGCGGCCGAGCGGGCCGACCACGCCGGCATTGTTCACCAGCACGTCGGGTGCGCCGAAGGTGCTGTCCACCTCCTCGAACAGCCTGATGATGTCGGCCTCGAGGGCGACGTCGCCATTGACGATGAGCGCCTTGCCGCCCGCCGCCTCGACCTCGCCGGCCACCGCCCTGGCGCCCTCAAGGTCGCCCTTGTAGGTGAGCGCGACATTATAGCCGGCGGCTGCCGCGGCCCGGCAGATGGAGGCGCCGATGCCCTTCGAGCCGCCGGTGACGATCATGGTTTTACGCGCGGTCTCGCTCATGCTCGGTCCTCAATTGATAGGGATGAAGCGATCCTGGCCGACGGCGGCGACGATCGCCTCGAACACCGCCACGCCGTGGATCATCTCGCTATGGGAAATCGGGTAGGGCGCTCCGTCATCAGTGGCGCGGGCAAAGGCTTCGAGTTCGGCGCGCACCGTGTCGGCGTCGGTCACCTCGAAGCTCACCAGCGGCTTCGGCACCGGTTTGGCCGAGACCGGCCCATCGGGAGCAGGCTGGAACAGGAAGCTCGCCAGCGACGGCTTGCTGATCTCGGCGACGCCCTTCGAGCCATAGGCAGCGAAGCGATAGGTCGGCGTCGTCGCATTCATGGTGAGCAGCGAGCCGGTGGCGCCGGAGCGGAAGCGCAGCAGCACCGAGGTGGTGTCGTGCAGGCCGGACGGCGCGGCGCGGCTGACGCTCTGGCAGGCGACCGTCTCGATCTCGCCGAACAGGTCGATCATGGCGTCGACCAGATGGATGCCCATGCCGGTCATGCCGCCGGCGGGTGACTGTTCCGGATCGGTGCGCCAGATGCCCTTGGGCAGGAACAGCCCGCTCGGTCCGCTCATCACCGTCTCGACATGGAGGATGGTGCCGAGTTCGCCCTCGCGCACCATGTCGCGCAGCCGCGTCATGTTCGGATGGAAGCGGCGATTATGGCCAAGGCCGAGCGTGACGCCTGCGGCCTCGACCGCACGCACCGCGGCCTCCGCGCTTTCCTTCGTCATGGTGAAGGGCTTCTCGACGAAGACATCCTTGCCGGCGAGCGCCGCCGCTTCGACCTGGCTGGCGTGGTCGAGATGCGGGGTGGCCAGCACCACCGCATCGATCGACGTGTCGGCCAGCACCGCCTCATAGCTGTCGAACAACGCGATGCCGGCCTTCTCCGCATACTCCGCCGCCTTCTCGCGGGTGCGGGTGGCGCCGGCGGTGAAGCGTATGTCGGCGCTCTTGCCCTGGACGGAATCGACCAGCGTGCGCCCCCACCAGCCCATTCCCACGATCGCGGCGTTCAGCATGCATGTTCTCCAGCAAGTAAGTGCGTTCTGCGGTGGGCATCCTTCGAGGCTCGCTTGCCGCTCGCACCTCAGGATGACGTGGCTCTCCCGGAGGATAGAACCAACGTCATGCTGAGGTGCCGCCCGCAGGGCGGCCTCGAAGCACGCAGGCCCGCAATATCAGAACGCCACCTTGTCCGGACCCTTGAGCTCTAGGATCTCGCGCGCCTCGTCCGGCGACGCGAGCTCCAGCCCCATGCCTTCGAGGATCTGCCGCGCCTTGCGCACCTGGTCGCCGGAGGAAGTGGCGAGCTGGCCCGGGCCAAGCCAGAGCGAATCTTCCAGCCCGACGCGCACATTGGCGCCCATCGAGGCGGCCATGGCGGCGATGCGCAGCTGCGAGGCGCCGGCACCCAGCACCGACCAGCGATACTTGTCGCCGAACAGCCGGTCGGCGGTGCGCTTCATGTGGATGATGTCTTCGGGATGCGTGCCGATGCCGCCGAGAATGCCGAACACCGACTGCACGAACAGCGGCGGCTTCACCAGCCCGCGGTCGAGAAAGTGTTTGAGATTATAGAGATGCGCGATGTCGTAGCACTCGAACTCGAAACGCGTGCCATTATCGTAGCAGGTCTCAAGAATATACTCGATGTCCTTGAACGAGTTGCGGAAGACAAGGTCGCGCGTGGCTTCGAGATGCTGGCGCTCCCACTCGAACTTGAAGTCCTTGTAGCGGTCGAGCAGATGGTAGAGGCCGAAATTGATCGAGCCCATGTTGAGCGAGGCGACTTCCGGCTTGTAGGTCGCAGCGGGGAGCACGCGCTCCTCGACCTTCATGTAGGGGCTGCCGCCGGTGGTGATGTTGATGGCGGCGTTGGTCTGCTGCTTGATCTGCGGCAGGAAGCGGCCGAACGCCTCGGGCGTCTGGTCGGGCTTGCCGGTTTCCGGATTGCGGGCGTGCAGATGCAGGATCGCCGCGCCGGCCTCCGCTGCGCCGACCGCGTCGGCGATGATCTGGTCCGGCGTGATCGGCAGATGCGGCGACATTGACGGGGTATGGATCGCGCCCGTGCAGGCGCAGGTGACAATGACCTTTCGGGCGGCGGCCATGGCTCTCTCCGATATAATCAGGACAGGGAAACGGCGGCGGTGGATCCGCCGCCGCAAGAGTGTGGCTGGCGCTATTTGAAGGCCTGCGGATTGATCGGCGAGCCGGTGCCGCCGGTGATGATGAGCGGCGGGCCGCAGAAGAAGAATTCATAGACGCCATCGGCGGCGCAGTCTTCGGCGAGTTCCTTCACATAGAAGATCTCGCCCATGCACAGTCCCATCGCCGGGATCACCACCCAGTGCCAGGGCTGGTTGGCCTCGTCGGTCTCGTTCGGCCGCACCTCGACACCCCAGGTGTCGGAGCAGATCGCGGCGACCTGCTTTTCCTGGCACCAGTAGCAATTCTCGAACTTCACGCCGGGCGCGTCGCCGCCGGCATAGCCGCCCCACTCGCCCTCCTTGAGGCAGCGTTCCATCTGGCCGGTGCGGATGATGACGAAGTCCGCCTTGCGGATCTCCACGCCCTGCTTCTTCGCGCAGGCGTCGAGCTCCTCATTGGAAATGCTCTCGCCGTCCTGCAGCCAGTCGACGCCGCGGTAGCGGGCAATGTCGAGAAGCACGCCGCGCCCGCTCATCTTCGACTTGGAATGCTCGATGCCGAGCACCGAGAGGCCGCGCGAGTCGATCAGCTTGGCGTCATGGCCATTGTAGGCCTTGTCCTCATAGAAGACATGACCGAGCGCGTCCCAGTGGGTGGCGCCCTGCACGCACAGGTTCAGCGTATCGTCGGCGTAGCGGATCTTGTTCCAGTCCTGCTGGCCGGAGATGGCGTCGGTGCCGGTGGCGAGCATCTGGTGGATCGGGTTGAAGCGGCCGCCGAACAGGCCGTTCTGCGGCCCGTCGCGATCGAGCGGGATGCCGAGCGCGAACACCTTGCCCTTCTTCACCAGCCTGGCGGCCTCGACCACGTCCTGCGGCGTCACGTGATTGAGGGTGCCGCTATGGTCGTCCTCGCCCCAGCGCCCCCAATTGGAAAGCTTCTTCGAGGCTTCTTCGATGGCGGCCCTGCCGACCTTGATGTCCATGGGATCTCCCTGCCGTTTCACTGTGTGAGTTCGGGCGATGGCAGGGCGAGAGGGCGCACGCCGGCACTGCTCCGCGTCGCGCAGAGGCGACCGGAACCGGCGTCACTTCAGTCCTCCCGCACCGCCGTTTGCCGACGATGTTTCATCTTGCGGATGATTGTTTATCGTCCGATAAATGTCGGCGAGCTTCGCCGCCTTGTCAATCCGTCCCGTTCGCCGAGAGGGCCGATAAACGTGGAATCCCACTCCCGGTTGCCGATCAACATTCCTGATTGCCGACATCAGTTCTTATGGTTTCTGCCCGCGCCTGCCGCCCAGCTAGCGTCTCGCGCAATCGTGACGACACGGCTCAGGAGGGCGGCAATGCAATCAGGCTTCTTCACGCAACGGGCTTGCGGGGCGGTGGCATGAGCGGGGCGAGCGACATCGTCCGGGCCGGCGACGCCGACATCCATGTGCGCGTCGACGGCCCGGAGCATCTGCCCTGGCTGGTGCTCTCCAACTCGCTGGCGGCCGATCTCACCATGTGGGACGACCAGGTGCCGACGCTGACCCGCACCCATCGCATGCTGCGCTACGACACCCGCGGCCACGGCAAATCCTCGGCGCCGGCGGGGCCGTACAGCTTCGACCTGCTGGTCGGCGACCTCGTCGCGGTGATGGACCATTTCAAGGTGGGCCGCGCCGACATTCTCGGCCTCTCGCTCGGCGGCATGACCGCGCTCGGCCTCGGCCTCGATCATCCCGAGCGCGTCGACCGGCTGATCTGCGCCGATGCCCGCGCCGATGCGCCAGCACCGTTCGTCGCCGGCTGGGAGCAGCGTATCGCCGCGGTCTCCGCCGGCGGCATGGGCAGCGTGCTCGCCGGCACCATGGAGCGCTGGTTCACCCCGGCGACGCGTGAGCATCGCCCGCACATCGCCGATCGCGCCGCCCGCATGGTACTCGCCACCTCGCCGGTCGGCTATATCGGCTGCGCCGAGGCACTGAAGGGTCTCGATTATCTGCGCCGCCTGCCGCAGCTGGAGCCGGAGACGCTCTACATTGTCGGCGCGCTCGACACCGGCGCCCCGCAGGAGGCGATGCGCGCCATGGCGGCGGCAACCCCGGGCGCGCAATTCGAAATCCTCCCCGACGTGGCGCATATCGCCAATATGGAGGACGTCGCCGCCTTCGATGCGGTGGTGACGAACTTCCTCGCCAATCCCCGACCTGCGGAGTGAAAACACGTGACGGCTGAAGACGACAAGCGAGCGCGGACCGTCGGCATCGTCGGCCTGGGCATCATGGGCTCGGCCTATGCGAAGAACCTCCTTGAAGCCGGTTTCGCCATCGTCGGCACCGACGTGGCGCAGCCGGCGCTCGACGACCTCAAATCGCGCGGCGGCACGCTCGCGGCCTCGGCCCGCGAGGTGGCGAAGGCGGCCGATATCATCCTGCTCGCGCTGCCCTCGGTGAAGGCGCTGGAGAAGGTCACCGCGGAACTCGTCGCCGGAATCCGCGCCGGTGCGGTGGTCTGCGAGATGGGCACGCTGCCGCTGGAGGCGAAGGAGGCCTGCCGCACCGCGCTGGCGGCGGTCGGCGTCGAGGTGCTGGACTGTCCGGTCAGCGGCACCGGGGCGCAGGCCGCGGTGCGCGACCTCGCGGTCTATGCCAGCGGTGACGAGGCGGCGTTCCGCAAGGTGGAAACGGCGTTCAAGGGCTTCGCCCGCGATGTGCGGTATGCGGGCGCCTTCGGCACTGGCATGAAGCTGAAATACATCGCCAACCTTCTGGTCACCATCCACAATCTGTCGACTGCGGAGGCGCTGCTGCTCGCCGAGCGCGCCGGGCTCGATCTCAACATGGTGTTCGAGGCGATCCGCTCCGGGGCCGGCAATTCGCGCATGTTCGAGGTGCGCGCGCCCTTGATGATCGAAGGCCGCTACGAGCCGGCGACGATGAAGCACGACATCTATGTCAAGGATCTCGAACTCATCATCGATTTCGCTCGCGAGATGCGCTCGCCCACCCCGCTGATGGCGGCGAGCCTGCCTTTCTATTTCGCCGCCCTGGCGGAAGGGCGCGGCAAGCAGGACACCGCCTCGCTGTTCGCGGTGCTGAAAGGCATGACCACGCCGCGCGAGAGTGAGGACTGAGCGATGGCGGGCGTGCTCGCAGGCAAGAAGGCGCTCGTCACCGGGGCCGGGCGCGGCATCGGGCGTGCTGCCGCGCTGGCGCTGGCCGAGGCCGGCGCGCAGGTGGTGGCGGTATCGCGCACGCTGGCCGACCTCGAATCGCTGGCCGACGAGGCGGGCGGCGCGGTGACGCCGCTGGCGGCGGATGTGCTCGATCCCGCTTTCCATGCGCAGATCGAGGCGATGGGAGACCTCGCCATCCTGGTCAACAATGCCGGGGGCAACCGCCCGAAGCTGATGGTCGATGTCGATGACGAGACGCTCGACTGGATGATCGACCTCAATATCCGCTCGGTCTACAAGGTCGCCCGTGCCGCGGCGCGGGCGATGCAGTCCGGCGGCGTCATCATCAACATGTCCTCGCAGATGGGCCATGTCGGCTCGCCCAAGCGCACCGTCTATTGCATGACCAAGCACGCGGTCGAAGGGCTGACCAAGGCGATGGCGGTGGAACTGGCGCCACGCGGTATCCGCGTGGTCTCGGTGGCGCCGACCTTCGTCGTCACGCCGATGACCGAGGGCATGTTCCGCGACGAGGAATTCCGGCGCTTCGTCTATGACATGGTGCCGCTGGGCGCGCTCCCGGTCCCGGAGGACATCGCGCAGGCCATCGTGTTCCTCGCCTCGCCGGCAGCACGCTTCGTCACCGGCGACAGCCTGCGCATCGATGGCGGCTGGACGGCGCGCTAAGGACCCGTCCCAACGGAAGGCGCCGGATCCTCGGGCGGGGCGTCGGTCCTGGTCAGCAGCAGCGGGCGGTTGCTTTCGGGAACCTTGGCCCAGCCGCCTTCCTCCTGCAGCGCGAAGCGAAGCGTCTCGCCCTTGGCGGAGGCCAGCACCAGGTCGCCGCGCTCCAACCGCCAGCTTACCGGGCCGAAGCGGACGATCCCGGCGTCGCAGTCCGGCGCCAGCGCCAGCTGGTAGCCGCCATCGTCGGTCACGTCCTGCTTGAACTCCATGCGGCAGACCGGCTTGCCGGCGGTGCGCGCGGCGTTCCAGCTGCCGAACAAATCCGCAGGCTGCGCCTGCTTGGCGGGATCGGCCAGGCTCGGATTGGTCAGGAAATAGACGCCGTCGCCCTCGCGTAGCGCTTCCCAATTGCCGCCGACGCCTTCGGTAAACTCGGCAATCAGCACGCCCTTGGCGCCCAGCAGCCGGATGGAATCGCCGGGGCCCGGAGTCCAGGCGGTGACGTCGCCGGTGAAGGCGATGGCGTCGGCGCAGGCGGCCTTGTCGAAGCTGACGGCAAAGGCCGCGCCCGCAGCGTCCGGTTTCAGCGTCATGGCACAGACGCGGTCGCCATCGGCATTGGCGAGTTGATAGGCCGCGGCGAGCTGGGTCGGGTCCGGCTTGTCCTGTGCCTGCACGGGTGCTGCGGCAAGCAGGGCCAGGGCTGCGGTGACGGCGGCAGCGATCAGGGCAATCGGACGCATTGTCGGGCCGCGGCTCCGCTCGTTCGAAACGGGAGGGAAGCTAGCACCGCGGTTGCGAACGGTCACGCACTCACCCGCGCAACGGTGTCTCCGGCACCGGCGTCAGCGGCGGGCGCCCTTCCGCCCAGGCGACGAGATTGTCGACCACGAGCTGGCCCATGGCGCGCCGCGTCAGATGCGTCGCCGAGGCGACATGCGGCAGCAGCACGACATTCTCCATGGCGATCAATGCATCCGGCACGCGGGGCTCGTTCTCATAGACGTCGAGGCCGGCCGCCGCGATGGTGCCGTTCGCCAGCGCCCGGATCAGCGCTTCCTCGTCGACAACAGAGCCCCGGGCGACATTGATGAGGATGCCGGTCGGGCCGAGCGCGGCGAGCACTTCCTCATTGATCATGTGCTGGGTCTCGGCGCCGCCGGGAACGATGGCGATCAACACGTCGACCTCGCGCGCCATTTCCAGCAAGTCGCCATAATAGCGATAGGGCACGTCATGGGCGGGGCGCCGGCTGTGATAGGCGATCGGGCGGCCGAAGCCGACCAGGCGGCGGCCGATCGCCTTGCCGATGCGGCCCATGCCGATGATGCCGATGGTACGGTCGCGCAGTGTTGCGGTGAGGGGGAAGCCGCCCTGCAGCCACTTGCCGGCGCGCAGATGGCGCTCGGCCTGCGGCAATTGGCGGATGGTGGCGAGCAGCAGCGCGACGGTGAGATCGGCGACGTCGTCGTCGAGCACGCCGGGCGTATTGGTGACGACGATGCTGCGCTCGGCCGCCGCCACGACGTCCACCGCGTCATAGCCGACGCCGAAATTGGCGACGATCTCGGCCTTGGGCAGCCGCGCCAGCAATTCGCGCGTCACCCGGTACTTGCCGTTGCCGGTCGCCCCGACGCCGGTGGCGACCGCACGGATGCGTGGGCCAGCCTCATTCAGCACGGCTTCGGCGTCGTCCGCATCGAGCCGATGGACGAGGAACCGGTTCGCGAGCTGTGCCTCGATCATCGGCATCATCGGGCCGGTCTGGAGAAGTTCGATCCGGTCTGCGTCGCCTGCCATGCCGATCCCCTAATCAAGAATGCATATAGGTCGCGAAATCCGGCGACGCTTGCAAGGGTGATTATTCGGTTACCGTCGCTTCGATCGCCTTGTCGGCGTGGAGCGTGCGCTCGCGGTTGATGAGATAAAGGCCGGAGGCGACCACGATGGCGGCGCCGATCAGTGTCCAGTGGCTTGGCACCTGGGCAAACAACAGCCACCCGAACAGCACCATCCAGATGATCTGCATATAGAGGAACGGCGCCAGCACCGCCGCCGGCGCCCGGCGGTGGGCAAGCACCAGCAACAGATGGCCAGCGCCGCCATAAAGGCCGGTCAGCGCCATGTTGATGATGACCGAGGCTTCCGTCGGCGCGGTCCAGAACCAGGGCAGCGGCAAGGTGCTGAGCAAGGTGCCGATCGCCGAGGAATAGAACATCAGCGTCGCGGTGGACTCGGTGGCCGCGAGCAGGCGCGTGGTGATGTTGTAGAGCGCGTAGCACAGCGCGGCGGCGAGTGAGGCCAGCATCGCCGGATGCACGCCTGCCGCACTCGGCTGGACGATGACCAATATGCCGGCAAAGCCGACCATGGTCGCAATCCAGCGCCGCAGACCGATCCATTCGCCGAGTATCGGGCCGGCAAGCAGCGCCACGAAGAACGGCATCGAGAAGGTGATCGATATGGTCTGGTCGAGCTGGAGATAGCGCAGCGCGACGAAGTTGGCGAAGGTAATGCCGAACAGGAACAGCGAGCGCACAATGTGCAGCCAGGGCCGCGAGGTGCGCCACACGCCGGGCATGGTCCAGGGATTGACGACGAAACAGGTCAGCACGAACTGCCCGGTGTAGCGCACCCAGACGATCTCGGCCGCGCTGATGCTGTCGGTGAGCCATTTGGCGGTGGCGTCGAGCACGGCGAAGAAGAAGAGTGCCGCGCACATCAGTCCGATGCCGGCAAGGCGTACCTTTGGATCAGCTGCGTCCGACAGGCTGTGGCCGGCGGCGGCGGTGGACGGTTGATTCACGGGTAAGCAATCCGGAAGGCACTGCCGGAAAGGCATGCGGGCCTTCGCTATAAAGCATCGCCCGCGAGCGGGCGAGCCGGCCTTTCGAGGGACGCCTTCCAGCGGGACGTCATCCCGGACGGCCGAAGGCCGATCCGGGATCGCGCAAACACTGGTGAGCGATGCCGGCTCTCCGCCCTGCGGGCTCCGGCCGGGATGACGAAATCGGCAGAAGAGCCGTCACGCGATCTCTTCGGCTGCCTCGGCTTCGTCCTCGGCGTCGGTGTCGGCAGTACCGAGCTTGGTGCCGAGCTTGGCGGCGAGGTTCTTCTCGATGCGGCGCAGCAGCTTGCGCAGGCGCTTGCGCTCCTTGCCGTCGAGGCCGTCGCCCATCGTGTCCTCGATCTTGTCCCAGACACCGTCGATCGCCGCTGCACGCGTGCGGCCTTCATCGGTGAGGAACACCCGGACCAGCCGGCCATCGCCTTCGCCGCCGGCTGCGCGGCGGGCGAGCAGCCCCTGCGCAGAGAGGCGGCCGACGGTCTTCGACGCGGTGGGCGGGCGCACGCGGAGCGCGCTCGCCAGCTCGGTCATGGTGCGGCCGTCATCCTCCAGGAGAAGCTTCAGCACCGTCTCCTGGCCGGGGAACAGCCCCAGTTCGGCGAGATGGCGTGCGGCAAGCGCACGCTGCAGCCGGGCCGCATGATGCAGCCTGTGACCGATGGTCTTGTCGAAACCTTCTTTCATGGCCGATTCCCCCGTCCGACCCAGAGCATATCCGGCAAAGATGAAGCCACTTCTGCGATCAGGATATGCTCCACCTCGTAAAGCCAGAGCACTTTCCTGTCGTTCGGATGTTATCCGAACGGAAAGCGCTCCGGGTATTTATTCGGCTGACGACAACCGGAAGATGACTGTAAATCGCTTCGCCGTCAAAGATTACCTCTGCCTGCGGCCGGAGCGGTCGGTCCTGCTTCAGCGCCTTGATTCCAGGGGTATTTCTCATTGCTCCGTTGATGCCGTCTGAACCGAATCCGCCCCGATATTTGTTAAGCCGGCGAAACGCCGTTCCACCCGAACCAGAAAAGCGGCGCGGGCCGCCGCGCTTGCCGTATCCATGGAATGCAGGCCGAGCCACAGCCGGCGCGCCTTCGCATGGATGATCTCGCCAATGCCGGCGAACAGGATACGCCGACCAGGCTGGCCGATCCATAGCCACCAGAACCACGGGCAGCCCAGCGTCGTCACCGCCGCCAGCAGACGGATATTGGTCAGCCTGCGGTCGAGCCCGCGCAGCGTGCCGGGCATGCCGAAGGTCTCGTGCGGCACGAGCACGCGGTCGATCCAGCCCTTGAGCATGGCCGGCTGGCTGTACCACCAGGTCGGATACACCAACACCAGCGCGTCGGCGCGCTTCACCCGTTCGAGATGATCGGCGACGTGAAGGCGGTTGAGTTCTGGCGTGTGATAATTGCGGCGATCCTCCGCCGACATCACCGGGTCGAAACCCTCGGCATAGAGGTCGAGCAGATCGATCTCATAGCCGGCATTGGTGAGGCCGCGGATCGCGGCGTCACGCACTGCGGCATTGAAGCTCTCGGGAACCGGATGGCAATAAACCACGAGCGCGCGCATCAACGGCCACCCGAAAGGCCGGGAAACAGATAGGTCCGCCCGGTTTCGAAATCGAAATCCGGATGCTCCCAGGCGATCATCTTGCCGGGGTTGAGCAGGCCGTTCGGGTCGGCCTCGCGCTTGAAGGCGAGTTGTATGGCATCGGTCTGCTTCATGCCGCCTTCCTCGAGCGTATAGCGGTGCGGGTTGAAGATCGGCGCGCCCATTTCCTCATGGATGGCAATGATCTCTGCGAGCCGCTGCTCGGTGGTGAAACGCACCAGCGGCAGGCCGAAGCACGTCACCTTGCCGTCGAAGCGCACGAATTCGAGATGCGCCGGCAGTTCGGCGCCAAACCGCTCATGGATGCGGGCAACGAGATCGAGCTGATCGGGGAAGGGATAGAGCACCTGGAGATAGGTGATCGACGGATCGACGCGCAGTGCGCGCAGCGTGCTGTGGTTCCACGACAATTCATAGACCGGCGGCAGGCCCTTCATCTCGTCGGCCGTGGCGAGGTCGGAGCGGAACAGCGTCTCGCCGCCAAAGCGTGCGTTGAAGGCGGCGAATGCATCGCGGGCGAACGGCGCCACCATGATGAGTGCCACATGCTTTCCCGCCGGCACATATTTACGGTGGCGCAGGAAATAGTCCTGCGGGATCGGCGCGGCGATCACAGAGACCAGTTTCTTGAGGATGGCATCATGCTCGCCGAGTGCATTGCCATAGGCGCTCGCGCGGCCGAAGTCGTCGAAGCCGATGATCGCCTCGATCCACTCATAGGCCGGGCCGAGCGGCACCGTTGCCTCGGTGATGATGCCGTTGGTGCCGTAGGCGTGGGAAACCTTCTGCAGGTCCTCACCGGTGAGGTCGAGCACGCGCGGGCTCGCCTCCATGGTGACGACGCGCAGGCGGATGATGTTGCCGAGATCGCGCAATCCGCCCCAGGTGATGGAGCCGATGCCGCCGGAGCCGCCGGCAATGAAGCCGCCTATCGAGGCGGTATTGTAGGTGGAAGGCGAGAGCCGCAATTCCTGCCGGCTATCGGTGCGGGTCGCCTCATCGATCTTCGCCAGCACGGCACCGGCTTCGGCGCGCACGAAACCCTGACCGATCTCAAGCACCTGATCCATGCCGGAAAGGTCCAGCACCACGCCGCCGGCGAGCGGCATGGCCTGGCCGTAATTGCCGGTGCCGGAGCCGCGCGGCGTCACCGGAATACCGAGCGCGAAGCATGCCGCGAGGATGCGCACGACGTCGGCTTCGCTCCTGGCAAAGGCGACGATGTCGGCGGAAACGTCGTCGAGCTGGCGCTTCAACGTCGGCGAGTACCAGTAGAAGTCGCGGCTCTTCTGCCGAATGAGCGCGGGATTGTCCTCGAACCGAATGCCGTCCAGCCTGGCGCGCAGCGCCGCGATGTCGTAGCGGGCGCTCATTGCTTCACCCTCGTCCCCGGGCTTGACCCGGGGATCCAGCCCATCCGCATGCACCCGGTCGAAGTCTGGATCCCCGGGTCAAGCCTGGGGATGAGGGCCGGTTGGGGGCTAAACATTCCGCGGCTCCATCAGGTCGTCGAGCTCGGCATAGTCGGGGGGCGTGGTGTCGATGGCGCGCCCGCCGCGCAGCACGATGCGGTCGGATTGCGGGCGGGCGAGGAATTCGTTGAGGCTGCGGGCGCGGAACAGCAGGAGATCGGCGCGCCGGCCGGGGGCGATCAGGCCGAGGCTGTTATAGCCCATCACGTCGGCCGGGGTGCTGGTGACGATGCGCGGCCAGTCGCCCACCGGATGGTCGAGATGCAGGATGCGGGTCGCCTCGCGATAGGTCTCGACCAGGTCGAGGTCGCCATACGCATGGAAGGCGTCGCGCGCATTGTCATTGGCGACCATGACCGGGATGCCGCGGGCCTTCATCTCGTGCAGCAGCGTGACGCCGCGCCACCGTGGGGTTCGGCCCGGCACGCGATCCTGCAGGTACATGTTGCACATCGGCAATGAGACGACGGAGATGCGGGTGGTGGCCATCTCGTCGAGCGTGCGGTCGATCTCCGCCTCGTCCTGGCGTGCCAGCGAGCAGCAATGGCCGACCATGATGCGGCCTTCGAACCGGCGCCGATTGGCAACTTCGGCGATGCGGCGCAGGGATCGGGCGGTCGGGTCTGCCGTCTCGTCGACATGGAAGTCGAGGTCGAGACCGAGGCGCTCGGCGGCGTCGAACACCCGCTCCAGCCCGGCATCGAGGCTCGGCGTCATATAGGTGACGGCACCGAGGATGCTGCCGGTGGAGGCAACCGCATCGAGCATCGGCTGAAATTCGGCGTCGTCGAGCACGTGGTCGATGGTGGTGAGGCTTACCGCCTGCAGCGCGATGCGGTCGGCCCATTGCGCGCGGGCTTGCGCAAACACCGGCCAGGAAATGGCGGTCTGCTTGCCGATGGAATCGAGATGGGTGCGGATCGCCACCGTACCGTGCGCATAGGCACAACGCAGGCCGAAATCCATGCGGCGGCGGACGTCCTCGCTGGTCCAGTTTGCCTCGCGGTCGGCATCGGAGGTGCGCAAGGCGCCGGCGAAGGTGCCGTCCGGATTGCGCGCTCGCGGCCAGATGAAGCCCTTGTCGAGATGGGTGTGGGCGTCGACGAGGCCTGGCAGCACCAGCCGGCCGCCGAGCTCGACGCGCGGCATCGGATCCGGCGTGCCGGCGGGATGCACCTCGGCAATGCCGCCATGGGTGACGACGATGTCGATTGCCACCAGCCCCTCGCGGTCTGGTTGGCCGTATATACCGGGCACCAGGCAGGACGGCGCCCGTGCATCGGCGAGCACGAAGAAGGCGGGTGGCGCGGAGAGGTCGATAATGGGTTCGGGGGGCACGCTGTTCACCTGCGCTGCGGCAACTCGCTCTCGTGCCAGCGCCTGAGCGCAAGCCAGGAGACGAGGCTGAGGATAAAATAGATCAATATGCCGGCGAGCGAGATCAGCAGCAGCGCCGCGAACATGCGGGGTATGTTGAGGCGGTAGCCGGATTCCACGATGCGGAAGGCAAGCCCCGAGCCCTGTCCCGCCGAGCCGGCGGCGATCTCGGCGACGATGGCGCCGATCAGCGCAAGCCCGCCGGCAATGCGCAGCCCGCCGAGGAAATAGGGCAGCGCCGAGGGCGCGCGCAGCAGCGTCAGCGTCTGCAACGGGCCGGCACCCGACAGCGCGAACAGGTCGCGCAGATTCGGATCGACCGAGTTCAGCCCCAGCGTCGTGTTGGCGAGAATGGGGAAGAAGGCCACCACCCAGGCGCAGACCAGCACGGCGGTATCCGGCTGGAGATAGATCAGCATCAGCGGCGCGATGGCGACGATGGGGGTGACCTGAAGGATCACCGCGATCGGGAACAGCGACAATTCGACGATGCGCGATGAGGCGAAGACGAAGGCGAGCGCGACGCCGCCAATGACCGCAGCAAGAAGCGCCAGCAGCGTCACCCGCAGTGTCACCAGGAAGGAATCGAACAGAACGATGCGGTCCTTCCACAGCGTCTCCAGGACGAGACCGGGTGAGGGGAGGACATAAGGCGGCAGATGATTGAGCCGCACGATCAGGTCCCAGCCATAGATGACGATGGCGAGCACCGCGACCGGCAACAGGAACCGGAACGCCCGCATCAGGCGGGCTCCGCCAGAGTGGGCTCCGGTGGGCTGGCGCCCATCGCCGCGGCGAGCGCCTGCGAGGTGCGCCGGCACAGCGCGGCATATTCCGGCGAGGTGCGGAACGTCTCGTCGCGCGGCTGGCCCGGATCGATCTCCAGTTCCGCCGCGATCCGCCCCGGCCGGGCGCGGAACACCAGGATGCGCGAGGACAGGAACACCGATTCGAACACCGAATGGGTGACGAAGATCACGGTGCAGTGCAGCCGCTGCCACACTTCGAGCAGGTCGTCATTCAGCTTGAAGCGGGTGATCTCGTCGAGCGCGGCGAAGGGTTCGTCCATCAGCAGCAGGCGGGGCTTGGTCACCAATGCGCGGGCAATGGAGACGCGCATCTTCATGCCGCCGGACAGTTCGCGCGGAAAAGCGTCGCGGAAGCCGGCGAGACCGACCAGTTCCAGCGCCTCCATGATGGCGGGCTCCGCCGCGCGCTTCGACTGGCCGGCGAGCTTGAGCGGCAGATGCACATTGCCGAACACGCTGGCCCACGGCATCAGGGTCGGCTCCTGGAACACGAAGCCGATGGACGGGCGTCCGCGGGTGCCGGAATTCCAGCGGATGGTGCCAGCGGTCGGCTCGGCGAGGCCGGAGATCAGCCGCAGCGCCGTCGACTTGCCGCAACCGGACGGGCCGAGCAGCGAGAGGAACTCGCCCTCACGCACCGCAATATCCAGCCCCTCCAGCGCGGTGACGCCGTTCGGGAAGGACTTGCCGATGCCGTCGAGGGTGAGGAGAGGGGAAGGGGGCATCAAGCGGACTTTCGGACGCAGAACAGGCTCTTTGCGAACGTTATCAATGTACGTCATCCCGGGCCTTGTGCCGGGGATCTCGATTCCGGACAGCGCATCGGGAATCGAGATGGCCGGCACAAGGCCGGCCATGACGGGAATATACGGGCGTTCGGGTAGCCCGCCGCCCTCACTTCCGCAGTTCCTTGCCGACGCCCTTGTTCACGAACTTCGTGGTGTAGGACGCCTTATAGTCGATATCGCCGCTCACCACCTTGGCCCGCACCATCTTGTCGAAGAAGCTCTTGATGTGGGCGTCGGTCATTGAGCCGATGCCGAGATTGAGCGCCTCGCCGGAATCGACGATGCCATACGCCTTCATCTTGTCGATGGAGAAGGCGATCATCTCATCCGTCATCTCCGGATTGTCTCGCCTGATCAGCGCATTGGCCTTGGCGTTGTCGCCATAGAGATAATTGTACCAGCCGATGATCGAGGCATCGACGAAGCGCTGCACCAGGTCGGGGTTCTGCGCCACCAGTTCGGTGCGGGTCTCGATGGTGGTGGAATAGGTGTCGAACCCATAGTCCGCCAGCAGGAACAGCTTCGGCGTGAAGCCGCCCTGCTTCTCCACCGCATAAGGCTCGGAGGTGATGTAGCCCTGCATGGCGCTGTTCTTGTCGGCGAGGAATGGCGCGGCGTTGAAGGTGTAGGGCTTCACCTGCTTCTCGCTGAAGCCGTAATCCGCCACCAGCCACTGATAATAGGTGGCGATGCCTTCCTTGGAGACGAAGATGGTGCGGGTCTTCAGATCCTCGAACTTCGCCACGTCGGGATGGGCGAGGAAGACCTGCGGGTCCTTCTGGAAGATGGCGGCGACGATGACCGTCGGGATCTTCTCCTGCACCGAGGAAAAGGCCTGCAGCATGTTGGCGCCCATATAGAAATCGATCTTGCCGACGGGCAGCAGCAGGCGGTTATTGGCCTGCGGGCCGCCGGGCAGGATGGTGACGTCGAGGCCGTATTTCGCGTAGGTGCCGTCGACCACCGCCTGGTAGAAGCCGCCATGCTCGGCCTGCGCCACCCAATTGGTGCCGAACGTCACCTTGTCAGCGGCCGAGGCGGGCCCGGCGAAGACGGCGAGACCCAGCGCGAGGAAGGCGGCGAGGGGGCGGAAGGCGAAGCGCATCAGCGTCTCCTGTCGGCGCAAAGCAGCGGGAAGCGGGGCGGTTGTGCCACCATATTAGGCGAGCGCAAAGCAGATGCACATAGAGCCCCTTCCGTTCGGATGAATTCATCCGAACGATCAGAAAGTGCTCTATATTCAATACGATGGAGCATTTTCTTGTCGCAAAAGCGCTTCACTTTTGCGGAAAATGCGCTGTCGGCCGGTGTCGCGGTTGCGATCCGATGACGTCATGCTTACCGTCGTTGTCATGCTGCGTCATTTCATCCCCGCCGCCATCCGCAAGCCATTCGCCCGCTACAGCCATGCCGTGGAGATCCCGGCGGGCGCGCGGCTGCTGCTCATCTCCGGCCAGCTCGGCATCGGCGTCGATGATGCCGTGCCGGAGAGTGCGGAAGCGCAGGCCGATCTCTGCTTTCGCGCCATTGCCGCCTGCCTTGCGGAGGCCGGCATGGCACCGAGGGACATCGTGCGGCTGAACGCCTATGTCACGGATCGCGTTCATCTTCCCGCCTATATGGCGGCGCGCGACCGCTTCATCGCGGATCCGCCGCCAGCCTCGACATTGATGATCGTCTCCGGCTTCGCGCGCGAGGTGTTCAAGGTCGAAATAGAGGCGCTGGCGGCCAAGGTCGGCTAGAGCCGGGCTTGAGCCACACTCAAGCATTGCTTGAGTTTTGCCATGGCCGGGCTTTATGACAGGCGCCAAGATACAGTGTGCGGCTATTGGTGCCCAAATGCCCCCGAAACGCTTCTGGACCGAACTGACCTGGCCCGACTTCGCCAATGGCGATACCGCGGAATGGATCGCCGTGCTGCCGGTGGCGGCGGTGGAGCAGCATGGTCCGCACCTTCCCGTCGGCGTCGACGCGATGATCGGGCAGGGCTATCTCGACGCGGCTATGGAATTGCTGCCGGACGATCTGCCGGCGGTGTTCCTGCCGATGCAGGCCATCGGCAAGTCGAACGAGCATGTCGGCTTTCCCGGGACGCTGTCGCTGTCCGCCGAGACGGTGATCCGCGCCTGGACCGAGATCGGCGAGAGCGTTCACCGCGCCGGGGTGCGCAAGCTGGTGCTGGTGAACTCGCACGGCGGCAATGTGCCGATGATCGACATAGTGGCCCGCGATTTGCGCGCCCGGCTCGGCATGCTGGCGGTGACGATTTCCTGGCACCGCTTCGGCTATCCGGAAGGCCTGTTCAGCGAGCGCGAGCGGGTGCACGGCATCCATGCCGGTGGCATCGAGACGGCGCTGATGCAGGCGTTCCGCCCCGAAGTGGTGCGCACCGACAAGATCGCCGATTTCCCGGCGGCGACGCTCGGCATGGAGCAGGAATTCGCCTATCTGCGCGCCGGCACGCCGGCCGGCTTCGGCTGGATGGCGCAGGACATTTCGCCTGAGGGCGCCATCGGCGATGCCGGCGAGGGCACCGCCGAGAAGGGCGCCGCCTGCGCCAAGTTCGGCGCGCGGGCGTTCATCGAATTGCTGTCCGACGTGCACCGCTTCGAGCTGTCCCGCCTGTCGCCGGGGCCGCTGGGCTGAGCGTGGCTCTGCTTGAGCATCTTTCGAGGCCCGGCTTTGCCGGGCACCTCAGGATGAGGTTGCTCGTAAAAATGAACCTCATCCTGAGGCGAGAGCGCAGCGAGCCTCGAAGGATGCTCAAGCCGAGTGTCACTCGCACATCGTAAGCGTCACCGGGTCGGCATTGGCCGGCAGCAATTCCCCCATCAGCCGGCACGTCCCAGAGTAACAAACGCTCCAGTCCGCCGTCGCGCCCGAGCGGCGCAGTTCGACGGCTTGCTGGGGCGGCAGCTTCGGCGTCCAGTGCCAGGTGCCATCCCTCAGCACCGCATCGTCCGCTGGGTCCATGCCGGCGCCGGAGCCTTGTATGCGGGCCTCGGTGATGACGAGGCCGGCCGGCGTCGCGCGCCAGTCCTCCTCCCAGCGGGTCTTCTGCACCGAATGCGTCCACACCAGCGTGACCACCGCGGCGAGCTTCACCGTGGTGCCGGCAGCAGTGAGGCAGACGAGGCTCATGCGGTGGCCGGCGCGGTGGGGGGCATCTTCCAAGGCGACGGGTGGTGGGCGATCAGCCTCAGAGCCCGACGCCCCTTTCCTTGTAATAGCGCACCGCACCCGGATGCAGCGGCACTGGGGAGCCCTTGGCGGCGTCCTCCAGCTTGATCGAGCGCGCAGCGGCCTGGGCGGCGGCCATTTCCGGCAGGTTCTCGAACATCGCCTTGGTCATCTCATAGACCAGGTCGTCATTGGCATCGGCGCGGGTGACGAGGAAGTTCTGCACCGCGGCGGTGGAGATCGGCGTGTCCTGCCCGGAATAGGTGCCAGCCGGAATGGTCACGGCCTGGTAGGGGACGCCGACCTTGGCGATGACCGCGGCCGGCACCTCGACCACGGTGATCGGCACCGAGGTGGCGAGATCCTTGATCGAGGCGACGCCGAGACCGGCCGATTGCAGCGTGGCGTCGAGCTGGCGGTTCTTCATCAGCTCCACGGATTCGGCAAAAGGCAGATACTCCACCTTGCCGAGGTCCTCGTACTTGATACCGGCGGCCTTGAGGATGGCGCGGGCGTTCAGTTCGGTGCCGGACTTCGGCGCGCCGACAGAGAGCCGCTTGCCCTTGAGGTCGGCGAGCGTCTTGATGCCGCTTTCCTTGGAGGCGACGATCTGGATGTAGTTCGGATAGATGCCGGCGATGGCGCGCAGCTTGCCGAGCTTGGTCTTGAAGCCGGCCTCCTCATTGCCCGCCCACGCCTGGGCGAGGCTGTCGGCCAGCGTGAAGGCGACCTCGCCCTTGCCCTGCTGGATCAGGTTGAGATTCTCGACAGAGGCCTTGGTCGCCTGCACCGATGGGCGCACATCCGGGATCTTGTCGGCATAGATCTTGGCCAGCGCGACGCCGAGCGGATAATAGACGCCGGAGGTGCCGCCGGTGAGCACATTGATGATTTCCGAGGCCCTCGCCGACGCCAGTGCTGAGAGTGCGAGCACCGCGGCGAGCGCCGCCGTCCTGATGCGGACCATCCTGATGCCGACCATCTCGATTCCTCCCCGAAAGCGTAACCCGAACCGGCTCTTGGCGGCCGGCGTTTTGCGAAAGAGTAGCGAGGCGCGCTGGAATGGCGAGGGGGAATTTCGAAGGGGCGTGAAATTGCTGAGGAAAGAGCGGGTTGTGCGGCGATGGGCATCCTTCGAGGCTCACTGCGTTCGCACCTCGGGATGACGTTGCTTTTAATAACCACGTCATCCTGAGATGCCGGCCAGCGGCCGGCCTCGAAGGATGCTGAAGCAGATCAACCCCAGAACGAAAATGGCCGGGACGAGCCCGGCCATCACGCGTCTCGAACTGAATACGCCGAAGACTACTTCTTCGCGCCAGCCGCGATCGACTTGCGGATGATGTCCTTGGCGAGCTCCGGGGGTGCCCAGTCGGCGACCGAGACCTTCTTGCCGGGCTCGAGATCCTTGTAGTGGGTGAAGAAGTGCGCCACCTGCTCGATGACCAGCGGCGGCAGTTCGCTATAGCTGCGCACTCCGGCATAGAAGGGGTGCACGCGGTCGGCCGGCACGGCGAGGATCTTCTCGTCGGCGCCCTTCTCGTCCGTCATCATCAAGACTCCGATCGGACGGCACGGCACTACGCAGCCCGGCACCAGCGAGACCGGGGCCAGCACCAGCACGTCGAGCGGGTCGCCGTCATCGGCCAGCGTCTGCGGGATGAAGCCGTAATTGCCGGGATAGAACATCGCGGTGTGCAGGAAGCGGTCGACCATCAGGGCGCCGGAATCCTTGTCGAGCTCATACTTCACCGGCTGCCCGCCGAGCGGGATCTCGATGAAGGCGTGGATCTCATCCGGCGGGTTGTCTCCGGCCGTGACGCGCGAAATGTCCATATCAATGGGCTCCGAAGGGCGTGGTTTTCCGAAAGCGGGGGCGTCGCAGGGGTCCGGCCGAGCGTCCGGAACGAAGTGGCGCTTCCTATATGTCGCGGGAGAGGCGGCGTCGAGGTGCTGCACCGCATCAATTCGGCGCAGGGCTAACGCAAGCGGTTGCCGGGTATGGCAAAGTTGGCTGATACAACATATCAAACGGCTGGACAGGGCGAATTGATATGTTGTATCACTCCGCTCGCCACCGGCTTGCGGAGACCGCATGAGCAACGCGCCGACCCTTGTTTCGCCTCGCATTCCCACCGGCGGACACGACCGTGATCATGACCACGGACATCCGCACAGCCATGCGCCCGCGGCCAGGAACGTGCACCGCGCCTCGGTGCCGCCCTCGCTGCTGCGCGCTTCGCTATTGCAGCGGCTCGCGGTGGCGCTGCCCGTCGCCATTGTCGTCTGGGTGCTCGCCTTGTGGGTGATCTATGGAGGCGCGTCATGAGCGTGCTGGCATTTCGCGACCTCACGCTCGGCTATGACCGCCATCCGGCGGTGCACCATCTCGACGGCGAGGTGAAGGACGGCGCGCTGCTCGCGGTGTGCGGGCCGAACGGCGCCGGCAAGTCGACGCTGCTGAAGGGGATTGCCGGCGCGCTGCGCCCGCTCTCCGGCACCATCAATCGTACCGCGTTTTCGGCAGAGGAGATCGCCTATCTGCCGCAGGCGGCCGAACTCGACCGCAGCTTTCCGATCCCGGTCTATGACCTCGTCGCCATGGGGCTGTGGCATCGCCTCGGCCTGTTCGGCGGGGTGAAGCGCGCCGACCGCGAGAAGATCGAAGCGGCGATTTCCGCTGTCGGGCTGGAGGGCTTCGAGGCGCGCCCGGTCGGCACGCTGTCCGGGGGGCAGATGCAGCGCGCGCTGTTCGCCCGCCTGCTGCTCCAGGACGCGAGGCTGATCCTGCTGGACGAGCCCTTCACCGCGCTCGATGCCGGCACCGTCGCCGACCTCGTGGCGCTGATCGAGCGCTGGAACGGCGAGGGCCGCACCGTGATCGCCGTGCTGCACGACATGGATCTGGTGCGCGAGCATTTCCGCGAGGTGCTGCTGCTGGCGCGCTCCAAGGTGGCCTGGGGCACGACCGCCGAAGTGCTGACGGCCGAGAACCTGCTGCAGGCGCGGCGCATGTGCGAGGCCTGGGACGAAGCCGCCCACGCCTGCGCGCCGGGGATCGCGGCATGAACCTCTATGATCTCCTGATCGCGCCGTTCGCCGAGTTCGATTTCATGCGCCGGGCGCTGGTCGGCGTGCTTGCGCTCGCCGCCGGCGCCGGGCCGATCGGCGTGCTCTTGATGCTGCGACGCATGAGTCTCACCGGCGACGCCATGGCCCATGCCATTTTGCCCGGCGCGGCGGTCGGCTTTCTCGCCGCCGGGCTCAACCTGTTCGCCATGACCGCGGGCGGGCTGGTGGCGGGCTTCGCGGTGGCGCTGGGCGCAGGCGCGGTGGCCCGCGCTACCGACATGAAGGAGGACGCGGCGCTCGCCGCCTTCTACCTCACCTCGCTGGCGCTCGGCGTGATGCTGGTCTCGCTGCGCGGCTCCAATGTCGACCTGTTGCACGTGCTGTTCGGCACCGTGCTGGCGCTCGACGACGCGACGCTGCTGCTCATCGTCTCCATCAGTTCCATCACCGTGCTGATGCTCGCCGTGCTGTGGCGCCCCTTGGTGCTGGAATGCGTCGATCCCGGCTTCCTGCGCTCGGTCAGCCGGGCGGGCGCGCCCTCGCACCTCGCTTTCCTGGGCCTGGTGGTGCTGAACCTGGTCGGCGGCTTCCATGCATTGGGCACGCTGCTTGCGGTCGGGCTGATGATGCTGCCGGCCGCCGCCGCCCGCTTCTGGGTGCGCGACCTCACCTCGATGGTCGCGCTGGCGAGCCTGATCGCCGCCGGCTCCGGCGCGGTGGGATTGCTGGTCTCCTATCATTCCGGCGCGCCTTCCGGGCCCGCCATCATCCTCGTCGCCGGCGGCGCTTACGCGCTGTCCGTCTTTCTCGGGCCGGTCGGCGGGCTCATTCCCCGCCTCGCGCCGCGCCGCCATCTCGAAGCCTGAATCACCACAGGAGTTCGCATGATTTCCCGCAGAACCGCTCTGGCCGTCGCCTTCGCCGCGGCGCTCGTCTCGCCGGCCGCCGCCCAGTCCGCGGCGCCCCAATCTGCCGCATCCCCGCTGCCGGTGGTCGCCACCTTCTCCATCCTCGGCGATATCGTGAAGCAGGTCGGCGGCGATCGCGTCGCGGTTAAGACCCTGGTCGGGCCGGACGGCGACACCCACGTCTATCAGCCGACGCCGGCGGATGCGAAGGCGGTGGCCGGTGCGGTCATCGTGTTCGAGAACGGCCTCGGGCTCGAGGGCTGGATGGAACGCCTCACCAAGGCCTCCGGCGGCAAGGCCGAGCTGGTGGTGGTGACGGAGGGGGTGACCCCGCGCTACCGCACCAAAAGCGAGCCGCAGGACGACGACGAGGCGGACGCCTCCGCGCACAAGAGCCACGACCATGGCGCGCTCGATCCGCACGCCTGGCAGTCGGTGAAGAACGTGCAGATCTATGCCCGCAATATCCGCGACGCGCTGATCGCCGCCGACCCTGCCGGCAAGGACGCCTATAATGCGCAGGCCGACGCCTATCTCGCCAAGCTCGCCGATCTCGACAGGGAAGTAAGCGAGACCATGGCCCGCATTCCCGTCGGCCAGCGTCGCATCATCACCTCGCACGATGCCTTCGGCTATTTCGGCCAGGCCTATGGGCTGACGCTGCTTGCGCCGCAAGGCGTCTCCACCGATACCGAGGCGTCCGCCAAGGACGTCGCCCGGATCATCCGCCAGATCAAGGCGGATAAGATCCCGGCGGTGTTCCTGGAGAACATTTCCGATCCGCGGCTTGCCGAGCGCATCGCCAAGGAGTCCGGGGCCAAGGTCGGCGGCACGCTCTATTCCGACGCGCTGTCCGATGACAAAGGCCCGGCGAGCACCTACATCGACCTGATGCGCAACAATATCCGCGAATTCTCGGCCGCGCTGTCGAGCTGAGCAGTTCGCCTTCAATAGTCGTCAGTCGTCATGGCCGGGCTTGTCCCGGCCATCCACGAACGCTCCCAGCCAAGGACGTGGATGCCCGGGACAAGCCCGGGCATGACGTTTGTGGAGACATATCGAGGTTTATCATGCCCGACGCCCAGGCCGACAAGATCCCGCAGCCCGCCAAGATCCCCGTCACCGTGCTCACCGGCTATCTCGGTGCCGGCAAGACGACGCTGCTCAACCGCATCCTCTCCGAGCCGCACGGCAAGAAGTTCGCCGTCGTCGTCAACGAGTTCGGCGAAATCGGCATCGACAACGACCTCGTGGTCGGCGCCGACGAGGAAGTGTTCGAGATGAACAACGGGTGCATCTGCTGCACCGTGCGCGGCGACCTGATCCGCATCATCGACGGGCTGTTGAAGCGCAAGGGCGATTTCGACGGCATCATCGTCGAGACCACCGGCCTTGCCGATCCGGCGCCGGTGGCGCAGACCTTCTTCGTCGACGAGACGGTGGGCGCCAAGACCACGCTCGACGCCGTCGTCACCGTCGCCGACGCCAAATGGCTGAAGGACCGGCTGAAGGACGCCCCCGAGGCGAAGAACCAGATCGCGTTTGCCGACGTCATCCTGCTCAACAAGACCGACCTCGTCTCCGAGACCGAGCTGAAGGATGTCGAGATGCGCATCCGGGCGATCAACCCGTTCGCGCGCATCCACCGCACCCAGCGCTCGGATATCGCCATTGACAAGGTGCTGGGGCAGGGCGCCTTCGACCTCGACCGCATCACCGCCATCGACCCCGATTTTCTGGAAGGCGGCCACAAGCACTTCCACGACGAGGAGATGCAGTCTTTCTCCTTTTCGAGCGACAAGCCGCTGGACCCGGACAAGTTCTTCCCGTGGATCCAGGAACTGACGCAGACGGAAGGGCCGAACATATTGCGCTCCAAGGGCATCCTCGCCTTCAAGGACGATCCGGACCGCTTCGTGTTCCAAGGCGTGCACATGATCCTCGACGGCGATCACCAGCGCCCGTGGCGCGCGGACGAGCCGAAGAACAGCCGCATCGTCTTCATCGGGCGCAAGCTCGACAAGAACGCACTGGAGCAGGGGTTCCGCGCCTGCGTGGCGTGAGGGTCTTGTCGAAGGAGGACGTCATCCTGAGGTGCCCGGCCTAAGCCGGGCCTCGAAGGATGCCCGTCCCCGATGGCCCTCTGCCTCAAAATCCTTCGAGGCTCGCCTTTGGCTCGCGCCTCAGGATGACGTTGTGCGGGAGAGGTGAGTACGAGCCACAAACGTGACGCCGCGCGCAAATTCCGCTAACCCGGCGTCTCACCTCCTCGACGCCGAGCTGCCCATGCCCGCCTCATCGCTCCCCGCTTCGCTCACCTCCAAGCTTCGCGACGTCGATCTCGGCGGCGAGGCGGTGGGCGTGCGCTTCCTCGGCACGCAGGCCGTGTTCGCGCTCGCCACCGGCGAGATCGTCCTTGCCGATGGCGAGAACGAGCAGCGCCTCGCCGCGCACAACGGCACCATCCTCTCCGTCGCCGGCGATGCGCGCCGCGTGCTGACCGGCGGTGATGACGGGCGCGTGGTGGCGACGAAAGGCGACGGCACCTTCGAGGCGCTGTTCGAGCAGAAGGGCCGCTGGATCGACCAGGTGGCGAGCGGGCCGGACGGCGCCGTCGCCTTCTCCGCCGGCAAGACCGCGCATTTCCGTCCCGGCAAGGGCGAGGCCAAGTCGTTCGACTTCCCCTCCACCGTCGGCGGCCTCGCCTTCGCACCGAAGGGCACAAGGCTCGCCGTGGCGCATTATGGCGGGGCCAGCCTGTGGTTTCCCAATGCGGTGGCCAAGCCCGAATTCCTTGAATGGAAGGGCTCGCATCGTGGCGTCATCTGGCATCCCGAGGCGCGCTTCCTTGTAACCACCATGCAGGAGCCGGCGCTGCATGGCTGGAAGCTGCCCGAGGGCACGCATATGCGCATGAGCGGCTACCCTTCGCGCGTGCGCTCCATGGAGTTCACCGCGGGCGGGCGCTTCCTCGTCACCTCGGGCGCGACCGAGGCGATCCTCTGGCCGTTCGCCTCCAAGGAGGGGCCGATGGGCAAGCCGCCGACCATGCTGGCGCCGCGCGATGTCCGCGTTTCCGCGGTCGCCGCGCATCCCAAGGACGAGGTGGTCGTGGTCGGCTATGAAGACGGCCTCGCGCTCATGGTGCGCATTGCCGATGCCGCGGAAATCCTGATCCGCGCCCCTGGTGGCGGCGCGGTGACCGCTCTCGCCTGGCGCCCGGACGGGGGGGCGGTGGCGATCGGCACCGAGGACGGCAAGGGCGGATTGCTGGTGCTCTGAGATCAAATTTAGCCGGCTTTGTATTTGCGGCCGGAAATTGATCCCGGAATCCGTACAACGTTGCCGCTTCGCCACAGCAGATTATTGAATCATTCTCGTACCAATGAATCTCCGGCGCTCCGTCGGAGCTGTCGCCCGACTGTCATGTGGGCTCTCTAGCCAACCAGTTCTGACTTTCCGGAGGGGTAATTGGGGCCTCCGGTTCTGTGCAAAGCTGGGGATTTCACATGACCACGATGTTCTCGTCGACGAGCCGCATTGCGCTGCTCGCGGCCGGCTGCCTCACCATGGCGCCGCTGCCCGCGCTCGCCGGCACCTTCTCGATTGCCGGCACGGAGACCAACCCGCAGACGCTGCAGGGCGTCGAGACTGGCGTCATCGGCGCAGGCGCCGAGCTCAATGTCACCGGCACCGCCATCACCTGGAACGGCAATGCCACCGGCGCCGGCGTGGTCATCACCAATCTCGGCACCGTGACGGCGACGACCCGGGCCATCGATTCGGCGAACAACGTCACCGGCAACATCACCATCAATAACGAAGTCGACGGTCTCATCAGTTCGAGCAATGACGCGATCCGCATCAACAGCCCGCTGGCCAGCGGCTCGACGGTGACCATCACCAATTCCGGCACCATCCGCTCGGCGACCGGCCAGGCGCTCGACCTGCGCGCGGTGACGAACGGCTATACCTTCGTCACCAACAACAGCACCGGCACCATTGACGGCCAGCATGATGACGGCGTGCGCCTCGGCGCCGGCGGCCGGCTGGCCAATTACGGCGACGTGGTCGGCGGTAGCCTGAACACCGTCGACACCGACGTGAACAAGGCCGACGGCGTCGACTTCGGCGACGATCTCGGCGGCACCGTCGACAATTATTCCGGCGCCACCATCACCGGCTCGCGCCACGGCGTCACTGCCGGCCAATACATCAATGTCACCAACTACGAGAACGCCTCGATCGTCGGCCTCAACGGCTCCGGCGTCGGCTCGGACGGCACCGGCGTCGTCTGGAACTACGGCACCATCGAGGGCCGCATCGACAGCGTCTCGGCCAATGGCGACGGCGACGGCGTCGATATCGACCTTGCGGGTACCGTCATCAATTACGGCACCATCAAGGGCCTCGGCGCCAAGGGCTCGAAGGACGGCCAGCTCAACAAGTCCGAAGGCGTCGCCATGGGCGGCGGCACCATCACCAATGCCGATGCCGACTCGCTGATCTACGGCAAGGACAACGGCATCCTGATCGACGACGGCAATGACGGCTCGGCGGTCGCCGCCACCACCATCACCAATCACGGCTCGATCACCGGCGAGAACGGCTTCGGCGTGAAGCTGGTCGGCGAGTATGGCGACATCTTCTACAATTACGGCTCGATCGTCGGCGGCAACGGCACCGCGGTCGACATGGGAGCGGGCAACGACAGCTTCATCCGCTACAATGGCAGCAGCGTCAGCGGCATCGTCGACGGCGGCACCGGCAGCGACCAGCTCGCCTTCGGCGACAGCGGCAGCTTCAATCTCGACGAGGTCGGCAACACCAAGACCTATCGCAACTTCGAGGAACTGTACGTCGCGGTGAGCGCCGGCGTTACCTTCACCGGCTCGACCGATTTCGCCGGCTCGACCCGCGTCAGCTGGGGCACGCTGATCCTCGACGACGCCGATCTCGGCAACTCGGTGGTGACGCTCGAAGGCGCCGCGGTCTATGGCGACATTCGCGGCACGCTGCGCGGCAACGGCATCATTGGCGGCCTCACGAACAGCGGCCGCGCCTTGATCGCGCCGGGTGCCGCTGGCGAGGTCGGCACGCTGACCATCAACGGCAATGCGGCCTTCAACGAGCTGGCCGAATATGAAGTGACCGCGACCGCCGGCGGCGAGAGCGACCTCATCATCGTCAAGGGCGAGACCACCATCGACGAGGATGCCAAGGTACTGGTCGACGCCGTCGGCAGCGACTTCACCTATGGCACCCGCTACACCATCCTGACTTCGGAAGGCGGCATTGACGGCGCGTTCGGCGACGTTGTCTCCGACTTCGCCTTCCTCACTCCGACGCTCAGCTATGACGAGACCACCGTCTATCTGATGCTGAACCGCAACGACGTCACATTCTCCAGCATCGGCGCCACGCGCAACCAGCGCTCCGTCGGGGGGGCGGTCGAGGCGGGCGGCCCAGGCTGGAAGGTCTATGACAACATCCTGGTCTCGACCACCGAAGAAGCGCAGCGGGCGTTCGACCTGCTCTCGGGCGAAGCGCACGCTTCGGTCGGCGCGGTGCTGTTCAGCCAGAACACGCTGGTGACCGACACGCTGGTCAGCCGCCTGCGCCAGGCTCCGGTGGGCACCTCCGGCGCGCTCGCCGCGCTCAATGCCGACGGCCCGGCCACCGCTTATGCGACCAAGGCGCCGGAACCCGCTGCCTTCAAGGCGCTGAAGGCGCCGGCGGCGCCGGTCGGTCCGGTCTATGCGACCTGGGCGCAGGGCTTCGGCCAGTGGATCGACGCCAATAGCGACGGCAACGCGGCCGCGGTCAACGGCACGGTCGGCGGCTTCCTTGCCGGCGCCGACGTGACCATGAACAACTTCACCTTCGGTCTTGCCGGCGGCTATTCCTCCGCCGAAAGCGATGTCGATGATCGCTCCTCCAGCGTGAACGCCGACACCGTGCTGATCGCCGCCTATGCCGGCGCCAGCTTCGATGCCTTCAAGGTCCGCGGCGGCGGTTCCTATGGCTGGAGCGAGCTCGACAGCCACCGCACCGTGGTGGTCGGCGACGTCACCGAGAAGCCGACCGCGTCCTATGACGGCTCCACCGCAAGCCT
The DNA here is from genome assembly GCF_012971745.1 of Starkeya sp. ORNL1. Classification (NCBI taxonomy): domain Bacteria; kingdom Pseudomonadati; phylum Pseudomonadota; class Alphaproteobacteria; order Hyphomicrobiales; family Xanthobacteraceae; genus Starkeya; species Starkeya sp. ORNL1. Next base: position 5,325,761 of record NZ_CP048834.1, read on the forward strand.
GTTCGCCGAGGCCGCCTACGTGTTCCAGGTGGCCAACGCTGCCCTGGAGCCGTTCGCGCAGATCGCCTGGAGCCGGATCGAGACCGACGGCTTCACCGAGAAGAACGCACCGATCACCGGCCTCACCTCGGACGGCCTCGACTTCGACACCACCTACACCACGCTCGGTGCGCGCGTGGCGACCACCTTCGAGATGTCGGGCGCGGCGGTCACCCCGCATGCGTCGCTGGCCTGGCGCCATGCCTTTGACGGCGTGACCCCGGAAATGGCGATGGCGTTCTCGGCTACGGGTGCCGGCTTCACCGTGGCGGGCACGCCGATCGCCGAGGACAGCCTCGTCGTCGGTGCCGGCCTCGATGTCGGCATCAGCACCGGCCTGTCGCTGAACATCAGCTATGAAGGCCAGTTCGCCGACGAGACCGAGTACAATGCGGTGAAGGGCGGCCTCGTCTACAAGTTCTGAGCCCGGTAAAGCATCGCTCGGTTCCACACATCGAATGCCCGGCCTTGCGCCGGGCATTTTCGTTTCCAGGTCCCGTCATCGTGCGGTCGCGAATGCTGGGGTCTGTTGCAATGCGGAAAACCTGCCTAATCTGGCACCGCCCGCATCGAGGATATCCCCATGAAGATCGAAGACGTGCGCAAGACGGCGACTTCCATGCCGCTGACCAGCCCTTCCTATCCGCCGGGACCCTATCGCTTCTTCGACCGCGAATATTTCATCATCACCTACCGCACCGATCCGGCGGCGCTGGAGAAGGTGGTGCCCGAGCCGCTCAAGATCACCGAGCCGCTGGTGAAGTACGAGTTCATCCGCATGCCGGATTCGACCGGCTTCGGTGACTATACCGAGACCGGGCAGGTGATCCCCGTCACCTTCAACGGCAAGGCCGGCGGCTATGTGCATTCCATGTATCTCGACGACGACGCGCCGATCGCCGGCGGCCGCGAGATCTGGGGCTTTCCGAAGAAGCTGGCCAAGCCCAAGATCGCGGTGGAGAGCGACGTGCTGGTGGCGAGCCTCTATTATGGCAGCGTGCTCTGCGCCTCCGGCACCATGGGCTACAAGCACCGCAAGGCCGACCATGACGCGGTGCTGAAGTCGATGCTCACCCCGAGCTATCTCGTCAAGATCATTCCGCATGTCGATGGCACGACGCGGATCTGCGAACTGGTCGAATACTATCTGGAGGAGGTCACGCTGAAGGAGGCCTGGACCGGCCCGGCCGCGCTCGGCCTGTTCCCGCACGCCATCGCCGACGTCGCCAAGCTGCCGGTGCTCGAAGTGGTCTCCGCCCTGCATTGCAAGGCGGACCTCACCCTCGGCCTCGGCACCGTGGTGCACGACTATATGAAGGACTGAGACCTTCTCCCTCTCCCCGAGGGGGAGAGGGTTGGGGTGAGGGGGCTCGGAACTCGGCAGCCGCGTCGCCCTTCACCGACCCGCTACGCGGGCCACCTCTCCCGTCAAAGTCGGATGTATCCGACTTTGATCTTCTGGAATGCAGAACTCGGTAACAGCCGAGTTCTGTGGGGGAGAGGGAAGTGGGAAGGCACTTGGCCTTCCTCACCCGCGCGGCGTCGCTGCACCCTGCCAGCCCGAGAGCCGCAGATTGGTGCGTCCGCACGACGAGATACCGGGTCGCTCGGTGGTGAGCTGGCCGGTGGCGAGGCGGATCAGCGGGTGGTGCGGGTCGAAGGAGGTGACGACCAGTTCGCCTTGCTCGAAGGGCGTCGCCGGCGTGCCGGTGCCGGGGCGTACGATCTCGGCGACCAGCCCCTCATTCAGCACGAAGCCGTCATGCGCCTCGGTCTCGAAGGCGATGACGCCGAGTTCCGGCGTGGTCATCGCCTCGAACACCGCGATGCCGCGCGCATTGAGCGCGCCGCGTGCCGCCGGCTCGGTCTCGCCCTCCGGCACGAAGGCGACGCGCAGCGAGGAAAGCGGCCGCCCGGCCGCTTCCGCGCGCTCGATCAGGCGCACCGCGAGCTCGGCCGTGCCGGCATAGGCGACCGGCTCCAGATGGGCGATGATCTCGACTCGCGCATCGAGCTCTTCCTGGAATTCGGCGGGACCGGCCGGGATCACCGGGCAGCCCAGCGCCCGGCAGCCGGAATCGACGATGAAGCCCGAGGGCGCGAGGTGGTAGGAGAGGCAATTGACCACGAGGTCGCCCTTGCGGATGCCGGCGGCGAACAGCGCGCGTGCCGCACGCCAGGTGTCGTAACCGGCGCCTTCCGGATCATAGGTGCCGGCTGCCGCGAAGATGCGCTTGAAGGCCGAGACCGGCTCCGGCACCAGCCCGCCAAAGGGCGGCTTGCCGGCCTGCATCAAGGCGAGGTCGCGCCGGCGCAACACCGGGAGCTTCGCCAGCGCCTCGCGGGAGAAGATCGCCCGGCTCTCGAAGCTGGAGAGCATCCAGGCCCAGCCCTTCGCCACCTTGGCGCTGCGCACCAGGTTCGGCAGGCGCGCCATCAGCTCCTGCTCGCGATCAGCCGCCGGGCGCGTCTCGTTGCCGTCGAAATAATGCTGGCCGGTGTGATGGCCGCCCGGAATATCCGGGGCGAGGCCAACGCCGCCAAAGGCAGCCATGGGCGCGGGGCCGGCGGCGAAAGACATCATGCGGTCCACCTCTCGATGTCGACCGGCGGCCTTGCCGTGAACGGAACAGTGATGCGGGGTGGGGCGCTGCTGATGGTTTCGGCCTGTCACGGCCAGCGACGCCGTCGCCTGCCTCTTCCTCCCGATTCGCGGCGTGGGCATCAGCCCGGCCGTGGTCCGTTGGCGTTTCCTCTGCGGGTGCCGTTCGCCGGCACCTCGTATGAGCGAATAGTGGACGCGTGGGAGCGGACGTCAAGTCATGTGCGTGCAAGTCACAGGCGTGTTGCGTCAGCCGAGCGCGAGACGCTCGCTCGCCATGTAGCCGGTGAGGAGGGCAAGGCCGAAGGCGATGAGCGCGAGGCTCGCCGCGAATTCGACGCCGCGCAGCAGGACAGCGCCGCCATTGCCTTGCCGGTTGGCGGCAAGCCGCACCGCGATGCGCTTGCCGAACACCGCGATGGCGGCGATGGCGGTGACCGTCAGCGCCGTGCCGAACCCCATCAGCAGCGTGGAGGCAGCGCCGACCCAGAAGATGCCCTGGGCGAGGGCGAACACCAGCACGAAGATGGCGCCGGAGCAGGGGCGCAGGCCCACCGAGAGCACCGCGCTCCACCAGGCGCGCCAGCCGTCTTCCTTCGGCAGGTCCTCCGGCGCCGGCATATGGGCATGGGCATCGCCGCAATCGCAGTCTGGCCCGTGGAGATGTGCCGGGGTGCCGCGCCAGGCGGCGAGGAGGGCGCGGCCCTTCACATAAGCCAGGCGCACGCCCATCACGACGATCAGCCCATAGGCGGCGATCTCGATCAGGGAGACCGCGCGCTGGGTTGCGAGCGCAGTGGCGCCGAGCACCACGGCGAAGATGCCGGCGATGAGGATGGCGGCGAGCGCCTGGGCGAGCGCGCTGGCGAAGGCGAGGCCGGCGCCGCGCTTGAGCGTCGCCTCATTGGCCAGCAGATAGGAGGAGATCACCGCCTTGCCGTGGCCGGGGCCGGCGGCGTGGAACACCCCATAGGCGAACGAGATGGCGCCAAGCGTGCCGAAGGCGCTGCCGTCGGCCTTGGCGGCGCGCACCGCGCCGGTCAGCAGCCGGTAGAATTCCGCCTGCTTGCCGAGGATATAGCCGGTGATTCCGCCGATCTGCTGCGGCTCCGCAGCGCTCGGGCCGACGCCGAACGGGCCGGCCGCATGGGCCGCCGCCGCGCCGGCGATGAGCGCAAGCGCTGCGACACAAGCGCAGCCGAGGGCACGCCGGGTGATGGGGCTCACGGGCAAGTCACCGTGGCGCGGTTGGCGAATTGCGATCCGAATTGGCTCGACGTGGTCAAGGCGTTGAAGAAGCTCTCGGAAAGCGTCTGCGTCGAGCCGCCGACCGCCGGGTCCGGGCGGTGGAGGCCGAGCGTGCAGCCCTTCGGCGCCGCCTCCAGCTTCACCGGGTTCTCGTCGGCCAGCGCGAAGGCGACGAAATAGGTCGGGTCATAGACGTCGAGCGTGGTGGTGCCGGCGCTGGCGATCGGCTTGGCCAGCGGCAAGATGAAATGCAGCGTCAGCGCGGTGCCGTCATAGGTCAGGCCGTAGTCCCGAGGCGTGGCGAAGGCGAGCTTCTCCTTGCCGCGCTGGGCGAAGGTGAAATAGTCGAATTCCTTCATGGAATCGATGTTGGTCTGGGCAAGCTCCTTGAGCACCGTGTCGCTCGGCTTGCCGCCTTCGCCCTCGGTCAGGCCCTGCAGCGCGAAGGCGGAGAAGCCCTCATCGAAGGTCCAGACATGGCGCACGCCGGTCAAGGCGCCGTCCGGGCCATATTCGAGCTGCGAGCGCACATCCACCCAGACATGAGGGTGGGCGAGCGCCGGGCCGGCACTGAGCGTGAGCGCGCAGGCGAGTGTGGCGACGCGATTCAGCACGGCATCTCCCCCGATTCATCCTGCCAAGATACATCCCGCGTCGTGGTGCGGCCCGAGTGCGGCGGAAAGGTGATGGTGCGTTCACCGTTTCGGGAGGGGAAGTTGGGGAAGACGATCACGCACGTTCCTCGTGTCCGGGCCATGGTTGACCTATGGGAGCGCTCTCTAGAGCAGTTTCTTGTCGTTCGGATGATCGTGTCCGGAAGGGTGTCGGGACCACGTCATCCTGAGGTGCGAGCGAAGCGAGCCTCGAAGGATGCTCATCGGCGATGGCCGTCGCTCTGCTTCAGCATCCTTCCAGGCCGCCCACGGGCGGCACCTCAGGATGACGTCGCCCGTTTGGCGTTGTCACCAAAGAAAAAGCCGAGGCTGTTGCCCCGGCTTTCACCGTCTTTGTCCTTCGAGGCGGAGCGTTCTACTCACGCCGCCTTCTGCTTCGGCGCCAGCAGCTTGCGGTTGACGAGGCATTCGGCGATCTGCACCGCGTTCAGCGCCGCGCCCTTGCGCAGATTGTCCGACACGCACCAGAAGGCGAGGCCGTTCTCCACCGTCGCATCCTCGCGGATGCGCGAAATGTAGGTGGCGTCTTCGCCCGCCGCCTCGTACGGCGTGATGTAGCCGCCGGGCTCGCGCTTATCGACCACCAGGATACCCGGCGCATTGCGCAGCGCCGAGGTCGCCTCTTCCACCGTGATCGGCTTCTCGAACTCGACGTTCACCGCTTCGGAATGCGCGACGAAGACCGGCACGCGCACGCAAGTGGCCGTGAGCTTGATCTTCGTATCGAGGATCTTCTTGGTCTCCGCCATCATCTTCCACTCTTCCTTGGTGAAGCCGTCTTCCATGAAGACGTCGATGTGGGGGATGACGTTGAAGGCGATGCGCTTCGGGAACTTCTTGGCCTCCACCGGGTCCGAGACGAACACGGCGCGGGTCTGGGTGAACAGTTCGTCCATGGCGTCCTTGCCGGCGCCGGAGACGGACTGGTAGGTCGAGACCACGACACGCTTGATGGTCGCCAGATCGTGCAGCGGCTTCAGCGCGACGACGAGCTGCGCGGTCGAGCAGTTCGGGTTGGCAATGATGTTCTTCTTGGTGAAGCCCTTCACCGCGTCGGCATTCACTTCCGGCACGACCAGCGGAACGTCGGAATCGTAGCGGAAGGCCGAGGAATTATCGATCACCACGCAGCCCTGGGCGCCGATCTTCGGCGACCACTGCTTCGACACATCGCCGCCGGCCGACATCAGGCAGATGTCGGTGTCGGAGAAGTCGTAGTTTTCCAGGGCTTTGACTTTGAGCGTCTTGTCACCGAAAGAGACCTCGGTGCCGACCGAGCGGCGCGAGGCGAGAGCAATGACCTCGTCCGCGGGGAAGCCCCGTTCGGCGAGGATGTCGAGCATTTCGCGGCCCACATTGCCAGTGGCGCCGACGACGGCGACCTTGTAGCCCATCATATTCTCCGGATCAGACAGACGCCCGGCCCTGCACAGGCGCGGGAGGGCGCGCTTTTACGCTGAAAGTGGTGGGGAGGCAACGGTGGGGCAAGGGGGCAGGTAGTCAGCGCTGCACTGCGTGGGCATCCTTCGAGGCTCGGGATTCTTTCTTTTGGCTTGCCAAGGACAAGACCCGAGCAGGCTCGCACCTCACGATGACGTGGTTCCGTTAACAGCAACGTCATCCTGAGGTGCCCGGCAAAGCCGGGCCTCGAAGGATGATGAAGCAGAAGGGGCTTGCCTACTCCGCCGCCCCGGCCCGCACCACGCCGTAGCGGCGTGCGACATAGTCCGTGACGATCTTCTTGAAATCCTCGCGCAGCGTCGGGCCGCGCAGCGTCATCGCCTTCTTGCCGTCGATATAGACCGGCGCGGTCGGGAACTCGCCGGTGCCGGGCAGCGAGATGCCGATATCGGCATGCTTGCTCTCGCCGGGGCCGTTGACGATGCAGCCCATCACCGCGACGTTCAAAGCCTCGACGCCGGGATAATGCCGCTTCCATTCCGGCATGCTGGTGCGGATGAAGTCCTGCACCTCGAAGGCCAGTTCCTGGAAGGTGGTGGAGGTGGTGCGGCCGCAGCCGGGGCAGGCGGCGACCAGCGGCACGAAGGTGCGCAGGCCCATGGTCTGCAGCATCTCCTGCGCCACCGTCACCTCGCGGGTGCGGTCGCCGCCGGGCTCCGGGGTCAGCGAGACGCGGATGGTGTCGCCGATGCCCTGCTGCAGCAGCACGCCCATCGCCGCGGTGGAGGCGACGATGCCCTTCGAGCCCATGCCGGCTTCGGTCAGGCCGAGATGCAACGCATAGTCGGCGCGGCGGGCCAACTCGGAATAGACGGTGATCAGGTCCTGTACCGCCGACACCTTGGCGGAGAGGATGATCCTCTCCCGTGCCATGCCGATCTCCTCGGCCAGCGCCGCGGAGAGCAGCGCCGAGCGGATCAGCGCCTCGCGGGTGACGGCGCGGGCGTCCGCCGGACGCGGCAGCGCGGCGTTCTCGTCCATCAGCCGGGTGAGCATGTCGTCGTCGAGCGAACCCCAGTTCGCGCCGATGCGCACCGGCTTGTCGTGCTTCAGCGCCAGCTCGACGATGGTGGTGAAGTGCCGGTCGCGCTTCTCGCCGAAGCCGACATTGCCGGGATTGATGCGGTATTTGTCGAGCGCGGCGGCGCAGTCCGGATGCTCGGCCAGCAGGATATGGCCATTATAGTGGAAGTCGCCGACGATCGGGACATCGAGCCCCATCTTCAGCAGCTTCTCCTTGATATGCGGGATCGCCGCGGCAGATTCGGTGCGGTCGACCGTCAGCCGCACCAGTTCCGAACCGGCGCGGGCGAGCGCCGCGGTCTGGCGCACCGTGGCCTCGACATCGGCGGTGTCGGTGTTGGTCATGGACTGCACCACGACCGGGGCGCCGCCGCCGACCGCAATGTTGCCGACCATCACCGGCACGGTCCGGCGCCGGTCCGCTGGTCCGGCGGCTTCAAGCTCGGGGGCGACGACAGCGTTCATACGGACATCTCACAATGAGGCGCGGACGGAGTAGGCGTGGCGAGGCGCGCGGTCAACCGGCACCGCGCGAAGGATCAGTAACGGCACCGGCCTGGCACCGTGAACAGGTGCCGGCGATCTCGATCACCGGGGTGCGCGGCGTGAAGCCGGCGGCGCGGGTCGCCCAGGCGAGGTCGCGGCCGACCGCGTGCGAGGCGACCTCGGCAGCCTGGCCGCAGCGCTCGCAGATCAGGAAGACGATGACGTCCTCGCTGCCATGCGCGCGCCCGCAGGCGAGATAGGCGTTGCGGCTCTCGATGCGGTGGGCGAGGCCCTCCGCCACCAGGAAATCCAGCGCGCGATAGACCGACATCGGCGGCGGCTTCTCGCCGGAGCTGCCGAGCCGGTCCACCAGCTCATAGGCGCCGAGCGGCACATGGCTGTCGGCCAGCGTCTCCAGCACCCGGCGGCGCAGCGGAGTGAGCCGTACGCCGCGGACATCGCAGCACGCCTCGGCCCGCGCCAGCGCGTCGCTGACGCAAGCGCCGTGATCGTGGTCGTGCCCGATCGTCTCCGGACGTGCGGTGTCTAATGGCGTCATGGCATCATCGTAGTCGAGCCATATGGATCAGGAAACCTTGACCGGCTTATGACCCGGTTCTTTCCTTGCCGGCATCTTTGCAGCGGACGAGAGCGTGATACCGTATTGCGTCGCGACATTCCACGTCGCAGCGCCGATATGGGCAGGCCCGCCGGCGTCCGCAACGTTCTCTACCTCACGTCCCGTTGCCCACCGTTCCACCTCGAGGAGAAGCGCATGCTGAAGGGAAAGACCGCCGTCGTCACCGGATCGACCAGCGGCATCGGCCTCGCCATCGCCAAGGGGCTTGCGGGGGAAGGGTGCAACATCGTGCTCAACGGTTTCGGCGATGCCGGCGAGATCGAGAAGCTGCGTGCCGGCATCGAGGCCGAGCATGGCGTGAAGGTGGCCTATAACGCGGCCGACCTGACCAAGGGCTCCGAGTGTGCGGCGCTCATCAAGTTCGCCGAGGACACGTTCGGCTCGGTCGACGTGCTGGTGAACAATGCCGGCGTGCAGCATGTCGCGCCGATCGAAGAATTCCCGGCCGACAAATGGGACCTCATCATCGCGCTCAACCTCTCGGCCGCCTTCCATGCCACCCGCGCCGCCGTGCCCGGCATGAAGGCGCGCAAATGGGGGCGCATCATCAACACCGCCTCGGCGCACGCCCTTGTCGCCTCGCCGTTCAAATCCGCCTATGTCGCGGCCAAGCACGGCATCGCCGGGCTCACCAAGACGGTGGCGCTGGAGACCGCCACCTTCGGCATCACCTGCAACGCCATCTGCCCCGGCTATGTGTGGACGCCGCTGGTGGAGAAGCAGATTCCCGACACCGCCAAGGCCCGCGGCATGACCGAGGAGCAGGTGAAGCACGACGTGATCCTGGCGGCGCAGCCGACCAAGGAGTTCATCACGGTAGAGGAAGTCGCGGCGCTTGCCGTGTTCCTCGCGTCGGACGCGGCACGGTCGATCACCGGCTCGATGCAGCAGATCGACGGCGGCTGGGTCGCTGAATAATGGCGGAGACCGGGAAGCCGAAGCGGGGACGGCCGGTGGTGCGGGGACGCCGCATTACGGCCCGGGCCGCCGCCAGCAAGCCGGCGGTCGAGAAGGCGGCCGCGCAGCAACCGGTGGCGCCGGAACCCGCCGCCAAGGTGGCTGCGGCCAAGAGGGCTGCGCCCAAGGCGACCGGGGCCAAGACGATCGCGGCCAAGACGACCGGGACCAACACGACCTTGTCCAAGACGACCGCGGCCAAGACGATTGTCGACGAGACGATGGCGCCCAAGGCTCCAGCGGCCAAGCCGCCGGCTCCGAAAAAGTCCGCCGCGAGCAAGCCTGCGGCGGTGGAGCAGGCCGCCGCTGAGTCCAAGGTCGAGACCGTCGCCAGCGCCATCTCGGTCCACGGCCCGGTCGGCGAAGAAGCAGTCAAGACCAAGGCCCCGGCGCCGGTCTCGCCCAAGCTGAAGCCGCTCAATCTGGCGCTCCAGGGTGGCGGCGCACATGGCGCCTTCACCTGGGGCGTGCTCGACCGGCTGCTGGAAGACGGCCGCATCGAGATCGAGGGGATATCCGGCACCAGCGCCGGCGCCATGAATGCGGCGGTGCTGGCCTCAGGCCTCGCTCATGGCGGCAATGAAGGCGCGCGCGCCGCGCTCGCCGGCTATTGGCGCGACGTCTCCCGCGCCGGCCGCGCCAGCCCGTTGCAGCGCACGCTGCTCGATCGGCTGATGGGGCAGTGGTCGCTGAACGCCAACCCGGCCTATATCGCCTTCGACATGGCGAGCCGGTTCCTGTCGCCGTACGATTTCAACCCGCTCAACATCAATCCGCTGATGGATCTGATCGCCGAGCATGTCGATTTCGACGCGGTGCAGTCCTGCGCCCATGTGCATGTCTTCGTCAGCGCCACCAATGTGCATACCGGCAAGGTGCGCATCTTCTCGAAGCACCAGCTCACCCCCGCGGCGATCATGGCCTCGGCCTGCCTGCCCTTCATGTTCCAGGCGGTCGAGATCGACGGCGTGCCCTATTGGGACGGCGGCTATATGGGCAACCCCGCCATGTTCCCATTCTACAATGCGGTGAAGACCGACGACATATTACTGGTTCAGATCAACCCGATCATCCGCCGCGAGACGCCGCGCACCGCGCGCGACATCCAGGACCGGCTGAACGAAATCACCTTCAACGCCTCGCTGCTCGCCCAGCTGCGTGCTGCGGAATTCGTGACCCGCCTGCTCGGCCAGGGCAATCTCGACCGCAAGGGCGACGGCATGGCCGGCTACCGCGATCTGCGCCTGCACCGCATCGACGGTGCCGAGAAGCTGATCGCGCTCGACGCCTCGACCAAGATGAATGCGGAATGGGAGTTCCTGCAGTTTCTGCGCGACATCGGGCGCGAGGCGGCCGACCGGTTCATCGAGGAGCATTTCGACGATATCGGCGTGCGCAGCACGCTCGATGTGCAGGAAGAACTGCGGAAGAGCTGATCAATAGACCCGCATCCCCGGGTCAAGCCCGGGGATGAGGGCGCATAGGGCCCTCCGGAGACCTAAGCCGCCTTGCGGTCGCGGCCGAAGGGGTCGCCGAGCACCGATTCGGTGTGCAGCGTGCACAGCCACTTGCCGTCATGACGGACCCAGGTCGAGGCGTCGGCGGCCTCCATGGTGAGCTTCTGGCCGTCCACCGTCAGCTTCTCCCGAACCTTGTAGCCGATGATGGCGACGTCCGGTGAGGGCGAGGCAACCTGTATTTCGTCGAACCAGAAAGCATGCAGATCCCATTTGCCGCCCTTCATCATCCGGGCGAAGGTCGCTTTGTCGATGCTGGCGACGCCTTGCGCGCCGGTGACGATGCAGGTGTCCGCCATGAGGCCGACGGCGGTATCGACATCGCGGTCGATCATGGTCTGCCAGAAGCGCTTTTCGAGGTCGATGATCTCCGTCCTGGTATCCATCAAAGCCTCCCTGAGGAATGACGCACATGGCCGTTAACGCGGAGGTGGCGCAAAGGTGCCTCGGTCACGGAGAATCCAAAGCTGTAGGCATCAGGCTCGACGCCGCCCACGCTTTGTGATGTGACCGGGCGATGAACTCTCCCGCTGATCCCATCGACATCGCCGCCCGCATCCTGCACCGCGACGGGATGGTGCTGGTCATCGACAAGCCCTACGGCCTGCCGGTGCACAAGGGGCCGAAGGGCGGCGTAACATTGGCCGACCATCTCGCCGAGCTGCAATTCGGCCTGCCCCATGCGCCGGAACTGGCGCACCGGCTCGACAAGGACACCTCGGGCTGCCTGGTGTTGGGACGCCATCGCAAGGCGCTGGCCGAGCTCGGCAAGGCCTTCGCCAATGGCACGGTCGGCAAGACCTATGTGGCGGTGGTGCGCGGCGTGCCCAAGGAGACGTCGGGGCGCATCGAGCTCAGGCTCGCCAAGCGCTCGCCGCATCGCGGCTGGTGGATGGCGGTGGATCCCAAGGGACAGCAGGCGATCAGCGAATGGCGGCTGATCGGCGCCGGGGACGGGCTCGCCGTGGTGGCGCTGTCGCCGCTCACCGGGCGCACCCACCAGTTGCGCGTGCATCTCGACGCCATCGGCCACCCGATCCTCGGCGACCAGATCTATGGCGGCGCCTCGCGCCTGCCGGGCGGGCTGCGGTTGCATCTGCATTCGCGCCGCGTGGTGCTGCCGCAAGGCAGGAAGCCGCCGCTCGACGTGCGCGCGCCGCTGCCGAGCCATTTCCACGCGACACTGGACGCGCTCGGCCTCGATGCCGCGACCGTCGAGGCCGCGGCCGACGACGCGGAATTTACGAAGCTAGCCGCTGGCTGATCTTCGCCGCCACCTGGCCGATGCCGATCAGGCCGGGCGTCGGATGGATGATGAGTTGCACCGGCGTTGCCATCAGGCGTGGGCCGAAGGGCGGGTGTTCCTCGAACGCCTCGCGGAACGGCGAAGCGGTGAAGAGCGGCGCGAGACCGGTCGCCACCCCGCCGGCGAGAAAGACGCCGCCGCGCGCATCGAAGGTCAGCGCCAGGTCGCCGGCGATCCGGCCGAACAGCCGCAGGAAGATCTGGCAGGTCTCGACAGCGGTCTCCTCGCCGGCCAGAGCGGCGGCGATCACCGCCTCCGGCGCCAGCCGGTCGCCGCTGAGCACGGTGTGGATGCGGGCGAGGCCGGAGCCGGAGAGCGCGTGCTCCACCACCACCGGGCCGAGGGCGCGTACCAGATGGGCGAGCAGGCGAGCCTCCTGCGCATTGGTGGCGCCCAGCCGGCAATGGCCACCTTCGCCCCTGACGACGATCAACTCGCCGCCGGAGCGGACGAGGCCGGCTACGCCGAAGCCGGTGCCCGGCCCGCATACCAGCATCGGCGCGCCTTCGGCGGCGTGACCGCCGCCCACGCCAAGCAGGTCCGCAGAGCCGAGCGCCGGCACTCCGTAGGCCAGTGCCTCGAAATCGTTCACCACCACGAAGTCCTGCCAGCCGAACTTCTCGCGCATCGCAATCTTGGACAGCGACCAGTCGCGATTGGTCAGCTTCACATGATCGTCCTCGCTGGGGCCGGCGATGGCGAGCGCCGCGGCCACCACGGTCGCCCCGCGCTCAGCGAGATCGTGCGCGAGCAACTGCTCGAAGCCGGCGAACTCGTCATTGCGATGGATGCGCACCTCGTGCGGAACGCCGTCGGCGCCGACAAGGGCGAGGCGGGAGGAGGTGCCGCCGATATCGGCGATCAGGACGTTATTGGCCATGAAACCTTCGTCGTCTGGTCTTGCGCGCTTGCGCGCGGGTGGGCGTTGAGGGGGCGATAGGAACCAATCCCACGCCGTTTCACAAGCCCCGACCCGCGGTTGTGTTCCCCACGACAAGCGCAGCATGTTCCGCAAAAGTTGAATGACTTTTGCGATCAGAACATGCTCGGCCTTAAGCTCGTGCACTTTCTTATCGTCCGGATGGGTTCCATCCGGACGGAAAGGGCTCTAGTTCGACCATTATGGGAGAATCACCACAGACCGACGCTCAAGGACTCGCCGCCCGCCGCGCCGCGGCGGACGCGATCGACGCCGTGCTGGCCAATGGCCGCCCGCTGGAAGAGGCGATGGAGCGGCTGACGCGCGGCCTCGAGGATCGCGACCGCGCACTCGCCCGCATGATCGCCTCGACGGTGCTGCGCCGGCTCGGCACGCTGCGGGCACTGGTGCGCTCCCTGCTGGAGAAGCCGCTGCCGGCCAGCGCCGCGCGGGTCGACACGCTGCTCTTCGTCGGCGCCGCGCAGATCGCGCTGATGGACGTGCCGGACCATGCCGCTGTCGACACCACGGTCGCGCTGGCCGGGGAAGCGCCGGCGACCGCCGGCTTCAAGGGCCTCGTCAATGCCGTGCTGCGCCGGCTGGTGCGCGAGGGCACCAAGGGCCTTGATGCGCTCGATCCCTATCTCGACGTGCCGGAATGGCTGCGCGACGGCTGGAGCGCGGCCTATGGCGGCGCGCTGGCGCGGGAGATCGCGATGGCCTCGCGCGTCGAAGCGCCGCTCGACATTACCGCGAAGGCCGATCCGGCCCTCTGGGCGGAAAAGCTCGGCGGCCGGCTGCTGCCGACCGGCTCGATCCGCCTCACCGAGGCCGGCAATGTCACCGCGCTGCCGGGCTTCACTGAAGGCGCCTGGTGGGTGCAGGACGCCGCCGCGGCTATTCCCGCGCGGCTCATCGGTGCCGCGCCAGGCATGCGCATCGCCGACCTGTGCGCCGCGCCCGGCGGCAAGACCGCGCAATTGGCAGCCAGTGGCGCCGAGGTCACCGCGGTGGACCGCTCCGGTCCGCGCCTGAAGCGGCTCAAGCAGAACCTCGCACGGCTTGGCCTCGAGGCGGCCATCGTCGAGGCGGACGCGACGCAATGGCGGCCGATGCGGCAATATGAGCAGTTCGATGCCGTGCTGCTGGATGCGCCCTGTTCCGCCACCGGCACCATCCGCCGCCATCCAGACGTGGCCTGGACCAAGCGGCCGGCGGACATTGCCAGCCTCGTCAGCCTGCAGGCGCGCCTCATCGATCGCGCCGCGGATCTGGTGAAGCCGGGCGGGCTGCTGGTCTATTCGACCTGCTCGCTGGAGCTGGAGGAAGGCGAGCGCCAGGTCGAGCGGCTGCTGGCGAATCGGCCCGACTACCGGATCGAATCGATTGGCCCAGGTGAGGACGGCATCGCCGCCGAGTGGCTGACTCCGGCGGGCTTCCTGCGCACTTTGCCGGTGCACCTGCCGGACCCGGATCCTCGGCAGTCCGGGCTCGACGGATTCTTCGCGGCACGGTTGCGTAAAGCGTGAATTTGGCCGCAAGGCGTGAATCATGCATGTTGATAGCGGTTCAATGCAGTTGCCGGAGACTGTTGCACGACTAAGCTGTTCCATCGGGGGCGGACGACGAGTCCGCGAGCGGTAGAGGACACGGACATGTCGTCCCGCGACATTTATGCGGAGCGTGCCCGGTTGGCGTGGTTCGTCACCGGTTTCGGCTGGCGCATGGTGCGCGCACGCGCCATGGGCAAGCCGTCTTTGCCATGGCGAATCGCCACCATCCCGGTGCCCTCGCGGCTGCTCATCGCGCCGCAGGACATGCGTACCGGCGACGCCACGCGGGCCGGCGAGATCTATTCCGGCCGCTTCGCCTTCGCCGGCAAGGTGGCGAGCACGGATGGCCGCTCGCCGTTCGAGATCCCGCATCCCTCGCGCGAATGGGGCGAGGCGCTGCTATCCTTTGCCTGGCTGCGCCATCTGCGCGCCGCCGGCACCGCGCTGGCGCGGGCCAATGCGCGGGCGCTGGTGAACGACTGGATCATGCTGCGCGGCCGGCGCGATCCGATCGGCGCCGAGCCGGAAGTCGCGGCGCGGCGGATCATCAGCTGGCTGACGCAATCGCCGCTGATCCTGCAGGACGCCGACCAGACCTTCTATCGCCGCTTCATGCGCAGCCTGACAAAGCAGGTGCGCTATCTCAAGAACATCGAGCCGGACACCCAGGAGGGCTATACCCGCCTGCTCGCGACCATGACGCTGTGCCTGGCGGCGCTGTGCATGGCCGACCAGGCGCGGCTGCTGCGCACCGCCACAAGGCGGCTGGCCGAAGAGCTCGATCGCCAGATCCTGCCCGATGGCGGGCATGTCAGCCGCAATCCCGGCGTGCTGATCGAATTGCTGCTGGACCTGCTGCCGATCCGCCAGGCCTTCCATGCGCGCAATTTGCCGCCGCCGCCTGCGCTGATCAACGCCATCGACCGCATGATGCCGATGCTGCGCTTCTTCCGGCACGGCGACGGCGCGTTCGCACATTTCAACGGCATGGGGCCGACGCCGGCAGATTCGCTCGCCACCGTGCTGGCTTATGACGATGCGCGCGGTACCCCAGTCTCCAACGCGCCGCATTCGGGCTATCAGCGCATCGAGGCCGCGGGCAGCGTCGTCATCGCCGATACCGGCCGGCCGCCGCCGATCGCCATCAGCCATGACGCCCATGCCGGCTGCCTTTCCTTCGAATTCTCCTCGGGCCGCAACCGCATCGTGGTCAATTGCGGCATGCCGGCGATCAGCCGCGAGGCGTGGCTGCCGGCGGCGCGGCAGACCGCGGCGCAATCGACCGCGACCCTTGAAGGCACTTCCTCCTGCCGTTTCGTCGGCGGCGGTGCGATGATGCGGCTGTGCGGCACGCCGATCCTCGAAGGACCGGGCGAGGTGCAGGTCGAGCGCAAGCAGCGCGACGGCGCGCAGATCGTGCGGGCGACGCATGACGGCTACGCCAAGCGCCTCGGCGTGGTGCACCAGCGCTCCTGGCGCCTCGCGCCGGACGGCACCCGCCTCGACGGCGAGGACATGTTCCGCGTCGCCCATGGCGAGGAATTCACCGGCAACGAGGCCGACAATTACGCGGTGCGCTTCCATCTGCACCCTTCGGTCGCGGCGAACCGGCTGGCCGACGGCCATACCGTGCTGATCGCACTGCCCACCGGCGAGAAATGGATCTTCACCGCGCCCAATGTGGCGGTGGATATCGAGGAGAGCGTCTATCTCGCCGCCAATGGCGGCCCGCGCCGCAGCGCGCAGATCGTGATCACGGGGAGCGGGCGCTATCAGCCCCGCGTGGTCTGGACCTTCATCCGCGCGGATGAGCCGAAGCTGCCGCATATCTAACCTGTGGGTTGTGGTCATCCCGGACGGCCGGCAGGCCGATCCGGGATCGCGAAAACGTTCTTCACCTGCCTACGATCCCGGCCGTGCGGCTACGCCTCCGGCCGGGATGACGCCGCTGGGGTTGGGAAACTAGTACGGGCGACGGTTCACGCCGGCCGCCATCCGTGTTAGTCGCGGCTCTCCCGCCACAAGCCGTGCTGCCGCCATGTCGACCGATGTCCGTCCCATTTCCCGCGCTCTGCTCTCGGTCTCCGACAAGACCGGGCTCGTCGCCTTCGCCCAAAGGCTCGCCGCCAAGGGTGTCGAACTGGTCTCCACCGGCGGCACCGCTCGCGCGATCGCCGAGGCCGGACTGCCGGTGACCGACGTCTCCGAGGTGACCGGCTCGCCGGAGATGATGGACGGGCGGGTGAAGACGCTGCATCCGCGCATCCATGGCGGCATCCTTGCGGTGCGCGCCGATAGCGACCACCAGGCAGCGATGTCCGAGCACGGCATAAAGCCCATCGACCTCGTGGTGGTGAACCTCTATCCGTTCGAGGCGACGGTGGCGAAGGAAGGCACGCTCGAGGAATGCATCGAGAATATCGATGTCGGCGGGCCGGCCATGATCCGCGCCGCGGCGAAGAACCACGAGGACGTCGCCGTCATCGTCGACCCCGCCGACTATGACGCGGTGGCCGAGGAGTTCGAGGAGCAGGGCGGTACCACGCGCGACACCCGCCGCCGCCTCGCCCAGGTCGCCTTCGCCCGCACCGCCGCCTATGACGCCGTCATCTCCGACTGGTTCGCCACCGTCACCGGCGAGATCGCGCCGGCCGGCCGGGTGTTCGGCGGCAAGCTCTCGCAGTCGCTGCGCTACGGCGAGAATCCGCACCAGGATGCCGCCTTCTATCTCGGCGGCGATTCCCGCCCCGGCGTCGCCAGCGCCCACCAGCTGCAGGGCAAGGCGCTCTCCTACAACAATCTCAACGACACCGACGCCGCCTTCGAGGCGGTGGCCGAGTTCGATCCCGAGCGCGCCGCCGCGGTGGTCATCGTCAAGCATGCCAATCCGTGCGGCGTCGCCGAAGGCGAGACGCTGGAAGCCGCCTATCGCAAGGCACTGGCCTGCGATCCGACCTCGGCGTTCGGCGGCATCGTGGCGCTGAACCGCACGCTCGACGTGGAAGCCGCGCGGGCCATCGTCGAGATCTTCACTGAAGTGATCGTCGCCCCCGCCGCCACCGACGAGGCGGCCGCCATCGTCGCCGCCAAGAAGAGCCTGCGTTTGCTGGTCACCGGCGGGCTGCCCAATCCGCGCGCGCCGGGCCTTGGCATGAAATCGGTCGCCGGCGGCCTGCTGGTGCAGACCCGCGACAATGCCGTGGTCGACGACATGGAGTTGAAGGTCGTCACCAAGCGCTCGCCGACCATGGCGGAACTGGCGGATTTGCGCTTCGCCTTCCGCGTCGCCAAGCACGTCAAGTCGAACGCCATCGTCTATGCGCGCGGCCTCGCCACCATCGGCATCGGCGCCGGCCAGATGAGCCGGGTGGATTCCGCCCGCATCGCCGCGCTGAAGATGGTGGAGACCGCCGAAGCCGCCGGCCAGACGGATGTTCTGACGCGCGGCTGCGTCGTCGCCTCCGATGCCTTCTTCCCATTCGCCGACGGGCTGCGGGCGGCGATCGACGCCGGGGCGACCGCGGTGATCCAGCCGGGCGGCTCGATCCGCGACGACGAGGTGATCGCCGCCGCCGACGAGGCCAATGTCGCCATGGTGTTCACCGGCATCCGCCACTTCCGGCACTGACTACCGCAAATTCTGCGCAAATTTCGTGCTGTTGATTGCTGTTTATGCAAATACCGTCACAGAAACGTCCGGCGTAAGTGCTTCCTTCGGCGAAACCCGCGCATAAAACCCGCGTGAACGCGAGCGCAGCCGAAGGAGGACGTCCATGGGCATCGAAGGGTTCCTTGCGAGTGACGAGGAGCGCGCCGCGCGTACGCTGGTCGAGCAGGCTGCGCTGATCCTGAAGGCGACGGACGGCGATGTGCCCTCCAGCTTTGTGCCAGCGCTGTTCGGGCGTACCGCCGCCGAGGACATCCTCGTCTACAACGCCCACGAACTCGCCGGCCTCGCGCGCGACAGCTATGCGCACCTCGCCCAGCGCCGACCGGGCGCGCCCGATATCCGCGTCGCCTCGCCGGCAAGCATCAAGGAGGGCGACCGGCTGGCGGCCATCACCGTCGTCGATATCGTCAATGACGACATGCCGTTCCTCCTGGATTCGGTGATGGACGAACTGACCGCGCAAGGCGTGCGCGTGCGCCTCGTCGCCCATCCGATCCTCGCCGTGGAGCGCGATGCCTCGGGCCACCTGCTCGGTGCGCCCTCGGTCCCGGACGCGGAAGCCCGCGGCCGGCGCGAGAGCCTGATCCATCTGCATGTCGACCGCATCGCCGATGAGCGCTGCGAGGCGCTGGCGACCGCGCTGAAGGACATGCTCGGCGACGTGCGCGTCACCGTCGACGACTGGAAGCCGATGCTGGCCCGGGTGCAGGCGGCGCTGGCCGACATGCGCGCCAACCCGCCGCCGCTCCCCGAAGACGAGATCGCGGAGGCGACCGCCTTCGTCGAATGGCTGCTGGCCGGGCAGTTCACCTTCCTCGGCTGCCGCGACTATGAGATCGACAACAAGCCGGAAGGCCCGGAGATCAATGCGGTCGACGAGACCGGCCTTGGCCTGCTGCGCGACCCATCGCTGCGGCTGTTCCGCCGCGCCGGCGAGCCGATGACCACCGGCCCACGCCTCGCCGCCTTCCTGCGCGAGCCGGTGCTGCTGATCGTCTCCAAGTCCAATGTCGTCTCCCGCGTGCATCGCCGGGTGTGGATGGACGTCGTCAGCCTCAAGCGCTTCGACGACAAGGGCGAACTGGTGGGCGAACTGCGCATCGCCGGCCTGTTCACCTCCATGGCCTATACCAGCCCGAGCAGCGCCATTCCGTACCTGCGCCGCAAGGCGCGCCGGGTGCTGGCGCGTGCCGGCTTCGACCCCGCCAGCCATTCCGGCAAGGCGCTGGTCAATGTGCTCGACAGCTATCCGCGCGACGACCTGTTCCAGATCGACGATGATGAGCTGTTCCAGTTCGCGCTCGCCATCATGCAGCTCGAGGAACGGCCGCGCGTGCGTGTGCTGGCGCGGCGCGAGCGCTTCGACCGCTTCGTTTCGGTGCTCGCCTATATCCCGCGCGACCGCTACGACAGCGAGGCGCGCGAGCGGGTCGGCGCCTATCTGGCGCGGGCGTTCGGCGGCCGCGTCGCCGAGTTCCGCCCGCTCTTCCTCGATGGCCCGCTGACCCGCGTGCACTTCATCATCGAGCGGGTGCGCGAGGAGGCGCTGAGCCCCGACCGCAACGAGCTGGAAGATGCCGTCTCCGCCATCGTCCGCACCTGGGACGACGGCTTCACCGAGGCCCTGGCGCTGGTCTATCCGGCGGAGCGGGCCAATGCGCTGCACGCCCGCTATGCCGGGGCGTTCCCCGCTGGCTACCAGGCCGGCTATGCGCCGCAGGACGCGCTCGCGGACCTGCGCCTGATCGAGCGGCTCAGTCCCAAGCACCCCATCCGCGCGCATTTCCATGCCGCCGAGGGCGAGCAGGGGCCGAACCGTACCCGGGTCGGGCTGAAGGTGTTGAGCCACGCCAAACCGCGCCCGCTCTCCGAGCGCGTGCCGCAACTCGAAGCCATGGGCTTCACCGTGGTCGACGAGCGCACCTTCACGGTGCGTCCGGAAGGCACCGAGACCGCCTTTGTCCATGACATGGTGCTGGCGCGGCGCGGCGGCGGGGCGATCGCGCTCGACGCCCTGGAGACACGGCTGCATGCCTGCCTCATGGCAGTGCTCTCCGGCGCCACCGAGAGCGACGGCTTCAACGCTCTGGTGCTGAATGCCGGCCTGCAATGGCGCGAGATCGCGCTGGTCCGTACCTTCGCGCGCTATCTGCGCCAGGTCGGCACGCCCTTCAGCCAGGACTATCTGTGGGCGACGCTGAACGCTCATCCCAAGATCGCCGCCGACCTGGTCGCGCTGTTCACCGCGCGCTTCGACCCGGCAGGCGAAGCCGGCCGCGCCGAGCGCGAGGCCGAGGTCAAGGCCCGTATCGAGGCGGCGCTCACCGAGGTTGCCAGCCTCGACGAGGACCGCATATTGCGGCTGTTCGCCAACCTCATCGAGGCGGCGATCCGCACCAGCTTCTACCAGACCGACACCAATGATAAGCCGCGCTCGACCATCGCGGTGAAGTTCGCCAGCGGCAAGGTCGAGGGCCTGCCGCTGCCGCGCCCGCTGTTCGAGATCTTCGTGCATTCGCCGCGGGTCGAGGGCGTGCATCTGCGCTTCGGCCGCGTCGCGCGCGGCGGCCTGCGCTGGTCCGACCGCCCGCAGGATTTCCGCACCGAGGTGCTGGGCCTGGTCAAGGCGCAGCAGGTGAAGAACGCCGTCATCGTGCCGGTCGGCGCCAAGGGCGGCTTCGTGCCGAAGCAGCTTCCCGCCGGGCCGCGCGAGGCGATCCAGAATGAGGGCATCGCCGCCTACAAGCTGTTCGTCGGCAGCCTGCAGGACGTCACCGACAATATCGAGGGCGGCGAGATCGTGCATCCGGCTGCCACGGTGCGCCACGACGAGGACGATCCCTATCTCGTCGTCGCCGCCGACAAGGGCACCGCGACCTTCTCCGATATCGCCAATGGCCTGTCGGAAGCCCGCGGCTTCTGGCTCGGCGACGCCTTCGCCTCCGGCGGCTCGGTCGGCTACGACCACAAGGCGATGGGCATCACCGCCCGTGGCGCCTGGGAAGCGGTGCGCAGGCACTTCCGCGAGATGGATGTCGATATCCGTACCGCGCCGTTCAGCGTTGTCGGCGTCGGCGACATGTCGGGCGACGTGTTCGGCAACGGCATGATGCTGGAGAACACCATCCGGCTGTTCGCCGCCTTCGACCATCGCGACATCTTCCTTGATCCGAACCCGGATCCGGTGGCCTCGCTGGCCGAGCGCCAGCGGCTGTTCGCGCTGCCGCGCTCCTCCTGGCAGGACTATGACAAGTCGCTGATCTCGGAAGGTGGCGGCGTCTTCCCGCGCGCCTCCAAGAGCATCCCGCTGTCCCCGCAGATCCGCGCCGCGCTCGGCTTCGACAAGGCGGCGGCGTCACCGGCCGAATTGATGAGCGCCATCCTCAAGGCGCCGGTCGACCTGCTCTGGTTCGGCGGCATCGGCACCTATATCCGATCGTCGAACGAGACCGACGCGCAGGCCGGCGACCGTGCCAACGACGCCATCCGCATCACCGGCTCGGACGTTCGTGCGAAGGTGATCGGCGAGGGCGCCAATCTTGGTGTCACCCAGCGCGGGCGCATCGAGGCGGCGCGTCGTGGTGTGCGGCTCAACACCGACGCCATCGACAATTCGGCCGGCGTGAACACCTCGGACGTCGAGGTCAACATCAAGATCGCGCTGGTGCCGGCGGTGCGCGACGGGCGGCTCGATGCGCCGGCCCGCGCCAGCTTCCTCGCCAGCATGACCGACGAGGTCGCAGACCTCGTGCTGCGCAACAACTATCTGCAGACGCTGGCGCTCTCGCTCGCCGAGCGGCAGGCGCATGACGAACTCGGCTTCCATCAGCGCCTGATGCAGGCGCTGGAGGCGCGCGGCCTGCTCGACCGGACGGTGGAGTTCCTGCCGTCCGACACCGAGATTGCCGAGCGGCGTGGCCGCGGCGAGGGGCTGAGCCGCCCGGAACTCGCGGTGCTGCTGGCCTATGCCAAGCTCACGCTGCAGTCCGACCTCACCGACACCGACATTCCGGACGATCCCTATCTTGCCCGCGAGCTGACGGCCTATTTCCCGACCGCGCTTCAAGAGCGGTTCCTGGATGGCATCGAGCAGCACCGGCTGCGGCGCGACATCATCGCCACCCGGCTCGCCAATGCCATCATCAATCATGGCGGCCCGGCGTTTGCCGCGCGCATCACCGACGAGACCGGGGCGGAAGCCGGCGGCATCGCCAAGGCGTTCGCGGCAACCTGGGACGGCTTCGACCTCTCCGAGCTCAGCGCCGAGATCGATGCGCTCGACACCAAGGTGCCGGGCGCGGTGCAACTCGAGCTCTACGCCGCGGTGCAGAAGCTGGTGCTCGACCGCACCGTGTGGTTCCTGCGCAATGTCGATCTGCGCACCGGGCTCGACGCGCTGGTCGCGCATTATGCCGCGGGCATCAAGCCGGTCGGCGAGGTGCTCCACGGCGTGGTCCGCGAACTGCTCGCCGAGGAGACCCGCAGCCAGCATGACGCCCGCGTCGCCGCCTGGGTGCAGGCCGGCGTGCCGGAGGATCTGGCGCACCGCGTGGCGCGGCTGCCGGCGATCGAAAACTCGACCGACATCGTGATGATCGCCGACCGCTCCGGCGCCTCGATCCCCGATGCCGCCGAGACCTTTTTCGCGATCGGCCTGCATTTCCGGCTCGACCGGCTGCTCGGCCAGGCGCGCGGGATTTCGGCGCCGGACTATTATGACCGGCTGGCACTGGAGCGCGCGCTGGCCTCATTCGAGATAGCGGTTCGCCGGCTCACTTCCGAGGTGCTGGCGAATTACGGTCCGGGCGTCGAGGGCGTGGCGAAGTGGGCCGAGGCCCGCGGCAGCGAGGTCGAGCGCGCCCGCAACGCCATGCACGAGATCGCCGGGTCCGGGCTCACCGTGTCGAAGCTCTCGGTGGCGGCGAGCCTGCTCGGGGATCTGGTGCGGGGCTGACTATTGCCGCTTCCAATCGCGTCGTCATCCCGGCCGGAGCCCGTAGGGCGAAGAGCCGGGATTGCGTGAAGTCCCGTGCTTCACCTTCCTACGATCCCGGATCGGCCTGCGGCCGTCCGGGATGACACTCTTGAATGATCACGCCACCCCGGCGGCCTTCTTGTTCTGCCGGTTGGAGATCAGGTCGTCGACCACGGTCGGGTCGGCGAGCGTCGAGGTGTCGCCGAGATTGCCGAACTCGTCCTCGGCGATCTTGCGCAGGATGCGGCGCATGATCTTGCCCGAGCGGGTCTTGGGCAGGCTGGGGGCGAACTGGATCAGGTCCGGCGAGGCGATCGGGCCGATCTCCTTGCGCACCCACACCACCAGCTCCTTGCGCAACTCCTCGCTGGGTTCCTCGCCGGCCATCAAGGTCACATAGGCGTAGATGCCCTGGCCCTTGATGTCGTGGGGATAGCCGACCACCGCGGCTTCCGACACCTTCGGATGCTCGACCAGGGCGCTCTCCACCTCCGCGCTGCCCATGCGGTGGCCGGAGACATTGATGACGTCGTCGACCCGGCCAGTGATCCAGTAATAGCCGTCCTCATCGCGCCGGCAGCCGTCGCCGGTGAAGTAGTGCCCCGGATAGGCGGAGAAATAGGTCTGCATGAAGCGCTCATGGTCGCCATAGACCGTGCGCATCTGCCCGGGCCAGCTGTCGGCGATGCATAGATTGCCCTCGCAGGGGCCTTCCAGCACGACGCCGCCGGCGTCGACGATCTCCGGTACGACGCCGAAGAACGGCCGCGTCGCCGAGCCGGGCTTCAGCCTGGTCGCGCCGGGCAGGGGGGTGATGAGGATGCCGCCGGTCTCGGTCTGCCACCAGGTGTCGACGATCGGGCACCGATCCTCGCCGACGACGCGGTGATACCATTCCCAGGCTTCCGGATTGATCGGCTCGCCGACCGACCCGAGCAGCCGCAGCGAAGAGCGCGAGGTCTTCTTCACCGGCTCGTCGCCGGCCTGCATGAGCGCGCGGATCGCGGTCGGCGCGGTGTAGAAGATATTGACCTTGTGCTTGTCGATCACCTCCCAGAAGCGGGAGTTCGACGGATAGTTCGGCACGCCCTCGAACATCAGCGTGGTAGCGCCGTTCGCCAGCGGGCCATAGACGATGTAGCTGTGGCCGGTGACCCAGCCGATATCGGCCGTGCACCAGTAGATGTCGCCTTCATGATAGTCGAAGACGTATTGGTGGGTCATCGAGGCATAGACCAGGTAGCCGCCCGTGGTGTGCAGCACACCCTTGGGCAGGCCGGTCGAGCCTGATGTATAGAGGATGAAGAGCGGGTCCTCGGCGTGGACTTCGACGGCCGGGCACTCATTGGTGACCAGATCGGCGGCGGCGTGATACCAGACATCGCGGCCCGGCTTCATCTCCACCGCGCCGCCGGTACGCTTGACCACCACGACATGCTCGATGTCGACATCGCCGCCGACCTTGGCGATGGCGGCGTCGACATTGGCCTTCAGCGGTACCTTGCGGCCGCCGCGCACGCCTTCGTCCGCGGTGATGATGACCTTGGAGCCGCAATCGCGGATGCGCCCGGCGAGGCTGTCCGGCGAGAAGCCGCCGAACACCACGGAATGCGCCGCCCCGAGCCGCGCGCAGGCCAGCATGGCATAGGCGGCTTCCGGGATCATCGGCATGTAGATGGTGACGCGGTCGCCCTTCTCGACATTGCGGTTGCGCAGCACATTGGCGAAGCGGCACACCTCGTCGTGCAGCTGCTGGTAGGTGATGTGGCGCGACTCATTGGGATCGTCGCCTTCCCAGATGATGGCGACCTGGTTGCCGCGCGCCTCGAGATGCCGGTCGATGCAGTTCCAGGCGATGTTGGTGGTGCCGTCCTCGAACCATTTGATCGAGACCGCGCCGGGCGCGAACGAGGTGTTCTTCACCTTGGAATAGGGCCTGAACCAGTCGATGCGCTTGCCTTCCTCACGCCAGAAGGCGTCGGGATCGCGGATCGAGGCGTCGTACTTCGCCTGGTAGGCGGCCTCATCGAGGAAGGCGCGCGCCGCCCACACCGAGGGTACATCGTAAATCTTGTGCTCGGACATGGCGTTCTTCCCTTCCGTTCGCGAACTCGGCCGCGTTTCATGTGTAGCGATTATGGGGAGGTGGCCGACGGCGGACAAGGCGCGGCCATGCCGACTTTGGTCTTTCATACGTCCGGCTAAAGCGGGGCAGGACGCCAGACCGAGGTACGCTTGATCTCGGCATCCTCCAGCTCGCGGCTGACCGGCACGCCATAGTCCGCAACCTTTTCCAGCCGCTCGCGCGGCAGATAGGAGCGGCCGGGATCGCCGATCCAGACCGCAGCGCCACGGCCGGCGAGGGCCTCCAGCCAGGCGAATACCCGCGCCGCAGTGTCGCGCTCATAGGCGATGTCGCCGGCGAGCACGACGTCCCAGCCGAGATCCTCGCCGACAATGTCGTCGGTGAGCACATGCAGGCAGACGCCGTTGGCCTTCGCGTTCAGCAGCATCGCGGCGTGGGCGAAGCCGTCGATGTCGCAGGCCTCGACCCGCGCGGCGCCGGCTTTGGCGGCGGCGATGGCGACGAGGCCGGAGCCGGAGGCGAAATCCAGCACGCGGCGGCCCCCGACGATCTCGGGCTGGTCCAGCACATGGCGGGCGAGCGCCTGCCCGCCGGCCCAGGCAAAGGCCCAGAAGGGTGGCGGCAGGCCTATCTCACCCAGTTCCTCCTCGGTGCGCTGCCAGATCGGGAGCGCCTCGTCAGCGAGGTGGAGCGTGATTTCCGGCACCAGCGGCACCGGCCGCAACAGCGTCTCGGTGCGGATGAAGACGGTCGGGTCCGACATCAATGTGGGCATGACCGGCTTGATCGGGACCAATGCTTCCGCCGTCAAGCCCAATCGGCTGGTACGCTCTAAAGCGCGACGGCCGTGGTGAGGACTATGAGGGCGAGCATCGCGGCTGCCGCGCGCATCAGATGCGAGCGCTCCCAGCGGCTGCGAAGCTCCTTCCAGTGCGGTTCCGCCGCGCCGGCGGCATCGTGGCTTTCAGTGCCGAAGAAGCGCTTGGCCGAACCGCTCAGCTGCGTCTCCCGCAACCAGTGCCGGTTCACCGGCTGGGTCACCAGCCAGAAGATCAACTGCATGAAGGTGAGCGCGGCGAGCGCGAGGAGAATCAGCCAGAACCGCGTGGAGCCGAGTGGGGTCGCCAGCACGAGCAGGAAGGTGGCAATGATTCCCGCGGGCTCGGCGGCGCCGGCAATGGTGAAGCCGGGATGATAGATGGTCTGTACCGTGCGGTATCGCGGCTCATCGAGCCGCATCTTGCCCGGCAGTTCCAGCACATGGGCGAGCGCCGGGGCCATGGCGCAGGCGACGATCAGCACGGTGAGAATCTCGAAGGCGACGTACATGGCGTCCTCGCGTCGCCATTTCCGTTGCAGATGAAACGGCGCGCGGTTCCTTGCGGTTCCATGCCCCGAGGGTCCTGCTCACCGACAACCTCATCTTGAGAGCCTGACCGAAAACTCCAATTGGCCCTCATCCCCGGACTTGATCCGGGGATCCAGCCCCACCGCATGCACCCGGTTGAAGTCTGGATCCCAGGATCAAGTCCGGGGATGGGGGTGGAAAGGTGGTTCCTTCAACGGATAAGTCGAATTTTGAGTCAGGCTCTGAGGTGCCCGGGCGAAGCCCGAGCCTCGAAGGATGGTGAAGCAGAGGATGCTCGGCGTGAACATCCTTCGAGGCCGCCTGTGGCGGCACCTCAGGATGAGGCGGTTCTGATGTCTGGGAACGAAGCCTCAGCGCTTGGCGCCCGCCATCTCCAGCACGATATTCCATTCGGCGTCGGTGACCGGCTGCACCGAGAGGCGGGAATATTTCAGGAGTGCCATCTCCGCGAGGCGCGGCTCGTTCTTGATCTCGGCGAGGCTCACCGGGCGCGGCAGCTTCTTCACCGCCTTGAGGTCGACCATGACGAACACGCCCTTCTCGTCGCCGGGATCGGGATAGGCCTCCTTGATCACCTCGACGATGCCGACGATCTCCTTGCCCTCGTTCGAATGGTAGAAGAAGCCGTGCTCGCCCTTCTTCATGGCGAGCAATTGCTGCTTGGCGAGGTGGTTGCGCACGCCGTCCCAGTGCGTGCCCTTGGGCCCAGCGGCGACCTGCATGTCCCAGGACCATTTGACGGGTTCGGACTTGTAGAGCCAATGCGCCATTCTCACCCCTCCGCCTTTTGCGGGCGCGCCAGCAGCGCGCCGATGGCCTGATCTATATCCCAGCGCCCGGCAATGATGCTGTCCACCGCCGCCGCGATCGGCATTTCCACATGATGTTGCGTGGCGAGTTCGACCAGCACCGCGGCGGTCGAGGCGCCCTCGGCCAGTCTGGCCGGCGCCGGCTCGCCGCGTCCCAGCGCGAGGCCGAGCGCGAAATTGCGCGATTGCGCGGTGGAGGCGGTGAGGATGAGGTCGCCGAGGCCGGAAAGCCCGGTCAGCGTCTCCGGCCGTGCACCGAAGGCACGTCCCAGCCGCGCCAATTCGGCAAAGCCGCGTGCCACCAGGGCGGCGCCGGCACTGGCGCCGAGGTTGCGCCCGGCGACGATGCCGGCGGCGATGGCGAGCACATTCTTGGCCGCGCCGCCGATCTCGACGCCGCGCACATCATCGCTGTGATAGAGCCGGAACGAGGCGGAGCCGAGCGCGCTCGCGAGCGACTCCGCCAGTGCGGCGTCGCTCGCCGCCAGTGTCACCGCGGTCGGCAGGCCGGCGGCGACGTCGGCGGCGAAGCTGGGGCCGGAGAGCACGGCCGGTATCGCCTGCGGGCAGGCGTCCTCGATCACCTGCGTCATGAACAGATGCGTGCCGCGCTCAATGCCCTTGGCGCAGGTGACGACCGGTGTGTCGCGACGCAGATGGGTCGCCAGCAGGGTCGCGGCGTCGCGGCTGGCCTGGGCCGGGACCACCAGCAGGACAGCCTGGCAGGCGGCGGCCTCGGCAAGGTCGATGGTCGGATGGACCGTGGCGGCGAGCGTCACGCCGGGCAGATGCGCTTCGTTGCGGCGGCTCGTGCGCATCTCGTTGACGAGACCGGGATTGCGCGCCCAGAGAAACACCGTCCGCCCGGCCCGCGCCGCGGCATTGGCGAGCGCGGTGCCCCAGGCGCCGGCACCGATCACGCCGACGTTGCGGATCGGGGCAGCCATCAGGCCGGCTGCTCTTCGTCGACCGGGGCGGTCTCCTCCAGCGGCCAGCGGGCGCGCGGCGCGAATTCGAGACTATCCTTGCGGCCGAGCGCGAGCCGTTCGGCGCCGGCCCAGGCGATCATCGCGCCATTGTCGGTGCACAGTTCCGGCGGCGGCACGGCGAGGCGGGTGCCGCCCTCGGTCGCCACCTTGTGCAATATCTTGCGCACCGCCTGGTTGGCGCCGACGCCGCCGGCGAGCACCAGCGCCGTCGGCTTCTCGCCGCGCTCGCGCATGATCCGCAGGGCGAGCCGTACCCGGTCAGCGATCATGTCGACCACGGCGCTCTGGAACGAGGCGCAGAGGTCCGCGACATCCTTTTCGGACAGCGGCGCGATCTTCAGCGCCTCGACCCGCACCGCGGTCTTGAGGCCGGAGAGCGAGAAATCCGGCTCCGGCCGCCCGGCGAGCGGGCGCGGGAAGCTGAAGCGCACGGGATCGCCGCTTTGCGCGGCGCGCTCGACCGCGGGCCCACCCGGATAGGGCAGGCCGAGCATCTTGGCGGTCTTGTCGAAGGCTTCGCCGATGGCGTCGTCGATGGTCCCGCCGAGCTTCTCGTAATCGCCGACGCCGCGTACCGCGACCAGCTGGGTGTGGCCGCCGGAGACCAGCAGCAGCAGATAGGGGAAGCCGACGCCGTCGGTGAGGCGTGCGGTCAACGCATGGGCTTCCAGGTGATTCACCGCGATCAGCGCCTTGCCGGAGGCCAGCGCGATCGCCTTCGCGGTGGTGAGCCCGACGATGACACCGCCGATCAGCCCCGGTCCGGCCGCGGCGGCGATGCCGTCGAGATCGCGCAGGGCGACACCGGCTTCCGCCAGCGCGCGCTCGATGACGCGGTCGAGTACCTCGACATGGGCGCGGGCGGCGATTTCCGGCACCACGCCGCCATAGGCCGCATGGTCGTCGACCTGCGAGAGCACCACATTCGATAATATCTCGCCGACGCCGCCCTGACGCCGGCGCACCACCGCCGCGGCGGTTTCGTCGCAGGTGGTCTCGATGCCGAGCAGGAGGAGGTCACTCATTGACTTTGTACGCCGGGAGGTGTTTGGGGCCGTGCATGAACCGCTATCATCGCATGACCTTATGATGCAATCGCTTACAAAGCTCCGTATCGGCACGCGCGGCAGTCCGCTCGCGCTTTGGCAGGCCCATGCCGTGCGCCATGCCCTCCTTGCCGCCCATCAATGGGAGGCGGATGCGGTCGCCATCGAGGTGATCCGCACCTCCGGCGATGCTATCACCGACCGGGCCCTGAGCGAGGCCGGCGGCAAGGGGCTGTTCACCCTGGAGATCGAGGACGCCCTCGTTGGCGGCCGCATCGACCTCGCGGTGCATTCCGCCAAGGACATGGCGACGGTGCTGCCCGATGGGCTGCACATCGCCGGCTATCTGCCGCGGGCGGATGTGCGCGACGCTCTGATCCTGCGCGAGGGATCCTCACTCGACGACCTGCCGCAGGGCGCGAAAATGGGCACCGCCTCCTTGCGGCGCGAGGCGCAGTTGCGCCGGCTGCGGCCGGACCTCGCCATCGGGCTGCTGCGCGGCAATGTGCAGACGCGGCTCGCCCGCGTTGCCGAGGGCACATTCGACGCCACGCTGCTGGCGCTCGCCGGATTGACCCGGCTCGGCCTTCAGGACAAGGCGACCTGCGTGCTCGATACCGAGGCGTTCCTCCCCGCCGTGGGGCAGGGCGCCATCGCCATCGAGGGGCGGATCGGCGACGAGCATTGCGCCGCAGCGCTCGCCTTGATGACCGATGCGGCGACCTTTGCCGCGGTGACGCTGGAGCGCGCCTTCCTCGCCGAGCTCGACGGTTCCTGCCGCACGCCGATCGGCGGGCTGGCCACGGTGGTTGGCGGGCGCATCGCGTTTCGCGGCCTGCTGCTGTCGAACGACGGACGCGAAGCCATCGAGACGGCACGCGAGGGCGATGTCGC
Organism: Starkeya sp. ORNL1; assembly: GCF_012971745.1. Classification (NCBI taxonomy): domain Bacteria; kingdom Pseudomonadati; phylum Pseudomonadota; class Alphaproteobacteria; order Hyphomicrobiales; family Xanthobacteraceae; genus Starkeya; species Starkeya sp. ORNL1. The sequence continues at coordinate 5,356,024 of NZ_CP048834.1, forward strand.
GGATGCGGCCAGCCTCGGCGCGGATGCCGGGCGCGAGGTGCGTGCCCGCGCCCCGGCTCACATGCTGGCCTGAGCCCGATGCGCGTGCTCGTCACCCGCCCGCAGCCGGATGCCGACACAACGGCGCGGCGACTGGAAGCGGCCGGGCATGAAGCGATCGTCGATCCGATGCTGATTGTGGCGCCGCTTGACGATGCGCGGCTGCCGCCCGGCGCCTTCTACGGGGTGGTGCTGACCAGTGTGAATGGCGCCCGCGCGCTGGCTGCGCGGCCGGAACTCGATGCCCTGCGCGCTACGCCGCTCTACACCGTCGGCAGGCGTACCGCGGCTGCCGCTCCTTCCGGCTTTGCGCGAGTAACGGTGGCCGATGGGGATGGGGCGGCGCTGGCCAGGTTGCTGCGCCACGAGGTGCCGGCCGGGTCGCGGCTGTTACATGTCGCCGGTGAGGACCGGGCGGTCGATCTCGCTGCCGAACTTGCCGGCGCCGGCATCACGGTCGAGCTGTTCACCATCTACCGCGCGGTACCGGCGACTGGCCTTATGGAGGCGACGCGTGCCGCGCTGGCGGGCGGGCAGATCGACGCAGCCCTGCATTTTTCGCCGCGCACCGCGGCGACACTCGCGGGCCACGCGCTGCGCGCCGGGCTGCAGCCGGAATTCGCGCGCATCTGCCATCTCTGCTTCTCTTCCAAAGTGGCGGCGCCACTTCGCGCGGTCGGGGCGCCAGCCGTCGTCGCCGATGCACCGAACGAGGATGCATTGCTCGCCTTGCTGGAGACGTGAAACCATACCGCCGACACGATGGTTGCAGAGGATGGTTGGCCGGTCTATCCCGGATGGCTCCAGATCGGCGTTCTTGATCGGTGAGGTGTGCAGTGGCGACAGACGACCCGGCAGGCGGACCCTCCTCGGGCCAGCCCCCACAGGCAGACGCTTCGCCGCGCGCGGAAACCCCTGCGCAGGACGAGGCGTTGCGTGAGGTCGGCGGGCGCGCCCGTCGCCGGCCGCCAACCGTGATCGACCTTGCCGCCAAGGATCTGACCCCGCCGGAAGCAACCCCGCCCGAAGCGCCGTCGCCCGAAGTGGCGGCGCCCGAGGCCCCCAGCGAGAACGGGGCGGGCGAGCCGCCGCACGCGGACACAGCGCGGGGCACCGATGCGGCGCCGGAAGCGACTGAGCCGCCGCCTGCCGTGCCGCCGCCGAAAGCGAGGGGGTCGTTTGGCTTTCTGGCCGGCCTCATCATCGCGCTGCTCTCCGGTCTGCTCGGCGGTGCCATCGCCACGATGGTGGCGCTGTCCTTCTTCGGGGCGACCGATAGCCTCGATTCCCTCACCGATCTCGAGGCGCGCACCGTCGAGCTGCGCCAGCGCACCGATGCGCTCGAAGCGCGCCCGCAGGCTGCCGACGGCTCCGCGGCGGTGGCGGCGCTCGGCCAGCGGCTAGACACGCTCAACGCGACGCTGGATGGCGTGCAGGGCAAGGTGACGGCGCTGGAATCCGCGCCTGCGCCGCAATCCGCGGCGCCTGCGTCGGCGAGCGAAGCGCCTGCGGCTGTGTCGCCTGAGCTCAACGCCCGCCTCGATGCGGTGGAGGCGCTGGCGAAGCGGGCGAGCGAGGCGAGCGCCGCTCCGTCGCCTGAACTCACTGCCCGGCTCGACGCGGTGGAGGCTCTGGCGAAGCGGGCGAGCGAGGCGAGCGCCGCGCAGTCGCCCGAACTCACTGCCCGGCTTGACGCGGTAGAGGCACTGGCGAAGCAAGCCAGCACGACTGCCAGCACTGCCGCCGAGCGGCCCACCGTCTCGCCGGATGCGGTGACGGCGCTCGGCGAGAAGCTGACGGCGCTGGAGCAGCGCGTCGCAGATGTCGCGAAGGCCAATGAGACCGCTGCCAGGGGTGCGGCGCAGCTTGCCGCGCTCGGCGCTTTGCGCGAGGCGGTGCTGCGCGGTTCCCCCTTCGCGGCGGAGCTCGCGGCGGCACGCAATCTGCTCGGGCCCCAGGCCGACGCCTTGCAGCCGCTCGACGCCTATGCCGCCGGCGGCTTTCCCTCCGGTCCGGCTCTGCTCAAGCGGCTGGCCACCAAGGTCGAGGCGCCGGCAGTTCCCGCCGCACCGTCCGCGGATCAACCCGCCGCGCCAGCGCCGGCCGATGAGGGGTTCTTCACCCGGCTGTCGCGTAGCGCCGAAGGCCTCGTCAGCGTGCGCCGGGTCGAACAGGCCGATCCGGCGAGCACCAGCGAAGCGGAAGCCGCCTCTGCAAGGGTCGCCGCGGCGCTGCTGCGCGACGACATGGCCGGCGCCGCCCAGGAGATCGCGGCGCTGCCCGCCGGCGCGCGCGACGCGGCCCAGCCGGTCCTCGCCGACATCGCGGCGCGCCAGAAGGCGCTCGCCGACATCGACACCCTGAACCGGCAGATCCTCGCCCAACTCGCCGGGAGCGCACCGTGATACGGCTTGTCGTCTATCTCCTCGTCCTTGCGCTGGTCGCCTTCGGCGTCGCCTGGCTGGCCGATCGGCCCGGCGAGGTCGCCATCGTCTGGCAGGGCTGGCACATCCAGACCAGCGTCATGGTCGCGGCCAGCGCGCTGCTCGCGGCGATGGCGGGCGCGATCCTGATCTGGTCGCTGATCCGGCTGGTGTTCCGCTCGCCCGATATCGTCGCCATGGCGTTCCGCAACCGGCGCGCCACGCGCGGCTGGGCGGCGGTGTCACGCGGCCTGGTCGCCGTCGGCTCGGGCGACCTGCCCGGCGCGCGGCGTGCTGCCGCCGATGCCGACCGTCTGCTCGGCCATGAACCGCTCGCGCGCCTGCTGGCGGCGCAGGCGGCGCAGTTGGCGGGTGATACCGAAGGCGCCGAGACGGCGTTCCGCGCCATGACCGAGAATCCGACGACACGCCTGCTCGGCTTGCGCGGCCTGCATGTCGAGGCGCGGCGGCGCGGCGATGCCGGCGCGGCGCTGCTCACGGCGGAGGAAGCGGCACGGCAGGAGCCGGGCCTCGCCTGGGCCTCCGACGCGGTAATCGAAGCACGGTGTATTGCCGGCGACTTTTCCGGCGCGCTCGCCGTGCTCGAGCGCGAGGCCTCGCATGGCGGGCTCGACCGCGCGGCCCACCGCCGCCGGCGTGCCGTGCTGCTGGCGGCGCAGGCGACCGCGCTGGAGCTTTCCGATCCCGCGGCGGCGCGCGAGCGCGCCATCGAGGCGGTGCGTCTTGCGCCGACCCTGGTGCCGGCGGCGGAAGTGGCCGGCCGGCTGCTGGGCGCGGCGGGTGATCCGCGCAAGGCGGCGAAGATCATCGAGACCGCCTTTGCCGTAACCCCGCATCCCGATCTCGGCGAAACCTATCTGCATTTGCGCCCCGGCGACGCCGCCCGCGAGCGGCTGAAGCGGGTGCGCAACCTCACTGCCCGCGCGCCGGCCCATGCCGAGAGCGCCATGGTGCTGGCCCGCGCCGCGCTCGACGCGCAGGATTTCGCCACCGCGCGCACCGCTTTGGCGCCGCTCACCGATACGGCGACGCAGCGTCTGTGCCTGTTGATGGCGGAGCTGGAAGCGGCAGAGAATGGCGATGTCGGCAAGGCGCGCGAATGGACCGCACGTGCGGTGCGGGCGCCGCGCGACCCGGCCTGGGTGGCGGACGGCATCGTCGCCGAGCGCTGGTCGCCGATCTCGCCGCTGAGCGGCCGGCTGGACGCCTTCGCCTGGATGACGCCGCCGGGCGTCACCTCGACGCCGATGCTGGAGCACGAGGCGGAGCGGGTGAAGGCGGCGATCGCGGCTGCGATCGAGGCGCGGCCCGTGCTGTCGGAGACGCCGGCGCCCGCCGCGACGCCGACCAAGACGGATGCACCGGGTGCCGAGACGCCGCGCGACATCTCCGCGCTCGCCCCGGCCGCCAGCGCGCCGCCGCTCGCACCCGAACCGCCGGTTGCCGCGCCGGTCCGGCCGGTGGTGATGCCGGCTGCCGCCGCCAAAGTGGTCGCCGAGCCACATCTGCCGGACGATCCCGGCCCCGGCACCGCCATCGAGGAAGCACCGGCTGCCGCGAGACGGTCGCCGCCATTCGGGGTGTGATGACGATAGCTTCAGCATCCTTCGAGGCCGGCCTGAAGGCCGGCACCTCAGGATGAGGGCGTTCTAAAAGAACCAACCTCATCCTGAGGTGCGAGCGCAGCGAGCCTCGAAGGATGCTCAAGCCGCGCGTGACGGTCGATCAGTGCTGTCAACCAAATCCAATCCCGCCAGAGGCCCGGTCGCTCGTCAGGCGACCGGAGGGAAAGAGCGAGCCGGAGTACATCCGTCCTGACCCGCTCACATCCGGCGCGGCGCTGACGAAGCGCCTTCGAACCGGAAGCCCTGTTCTGGGGGATGAAGCCTAGATGGGGAGCGTCGCGGAAAGTTCAAGGGGCGGCTAGTTGAGCCGCCGCCCGCCGGCTCCCTTGGCCTTGCTGGCGGCGCGCTTCTTCTCGGCACGCTCGTCGAACAGTTCGGCGAGCTTGTCGGTCATGGCGCCGCCGAGTTCCTCGGCGTCGACGATGGTCACGGCGCGCTTGTAGTAGCGCGTCACGTCATGGCCGATGCCGATGGCGATCAGCTCCACCGGCGACTTGTTCTCGATCTGCTGGATCACCCAGCGCAGATGCCGCTCCAGATAATTGCCGGGGTTCACCGACAGCGTGGAATCATCCACCGGCGCGCCATCGGAGATCATCATCAATATGCGCCGCGACTCGTTGCGGGCGAGCAGGCGATTGTGCGCCCAGTCGAGCGCCTCGCCGTCGATGTTCTCCTTCAACAGGCCCTCGCGCATCATCAGGCCGAGATTCTTTCGCGCGCGCCGCCAAGGGGCGTCGGCCGCCTTGTAGATGATGTGGCGCAGATCGTTCAGCCGGCCGGGCGCGCCCGGCTTGCCGGAGGCGAGCCAGGCTTCGCGGGCCTGCCCGCCCTTCCACGCCTTGGTGGTGAAGCCGAGGATTTCGACCTTCACGCCGCAGCGCTCTAGCGTGCGGGCGAGGATGTCGGCGCAGGCGGCGGCGACGGTGATCGGACGGCCGCGCATCGAGCCGGAATTGTCGAGCAGCAGCGTCACCACGGTGTCGCGGAAATCGGTGTCGCGCTCGCGCTTGAAGGACAGCGGCTGCATCGGGTCGATGATGACGCGGTGCAGGCGCGCCGGATCGAGCATGCCCTCTTCCAGGTCGAACTCCCAGCCGCGGCTCTGCTGCGCCATCAGCTTGCGCTGCAGGCGGTTGGCGAGGCGGGCGACGACACCGGACAAATGCACCAGCTGCTTGTCGAGATAGGAGCGCAGCCGCGAGAGCTCCTCGGGATCGCACAGTTCGTCGGCGTTCACCGTCTCGTCGAAGCGCGGCGTGAAGGGGTGGTATTCCGGCGGGCGCGGCTCGGGCGGCGAGAGATTCTGCGGGCGCCACGGCTCGGAGGATTCGTCGGCCTCGCCCAGTTCCGGATCGTCGGAGATCTCGGAGCTCTGGCGCTCCTCCTGCTCCTCGCTTTCCTCCGGCGTCTGGTCGGAGGAGAGCTCGGTGTCGACCTCGGTACTGCCCTCGGTGTTCTCGTCCTGCTCGGTGTCGCTGCCCTTGCCGGAATCGTCGTCGCGCTTGTCGTCGGCGTCGGTCGAGGGGTCGTTGTCCTCGTCGAACGGGGCGATGTCCTCGCCCATGCCGAGCGAGGACAGGAGATCGCGCATCGCCTCGGCGAAGCGCCGCTGGTCGGCGGTGGAATCGGCGAGCTCGGACAGCGCCTCGGCGCCGCGCTCCTCGACGAAGCCGCGCCACAGGTTCACCAGCTCACGCGCCGAGGCGGGCGGGGCCATGCCGGTGAGGCGCTCGCGCAGGATCAGCGACAGCGCATCCTCGATCGGCGCATCCGAACGGTCGGCGAGATTGGAGAAATTGGCGCGCTGGTAGCGGTCCTCCAGCATCGCGGTGAGATTGAGCGCGACGCCGTCCATGCGCAGCGCGCCGATTGCCTCGCAGCGGGTCTGCTCGGCGGCGTCGAAGGCGGCGCGCGCGGTCTGGCCGACCGGCACCAGCTTCCTGTGCACCTTCGGGTCATGACAGGCGAGGCGCAGCGCCATGGAATCGGCGTGGCCGCGCAGCACCGCGGCGTCCTGCCGGGTGAGGCGGCGGGCCGGCTCCGGCAGCCGGGCGCGGCCATCGGCATAGCCGGGGCGCTCATTGCCGAAGCTGATCTCGATGTCCTTTTCCCCGGCAATGGCGCGCAGGCACCCGGAGACGGCGCGCTTCAGCGGCTCGGTCGGGGATTCCTTGGGCGGGGTGCGCGGATTGCGGTTGGACGGGATCATGGTGTTCCGCTCAGGGGCTCGAATTACCTCTCCCCAACGGGGAGAGGTCGGCGGCGCAGCCGCCGGGTGAGGGGGAGGGTGGTGGACGTTTGCGCGCCGTCCCCCCTCACCCCAGCCCTCTCCCCCACGGGGAGAGGGAGCAAGTCGTGGTTCCGTCAGCTCAGCGCCACGTTGACGGCGGACTCGGTCAGCTCCTTGCCGAAGCAGCGCTGGTAGAACTCGGCGACAAGGGTGCGCTCCAGCTCGTCACACTTGTTGAGGAAGGTGACGCGGAAGGCGAAGGCGAGATCCTTGAAGATGTCGGCGTTCTCGGCCCAGGTGATGACGGTGCGCGGGCTCATCACGGTCGACAGGTCGCCATTGATGAAAGCCTGACGCGTCAGGTCGGCGAGGCGCACCATGCGAGAGACGGTGTCGCGGCCTTCCGTGGTCTGGAAGTGCTTCGCCTTGGCCGAGACGATGTCGACTTCCTTGTCATGGGGCAGATAGTTCAGCGAGGTGACGATGGACCAGCGGTCCATCTGCGCCTGGTTGATCTGCTGGGTGCCGTGATAGAGGCCGGTGGTGTCGCCGAGGCCGATGGTGTTGGCGGTGGAGAACAGCCGGAACGCCGCGTGTGGGCGAATGACGCGGTTCTGGTCGAGCAGCGTCAGGCGGCCGGAGCTCTCCAGCACGCGCTGGATCACGAACATCACGTCCGGCCGGCCGGCGTCATATTCGTCGAACACCAGGGCGACGTTGTTCTGGTAGGCCCAGGGCAGGATGCCGTCACGGAACTCGGTGACCTGCACGCCGTCCTTCACCACGATGGCGTCCTTGCCGATCAGGTCGATACGGCTGATGTGGCTGTCGAGATTGACGCGCACGCACGGCCAGTTGAGGCGGGCGGCGACCTGCTCGATATGGGTCGACTTGCCGGTGCCGTGATAGCCGGTGACCATCACGCGGCGGTTGTGCGCGAAGCCGGCAAGGATGGCGAGCGTGGTGGCGCGGTCGAACAGGTAATCCGGATCGAGGTCCGGCACATAGGCATCGGGCTCGGCGTAGGCGGGAACGTCGAGGTCGATGTCGAGGCCGAAAACCTGCCGGACCGACACCTTCATGTCGGGAACCGGAGCGGCCTGAGTGAGCGTCGCGGTCATTCTTCCTCCGTTGCCGCGCAGCCACGCGGTCCTTCGTACAGTTTCGTCATGCGCTCTAGAGCATGTTCCGTGAACACGCTCCAGCTTATTGAATGCATGGCACTTTCTTGTCGCCCGGATGGTTCATCCGAACGGCAAGGGCCCTAGCAGAAGCCGGCGCTCTTCAGGTGATTATAGGCCTGTATGACGTCGCGCAGGCGGTCCTCGGTCGAAATGTCGCCGCCATTCACGTCCGGGTGGTACTTCTTCACCAGCGTCTTGAAGCGGGATTTGATCTCCTCGGCGGTGGCGCCGAGCTCGACACCCAGCGTTTCCAGTGCGCGGCGCTCGACATTGCGGACCATCCGGCTCTCGCGCGGCGGCTCGGCCTCGGGACGGGCCTGGCCGCCCATTTCGCCGAACACGCCGAATGGATCGGCGAAGCCGCCCTCGGGAATGCTCTCGCGTACGCGCTCGGCGCCGCGCGAGCCGCCATTCTGGCCCATCTTCCAGGTCGGCCGGTGGCCGGTCAGCGCGTCCTTCTGATAGGCGGCGACGGCGTCGTCCGGCATGCCGGCGAAATAATTATACGACTGGTTGTACAGGCGCACGTGGTCGAAGCAGTACCGCCAGAACTCGTTTTCGCGGTGCCGCCCCTTGGGCGCGCGATGCGTCGCCGCCTGGTCGCAGCCGACCCATTCACAGGTCGGGCCTTCGGCCTTCAGGCGGCGATCCTTGTCCGGCTTGACGCGGACGCGATCGAATATGGGGGAGTCGAGCTTCATGACCGGGATTATGAGGGTGCGAAGGGAGGTATACAAGAAACCGTCACGACGTCACCCATGCGTAATGGTGATATTGACGCGGTGTGACCCGCGCGATACCGCATCGCACATGAGCGGCCACTCCAATCCTTCCGATAACGCCGTCGCCGAGACGCTGGCTCGCGTGCGCACAGCGCTCGCCGAACTGTCGCCGAGCGTCCTCGAACTGGAAGACGAGAGCCATCGCCATGAAGGCCATGGCGGGCATCGTCCGGGCCAGCTCACGCACTTGCGCGTGCGCATCGTCGCCGAGGCGTTCCGCGGCCAGAGCCGCATCGCGCGGCATCGGGTGGTGAACGGGCTGCTCGCGGACGAAATCGCCCGCGGGCTGCACGCCCTCGCCATCGAGGCGAAAGCGCCGGGAGAGTAGCTCCCAAGATATAGGCGCGAAGGCGCTTTATTCCAGATATCAGAGGCGGCCCGATGCGGCGCCGGGCGATGCCGACAGCACACGTTTCGGTGCGAGCGGCATCACCCGCAGCAGGGTGACGCGGTTGCGCTGCTTGCGCATCACCTGGAAGCGGAAGCCGTGGAACAGGAAGGTCTGGCCCGGCTCCGGGATGATGCGGGCCTCATGGATGACGAGGCCGGCAATGGTGGTTGCCTCCTCGTCCGGCAGATGCCAGCCCATGGCGCGGTTGAGGTCGCGGATCGCGACCGACCCCTCGACGCTCACCGAACCGTCCGGATGCCGGCGGGCGCCGGTGAAGGCCTTGTCGTGCTCGTCGGCAATGTCGCCGACGATCTCCTCCAGGATGTCCTCCAGCGTCACCAGCCCCATCACCTCGCCATACTCGTCGACGACGAGGGCGAAATGCTGCTTGCGGCGGCGGAACGCCTTGAGCTGGTCGGTGACGAGGGTGTTGTCCGGCACGAACCAGGCGGGCAGGGCGATCTTGTCGAGGTCGAGGCGCGCGACATCGCCGCCCAGCGCCTGCAATTCGCGCAAGAGGTCCTTGGCGTGCAGCACGCCGGTGATGTTCTCCGGGCTATCGCGCCAGATCGGCAGGCGGGTAAAGGGCGAGGCCAGCACCTCGCGCACGATCTCGCCCGGCGGCTCGCCGGCATCTAGCGTCGCCATCTTGGTGCGGTGGACCATGATGTCGGAGACTTCGAGCTCGCGCAGATTGAGCAGGCCGGCGACCATGTCGCGGTCGTCATTACTGAGCTGCCCGGCCAGCTGAAGCTGCGCGATGGCCTGTTGCACTTCTTCCGCCGCGGTCGGAGCGGCGGGTTCCGGCGGCGGGCGGCGCGGCTCGCGCGCCAGCCGGGCAGCCAGCGCGCCGCGGAGCCGGGCGAGGGCTGCGGTCATCGACGTTCCGCGTCGAGGAAGGTCCGCACCAGCGCGGGATCGACGTCGCGGGCGATGAAGCTCTTGCCGATGCCGCGCGCCAATATGAAGGTCAAAGCGCCGCGCGAGACCTTCTTGTCCTGCGCGATCAGCTCCATTAGCCCGTCGGTGTCCGGCAATTCGCCGGGAATATCGGCGATGCGCGTCGGCAGGCCGACGGCCTTGAAGTGCGCGACGACCCGTGTCGCGTCCTCGGGAGCGCACAGGCCCTGGCTCGCGGAGAAGCGGAACGCCTGCGCCATACCGACGGCGATCGCTTCGCCGTGGAACAGCCGGTCGGAGAAGCCGGCACCGGCCTCCAGCGCATGGCCGAAGGTGTGGCCGAGGTTCAGGAGCGCGCGGTCGCCGGTCTCCTTTTCGTCGCGGGCGACGACGTCGGCCTTGGCGGCGCAACTGGTGGCAATGGCCTCGATGCGCGCCGGGCCGCCGGCGAACACATCGCCCCATTTGCGCTCCAGCCAGGCGAAGAACGGGGCATTGTCGATCAGCCCGTATTTCGCCACCTCGGCGTAGCCGGAGCGGAACTGGCGCAAGGGCAGGGTGTCGAGCACGTCGGTGTCGGCGATGACCAGGATCGGCTGGTGGAAGGCGCCGATCAGGTTCTTGCCGAGCGGCGAATTGATGCCGGTCTTGCCGCCAACCGAGGAATCCACCTGGGCCAGCAGGCTGGTCGGCACCTGCACGAAATCAACACCGCGCCTGAGCGCTGCCGCGGCAAAGCCGGCGAGGTCGCCGACCACGCCGCCGCCGAGCGCCAGCACCAGGTCGCGTCGCTCGATGCGCGCGGCGATGAGTTCGTCCAGCACCTGGCGGAAGGTGTCGAAGCTCTTGGAGCCTTCGCCGGGCTTCACGGTGACGACGCGCGGCTCCAGCCCCGCCGCTTCCAGCGAAGCAATCACGGTGGAAAGGTGCCGTTCGGCGACATTCTCGTCGGTGACGATGCCGATCCGCGCGCCGGGGCGCAGCCGGGCGATGCGCTCGCCGCATTCTTTGAGGAGGCCTGGGCCGATCATGATGTCATAAGCACGCGCGCCGAGACCGACCCGCACATACGTCGACGGGTCCTGCGGCAGGGGCTTGTCGTCGGCGCGCATCATGACTGTCCTCCGGCCAAGGCGGCCGCATCGAGATGGAGCGCGAGTGCGTCGACGACTTCCTCGACCATGGTGTCGTGCGGCACTTCGCGCGAATGGACGGTGACCGCCGCCTCGGCATAGACCGGGTAACGCTCGTCGATCAGCCGGGTCAGCGTCGCCTCCGGGTCGCTCTTCAGCAGCGGGCGGTCGTCGCGGCGACGCACCCGGCGCAACAGCACGTCGAGATCGGCCTTCAGCCAGACCGAGAGCCCGTGCTCGGCGATGCGCGCCCGCGTCTCCGCGTTCATGAAGGCGCCGCCGCCGGTGGCGAGCACCAGCGGGCCGCCCTCCAGCAGGCGGGCGATGACGCGCCGCTCGCCGTCGCGGAAGGCCGGCTCGCCATGATGGGTGAAGATGTCGGGGATCGACATGCCGGCCGCGCTCTCGATCTCGTTATCGGCGTCGGCGAAAGGCAGGCCGAGCCGGCGGGCGAGGCGCTTGCCGACCGAGGATTTGCCGGCGCCCATCATGCCGACGAGCACCACCGAGCGCGCGCCGAGCTGTGCCCGCAGCCGCGCTGCCTTCTCGTCCTCGGGTTCACTGGCGAAGGCGATCATGATGCCGACCGTCCGGCCCCTGATTGAAAACGCGGACGTATCATCCACGGCGGAGCGAGGCAATTCGCGCCTCCCGGCTTTCGCCGACAGGGTGAAGGACGCCCGATCGCGAAGAATTTTCGTCGAATTGATCCGAACTCATGAATGTGATCAATTCCAATATGTTAGAGCAAAGCGCCGGAAAACCGCATCGCGCTTTCCGGCATCATGCTCTAGCATGAGCACGGGCATGCGTCCTCGATTCGACGATGCCGTGTTCCACGTCCGATGCCCGCCATTATCTGAGCCCGACATGCCCAGCCTGATCCGACTTCTCGTCATCCTTGGGCTGATCGGCGCCGCCGTCTATGGCGTATTGTGGTCGTTCGCCAATCTGGTCGAGCCGCACCCGCGCGAGATGAGCGTCAATGTCCCGCAGGAGCGGTTCGCCAAGTGAGCCGGCCGGCCCGTGGTCCGGTCGCACTGTTCCTCGACATGCTGGCGGCCGAGCGCGGGGCGAGCGCCAACACGCTGGAAGCCTATGGCCGCGACCTCGCCGACTATGAGGAATTCCTGGCGTCCGAAGGCGTTGATGTCACTGACGCCGGCACCGACGCGATCCGCGGCTATCTCGCGGATCTGACCCGGCGCGGCTTTGCCACCGCGAGCGTGGCGCGGCGGCTGTCCGCCATCCGGCAACTGCATCGCTTTCTCTATCTCGAAGCGTATCGCGGCGAGGACCCCGCCGCTGTGCTGGAAGGCCCGAAGCGCGGCCGGCCCTTGCCCAAGGTACTGACGCTCGACGAGGTCAGCCGGCTGATCGCTACCGCCCATGCGCGGATCGCGGAGGCGGAGATCCCGCCCGGCGAGACCGCGCGACGGGTCCGCGTCGCCTGTTTCATCGAGCTGCTCTATGCCACCGGGCTGCGTGTCTCCGAGCTCGCGGCGCTACCGGCGACCGCCGCGCGGGCCTCGGGCGATGCCATTATCGTGCGTGGCAAGGGCAACAAGGAGCGCATGGTCCCGCTCGGCGAGCCGGCCAAGGCGGCGATGGCGGCGTGGCGCACCGCGCTGGCGGCCTCGAAGCAGGGCACCGCGGGGCGCTGGCTGTTCCCGTCCTCGGTGGCGGCAAGCGGGCACATCACCCGCCAGCAGATCGGGCTCGATTTGAAAGACCTCGCGCTGGCCGCCGGGCTTGATCCCGGCAAGCTCTCGCCGCACGTGCTGCGCCACGCCTTTGCCAGTCATCTATTGGCCCATGGCGCGGACCTGCGCGTGGTGCAGACGCTGCTCGGCCACGCTGACGTCTCGACCACGCAGATCTACACCCATGTGCTGGACGAGCGGCTGAAGAGCCTGGTGCGCGATCTGCACCCGCTGGGCGAGGGGTGAGCATCAAGGACGCCTGCCATTCGAGGCGGCAGTCATCCCCAGGCTGAACGCTGGTGCCGGAATTTGGGGATGGCCGGGTCAAGCCCGGCCATCCGACAATACCGCGTTGCCGCCCGGGGGATCGACTCAAGCCGGGCTTGCCGTTCGCATCCGGTCCAGCACCGGCAGCAATTCGGACGGGTCGGGCCGACGGGTGTAGTCCGGATTCACCTCGGCATAGGCAATGGTGCCGTCGGTGGCGATGACGAAGCGGGCCGGCATCGGCAAGGTCCAGCTCGGATCGCCATTGGCTACGGCAAGGTCGTTCTTGAAGACGTTCTTGTAGAGGTCGATCAGATAATCCGGCAGCCCGAAACGCAGGCCGAAGCTGGCGGCGACCTCGTTGCCCGGATCGGACAGGATCGGGAAGCTGAGCTTGTTGTCGCGCATCGAGCGGCGGCTATTGGCTTGCGTCTGCGGCGAGACGGCAACCAACCGGGCGCCGCGCGCCTCGAAGTCTGGCAAGGCCGCTTGGATCGCCTGCAGGTCGAAGTTGCAATAGGGGCACCATACGCCGCGATAGAAGGTGACGATCATCGGGCCGTGGGCGAGGAGGTCCTGCGATGCGACGGCGTTACCCTCGGCATCTTGGAGCGTAAAGGCGGGCGCCACGTCGCCGGCCTTGAGCGCATGCCCGGCAAGGCCGGACGCGATCAACTCGTCGGTGGCGCGGTGCATCGGTTCGTGGATCCAGCCAGGCGCGTTATAGGGCGGCCCGCCGGCTTCGAAATTGGCGCGGAAGGCGTTCAGCGTGTCTTGAAGGGCCATGGGATTGTTTCCCGGTTTGCTATTGCGATGGCCGGGAGGATGGTTCATCCATACAAATGGGAGAATGTGCCCACTTCGAAGAACATTTATATGCTAGTCAAATGAGTGATCGGCTTCAGGAACTCACGGTTTTTGTCCGCACGGCCGAGAGCGGCAGCTTCTCGCGCGCTGGCCGGGAATTGGGCCTGTCGCAGCCCTCAGTTTCGCGCATCGTCAACGAACTGGAAGCGCGGCTCGGGATTAAGCTGCTGTTGCGCACCACGCGGAGGGTGGCGCCGACCGAGGCAGGCACTACCTTCCTGGAGCGTGCCAAGCAGGTGCTCGCCGATCTCGAGGCGGCGGAGGACGCCGCACGCGGCATCGACAGCCTGCGCGGGCTGATCCGCGTCGCCATGCCGGTCACGTTCGGGGTGCGCATCGTAATCCCGTTGCTGCAGCCGTTCCTTGCCGCTAACCATTTGCTGCGACTCGACTTTGTCATAGCCGACGCGCGCACTGACCTCATTGCCGAGGGCGTCGACGTGGCGATCCGGCTCGGCGACCTCACATCGTCGGGATTCGGGGCGCGGCGCCTTGCTGTCGGGGCCCGGTTTCCGGTGGCCTCCGCACGCTATGTCGCTGCACGCGGCCAACCCATAGTGCCGTCGGACTTGCTGGGCCATGACTGTATCTTCGGCCCGGGGCCCGCCTCGCGGCGCGGCTGGAGCTTCATGCGCAACGGCGCTGCGGTCTCGATCGAACTCGAACCCCGGATCAGCATCGATTCCAGCGAGGGAATGATGGCTTGCGTCCGTGCCGGGTTTGGCGTCGCCCTCGTCTCGGAATGGATGTGCCGCGACGACCTGGCTTCCGGCGACGTGGTCCGGGTGATGGGCGATTTCGAGGTGGCGCCGCTGGCGGTGCACGCGGTCTATCCCGCCGGCCCGCACCCTTCCGCGAAGGTCCGGGCGCTGGTGGAGTATCTGTCGCGCGAGTTGGCGCGGTAGACGCGCGCGGCGGAAAGCGCGATTTGCGTCGTCACCGTCCGCCTTGACGCCGCCACCCTCTCGGGGCACAGCTTCGCGCGCCTTCGAACCGGGCGGATCACCGCCGCCCTCATCACGTCCGTATGCGAGCCCGCCGACAGCACATGCGCAGCTACCTCGATTTCGAAAAGCCCGTGGCCGAGCTGGAGGCCAAGCTCGAGGAACTGAAGACGCTCTCCGAGCAGGGCGACGCCGTCGCCATCGGCGAGGAGATCGGCCGGCTGGAGGTCAAGGCCCGCGAGGCGCTGGCCCAGCTCTATGCCAATCTCACCCCCTGGCAGAAGACGCAGGTCGCCCGCCACCCCTCGCGCCCGCATTTCTCCGACTATTCCGCGCATCTGTTCGAGGATTTCACCCCGCTCGCCGGCGACCGCAAGTTCGGCGAGGACGAGGCCATCCTCGGCGGCTTCGCCCGCTTCCGGGGGCAGGCTGTGTGCGTGATGGGCCATGAGAAGGGCTCCACCACCGAGACCCGCATCAAGCATAATTTCGGCATGGCGCGGCCCGAGGGCTACCGCAAGGCGGTGCGGCTGATGGAGCTTGCCGACCGCTTCTCATTGCCGGTGATCTCGCTGGTCGATACCGCCGGCGCCTTTCCCGGCCTCGACGCCGAGGAACGCGGCCAGGCCGAGGCAATCGCCCGCTCGACCGATGCCTGCCTGTCGCTCGGCGTTCCCAATGTCGCCGTCATCATCGGCGAGGGTGGCTCGGGCGGGGCCATCGCCATCGCCACCGCGAACCGGGTGCTGATGCTGGAACATGCGATCTACAGCGTGATCTCGCCGGAAGGTGCCGCCTCGATCCTGTGGCGCGACACCGCGAAGGCGCAGGAAGCCGCAACCAATATGCGCATCACCGCGCAGGATCTTTCGCGCTTCGGCATCATCGATTCCATCATCTCCGAGCCGCCGGGCGGCGCACACCGCGATCCCGAGGCGACGATGGATTCGGCGGCCGACGCCATCGAGGCGGCGCTCACCGATCTCGCAGGGCTCGATCCGGCGGCGCTGCGCAAGGCGCGGCGGGAGAAATTCCTTGCCATCGGCAGGGGGTTGTAGGACGTGCCTATTGAAGCTTTGACGGCGTGTCCTTGCTGCACTTGCGGTAACGAGCCGTCAAGGATAACGCTTTATTCATTAAGCTCATCGCCTCACGGGTCGGACTGAGGAGTTCTGCGTTGAGCCGCACGGAAGCTTCCCTCTTCTCCCGCACCGGGCTGGCCGGAAGGCTGCGCGCGGCCCTGCTCATTGGCGTCGGTGCGCTGGCGCTGGCCGCCTGCAACGGCTCGGGTGGTGGTGTCGGTGCCAAGGCGATGCGCCCGCTCGCGCCGGAGACCGTCGCGCTGATCGAGAAGAAGGGCATGACGCCCACCAGCCCGATCACGGTGCGCATCTTCAAGGAAGAGTCGGAGCTTGAGGTCTGGAAGCAGACCAAGGACGGCGATTACGCACTGCTCAAGACCTACCCGATCTGCCGCTGGTCGGGCGAGCTCGGACCCAAGGTGACGGAAGGTGACCGGCAGGCGCCGGAAGGCTTCTATACCATCACCCCCGGGCAGATGAACCCGAACTCCAGCTACTACCTCGCCTTCAACATGGGCTATCCCAACGCCTATGACAAAGCCTGGGGCCGTACCGGCGCGCATCTGATGGTGCATGGCGACTGCTCGTCCTCCGGCTGCTATGCCATGACCGACGAGCAGATCCAGGAGATCTTTGCGCTCGGTCGCGACAGCTTCACCGGCGGACAGCGTTCCTTCCAGGTGCAGGCCTATCCGTTCCGGATGACGCCGACCAACATGGCGCGGCATCGCAACAACCCGAACATGGCCTTCTGGCGCATGATCAAGGAAGGCTACGACACCTTCGAGATCACCAAGGCGCCGCCCAAGGTCGATGTCTGCGAGAAGCGCTACGTCTTCAACGAGACGCCGACCGACCCGAACGCCAAGTTCAACCCGACAGGCCCGTGCCCGGCTTCCACCGAGCCGGCGGACCTGGAGCAGGAGATCGCGACCAAGCGTACGCAGGATGACGCGCAGGTCGCTTCGCTGGCGCCGCGCACGCCGCTGGCGCCGGTCAAGACCGGCACCGATGGCGGCATGCACAAGGTGTTCCTGGCCAAGGTGCAGAATCCGGACAGCCTGGTGCGCACCCCCGGCACGCTGCCGCCGAATGTGCGCCCGCCGGGCCAGCCGACCGCCACCGATACGCCGCCGATCCAGACCGCCGACGCCGGGCCGGCTGCCGCGTCGCCTGCCGCTCCGACCGCCGAGGCCAGCGTCGCGCTTGCCACCGGCGTGCGTTCCGGCGTGCCGATGCCGCCGCCGCGTCCAACCGATGCGCCGGGCGGATCGCGCTCTGAGACCGTGCTGTTCGCCAATTCCGGCGCGCAGGCGCAGCCGACCGCACGGGTCGCCTCGATCGACAATTCCTCGGGTGGCGGCAACTTCCTGACCAAGCTGTTCGGCGGCGGCAGCGAGCCGGCCAGCACCGCTTCGACCACGCCGGCACCGGCCGCGTCTTCAGGCTTCTCGCTCGGCAAGTGGTTCGGCCAGAGTGATCCGGCCCCGGCACCCGCTGCTGCGCCGCCGCCTGTGGCGATGACGGCGCCGGCCGCCGACGCTCCCGCGCAAGCTGCCGTGCTGCCGACTGCGGTGCCGATTCCGCCGGCCCGCCCGTCGGTTCCCGCCGCCGCGCCGAAGCCGGTCTCCACCGCCCCGGCCGCGCCGCGGCCGGTCGCTACCGCGCAGCCGGCGCCCAGCGCTGATCAGCCGCTTTATGGCACCCAGCAACTGCCAGGCGCCGCGATCCGCTCGACCGGCGGCTTCTCGCAGTAGTTTCTTTTCCCGGCATTTGTCGTCATCCCGGAACGGCCGTCAGGCCGTATCCGGGATCGCGTGAGGTTCTCTACCTTCGTGCGATCCCGGCTCTACGGCTACGCCTCCGGCCGGACGAAGGCCCACGGGGACGGCTTGGGGATCGCCTTACGCCACCGCCGAGCAATGATTGGCGATGATTTGCCAGGCGCCGCCGTGGCTCCTGTCGTCCTGGCGTTGCCAGACGCGGGTGAAACGCAGTGCCGCCGTGAAGGGTTGGCCACCGGCACGGCCCTCGGCGTCCGCCCGCAGCGTGACCAGCACATGGGCCTCGTCGAGCCGGCGCAGCCGATACTCCGAGAAAGCCAGGCTCTCCAGCCGCAGCATTCCGTTGCGGTGCAGGTCGAGATCGTCCTGCTTGTTCAGAACCTGGCCGTTCTGGTTGGTGAAGACGAGGTCGTCGGCCAATAGCGCATCGAGCGCGGCGACGTCGCCGGCAAGCGCGGCATCGCGTAAGCGCGCCTCGCAGGCATGGATGTCGGTTTGCCAGTGCGGCACGGGCGAGCCTCCGAGAGGAGGGACGCACGCTACAGCGGCTGGAGCCGATTTGTCCCCCGCGAGACGAGAATATCGAAGGCGTCATCCCGGCCGGAGGCGCAGCCGGAGAGCCGGGATCACGTGACGAAGGTGGACCTCTTTCGGCGCGCGATCCCGGATCGGCCTTCGGCCGCCCGGGATGACGACATCCGATTTGCCGTGGACCGGTCGCGCTAGAGCATTTCCCGATCAGATGGAATCATCTGATCGAAGAGGAATTGCTCCAGCTTATTGAATCTAGAGCGCTTTCTTGTCGTTCGGATGTTTCCATCCGAACGGGAAGGGCTCTAGGCGCCGGCCAACCTTACGCGAACCGGCCGTGGCAGTGCTTGAACTTCTTGCCGGAGCCGCAGGGGCACGCCTCGTTGCGGCCGACGCGGCCCCAGGTCGAGGGATCGTTCGGATCGCGCCGCGGCGACGCCGCGTCGGCGGCAGGAGCCAGCGTCGCCTCGCGGGCGATCTCGGCGTCCGTATAGGACAGCAACTCGTCCTCGCCGGTGTCGGCATCGAGATGGTGCGCCTGCATCGGCGGCAGTTCGTCCATCGGCGGCGGCTGGGTGACGACCTCGACGCGCATCAGCTGGGCGGTGACCGCCTCGCGCAGGCTGGAGAGCATTGCCTCGAACAGCTGGAAGGCTTCCGACTTGTACTCGTTCAGCGGATCACGCTGGGCATAGCCGCGCAGACCGATGACCTGGCGCAGATGGTCGAGCGTGACCAGATGCTCGCGCCAGAGATGGTCCAGCGTCTGCAGCAGGATCGATTTCTCGACATAGCGCATGATGTCCGGGCCGTATTGCGCGACCTTGGCGGCCATCGCTTCGTCGGCCCGGCGCAGGATGCGCTCGCGCATCTCCTCGTCGGCGATGCCTTCCTCGTGGCCCCAGTCGACCACCGGCAGATCGAGGCCGAGCACGCGGCGCAGCTCCTCGGCGAGGCCTGCCGTGTCCCACTGCTCGGGATAGGCGGTCGGCGGCACATATTTGGTGACGAGGTCCTCGACCACGCCATGGCGCATTTCGGCGACCGTCTCGGCGACGTCCTCGTCCTGCATCAGCTCGACGCGCTGCTCGAACACCACCTTGCGCTGGTCGTTCATGACGTCGTCGTATTTCAGCAGGTTCTTGCGGATGTCGTAGTTGCGCGCCTCGACCTTCTGCTGCGCCTTCTCCAGCGCCTTGTTGATCCAGGGATGGACGATGGCCTCGCCTTCCTTCAGGCCGAGGCGCTGCAGCATGCCGTCGAGCCGGTCGGAGCCGAAGATGCGCATCAGGTCGTCTTCGAGCGACAGGAAGAAATGCGAATGGCCGGGGTCGCCCTGGCGGCCGGAGCGGCCGCGCAGCTGGTTGTCGATACGGCGGCTTTCATGCCGCTCGGTGCCGATGACATAGAGCCCGCCGGCCTCGAGCGCCCGCTTCTTCAGCTTGGCGATCTCGTCGCGGATCGCCTGCTCGGCCGCGTTGCGCTGCTCGCCTTCCGGCATGTCGGCAAGCTCGTGGCCGATGCGCATGTCGGCATTGCCGCCGAGCTGGATGTCGGTGCCGCGGCCGGCCATGTTGGTGGCGATGGTGATGGCGCCGGGCACGCCGGCCTGCGCCACGATGTAGGATTCCTGCTCGTGGTGGCGGGCGTTCAGCACCGCGAACACCTTGTCCTCGGTCTGGCCCTGGTCGCCGTCATAGAGCGGGCGGAAGGCGTCCGGATCGGTGAAGTCCTTCTGCTTGAAGCCGCGCTTCTTCAGAAGTTCGGCGAGCAGTTCGGACTTCTCGATCGAGGTGGTGCCGACCAGCACCGGCTGGCCGCGCTTCTTGCAGTCGTCGATCAACTCGATGATGGCGTTGTATTTTTCGCCGGCGGTCCGGTAGACCTCGTCATCGTCGTCGACACGGGCGACGGGCAGATTGGTCGGGATCTCGATCACTTCCAGGCGGTAGATATCGCCGAACTCGGCCGCTTCGGTGTTGGCCGTGCCGGTCATGCCCGCCAGCTTCTCGTACATGCGGAAATAGTTCTGGAAGGTGATGGAGGCGAGCGTCTGGTTCTCCGGCTGGACCTGCACGCGCTCCTTGGCTTCCAGCGCCTGGTGGAGGCCTTCGGAATAGCGGCGGCCCGGCATCATGCGGCCGGTGAACTCGTCGATGATGACCACTTCGTCATTGCGGACGATGTAGTCCTTGTCGCGCTGGAACAGCGTGTGGGCCCTGAGGCCCTGGTTGACATGGTGCACCACCGAGACGTTCTCGATGTCGTAGAGGCTGTCGGACTTCAGCTGCCCAGCATCGCGCAGCAGCTGCTCCATCTTCTCCATGCCGGCTTCGGTGAGGGAGACCGAGCGCTGCTTTTCGTCGACGTCGTAGTCCTCCTTCGACAGCCGGGGAATGAAGGTGTCGATGGTGTTGTAGAACTCCGAGCGGTCGTCGAGCGGGCCGGAGATGATGAGCGGGGTGCGCGCCTCGTCGATCAGGATCGAGTCCACCTCGTCGACCACGGCATAATGGTGCGGACGCTGCACCATGGCGCCGAGCTCGTACTTCATGTTGTCGCGCAGATAGTCGAAGCCGAGCTCGTTATTGGTGGCGTAGGTGACGTCGCAGGCATAGGCCGCGCGGCGCTCGTCGTCGTCCATGCCGTGGACGATGATGCCGACGGTGAGGCCGAGGAATTTATAGACCCGGCCCATCCATTCGGCGTCGCGCTTGGCGAGGTAGTCGTTCACCGTGACGACGTGCACGCCCTTGCCGGTCAGCGCGTTGAGATAGACCGTGGTGGTCGCCACCAGCGTCTTGCCTTCACCGGTGCGCATCTCGGCGATGCCGCGCTCGTGCAGCACCATGCCGCCGATCAGCTGGACGTCGAAATGCCGCTGGCCGAGCGCGCGCCTGGCCGCCTCGCGCACCGTGGCGAAGGCCGGCACCAGGAGGTCTTCAAGGTCGGTGCCCTCGGCGAGCTGCTTGCGGAAGGCGTCAGTGCGCGCCCGCAATGCTTCGTCGGACAGCGCCGCGACTTCCGGTTCCAGGGCATTGATGGCGGCGACTTTCGGCTGGTAACCGCGCACCCGGCGGTCATTGGCCGATCCGAAAAGCTTTCGCGCAATGGCGCCGAGCATCGTGCTTCCAATCCACGTCCCGTCGGGGCAGAGAAGGGCGCGGCGGTGACGGGCCGCCGAGCCCCGTTTAGCGATCAACCGGTCAGCCAACCGATCGAGACGGCATTTGCGGCCGAAATGGGTCCGTCGGTCATGCCGGGTGCGTGTGATAGCGCGGTCCGGTAACATAAATGCGAGCGCGCGGGAGGGCCCGCGCGGCGTGCCACACTTATGAACGGGTTTGGGGGTTGTCAATCGCGGGCGGGCGTGCTTGCCAGAAGGGCGCGCCTCCTGCACCCCCCGCTTGCAACGCCGGCCGGACTGGGCCAGCTTTCGCCGCCCGAAACGCGGACCACCGCAAACCTCCAAGGACAGGCATCCATGACATTCCGTTCCCCGCGTGCCGCGTTCGCCGCCGCGCTTCTTAGCGCCGCCGCGCTCGGCGTCGCCGCGCTGCCCGCCCATGCACAGAGCCCGGCGCCTGCCACTCCGCCGGCGGCCGCTGCGCCTGCCCCCGGAGCCACTGACGCCGATCCCGTGCTGGCGCGGGTGAACGGCATCGAGATCAAGAAGTCCGACCTCACCATCGCCGAGGACGAGCTCGGCGGCAGCCTGCCGCCGCAGCTCCAGGGGCCGGCCCGCCAGGAATATGTGCTCGGCTTCCTGATCGACCTCACCGCGCTCGCCCAGTCGGCCGAGGCCGACAAGCTCGACCAGGCGCCGGAATTTGCCCAGCAGCTCGCTTTCGCCAAGAAGCGCCTGCTGATGCAGGCCGCGCTCTCCAAGGCCACCAAGGCGGCGGTGAGCGATGCCGAGCTGAAGAAGACCTATGACGAAGCGCTGAAGCAGCAGAAGCCGGAAGAGGAAGTGCGCGCCCGCCACATCCTGTTCCGCGTCGAGGATCCGAAGGATGAGAAGGCGTCGGCTGCCGCCGAGGCCAAGGCCAAGGACGTGGAAGCCAAGCTGAAGAAGGGCGAGGATTTCGCCAAGCTTGCCTCCGCGCTCACCGAGGATCCCTCGGGCAAGGAGAATGGCGGCGATCTCGGCTACTTCACCAAGGACCAGATGGTGCCGGAATTCGCCGACAAGGCGTTCGCGATGAAGCCGGGCGAGGTTTCCGAGCCGGTGAAGACGCAGTTCGGCTGGCATGTCATCAAGCTCGAGGACAAGCGCCAGAAGCCGCTGCCGAGCTTCGATGACGTGAAGCCGCAGATCGAGCAGTTCCTCGCCCAGAAGGCGCAGGCCGAGGCGGTGCAGAAGGTCCGCGACGCTGCCAAGGTGGAAAAGACCACCGCCGCGCCGAGCCCGGCCGACCTGCTTCCGAAGACCGACGCGCCGGCCGCCCCGGCACAAGCGCCGAAGCCGTGATGTGACGCGAGGCGGCGGGCTGGTGGGCTCGCCGCTGCTCGGGTGAGACGAATGCTTGAGCGCGTTCCCTCACGGGGCGCGCTCAAATCGTTTTGGGGACACGGCGGTGGGCATCCTTCGAGGCCCGCCTGCGGCGGGCACCTCAGGATGACGTAGCGTTAAATAACCACGTCATCCTGAGGTGCGAGCGTAGCGAGCCTCGAAGGATGCTCAAGCAGAGCGCCTTCCCCAACAACCCGTTAATCATCGCGCGACATCTCGCCGATCGCGCGGCGGGATTTTTAACGGATAGTCTGCAAAACACCCGCCAGCCCCAACATTCCAAAGCCCCATGGAACCGATCATCTCGACTGCGAAAGCCCTGCTGCAGCGGCGTGTCGTGCGGTTCCTCGTCGTCGGCGTGGCGAGCAGCCTCGCCTATGTCGGCATGATGTCGCTGATGGTCGACGGGCTCGGGCGCGGCATCGTGACCGGGGCCATCGCCGGCTTCATTCTGGGCACGCTGGTGTCCTATGCTGGCAACAGCCTGTGGACCTTCGAAGCGGCGATGGACGCGCGCACCTTCACCCGCTTCTGGATCGTGGTCGGCGCCGGCTTCGTGCTGAACTGGCTGATGGCTTTGGGCCTCGCCTCGCTCGGCGTGCACCATCTGCTCGTCAGCCTGGTGATCCTCACCACCGTGCCGATTTTCAATTATGCCTGCCACTCGCTATGGACCTACCGGACGGCGGCGGGTTAGGCGCATGGGAAGCGTCGACGCGCTGGTCATCGGTGGTGGGTTCTTCGGCTGCGAGATCGCGGTCGAACTGCGCCGCCTCGGCTTTGCGCGTGTGATGCTGTGCGAGCGGGAGGCCGGCCTGCTGCGCCGCGCCTCCTATGTGAACCAGGCGCGGGTGCATAACGGCTACCACTATCCCCGCTCGCTCTCGACCGCCGAGCGCTCGCGGGCGAATTTCGAACGCTTCGTCGCCGATTACGGCTTCGCCGTGCGCACCGACATGGTGAAGCTCTACGCCATCGCCGCGACCTCGCGGGTCAATGCCGGGCAGTTCGCCAGCTTCTGCGGCAAGATCGGCGTACTGTGCCGCGAGGCGCCGGCGGCGCTGGCGCGGCTGTTCGATCCCGACCTGATCGAAGCCGCCTTCCTCACCCGCGAACTGGCCTTCGACGCGGTGGCGCTGGCGCGCTCCGCCGCGCAGCGGCTCGCCGACGTCCATGTCGATGTACGGCTGGGGACGCCGGTGAGGGTCGAGCCCATCGCCGCGCCGGCGCGACCGGTCCGCGTGACCTTGCCAAGCGAGACCATCGAGGCCGGACTTGTCGTCAATTGCACCTACGCGGCGCTCGACGATGTCGGCATCCCGGTGAAAGCACGCCTCAAGCGCGAATTGGCCGAGATGCTGCTGATCCCGCCGCCGCGCGATATCGCCGACGTCGGCATCACGGTGATGGACGGGCCGTTCTTCTCCACCATGCCGTTTCCGGCGGCGAAGCTGCATTCGCTCAGCCATGTGCGCTACACCCCGCACGAAGCCTGGACCGAGCCGGGCCATGGCAATGCTCTGCCCACCCGCAGCAATGCCATGGCAATGCTGCGCGATGCGGCGCGCTTCTTGCCCGTGCTGGCGAAGGTCGAGCCGGTGCGTTCCATCTTCGAGATCAAGACCGTCCTCCTGCGCAATGAGGATGATGACGGCCGGCCGATCCTCGCCGAGACCTGCGTCGCCAGCCCGCGCATCCTCAGTGTCATGGGGTCGAAGATCGACAACATCTACGATGTGCTGGAGATGCTGCGCGCCCACCAATGGAAAGAGAGCGCATGAGACGCGAACGCCTGACCTCGGTCTCGCTGATACTGGTGGTGAGGGACACGCTGCCGGATCGCGCGCTTCTCGACCGGCTGCTGGCGGTGCTCGGCGAGAACTTCACCGATGTCGAGACCATATTGGTCGCCGACGGCTCGGGCGCGGGTGTTCGCGAGCTGAAGAGCCTGGTCGCCACGCTACCGGACGCCACCTGCCTGGTGCTTGCCGAATGGCTCGACAGTGAAGTCGCCAGCATGGTCGGCATGGAGAATGCGGTGTGCGACCATGTGCTTCTGCTCTCGCTCACCGAAGCCGCGGTCGCAGCGGTGCCGGAGGCGGTGGAGCGGATACGCGCCGGCTATGATGCGGTGTTCGACCGCGCGGTGGCGGTGCATGACACCTTCATCCACCGTGCCGCCTACCAATTCCTGTCCTCGATGACCGGCGCTGCCTTGAAGCCCTCGCCGGTCGAGTTGGGGCTGATGCAGCGTGAGGCGGCGCTTTATCTGCTCTCCCGGCAGAATGCCGAACTGCTGCTGAAGGCGCGCACCTGCGGGCCGGGATTTGCCGCTACAGAGGTTGATGTGGCGGAGACGTCGCCGGAGCCGGAGCAGGTCTCCTCCCTCGCTGCTCGCGCGAGCAAGGCAGTGCGGCTCGCCATCAGCCTCGGTGCGACGCCAGTGCGGATGCTCGGGCTGTTCGCCATGCTGGCGAGTGCGCTGTCGCTACTCTATGCGGCCTATGTGGTGCTGGTGTTCCTGCTGAAGCCGAACGTCGAGGCCGGCTGGACCACGCTGTCGCTGCAGATGGCGGGGATGATGTTCCTGTTTTCGCTGATGTTCTGGTTGCTGTCGGAATATGTCGTGCAGATCCATGCCGCTACTGGCGGGCGGCGCCGACGCACCGTGGTGCGCGAATTGCGCAGCGAGCGCACGGCACGTTCCAGCCGGCTGAACGTTGTTGATGAGACCGGCGCGTTCCGGCTCGGCGCGCCTGAGGCGGCAACCACGGGAGGCGACTGACATGATCACGGCACTGATCGGTCATACCGGCTTCGTCGGCTCCAATCTCGACGCGGCGACGGTGTTCGACGAACGCTACAACAGCCGTAACATCAACGAGATGGCGGGGCGCTCCTTCGACCTTGTGGTCTGCGCCGGGGTCTCCGCGGTGAAATGGATGGCGAACCGCGATCCCGAGGCGGACCGCGCCGGCATCAAGCTGCTGACCGACGCGCTCGGCGCGGCGAAGATCGGCGAGCTCATCCTGATCTCCACCATCGACGTCTATCCCGACCCGGCCGCCGGCGGCGACGAGGCCACCGCGATCGACCCGGCGGCGAACCATGCCTATGGCCGCCACCGCTACGAGCTGGAAGAGTGGGCCAAGGACACGTTCCCGCTGGTGCGCATCGTGCGGCTGCCGGCGCTGTTCGGGCCCGGGCTGCGCAAGAACGCCATCTACGACCTGCTGCACCACAACCAGACCGATCTCATCAATCCGGCTGGGCTGTTCCAGTGGTATCCGGTCTCGCGGCTGTGGGCCGATATCGGCACCACGCGGCGCGTCGGGCTCAAGCTGGTGAACCTGTTCACCGAGCCGGTGCGGATGCGCGAGATCATCGAGTGCGACTTCCCCGGCGTCGTGGTCGGGGAGGAGAAGTATCCGGCGCCGGAGTACCGTGTCGGCACCCGGCATGCCCAGGCATTCGGCGGGGAGGGGGCGTTCATCATGTCGGCGCAGAAGTGTCTCGACACCATTTGCGGCTTCGTCGCAGACGAGCGCGGCATCGAGGCGGTCAAGGCCGGGGCGACATCGTGAAGGGAATGGCGATCTCGAACATCCTGCTGCCGGACGGCGTAAGTGACCCGGCGGCCTGTGAGGTGTTTAGCCGGCTGGGATACTCCGGCATCGAAATCGCGCCGGGCAAATCGGTGCCGGGCTGGCCGGCGGCGCCGGCGCGCCTTGCCGAGACGCGCGCCGCGATCGAGGGCGAAGGGCTTCGCATCGTCGCCATGCAGGGCATCTTGTTCGGCATCAGCGGCGTTGCGTTGTTCGGCGCCGAGGAGGCGAGAACGCGGCTGCGCGATCATCTCGCCAAAGTGGCGCGGGTAGCCGGTGCGCTGGGGGCGGGGGCCTGCGTGTTCGGCGCGCCGGGGGTGCGCAATCCGGGGGATCTGGCGCCCGATGCCGCGTTCCGGATCGCGGCCGACTTCTTCGGCTACCTGGCCCCGCTGTTCGCCGATGAGGGCACCACGCTCGCCTTCGAGGCCAATGCGCCGGTCTATGGCTGCAAGTTCGCCACCACGACCCGCGAGGCGCTGGATCTGGTGAAGGCGATCCACCATCCCGGCGTTCGGCTGCAGATCGACACCGGGACCATGTTCCTCAACCAGGAGGACCCGGCGGTGATCGTCGAAGCGGCGCCCTTTGCCAGCCATTTCCATGTCAGCGAGCCGCAACTCGCCGCGCTCGGCGCTTCCGGCGTCGACCATGGTCCGATCGCCGCGGCGCTCGGCGAAGCCTCCTATGATGGCTGGATCTCGGCGGAGATGAAGGCGGCGGGGGCATGGGAAGACGCGGCGGCGGGCGCCGCCGAACTGATCTCCGAACTCTACATGCCGTCCGCCGTGCTGGCCGCTGGGGCCGATCCTCTATGAGCACCGATACGCCCAGTCGTGCCATCCCGGCGCATCGCACCGACATCCTGGGGCCCAAGCAGCACCGCCATGTGCTGGTGATCCCGGTCATCAATGAGGGCGAGCGCATCCGCCGCCAGCTTCGGCAAATCGCCGAACTTGCCCCGGCATGCGACATCGTCATCGCCGATGGCGGCTCGACCGACGGCTCGCTCGATCCCGATTTCCTGCGTTTCGTCGGCGTGCGCGCGCTGCTGACCAAGACCGCGCCTGGCAAATTGAGCGCGCAGCTGCGCATCGCCTATGCCTTCGCGCTGGACGAGGGCTATGACGGCGTCGTCACTGTCGACGGCAACGGCAAGGATGGCGTCGATGCCATCCCGCTGTTCCTGGAGAAGCTCGACGAGGGGTATGACTATGTGCAGGGCTCGCGCTATGTCGCCGGCGGCGTCGCCGAGAACACGCCGCGGGATCGCCATCTCGCCGGCCGGCTGATCCATGCGCCGGTGCTGAGCCTTGCCGCCGGGCATTGGTACACCGACACGACCAACGGATTCCGCGCCTACTCGGCGCGCTACCTCGCCGATCCGCGCGTGGCGCCGTTTCGCGACGTGTTCGTGCGTTATGAGTTGCTGTTCTATCTGACCGTGCGCGCGGCGCGGCTGGGCCTGCGCACCACGGAGGTGCCGGTCGCCCGCCGCTACCCGGTGGGCGAGGCCACGCCGACCAAGATCAGCGGCATGAGAGGGCGCCTGGACATGCTGGGCGAACTGTTCGCCGCGGCGACGGGACGGTTCAATCCATAGCGACCCCTGCTGGGTCGTCATCCCGGCCGGAGCGCAGCGGAGAGCCGGGATCGCGTGAAGTCCCGCGCATCACCTTCCTACGATCCCGGATCGGGCCTGCGGCCCGTCCGGGATGACGACTTTGGGAATTAAGCCGCCAAACGCAGGTCCGAGGCGAAGCGCTTTTCCATGCCCATGGCGACGAAGATCAACCCGCCGTCCAGCGCGCCGAACACCGCGCCCTGGCGGCGCCAGCCGCGCTCGGCGAAGAAGCCTTCGGCCGCCAGCGTCGCCGCCACCCGGGCACGGGCGAAGCCCTGGGTGCGCAGGTCGGCATCGATGCGCTCCAGCAAGGCGGAGCCGATGCCGTAGCGGATGAAGAGCGGATGCACGAACACGCCATGGACGTGCGGCACATCAACGCCGCCGGCCGTGGTCGGCAATTCGATCTCGCTGCCCATGTAGCTCGGCTCGCGCATCGACCAGCCGCCGCAGGCCACCGCCTCGCCCTCGATTTCGGCGATGAAGAAGGTGCCGTCGGACACCAGCTCGGCGTCGAAGGTGCCGATGCGCGGAATGAGGGATTCGATCACCTCCTCGCCATGCACGCGACGCGCAAAGCCGCGCAGCGATGCCGCCTGGAGGCGGCGAACATCGGTAAGGTCGGTGGGATTGGCGCGACGGACGCGCAGAACAGCCGCGGTTGAGCTCGATTGGGTCGCCGGCATCAGTTTGTCTCCGTCTTCCGGAGGCCCCCGCCCGGGGCACCGTCTGCTTACTGGGCACGGCGAGACTTAGAGCCCATTTTCCAAACCGGAAGGGCCCCGGGAATCACGCCATCGTGTCGTCAAGCTAGGGACGGCCTCAGGAATCGAGGCTGAACGTGGCATTCACCGGGCATTCATCCGGCGAGGGCGCGTCCGCCCATCACACCTCCGTTGATTACCGTTACGGCCATCACATCCGCGTTGTGCCGCAGGATGCGTGAGTTGCCCCCCGTCCTGCAGCCGATTAGAACCGCGCCATGGCGCTGATGGACTTCGCGAACCCGACCCGTTTCCTCGCCCTTTCCGGGCGGGTGCTGCCGTGGCTCGCGGCGGCGAGCGCCATCGTGCTGGCAGCGGGCTTCGTGCTCGCCTTCCGCGCCCCTGCCGACTACCAGCAGGGCGAGACCGTGAAGATCATGTACATCCATGTGCCGTTCGCCTGGCTCGCCATGCTCGGCTACACGGCGCTGGCCTTGTCCGCGCTCGGCATATTGGTGTGGCGGCATCCGCTGGCGGATGTCGCGCACAAGGCGATGGCCCCGATCGGGGCGGTATTCGCCTTCCTGTGCCTGCTCACCGGCTCGCTCTGGGGTCGGCCGATGTGGGGCACCTATTGGGTGTGGGATGCGCGGCTGACCTCGATGCTGGTGCTGCTGCTGCTCTATCTCGGCTTGCTGGCACTGCGCTCGGCGGTCGAGGATCCGAACCAGGCCGGGCGCGCGGCGGCGGTGCTGACGCTGGTAGGCTTCGTCAATGTGCCGATCGTGAAATTCTCGGTCGACTGGTGGAACACGCTGCACCAGCCGGCCTCGGTGTTTCGCTTGGGCGGACCGACCATCGATCCGAGCCTGCTGTGGCCGCTGCTGCTCACCGCCATCGGCTTCACGCTGCTGATGCTGACGCTGCATCTGATGGCGATGCGCAACGAGATATTGCGCCGCCGGCTGCGCTCGCTCGAAGCGAGGGCCGCCGCCGAAGCCGCGTTCGCCTGAGGTAAAGCCATGCTCGGGGAACACGCCTCCTTCATCCTCGCCGCCTATGCCGGCTCGGCGGCGGTGCTGGCTGCGCTGGTGGCTTGGATCATGCTCGACGGCCGCGCGGTGCGCCGCTCGCTCGACGAAATGGATGCGCGCGGCGTGCGCCGCCGCTCCGCCGGCCGCGAGGAGGGGCAATGAGCGAAGCGCCCGCCCAGACCCCTATCGAAGGCCAGCCGGCACCGCCGCGACGGCGGCTGCTAGTGCTGCTGCCGCTGATCGCCTTCGCGGCGCTGGCGGCACTGTTCTATGGCCGCCTGTTCTCCGGCGATCCCTCGCGCCTGCCGTCCGCCCTGATCGGCCATGAGGCACCGGTGCTCGATTTGCCCGCGCTTGACGGGCTCGCCCGCGACGGCGCGCCGGTGCCGGGGCTGGAGTCCGCGGTGCTCAAGGGCCAGGTGACGGTGCTGAACGTGTTCGCTTCCTGGTGCGCGCCGTGCCGCGACGAGCACCCGCTGCTGGTCGAACTGTCGAAGCAGCAGGGCTTCCGCCTCGTCGGCCTGAACTACAAGGACGATGCCGAGAATGCCCGGCGTTTCCTCGGCCGCTTCGGCAATCCGTTCGCCGCGGTCGGCGTCGATGCCAATGGCCGCGCCGCGATCGAATGGGGCGTCTATGGCGTGCCGGAGACCTTCATCGTCGGCAAGGACGGGCGCATCGCCTACAAATATGTCGGCCCGATCGACGAGGACGGGTTGCGGACGCGGCTCATGCCGGAGATCGCCAAGGCGATGGCGGCGGGCGGGTAGGGTAGGTCGCCCTGCTGCAACATCCTTCGAGGCTCGCTAGTGCTCGCACCTCAGGATGACGTGGCTTTAAAAACGACGTCATCCTGAGGTGTCCGGCTTTGGCCGGGCCTCGAAGGATGCTGCAGCAGAGCGCCTAATTCCGCTCGTCCGGCAGGCTCGGCAGCGGGTGGATCTCGATCTCGTCCTCGATCAGCGACTTCACTTCCTCGGCGCTGGCTTCGCCATAGATGGAGCGCTTCTCGACCTCGCCCTCGTGCATCTGCCGGGCGACCGTGGCGAACTCGTCGCCGACATAGTCGGAATTCTTCACCACGTGCTCGCGCACCGCGCGCAGCATCTCGCGCAGTTCGCGCTCCTTCTCGGAGATCAGCGCTACCGGCTGTGGAGCCTCGGCGGCCGTTGTCTCGACGGGGGCGGAAGCTGGCGCAGAGTTGGCGTCTTGCGCGAACTTCTTCGTGCCGCGGCCAAGTGCCGGCGCCATGATCGCCTTCTCCACCTTGGCGGAGCCGCAGACCGGGCAGGCGACCAGCTTCTTCTTGCGCTGGCCCTCATAGGCGGCGGA
This sequence comes from Starkeya sp. ORNL1, assembly GCF_012971745.1. Lineage (NCBI taxonomy): Bacteria > Pseudomonadati > Pseudomonadota > Alphaproteobacteria > Hyphomicrobiales > Xanthobacteraceae > Starkeya > Starkeya sp. ORNL1. Next base: position 5,386,745 of record NZ_CP048834.1, read on the forward strand.
ATCGCGGAACCAGCTCTCGAAATCGTGGTCGGCGTCGCAACGTAGCTGATAGCGGATCATGCTGCGTCACCGGCGACCCGCAGCCGTGTCACCTCGCCGGGCGGCACCAATTCGAAGCGCCTGCCATGGTCGAGCGAGGGGATGCGCGTGCGCACCGCCGCCACCTTGGCGGGGTCGATCTCGGCGGTGATGATGCCGGGCTCGGTGCCGCCCTCGGCGAGGATGGTGCCCCAGGGGTCGATGATGAGGCTGTGGCCGAAGGTCTCGCGGCCATTCTCGTGCTTGCCGCCCTGCGCGGCCGCCAGCACATAGGAACCGGTCTCGATGGCACGGGCGCGCAGCAATATGTGCCAGTGCGCCTCGCCGGTCGGGCGGGTGAAGGCGGCAGGCGCCGCGATCATGCCGGCGCCGGCCTCGGCCAGGGCGCGGAACAGCGCCGGGAAACGCAGGTCGTAGCAGATGGTGAAGCCCAGCCGGATCTCTGGAAGATCGGCCAGCACGGCAATCTCGCCCGGGCGGTAGGCGGTGGATTCGCGATAGACGTCGCCATTGGGCAAATCGACGTCGAACATGTGGATCTTGTCGTAGCGCGCGGCGATCGAGCCGTCCGGCGCGATGAGATAGGAGCGGTTGGCGGCACGGTGCTCGCTCGCCCGCACGGCCAGCGAGCCGACATGCAGATGCACCTTCAGCTCCTCCGCCAGCGTGCGGAAGGCAGCGAGCGCGGGATCGCTCTCCTCCTCATGCAGGATGGCGAACAGCGCGGCGCGGTTTTCCTCCATGGTGCCGGTCATTTCCGGGGTCTGGATGTAGCTGGCGCCCTCGGCCGCCGCCTGGCGGATCAGCGCGCTCGCCGCCTCGACATTCGCCCCCACGTTCTTTGCCGTGCGCATCTGCACCAAAGCGGCCTTGAAGGGCGCGCCTTGCGATGCGGCGGCCTGGCGGGTGTCGGGGGCGCTCATGCTGTTCTCCGTACGCAAATGAGACAATCAGTCGGCGACCAGCAACGGGTCGAGTTCGCCGGCCTCGTCGAGAGCATAGAGGTCATCGCAGCCGCCGACATGGTTGCCGCTGATGAAGACCTGGGGGACGCTGCTGCGGCCATGGGCGCGCCGGGTCATCGCCGCGCGGCCTTCGGCGTCGCCCGTCACATTGATCTCGGAGAATTCGATGCCCTTGCGGCGCAGCAGGTCCTTGGCCGCGTGGCAATAGGGACAGGAACTCGTCGTATAGATTTCGACCGCTGACATCGGGCACCGGGCGCTTGGTGTTGAAGGGGTAGCCTATGATATGGGCGTGGACGCGTCGTCAACAACCCGTGCGAACACCAACACATCGACCTCGGCGGCGCCGGCGCGGCTCAGCGCCTTGACGCAGGCGTCGAGCGTGGCGCCGGTTGTGAGCACATCGTCGACGACGACGATGCGGCCGTCGCGTACCTCGCCCACCATTTCCTCCGGGACGACGAAGGCGCCGGCGACATTGGCGGCGCGGGCGGCACGGTCGAGGCCGACTTGCGGGATCGTCGCGCGCCGCCGTTCCAGCCACCCCGTGCGCACCGGAACATTGGCGCTGCGGCTGATCGCCATCGCCAGCGCTGCCGACTGATTGAAGCGTCGCCGCCACAGCCGCAGCGGATGCAGCGGCACCGGAACCAGCGCGTCCGCCTCGGTGAGCAATTCGGCGCCGGCCCGCGCCATCAGCCCACCGAGCGGGGCGGCGAGCTCGATGCGGTCGGCATATTTCAGCGCGTGCACCAGATCGCGGGCGACCTCGCCGAACGTCACGGCGGCGCGGGCGCGGCTGTAGGCCGGCGGCTGGGCCAGCGCTCCAGGGGAGATTCGGCTGCCCGAGTCATAGGGCAGGGGCGTGCCGAGCCGTTCGCACAGTGGCGGCGTGATGAATTCCAGCCGGCGCCAGCATGCGGCGCACAGGGCACCGGGATCGCTCACCGCGGCGCGGCAGGCGATGCAGCCGGGCGGCAGCACAAGGTCGGCAATGCCACGGCCGAGCTTGAGCATTGCCATGGCCGTGCCATGGCGCAGGCGCGTAGCGAGCGGTGGTGCGGGTGCCTCCGTATCCATGTACCGAGCCTAGCATGCTTTGACCGGGACGGGCGGGAGGACTAAGACGCGCGCAACAGCCGAGGCAGCCAATGTCCGCTCCCGACATATTCGATGCCCGCGCGCTCACGGCCCGGCGCCGGCGCGCACTCCGGCTCGGGCCGGCGACCTTCCTGCTCGACCGGGTGGCGGAGGATCTTGCCGACCGGCTGACGGCGGTGAAGCGGCAGTTCGAGGTCGCGGCCGATATCGGCACCGCCGGGGAAGCAGTACGGCACGCGCTCACCGGTAGCGTCGGCCGGCTTTATGCCTTCGGTCCCGGCGAGCGGGCCGACGTCGATGTCGTCACCGATCCGGAATTGCTGCCTTTGGCGCCGGTCGCGTTCGATCTCGCGGTCTCCGCGCTCGCCTTGCAGACGGTGAACGACTTGCCGGGCGCGCTGGCGCAGATCCGCCGCGCCCTGCGGCCGGATGGGCTGCTGCTCGCCGCGCTGTTCGGCAGCGGCACGCTCAACGAACTGCGCGAGAGCTTTGCGATCGCCGAGAGCGATACGGTCGGCGGCATCTCGCCGCGCGTCGCGCCGTTCGCCGATCTGCGCGACCTCGGCGGGCTGCTGCAACGCGCCGGCTTTGCCTTGCCGGTCACCGATGTCGACCGCGTGGTGGTGCGCTATGCCGATCCGTTCGCGCTGTTCGCCGATCTGCGCCGCATGGGCGCGGCCAACCCGCTCAGCGCCCGGCGGCGCGCGCCGCTCCGGCGCGAGACTCTGGCGCGCGCGGTGGAGGTCTATGCCGAGCGCTTCACCGATCCGGACGGGCGGCTGCGGGCGACGTTCGAGATCGTCTGGATATCCGGCTGGGCGCCGCATGAGAGCCAGCAGCAGCCGCTGCGCCCGGGTTCGGCCAAGCACCGGCTGGCGGATGCGCTGGGCGCGCGGGAAATCCCGTTGAAGCCGGGCGGGGCGGATTAAGATCGGCGGTCAGGGATTGGCCGGATTGGCCGGCTGCACCGCGCGCACCGCGGCGAGGATCTTGACGTAATATTGCTCGTTGACGGCGTCGCCGAGCGAATAGACCGCGCCGGCGATGACAGTGCTGATGCCTGCGGCAATGATGGCATATTCGATGGACGTGGCTGCGCCCTCGTCGCGCCAGAAATCCCTCAGCTTGCCCGAGAATCCGGGCTCATCGGGCAGATTCCGGCACGGCACCATTGTGGCCCACTCCACTCAAGGCAGTCCGACACCCCCGGACCCGACAATGTCGACGATTACCGGTATCAGCGGCTCGTCGGCCGGCGGCATGGGATAGTCCCGCAGCTTGCTGGGACGCACCCAAGCGAGACGCTGGCCTTCGCGGCCCTGCGCCAGTCCTTCCCAGCGGCGGCAGATCCACAGCGGCATCAGCAGCTGGAAGTCCGCATAGGTGTGGCTGGCGAAGGTCAGCGGCGCGAGGCAGGCTTCCTTGACGACGATGCCAAGTTCTTCCGCCAACTCGCGTATCAGCGTCTCCTCCGGCCGCTCGCCAGCCTCGACCTTGCCGCCGGGGAATTCCCACAATCCGGCCAGAGCCTTGCCGGCCGGGCGCTCGGTGATGAGCACGCGGCCGTCGGCATCGACCAGAGCACAGGCGGCTACCAGAACGAGTTTCACGAACGACCCCAATAGGCTACCGGCAAGATATTAACGCCACGCTGCCCGAATTATCCGAAATGCGGGTTATTTCCCGATATCAGGAACGATAATCGCCATTGATGGCGACATATTCCTTGGTGAGGTCGCAGGTCATCACCCGGTCGGCACCCTTGCCGAGGCCGAGATCGACACCGAGATCGATGACGTCGCCCTTCATGTAGGTGGAGACCTCCTGCTCGTCATAGCTCGGATCGCGCGCGCCCTCGGCGGCCACCTGGATGGTGCCGAAGCGGATGGCGATGCGGTCGCGGTCGGCCGGCTCGCCGGCCTTGCCCACCGCCATGACGACGCGACCCCAATTGGCGTCCTCGCCGGCAATGGCGGTCTTCACCAGCGGCGAATTGGCGATCGACATGGCGATGCGCCGCGCCGAGCGCTTCGAGGTGGCGCCGGTGACGGCGATGCGCACCAGCTTGCGGGCGCCTTCGCCGTCGCGGGCGACCTGTTCCGCGAGGTCGGCGAGCACGCCCTGCAGCGCCTTGCGGAAGGCCTTGAGGCGGGCGTCCTTGGCGTCCTTGACCTCCTTGATGCCCTTGGCGGCGCCGGTGGCGAACAGGAGCAGGGTGTCGGAGGTCGAGGTGTCGCCGTCGATGGTCACGGCGTTGAAGCTGTCGGTGACGCCTTTCGACAGCAATTCCTGGAGCACGGGCGCGGCGATGGGCGCATCGGTGAAGACGAAGGAGAGCATGGTCGCCATGTCCGGCGCGATCATGCCGGCGCCCTTGGCCATGCCGGCGATGGTGACCGGCACGCCGTCGATCTCGACGCTCACGGTGGCGAGCTTCGGGAAGGTGTCGGTGGTCATGATGGCGCGCGCCGGCTCGATCCACGGCAATGGCGCGAGGCGGGTGGCGGTCTCGTCGAGCACGCCTTCATATTTGGTGGCGTCGAGCGGCTCGCCGATGACGCCGGTGGAGGCGAGGAAGATCTCCCTCGGCTTGCAGCCAAGCGCCTTCGCCGCGAGCTTGGCGGTGAGTTCGGTGGCGACACGGCCCTTCTTGCCGGTGAAGGCATTGGCGTTGCCGGAATTCACCACGAGGCCGCGGGCCTTGCCGCCGCCAAGCTGCGCCCGGCACCATTCGACCGGGGCGGACGGGCACTTCGAGCGGGTGAAGACGCCGGCGACCGTGGTGCCCTTGTCGAGCGCCAGCAGCAGCACGTCGGTGCGGCCCTTGTAGCGGATGCCGGCCTCGGCGGTGGCGAAGCGCACGCCGGCGACTTCCCCGACCTCGGGCGTCGTCTTCGGGGCGAGCGGGGAGACGGGCGTGGCCTTGGCTGCGGACATCGGCGATCCTCGGAAGTATCCTGCGCGCTGGCGGGAAGGCATGGTGGCGGGAAGGCGCGTTGGATGTGCCCGAAGCCGCCGTCGCGCGCAAGGCAGGCGTGGTCGCGCGCGCAGGGGAAGGCCGGCTTTCCTTGACTTCGCCACATCCGGCGATTAGTAACCCGCCTTCATTCTCGCTCATCCTTGCGAGCCGTCCCGCCGCCCGGCCCTTGAGACCGGAGGTTCCCGCCCGACAGCGCTGTGCGCCCTCGGGCGTTTTTCGGCTTTGCCTCGATTACGGGAGCATGGAGCAAACGGACGCATGTTCGATTCACTCAGTGACCGCCTTGGCGGCATACTGGACCGGCTGAAGAAGCGCGGCGCTCTCTCCGAGGCCGACGTGAACGAGGCCATGCGCGAAGTACGCCGCGCGCTGATCGAAGCCGACGTCGCGCTCGACGTGGTGCGCTCCTTCATCGACAAGGTGCGCGCCCGCGCGGTCGGCGCCGAGGTGGTGAAATCCGTCACCCCCGGCCAGATGGTCGTCAAGATCGTCCATGACGAGCTGGTGGCGACACTCGGCTCCGATGCCAAGCCGATCGATCTGGAGGCCGCGCCGCCGGTGCCGATCCTGATGGTCGGCCTGCAGGGCTCGGGCAAGACCACCTCGACCGCCAAGATCGCCAAGCGCCTCACCGAGCGGGGGAACCGCAAGGTGCTGATGGCCTCGCTCGACACTCGCCGCCCGGCGGCGATGGAGCAACTGGCTACCCTCGGCAAGCAGGTCGGCGTCGAAACGCTGCCGATCGTTGCCGGGCAGAGCGCGGTGCAGATCGCCCGCCGCGCCATGGAGGCTGCGCGCCTCGGCGGCTTCGACGTCGTGATGCTCGACACCGCCGGCCGCGTCACGCTCGACGAGGCGCTGATGGCCGAGGTCGCCGAGGTGAAGGCGACGGCGCGTCCGCACGAAGTGCTGCTGGTCGCCGACAGCCTCACCGGCCAGGACGCGGTGAACACCGCGAAGGCGTTCGACGAGCGCGTCGGGCTGACCGGCATCGTGCTGACCCGCGCCGATGGCGACGGGCGCGGCGGCGCCGCGCTCTCGATGCGCGCGGTGACCGGCAAGCCGATCAAGCTGATCGGCACCGGCGAAAAGATGGACGCGCTGGAGGATTTCGATCCCCGCCGCGTCGCCGGCCGCATCCTCGGCATGGGCGACGTCGTCTCCCTCGTCGAGAAGGCGGTCGAGAACATCGACGCCGAAAAGGCGATGGCCGCCGCCGAGCGGATGCGCAAGGGCAATTTCGACCTTGAGGACCTGCGCGGCCAGCTCGAGCAGATGGAGAAGCTCGGCGGCCTTGGCGGGCTGATGGGCATGCTGCCCGGCGTCGGCAAGATGAAGAACCAGATGGCCAATGCCGGTCTCGACGACCGCATGATCAAGCGCCAGAAGGCGATCATCGATTCGATGACCCGCAAGGAGCGGCGCAATCCGAAGGTGCTCGACGGCTCGCGCCGCAAGCGCATTGCCGCCGGCTCTGGCACCAAGGTCGAAGACGTCAACAAGCTGATGAAGATGCACCGCCAGATGGCGGACATGATGAAGATGATGGGCGGGCCCGCCGGCAAGCGCGGCCCGATGGCCGGCCTCGCCAACATGTTCGGCATGGGCGGCGGCATGCCCTCGCCGGAAGCCCTGAAGCAGATGGCGGAAAAGATGCCGGGAGGGCTGCCCAATGGCGGCATGCCCGGCGGTCTCCCCGCGAAATTCCCCGGCAACCTTCCCGGACTTCCGGGCGGATTGCCGGGCCTCGGCCCGAAGCCGGGCGGCCTTCCCGGGCTGCCGGGCTTCCCGCCGAAGAAGAAATAGCTCTCAACGAACGTACGTACCTGAAAGGAAAGAACAATGTCCCTCAAGATCCGTCTCGCCCGTGGTGGCGCCAAGAAGCGTCCTTACTACCGCATCGTCGTCGCCGACTCGCGCTCGCCGCGTGATGGCCGCTTCATCGAGAAGATCGGCACCTTCGATCCGCTGAAGCCGAAGGACGCCGCCGACCGCTTCACCCTCGATGTCGAGAAGGCCAAGGCCTGGCTCGCCAAGGGCGCGCAGCCGACCGACCGCGTCGCCCGTTTCCTCGATGGCCTCGACATCAAGAAGCGCGAAGTCCGCAACAATCCGGAGAAGGCCGTGCCCGGCAAGAAGGCGCAGGAGCGCGCCGCCGCTGCCGCCAAGGCCGCCGAGGCTGCTGCTGCCCCGACCGAGTGATGTCTGAGCGGGGTGCTGCGGCGCCCTGCTTCAGCATCCTTCGAGGCTCGCTTCGCTCGCACCTCAGGATGACGTGGTTCTAAAAGCAACGTCATCCTGAGGTGCTCGGGCATTGCCCGAGCCTCGAAGGATGCCCGCCCCCGAGCGACGCCAATGCCCACCGACCGCATCCTCCTCGCCCGCATCGGCGCGCCGCATGGCGTGAGGGGAGAGGTGCGGCTGTTCGTGTTCGGCGCCGATGCCGAGGCGCTGCGCCGCTATTCCCCGCTCACCGACGAGACCGGGAAGCGGAAATTCCGCATCACGACGATGCGGCCGGGCAAGGAGCATTTCGTCGCCCGTCTGGAAGGCGTCGACACGCGCGAGGCGGCGGAGGCGCTGACCAATGTCGGCCTCCATGTCACGCGCACGCAATTGCCGCCGATCGAGGACGAGGACGATTTCTACCACGCCGACCTGATCGGCCTGGCGGCCGTGACCGTCGAGGGCGCGGCCTTCGGCACCGTCGTCGCCGTGCACAATTTTGGCGCCGACGACATTCTCGAAATCGCGCCGACGGAGAAGGGCAAGACCCTGATGCTGCCGTTCACCAAGGCCGTGGTGCCGGCGGTCGACATCAAGGGCGGCACGGTGACGATCAATCCGGCGGAATGGGCCAGGGAAGACGAGCCGCCGCCGGAAGCGGACCGGGAATAGGGGCAGCTCATGTGGCGCGCCTCCGTTCTCACCATCTTCCCGGAGATGTTTCCGGGCCCGCTCGGCCTCTCGCTGGCCGGGCGCGCGCTCGGTACGGCGTGGAGCGTCGAGGCCATCGATCCGCGCGATCATGCCACCGACCGCCACCGTTCGGTCGACGATACGCCGGCCGGCGGCGGGCCGGGCATGGTGATGCGGGTCGACGTGCTGGCGCGTGCCGTCGATGCCGCCGCGCCCGAAGGTGATACCCGCCCGCGCCTGCTGATGACCCCGCGTGGCCGCCCACTGACGCAGGCCCGGGTGCGCGAACTGGCGGCGGGGGAGGGGGTCGTCATCGTCTGTGGGCGGTTCGAGGGGGTCGACGAGCGCCTCGTCGCGGCGCGTGGGCTCGAGGAGGTCTCGATCGCCGATGTCGTGCTCTCCGGCGGCGAGATCGGCGCTTTCGTGCTGCTCGACGCCTGCGTCCGGCTGCTGGCGGGGGTGATGGGCCATCCGGAATCCGGCACCGAGGAGAGCTTCTCCGACGGGCTGCTGGAATACCCGCAATATACAAGGCCGGCGGTGTTCGAGGGGCAGGGAATTCCCGAGGTGCTTACCTCCGGGGATCACGCGAAGGTCGCCAAATGGCGGCGTGCGCAGTCGCAGGCCGCCACCCGCGAGCGCCGGCCGGACTTGTGGCAGGCGCATGAGGCACTTGCGCATGACGGTTCTGCGACGAATAGGGAATGACAAGCGGCGCGACTTCGCGTATAGGGCGCGCCATCACTGTTCCAACTGAAAACAGCAAGATGCGGACGCCCGCTCGCGGTGACGTTCGCCTGAGGTGATAAAATGGTTGATATTATCGCGCAGCTCGATGCCGAGCAGATCGAGAAGCTCTCCGCCGTAAAGACCCTTCCGGACTTCCAGCCGGGCGACACGGTGATCGTGAACGTCCGCGTCAAGGAAGGCGAGCGCACCCGCGTCCAGGCCTATGAAGGCGTGGTGATCGCGCGCTCCGGCGGCGGGATCAATGAGAACTTCACTGTTCGCAAGATCTCCTATGGCGAGGGCGTCGAGCGCGTCTTCCCGCTCTATTCGCCGAACATCGACAGCCTGAAGGTTGTCCGTCGCGGCAAGGTGCGTCGCGCCAAGCTGTATTATCTGCGTGACCGCCGCGGCAAGTCGGCCCGTATCGCCGAGCGCCAGGACAAGCCCGGCACGGTCAAGGGCAAGGCCAAGGGCCCGGCCGTCACTGCCGCCGAGTGATCGTCTGCCGGATCGCTCCGGCGTCGCATCGAGATTCCAATGGCCGGGCTTGTCCCGGCCATTTTGCTTTGACGGGCCCATGCGCTTGGGGCGAGCATGCTTCGAGGCTCGCTGCGCGAGCACCTCAGGATGAGGTGGTCCTCATAAAAGCAGCCTCATCCTCAGGTGCCCGGCAAAGCCGGTCCTCGAAGGATGTTGAAGCAGAGCGACCTCGCCTCAGCAGTCCTTGATGTGACTCACCCGCGTGCTTGTCTGTTGCTCGACGATCAGCGTGCCGTCGCCGACGAAAGCCGCATGCATCACCGTCGCGAAGTCCGGCTGGCGCATCGGGCAGGTGATGAGGTTGCTGTGCTCGGGCTTGACGTCTTGCGCTGAAATGTCGGTGCGGTTGTGCCCCTCCACGGCAAGGGCAAGAGCGCCTATGGCCGCTGCGAAGAGGACGATATCCGTCGGACGCATTTTCGCCTCCAGCATGACGCTGGGATAAGTCTAACGGTGCGGCATCTGGTTCGCCAAGTCATTATTTTCGCAGGGGAATTTGCCATGCCCGCGGCGCCTGCTTGCTGAAATACTTTATTACAACTGTGCTTCCAGCGGGTTGCGCCTGCGCGCGGCGTGGAAGACATGCGCCCACGGCATGCCCCCGGCGGATCGTCACCGACACGGCATTTGTGTCGCCACCGCAGACTTGCTAGAAGCATTCCATGATGAACGAGGTGGAAGCCGCGATGAAGGCGAGGGACCGGGTGTGCGCTGGCGCACGGCCGGAGGTGCGCCGCCATCTGCCGACCACCATCGGGTTTGCCGCGGTGCCGGACCATGTGCGCCTGCCGGCGCGCTTCTTCGGCCGCTTCACCGCCTGCGCCGCCGCACAGCTTAGCTGAGCGCCGCCCGGAGTGCGCCTGCTCCCGGCTGCGTTCTGCCATCCGCTTTCCATTCCCGACGTTTTCGTGAGACGACCAAGATGAGCACGTCCGCTCCCCGTACCCTGTATGACAAGATCTTCGACGACCACGTCGTCGACCGTCAGCCCGACGGTACCTGCCTGCTCTATATCGACCGCCATCTCGTGCACGAGGTGACGAGCCCGCAGGCGTTCGAGGGCCTGCGTGCCAATGGCCGCAAGGTGCATGCCCCGAGCAAGACGCTGGCCGTCGTCGACCACAATGTGCCGACCACCGACCGCCAAGGCGGCATCCACGAGCCGGAGAGCCGCCTCCAGGTCGAGACGCTCGCCGCCAATGCGCGCGATTTCGGTGTCGAATATTTCAACGAGCTCGACAGCCGGCAGGGCATTGTCCACGTCGTCGGGCCGGAGCAGGGTTTCACCCTGCCGGGCACCACCATCGTGTGCGGCGACAGCCACACCTCGACCCACGGCGCCTTCGGCGCGCTGGCCCATGGCATCGGCACTTCGGAAGTGGAGCATGTGCTCGCCACCCAGACGCTGATCCAGAAGAAGAGCAAGAACATGCATGTCATCGTCGACGGCAGATTGCCGGACGGCGTGACGGCGAAGGACGTGACGCTCGCCATCATCGGTGCCACCGGCACCGCCGGCGGCACCGGCTACGTGATCGAATATGCCGGCGAGGTGTTCCGCAACCTCAGCATGGAAGGCCGCATGACGGTCTGCAACATGGCGATCGAGGGCGGCGCCCGCGCCGGCATGGTGGCGCCGGACGACACCACCTACGCCTATGTGAAGGGTCGCCCGCGCGCACCGAAGGGCGCGGACTGGGATGCGGCGCGCCGCTATTGGGATTCGCTGCGCTCCGACGAGGGCGCCCATTTCGATCATGTGGTGCGGCTCGACGGCAGCGCCCTGCCGCCGATCGTGAGCTGGGGCACCAGCCCGGAGGACGTTATCTCGGTCGAAGGCCGGGTGCCGGATCCGGAGCTGATCGCGGACGAGGACCGGCGCCAGGCGAAGAAGCGGGCGCTGGCCTATATGGGGCTTTCCGCCGGCACCCGGATCACCGACATCGCGCTCGACCGGGTGTTCATCGGCTCGTGCACCAATGCGCGCATCGAGGATCTGCGGGCGGCTGCGGCGATCGTTAGCGGCCACAGCGTCCACGCCAATGTGAATGCCATGGTGGTGCCTGGCTCGGGTTTGGTGAAGCTGCAGGCGGAGGCCGAAGGGCTCGACCGTGTGTTCCTGGCGGCGGGCTTCGAGTGGCGCGAGCCGGGCTGCTCGATGTGCCTCGCCATGAACCCCGACAAGCTCGGCCCGGAGGAGCGCTGCGCCTCCACCTCGAACCGCAATTTCGAGGGTCGGCAAGGCCACAAGGGCCGCACCCATCTGGTCTCGCCGGCCATGGCCGCGGCCGCGGCGATCGCCGGTCACTTCGTCGACGTCCGCACCTGGCCCCGCGCCAGCTGACGCCGCGCGGTCAGCGCGCCAGGCATCTGCGAGCTACGTATCCAGTGGAGGCCGGGGTCATGCCCCGGCCTTCTCGTTTGTGCGATCAGTTACAGACATTCTGGCGCACATAATAGCGGTGGTGGGGCGTGCCCCGCGCCACCACGACGGTCTGGCAGGACGGGCCGTAGTAGCCGTTGCCGTAATAGCCGTTGTCGTAATAGTCGTCGCCATAGCCTAGGGCGAAGGGACTATAGAAGAAGGGGCTGTAGCCATAGCCGTAATGACCGTAATGGCCGTGGAAGCCATGGTTCCAGCCGCCGCCGTTCCAGCCACCGCCATGTCCGCCCCAGCCTCCGCCGCCACCGCCATGGATCCACGGCGTGCCGCCGCCGAAACCGCCTCCACCGAAGCCGCCTCCGCCGAAGCCGCCATGCATGCCACCACCACCACCACCACCACCGCCGCCCATGCGGGCTTCAGCGGAACTCAGCGGCACGACCGCGAGCGAGACAGCGAGGACGCCTGCCGATAGCCAGCCGACCATACGAGACGATTTCATTTCCATCGAACGAACTCCTGGTGTGCCCCGTCAGGAGAAAGATGGAGAGTGGAAGGCGGCTCGTCGCCGGTTCTTACCTATCGTCAGATGGTCACAAAAATGGGAGCCGGCAAGACCCCGCCATTAAAGCCGCCGCACACGGCCAAGTTTTCAAAGACGTCCAGCACTTGCAGCCTCAAAGAAACCGGCGGCATCGCGCCGCCGGTTCCCTTCATGCCTCAATTGCAGACCGTCTCTTGTACGAAATAGCGCGTGTGAATATTGCCGTGCGGTACCATCTCGGTCCGGCAATTCGTGCCACCATAGTAACCGTCGCCATAATTGTCAGTGCCATAGTAGCCGCTGTTGCCATAGGCATAGGGCGCTGCGAGGAGCGCGCCGGCGGCAACACCGGCCGCCAAAGGATAGCCATAGCCGTAGCCATACCGGCCGTACCGGCCATAGCGCCCATAGCGGGCATAGTTACCGTGCCAGCCACGATTCCAGCCCGCGCCGTGCCAGCCCGCGCCGTGCCAGCCAGCGCCACCGTGCACCCAGGCCCTGCCACCAGCGTGCACGCCGCCTCCGCCCACCCGGGCTTCAGCGGTGCCCAGCGGCACGGCAACAAAGGCGACAGCCAGGATCCCAGCCGCCAGCCCGCCGGCAATACGAGATGCTCCGATTTCCATCGACTTTACTCCTGATTGCGCCCCATCCGGGAGCAAACAGGAAATGGAGCGGCGATGGTGTTTTGTCTCCTGTACTTACGTTACGTTAATTCGTCACAATACCGGGAGGTTGCAGCACAGCATAATAAAAAGCCCGGCGCGAGGCCGGGCTTTCCGAGAGGAAATGTGCCGATTTACCAGCACTGATACCGGCGAACCCACACGCGGCGGCCATTTACCCAGCGCCGGACGGTCACATAGCCGCAATCGTTGTTGTAGTAACCGTTGTTGTAGGCATAGGGCGCGACGACCAGCGGAAAGCCCCAGCCCCAACCACCGCCGTACCAGCCGCCGCCATAGCCGCCGCCATACCAGCGTCGGCCGCCATACCAGCGATTGCCGTGCCAGCCGCGATTCCAGCCACCGCCACCCCAGCGCCGGCCGCCACCGCCCCAGTGACCACCGCCACCGCCCCAGTGACCACCACGCCAGCGCATGCCGCCGCCGCCACCACCCCAGCCGTGCCCGCCGCCACCGCCGTGGCGGACGTCGACCACGTTGCTCGGCGCTTCTCCGAGGGCCTGCTTGATGGCAATGGGAGCCGCGGGTGCGGCGCTCACAGGAGTTAAGAAGCCGGCGGCAAGGACGGTGAAACCCGCCGCGACGCCGAGCGTGTAGAGGGACTTCATGGTACGCACTCCTCGAACGAGCTTTCCGCCCCCCGTTCCAGGAACCAGCGCGCCAAGGGAGCAGTTGACGCTTACCTTGAACGTGCTGTCGTCGCTTATGTTCCGATGGGTTAGTGGTCACCCGTTATTATTATTGACGACCACGTTGGAGAACACCGGCGCCTCGATCTGGGTGGCGTCGATGGAGGCGGCGCTGAGGGCGCCGGTGGTCGAGGAAGCGGGAGCCAGGAGCACAGCCGCGCCGAGGATGCCGACCAGCGCCGCCGAAATGGTGAGCTTGCGAAGCATGGTCTGGTCCTCGTCCGGCCCGCTCTGGGGCGCTTCGTGTGAGTGTGAAAACGAATGTAGCGAGCGCAGGCTGAACGGTGCTTGAGAGCGGTGTTCAGCCAGCGTTCACCAAGGCGGCGCCGGCGCGGCGGAGCCTTCGAACTGCCGTAATGCCAGGTGGCCTGAAAGCGTGCGGAAGGTTAGGCTCACGCATGGCCCGCGAACCGCACCTTTTCCCCCCTGAGGACGACCCCATGGAAGTCTGGGGGCGGCGCATCGGCCGATCCCTGGCGGTGCTGGCGTGCATCGTGCTCGCTGCCTATCTCATTCTCACCTATCTGCGCTGAGGCGTATCTTGAGCGAGACCATGCCAGACGAAATCGGCGCGTTGCGCCGCATGAAAGCCCCGACCCTGGCCGAAATGGAGGTCATGGCCGAAGCCGCCTATGCGCGCCTGCCCGAGCGCTTTCGCGCCATGTGCGGCAATGTCGTGGTGCAGGTGGATGATTTCCCCACCGAAGAGGTGATGGAGCGCATGGAGGCGGAGAGCGAGTTCGACCTGCTCGGCCTGTTCCACGGCGTCGGGCTGGCGCAAGGCTACGGCACCCAGACCTTCGCCATGCCCAACATGATTTTCCTCTATCGCCGGCCGATCCTCGATTACTGGGCGGAGCACGACGAGACGCTCGGCAAGATCGTCACCCATGTGCTGATCCACGAGATCGGCCACCATTTCGGCCTCTCCGATGACGATATGGAGCGGATCGAGGCGCAGGCCGGATAGATTTGAAACGTGCAAATGCTAGGATTCGCACGCCGGCTTTGCTATTCAGCCGGGGCCGCCCTGCGGCACTGCTTAGGAGGTACTGCCATGGACAAGTTCACCACGCTGACCGGGGTCGCGGCGCCGCTGCATCTCGTCAATGTCGACACCGACATGATCATCCCCGCGCGGTACCTCAAGACGATCAAGCGCACCGGCCTCGGCAAGAGCCTGTTCTATGAGCTGCGCTACAATGAGGATGGCAGCGAGAACCCGAATTTCGTGCTGAACAAGCCGGCCTATCGCAACGCCCAGATCCTGATCGCCGGCGACAATTTCGGCTGCGGCTCCTCGCGCGAGCACGCGCCGTGGGCGCTGCTGGACCACGGCATTCGCTGCGTGATCTCCACCTCGTTCGCCGACATCTTCTACAATAACTGCTTCAAGAACGGCATCCTGCCGATCAAGGTGACGCATGAACAGCTGCAGGCGCTGTTCGACGACGCCTCGCGCGGCTCCAACGCGACGGTCTCGGTCGATCTGGAATCGCAGACCATCAAGGGGCCGGACGGCGGCACGATCAGCTTCGAGATCGATCCGTTCCGCAAGCATTGCCTGCTGAACGGGCTCGACGATATCGGCCTCACCGAGGCCAAGGCTGGCGTCATCCAGTCCTACGAGACCCGGCTCGCCGCCGAGCGGCCCTGGGCCTGAGGCGCGAGGGGCGGCGATGGGTGAGCGTCGGCTGATATCGACCGGCTCGCCTTTCGAGAAGGCCGCCGGCTATTCGCGGGCGGTGGTGGACGGCGACTATGTGTTCGTCGCCGGCACCACCGGGTATGACTACGCCACCATGCGCATGCCCGACGCCGTCGAGGAGCAGGCGCACAATGCGTTCCGCACCATCATTGCCGTGCTGGAGGAGGCCGGCACCTCGCTCGCCCATGTGGTGCGGGCCAACTACGTGATCACCGACCCCGCCTATGCCGAACAACTGTTCCCGATCTTCGGCGCCTATTTCGGCGAGATCCGCCCGGCCTCGATGCTGATCGTCGCCGGCCTGCTCAAGCCGGAGATGAAGATCGAGATCGAGGTGACGGCGCGGATTCGCCGCTGATGGGGCGAGCCCCGGCCGCCGCGCGCCCCGATGTGTCGGGCGCTTCCCGCTGCGGTCATGCCGGCACCACTTCATCGGGCCGTCCGGGCGCCGTCGCTTCGTCGGCGATCGCCGCGTGTTCGGTCTCGCTGATCCGGAACCACGCCACGTAGAGCGCCGGCAGGAATAGCAGCGTCAGCACCGTACCGACGATGATCCCGCCCATCATGGCGTAGGCCATCGGTCCCCAGAATACTTCGCGCGAGATCGGGATGAGCGCGAGCGAGGCCGCCGCGGCCGTGAGCATGATCGGCCGCATCCGGTGTTCGGTCGCCTCGAGGACCGCATCCCACTTCGCATGGCCTTCCTGGATCAGATGCTCGATCTGAACGACCAGGATGACAGAGTTGCGGATCAGGATGCCGATGAGTGCCAGCACGCCAAGGATCGCCACGAAGCCCAGCGGTGCGCCCGAGGGGAGCAGGGCTGCGACGACGCCGATCAGGCCGAGCGGCGCCACCGCCACCACCAGGAACAGACGCTGGAAGCTCTGGAGCTGGAACATCAGGAGCGTGGCCATGATGATCAACATGACGGGCGCGACCGCGGCAATCGGGCCCTGACCCTTGGCGCTCTCCTCGACCGCGCCGCCGGTGACGACGTGGTAGGAAGGCGGCAGCCTGGCGATGAACGCGTCCAGCTCGGGCTTGATCTGGTCAACGACGGTTGCCGGCTGGACCGAAGAGGTCAGGGCCGCCTTGACGGTGATCGTCGGGATCCGATTGCGCCGCCACAGGATGGGCTGCTCCAGCTCATAGTGGAACGTCGCGATCGCGGCGAGTGGAAAGGACCGGCCGTTCTGGGCCGGAATCTGAAGATTCTCCAGGGTTTCGATCGAGGCGCGCTCGGTCGAGCGTGCGCGACTGACCACGCTCACGAGGTAGATGGAGTCCCGAATCTGCGTCGCCGTCGATCCGCCGACGACGCCGTTCAGCACCGTCGCGACGTCCTGCGAGGTGACGCCGAGCTGACGCGCCTTGTCCTGCAGTATGTCGATCTTCACCACGCGGGCCGGTTCGTTCCAGTCATAGGTGACGCGATCGGTGTTCGCATTGGCACCGACAATGCCGGCGACCTCCCGGGCATAAGCGCGGACCTTTGCGACATCGGGACCGCTGACCCGGTACTGGATCGGGCGGCCGACCGGCGGCCCGATGTCGAGCGAGTGAACAAAGACGTCGGTGCCGATGAACTCCTGCTCGCCAATCGCCTTCAGGCGCTTGATGACGCGATCGCGCGCTTCAAGCCCCTTGGTCATGATGACGACCTGCCCGAAATTGGGGCTTGCCGGCTGCACGTCGTAGGACAGCACGAAGCGCTGGGCGCCTTCGCCGACATAGGACGACCAGAAGGTGATGTCGTCATCGCCCTGCAGCTTCGCTTCGAAGCGGTCCATCTGCGCTCGGGTCTCGGTGATCGAGGCGTTCTGCGGCGCCGTCCAGTCGACGATCACCTCCGGCCGGTCGGACGACGGGAAGAACTGCTGCTGCACGAATCCCATGCCGACAAGCGAGCCGACGAAAAGGGCGAGCGTGGCCGCGATCGTCAGCCATTTGAAGCGGACGCAGGCGTACAGGATGGACCGGAAGAGACGCGTGAACCGCCCGGGTTCTTCGCGATGCTTCTTCATGGATTTTGGCAGCAAGGCTACGCCGAGAAGCGGCGTGAAGACCACCGCGACGATCCATGACACGACCAGCGAAACGGCGATGACGACAAAAAGCGTGAAGGTGAATTCGCCGGCGCTGCTGTCATTGAGGCCGACGGGAATGAAGCTCGCGACCGTGACAAGCGTGCCGGTGAGCATGGGAAAGGCGGTGGAGGAATAGACGTGGGTCGCCGCTTTCTCGAGCGTGTCGCCGACTTCGAGGCGGGAGACCATCATCTCCACTGCGATCATGGCGTCATCGACGAGCAGGCCGAGCGCGATGATGAGCGCGCCGAGCGAGATGCGCTGGAGTGAGATGCCGAAATACTGCATCGCCACGAAGGTGATGGCGAGCACCAGCGGGATCGACAGGGCGACGACGAGGCCGGCGCGCATGCCGAGGCTGATGAACGACACGATGAGGACAATCGCTATCGCCTCGGCGAGCGCCCGGGTGAAGCCGCCGACCGCCTCTTCGACCACGTGCGGCTGGTCCGAGACCTGGTGGACCTCGACGCCGATGGGAAGCTCAGCCTCGATCTGGCGCATCTCCTCGACCAACGCCTCCCCGAACTTGAGCAGGTTGGCGGCGGGCTTCATGCCGATCGCGAGCCCGATGGCGGGCTGCCCGTTGTAGCGGAACAGCGACGTCGGCGGGTCGACATAGCCTCGGCTTATGGTCGCAACGTCCGATAGCCTGAAGAAACGGCCATTGATCCAGAGATTGACCTTGCTCAGGTCTTTCTCCGACCCGAACTGCCCGTTGGTGCGGACTGAAACCCGCTCGCCGTTGGCCTCGACCGTGCCGGACGGCGAGACCGCGTTCTGCGCGCTCAGCGCGTTGATGATGGTCTGCTGCGTGAGGCCGAGCGCCGCCATCTGCTGGGTGGAGAATTCGAGATAGACGATCTCGTCTTGCGCGCCGACCAGGTTGACCTTGCCGACATTCGCCACCTCAAGGATCCTGGCCCTTGCGGCTTCGACATAATCGCGTAGCTGGCGCTGGGTGAGGCCATCCGACGTGAAGGCGTAGATGTTGCCGTAGACATCACCGAAATCATCATTGAAGAACGGGCCCTGCACGCCCGCGGGCAGGTCGCCCTTGATATCGGAAAGAATGTTGCGCACCCGCAGCCAGGTGTCGGTGACGGCACGCCCCTGCGTGGTGTCGCGCAGGTTCAGGAAGATCGTGGTCCGGCCTGGCGATGTCTGGCTCTTGGTGTAGTCGAGGGTGGTGATCTCCTCGAGCTTCTTCTCGATCCGGTCGGTGACCTGCGTGGCCGTGTCCTCGATCGACGCGCCGGGCCAGGTGGCGGTGATGAGCATCGTCTTGATCGTGAAGTTGGGATCCTCTTCACGGCCGAGATTGAAATAGGCGAGGACGCCGGCGACCGATGCTATGAGCATGAAGTACCAGACGAGCGAACGGTGGCGCAGCGCCCAATCCGACAGGTTGAAGCCGTTCATGGGATCATCTCCGGGTCGATCCTGACCCTCTGGCCTTCGGCGAGGCTGTTCACACCGGCGGTCACGACCCGGGCTCCCGCGTCGATTCCGCTCTTTATCCGAAGCGTTCCACCGAGATCGCTCGCGACCTCCACGGGCTTGCGCGACACGGTCAGGGCCTTCTCGTCGACGACCCAGACGAACGAACGGCCATCGGCTTTCAGCAATGCGGAGGGCGGCAAGTCGATGGAGGCGAGTTCAGTCCGGCTGGGGGTCGCGGTGACGGTCGTCCCGATGCGGAAGGTCGGCGGCGGTGCATCGAGCGTGATGCGGATGCGCCGCGTCCGGGTTGCGGCGTCGGCCTGCGGCGCGATTTCGCGCACGCGTCCGCGTGCCGCTATGCCGGGGTCGACCTGGAGCGTCGTCGCAAACGGGTCCCCCACCTTCAGCGACTGCGCCATCTCGTCGGGAACGTCGACCATGGCTTCGCGTATCTCGGCCTGCGCCACGGTGACGACGGTGTCGCCGGCATTGACCGTCTGGCCGACCTCGGCGTTCACCGCGGTGACGATGCCGTCGGTGTCGGAGACGAGGCGGGTGTAAGACAGTTGCTCCTTCGCCTTGTCGAGGCCGGCGCGCGCACGCACCACGGCGGCGTTCGCGGTGGCGAGAGCCTCCTCGGCGGTGTCGAGATCGGCTTGCGAGGCGACCTTCTGGGCGAGAAGCGCTTTCTTGCGATCTTTAGTGGCGGTCGCGTAGACGAGTTGAGCCTCCGCCTTCGCAAGTTCCGCTTCGATCTGCCGGACCGCGAGACTGAGCGTCATCGGATCGAGCGAGGCGAGAAGCTGGCCGGCCTTGACCGTCTGCCCGACATCGACGTCGCGCGCGACCACGCGGCCAAGCACGCGAAAGCCGAGATCGCGGGAAAAGCGAGGCTGGACCGTACCGGTGAAGCTGATGGTTGCGTCGTCCCGAGGCGTGGCCACGACGGACAGCACGGGGCGCGTCGGCGGCGCTGGAGCCGCTTCGTTCGGCGAACAGCCGCTGAGCGCGACCAGAGCGAGGAGGCCGACGAGAGCTGGACGAAGATTCATGAGGGCTCTCCCGAGGCAATGGCGACCACCTGTCCCGCACGCAGGAACTGGCCGCCGGCGGTCACGACGGTCTCGCCTTGCTTCAGCCCGGCACTGACCAGGATCTGTCCCGTCCCGTAGTGGTCGACGGTGATCGGGCGCTGCGACACGGCGTTGGTCTTCGGATCGACGACCCACACCGTCGGTCCGGCTTCGCCTGCGGAAAGCGATGTCCAGGGCAGCGGAATCAGATTCTTCGCTGCCCATTTGCCGCTCCCGAACACGGCGGCGCCGAGACCCATGGCGGCCGGCGGGTCGATCAGCGACATCTTCACCCGAACGGTGCCCGTCGCCGCGTCGAAGGTAGGCGAGACCTCGCGCACGACGGCGGTGGCGACCACGTCCTGATCAGAAAGCAGCCGGATCTCGACGCGATCGCTGGGAGGCGTATCGGCGAGCAGGGCTTCATAGACATCGAAGATCGCGTCGCGCGCGCCGTCGCGCGCCAAGGTGAAGACCGTCTGTGCTGCCGCGACGACCTGGCCGGCCTCGGCATCGCGCGCGGTGATCACGCCGTCGGCGTCGGCCTTCAGAATCGTGAAGGAGAGCTGTTGCTCCGCCGTGCCGACATCCGCGCGGGCGGACTCGACCGCCCCTTCGGCACTGCGCAACTGCTCCTGGGCTGAATCGAAATTGCTGCGTGTCGTGAAGCCGCTCGCGATCAGCTGCTTCTGACGGGCAAAACTGCTCTGCGCCTGCACCAGCGTCGCCTCGGAGGCCCGCAGCGTGGCCCTGGCGGATTGCACATCGGCTTCCTGCTCCGGGGTCTCGATCGTCGCCAGAACGTCGCCGGCCTTCACGTGGTCACCCACGTCGACCTTGCGCGCGGCGATCCGGCCGGCAACGCGAAACGAAAGCTTGCTCTCGATGCGTGCGGCGATGGTCCCGGTCAGCGACACCGTGCGGGCGATCGGCTGAAACGACACGGTCTGCACCTTGACCATCTCGTGCGCTTGCGGCGGAGCGCTGGCCGCTTCCCCGCAGGCGGACAGTGCGGTGGCCGAGACGAGGCAGGCGATGAGCGGGCCCAACCGGCGCGGCTCACGCGTGGAGGGCCTTGGAGAAATCGGGAGACGCTTGCGCATGAAGCCTCGTATGGCCATGTACTGTACCGTACAGTTCAGCGACGACACTTGACGCAAGTCGTGCGGGAGGTCAATGATAAACTGTACGGTACAGTTCAATTTTTTCGCAGTGGCACGCCATGATCCGGCATCCTTCGACAATGCAGCACCCTGGCGCTGACGCGGATCCCGCTGGTGCTCCGGCGAGCGCGGCTGGTCTTGCCGCCTGGCCCGACCGGACCAATCCCAAGGTGCGGCAGCTGCTGGAGGCGGCGCATGCGCTCTTCCTCGACCAGCCCTACGACACCGTCAGCACGGACGCGATCGTGAAGGAGGCCAAGGTTTCCAAGGCAACGCTCTATGCCTATTTCCCCAGCAAGGAGGCGCTGTTCGCGGCCCTGGTCAGCGACAAGTGCGGACAGACCGCACAGGCGATCTGGGAGTCGGCCTCGGCTTCCGACGATGTCGAGGAGGTGCTGCGGACCATCGCGCAGAATTTCATGGCGATGTTCGCGACCGGCGACGCGCTCGCCTTCTACCGCAGCATCATCGCCCAGGTGCCGAGGTTTCCCGAACTCGGACGCATTTTCTACGAGTCGGGCCCGAAGGTCCTGCAGGAGAGGATCGAAAGCTTCCTGCGCGACGCGAGCGAGAGGGGAGACATGGCCATTCCTGACCCGAAGCTTGCAGCGATGCAGTTTCTCCAGCTCATTTCGGTCGACGTCCCCTTGATCGGCCTGCTGGGTCTCGAACCGCTGACGAAGCAGAGGGCTGACATCGCGATCGAGAGCGGTGTCGCGCTTTTCATGGCGGGCTATGGCGCCAGGCCGCGCACGAGGTGACGGCTGATTGAGCCGGTACGGAGTCATCATCAAGCGGGGTCGCGCTCGACGACCTTTCGTCGGATCGCGCGCGCGCTCAATGAGTGCGCGACCTAGACTGTTTTCCGGCTTTACATCCACGTCTTCCGGGAGTGGAATCGTTCGAAACTATAATCGGACGTTCCGGGAGACGCCCCATGTGCCACATCTTCGCGGGCCAAGCGCCCGAGACCTATGAGAGCCAGACGCGATCGGTGCGGATCGGCGGCCATTCGACGTCGATCCGGCTGGAAGCGGCGTTCTGGGCCATCCTCGAAGAGGTCGCCGCCCATCAGGGCATGAGTCTCGGCAAGTTCGTCACCACGCTGCATGACGAGGTGCTGGAACTGCATGGGGAGGTGAGTAATTTCGCCTCGCTGCTGCGCTGCTCCTGCCTGATCTATCTCGGCGAAGTGCGCGGCAAGGCGCCCAGCGCGCCGCGCGAGATGGCGCGCCGGGCGTGCGCGAGCGAATTGCAGGCCGCTGAATGAGGCTCCGCCACGCCCGCCTCACAAGGGGCCGCGCGGCAATGTGCTAGCGGTCTACCACCACGCCTCGCGGGCGCGGCCTAGCATCCTCTCGATTGGCGGATTCTCGCCGAAGGAGGTGCATATTGGCCAAGGCCATTCATTCGATGATCCGGGTGCTCGACGAAGCGCGCTCGGTGGATTTCTACGGCAAGGCGTTCGGACTGAAGATTGCCGACCGCTTCGGCTTTGACGGCTTCACGCTGATCTATCTGCGCAATGACGCGGCCGACTTCGAGGTCGAGCTGACCGTCAATCACGACCGCACCGAGCCCTACACTCTCGGCGACGGCTACGGGCACATCGCTTTCGCCGTCGATGATCTCGACGCCGAGCATGCCCGCTTCATCGAGCTCGGGCTCAATCCCAATCCGGTCAAGGAATTCTTCCGCGAGGGCTCGCTGCTCGCGAAGTTCTTCTTCGTCACCGATCCCGATGGCTACAAGATAGAGGTGCTGCAGAGCCGCGGACGCTACAAATAAAGCCTGCGCTACAAGTAAAGACGACAAAACAACTAAAATATAATATCAGGAGGAAGCAATGACGACGATCATCGACGCGCGCGGACCTTCGCGCCGCGCGCTTCTTGCCGGAGCGGTCAAGGTTGGCCTCGGTGCCGGCGCCCTCATGGTGACGGGCGCGGCGGTGATGAACCCGAACGAGGCCTGGGGCCTCGAGGTCACCAATCTCAAGCCGGAGACCATGCGCACGCTGATCGTGATGGCGCGCGACATCTATCCGCACGACCGCATTCCCGACCGCAACTACGCCATCGCCATGAAAGTCTATGAGACCGGCGCCACCGATCCCGCGCTCAAGGCGCTGGTGGAAGACGGCGTCCTCACCCTCGATACGCTCGCCAAGGCGAAATACGGCGTGGGCTACGCCGATCTCGGTTGGGAAGACCAGCGCGTCGCGATCCTGCGGCAGA
The DNA here is from genome assembly GCF_012971745.1 of Starkeya sp. ORNL1. Lineage (NCBI taxonomy): Bacteria > Pseudomonadati > Pseudomonadota > Alphaproteobacteria > Hyphomicrobiales > Xanthobacteraceae > Starkeya > Starkeya sp. ORNL1. The sequence goes on from NZ_CP048834.1 coordinate 5,410,034, forward strand.
TCGAGGACGGCGCCTTCTTCCAGAAGGTGAGGGGCGGCATGGTGGTCAGCCTCTACAACCAGGAGGAGGTGTGGCCGATCTTCGGATACGAGGGCGCCTCGGCCGACAAGGGCGGCTATATCGACCGCGGCTTCAACGACATTGCCTGGCTTTGAGGGGAGGACGCGAACATGGCTGCACCCTTCGATCTGAATGATGATTCACTCGTCGTCATCGTCGGCTCCGGCGCCGGCGGCGGCACGCTCGGCACCGAACTCGCGCTCAAGGGCGTGAAGGTGGTGATCCTCGAGGCCGGCGCCCGGCACAGTATGGAAGACTTCGTCAACAACGAGTGGGAGAGCTTCGCGCAGCTCGCCTGGACCGACATGCGCACCACGTCCGGTACATGGCGGGTGCACAAGAACTTCCCGAACCTGCCGGCCTGGATCGTGAAGTCGGTCGGCGGCTCGACCGTGCACTGGGCCGGCGCCTCGCTGCGCTTCCAGCCGCACGAATTCAAGACCGCCAGCACCTATGGCAATATCGACGGCGCGAACCTGCTCGACTGGCCGATCACGCTCGCCGAGCTGGAGCCCTATTACGCGCAGGCCGAGGACCGGATGGGGGTGACCCGGACCAATGGCATTCCGGGCCTGCCGGGCAACAACAACTTCAAGGTGTTCGAGGCCGGGGCCAAGAAGATCGGCTACAAGGAGGTCTCGACCGGGCGCATGGCGATCAACAGCGAGCCGCGCCACGATCGCGGTTCCTGCCAGCAGATCGGCTTCTGCTTCCAGGGCTGCAAGTCGGGTGCGAAATGGTCGACGCTGATCGCGGAGATTCCGCGCGGCGAGGCGACCGGCAATCTCGAAGTGCGCCCGCAATGCATGGTGGTGAAGATCGAGCATGATGCGTCGGGCAAGGCGACCGGCGTGGTCTATGTCGACAAGGACGGCAAGACGCAGCGCCAGAAGGCCCGCATCGTCGCGGTCGCCGGCAACTCGATCGAGAGCCCGCGGCTGCTCTTGAATTCCGAAAGCGCGATGTTCCCGGACGGCCTCGCCAATTCCTCCGGCCAGGTCGGGCGCAACTACATGCGCCATATGACGGGCTCGGTGTACGGCATCTTCGAGAAGCCGGTGCACATGTATCGCGGCACCACCATGGCCGGGATCGTGCGCGACGAGGCGACGCCTAATACCAAGCGCGGCTTCGTCGGCGGCTATGAGATGGAGACGCTTTCCATCGGCGTGCCCTTCATGGCCGCCTTCATGGACCCCGGCGGCTGGGGCCGCTCCTTCAGCTCGGCGATGGACGGCTATGTCAACATGGCCGGCCTGTGGATCGTCGGCGAGGACATGCCGCAGGAGACCAACCGCGTCACGCTCAACACCGACGTCAAGGACAAGAACGGCATGCCGGTGGCGAACGTGCATTTCGACGACCACCCCAACGACATCGCCATGCGCAACCACGCCTACAAGCAGGGTTCGGCGATGTATGAGGCGGTGGGCGCGACGCGCACCATTCCGACGCCGCCCTATCCCTCGACGCACAATCTCGGCACCAACCGGATGAGCGAGAAGCCGCGCGACGGCGTGGTCAACAAGCACGGCCAGACCCACGACATACCGAACCTGTTCATCTCCGACGGCAGCCAGTTCACCACCGGCGGCGCCGAGAACCCGACGCTGACCATCGTCGCGCTGGCAATCCGGCAGGCCGACTACATTGCCGGCGAGATGACGAAGAAGACCTTCTGATCCCGTCGGGCACCCCGGCGCATTGCTCCTCCCGCCGCCGGTCCGCAAGGGCCGGCGGTTCTTTATGGAGCGCTCATCTTGCCAGCCGAGGCGCCAGCCTTTAGCACTCGCGGCCAATAGCGACGCGCACTTTCAGGCGAGGATGGACATGGCGACCCATAAGCTCCTGCTGCTTCCCGGCGACGGCATCGGCACCGAGGTGATGGCCGAGGTGAAGCGCGTCATTGCCTGGCTCGAGACCACGGGCCTCGCCTCCTTCGCGGTGGAAGAGGATCTGGTCGGCGGCGCCGCCTATGATGTGCATGGCATTCCGATCTCCGAAGAGGCGATGGTGCGCGCGCTGGCGGCCGACGCCATCCTGCTTGGCGCGGTCGGCGGCCCGAAATGGGCGAATGTCGACTATGAGGCGCGCCCCGAGGCCGGCCTGCTGCGGCTGCGCAAGGATCTCCAGCTGTTCGCCAATCTGCGTCCGGCGATCTGCTACCCAGCGCTGGCCGATGCCTCCAGCCTGAAGCGCGAGCTGGTCGACGGGCTCGATATGCTGATCGTGCGCGAACTGACCGGTGGCGTCTATTTCGGCGAACCGAAGTCCATCACCGACCTCAGCGACGGCCAGAAGCGCGCCGTCGACACCCAGGTCTATGAATCCTACGAGATCGAGCGCATCGCCCGCGTCGCTTTCGAGCTCGCCCGCACCCGCCGCAACAAGGTGGTCTCGGCCGAGAAGCACAATGTCATGAAGTCCGGCGTGCTGTGGAAGCAGGTGGTGAGCGAGGTTCACGGTGCGGAGTTCGGCGACGTGACGCTGGAGCACCAACTGGCCGATTCGTGCGCCATGCAGCTGGTGCGGGCGCCGAAGCAGTTCGACGTGCTGGTCACCGATAACCTGTTCGGCGACATCCTCTCGGACGTCGCGGCGATGCTGACCGGTTCGCTCGGCATGCTGCCGTCGGCTTCGCTCGGCGGCGTCGAGGAGATTTCCGGCAAGCGCCGCGCGCTCTATGAGCCGGTGCACGGCGCCGCCCCCGACATTGCCGGCAAGGGCCTCGCCAATCCGATCGCGATGATCGGCTCGCTCGCCATGGCGCTGCGCTATTCGTTCGGTCTCTCTGAGGCCGCCGACCGCATCGATGCGGCGATCGCCGGCGTGCTCGACAAGGGCTACCGCACCAACGATATCAAGTCCGAAGGCACCACGGTGGTCGGCACCAGCGGCATGGGCGATGCGATTCTCGCCGAGCTCGGCGGGGCGAAGTAGGCCGCGCCCGGCCTATATTCCTCTCCCCGTCGGGGAGAGGGGGCGCGTCGCTCAGGCCGCGTTCGCCCGCACCCGGTCCGGATAGCTCCTGGTGAATCGCGCCGCGCCGAGCAGCGCCAGCACGGTGGCGAAGATGCCGAATTTCGGTGGGATGTCCGGCCGGTAGATCAACACCAGGTCGGCGATCACCAGCACGGCGAAGGCCAGCGCCCAGACGGCGGTGATGACGTAATTGGTGCGCAGGAATTGCGGGCTGTCCCACAGCTCGGGCGCCACGCTTTCACGGGCATATTGCAGCGTGAAGGGCTGGCGCAGCGCAATCGTCGCCAGCACGATCAACAGCAGCCCGGCATCGACGCGCAGCCGCACCCCGAGGATCGACCAGTCGGGCTTGACGAACAGCGCATAGGCGGCGAGCCCGCCGAACAGCAGGGCGGTGCCAATTTCCAGTATCTTGGGGGAGCGGCCGTTGACGCGGTCGCGAATGACCATCGCCAAAGCAATAATCGCCGCGGCGACGAGACCTTCGGTCGCGCCGACGAGGCGATCAATCAGGGCAAAGGCGAGGAAGGGGGCGAAGGCCAGAAGGATGTTCACGGCCCGGCCCTGCCATCTGAAAGCTGATGCCGGGGATCAGTAACCCGGCAGGTAGTAGCGATCCGGAAGCGGATAGCGGCTGCCGGTGATGGAACTGTCGCTGCCGTACGAGGGATAACGCATCGCCTGCGTGTCGATATAGTTCAGATACGGCATGCTGCCGGGCTTCACCACGGTGCCGGGATCGAGATACGACTTCGGCGGCGGCTTGCGGATGATGAGGCGCGTGCTCGATCCGTCCTGAGCCTGGACCGGAACCGCAGCAGCAGCCGCGATAACAGCGGCAATGGCGAACGAGGCGAAACGCATTTTAACCTCCAAGCGACGCACCCGCCGCGTCGCGACGCTTACGTCACCTATAAGATGGACACAAGACGGCGCCGCGTCGAGGGGTGGATACCGTCAATTACGCCGGTTGGCGATGAATCGCGCCGCTTGGTCAAGAAGTGTTGCACGCGGGCCAAAGGGCGCGAGCGCCGCTTCCGCCTCCGCAACCAGTCGGCCAAGCTCGGCGCGGGCGCCGGCGACGCCGAAAAGCTCGACAAATGTTGCCTTGCCGGCCTCGGCATCCTTGCCGACTGCCTTGCCGACCGCGCCGGCGTCGCCCTCGACATCGAGCAGGTCGTCGGCGATCTGGAAGGCGCGGCCGATCGCCAGCGCATAGGTATCGAGCGTTGCGCGCTCCGCCTCGGACGCGCCGCCGAGCCGCGCGCCGGCCTCGCAGGCATAGCGCAGCAGTGCGCCGGTCTTCATCGCCTGGAGGCGCGCGACGTCGTTCACACCCAGCCGGCCGCGGCCGGCATCGTCGAATCGGCCCTCGGCGGCGAGATCCAGCATCTGGCCGCCGACCATGCCCTGCGTGCCGGCGGCACGGGCGAGGCCGGCGATCAGCGCGACGCGCACGGCCGGGTCCGGATGGGTGTCCTCGCGGGCGAGGATGTCGAAGGCCAGCGTCAGCAGGCCATCGCCGGCGAGGATAGCGGTTGCCTCGTCAAAGGCGCGGTGCACCGTGGGCAGGCCGCGGCGCAGATCATCGTCGTCCATGGCCGGCAGGTCGTCATGGACCAGCGAATAGCAATGCACGCATTCCAGCGCGGCGGCGGCGGGCATGGCGCCGGCACGCGGCACGCCAAACAGGGCAGCGCTCTCGGCGACGAGGAAGGGGCGCAGCCGCTTGCCACCGCCGAGCGCGGCATGGCGCATGGCGTCCGCGAGGCGCGCGCTCGCCGTTCCCGTATCGGTGATGGCGCGATCCATATAGTCGGCGACGGCGTCGGCGGTGGCGGCTAGGGTCTCGGTAAGGCTGTCGGTCATCACGTGATCGCCCGGTTGCTGCGGCTGCGTGCCGCAGACCGGGGTTGCGGTCAAGTGCTTGTGACGCCACGGGGTTGGCGAGAGCCGTGCGCGGCCGTTAGGTAAGGGCCGGGCGGGGGAGTGGCGGATGATCGGCAGATGGGTGAGGAAGATCGCGAAAGCGGCGTTGCTGCTCGCGCTCATCCCGCTGGTGCTGACCATCGTCTACAACATCGTGCCGCCGGTCTCGACGCTGATGCTGGCGCGTTGGGCGACACTGCGGCCGGTGGTGCGCGACTGGGTGTCGCTCGATCGCGTCGCGCCGGTGCTGGTGCGGAGCGTGCTCGCCTCGGAGGATGCGCGCTTCTGCCAGCATATGGGCGTCGACCTCGTCGAGCTGAACAATGTCATTGACGAGAGCGACGGGCTCGACGCGTCGCGCGGCGCTTCCACCATCACCATGCAACTCGCCAAGAACCTGTTCCTGTGGAACGGGCGCAGTGTGATCCGCAAAGGACTCGAATTCCCGCTGGCGCTCTACATCAATTTCGTCATGAGCAAGCGACGGCAGATGGAGGTCTATCTCAACATCGCCGAATGGGGCCCGAACGGCGAGTTCGGCATCGAGGCGGCGTCGCGCCGCGCCTTCGGCAAGGGGGCCGGCGAACTGAATGCCCGGCAGGCGGCGCTGCTCGCGGTGATGCTGCCGAATCCGCACCGACGCGATGCGGCCAAGCCGGGGGCCGGGATGTCGCGCCTCGCCGCGCGGCTGCAGGCGCGGATTCCGGCGGAGGGCGGCGAGCTCACCTCGTGCCTTGGCACCGGCCGATGAGGCTCGCGGATGCCGGGGTCTGCTTTCGCTTCCCCGCCCCCTTTCGCTTCAAGGCGCGAGACTGTATAAGCCCGCACTCCGAACATGCGCTATCCGGCACCGGCCGCCCTTGCGGGCGATGGAACACGCCGGCACAGGAGTTGAGACTATGGCCGTTCCTAAGAAGAAGACCAGCCCGTCGCGCCGCGGCATGCGCCGTTCCGCCGACGCCCTGAAGCAGCCGACCTATGTCGAAGACAAGGATTCGGGGGAGCTGCGCCGTCCGCACCACCTCGACCTAAAGACCGGCATGTATCGCGGCCGGCAGGTGCTGAAGGTTAAGGCCGAGGCGTGAGCCTGGCCTGGGCGTGAGCCCGATCCGGGGCGCCACGCCCCGGTGCGCGGATCTGGATGCGGCCGCAAGGCCGCTTCCCTGCACGCCGTGTAGATGACTGTTAGCGGCTACCTTCCCGACAACCTGCTGGGGCCCCGATGATCGCGACCGTTCCGCTGCTCATCATTCCGCTCGCGATCTACAATATCCTTGCCTTCATCACGCCGGGCTATGCCTGGGCCAACGTGCTGTTCAGCGTTCCGATGGTGTCCGGCGTGAGCTGGGACGTCACGTTGAGCGACGTCTTCATCGTGCTGTCGCTGGCGTTCCTGTTCTTCGAGATCGTGAAGGCGACCAGCGCCTCGACGCGCTCCATCGTCGACCACATGCTCTCGACCCTGGTGTTCGTGGCTGCCCTGGTGGAGTTCCTTCTGGTGGCGCCGGCGGCGACCTCGACCTTCGCGATTCTGCTCGCGCTGATGCTGCTCGACATCGTCGCCGGCTATTCGATCTCGATCCGTGTCGCGCGCCGCGATTTCGCCATCGAGCGTCCCGAATAGGGCGATGCCTGTCGGTATCATAGTGCCATCATGGAGTGTTAACGCTTGCGGCGGAAATCGCTCGCGGTGACACTGGTTTTGCTCGCCGGGCCGAAATCACCGTGTAAGAGGGGACTGTCCCCGGGCCGGGGCTTCCCTGATACGGACCAAGATGTCTTTGCCGAGTGCTTCTGATTCCGACGCTTCCCGCGCAGCCGCGCTGACACCCCACGTCGTCGCCCGCATTGTCGGCGAGAGCGGCGGCGCCGCCTATCAATGGACGGTGGTGCCGGACCGGCTCATCTGGGATGCCTATGCGGCCGAGGTGCTCGGCGTCGCCGACATTGGCAGTATTGCGAGCGGCGCCGACTATGCCTTGCTGGTCGATCCAGAGGGTGGGCGCAGCCGCGTCGAGGCCGTGATGGCCGACAAGAATCTGGATGCCGGCACCGGCTGCCGCTTCGAGACCATCTACCGCCTGCGATCGGTCGACGGCGTGCAGGAGCCGGTCTGGCTGGAGGACCGCGGCATTTGGTTCGCCGGGCCGGACCACAGGCCGGCGCGGGTCGAGGGCGTGGTGCGCCGCATCGGCACGCAGAATCTCGGCCAGCGCGAGTTCGACCGTGCGGCGCGGATCGACGTGCAGACCGGCCACATCAACCGCCAGCATCTGGCGCAGCTGCTCAGCGAGCGGCTGGCGGATGCGGCCCGCTATCGCAGCCAGTTCGGTTTCCTGCTGATCGGCGTCGACCATCTCGGCCGGCTCAACGATGCCTATGGCTTCGAGGTCGGCGACGAGGTCATCGACATGGTCGGCCAGCGCCTCAGGGCGCGGATGCGCGCCCATGACGAGATCGGCCGCTTCTCCGGCAACAAGTTCGCCATCGTACTCCGGGACTGCTCGCCGGAAGACATGGCGACCGCAGCGCAGCGCTTCATCTCGGCGGTGGTCGACGATGCGCTGCAGACCAGCGGCGGGGCGGTGGCGGTCTCGGTGACGGCGGGCGGGGTGATCGCGCCGCGCCATGCCCGCGCGGTGCCGGAGATCTTCACCCACGCGCAGGATGCGCTGGAGCACGCCAAGACCTTCGCGCGCGGCAGCTACCAGCCCTATCAGCCGAGCGTCGAGCGCGAAGCAGCGCGGCGCGCCAATCTGCGACTGACCGACGACATCGTCACCGCGCTCGCCGGCAGCCGGGTGATGCTGGCCTTCCAGCCCATAGCCGAGGCGGCCTCGCGCCGCATCGTGCTGCATGAATGCCTGGTCCGCGTCGAGGGCGCTGATGGCGGCCTGCTCAGCGGCGCTGCCGTGGTGCCCATCGCCGAAAAGTTCGGGCTGATGCGGCTTGTCGACAATCGCGTGCTGCAACTGGCGCTCGACGTGCTGGTGGCCAATCCGGAGATGCGGCTCTCGGTCAATGTCTCGCCAAGCACGGTCAATGACCGGGCCTGGCTGGCGTTGCTGGAGGAACGCGGCCGGCGCGGCCTGGCTGGCCGTCTCGTCGTCGAGTTGACCGAGACCGCCGCGATCCATGATGTCGAGGTGACCCGCCGCTTCGTCCACCGGCTGCACGAGATCGGGTGCACGGTGGCGATGGACGATTTCGGCGCCGGCTACACCTCGTTCCGCAATCTGCGCCGGCTTGGCGTCGACATGCTGAAGCTCGACGGCAGCTTCATCCGCGCCTTGATGGAATCCGAGGATGACCGCTTCTTCGTGCGCACGCTGCTCGATCTGGCGCGGCACATGGGGATGCAGACGGTGGCCGAATGGGTGCCGGACGAGGCTACCGCGGAGCAGCTTGCCCAATGGGGCTGCGACTATCTCCAGGGCGCACTGATAGGCCTTGCGGCCGAGCGGCCCCGTCCGCTGCATCCCTGAGATGTAGGCAGAGAGCCGGGATCGCTCTCCGCAACGTCATCCGATCCCGGGTACGGCCTGCGGCCGTTCCGGGATGACGATAGCCAAGAGAATGGCGGCGGCCTTTCAGCCCTTGTTCTCGCCCTTCTCGCCAATGCGGTCGAGCCGCTTCTGCATCTCGGCGACCTGACGCTTGAGTTCGTCGAGATCGTCGGACTTTTCCGCCGGAATCGCACTGTCTTCGGCGCGGCCATTGGGCATGAACATCTTCATGGTGCGGTCGAAGATCTCCATGTTGCGACGCACTTGCTCTTCCATTGCGCCGAAGGCTGCAAAGCTCGGAACGCCGCCGAAGGTCTTCGCCACCTGATCGCGAAACTTCTCTTGCTCGCGCGTGAAGTTCTCGATGGAAATGTCCAGATAACGCGGCACCAGCATTTGCATGCTGTCGCCATAGAAGCGGATGATCTGCCGGAGGAAGTTGATCGGCAGCAGGTTCTGCCCCTTACCTTCCTGCTCGAAGATGATCTGGGTGAGAACCGAGTGCGTAATATCTTCCCCGGTCTTCGCATCGTAGACGACGAAATCCTCACCGTTCTTCACCATCAGGGCGAGGTCTTCGAGCGTCACGTAGGTGCTCGTGCCGGTATTGTAGAGGCGGCGATTCGCATACTTCTTGATGGTGACGGGCTCGGTCGATTTTGCCATGTTATCCTGTCGCCTTAGTCGTTTCCCTTTGAAACACTAGGACGTTTCCAGACCGACCGCTACAGGATTGTTCGACGCACAAAATTGTCGACATGAGGCACCTCGCGACGGCATTGACACGGGTCACTTGAGCCTCCCACCATGCGGCCACACATAAGCAACAACGCCGGTTCCCACGGGGCCGGTCTGCCCGTAATCCCGGAGGACGGCATTCATGAAAGACGACATCGTCATCGTCGGCGCGGCGCGCACGCCCGTCGGCGCCTTCAACGGCGCGCTCTCGTCGCTTCCCGCCCATGAGCTCGGCAGGGTTGCAATCAACGCCGCGCTCGAGCGCGCCGGCGTCGAGCCTGCCGCGGTGACCGAGACCATACTGGGCCAGATCCTCACTGCCGGCGCCGGACAGAACCCCGCGCGCCAGGCCTCGATCGCCGCGGGCATCCCGATCGAGAGCCCGGCCTGGGGCGTCAACATGCTGTGCGGCTCCGGCCTGCGCGCAGTGGCGCTCGGCTATCAAGCGCTGATGAACGGCGACAGCGACATCGTGGTCGCCGGCGGCCAGGAATCCATGAGCCAGGCGCCGCACTGCGCGCATCTGCGCAACGGCACCAAGATGGGCGGCCTTGAGATGGTCGACACCATGATCAAGGACGGCCTGTGGGATGCCTTCAATGGCTACCACATGGGCAACACCGCCGAGAATATCGCCCGGCAGTGGCAGATCACCCGCGATGAGCAGGACGAGTTCGCGGTTCGCTCGCAGAACAAGGCCGAGGCGGCGCAGAAGTCCGGGCGCTTCAAGGACGAGATCGTGCCGGTCACCATCGCCTCGCGCAAGGGCGACATCATCGTCGCCGACGACGAGTATCCGCGCCACGGCGCCACGATCGACGCCATGGGCAAGCTGCGCCCGGCCTTCGCCAAGGACGGGACGGTGACCGCCGGCAACGCCTCCGGCATCAATGACGGCGCCGCCGCCGTCGTGCTGATGACCGCATCCAAGGCCGCCGCCGCTGGCAAGACGCCGCTCGCCCGCATCGTTTCCTGGGCGCAGGCCGGCGTCGATCCGGCGATCATGGGCACCGGGCCGATCCCGGCTTCGCGCCGCGCGCTGGAGAAGGCCGGCTGGAGCGCCGCCGACCTCGATCTTATCGAGGCCAATGAGGCGTTCGCGGCGCAGGCCTGCGCGGTGAACCGCGAACTCGGCTGGGATCCGGCGAGGGTGAACGTCAATGGCGGTGCCATCGCCATCGGCCATCCGATCGGGGCCTCCGGCGCGCGCGTGCTGACGACGCTGCTCTACGAGATGCAGAAGCGCGACGCCAAGAAGGCGCTGGCGACGCTGTGCATCGGCGGCGGCATGGGCATCGCCATGTGCGTCGAGCGCAACTGAAGCGTGCGGTATTTGGATATGCAGCCTGCGACAAGGCGTCGAGCTTAGGACAGCCCTTGCGCCTTGTCCTCCAATGAAAAAGCCGTACAAGCCGGCGATATGCCGGGAGGGCATGTCTGAGGGGGAAGTGCACATGGGTCGAGTTGCGTTGGTGACCGGCGGCACCCGCGGGATCGGGGCCGCCGTTGCGACTGCGCTGAAAGCAGCGGGCTATTCGGTCGCCGTCAATTATGCCGGCAATGAAGAGGCGGCGGCGCAGTTCACCGCCGCCACCGGCATTGCCGCCTTCAAATGGGACGTCTCGGATTTCGCGGCCTGCAAGGCCGGCGTCGCCGAGGTCGAGGCCAAGCTCGGTCCGGTCGAGGTGCTGGTCAATAATGCCGGCATCACCCGCGACGGCATGCTGCACAAGATGACGCCGGAACAATGGGGCGCCGTCATCAACACCAATCTGAACTCGATGTTCAACATGTGCCGCCAGGTGATCGAGGGCATGCGCGAGCGCAGCTTCGGGCGCATCGTCACCGTCTCCTCGATCAACGGTCAGAAGGGCCAAGTGGGGCAGACCAATTACTGCGCCGCCAAGGCCGGCGAGATCGGCTTCACCAAGGCGCTGGCGCAGGAGAATGCCAAGAAGGGCATCACGGTGAACGCCATTTGCCCCGGCTACATCGCCACCGAGATGGTGAAGGCGATGCCGCAGGAAGTGCTCGACAAGAACGTGCTGCCGCTCATTCCGGCGGGGCGGCTGGGCGAGCCGGACGAGGTGGCGCGCTGCGTGGTGTTCCTCGCCTCGGACGAGGCGAGCTTCATCACCGGCTCGACCCTCACCGCCAATGGCGGGCAATACATGGTGTGAGGCCGGCGACGCGTTGCTTGTGCGCGCGTCGTTTTGAGGAGGCATTGCCGCGTGCGGCGCGGCAGGCCTTCGTATGTGGAGTACCTTGGTGTATGGGGAGCGCTCCTTCCCTCGCGTTCCGCGTACCGTATCGCGTATCCTTGCCGCGTTTCATGACCCGCACTTCCGCCACCCTTATCGGCTTCACCGCGATCCTGCTCTGGTCGACGCTGGCGCTTGCCACCTCGGCCACCGGCGCGGTGCCGCCTTTCCTGCTCACCACGCTCACCTTCGCCATTGGCGGCACGGTCGGCCTCATCGCGGCGCTGGTGCGCGGGGTGGGGCTCGAGGTGCTGCGCCAGCCTTGGCCGGTGTGGCTGCACGGCGTTGGCGGCCTGTTCGGCTACCATTTCTTCTATTTTTCGGCGCTGAAGCTGGCGCCACCGGCCGAGGCCGGGCTGATCGCCTATCTCTGGCCGTTGCTGATCGTGCTGCTCTCCTCGCTGCTGCCGGGCGAGAGCCTGCGCGCGCCGCATATCATCGGCGCCGTGATGGGGCTTGCCGGCACCGTGGTGTTGCTGGCCGGCAAGGCCGGCGGGCTCGGCTTCGCGCCTGAATATCTGCCGGGCTATGCCGCCGCTGCGGTGTGCGCCGTGGTGTGGGCGACGTATTCCGTGCTCTCGCGGCGCTTCCACAATGTGCCGACCGAGGTGGTCGCCGGCTTCTGCCTGATAACCGCGGCGCTTTCGGTGCTGTGCCATCTCGCCTTCGAGCCGGCGGTCTGGCCGGTGGGCGCGACGCAATGGATCGCCGTTGCCGCGCTCGGCATCGGCCCGGTCGGTCTGGCCTTCTATGCCTGGGATATCGGCATGAAGCGTGGCGACATTCGCCTGCTCGGCGTCGCTTCCTATGCTGCGCCGGTGCTGTCGACGTTGCTGCTGGTCGTAGCCGGCTATGCGGCCGCGAGCTGGACGCTGGCGGTGGCCTGCGCGCTCATCGTCGGCGGCGCCCTGGTGGCGACGCTGCTCGCCAGGAACAGCCGGAAAAGCTAGCCTGGAGACCAGCCCGGCGCTGCCAGTTCGAAGCCGGCATACTCGAAGCCCGGCGCCACGGTGCAGCCGACCAGCGTCCAGGCGCCAAGGCTTTCCGCCGCCTGCCACCAGCCGCGCGGCACGACACGCTGCGGCTCTTCGCCATCGAGCACATCCGGGCCTAGGACGAGGCGCTCCACCGGGCCGGCATCCGACTTCGCCAGCATCAGGGCGAGCGGCGCGCCGGCATGCCAGTGCCAGACCTCGACGGCGTTGGTGACGCGGTGCCAGTGCGAGCGCTCGCCGGCGGCGAGCAGGAAATAGATGGCGGTCGAGGCCGAGCGGCCATCCTCGATGCGCGCGGGATCGCGAAAGGTCTCGCGGAAATGCCCGCCTTCCGGATGCGGCACGAGGCCGAGGCGGGCGATGACCTGCGCGGCGTCCGGCAAGCCGGTCATGGCTCGGCCTCCACTGTTCCTCAGCCCCGGAAACTGTTCTTCAGCGAGCGCAACTCGGTGAAGACCACGCCGGGCTCGGCACCCGGAAGGCCGATACGCTCGGCGAGTTCGGCATCGTCGGCCCGCAGGAAGGGATTGGTCGCCTTCTCCAGGCCGATGGTGGTCGGCAGCGTCGGCTTGCCGATGGCGCGCTTGGCTTCGACATCGCGCAGGCGTTCCAGCAACTCGGCATTGTCCGGATCGACGCTGGCGGCGAAGCGGGCATTGGAGAGGGTGTATTCATGGCCGCAATAGACGGCGATGTCGTCCGGCAAAGCCCGCAGGCGCAGCAGCGATTCCCACAGCACCGGCGGATCGCACTCGAACGGGCGCCCGCAGCCCATGACGAACAGCGTATCGCCGGAGAACAGCAGCCGCTCGTCCTCGAACAGGAACACGATGTGCCCCTTGGTGTGACCGGGGGTCTCGAGCACGCGGCCAACGAGGCCGCCGATCGCGACCGGATCACCGTCCACCACGGCGAAGTCGAGCCCGGGGATGGTGTCGCGCTCGGCCTTCGGTCCGATCACGGTGGCACCGAAACGCTCCTTCAGCGCCTGGACGCCGGCAATGTGATCGGTGTGGTGATGAGTGACCAGGATGTGGGTGAGGTTCCACCCTTCCTGATCGAGCGCGGCGAGGATAGGCGCGACTTCCGGCGCATCGACGACAACGGTCGTCTCGGTCGCGGAGTCACGCAGCAACACCGCATAATTGTCGGCGAGACAGGGGATCAGGCGAATCTCGAGCGGCATCTGCACCTCTGATGGCTCGGGCGAATCGCCCGGACAAAACCACCCGGGCGGACAGGGCACTGGCTGATCGGTGGGCCTCTCAGCGGCAGTATCAAGGTAGCATACAGGTCAACGGCACTCCTGCGCTGCGCGGTCGATTGCCGCCGATACGCCGTTGAGCGAATAGGTGTCGGTGGTCACATTGCCGCGCCGCGAGGTGGATTTCACCACCACGTCCTTGCCCTTGCGCAAGGTGTCGACGAGGCGTGCCTCCTCGGCGACGTTGCGCACCCAGGCGCCGGTCTCGCGCGTATAGAGGGTGAAGTTGGCCGGACCGATGGCGAGGGTGGAATCGGAACCCTCCTTCATCGGGAAGCCGACAATGACGCTGACCTCATTCTTCACATTCTCCGCGGTGCGGGTGCTGATGAAGAAATAGGCCGGGTCGCGTTTCAGCGCCTCGGGCACCCGTGTCTTGGGCTGGGAGAGGGCGTAGCAGATCTTGCCCTGACCGCTCTGGTCCATATAGACACCCCAGTCGCCGAATTGCGCGACCAGCTTTGGCGCACCCTGGGCTGCTGCGGCACCGACGCCGAGAGCTGCGAATGCCAAGCCGGCGAGTGCCGCGCACACGATCCGACGGGCCATGGTCGATCTCCCCCGATTGCGCTTGTCCGCAGGGCGGCGGCGCACGATTCCCTCGTCCCCACTTAAGGGATAACCGGCGTCGCCGCCACTGTGAACCCTCTGTGCGTAAACGGCGATTGTTGCGAACAGCTCAGCGTGCCTTGCCGGCACGCAGCCGCTCCAGTGCGCCCCGCGCGGCCTCGCGATGTTCGGGCCGGATATGGGCAGCAAGCAGGTTGAGCGCGGTGGCGATTACCGCAGCGTCATCAGTGAAGCCGAGCGCCGGCAGCACGTCGGGAATGGTGTCGAGCGGCAGCACGAAATAAGCCAGCGCGCCGAACAACAGCGCACGCACCCGCAACGGCGTCGCCCGGTCGAGCGCGCAATAATAGGCGGCCGTGGCATCCTCGGCGAACGGCAGGCGTGCGCCGACGGAACCGAGCTTGCGCCAAAAACCCGACTTCACCTGGCGCTTGTCCGAAGCGTAGGAGCGATTGTCAAATTCCTGCGAGGCAGCGGCCATCTATGATTTCCTCCAATCGCGACAGGAAATGGCCCCGCGTGTCCCGCTTCGCAAGTAGTGGATGATTCGCATCGAAAATTGCTGCGACGACCGTTTGCACACTCACATCAGCGGATAGGAGGCTTCCACCTTGTAGGGGCCGCCGCCGACCGAATCGCGGGAGGAGAACAGCACGAAGCGCGGCACCTCGAAGGTTGGGCTGCGGTAGAAGCCACGGATGGAGAGGTATTCGGCAACCTGGCTAGGTGCGCTGTCGCGCAACCGCGCGAGCGTCACATGGGGCTTGTAGTTGCGCCCCTCCGGCGGCAGGCCGACGCGCTTGATCAGCCGCTCCTGCTCGGCCTGCAATTCGGTCAGCGCCGGATTGGACCTCACCGCGGCGAAGATGGCGCGGGGCTTGTGATTGCCGAACTGGTCGACGCCGTCGAGTGCCAGTTCGAAGCCGAATCGCTCGACTTCATCCAGCGCGGAGGCGACATCGCGGGCGACCGCGTAGTCGACATCGCCGATGAAGCGCAATGTCACATGGTAAAATTCAGGGGATATCCAGCGGGCTCCCGGAATGCCACCGCGCAAGCTCGCGAGGGTGGCGCCGATGTCTGGAGGGATTTCTAGCGCGGTAAACAGCCTTGGCATGGTCGGTTCCCTGGTTTTCCCCGGGACAAGTCAGAGTGAATTCATACGGATTCGCGGCCCGAGGGAAGGGCCGAAATGCAGGACTCGCGCCGCGGAGCGGCTGACGAGACCCGGTGAACCTAATATGGTGCGTGCAATGACCGAATCGATTGACGAACCCATCATCTCCGAACCCGCTCCGGCGCCGACGGCCTCCGAGGCCTTCGCCACCGTTGACGCGCTCTATCGCTATCCGGTCAAGGGGCTGACGCCGGAACGGCTGGAGCTCATCGAGCTCAAGGCCGGCGAATATTTCCCCGGCGACCGTATGTTCGCGATCGAGAACGGCGTATCCGGCTTCGATCCGGAGGCGCCAGCGTTCCAGCCGAAGATCAAGTTCCTGATGCTGATGCGCAATGAGCGGCTTGCCGCACTCGATGCGCGCTATGAGGACGAGACCTCGACGCTCGTTATCCGGCATGAAGACGCCGAAGCAGTGCGTGGCGACCTCAAGACGCCCGAGGGCCGCGCGGCAATCGAGGCGTTCTTCCAGCGCTATGTGCGCTACGAGCTGCGTGGTGCACCGCGCGTGCTGGAGGCGCCGGGTGGCTTCCGCTTCGTCGACACCACCGAAGGCTATGTCTCGCTGATCAATCTCGCCAGCTGCCGCGCGCTCGGCGACATGCTGGGCGCGCCGGTCGACCCGCTGCGTTTCCGCGCCAACCTCTATCTCGAGGGGCTGGAGGCGTGGGAGGAGTTCGAACTGGTCGGCCACACTATCCAGGTCGGCAATAATGTGCGGCTGAAGGTGTCCGACCGCATCGTCCGCTGCGCGGCGACCAATGTCGATCCGGTGACGGCGAAGCGCGATCTGGACATCCCGGGCACGCTGATGCGCAATTTCGGGCACATGCAGTGCGGTATCTTCGCCGAGATCCTGGAAGGCGGGCTGATCGCCGAAGGCGACCAGGTGCGGCTGATCTACTGAGGGGTTCCGTCCACCCCGCCGGGTGGCGGCAGCGGACGTAATCATTCCCCGTGTCATGGCCGGGCTTGTCCCGGCCATCCGCGGTTGTTCCCTCTCAAGGAGGTGGATGCCCGGGGATGAGGATTTCCGGGCACCGAAAGTTCACGCCGCCGCGCTCGCTTCCGCGGGGTCGTCGCGGACGATGACGGTCGTGGCCACGCGATAGAAATCCTCGCCGGGCATGCCGACCCTGCGGGCATGCTCGCGAATCGATTCCGGATCGCGCGCCTGATAGATACAGAACGTGCCGATACGCCCGTCCGGCTCGTGAACCACGTAGCTCTTTATCCAGCGGACACGGTCACTCATCTCGTCGTTGCCGATCCTTGCCGATTTGGCGCCGGCGGCTTCGAGTTCCTGAAGATCGGCCCAGGCGCCGGGCCGGCGGATGACATAGAGGTCCATTTTTCTCTCCTGTGCGAGGCTCTCGTTGCTCCCGGGGTTTTCCGGTAGCTTCGCCCGCGAGGCAGGTTGAAGATGACAAGAGGGACAGCCGGGCGTCCTTACGCCACTCTCATGTTCTTCTGATCATTTGCCGATTTGCCATGGGAGGCGGGGTCGATGGGCGTCTATCGTTTCGGCGCGTTCGAGCTGAACGAGGAAGCTCGCGGCCTTCGTCTCGCCGGCAAGGACCTCGGGCCGCAGCCTCTGGTGTTCGATTTCCTCGCCATTCTCCTGCGACATCAGGACCGGGCTCTGAGCAAGGCAGAATTGCTCGATACGCTATGGCCGGGTGTCACCGTGACCGAGGCCTCCTTGCAGCGCGTGGCAAGCCTTGCTCGCGCCATCCTGCGCCAGGGAGACATGGAAGCGGCGCTCCGCAGCCTGCCGCGGTTCGGATATCGGCTTTGCCTCGATCCGTCGGCCGTTTCGGACCGGATGCCGGATTCCGCAGATCCGTCGGCCGCGCATTCTCCCAAGCCTGGACGGCAGGCGGGGGTGAAAATCCTGGCTGCACGGGCGGCGGTCTCCGCCAGGAAGTGGCATGACGCGGCGGCTTCGTTCGCCGAGGCGGACGCTGCCGACGAACTGCTGGCCGCCGATCTCGAGCAATGGGCGCTCGCCATCGAGTGCTGCGGGCGGCCGAGGGACGCCGTTCCACCCCTGACACGTGCGGTCGCGGCCTACGGCATGGCCGGGCAACGCCTGCGGGCGGCTCATCCGGCGGTCGCGCTTGCCAGAATCCACCTGGAAAGAGGCGAACTGGCGGTCGCCAAGGGCTGGCACACGCGTGCTGCGGCGTTGATCGGTGCAGCCAGTACCAGCCGCGAATACGGCCTCTGGTGCTGGATGGGATCGCGTGTCGCAGCCGCGGAGGGCGAGCCGGAGCGGGCACTCGTCCTTGCCGAACAGGCCTACACAGTCGGCAGGGATCTCGAAGATCCGGTCGTGGAGTCGCTTGGCCTGGTCTATCGCGGCTTCTTCAAGCTTTGCCTGGGGGAGACCGGCTCGGGACTGGAGGATCAGGATTTCGCCGCGGCGCTCGGTCTGTCGAGCGACATCGATCCCGTGGTCGGCGGAATCCT
This sequence comes from Starkeya sp. ORNL1, assembly GCF_012971745.1. Lineage (NCBI taxonomy): Bacteria > Pseudomonadati > Pseudomonadota > Alphaproteobacteria > Hyphomicrobiales > Xanthobacteraceae > Starkeya > Starkeya sp. ORNL1. The sequence continues at coordinate 5,427,988 of NZ_CP048834.1, forward strand.
CTATTGCAACATCCTTTGGGCCTGTCGGAATTTTGGTGACTGGACGCGAGCCGACCAGTGGACCCTGGGCTATGAACGCTGGTGCAGCGCCTGCGGGCTGGAGAATCTCACCGGCTCGTGCCGACTGCATCGGGCCGAGGTTCTCGGCGTGCAGGGTACGCTGAAGCAGGCGGAGCAGATGGTGCGCGACGCCCTCGATCAGCTCGCGACCGACGCACCCTGGGCGACGGGTGACGCATTGCGCGTTCTGGGCGACATCCATCTCGCCGCGGGAGACCTCGTCGAGGCCGAAGCCGCCTATCGCGCTGCCCATGCGGTGGGCTGGGATCCACAGCCGGGTTTTGCACTCCTGCAGCTCAAGCAGGGGCAGGCGGAAGCCGCTTATCGTGGCCTCGAACGCTCCCTGCTCGGGACCGGCTGGCCGGCCTTGCAGCGCCGTGGGCTGCTCCTCGCCACATTGGCAAAGGTGGCGGCGCGGACCGGGCGGGCAGAGCGAGCGAAGGAGATTATCGCCGAGCTGGAGACGCAGCCACGCCGCTGGCCGATGGCGTCAATCCAGGCACTGACGGCCGAAGCCAAGGCGGAGCTTTTCATTGCGGACGATCGTCCAGGCGAGGCAGTGCGCGAGCTGCAGATTGCGTGCTCGCTCTGGAACGAGATCGGCTCGGCAATCAATGCCGCCGACGCCGGGCTGTCGCTCGCGACGCTGCTCGCCCAGCTGGACGACGATATTGGCGCTGAGTTGGAACTCGGCACGGTCCAGTCCATCGCCCGGAAGGTCGATTCCCCGCGTCTCCTGCGGCGAGGCGAAGAGTTGAAGGCGCTGCTTGGCGCGAGGAAGGAGACGAGGCCATGACATCCTGATGCGATCGACGTACTGGCGTGCTCGACGTTCTGGCGTGCTCCATAAATCAAAAGGCCCGGACGCTGTCCGGGCCTTTTTTCATTCGATGCGTCCCGGCTTACTCGCCGGCTTCGGCCGGGGCCGCGGGGGCCTCGCCCTCGGCGGCCTCAGTGGTGGTGCGGCGCTGGTAGCGGCGGCGGCGGGGACGGACTTCCTTCTCCGCGACTTCGCCTTCCGGCGCCGCCTCTGCAGCCGGCGGCTCGCTGGCCGGGGTCTCGCTCACCGCGACGGGCTCGGGAGCCGGGGCGGGCGCGGGAACCGGGGCAGGCGCCGGGGCGGCAGCCACCTCGATCGGGGTGGGCGCTACGCCGCCCTGGGTGATGAAGGCGGGCAGGCCGATCTCGGCTTCCACGTCCGGGCCGAGCGAAGGCTGCGGCTGCTGGGCCGGATCCCGATAGGGCACCTCGTCGCGCGCTTCGCGCTGGGGGCGGCCTTCGCCACGCTGCCAGCGATTCTCCCGCGGCTCGCGGTAATCACGCGGCTGGTGCTCGCCGCCTTCGCGCGCCTCGCGCGGGGCGCGGTCGCGGTTGTCGCGATCGCGATTGTCCCGGTCCTGGCGATTGTCACGATCACGGTTGTCGCGATCGCCACGCAGTTCGCGATTGTCCCGGTCGCCGCGGTTGTCGCGATCCTGCCGATTGTCGCGGCGCGGGCCATTATTGCCGTCGCGATAATTGTCGCGCTGCTGGTGCTCGCGGGGCTGGAAATCGCGCTGGCCGCTGTCGCGATTGCCGTCGCGGTCGCGGTTGTCGCGATTGCCGTCACGATCGCGATTGTCGCGATTGCCATCACGGTCGCCGCGCAGCTCGCGATTGTCGCGATCCTGGCGCATCCCGCTATCCTGGCGATTATCGCGATCCTGACGATTGTCACGATCCTGGCGATTATCGCGGTTTCCGCCTTCGCGCTGGCCGTAGGGCTGCTGCTGGAACGGCTGGCCGCCGCCCTCGAAGCTCCCGGCCTCGTCCATGTCGAACTCGTCGTCGTCCTCGTCCGAGCGCTGGAAGGGCTGGCCCTGGACGCCGAACTGCGCCTGCGCCGCGGCGATGATGCGGAAATAATGCTCGGCGTGTTGCAGGTAGTTCTCCGCAGCGACATAGTCGCCGGAGGCCTGCGCATCGCGGCCTAGCTGTTGGTATTTCTCGGCGATGTGATGCGCAGTGCCGCGCACCTTCACATCCGGGCCGTTCGATTCATAGACACGCGTGAGCGGGTTCTGGCTGCGACGGTTGTTGTTGCGGCCACGCATACGCTTCTGCTGGTTATTATTTCGCATCGAGCTGATCTCTGGTGCCTGTCGTGGCCGGCCGGGGGCTAATCCGTACCGATGCCGCGCGCAAGCGGGTCAATCGCCTCATCAAGTCCAGCGACGAGGGGCGCAGACATTTGCTGCCCGTTGGTGCCACAGGAACGGACCGCCGCCGCCCGAAGGCGCCGGCCGACCGTCGACTGTCGCCGACCATCGAGCCTCGTGTCATGGGAAGGCATCGTTCGTTGCATCGCAGCCACGGGTTGCGATCAAGGATCGAAACCACAGGACTGAGACCAATCGAAGATTCGACCGGCGCACGATAGTCGCGCAACGGTCAACCCCCATGCTTCGTCGTGCTACCGCCGAGCTGTACACGACAAACCGGTGAAGCATTCATCCCGCTCGGACCCCGGCACGCCATCGCAACATGTGCGGACGACATTGCCAGACGCCACTCGATTTGAAGAGCCGACGTTCAAATCTCGCAGTGGCGGATGGGGTCTGGGGACGATTCCTGCAAACAACACTAATCGGTTCGATCCGGCGTTCCAAGCCCTTTTTTGCCGCAGGGCACGCAAACCGGTGCAGCAATCGTAACGATGGCGCGGGGAATGCCGCCAAGGTCGCGGCGCGCCGGACCGTCCGGCGGCAAGCCGACGTGTTCCAGCAGATGCGCGACTTCCGCTTCCTGTCCGATACCGAGTTCCAGGATCGCCCGGCCGCCCTCGCGCAACAGGCGGGGCAAGACGCGGGCAATAGCGCGATAGGCAGCAAGGCCGTCGTCACCCCCGTCGAGCGCCAGAAGCGGATCGTGAACGCGCACCTCCGTATCGAGGGCGACTATCTCACCCCTTGATATGTAAGGCGGGTTGGAAAGCACAAGGTCGAAGCCGCCCTTTATCGCCTCGGCCCAATTGCCGACGATGATGGCACTGCGATTCGCCAGGCCGAGCGACGCCAGGTTGGCGTGGGCCTGTCGAGCGGCACCGTCCGAGAGATCGACGCCGATGCCCAGGGCGTTCGGGCGCTCGCTGAGGAAGGCGGCGAGGAGGGCGCCGGTGCCGGTGCCGAGATCGAGCACGCGCAATGCGGCACCGCGGTCGGGGAAGACGGCCAGCGCCGCTTCCACCAGGGTCTCGGTCTCCGGGCGCGGCACCAGCGTCTCCGGCGCCAGGGCGAAGTCCAGGCTCCAGAATTCGCGGCGGCCAATGAGACGTGCCAGTGGCTCGCCATTGGCGCGACGGGAAGCGAGGTCGAGAGCCTGCGCGGTGTGCTGCGGGGACACTGGCGCATCAGGGCGGGCGATGAACTCGATGTCGGAAAACCCGAGCACGGCTTTCAGCAGATGCCGGGCCTCACGTTCCGGCGTCTCGACGCCGGCGAGCCGGCGCATCATCTCGGCAACCAGCGCGACACGCCTGGTCACGCCTGCGCCCAGCCGGATTCGGCTTCCGCGAGCAACGCGGCCTGATGCTCGGTGGTGAGCGCCTCGACCAGTTCGCCAAGGCCTTCGCCGGCAAGGATTTCCGGCAGCTTGTGCAGCGTCAGGCCGATGCGGTGGTCGGTGACGCGGGCTTGCGGAAAATTATAGGTGCGGATGCGCTCGGAGCGATCGCCGGAGCCGACCTGGCCGCGACGGTCGGCGGCGCGGGCGCTGTCGCGCTTCTCGCGCTCGGCGTCATAGAGCCGGGCGCGCAGCAACGCCATGGCGCGGGCCTTGTTCTTGTGCTGCGAGCGCTCGTCCTGCACCGCGACCACGACGCCGGTCGGCATGTGGGTGATGCGCACCGCGCTTTCGGTCTTGTTGACGTGCTGGCCGCCGGCGCCTGAGGCGCGGAACACGTCGATGCGCAGGTCGCCCTCGTCGATGTCGATATCGACGTCCTCGACTTCGGGCAGCACGGCGACGGTGGCTGCGGAGGTGTGGATGCGCCCCGACCCCTCGGTGTCCGGCACGCGCTGCACGCGGTGCACGCCGGATTCGTACTTCAGCTTGGCATAGGCGCCGCGGCCATGGATGGCGGCGATGATTTCCTTGAAGCCGCCGGCGGTGCCCTCATTCATCGAGAGCGCCTCGACCGACCAGCCATTGAGCGCGGCAAAGCGCTCATACATGCGGAACAGGTCGCCGGCGAACAAAGCCGCCTCGTCTCCGCCGGTGCCGGCGCGCACTTCGAGGATGACGCCGCGCTCGTCCATGGCGTCCTTGGGCAGCAGCGCGAGCCGCACCTCGCGCACCAGTTCTTCGATGCGGGCATCGAGTTCCTGCGATTCGGCATAGGCGAGCGCTGCCATCTCGGCATCGGTCGAGGGGTCGTCGATGAGCGCGCGGGCATCGACCTGTTCACGCTGGGCGGCCCGCAGCGCCTTGACGCGCTCGATCAGCGGCGTGAGGTCGGCGAACTCGCGCGACAGCCGGACATAGGCCTCCGCGTCCGGGCTGGCGGACAGCGCATGCTCGATCTCCGCATGGCGGGCGAGCAACTGGTCGAGGCGGGCATCGGGCAACATGACGATCACAAAGTCAGACGTTGAAACGGCAGGAATAAAGCGAACGCGCCGTCGCTAGAGCGGCAGGCCCGCGGCCTCGGCGAACGCCTTCAGGCGGGAGCGCACCGACCCCTGGCTGGCGCCGTTGGCGAGCAGCGGCGCGACCAGAGCGGACGCCGCGGCAAGGTCGAGTTCCAGCAGCATCGCCTTCACCGGCCCGAACGAGGCCGGGGAGACCGAGAGCTTACGATAGCCGATGGCAGCGAGCGCCAGCGCTTCCAGCGGGTGCGAGGCGATCTCGCCGCACAGCGTCACCGGCTTGCCGTGCCTGGCGGCGACATCGGCGACCAGCTTCAGCGCCCGCAGCGAGGCGGGAGAGAGCGAATCGAAACGATCGGCGACACGCGGATTGCCGCGGTCGGCGGCGAACAGGAACTGCACCAGATCGTTCGAGCCGACAGAGGCGAAATCGACCTTGGAGAACAATTCCTCGAGCTGGAACAGCAGCGCCGGCACTTCCAGCATGACGCCGACCAGCACGCGTTCCGGCAAATCATGGCCGTGGCGGCGCAGATGGGTCAATTCGCGCTCGACGATATGGCGGGCGCGGTCGAACTCTTCAACCGCCGAGACCATCGGGAAGATCAGGCGCAACTCGCGCCCGGTGGCGGCGCGCAGCAGCGCGCGGATCTGGCTGCGCAGCAAGCCGGGCCGGTCGAGCCCGAGGCGGATGGCGCGCCAGCCGAGCGCCGGGTTCTCCTCCTCGATGGCGCGCATATAGGGCAGCACCTTGTCGCCGCCGATGTCGAGGGTGCGGAACACCACCGGGCGGTCGCCGGCGGCGTCGAGCACCGAGCGATAGAGCTTCAGCTGCTCGTTGGTGCGCGGGAAGGCCGAGGCGATCATGAATTGCAGTTCGGTGCGGAACAGGCCGATGCCGACCGCGCCGGTCTCGGCGATGTGCGGCAGGTCGACCAGCAGGCCCGCATTCAGGTGCAATTCGATCGGCACGCCGTCCTTGGTGACGCTCGGCACGTCGCGCAGCGCGGCGTAGCGCTCCAGCCGCCGGGCGCGGAAGCGCACCTTCTCGGCATAGGCCGCCTCGACATCGGCCGGCGGGCGCACATGCACCTCGCCGCTGATGCCGTCGACGATCACCGCGTCGCCCGGATCGACCAGGCCGACAATGTTCTCGACATGACCGACCGCGGCGACGTTCAGGGCACGCGCGACGATGGTGAGGTGGCTGGTGGCCGCGCCCTCTTCGAGGATGACGCCGCGCACCCGGGCGCGGTCATAGTCCAGCAGCGCCGCCGGGCTCATATTGCGGGCGACGATGATGGCGTTGTCCGGGATCTGGCTCTTTTCCGGCCCGCCGGCGCGACCGGTGAGCTGGCGCAGCAGCCGATTGGCGAGGTCGTCAATGTCGTGCATGCGCTCGCGCAGGTACGGATCGGTCATGCGCAGCATGCGGGCGCGGGTGTCCGACTGCACGCGCTCGACCGCGCCTTCGGCGGTGAGGCCGGTCATCACCGCCTCGCGCATGCGCTGGGTCCAGCCACGGTCATTGGCGAACATGCGATAGGCTTCGAGGATCTCGCGATGCTCGCCGACGCGGGCGACGCCCTCGTCCTCCAGCATGGCATCGATCGAGGAGCGCAGCGTCTCGATCGCCTCGTCGAGGCGGGTAAGCTCGCCCGGCACGTCATCGGCGATGACCTTGGTCACCTCGATGCGCGGCTCGTGCAGCACGACATGGCCGAGGCCGATGCCTTCGGAGAGCGCGAGGCCCTTGATGTGGAGCGGGCGCCGCGCCGCCGGCTCGGCGCCGGGCCGGGCCATGGCGGTGAGCTCGCCCGACGCGATGATCTCGGCGAGGACCATGGCGGTGGTCTGCAGCGCCTCGACCTCTTCTTCGGTGTAGGTGCGGTGGGCGCGGTTCTGCACCACCAGCACGCCGAGCGTGTTGCCGGCGCGCAGGATCGGCACGCCGAGGAAGGAGTGGTAGATCTCCTCGCCGGTCTCCGGGCGATACGAGAAGGCGGGGTGCGCCTGCGCGTTGGAGAGGCTCACCGGCTCGGCCTCGCGGGCCACGGTGCCGACCAGGCCCTCGTCGATGCGCATGACGGTGAGATGCACCGCGGTGCGGTTCAGGCCTTCCGTAGCGTAGAGTTCGAGGGTGCCGTCGACGCGCAGCACATAGACCGAGCACACCTCGGCCACCATGTTGGCGGCAATCAGCACCACGATCTTGTCGAGGCGGTCCTGCGCGCTGACCGGCTCCGCCATGACCTCGCGAAGTCGCCTCAGAAGCACGCGCGGGCCGCCGAGCGCGCCTCGCATCGGCCGTCCTCGGTTTCCGGGAACCGCAACCCGGAGTTTCACTCATCCGGCGCGAAGCATGCTTCGTGCCGGCTCACTAATTTTTCAGGCGTCGAGCCCGTATACCGAATGGAGAGTCCGGACGGCAAGCTCAGTGTAGGCGGCGTCGATCAACACCGATATCTTGATCTCCGAGGTGCTGATGAGGCGGATATTGATGCCGCGCTCGGCCAGCGCCCGGAAAGCGCGGGCAGCGACGCCGGCGTGCGAGCGCATGCCGATGCCGATGATGGAGATCTTCACCACGTCGGTGGCGCCTTCGATGGTCTCGAAGCCGATGTTCTCGCGCGCCGCCTGGAGCGCCGCCTTGGCGCGCTCGAAGTCCGCGGTCGGCACGGTGAAGGTGATGTCGGTGAAGCCTTCCGCCGAGATGTTCTGGACGATCATGTCGACATTGATGTGGGCTTCGGCGAGCGGCACGAAGATGCCGGCGGCGATCCCCGGCTTGTCGGCCACGCGTCGTATGCTCACCTGAGCCTCGTCACGCGCGAAGGCAATGCCGGTGACGACTTCACTCTCCACGATTTCCTCCTCGTCGCAGATCAGGGTTCCCGGCGGATCGCCGTTGGTGCGCAGTTCCGGCGCATCCGGGTCGGTAAAGCTGGAGCGCACGAACGTGCGCACCTTGTGCACCATGGCGAGCTCGACCGAGCGCACCTGGAGCACCTTGGCGCCGAGCGACGCCATTTCCAGCATTTCCTCGAACGCCACCTTGTCCAGCCGCTTGGCCTTCGGAACGATGCGCGGATCGGTTGTATAGACGCCGTCGACATCGGTATAGATGTCGCAGCGATCGGCCTTGATGGCGGCGGCGACTGCCACCGCGCTGGTGTCGGAGCCGCCGCGGCCGAGCGTGGTCAGGCGTCCGGACGGCAGGTGCATGCCCTGGAAACCGGCGATCACCGCCACCTCGCCGCTCTCGCTGAAGCGGCGGATCAGCTCCGTACCATTGACGTCGAGGATGCGCGCCGAACTGTGGGCGTCGTCGGTCGAGATCGGCAGCTGCCAGCCCTGCCAGGAGCGGGCGGGGATGCCGAGATCCTGCAACGCGATGGCGAGCAGGCCAGACGTCACCTGCTCGCCGGAGGCGACGATGGCGTCATATTCGCGCGAATCGTGCAGCAGCGCGGTCTCGCGGCACCAGGCGACCAGTTCGTTGGTCTTGCCGGACATGGCGGAGACCACGACCGCGACCTGGTGGCCGGCCTCGACCTCGCGTTTGACGTGGCGCGCGACGTTGCGAATGCGCTCCACGTTCGCGACGGACGTGCCGCCGAACTTCATCACCAGACGTGCCATGGATTCCAGACCGTACCGCTTGTTCTTTTCTTCGAGGCCGGGGGAATAGGGGGTTCCCCGGCCGAAAGGCGCGTATACATATCGGCGTCGCGCCCGGCCCGCAACGCCGGCTCACGACCTTGGAATCCCTCGCGAGAGGCCATCATGCCGCATCCTGCCGAAACCACCGTCGATCCCCGCGAAGTCGAGCGCTTCGCCGCGCTGGCCGCACAATGGTGGAATCCGCGCGGCACGATGAAGGTGCTGCACACCTTCAATCCGGTCCGGCTGGGCTATCTGCGCGAGAAGCTGGTCATGCATTTCGGCAGTGATCCACGGGCGATGCGCCCGCTGGAAGGCCTGCGGCTGCTCGACATCGGCTGCGGCGGCGGCCTGCTCAGCGAGCCGCTGGCGCGGATGGGGGCGTCGGTGGTCGGCATCGATCCGGCCGAGCGGAACATTGCGGTCGCGAGCCTCCATGCCGAGCAGAGCGGCGTCAGCGTCGATTATCGCGCGACCACGGCGGAGGCGCTGGCAGATGCCGGTGAGCGCTTCGACGCCGTGCTGGCGATGGAGGTAGTGGAGCACGTCGCCGACGTGTCGCTGTTCATCCGACGGGCCGCCGAGATGGTGAAGCCGGGCGGGCTGATGTGTGCGGCGACGCTGAACCGCACCAAGCGCAGCTTCGCCCTCGCCATCGTCGGCGCGGAGTATGTGCTGGGCTGGCTGCCGCGCGGCACCCATGATTGGCGCAAATTCGTCACCCCGGACGAATTGGAGGCGGCGATGGCCGCCGGCGGGCTGGAGGTCATCGACCGCGAAGGGGTGATCTTCAACCCGCTGGCCGACGAATGGCGGCGGGCGGGGGACCTCTCGGTCAACTACATGATGCTGGCGGAGAGGCCGAGCTGAGATTGCGGGTGGACGGGCGTCTTCTCTCTCTCCCGCTTGCGGGGGAGGGGCGGGGAGGGGGCCTCCCCGACGCCTTGCCGCTTCCCCATCCCGACCCGCCTTACGGCGGGCCACCCTCCCCCGCGTGCGGGAGAGGGAAGAAGCAATATTTGCGAGGACGGTATAATTGACCTCGCTCAAAGCCCTTCCGTTGCCGATCCGCCACACTACATGAGGCGAGGCGGATTGCTGTAACGGGGTCCGCCGCGGCGGCCGGGATACGGGCGCCGCTGTCCCGAACGACCGTTCGTGCCTCCAGGGGGCGAGCGGGGGGCCAGGAGGCAAGAGATATGAACTTCGACATCTATACCGAGCGCGCACGCGGATTCGTGCAGTCGGCGCAGTCGCTTGCGCTGCGCGAGGGCAACCAGCAATTCACGCCCGAACACCTGTTGAAGGTGCTGCTCGATGATCCGGAGGGCCTGTGCGCCGGATTGATCGCGCGCGCCGGCGGCGATCCGCGCATGGTGCTGGCCGAGACCGAAGCGGCGCTGAAGAAGCTGCCCAAGGTGGAGGGCTCCGGCGCCGGCCAGGTCTATCTGGCGCCCGGCACCGCGCGGGTGTTCGACGCCGCCGAGCAGGCGGCGAAGAAGGCCGGCGACGGCTATGTCACCGTCGAGCGGCTGCTGCTCGCGCTGGCGCTGGAGAAGGACAGCGAGGCGGGCAAGATTCTCATCAAGGCCGGCGCCACGCCGCAGAAGATCAACACCGCCATCGAGGAACTGCGCAAGGGCCGCACCGCGGACAGCCCGACCGCGGAGAACGCCTATGATGCGCTCAAGAAATATGCCCGCGACCTCACCGAGGCGGCGCGCGAGGGCAAGCTCGACCCGGTGATCGGCCGTGACGAGGAGATTCGCCGCACCATCCAGGTGCTGTCCCGGCGCACCAAGAACAATCCGGTGCTGATCGGCGAGCCCGGCGTCGGCAAGACCGCCATCGTCGAGGGCCTCGCGCTGCGCATCGTCGATGGCGACGTGCCGGAGAGCCTGAAGGACAAGAAGCTGCTCGCGCTCGACATGGGGGCGCTGATCGCCGGCGCGAAGTATCGCGGCGAGTTCGAGGAGCGGCTGAAGTCCGTGCTGTCCGAGGTCGAGGCGGCGGAAGGCGGCATCATCCTGTTCATCGACGAGATGCACACGCTGGTCGGCGCCGGCAAGGCGGACGGGGCGATGGACGCCTCGAACCTGCTCAAGCCCGCGCTGGCGCGTGGCGAATTACACTGCGTCGGCGCCACCACGCTCGACGAGTACCGCAAGCATGTCGAGAAGGACGCCGCGCTGGCCCGCCGCTTCCAGCCGGTCTTCGTCAATGAGCCGAGCGTGGAGGACACCGTCTCCATCCTGCGCGGCATCAAGGAGAAGTACGAGCTGCATCACGGCGTGCGCATCACCGACAGCGCGCTGGTGGCGGCGGCGACCTTGTCGAACCGCTACATCACCGACCGTTTCCTGCCCGACAAGGCGATCGACCTTATGGACGAGGCGGCCTCACGGCTGCGCATGCAGGTCGATTCCAAGCCCGAGGAGCTGGACTCGATCGACCGTGAGATCGTGCGCCTGCGCATTGAGCAGGAGGCGCTGAAGAAGGAGACCGATGCCGGCTCCCGGGACCGGCTGAAGAAGCTGGAGAAGGAACTGGCCGAGCTCGAGGAGCAGTCGACCTCCATCACCCAGCGCTGGAAGGCGGAGAAGGAGAAGCTCGGCGACGCGCAGAAGCTCAAGAGCGAGCTGGAAGCCGCGCGCACCGAACTCGCCAACGCCCAGCGCGCCGGCGAGTACCAGAAGGCCGGCGAGCTTGCCTATGGCAAGATCCCGGCGCTGGAGAAGAAGCTCGCCGCGATCGAGGCGAAGGACGGCTCCACGCCGGCTGGCATGGTCGAGGAGGCGGTGACGCCCGATCACATCGCCGGCGTGGTCTCGCGCTGGACCGGGGTGCCGGTCGACAAGATGCTGACCGGCGAGAAGGAGAAGCTGCTGCGGATGGAGGACGAGCTGGCCAAGCGCGTCATCGGCCAGCGGGAGGCGGTGGAGGCCGTCTCGACGGCCGTGCGACGCGCGCGGGCGGGATTGCAGGATCCCCACCGGCCGATCGGCTCCTTCATGTTCCTCGGCCCGACCGGCGTCGGCAAGACCGAGCTGACCAAGGCGTTGGCGGCGTTCCTGTTCGACGACGACACCGCGCTCGTGCGCATCGACATGTCGGAATACATGGAGAAGCACGCGGTGGCCCGGCTGATCGGCGCGCCTCCCGGCTATGTCGGCTATGAGGAGGGCGGCGCACTAACCGAGGCGGTGCGGCGCCGGCCCTACCAGGTGGTGCTGTTCGACGAGATCGAGAAGGCGCATCCGGACGTGTTCAATGTCCTGTTGCAAGTGCTCGATGACGGACGGCTCACCGACGGGCAGGGCCGCACGGTCGACTTCCGCAACACGCTGATCGTCATGACCTCGAACCTCGGTTCGGAGTTCCTGGTGAACCAGCCGGAGGGACAGGACAGCGAAGCGGTGCGCGACGAGGTGATGACAGCGGTGAGGGCGCATTTCCGCCCGGAATTCCTCAACCGCGTCGACGAAATCGTGCTGTTCCACCGCCTGCGCCGCGACCAGATGGGCGCCATCGTCGATATCCAGGCGGCGCGGCTGCGCAAGCTGCTGGAGGATCGCAAGATCACTCTGGAGCTGACCCCCGAGGCACGGGATTTCCTCGCCGAGAAGGGCTACGACGCCGCCTATGGCGCGCGCCCGCTGAAGCGCGTGATCCAGAAACTGCTGCAGGATCCGCTGGCCGGCCGCATCCTCGCCGGCACGGTGAAGGATGGCGACGTGGTGCGGGTGGAGAAGGGCGCGAACGAGCTGCTGTTCGACACCCGCCCGGCGGTCGAAGAGGCGGCTTGAGCACTGCCTGATCGGAATGAAGGGCGCGGCCGGCGACGACCGCGCCTTTTTTCTTTTCTTTCTCATCCACGCAGTCGTCATCCCGGACGGCCGCAGGCCGATCCGGGATCGCACGAAGGTAGCGAGCAACACCTTCTTGCGATCCCGGCTCTACGCTGCGCTTCGGCTGGGATGACGACATGGAGAGGTCGGGATCACGACCGGAGGCCGCTGACCAACGCTATTCCACGCTGGGGTGGAACAGCACCGTGCCGTCGACCTTGAAATCGCCGATGGCCGCCTGGCCGTCCTTGCCGGTCAGCCAGTCGAGCAGGGCTTTCGCCTCCTCGGCATTGCCGCGCGGGTGCCGCAGCGGCGAGACCATCACGATCTCATAGGGGTTGTAGAAGTCCGGATCGCCTTCGACCAGCACGTCGAGCTTCAGCCGGTTGCGGCGCGCGACGAAGGTGGCGCGGTCGGTCAATATGTAGGCGCCGAGCTTGTCGGCGATCTCCAGGGTGTCGCCCATGCCGAGCCCGGTCTCGCGCAGCCAGTTGCCGGTGCGGGCCTTGGGATTGATGCCGGCACGCGCCCACAGCTTCTGCTCCTTGGTGTGGGTGCCGGAATTGTCGGCGCGCGAAACATAGGGCGCGCGTGCCTGGGCGATGGCACGCAGCGCGGCGGCGCCGTCCTTGGTGCGCGCGACCTTGGCCGGATCGGACCGCGGGCCGGCAATCAGGAAATCATTCGCCATCAGCCGGCGCCGGTAGACGCCGTGGCGCTGGTCGACGAAGCGCGTCAGCGCGTCGGGCTCGTTCACCACCACGAGGTCGGCGCCGTCATGCTCCGCCACCAGCAGCGCCTGGGCGGAGGCCCGCGACACGACATCGATCTTGGTGCCGGTAAGCGCGGTGTATTTCGGGAGCAGGTAGGCGAACAGGCCGGAATCCTGCAGCGAGGTGGTCGCCGCGATGGTAACCGTGCCGGCACGCGCACTGAGGCTTCCCGTCAAAGCGAGGGTCGCCGCGAGGAGCACAAGCCTCATCAGCCGCATGAAGTTGCCCTTGGATTGCCAGCGCGCGCAGTCTGGCTGCGGATGATGCTTCGCGCCAGTGAAAATGGCATGAAATCGCTCTAATCTCGCAATGTCGGCGGCATGTCGCGGTTCCTGCTTACATTCTTCGTCACTTGTCGTTGGTGGGCCGAGACGGCACACTCGCGCCGCTTGCGGAGAATCGCCTCATGTTGCCTCTCGGCCTCGATATTTTCGCGCTGGTCATTCTTGTGCTGGTGGTTGGCACCATCTTTGCCGGCGTCAAGACGGTGCCGCAGGGCTACCAGTATACCGTCGAGCGATTCGGCCGCTACACCGGAACGCTGTCACCGGGCCTCAATCTCATCATGCCCTTCGTCGACCGCATCGGCACCAAGATCAGCATGATGGAACAGGTGCTGGACGTCCCGACGCAGGACGTCATCACCAAGGACAATGCCACCGTCACGGTGGACGGCATCGCCTTCTTCCAGGTGTTCGACGCCGCCCGCGCCAGCTATGAGGTCGCGCGCCTCGACCTCGCGATCATGGCGCTGACGACGACCAATATCCGCACCGTCATGGGTTCGATGGACCTCGACCAGTTGCTCTCGCATCGCGACGAGATCAATGAGCGGCTGTTGAAGGTGGTGGATGCCGCGGCCTCGCCTTGGGGCGTGAAGATCACCCGCATCGAGATCAAGGACATCGTGCCGCCGGCCGATCTCGTCTCCTCCATGGCGCGGCAGATGAAGGCCGAGCGCGAGAAGCGCGCGGTGGTGCTGGAGGCGGAGGGCCAGCGGCAGTCCGAAATTCTGCGCGCCGAGGGCGAGAAGCAGTCGCAGATCCTCGAGGCCGAAGGCCGGCGCGAAGCCGCGTTCCGCGATGCCGAGGCCCGCGAGCGCCTCGCCGAGGCCGACGCCAAGGCGACGCAGATGCTGTCGGACGCGGTAGCGGCCGGCGACCCGGCGGCGCTGAACTACTATATCGCCGAGAAATACGTGAAGGCGCTGGAAGGCATCATCACCTCGCCCAACCAGAAGGTGCTGATGCTGCCTTATGAGGCGACCGCTATCATCGGTTCGCTCGCCGGCATCGCCGAAATCGCCAAGGGCGCGTTCGGACCGGATGCTCCGAAGGCCGGCTCCACCGTGGTGCGTCGCCCGACCGGCCCCGCGGTCTAGCGCCATGTCCTTCATCGAACAGCTCGGGCTGTGGAACTGGTTCATCCTTGCCGGCCTGCTGATGATCGGCGAACTCACCGCGCCGGGCACCTATCTGCTGTGGCTCGGCTTCGCGGCTGCGGCCACCGGGCTGTTCGCGCTCGCGCTCGATACCGGCTGGCAGGTGCAGATCGTGGTGTTCGCCGCCTTCGCGCTGGTCGCGGTGCTGATCGGCTACCGCATCCGACCGAAGGCCGATAAGGCAAGCGACCGGCCCTTCCTCAATCGCCGCGCCGAGGCGCTGGTGGGGCGCGCCTTCACGCTCGACGAACCGATCAGCGGTGGGGTCGGGCGGGTGCGTGTCGACGACACGGTCTGGCGCATCGAAGGCACGGATGCGCCCACCGGCAGTCGCGTCGTGGTGGAGCGCGTCGAAGGTGCGACGCTTCATGTACGCGCCGCCTGACGTCGCTCTGGAAACCACCCATTAACCATAAAAGCGCACGGTCGAATCTGTCTCTCGCCCCGGCAAAGCGGATATCGGTTCTTGACGCGCAGTCCCTCTGTTCTGAGCGCCTTTGCTGCGCTCGGCGTCGCGCTGTGCGCGGCGGCGGGAGCGGCGCATGCGCAGGAATTGCGCGGCACGGACGATGCGACCACGCTGCGCGGCGGGGTCGACCAGGGCGATGCCGGCAATGATCAAGCAAATGCCAGCACTGCGTTGCGCGGTTCGGTCACCGCGCACACCGACACCAGCTCGACGGCGGGCGAGGGGCTCTCCAGCGAAGGCGTCGGCGCGCTCGACGTGCTGCCCGATATCGAACAGCCGCTCGACACGCTGACGCTGCCCGACAGCGGCCCCAGCCTTTCCACGGCGCCGTTGCGCAAGCGACGCCGTGCGGCAGCCGAGGACGATCCGTTCGCGCCGGTCGGGCTCAGGGTCGGCACATTCATCGTCACGCCCTATGCGGAGATGCGCGGCGGCTATGACAGCAATGCGCTGCGGGTGCCGAACGGCGCCGGCTCAAGCTTCACGGAAGTCGGCGGCGGCCTCGCGGCGCGCTCGGACTGGTCGCGCCACGCGCTCGATATCGAACTGCGCGGCGGCTATACCCGCTTCTACAATGTCGACGGCAATAACCGGCCGGAGGCCGAGGGCACCATCCGCAGCCGGATCGATGTCGATTCGCTGACCCGCATCGACACCGTGGTGCGCGGCGCCATCACCACCGAGGCGGCCGGCTCGGTCGACGCGGTGGCCGGCGCCAAGAACCCGCCTCTGGTCTATCAGAGCGGCATCGATCTCGGCCTCACCCGCCGCTTCAACCGCTTCGAGGCGACGGTCGCCGGCATCATCGAGCGCGAGGACCACGCGCCGGCCGAGCTCACCGACGGCACCACGGCGAGCCAGGCGGACCAGAATGTCACCGGCTATGGGGTGCGGCTGCGCGGCGCCTATGAGCTGATGCCTGGCGTGAAGCCGTTCGCGCAGATCGTGGCGGACCACCGCGTCTATGACGTGGTGCCGGATTCCTCCGGCTTCAATCGCGATTCTCGCGGCATCACCGCCACGGTCGGTTCGGATTTTCGGTTGAGCGGGCTGCTCACCGGTGCTGCCTCGGTCGGCTATACGTGGCGCGAATATGTCGATCCGCAGCTCGAGAACATTGGCGGCCTGGTGGCCGACGCCTCGCTGCGCTGGGAAGCCACCGGGCTGACGACGGTGGAACTCGCCGCGCGCACCGCAGTCGGCGAGACCACCTATGCCAATGCCTCGGGCGACTTCATCCATGAAGTCAGCCTGGAGGTCGAGCACGCCTTCCGCCGCTGGCTGATCGGCACCGCCTCGGTTGCCTATAGGATGGACGATTATGAGGGCTCCGGGCTCACTCAGGGCACCTTCACGGTCGGCGCCGGGCTTATCTACAAGATAAACCGCTATGCCGAACTCACCGGCAATGTGAGCCATTTGCGGCTCAACTCGTCGGTGCCGGGCGACGACTACACGGCAAATGTCGTGACCGTCGGGCTGAGATTGCAGCGTTGATCCTTTAGCCCCCTCCCGCCAAGCGGGGAGGGGGACTGTCGGGATGATGCCCGGGAGTTACTCGGCGGCGCGCTGGTTTGCCGCTAGCAGCGCGTTCAGTTCGTGACGGAACGGGCCCCTGATATCCGGGCGCGCCAGCGCGTAGGCGACGTTGGCCATCAGGAAGCCGAGCTTGGAGCCGCAATCATAGATCGCGCCGTCGAAGGTGACGCCGTAGAACTCCTGCTCTTCCGCCAGCTTCAGCATGGAATCGGTGAGCTGGATCTCGTTGCCGGCGCCGCGCTCCTGGTTCTCCAGCAGATCGAAGATTTCCGGCTGCAGGATGTAGCGGCCGGAGATGGCGAGATTAGAAGGCGCAGTACCCTTAGCCGGCTTCTCGACCATCTTTGAGATCTTGAACACGCCGTCGCCGATATTCGCGCCTTGGCCGACGATGCCGTATTGGTTGGTCTGGTCGTCCGGCACCTCATAGACCGCAATGTGGTTGCCGCCGCCGGTCTTGGCATAGGCGTCGACCATCTGGGCGAGACAGCCATTGCGGCCGCGCGACATGTGCAGCATGTCCGGCAACAGCAAGGCGAACGGCTCGTTGCCTATGATGTCACGGGCGCACCACACCGCATGGCCAAGGCCGAGCGGCAGTTGCTGGCGGGTGAAGCTGGTCATGCCGGGACCCATGGTCTCGGCGCGCAGCGCATCGAGTTCCTTGAGCTTGCCGCGCTCTTTCAACGTGTCCTCGAGTTCGTACTGGCGATCGAAATGGTCTTCGATCACCGCCTTGTTGCGCCCGGTGACGAAGACGATGTGCTCGATGCCGGCAGCGCGCGCCTCGTCGACGACGTGCTGGACCACTGGCCGATCAACGACGGTTAGCATTTCCTTGGGAACCGCCTTGGTGGCGGGCAGAAAGCGGGTGCCGAGGCCGGCGACAGGCAGGATCGCTTTGCGGATGGGGCTTGCCATAAGATGCTGACACCGATTGAGCTGATGGAACGGACGGATAAAAAGCTGCCAGGATGGCGAAGGCATGACAGCGGCAGTTATGCCGCAGTAGGTGACTGAGCTTACTGCTATTGTGCGTCGTTTGACAAAGCGTGTATTGCGGTTTCCGTTGGCGTCGTCGCGCCAAAGCGGGCCCGGCAAGACGTCGCATTGATCCTAAAACTGCTTTCACTTCGAAATAACGCGCAAGACTGACGAGAGGTCCATGACGGTTCTGGTGACGGGTGGCGCCGGCTATATCGGCAGCCACATGGTGCTCGCTCTGATCGATGCCGGCCACGACGTCGTGGTGCTCGATGATTTCTCGACCGGCTTCGACTGGGCGGTACATCCCGCTGCCACGCTGGTCTCGGGCGACGTCTCGGACGGCGAACTGGTGCGCCGCCTGGTGCGGGAGCATCGGATCGAGGCCGTCATTCATTTCGCCGCGCGCATCGTGGTGCCGGAATCGGTCGCCGACCCGCTCGGCTATTATCTCGCCAACACGGTGAAGACGCGGGCGTTGATCGAGGCGGTGGTGGCGGCCGGGGTGCCGCATTTCATCTTCTCCTCGACCGCCGCGGTGTACGGCATGATCGGCGCCGATCCGGTGGCCGAGAACGCCGCACTGGCACCGATCTCGCCCTATGGCCGCTCCAAGCTGATGAGCGAATGGATGCTGGCGGATGCCGCCGTCGCCCATCCGCTCGGCTATGTGGCGCTGCGCTATTTCAATGTCGCCGGCGCCGATCCGCTCGGCCGCTCCGGCCAGTCGACCGCCGGCGCGACGCATCTCATCAAGGTCGCGGCAGAGACCGCGCTCGGCAAGCGGCCGGGCATGCAGGTATTCGGCACCGATTACGAGACGCCGGACGGCACCTGCGTGCGCGACTATATCCATGTCAGCGATCTCGCCAGCGCCCATCTCGACGCGCTGCGCCACCTCAGGGCCGGCGGCGCCAGCGCGGTGCTGAATTGCGGCTATGGCCGGGGTTATTCGGTGTTCGAGGTGATCGACACGGTGAAGGGCGTTTCCGGCGTCGATTTCCCGGTGCAGGTCTCCGGCCGGCGCGCCGGCGATCCCGCCGCCATTGTGGCGCAAGCGACGCGCATCCGCAGCGAACTCGGCTGGACGCCGAAGCTCGACGACCTGCCGACCATCGTCGAGCACGCGCTCGCCTGGGAGCGGCGGCTGTCGGAAAGGAATGGGTGAGGCCATCTGCTTGAGCATCCTTCGAGGCCCGGCTGCGCCGGGCACCTCAGGATGACGTGGTTCTTTAAGATGACGTGGTTCTTTAAAAAGCGACGTCATCCTGAGGCGCGAGCGTAGCGAGCCTCGAAGGATGCTGACGCCGAGCGCGGCATGAACAGCCGCTAACCAAACTTCGAAATTTCCGCTTTCCGTTAATCTCGCCGCAACCATGCGGACGCCTAACTCCTGACGTGTATTGCGTAAGGGTAGGCGTCATGCGTGTTCGTGCGTCCGCGGCCAGAAAACCGGCTGCCGGTCTGGGCCTGTTGGCGACCAGCCTTGTCGGGGCGCTGGCGCTCGGTGCCTGCTCGGCCGGGCCTGATATCACCGGCGCGCTGCCGGCCCCCGCGCAGGTGCGCTCCTATGCGGCGCAGCCAGCTCCCGCCGTCGCGGTGCACTCCAGCCATCCCGACATGGCGCCGCAGGCGCTCGCCCGTGACGAGGCGAATTTCTCGCGTTGCATCGCTTCGCTCGCCCCATTGGCACAGCAGCGCGGCGTGTCGGCCGCCGGGTTCAATCGCCTGACGGCCGGCATGACACCCGACATGTCGATCATGGCAAAGCTGGAGACGCAGCCGGAATTCACCCGCTCCACCGGCGACTATGTCCAGATGCTGGTCGCCGACAGCCGCATCGCCAAGGGCCGCGAGGCCATGGCGCAGAACCGTGCGGTGTTCGACGCGGTCGGGCGCACCTATGGGGTCGACCCCTATGTGGTCGCCGCGATCTGGGGCATCGAGACCAATTACGGCGCGGCGCGCGGTTCCTATTCGGTGCTGAACGCGACCGGCACGCTCGCCTGCGTCGGGCGCCGGCAGGCTTATTTCCGCGACGAATTCATCGCCGCGCTGCAGATCGTCGATCGCGGCGACATTCCCGAGAGCCATCTGCGCGGCTCCTGGGCCGGGGCCTTCGGCCTCACCCAGTTCATGCCGACCGCATTCCAGCGCGATGCGGTGGATTTCGACGGCGACGGCCATCGCAACATCGTCGATTCCGTCGCCGATGCCATGGCCTCGACCGCCAACAAGCTGCGGCGCGGCGGCTGGGTCGCCGGCAAGAGCTGGGGCTATGAGGTGGTGCTGCCGCGCGGCTTCAACTACCTGCTTGCCGACAAGAGCGTGAAGAAGCCGCTCGCTGAATGGGCGGCGCTCGGCATCAGGCGTCCTGAGGGGCGGGCCTTCTCGCGCGGCGCCGATACCGCCTATCTGCTGCTGCCGGCGGGTGCCAAGGGACCGGCCTTCCTGATGACCGAGAATTTCAAGGCCATCCTCAGCTACAATCCGGCAGATTCCTACGCGCTCGCCATCGGCCATCTCGCCGACCGGCTGCGCGGCGGCGACGCCTTCGTGCAGCAATGGCCGACCGACCAGAAGCCGCTGAGCCGGGCGGAGCGTGTCGAACTCCAGCAGCGCCTCGCCTCGCGCGGCTATGATGTCGGTACCACCGACGGCGTCCTCGGCCAGAAGACTCGGGTGGCGGTGCGGGACTTCCAGATGCGCGCCGGACTGCTCCCCGACGGCCTGCCGAGCGGCGAAGTGCTGGAGCGCGCACGCGCAGGGTCTTGAAACGGCCGCGATAATGGTCCACCGCTGGTGTATGAACGAACGCACCAGGTGGTAATGGCGGATGCGAGGGATCGGGCGAAACGCGTGGCTTGAGGGTGGGCTGCTTGGCGCTGGCCTGCTGTTCCTCGCCAGTTCGCCAAGCTTCGCTCAATCCGATTGGTTCCGCCCGCCGGCCGAAATCGGCTCCTCGCGCAACGCGCCGCAGCAGCAAACCCGCCCGCAGCGCCAGCAGGCCCCGGGCCGCCAGCAGGTGGCTCCGCCGCCGCAGCAGCGCCAGCCGCAGCAATGGCACCCGCTCTTCCCGCTGTTCGAGCTCTTCCGCGGCAACGACGATCCGCCGCCGCCGCGCTATGCCGTGCCGCGCCGCGGGCAGGATTACCTGCCGTCGGCAGGCGGTGGCGAACCGGTGCGCCCGCGGCGTGTGGCGCCGGTCCAGGCCGAGCAGCCGACCGAGCCGCGCGGGACGGTGTTCGCGTCCATCGAGGCGGCGCGCAAGGACAATTCGGTGAAGATCACCGATGTCGTGCTGGTGATCGGCGACGAATATGCCACTCCGCTGGCACAAGGGCTGGCGGACGCCTTCGCCGCCGAGCGCGGCGGCATCGCGGTGATCGGCAAGGCCGAGAGCGCATCCGGCTTCGGCCCGGCCAGCCAGTTCAACTGGCTCGGAGCCGTGCCGGCACTGGCGAGCTCGCAGGAGGCCACCGCCATCGTGGTGTTCGCCGGCAGCAATGACCTGCGCCCGATCACCGACGAACTGGGCAAGGCAGAACTGTTCGACGAGCGCTGGCGTGAAATCTACGGCAAACGGCTCGATGAACTGCTCACCGTGCTGAAGAATCACGGCCGCCCGGTGGTCGTCGTTGGCCTGCCGCCGGTCGACGACAACAAGGCGAGCGATCGCAACGCCAAGCTTAATGAGTTGCTCAAGGAGCATGTCGAGAAGGCCGGTCTGGTGTTTGCCGATGTGTGGGATGGCTTTGTCGACGAGAACGGCAAGTTCCTTATGTCCGGCCCGGCGGTGGACGGCCAGCGGCGTCGGCTGCGTACTGCGGACGGCACCGGCTTCACCCGCGCGGGCGGGCGCAAGCTCGCTTTCTTCGTCGATCGCTCGCTGGGCAAGCTGCTGAATGGCGGCGCGGTGCCGACGGCCACTGCTGCTGCGGGGGCGTCGCCGGCCACCGGCAGCAGCCTGCCGATGCTCATCCAGCTTACTGGCGCCGGCGCCACCGGCGCAGCGAAGACGCTCGCCGGCGGGGCAAGGCCCGGCGAGCCGGCGCGCATCCCCGACACCGCCGCCTCGCGCGTGCTGGTCAGCGGCGAGCCGCTAGGCCCGGTTAATGGTCGCGCCGACGATTTCCGCTGGACGCCGCCGGGCGCACCGTCCGCGCCGGCTGCTGCGGCGCCTGCAACCGGAGCAGCACCGGCAACGCCGGCTCCGTCTCCCGGAACTGCGGGGACCACGACGACGCCGTAAGGATTCTTCCCTCTCCCGCTTGCGGGGAGGGTGGCGAGCGTGCGCGAGCCGGGAGGGGGAAACAGCCGGACGCTGTCGGAGAGGCACCCACCCCAACCCTCCCCCGTGAGCGGGAGAGGGAGCAGGAGTGTCCTCTACCGCGGCAGGACGGACGCGCCCATCAGGAACATGTCCACCGAGCGCGCGGCCTGGCGGCCTTCGCGGATGGCCCACACCACCAGCGACTGGCCGCGGCGCATGTCGCCGGCGGCGAACAGCTTCGGCACCGAAGTGGCGTAGTCGTCCTCGTTCGCCGAGATATTGCCGCGCCCGTCGAGGCTGACGCCGGCCTCTTCCAGCATGCCCTGGTGCACCGGATGGGAGAAGCCGAGCGCGATGAAGACGAGATCGGCCTTGAGCAGAAAGTCGGTGCCCGGAATCGGCTGGCGCTTATTGTCGACGCGGGCGCAGCGCACCGCGGTGACGCGGCCCTTCTTGCCTTCCAGCCCCAGCGTTGCCGCCGCGAACTCGCGCTCGGCGCCTTCGGCCTGCGAGGAGGAGGTGCGGAACTTGGTCGGCCAATAGGGCCACACCGCCAGCTTGTCCTCCTTCATCGGCGGCACCGGGCGGATGTCGAGCTGGTGCACCGAGAGCGCACCCTGGCGGAAGGCGGTGCCGACGCAGTCGGACGCGGTGTCGCCGCCGCCGATCACCACCACATGCTTGCCGGCGGCGAGGATGGGCTGCTCGCGGCTGACATCCTCATGGCCGATGCGGCGGTTCTGCTGCACCAGATAGGGCATGGCGTACTGCACGCCTTCGAGCTCCTGGCCGGGCAGGCGCGGGTCGCGCGGATGCTCGGCACCGCCGCACATCAGTACCGCCTCGAAGCTCGCCATCAGTTCCTCGACCGACTTCGTCACGCCGACATGCACGCCGTAGTGGAAGGTGACGCCTTCGCCCTCCATCTGGGCGACGCGGCGGTCGATATAGTGCTTTTCCATCTTGAAGTCGGGGATGCCGTAGCGCAGCAGGCCGCCGGCCTTCGGCTCGCGCTCGAAGACATGGACGTCATGCCCGGCGCGGGCGAGCTGCTGGGCGGCGGCAAGGCCGGCCGGGCCGGAGCCGACCACGGCGACCTTCTTGCCGGTCTTGTGCGGGTTCGGCTCGGGCTTGATCCAGCCTGACTTCCACGCCTTGTCGGCGATGGCCTGTTCCACCGTCTTGATGGTGACCGGCACGTCCTCGAGATTCAGCGTGCAGGCTTCCTCGCACGGCGCGGGGCAGATGCGGCCGGTGAATTCCGGGAAGTTATTGGTGGAATGGAGGTTGCGCGCCGCCTCTTCCCAATTGCCGCTATAGACGAGGTCGTTCCAATCCGGGATCTGGTTGTGCACCGGGCAACCGTTCGGCCCGTGGCAGAACGGAATACCGCAATCCATGCACCGCGAGGCTTGGTTGGCGACCTCGGCGTCGGGCAGCGGCAAGGTGAATTCGCGGAAATGGCGAATGCGGTCGGACGCCGGCTGATACTTGGCCTCGCGCCGATCGATCTCCAGAAAACCCGTAACCTTACCCATCGCGCCCTCTTTCGCGGAGCACCGCCACCTTGGAGGCATTCCACCTCCCGGTGCAGATACATCAATCATGCCAATTGGGGAAATGGGCGCGGCACACCGCCGCGCCCAGAAACTCACCTCGATACCGAGGCCGTCATCCCGGAACCGCCGACAGGCGGTATCCGGGATCGCAGGAAATCGGAGAGCGATCCCGGCTCTACGCTACGCTTCGGCCGGGATGACGACCTGAGACGATTTGCCAGCTATGGCGGCCCGGATTACTCCGCCGCCTGCAGGCTGCGCGCCTTTTCCATCTCGCGCAGCGCCCGCTGGTACTCGACCGGCATCACCTTGACGAACTTGCCGCGGTACTCGGCCCAGTTGTCGAGGATGGTCTGCGCCCGTTTCGAACCGGTGTAGTGCAGATGCTGGGCGATGAGCTGGTGGAGCCGCTCCTCGTCGCCATGGCCCATATTGGCCATGATGTCGATGCGGCCCTTGAACTCCAGGTCGCCGCCATGGTGGTGGAGGCGCTCCAGGAGGTCTTCTTCCTCCTCGACCGGTTCCAGATCGACCATGGAGAGGTTGCAGCGGTTCTTGAACGAGTTGTCCTCGTCCAGCACATAGGCGACGCCGCCGGACATGCCGGCCGCGAAGTTGCGCCCGGTCTGGCCGATGACCACGACGATGCCGCCGGTCATGTACTCGCAGCCATGGTCGCCAGTGCCCTCGACCACCGCGATGGCGCCGGAGTTGCGCACCGCGAAGCGCTCGCCGGCGACGCCGTGGAAGTAGCATTCGCCCGAGGTCGCGCCGTATAGCACGGTGTTGCCGACGATGATCGAGTTCTCCGGCACGATGCTGCTGTGATCCGGCGGACGGACCACGATGCGCCCGCCCGACAGGCCCTTGCCGACATAGTCATTGGCTTCGCCGACCAGCGTCGCCGAGATGCCGGTGGCGAGGAAGGCGCCGAACGCCTGGCCGGCGGTGCCGGTCAGGTTCACCTCGATCGTGTCCTCCGGCAGGCCGGCATCGCCATAGCGCTTGGCCACCTCGCCGGAGAGCATGGCGCCGACCGAGCGGTCGATGCTCTTGATCGTGGTCTCGATCACCACCTTCTCGCCGGTCTCGAGCGCCGGCATCGCTTCGGCGATCAGCTTGCGGTCGAGCACATGGGCGATCGGATGGTTCTGCCGCTCCGAATGGAAGATGGCGACGTCCGGGCCGACATTCGGCTTGGCGAAGATGCGGGTGAAGTCGAGGCCGTTCGCCTTCCAGTGGTCGATGGCGGCGCGCTTGTCGAGCCATTCGGACTGGCCGATCAGCTCGTTGAAGGTGCGCGCACCCATCTCCGCCATCAGCTCGCGCACTTCCTCGGCAACAAAGAAGAAGTAGTTGATGACGTGCTCCGGCGCGCCCTTGAAGCGCTTGCGCAGCACCGGGTCCTGCGTCGCGACGCCGACCGGGCAGGTGTTGAGATGGCACTTGCGCATCATGATGCAGCCCGCCGCAATGAGCGGCGCGGTGGAGAACGCGAAGTCGTCGGCGCCCAGCAGCGCGCCGATGATGACGTCGCGCCCGGTGCGCAGGCCGCCATCGACCTGAAGCGCGATGCGACCGCGCAGGCCGTTCAGCGTCAGCGTCTGGTGCGCTTCGGCAAGGCCGATCTCCCAGGGGCTACCGGCATGCTTGATGGCGGTGAGCGGGGAGGCGCCGGTGCCGCCTTCGAAGCCGGAGATGGTGATGTGGTCGGCGCGCGCCTTGGCGACGCCGGCCGCGACCGTGCCGACGCCGACCTCGGAGACCAGCTTCACCGAGATGTCGGCCTCGGGGTTGACGTTCTTCAGGTCGTAGATGAGCTGGGCGAGATCCTCGATCGAATAGATGTCATGGTGCGGCGGCGGCGAGATGAGGCCGACGCCGGGGGTCGAATGGCGCACCTTGGCGATCACCGCATCGACCTTGTGGCCGGGCAATTGGCCACCTTCGCCGGGCTTGGCACCCTGCGCCATCTTGATCTGGATCATGTCGGCATTGACGAGATAGTCCGCCGTCACGCCGAAGCGGCCGGAAGCCACCTGCTTGATCGCCGAACGCATGCTGTCGCCGTTCGGCAGCGGCTTGAAGCGCGAGGCCTCTTCGCCACCTTCGCCGGTGTTCGACTTGCCGCCGATGCGGTTCATGGCGATGGCGAGCGTGGTGTGCGCCTCGCGCGAGATCGAGCCGAACGACATGGCGCCGGTGACGAAGCGCTTGACGATGTCGGCAGCGGGCTCGACCTCCTCGATCGAGATCGAGCTGCGGCCGAGTTCCTCGGCGGTGCGGATGCGGAACAGCGAACGGATGTTCAGGGTCTTGTGGCCCTGATCATTCACCAGCTTGGCGAAGCTGCGGTACTTGTCCTGCGCATTGCCGCGCACCGCGTGCTGCAGCACCGCGACGGTCTCGGGATCCCAGGCATGCTCCTCGCCGCGCAGGCGGAAGGCGTATTCGCCGCCGACATCCAGCGAGGTGCGATAGACCGGCGCGTCGCCGAAGGCGTCGCGGTGGCGCATCGCGGTCTCCTCCGAGATCTCGGCGAGGCCGACGCCGCCAATGGTCGAGGCGGTGCCGAAGAAGTACTTCTTCACCAGATCGGTGTTCAGCCCGACCGCATCGAAGATCTGCGCGCCGCAATAGGACTGGTAGGTCGAGATGCCCATCTTGGACATGACCTTGAGCAGGCCCTTGTCGACCGACTTGATGAAGCGCTTGACGATCTCATACTCGTCGACCTCCTCCGGGATGTCGTCGCGCATGGCGATCAGCGTCTCGAAGGCGAGGTAAGGGTTGATCGCTTCCGCGCCATAGCCGGCGAGGCAGGCAAAATGATGCACCTCGCGCGCCTCGCCCGTCTCCACAACGAGGCCGGCGGCGGTGCGCAGGCCCTTGCGGATGAGGTGATGGTGCACGGCCGCGGTGGCCAGCAGCGCGGGGATCGGGATGCGATCCGGCCCGGTCAGGCGATCCGACAGGATGATGATGTTGTAGCCGCCATGGACCGCGGCCTCGGCGCGCTCGCATAGCCGCTCGACGGCATCGCCCATGCCCGCCGCGCCCTTGTCGGACGGGTAGGTGATGTCGAGCGTGCGGGTGTCGAAGCGCTCCTCCATGAAGCCGATGGAGCGGATCTTCTCGAGGTCGGCATTGGTCAGGATCGGCTGGCGCACCTCGAGCCGCTTGCGGCGGGCATTGCCCTCCAGGTCGAAGATGTTCGGCCGCGGCCCGATGAAGGAGACGAGGCTCATGACGAGCTCCTCGCGGATCGGGTCGATCGGCGGGTTCGTCACCTGGGCGAAGTTCTGCTTGAAATAGGTGAACAGCGACTTCGACCTGCGCGACAGCGGCGAGATCGGCGTGTCGGTGCCCATGGAGCCGACCGCCTCCTGCCCGGTGGTCGCCATCGGCGCCATCAGCAGCTTGAGGTCTTCCTGGCTGTAGCCGAAGGCCTGCTGGCGATCGAGCAGCGACACGTCGGTGCGCACCTCGCGGGCCTCGACGGCGCGCAGGTCTTCCAGCACCAGCTGGGTGCGCTTCAGCCATTCCTTGTACGGATGCGCACGGGCGAGCTCGGTCTTGATCTCCTCGTCGGGGACGAGGCGACCTTCCACCATGTCGACCAGCAGCATCTTGCCCGGCTGGAGCCGCCACTTGGTGACGATCTTCTCTTCCGGGAAGGTAAGCACGCCCATTTCCGAGGCGAGCACGATGGTGTCGTCGGAGGTGACGAGATAGCGCGCCGGACGCAGGCCGTTGCGGTCCAGCGTCGCGACGATCTGGCGGCCGTCGGTGGCGACGATGGCGGCGGGCCCGTCCCACGGCTCCATCATCGAGGCGTGGTACTCGTAGAAGGCGCGGCGCTCCTCATCCATCAGCGGGTTGCCGGCCCAGGCCTCAGGCACCAGCATCATCGCCGCGTGGGCGAGGCCGTAGCCACCCTGCGTCAGGAATTCCAGCGCATTGTCGAAGCACGCGGTGTCGGACTGGCCCTCATAGGAGATCGGCCAGAGCTTGGAGATGTCGTTGCCGAACAACTCGGAATCCACCGACGCCTGGCGCGCCGCCATCCAGTTGACGTTGCCGCGCAGCGTGTTGATCTCGCCATTGTGCGCCACCATCCGGTAGGGATGGGCCAGCGACCACGCCGGGAAGGTGTTGGTCGAGAAACGCTGATGGACCAGCGCCACCGCGCTCTCGAAATCCTCATCGTGGAAGTCGGCATAATAGGTGCCGAGCTGGTCGGCATTGAACATGCCCTTGTAGACGATGGTCCGGCAGGACAGCGACACCGGGTAATAGCCCTTGGTGCGCGGGTCGCCGGCGTCATAGATGATGTTCGAGATCACCTTGCGCAGGATGAACAGGCGGCGCTCGAACGCGTCCTCATCCGGCGTGCCTTCGCCGCGGGCGATGAAGATCTGGGCATGGCCGGGCTCGGTCGGCAGCACGGTGTGGCCGAGATGGGAATTGTCGGTCGGCACGTCGCGCCAGCCGAGGAACACCTGGCCCTCCTCGGCGACCACGCGCTCAAGCGTCTCGCGGATGATGGCCTGGCCTTCCGCATCGCGCGGCATGAAGATGTGGCCGACGGCGTAGTGGCCCGGTTCGGGCAGCGTGAAGCCGAGCTTCGACGCTTCCTTGGCAAAGAACTTGTGCGGGATCTGCACCAGCATGCCGGCGCCGTCGCCGGCGCGCGGGTCGGCGCCCACCGCGCCGCGATGCTCCAGGTTCAGGAGGATCTGCAGGCCGTCCTGGATGATCTTGTGCGACTTGCGGCCCTTGATGTCGGCAATGAAGCCGACGCCGCAGGAATCCTTCTCGTTGCGCGGATCATAAAGGCCGAATGCGGCCGGCAGGCCGGGGTCGATGACGGTGAGGGGAGCGTCTTTGGCGGCGGCACGGCCCGTCGTGGCCGGACGAACCGCACCCTCTCCGACGTTGCGCGCGACGTTGCCGCCGAATTCCTCGCTCATCATCATCTCCATAAGTCGCCCTGGATCCCAAGGCTGCTATCGTCTGTCCGGCAGAGGCGTTACCGCAACCCGGCAAGGCACCTCCGGCGAGGCTTATGCCGCCGCCGGTATCATCCGGCTGGTCGGATTGCCTGCTATAGGACAGCAAGACTGCCCTATTAATCGCGAAGATGCCAGAATTGCCGCTCGCGCACAAGCGCCGATGCGCCTGTGCGGCGCAGCGAAATTCGCTCTTGTTGCGGCAAGGGTCCTCTCTTTGAAACGAACGGTATGCTGTGCGGCAGTGCAGCGCAACGCCGTTGCGCCGAATCCCCCGGCATGGGTATCGGCTGCCGCCGCGTCTCAGCGGCGCCGCATTCCCGGCTATAGTTAAGATGGGCAACGCTCTCCCCATTGGAAGACAGCGCAATCATGTCGACATCGTCACTTTCCGTTCGCCGCCGGGCCGCGATGCGGCCGCGATTCCTGACGTTGTCCGGCCTCGCCGTGCCGGCTTTCGGACTGTTGCTCGGCGGCCTCGTCGCTGGCGCGCCGACGCCGGCCGCGGCGCAATTCTTTTCGCCCTATTATGATGACGCGCCGGGCTATGATTACGGCCCGCCGCGCGGCTATCGCCGCTACCGGGCGCCGGCGCCGGAGTTTTCGGCGAACGATGTGCGGCCGATGCTGCGCTCCATGGGCTTTGTCTCGATCAATCCCGCGCGGGTCGCCGGCAATGCCTATGTCACCGAGGCGACAGACGGCGACGGCGTCCGGCTGCGGGTGCGGATCGACCGCTATTCCGGCGAGGTTCTCTCGATGCGCCCGATCGGCAATGATCGCGCCGAGCGGACGCCTTTGCCGCCGGCTCCATTGCGCAATCCGCCAAAGAAGCCACCGGCCCCGAAGACCGCCGCCTTGCCGCCGGCCGCGCCGCTGCCGCCGCTGTCTCCCGGCGACAATGAAGGCGCTGCCTCGCCCGGCATCAACGCGCCGCCTGGCGCGACCGCCCCCGGCGGCGCGCCATCGACCTCCACCGAGGTGAAGCCGGAGACCACGCCAGCGGAGGTCAAGCCGGCGGAAGCCAAACCTTCCGAAGCCAAGCCTTCCGAAGCCAAGCCGGCTGAGGCAAAGCCTGCGGCCCCGCCGGCCAAGGAGACCGCTGCCAAGCCGGAGACGCCCAAGTCCGAGGCGTCGAAGTCCGAGGCGTCGAAGTCCGAGGCGTCGAAGTCCGAGGCGTCGAAGTCGGAGACGCCGGTGCGGGTGATTCCCGGCGTGGCGGTCCCGACACCGGAGGCCCCCCCAGTGGTGGCCGATGCGAAGAAGGGCACCGGTGCGGGCACCGCAACGCCGGCGGGTTCGGTCTCGGCGGGCACGGCTTCCGTGCTCTCGCGCGATGCGACCAAGAAGCCGGCCGAGGCGAAGCCCAAGACCTCGTCGAATTGAGTCTCGCCGCTTTGTTGTCGTCATCCCGGAACGGCCGCCGGGCCGTATCCGGGATCGCGCGACGTTCTCTACCTTCTTGCGATCCCGGCTCTGCGCTTCGCTTCGGCCGGGATGACGGCCGCAAGAGGCGACGGAATCTCCAAAATAAAAGCGCCCCGGCCTGAGACCGGGGCGCCATGACGGTTGTTCGGGCTCGATCAGCCCACGATCACGCGGTGGTCACGCGGCCTTGGCCTCGATGACCTTCGCCGTCCCGCCATTGATCGGAATGGTGCGGGGCTTCAGCGTCTCGGGGATCTCGCGGACGAGATCGACATGGAGCAGCCCGTTCTCCAGGCTGGCGCCGCGTACCTCGACATGGTCGGCAAGCTGGAAGCGCCGCTCGAAGGCTCGCGCGGCAATGCCCTGATAGAGCACGTCGGACGACTTGGCGCTATCCTGCGCCTGCTTCTCGCCGCGAATGGAGAGCGTGTTCTCCTTCACCTCGATACCAAGCTCCGGCTCGGTGAAGCCGGCGACGGCAACGGTGATGCGGTAGGCGTTCTCGCCGGTCCGCTCGATGTTGTAGGGCGGATAGGTGTTGGCGACATCGACGCCGCCGACCTGGTCGAGCAGCGAGAACAGTCGGTCGAAACCGACCGTGGAACGATAGAGCGGGGAAAGATCAAAACTGCGCATGGCATATCCTCCTGTGAAGCGACATGCGATGAGCCCTCTCGCCTGAGCAGGGCCCGGTTACGCACCGCCGATTGGCCGGTGCAATCTCGAAATGGGTTGTGGAAAACGCCTTCGCAAGAGGCATCGCGCACAGCCGCGCACGCAGCTTCTCATCGGCTGAATTAGGTCAATTGTGCTGACCTTGTGATGAAAGCAAGGCGGGAGCGCACATCCGCGCCACAACCTTGCCCGGCCAATGAATGGCGGGTGAAGGGGGGCTTCGGACGCTGTTCAGGGCACGGATTGTATACACCGCCCCAACAATGCGGAGCCTCGGTTTCCGCAGCTCCGCGGGCGATATCCCGCCTCACTCTAGATGAACGGTCGATGAACGGCCGCTTCGGTTCATGTTCAGCGCATCGTCCCTAACTGGAAGGCTGGCCCTTGTTTTCGCAGGACGATTCTGCGCCGGCGAGGGGTCGGGCGTGGGAGGTATCCGGACGGTGGCGGCACGCGTATCGGCCGCGTTGGCGTTGACCGTGCTGCTCTTGAGCGGGGCGCTCGGCGCCGCGCCGACATTGGCCCAGGGCATCGGCATCACAGTCGGCGGCCCCTGGGGCGGCATGACTGTTGCGCCGACACCCGGCAAGCCTGCTCTCGGACCGTATGCACCCTATGAAACCCAGGCCCCGCCCAGCGGCGGCGCCGCTGCCGCGCAGAGCATGGATGCCAATGGCGCCGTCAACATGCTGCGCAACCGCGGCTTCTCGCAGATCACCGTGGTGAAGCAGCGCGGCACCACCATCATCCTCGAAGCCAATGGCCCGCGGGGCGAGCGCGTGCAGCTCGTCGTCGACGCCGCTTCGGGCGCCATCAGCGGCATGAAGGTCATCGGCTATGGCGACAAGCGTTACTGAGCGGCTGCCCCGACCGGGGACGATGGTGCTATCGCGCTTGTGAGCCATTGCGGCTCCGTGTATCGCTCGATTTCCCCGCCTGTTCCCCCACTTGCTCCCGTGACCATTGTCCCTTGATGAAGCTCTACCCCACGACGGCAAATCCTGTTCCCGATGGGGCGGTGTGCGGCAGTGTCACGACGGCGGACGGCGTCGCGCTGCGCTATGCGCGCTGGCAGCCGCTGGCGCCGCGGCTCGGCACGGTATGCGTGTTCCCCGGGCGCACCGAAAAGATCGAAAAATATTTCGAGACGGTGACGGACCTGCGCCGCCGCGGCTTCGGCGTAGCGGTGCTGGACTGGCGAGGGCAGGGCGGTTCGCAGCGCCTGCTGCGTGACCCGATGAAGGGCCATGTGCCGGATTTCGCCGACCACCAGCTCGACCTGCAGGCTTTCGTGCGCGACGTGATGATGCCGGATTGCCCGCCGCCCTATTTCGCGCTCGCCCATTCCATGGGCGCGGCGGTACTGCTCGACACCGCGCGGCTCGGCCGGCGCTGGTTCGAGCGCATGGTATTGGTGGCGCCGATGCTGGAGATCGCGCTGCTGACCCATGAGAAAGCGGCGCGGCGCACCTCGCGGCTGCTCTGTGCGCTCGGCCTCGGCGGCTTCTATGTGCCGGCGGGGGCCTCGCAGCACGCCACCAACAAGCCGTTCGAGGGCAACAAGCTCTCTTCCGACCGGGTGCGCTACGAGCGCAACCTCGCTATCTCGCGCGAGCATCCCGAGCTCGATGTCGGTGCGCCGACCATCGGCTGGGTGAAGGCGGCGTTCGACCTGATGGACCGGCTCGCCGATCCGGCGACGGCGAGGGCCATCCGGCAGCCGCTGCTGATGATCGCGGCGGGCGCCGACCAGGTGGTCTCCACCAGCGCCATCGAGCATCTCGGCACCCGGCTGATCGCCGGCGCGCACCTGGTGGTGCCGGGGGCGCGGCACGAATTGCTCCAGGAGCGGGATGTCTATCGCGAGCAGCTCTTCGCCGCGTTCGACGCCTTCATCCCGGGCAGTGCGGACTTCAGAGGCTAGAGCACTATCTTATCGCTCGGATGGAGTCATCCGAGCGATAAGATAGTGCTCTAGATTCAATGAGTTGGAGCATGTTCTGATCGCAAAAGTCTTCCAACTTTTGCGGAACATGCTCTAACGGGCGCCTCTTCTAGCCCTTCGCCAGCATCTCCAGCGCGGCATCGTGCACCCGGCGGTCGCCGGAAACGACGACACGCCCGCCGCCCACGGCCGGATCACCCGACCAATCGGTGACGATGCCGCCCGCGCCTTCGATGATCGGGATCAGCGGCACGATGTCGTGGTCCTGCAGATTGGTCTCGATGACGAGGTCGACATGGCCGGCGGCGACCATGCAATAGGCGTAGCAGTCGCCGCCATAGCGGGACATGCGCACATGCTCCTCGACCACTTCGAAGCGGGCGCGGTCCGCCTCGTTCATCAAGCGCGGGCTGGTCGTCACCATCAGCGCATCGCCGAGGCTGCCGCAGGCGCGCACCCCGAGCTTGCGCTCGCCTGCGGGTCCGCGATAGCGGGCGCCGTCGCCATCGCCGTAGAAGCGTTCGCGGATGAAGGGCTGGTGCATCATGCCGTAGACCGGCCGGCCATTGCGGACGAGGCCGATCAGCGTGCCCCAGGCCGGCATGCCGGCGATGAAGGACTTGGTGCCGTCGATCGGATCGAGCATCCAGACGAACTCGGCGTCGGGGCGCTCATTGTCGTATTCCTCGCCGATGACGCCATGACCCGGGAAATTGCGCCGGATCAGCGCGCGCATCGCCTGTTCGGCGGCGCGGTCGGCAGCGGTGACGGGATCGAAGGCGGCGCCGCGGCTCTTGTCCTCGACGCCGAGCGCGGTGCGGAAGAAGGGCAGGATCGCCTGGCCGGAGACATCGGCAAGCTCATGGACGAAGGCTTCGAAGTCCACGGCGCCCATGTCGTTCCCCCGGTTCGCGCCCCAGTTCGCGCGTTGGCCGATTTCCTTATCCGCCGCTGCGGGCGACGGCAACGTCCTCTTCGCGCGCGAAGGCCAAGATCGTGAACGAAGGCGAAGCGACGGCGCAGAGCCCGGCGTCTGGCGCATGGCTGCCATCTCGCCCTGCCGCGCAATTGGGCATGCCTAAGACTTGCTATCGGGAAGCCGTGCTGCCATATTCTTGCAGCGCGAGGACGCGATTGGCGTCGCGTTCCCGCCGCCCTCCTTGGGCGTTTCCTCCCTAGACTTGGGCCGCTCCGCTTGCGTGAGCGGCCCCTTTCTTTTCTGCCAAGTGCTTGGATTCCGGCAATAAATGCTTGAGTTCCGATGGCTGGGAAAGATCGCGTGAGGCTCGGCCACCTCCTGTTGCGACGGATGTCCTGCCGGGTTAGGAAAGCCTAGGTGCGTCCCTCAGGGAAGGGAAGGCGTCTCGCGCGTCTGGCGCGCGTTTTAGCGCATTCGCGCTTCAGCGGTTGACTGCTACTTTCATTTCTTTCGCTTTTTTCCTTGTATTTTGTACGCCACAATGGCATATTGCTGCAATGCGGTGCGCGATTGGCGTCGTGCCCGCTGCCCTCCTTGGGCGTTTCCTCCCTAGACTTGGGCCGCTCCGTTCGCGTGAGCGGCCCCTTTCTTTTTTGGGCGGTCCCTGGCGCGGGGTGCTGCCGGTGCTGTCCCCTTCAGCGTGGGTGGCAGGGCACCTTCTGGCTGCGATTGCCAATTTGTCGCACGATCAGCCGAATTTTCGGAGCTTCCGCAGTGTCGTCCCCGGTTATCCCCGGCGAGACACGGGTCATTCTTGATATTGCAAAGAAATACGCCGAGCCGCAGGTCTTGATCCCGGGGCTCGGCGGTAAAAGCGGAAGCATGCTCGCGGCAATAAAGTCACACCTTTCCGGCTATCGCTGGGGTGGTGCGCCTGGAATGCGCGATATGCCTTGATTATTCCGCAATGCACACGCATCTTGCAGATCGTACGGTAGCGATTGGCGTCGCTCCGTACTGCCCTCCTTGGGCGTTTCCTCCCTAGACTTGGGCCGCTCCGTTCGCGTGAGCGGCCCCTTTCTTTTCAGCGCTACGTCTCGCGGGTCGGCTCTTTGTTGCGGCCGAACTCTCACTGCGACGTCACCGAGCGCCTCAAGGCGGGCTCCGCACGCTTGAGCCGACGTTTCCCTGCCGCTGAAAACTCCGCGGTCTGGCCCCAATATTTTGAGGGGGAAGCGTTCGGCTGAACCGAGCGTGCAGAATTCGTATATCTCTCATGTCCAAATTGCAAGGCTCTTGTGCGGCATTTCGCATCGCCCGATCAAAATTTCGTAGGATCCGGCTTAAGTGTTTGCAATGAAATGATTATTCGGCTGCGGTGCGCAGCGGCGCGAGGTGCAGCTGGTCGATTTTCATCAGGGCCTCGGCAACTTCGAGGAGGTTGCGGCGTACCTCGTCGAAGCGCGGGGAGGGCTGATAGCTGCGCTCATCCATATAAAGCGCACGGTTGATCTCGATCTGCACGGCATGCATGCCGGAGGCGGGGTTGCCGTAATGCTCGGTGATGAATCCGCCAGCATAAGGCTTGTTGCGCACCACCGCGAAGCCGCGCCGGCGCAGCTCCAGTTCCAGCACGTCGGTAATGACGCCGGCGCAACTGGTGCCGTAGCGGTCGCCGAGCACGATATCGGTACGCGCCCGCTCGTCGCGGTGGCCGGTGTTCGAGGGCATGGAGTGGCAATCGATCAGCACGGCGAGGCCGAAGCCGCGCTGCATCTGCACCATCATCCGTCGCAGGGCGCGGTGATAGGGCTTGTAGAAATTCTCGATGCGGGTGATCGCCTCGTCCACCGGGATGCGGCGGCCATAGATCTCCTGCGCCTCGCCGACGATGCGGGCCACGGTGCCGAGGCCGCCGGAGACCCGCATCGAGCGGGTATTGGCGTAGGCCGGCAGGCGGCCTTCGAACATGCGCGGGTCGAGCTCATAGGGCTCGCGATTCACATCGACATAGCAGCGCGGGAAATGCGCACGCATGAACGGCATGCCCACTTCGGTCACAGCGCTGAACAGCGTGTCGACGAAGGTGTCCTCGGAGCGGCGCAGGCTCTGCAGGTCGAGGCGCGCCTGCTCGACGAAGGCCTTGGGATAGATGATGCCGCTGTGCGGGGAGTTGAACAGGAAGGGTGCCGCGATCGTCGACGGCTCAGCCACCTCGAAGGGCGGGTCGATCATCTCCGCGACGACAGCCATCATAGAGCCGGCCGATCACCTGATGCCCGGGTTGCGCAAGACGAGCGAACTGCGGGACACGAGGTCCGGTGCGGTTCGCCGCGTATCCCTCTTGTCTAGCACGCCCTCGCCGGGCGCGGAATGCCGATGCGCTGCCGGCTTTGCGCTTGTGATCGCAAGAAAATGGCCACGAAATGGCGACCAAGAAGCAACCACCAGCACAGGCGCGATGTGCTAATCACGCCGAGGGCATCGCGCGTCGATTCGCGCGCAAGCACATGTGCGGGCGTGCGAACCGCGAAGGGACGAGAGGTGGTTGGGGGATGACGAAAATCCTGCTCGCCGAAGACGACAATGACATGCGCCGTTTCCTGGTGAAGGCGCTGGAGAATGCAGGCTACGACGTCGTCTCGTTCGACAATGGCAAGTCGGCCTATGACCGGCTGCGCGAGGAGCCGTTCGAGCTGTTGCTGACCGACATCGTGATGCCGGAGATGGACGGCATCGAGCTCGCCCGGCGGGCGACCGAGCTCGATCCCGACATCAAGGTGATGTTCATCACCGGCTTCGCCGCGGTGGCGCTGAACGCCGACAGCCAGGCGCCGAAGGATGCCAAGGTGCTCTCCAAGCCGTTCCATCTGCGCGATCTCGTCAACGAGGTCGGCAAGATGCTGGCGGCGTGAGCTAAACGGGTGTGAATGAGGCGTTCGGAGCGCCTTGCGCGCGGGCGAGCGACTCGTTATAGGGGAGCCCCGCTCGACGAGAAGACGGAATGGGCGCGTAGCTCAGCGGGAGAGCACTACGTTGACATCGTAGGGGTCACAGGTTCAATCCCTGTCGCGCCCACCATTCCTAAGCCATTGAAATCAAAACAATTCCTCGTCGAGCGCATTCTGCGTTGGGATGCTCGGACGTTTTGACCGGACGCATACCGGAAGCAGTCGGTGGCCTCTTAGCCTCTCAGGCCGTCCAAGCGGGTTTGGAGCCCGGCGCGGAGGTGCTCAGCGCGCGGTAAGGAGCTCACGAAGAAAATACGTCGAGCACGTCGCGCCTTGCGATCCGAGAATACCGCTATGGGTGCTGTTGACGTCAGTCCCGCTCCCTTTGAAATCGAAACTCGCCGCGCGCCTGCTCGCCTATGGCGATGCCGAGACGCCGCGGGCGAGCCGCCGCCGCAGCACTTCGCCGGCCACGCCGATCGACACGACGACAACGACGATAACCAGCCCTGGCAGCGTCGCAATCCACCACGCATTGGCGAGATAATTGCGGCCCGACGAAATGATGCGGCCCCAGGACGGCACGTCGATCGGTGTCCCCAGGCCGAGAAAGCCGAGCGAAGCCTCGGCCAGGATGATGAGGCTGAGTTCAGCCGACATCAGAATAAGCAGGGGGATCCACAGATTGGGCAGGATGCAGTCGCGCACGATCCGCCATGTGCTCTCGCCCGAAATGATGGCGGCTTCGACGTAACTCTTGGCCAGCGTGCGCGCTGTGATCGCGCGGGCAACGCGCGCCACTACGGCCCAGCGGGTGATGGCGAGAATGAGGATCACCGACAGCAGGCTCGGCTGGATAAAGGCCGCGAGGAATACCGCGATCAGGATCGAGGGAAAGGCGAGCTGGATGTCGACGATGCGCATCAGGAACTGCTCGGTGCGCCGGCCGGCCCATCCCGCCCAGACGCCAACCACGACGCCGAAGACGGTGGCAAGCGCGGCCGAGGTGAAGCCCACGACGAGCGAGACGCGCGCGCCATAGATCACCTGCTTTGCCACGTCGCGGCCGACCGCGTCGGTGCCGAACCAGGCAATGCTGCCATTGGCGAACGCCGTGAAGGGTGGCTTCAGCCGGGCGGCCGTATCGGTTGCCGCCGGGTTGAAGTCGATCAGATACGGGCCCGCGAGTCCGACCAGGAAGAAGAGGGCGACAAAGCCCAGCGCCAGCCATTCGGTCGGCGCCAGACGGAGCATTGCCTTGGGAGAGGGGAGGGTTGTCGCCGTCAAGGATTAGCTCCGCCGCAGGCGCGGGTCGACGATCCGGTAGCCGACATCGACCGCGAAGTTTACCGCTACAACCAGGAACGTCATGACGAAGATGCAGGCTTGCACCACTGCATAGTCGCGATAGCTGATCGCCGTGATGAGTTCTTTCCCGAGACCGGGCCAGCCGAACACGGTCTCAACGATGACCGCGCCGCCAAGCAGGTGGCCGAACTGCACGCCGCCGACAGTCAGTACCGGCAGGAGCGCATTGCGCAGCACATGGTGGCTGATGATGCGTGCCGTCGGGATTCCCTTGGCGCGCAGGATCCTCACCATGTTGGCTTTCAGCACGCCAATCGCCTCGTTTCGCATCAGCTGCATATTTACCGCGATCAGCGGCAGAGCCAGGGTGACCGCCGGCAGCACCATCGAGCTCGGTGATGACCAGCCTGAGCTCGGCAGGATCTGGAGCCAGCGGGCAAAGACGAGGATGAACACCAGCCCCAGCCAGAAATCGGGAATTCCGAGCACCACCAGCGAGGTGTTTGAGGTGGCGCGGTCGAACCAACGGTCGCGCCAGAGTGCAGCCGCGAGGCCGAGGGGCACGGCCACCGCGATGACCAGGGCGAAGGTTACCGCGCCGAGCGTCAGCGTCGCCATCATGCGCTGCGCGACTATTTCGATCGCCGGACGCCCCTGGATGACCGAATTACCGAAATCGAGCGTGAAGGCCTTGCCGAGATAGATCAGCAATTGCTCGTAGATCGGCCGGTCGAGGCCGTATTGGATGCGCGCCGCCGCGATCTGGTCGGGCGTGGCGAGGTCGCCGAGCAGCACCAGCACCGGGTCGCCTGGTGCTATGCGGATCATGACGAATGTTGCGATCACCGCTGCGACCAGCGTCGCCGCCGCGTTGAACAGTCGCGAACCGAGGAAGGTGATCATGACACGGCTCCCGCTTGCGCGGAGGCGAGCCGGCGCCGGGCATTCTCCAGCAGCAGGCCACGATGCTTGAGGCGCGGCGACGCGGCGATCAGGGCGGCGGTGTAGGCCTGCTTCGGTGCGGCGATCAGCTCGCGCGCCGGCCCGACCTCCACGATGCGGCCGCGATACATCACCGCGATCGTATCAGCGACGTGGCCGAGTACGCCGAGATTGTGGGTGACGAAGATGAAGGCCCGGCCTTCGCCCTTCAGCCGGCCGAACAGGTCGAGGATCTGCGCCTGGATCGACACGTCGAGCGCGGAGGTCGGCTCGTCGCAAAGCAGCACCGACGGATCGCAGGCGAGGGCTCGCGCGATTGCGAGCCGCTGCAGCTGGCCCCCGGAGAATTCGGAGGGCCGACGGTCCAGCGCAGAGACGTTCATGCCGACTTGATGCAGCAGGGCTTCGAGCTGGCCGGAGCCGACCTTGGGCGATGGCGCTCGGGCCAGCGCCGCGGTGAGCGTCTGGCGTATGGTCTTGAATGGATTGAGGCTGCCGCCGGGATCCTGAAAGATCATCTGCACCCCGGCGCGGAAGTCGGATCGCCGTACGGCACTCGCGGCGTGGTCGATCGGCTCGCCTCGGTAGTAGATCGTGCCGGTATAGCCGCGGTTGAGACCTACAATGGCGCGAAGCAGGCTGCTCTTGCCGCTGCCGGATTCGCCGACGATGCCGAGTACCCGGCCTGGCTCGACCGATAACGAGACATCGTCCAGCGCCTTGACCACAACGCCGGTGCCCGAGACGAGGCCGCTCGTCGGGTAACCGAAGCTCAAGTGCTCGATAGCCAAGGCTGCGGTCATGTCAGGCGCTCCTGGGCAACTCGCAGCCATTCGAAGCACCGCACCAGAGCCCCGTCATCGAGTGTCTCCAGTTCGGGCGGCTCGGCGACACAGCGCGCGGCCTTGAATGAACAGCGCGGTTGGAAAGCACAGCTGTCGTCCCAGCTCCGTTCCGGTCGCGGCGGATGGCCGGGGATGGCCACCACGGCGCGATCGAGATCATCGAGGTCCGGGATCGAGGCGATCAGCCCCCGCGTGTAGGGATGGCGGCCATTCTCGGTGATCTGCAGCGTCGCCCCGCCTTCCACCAGCTTGCCGGCATACATCACCAAAACCCGATCGGCGCACTGGTACACCACGCCGAAATCATGCGTGATGATGAGCACGGCCATCTGCAGCTGCCGACGCAGATCGTCGATCAGGGCAAGGATATCGGCCTGCACTGTCACATCGAGAGCAGTGGTTGGTTCGTCGGCGATCAGAAGGCGGGGCGACAGCGCTACCGCCATCGCGATCAGCACACGCTGCTTCATGCCTCCGGAGAACTGGTGCGGGTAGTCGCCGATGCGCGAGGCGGCACTGGGGATGCGCACAAGGTCGAGCATGCGGGTCGCTTCACGCAGGGCCGAGCGCCGGTCCATGCCGCGATGGACAACGAACATCTCCGCGATCTGACGGCCGACCGTCATAGTCGGGTCGAGCGCCGAGGAAGGATCCTGCATGACATAGCCGGTGAGCTGGCCGTGGAAGCCCTTCGGCAGGCGCCTCCCGTCGAAGCCGAGCGCGTCGCCCTGGAAGGCCATCGCGGTGCCAGCGACCGCATA
Organism: Starkeya sp. ORNL1; assembly: GCF_012971745.1. Classification (NCBI taxonomy): domain Bacteria; kingdom Pseudomonadati; phylum Pseudomonadota; class Alphaproteobacteria; order Hyphomicrobiales; family Xanthobacteraceae; genus Starkeya; species Starkeya sp. ORNL1. The sequence continues at coordinate 5,468,008 of NZ_CP048834.1, forward strand.
GACATCGCGATCGAGCAGGCCAAGGATCGCCTGCGCCGTCAGGCTCTTGCCGCTGCCCGATTCGCCGACCAGCGCGGTCATTGTGCCGGGCTCGAGGTCGAAGCTGACGCCGTGCACCAGCGGCAATGCGCCGGCGCGGACGGAGAGGTCGCGCACCGAAAGGAGCGGCGCCGTCGCCGGGACGACGCTGTTGGTATTGTTCACGGTCACCGGCTGCGCTCCTCCCCCTGGCACGATGGACGCCGGCGATGCTGCTACGCTGGCCGCATCACCATGCCAGTCAACCCTTGTCGCGCTCCGCGCGCCAGGCCGCGTAGTCGGCAAGTCCCGCCTCTTCGAGCGGATATGTGCCGTAGATCGAGGCGCCGGCGCGCAGGCGTTGCAGAATGAACTCCTCCTGCTGCTCATAGGCGAGCGCCTCGCGGGAGATATCGTCTGCGATCTCCTGCGGGATCACCATTACGCCGTCTGGATCGGCGGCGATGAAGTCACCGGGATAGACCGCCGCCCCGCCGCAGGTCACCGGCACGTTCAGCTCGACGAAGCGGTGGGCGAGCGTGCTGTTGGGCGGGCACACGGCCCGGGCGTAGACCGGAAAGCCGCTTTCGGCGATCTCCCATGCATCGCGCACACCACCGTCCGAGACGACGCCGGCGCAGCCACGCACGCGCATGCGCTCGAACAGCATGAGGCCGCCGCTCGCGCCGTTCACGTCGCCGCGGCAGTCGATCACCAGCACCTCGCCGACGCCGCATTCCTCAGTGGCGCGGCGCTGCAGGTTCAGCCTGGGGTCCATCGCCTTGTCGGCGGCGAGCTTGTCCTCGCGCATGGCCACCGAACGCATGGTGAAGGCTCGCCCTACCATCCGCGGCTTGGAACCCGGCAGCGGCGCGACGCCATACATGAAGGCGTGGTTTAGCCCGCGCTTGGTCAGCACGGTCGAGATAGTGGCGGTGCCGCAGCGCTTGAGGCGGTCGTTAATGGACTTGTCGGCTTCGCTCGTCATCGGGCGTCCCTGAAATTCAGCAGGTCTCGTAAGTCAGTAGATCTTGGGCTCCGGCGTCTCGCCGGCCGGGCCGAGGAAATCGAAGTCGCAGCCCTCGTCGGCTGAAGTCACGTGTTTCGCGAACATCGCGCCATAGCCGCGCGAGTAGTAAGGTGGCGGCTCGCGCCAGGCGGCGCGGCGGCGAGAGAGTTCCTCTTCAGCCACAAGCAGGTCGAGCCGCCGCTCGGCCACGTCGATCTCGATGATGTCGCCGTCCTCGACCAGCGCCAGCGGGCCGCCGCGCGCGGCTTCGGGCGATACGTGCAGCACGCAGGCACCGAAGCTGGTTCCGCTCATACGCGCGTCGGAGATTCGCAGCATGTCGCGCACCCCCTTCTGGAGCAGCTTCTTCGGCACGGGGAGGGCGCCCCATTCGGGCATGCCCGGCGCGCCGACTGGTCCCGCGCCCTTGAGCACGATCACATCGTTCTCGGTGATGTCGAGGTCAGGATCGTCGATGCGCCTGGCGAGATCGTCGCGGCTGGAGAAAGTGACCGCCCGGCCCCGGTGCTTCATCAAGGCGGGCGTCGCCGCTGCGGGCTTGATCACCGCGCCGCGCGGAGCGAGCGTGCCTTTGAGCACCACCAGCCCACCCTCGGCCAGGATCGGGTTTTCAAGGGGCCGGATAATGTCCGCGTCGAAGCAGTCCGCGTCGGCGACGTTCTCCGCGAGTGTCCGGCCATTGGCGGTAAGGCTATCGCCGTTCAGCAGACTGAGCATATTGCGGATCAGTGCACGCAGCCCGCCCGCATAATAGAAGTCCTCCATGAGGAATTTGCCGGACGGACGCAGATTGGCCAGAACCGGCGTTCGCCGCGAGATGCGGTCGAAGGTCTCCAGGTCGAGCGGGATCGATAGCCGCCGCGCCATGGCGATCAGATGGATGACCGCATTGGTCGAGCCGCCGAGCGCCATCACCACGCCGACCGCGTTCTCGAAGGAGCTCATGTCGACAAAGCTCTTCGGCCGCATGTCCTCCCACACCATCTCGACGATGCGGCGACCGGAATCCGACGCCATCCGCACATGGTTGGAATCGGGCGCAGGAATCGAGGCCGCACCGGGCAGTGTCATGCCGAGTGCTTCCGCCGCGCTCGTCATGGTCGAGGCCGTACCCATGGTCATGCAGTGGCCTGGCGAGCGGGCGATCGATTCCTCCATGCTCTGCCACTGCGCGTCGGTGATGTTGCCGGCTCGCTTCTCATCCCAGAACTTCCAGTTGTCACTGCCGCTGCCCAGCGTATGGCCGCGCCATCGCGCGTTCAGCATCGGTCCGGCCGGCACGAAGATGCAGGGCAGATTCATGCTGAAGGCACCCATCAGCAGGCCGGGAGTGGTCTTGTCGCAGCCGCCCATCAGCACCGCACCGTCGACCGGGTGCGCCCTGAGCACCTCCTCGGTCTCGATGGCGAGCAGGTTTCGGTAGAGCATGGTCGTCGGCTTCATCATCGGCTCGCTGAGCGAGATAGCCGGAACCTCGATGGGAAACCCGCCTGCCTGCCACACACCGCGCTTCACTTCCTCCACACGCTGCTTGAAATGCGAATGGCACTGGTTGAAGTCGCTCCAGGTATTGACGATGGCGATGACAGGCTTGTTCTCGAAATCGCCCTTGGAGTAGCCGATCTGGAAGGTGCGGGAGCGGTGATTGAAGGTGCGCATGGCTGGCGCATTGTACCAGCGCTGGCTCCGGAGGTCCGAGATAGCGATCTTCTTCAAGGAGCCCTCACTCGCTGGCATGTAACAAATCGAGCGCCAAATTACGGGCGTTGCATGAGTTGTCAATTAATTTGTGCTCAATTTGTTACGGCGCTTGCCCAATTTCAGCGAAATGTGTTAGCAGTTGCGGCATGGAATCGAGGCCGCCTGTGGTCATGACAGACCTTCCCGACATTACCGCTCCGCTGCGTGAGGGGAGCCGCAGCGATGTGGTGTACCGTTCGTTGCTGACCTGGATCGAAGAAGGCCGCGTCCCTTACGAAGGCAAGCTGCCGACCGAAAGCGAGCTCACCCAGCAGTTCCAGGTATCGCGTTCGGTTGTTCGCTCCGCGATTGCCAGGTTGCGCGACAGGGGACTTGTGCGCTCGGTGCAGGGGTCGGGCACGATCGTCATCCACGAAAGCGAAAGCGGCGTGACGAAGCGCAAGGAAGTACTGCAGGGCTCGAGTGTGCGTGACCTGCAGCGCTGCTTCGAGTTTCGTCTGCTGATTGAGAGCGATGCAGCCTATTTCGCGGCGCTGCGCCACGGCCCGGCATCGCTGAAGCGTATCAGCGAATGCGTCTACCCGCCGACGTACGATTTCCCGGCGTTCAGCCAGCAGCCGCTCGAAGCGTTCGACTTCCACCAGGCGGTGGTGGCTGCGGCCGACAATCCGTTTCTTGAAAAGTCGATGCAGATGGTCATCTCGCAGCCGGGCTTCCAAGTCTATCTCAGGCTGTGCAGTGCCACCAAGGCACCGGACCCCGTGGCACACCGCACTCGGATCAATGGCGAGCATCGCGAGATCCTGCGCCTCATCGAACGCCGCCTCGCCGATGATGCGCGCGAGTACATGCGCTATCACATCCAGAGCGCCTACGAGTACATGATCAACCGGATTCCCGTGACGGGTGATATGTGAGCGTCGCGCAGGCGCCCACCGGCAGAGACCATTCGCGTCAGGCGTTCCTGCACAACTTCTCGACCAGTGCATCCACCATGGCGCAAACCATGGCGTCACGTGTTTCTGTCGTCGCGCTGCCGATATGTGGCAGGAGCACGGTCTTCGGGTTGTCGAGCAGGGCAGGGCATGGGTGCGGTTCGTCCTCGAATACATCGAGGCCCGCTCCGGCGATCGCGCCTGTGTGCAATGCCTCCGCCAGCGCCGCCTCATCGACGACCGAGCCGCGCGAGACATTGATCAGAAAGCCCTTGGACCCTAGCGCGCCGAGCACCTGTGCATCCACAATGTGGTAAGTCGCCGACCCGCCGGGACAGCACAAGGCAAGGAAATCGCACCAGGCCGCGAGTTCCGTCACGCTGTCGAAATGCCGGTGTGGCGAGCGAGGCACGATACGGCGCGTGTGATAGCCAATTGCCATGTCAAACGCTGCTGCGCGATCAGCCAGAGCGCTCCCGATCCCACCTAGCCCGACAATGCCGAGCCGCGCCCCGTTGATCGAACGTGCGAGCGGATATTTGCCGGCCGTCCACCCGCCCGAGCGAACGAAGCGGTCGGCACCGAGAAGATCGCGCGCCGTCGTTATGATCAGGCCCATCGCGATATCGGCGACGTCGCCGGCCAGCACATGCGACGTCGTTCTCACTTCGATGCCGCGCATCTTCGCTGCTTCGGCGTCGATGCCGTCCGTGCCGGCGCCGAGGCACGCAATGATCTTCAGTGCCGGGAGGCGTTCCAGCAGGGTTGCGCCGATCGGCGTCTTTCCGTTCGTCGCCAGCCCCTCTATGGCGGCGAGTTGCGCTGGCGCTGCTACTGCCGTAGCGCCGTCCGCAAAGGCGACGAGGTCAAATCTGGCTCGAAGTGCCGCGACTGCACGGTCCGGCAAGGCTCCGACCTGCACAATGGGACCCTTGCTTTGCATATTTGCACCAATTTGTCAGAGTTGTACGGCCTGCATTATCCAAAGTGCGTTTGAGTACCGCAATGGCTCGTTAAGTGCCAACCTTTGCCTTGGTTTGTCTGCCATTAGACAACCATATTACAAATAACAAACAATTTTTAGGGCGCGGCTTGACATTTCTGCGACAAATACGTTTGAGTTCGCTTCTCGCCGCGCGCCGGCGACCAAAAAAGATGCTGGGAGGAACACGATGAGGAGGCTTCTGTTCGCCTTGGTTGCGGCACTGGTCACGACGGCTGCCTCGGCCCAGGTGGTAAAAGTGTCGCCGCCGCGCACGATCATCGACATCGATCCGCATGGGCCAAACGCGCTGCTGCGCGAATCTGTGCTGGTCGCGCGCCAGATCTTCGAGACCCTGGTCAAGTTCGACGGCGACCAGCCTGTCCCGGTTCTGGCAGAGAGCTGGAAGCAGATCGACGATAAGACCTGGGAATTCAAGCTGCGACCTGGCGTGAAATTCCATGACGGCACCGCTTTCGATTCCGCTGACGTCAAAGCCTCGGCCGAGCGCCTGTCGCGCGCAAAGGGGGGCCTCGCCAGCCAGTGGAAGGTGTTGGAAAGCGTCGATACGCCGGACAAGCAGACCGTCGTCTTCCATCTCAAGAATCCGGTTGGTCCATTCCTGCGCATCACCTCGTTCCTGTCGATCGCCCCATCGGAGGTGCTCGCTGCCAAGGGGCCGGACGAATACGGCGCGGGCGTCGTGCTGCCCGGCACCGGTCCGTTCAAGATCAAGAACTTCGCGCCCGGCGACAGTCTGACCCTGGCGACGAACTCGGACTATTGGGGCAAGAAGCCAAAGATTGAAGGCCTGCAGTTCGTCAATATTCCCGAGCAGACCGCGCGCGTGACGGCAATTCTTAACGGCGAGGTCGACATCGCCTGGGCTTTTTCCGACGACGAACTCGCCCAATTGCGTGGTGATAAGGCGGTGAAGGTCGACGTCGTGCCAAGCGCCACCTATGGCTATGCTTGGTTCAACGCGGCCCGCAAGCCGTTCGACGATGCGCGGGTGCGTCGGGCCATGTGGCACGCCATCGACACCACCAAGGTGCTGCGCGATCTCAAGCCCGAGACGGGTACGCCCGCGGGCAACGTCATCCCGGAGACCGTGTTCGGCTTCACGCCTCTCGATCCCTATACCTATGATCCAGCGAAGGCGAAGGCGCTTCTCGCCGAGGCCGGGCTGCCGAAAGGCTTCCAGACCAGCATTCTGTTTGGCCAGAACTTCTTCCCCGGCATCTCCGATTTCGCCCAGACCTTCATTTCCTATTGGGATGCGATCGGCGTGAAGGTGCGGCCGCTCGAACAGGAGCGCGCCATTTTCACCCAGAACTTCCGCGAGATGAACTGGGACATGGTGCTGTCGTCCAACCCGGCGCTGACGTTGGACGCCGACTACACCGTTGGCCGCCTCTATTACTCCGCCAACAAGGAGATGAACTACGCCAATCCGGAGCTCGACAAGCTGCTGCTGGCAGCCAAGGCCGAGAGTGATCAGAACAAGCGCAAGGAACTCTACGCGAAAGCTACCAAGATCATCTGGGAGGACGCGGTCGGAATCTTCTGGGGCGACCTGAAGATCGTCTATGCGGCGCGCTCCAACATATCCGGCCTGCAGTTCTCGCCGATCGAGGCACCTTACCTCGCCTCGATCACCGTGAACTGAGCGCGATCTTTGCGGGGTCGGCGGCGGGCAGGGACATCCTGCCCGAGGCTCGGCATCGCCATCAAGCGTACGGCCACCCGCGGTGCCGGCCGATCCTATCGTACAGGAGCCTTATCGTGGCGATGCAGAACGTCCTCGTCGACGAGACCAAGCTGCACGACTTCGTCGTCGACATCTTCCGTGCCGCCGGCTCGTCCGAGGACGAGGCGGCGCTCATCGCACAACACCTCGTTACCTCCAACCTGCGCGGTCACGACTCGCACGGTGTCGGCTCGATTCCAGTCTATATCCGCAATCTGAAATGCGGTGACCTGCTGGCGAACCAGACACTGACCCGGGTCAGCGAGACCAACAGTTTCCTGATCTGCGACGGTAATGGCGGCTATGGGCAGGTGATGGCCTACGATGCCGTCGCGATCGGCATCACGAAGGCGCGGCAGAGTGGCGTAGCGCTGGTCGGCTTGCGCAACAGCCACCATGTCGGCCGCATCGGTCACTGGGCCGAGCAATGCGCCGAGGCCGGGCTGGTATCGATACATTTCGTCAATGTGGTCAGCGATCCCTCCGTCGCACCCTTTGGTGGCGTCGCCGCGCGGGTCGGCACGAACCCGTTCTCTGTGGGTATTCCGCGCGACGGCAAGCGTCCCGTCATCCTCGATTTCGCGACCAGCAAGCTCGCGGTCGGCAAGGTGAGAGTCGCCATGAACCAGGGCAAGCCCCTGCCGGCCGGCGCACTGCTGACGGCCGCCGGCGAGCCGACCACCGATCCATCGATCTTGTTCGGCCAGCCCAAGGGCATCCTCCTACCCTTTGGCGATCACAAGGGTTGGGGCCTGTCATTTGCCTGCGAGTTGCTCGGTGCCGCGCTGACCGGCGGAAAGACGCAATCCGGGCCGAAGCGGCGCAACGCGACCATCAACTGCATGCTGTCGATCCTCATCTCGCCGGAACGGCTGGGCACGGCAGACACGCTCTCGCCCGAGATCGACACTTTTGTCGGCTGGGTGCGAAGCGGCGATAATGCCGGCGTGCTACTGCCCGGCGACGTCGAAGCCACGACCACGGCCGAGCGTCACGCCAACGGCATACCCATCGATGCGAAGAGTTGGTCCGACATCGTCGCGGCCGCTCGCGAGGTCGGCGCTGAGCCGCCATCGTCCATCCTCGAGCCGGCCATCCAGTCGAAAGCTCGGTCGGCGCCATGAAGATCACCGACCTCACAGTTACTCAGTTCGAGCAGCGCGGCATACGGGCGCTAACCTTCGGCCCGCACAATGCGGCGACCACGGGAACCTCGACGCTCGGGCTCGTGACGATCAGCACCGATGCGGGACTGGAAGGTCACGCCTTCCTCGGTTCGATCACCAAATCGTCGGAACTCGATGCCCTCTCGCTGGTGCAGACGCTGAAGCCGATTCTCGTGGGCCGCGATCCGCTCGATCGTGAAGCGCTGCACCAGGTAATCTGCAAGCGGTTCCGCTCGACGACATGGCGCTGCATCGGGGCGGTCGACGTCGCCCTCTGGGATCTTGCCGGAAAGATCGCCGGACTGCCCATATACAGGATGATCGGCGGCTATCGCACCGCGGTCCCTGCCTATGCCAGTTCGCCTGGCCACAACGAGATCGCCGAGTACGTCGAGGAAGCGCTGGAAACCAAGGCGCGCGGCTATCATGCCTACAAGATCCACCCGCCTCGCACGGGCTGGCAAGGTGATATCGCGGTGTGCGCCGCGGTTCGAAAGGCGGTCGGTAATGACTACCGTCTGATGCTGGATTCAACCTGGATGTACACCTATACCGAGGCAGTGCGCGTCGGTCGAGCCATCGAGGAAATGGGCTTCTATTGGTTCGAGGATCCGCTCGCCGAAGAAGACATCTACAACAGCGCAAAGCTGCGCCAGAAGCTCGACATTCCGATCCTTGCGACCGAGTTCTCGCCTGGGGGGTTTCATGCCTATGCACCGTGGATCACGGCCCACGCGACCGACTATCTGCGCGGCGACGTCGCGGTGAAAGGCGGCATCACCGCCTGCGTGAAGACGGCCCATCTCGCCGAGGCGTTCAGGATGACCTTTGAGATCCACCATGGCGGCAATTCGCTGAACAATGTCGCCAATCTCCACATCATGTGCGGCATTCCGAACTCGGAGTTCTTCGAGGTGATACTTCCGGACGACGTGCAGAAGTACGGGCTGGTCGATGATCTGGTCGTCGATCAGAAGGGCATGGTCCGCGTCCCAGATGAGCCAGGCCTCGGCGTCGAGATCGATTTCGAGCGCATAGGTGCGACGGCCACGGCCATTCTTCGTTAACCGCAGACCGCCAAGAGGCCACGCCAGACCCAATACGGTCTTTCCCGATGTCTGGTTTACGGGCTCGCACCGCGATCGCGTTATGAATGCTAGCCCAGCCGTCAGAACCATAGCCGAGCCCAATGACACTATCGGCCTAGCTGCGGGGCGACGGCGAGCCAATAGCGCCTCGATGTGTCGTGTTGGGCAGCAGGATGCTCCCCCCTGGCGAGGTCGCCGCCATCCTCCCACGGCCGAACATCCGCTCGAAATCTTCTACGCCTGGGCGCCACTTGCGCCATCATCGCCAGACCAGATGTCCAATACATCCGTAACCTGTGCGGGGTGTTAGCGGGCGAGGATGTTCTGCTGTTCGGATTGGAGACTACCGCGCACTTCCGACAGAGACAGGAGGGGCCGTACCAAGTGTCACAATCGCCGACACCAAGGTGTTGGCGACACCTAAGTCCAATCGTGTCGACGTCACTGTGACTTTAGTGTCGCGAAGCGTCATGGACGCTGGAAAACCTCAAAAGGACGCACAGATGAGCCATCTTGCCGCCCAGGGTCCGTCCGTCAGGGCCGTCCCATGCATGACACTTGAGGTCGTCGTCGTCCCGGTGTCGGATGTCGACCGCGCCAAGCGCTTTTATGGCAACCTCGGTTGGAGGCTCGACATCGACTTCACCGATGACGACGACTACCGCGTCATCCAGTTCACGCCGCCCGGTTCGAACTGTTCGATCATATTTGGTGAGAATGTCTCCGCGGCGAAGCCTGGATCCCTGAAGGGACTACACCTGATCGTGGAGGACATCGAGGCTGCGCGAGCAGATCTGCTCGGCCGAGGTGTCGCGATCAGCGATCTCTTCCACGACGCTGGTGGGATCTTCCACCATGTGGAGAAAGGGCGCCTCACCAGTGGGCCCAATCCGCAGCGGAAAAGCTATGCGAGCTATGCCTCGTTCAGCGATCCGGATGACAACGGTTGGATCATTCAGGAAGTGACCACCCGGCTGACCGGGCCGGTGCCCGAAGGTGACACGCCGTTTACGACGCAACTGGCCGACGTCGCCGGTCGACTGCCGTCGTTGGTGTTGGGGTAGGTCGAGCCGGCGCTCGTGAATCCTCCTGGATTGGGCCGCCGCGAAGGCTGGCTGTCCACAGCGTGCTGGCATGGATCGACGCGCCACAGGCATCGTTAATTACCTCATTGCCTATCGGCGTCGGCCAGATGGCCGCGTGCCTTTGGCTCGTCAGAGGAAGCCGCGGACGCGCTCGGCAATCTGATCGGCCGCGGTGTCCAAAGCAAAATGCCCGGCCTCCAATATATGCACCTCGGCATCGGATACATCCCGACGGTAAGCTTCGGCCTCGGAGATGTCGAAGGAGGGGTCGTATTTGCCCCAAAGTACCAGCAGGCGCGGATGATATGTGCGCATCCATTCCTGCCACTTCGGATAGGCTGCGACGTTACTGCGGTAGTCGTAGAACAACTCCGTCTGGATATCCGCCTGGCCGGGCTGGTTGAGGAAAGCGAACTCGTCGATCCACAGATCGGGGTCGTAACGCTCGACATCGGGATCGCTGCCGACATGGCGGCGGCGCGTCGCTTCGAGCGATAGCAGGTTTTTGCGGAGCGACTCCTCGTGAGCCGCACGGTCGGCCCAGAAGGCGCGGCGGGGCCCCCAGAGCGCGCTGAGGCCGCTATCGTGCGCGACGGCATTCTGAATGATCAGCGACCTCAGCCGTTCCGGATGGGCCATCGCCATTCGAAAGCCGACCGGACCGCCATAATCCTGCATGAAAAGGCTGTAGCGGGTAAGGCCAAGCATCTCGGTGAAGCGGATCATGACTTCGGCCAGATGGTCAAAGGTATAGGCAAATTCACCGGGTGCGGGCGCCGCGCTATGACCGAAGCCTGGATAGTCCGGTGCGATGAGGCGAAAGCTTTCCGAGAGGCGGGCAAGCAGAGGTTCGTACATCCGCGACGAGGACGGCAATCCATGTAGCAGCAGAAGCACCTGCGCGTCATGCGGCCCCGCCTCTCGATAGAAGATCGGCAAGCCGTCGATATCGATGGTGCGGTAGCAAACCGGGTTTTTCATGCAACCATGCCTCGCGTGTCAGAGTCGGTCGACGTCGATGATCGCTTTTGCAAATGCCTGAGGCGCTTCTTGCGGCAGATTATGGCCGACCCCGCCTCGGACGGTTCTATGCTCGTACTTGCCCGAGAATTTTCTGGCATAGGATTCGGGAGACGGGTGCGGCGCGCCATTCGCATCGCCTTCCAGCGTGATTGTGGGTGCGAAAATCTCCGGTGCTGCGGCAAGGCGCTTCTCGAACTCGTCATAGCGCGCTTCACCCTCCGCCAGGCCGAGGCGCCAACGGTAATTGTGGATGACGATGTCGACGTGATCGGGATTGTCGAAGGAGGCCGCGCTCCGAACGAAGGTGGGATCGTCGAACATCCATTGCGGCGAGGCCGTCTGCCAGATCAACTTCGCGAATTCACGGGTATTCTGCCTGTAGCCGGCCACGCCCCGCTCGGTCGCGAAGTAATATTGATACCACCAAGCCTGCTCGGCGGGCGGAGGTAACGGCCGGCGATTGGCTTCCTGGCTTCCGATCAGATAGCCGCTCACCGAAACCATCGCCTTGCAGCGGGATGGCCACAACGCAGCCACGATGTTCGCCGTCCGTGCTCCCCAGTCGCAGCCACCAATGATCGCCTGGCGGATATCCAACGCATCCATGAGGGCGATCACGTCGGCGGCGAGCGCCGACTGCTGTGCGTTGCGCATGGTGCCTGCTGACCGGAAGCACGTGGTGCCATAGCCACGCAGATAGGGCACGAGGACGCGAAAGCCAGCTGACGCGAGTATCGGCGCGACTTCAACATATGTGTGAATGTCATATGGCCAGCCATGAAGGAGAATGACCGTCTGGCCTGTTGGCGATCCCAGTTCGACATAGCCGATGTTCAGCGGTCCAGCATCGATCTGCCTTGCCGGATCGAAAGACTTTGGGGGCCCGCTGCTCGCGACCCTCCGTGGCAGATCGGTTACCTGGCACGCAGCCTTTGCCGGAACACTCCTGCCGAGCTCAATGACTCCGATGGCGGCTGCTGCCGTGCCAAGGAAAAGACGCCGGCGACGATCGACGGCTTCGCACTTATCAATCTCTGGCATGTCGATCTCCCGCTACGCTGCATGCTGCAGGGCGCTTCATGATATTGAGCAATTCCGATGTCGGACTGCCTGCGACGGTCGCCAGGCACCAGGTATCCTCGCTTAAGACGCCGCCGGAATGCCGTAGCGCGAAGCGGGAACGCTGAGGGAAATCCGCGGAATGAGCTTCCTGCGTGCTGCCTCGTACGCAGCCCAGTCCGCACTGTCGGGAAGCGACGGGATAGTCACCAGTTCCCCTTGATCGAGGCCCGACAGCGCCGCATCGACAAGCTCGTTCGGCTCCATCACCATCGCGCTCGGCAGAACATCCAGCGACCCTCCGGCCACATCCCAGAAGTTCGTCGCCGTTGCGCCCGGCAGCACAGCCTGGATACGCACATTGCTGTCGGCGAGTTCCTTGATCAGGGAGAGGCTAAAAGCGAGCACGAACGCTTTCGTCCCCCCATAGACTCCGTTGAGGAACTCCGGGGCGATGGCGGACCCGACATTGATGACAGTGCCGTGTCCGCGCGCCACGAATGCGGGGACGGCGGCATAGGTCAGCCGCGTCAACGCCGTGACATTCAGCTCGATCATCGTTTCCATGTCATCGACGTTTGCCTGTAGAAGAGGCGCAACAGCGCCGACACCCGCGTTGTTGACGAGCACGGTGATCTCTCCGTCGCTCTGGAGGAGTGTTTCGATCCGTCGCACATCATCGTGCTTCGTGAGATCGGCGGCGACCACCTGGATCGATCGACCCGTCGCGTCGGAAATCTCCCTGGCGACCCCATCGAGTTGGACCTGGCTGCGAGCCACCAGAATGAGATCGAATCCCCGACGGGCCAGTCGATCGGCATAAATCGCTCCGATCCCGGAGGAGGCGCCCGTCACCAAAGCGGTGCCCCTGGTGGAATTCGCCATGTTCATTCTCCCAACGTGATGCGCCCGGCTAGCGCGCGAGCGAGGGGGGGCGTGCACACGCGAACCATCGCGGTTGCCCGCCGCTTCACCCGTTCCAGGTGACCGGGCTTCGGGATGCGCCGCCTTCGCGGCCTCCCGTCGTATGGACCTTGGCCGTGTAAAGTAACTTGCTCTGCTCGTTCATGGCTTCCTCTGGGATGAGAGGGGTGTCGAGAAACGGCGAACCAATCGGCCGGCACGCCGCCGGCCGCTGCACGTTGGCGCGCTTACGCCCGCACGCCGCGGAAAGCGCCGCGTAACTCGGCGCTGAAAGCGGCAGGCTGCTCCCAGGCTGCAAAGTGCCCGCCCTTGGCCAGGCGGTTGAAATGGATCAGCTTCGGGAAGGCCTTCTCAGCCCAGCTCCGTGGCGCGGCATAAATCTCGTCAGGAAAGACGCTGACGGCGACCGGGATGGTGATGTGCTTGGGAGCGAAGAAGGCCAGCTTGTTCTCCCAGTAAAGCCGGGCAGACGAGACCGCCGTGCCGGTCAACCAGTACAGCGTGATGTTGTCGAGGATGTCATCGCGCGTCAGGCCCTCGGTCTCACCATTGAAGACCCTTACGATGAGCTCATAGCTGCGCGCGTCATGGTCGAGCATCCAGGCAGCGAGCCCGATCGGTGAATCTTCGAGCGCGTACAGGCTCTGCGGGCGGTTCGACATCTCCTGCGCGTAGCCAAGCCCGTGCTTGTAGAAGAAATCGAGCTGGTCGTAGGCATTCTTCTCATCCGCGGGCAAGCCGGCCGGCGCCGGGCCGCCGGCGGCCAGAGCCTTGGCGATATCGTCCGGGACGGTTGCCGGCATGTTGGTGTGAATTGCGAGAAGTTCCGGCGGCGCTTGAACCGCCATCTGCTCGGAGACTGCATCTCCCCAGTCGCCACCCTGGGCGACAAACTGAGTATAGCCCAGGCGCTTCATCAATACAGTCCAGGCACGAGCGACGCGCTGGGGATTCCAGCCGGTGGCGGTCGGCTTGGCCGAGAAGCCGTGGCCCGGCAGCGAGGGGATCACCACGTCGAACGCGTCCTCTGCCGTTCCGCCATAAGCGGTCGGATCGGTCAGGGGGCCGATGATCTTCATCTGCTCGATTACCGAACCGGGCCAGCCATGAGTGATGATCACCGGCAGTGCATTGCGATGCTTCGAGCGGACGTGGATAAAGTGAATATCCAGCCCATCGATCTCGACCAGGAACATCGGCATGGCGTTCAATCGCGCCTCGACCTTCCGCCAGTCATGATCTGCCTGCCAATACTGTGCAAGTTTGCGCATGGTGGCGAGTTGCACACCTTGTGAGGAGTCGCCGACCAGTTCTTGCGTCGGCCACTTCGTGGCGGCGATCCGCCGGCGAAGATCGGTGAGCGCGTCGTCGGAAAAGCGGACCTGGAAGGGACGAATCTCGTCGGCTGCGGCATTGAGCGGGGTGGGCATCATGGTAGCTACTCCGGCGGCAGCGGCGGCGATGAGCACGTCGCGCCGCGTAGGGGATGGCCTGGGTTCCAGCATGGCGGTTCTCCTCTGCAGCCACCCAAGCGGCTGGGTGAGCACGTTTCTTCGATGATCGTTGCCCATCAGCTGCGGCGTGGCGATTGCACTATGGTGTCCCCGATACCTTGATGTCGGGCGGCAATGCATTCCCCGGCTCCACCGGGGCCGAAAATCTCAAAGCTGATAAAAGATCGGGGCGCGAATATTACAACCGATTGAATATATTCGGCAAAATCCAATACCAAGGTATCGGCGATACCTTGGTGCCATGGAGCATATTGCTGAAGTCTGCAATCTAAGTCTTGCGGGCCTTTTCCAGCGGATTCTCCACAGGAGGCAGATGTGACCGACAAAAAGCAGATTCACCTTGAACGACGTTCGCCGGCGCTCTGGCACGTCATTTTCGATATTCCGCCCTTGAATATATTCGGGCCCGAGACCCTGCCGCAGCTGAACGCAATTGTAACTGCGCTGGAGACCGATCCCGATGTGAAGGTCGTCGTTTTCGACAGTGCGGTGGAGGGCTACTTCATCACCCACTACAATTTCCTGGCAAAGCCGGAAGAGACGCTCGGTCTGCCGCCAGGGCCTACCGGCTTGCCGCAGCTTCCCGACATGCTGGTACGTATCAGCCGTGCGCCGGTGGTTTCGATCGCCAAGATTCGCGGACGAGCGACCGGTGTCGGCAGCGAGCTTGCCCTTGCAAGCGATATGCGTTTCGCCAGCCGGGAAAAGGCGATCCTGTCGCAGTGGGAAGTGGGCGCGGGGCTGGTGCCGGGCGGTGGCCCGATGGCTCGACTGCCTCGGTTGATCGGTCGCGGCCGGGCACTCGAAGTGCTGCTTGGAGCAGACGACATCAATGGCGAACTCGCCGCAGATTACGGCTACGTGAACCGCTCATTTCCGGATGCGGAGCTTGATGCCTTTGTCGATGCGCTTGCAAACAGGATTGCGACCTTTGACAGGCAGGCCATCGCCGAGACAAAGCGCCTCGTCAACGTTGCGAGCCTGCCGACGGATTCAGAAATCGCACCCGAGTGGGACGCCTTCCTCGGCTCTCTCAGTCGCCCTGCAGCGCAGGCTCGAATCAAGAGGTTGATGGAGCGCGGCTTTCACAAGCCCGGCGACGTCGAAGCCAGGCTTGGTCACTACGTCGGTCAGATCGGAATCTGAGGTGCTGCCATGGACAGGAAGGTCGCCGTCATCACGGGAGCCTCGCAGGGAATGGGCGCCGCGCTGGTCGCCGCCTATCGCAATAGTGGCTACAGGGTCGTGGCGACGGCACGGTCGGTGAAGGCGACGGATGATCAGGACATCCTGGCCGTTCCCGGCGACATCGCCGACCGCAGGACGGCCGAGCGCGCCATTTCAGAGGGCATCGCACGTTTCGGACGCATCGACACGCTGGTCAATAACGCCGGAATTTTCATCGCCAAACCCTTCACCGATTACACCGAGGCGGATTACAACGCGGTTATCGCTGTCAATACATCCGGCTTCTTCCACATCACGCAGCTCGCAATTGCGGAAATGGAGAAGCGTAACAGCGGCCATGTGGTTCAGATCACCACGACGCTGGCTGAACAGGCGAATTCGAAGGTGCCCGCGGTCCTAGCGTCATTGACCAAGGGCGGGCTCAATTCCGCGACAAAAGCTCTGGCCATCGAATATGCCGGGCGTGGCATCCGTGTGAATGCCGTGGCGCCCGGGATCGTCAAGACGTCGATGCATCCGATCGAGACCCATGCGGCGCTCGATCGGATGCACCCGCTGGGACACATGGGCGAGATATCGGACGTCGTGCAGGCGGTGCTGTACCTTGAATCGGCCCCGTTCGTGACGGGAGAGATCCTCCACGTCGATGGTGGACAGAGCGCTGGCCACTGACGTTGACAGGCGCCGCAATGACCCAAGCCTACGAGATTGAAGAACATTTTCATGACGTAGTGATTGTCGGCGCCGGCGGCGCCGGCCTGCGTGCGGCTTTGGGGATGGCAGCTTCCGGGCTGAAGACCGCCTGCATAACCAAAGTCTTTCCCACTCGCAGCCACACCGTAGCCGCTCAAGGTGGCATGGCGGCGTCACTCGGCAACATGGGCGACGGCGACGACTGGCGCTACCACATGTACGACACGGTAAAGGGATCCGACTGGCTCGGCGACCAGGATGCCATCGAATTCATGTGCCGCGAGGCTGTCCCGGCCGTGCTCGAGCTTGAGCATTACGGCGTTCCCTTCTCCCGAACCGACGATGGAAATATCTACCAGAGGCCGTTCGGCGGCCAAACCATCGCTTATGGGAAAAGCATGGCGCAGCGAACCTGCGCCGCCGCAGATCGCACCGGTCACGCGATCCTCCACGCGCTCTATCAGCAATGCTTGCAGCATCGGACCGAGTTCTTCGTCGAATACATTGCCCTCGATCTCCTGATGGACGGTGAAGGGGCTTGCCGCGGTCTCATCGCCTGGAACCTGGAAGCAGGCACCTTGCATCGCTTCCACGCCCACCGCACCGTGCTCGCGACCGGCGGCTATGGCCGGGTCTATTCCTCATGCACCGCCGCCCATACCTGCACCGGTGACGGCAACGCCATGGCACTCCGCGCCGGCCTGCCGCTGGAGGATATGGAATTCACCCAATTCCATCCCACCGGCATCTATGGATCCGGATGCCTCATCACCGAGGGGGCTCGAGGTGAGGGGGGCTATCTCACCAACGCCGCGGGCGAGCGGTTCATGGAGCGCTATGCGCCCAGCGCGAAAGACCTTGCCGGCCGCGACGTCGTCTGCCGCGCCATGACGATCGAAATCAATGAAGGGCGAGGATGCGGCGAGCGGAAGGACCACATCGATCTTCACCTTGAGCACCTTGGCGCCGATCTGCTGCATCAGCGCCTGCCGGGAATCAGCGAGACCGCGAAGATCTTCGCCGGAATCGATGTGACGCGCGAGCCGATCCCGGTGCTGCCGACCGTCCACTACAATATGGGCGGGATACCCACCAATCTCCACGGCGAGGCGGTCACCACGCGCAATGACAACCCGGAAGCCGTCGTCTCCGGGCTCATGGCGATCGGCGAAGCCGCGTGCGTGTCCGTCCATGGCGCCAATCGCCTTGGCTCGAACTCGCTGCTCGACATCATTGTCTTTGGCCGTGCCGCGGCGAAGCGTGCGGCCTCAAGCATCCGGGCCGGCGAAAGACATGCACCGGTTCCAAAGGAAGCGACCGATCGGGCGATTTCCCGTTTTGATCGCATTCGCTGGTCCAATGGCGGCACCGGCGCCGGCGCAATCCGTCTGGCTATGCAGCAGGTGATGCAAAGGCACTGCGCTGTCTTCCGCGACGGTCCTCTGCTGGGCGAGGGCTCAATCCGGCTCGAGGAAATCGCCAGGGTGCTCCGTGACGACCTTCGCGTCACGGATCGTTCCATGATCTGCAATACGGACCTCGTCGAGGCGCTTGAGCTTGACAACATGGTGGCTCAATCGGTCGTCAGCCTTCGCTCGGCGATTGCTCGGACCGAAAGCCGAGGCTCGCATGCACGCGAAGATTTCCCCCAGCGCGACGATAAGAACTGGTTGAAGCACACTTACTCCTGGCTCGACCATCTAGGGCGTGTCTCGATCGACTACAGACCTGTCCATCTGCAGCCCTTATCGCACGAGATCACTTCGATCCCGCCCAAAGAGCGCGTCTACTGAGGAAGCGTGCACGCTCTATTCGCACTACATGCGCAATTCAGGTCGTGACTTCCACGATCTTGCATCTATCGATCAAGTTGTGGCGAGCGTGGCGGCCCCAAGCGAGGATTCGCCCTTGTCGTCGGAGGGCCAGCGCCACGCCTCCTGGCCGCCGCAGGGGCCAGAACCTCGACGTGGCCCGCGTCGACGAAAGCCGAATAAAGGCTGATGCTGAACTGGCCGGTCGGCCGGGCTTGGCCTTGAGCAGCCTCGGCGCGTTTCATGAAGGCGCGCATGCCTCGATCATCACATCGCGGCTCATGCCGACGCTGTTTGTCGCGCTGCTCATACAGCTCTGAGCATTTCTCAAATGAGCTGGTGGGCGGCCGATTTGGCCCTATCAAGGATTCCAAGTGTGTTTTGGCGCACTCGCATCGGCGTCAAATCTGCGGCAAGCTCACGGGCGATGGGGCCGACGGCGTCGTTCGGCCAGACTGATAGAGAGGGCGATTTACGTTCGCCCGTTTTCTGCGGACAAACGGTAGGCTTGCGCGCGAGTTGGAAATGCTACGTTGTAGCGAACCCGACGCGATGGCTCACTGGCAGTCGTTGCGCGCGGCGCCAATAAAAGACCGGCCGAATTACGCGAAGGCGGAAGCGTCCGCGCTGGGGCCGCCACTCTGGGAGTCGGGCATGTCCGATTAGGAGGCGCTACTGTCCAAGGAAACAGGAGCTCCTCCTTGCGAAGCACGATCGTTTGACAATCGCCTTCACCGTCGGGGCCCCGACGGTGACGCAGCTCGTCCGAGCAATATCCAGGTAGGGGATAGTATGATGCTCAGAAGGTCCCTTGGCGCGTTGTGCGCCGTCTGGCTGTGGATTTCGCCGACGCTCGCTGCAGACAAACCGAAGGAACTGGTGGTGGGAATCACCACCTTCCTGTCCGGGCCGGCCTCCGTGTTCGGCGTTCCCGGCAAGAACGCTGCGGATCTGTTGATAGCGAACCTTAATGCCAAGGGCGGCATTCTTGGCGTGCCACTGCGTGCGATCTTCATCGATGAGGGAGCCGGCGCCAATCAACTCATGTCGGAGTATCGCCGTGTCGTGCTGAACGAAAAGGCCGAAGTGATGCTGGCCTCCATCTCGAGCACGAGCTGCCTGGCGCTGGCGCCGGTCGCTGAGGATCTCGAAGTCCCGAACATTCTATGGGATTGCAGCTCACCGCGCATCTTCGAGGACAACAACTACAAATACAATGTACGCACGCAGGCGCACACCGGGGCCGAAATGCTCGCCGCGGCCCTGTACCTCGTCAAGAACAAGCCCGATTTCAAGACTGTTGCCGGCGTCAATCAGGACTATGCCGCCGGCCGCGACCAATGGGCGCTCTTCATTACCGCTCTGAAGTCAATGAAGCCCGATATTCAGGTCGTCGCCGAGCTTTTTCCAAAATTCGGCGCCCCTGACTATTCTACCGAGATCTCCCGCCTTCAGGCGCTGCGCCCTGATGTGATTGTCAATACCTCATGGGGAGGCGATCTAGACACTTTCGTCCAGCAGGCAGCGGCGCGGGGCGTCATGACACAGGCAACTTACGTGTTTCCCCTCGGCGAGAGTTCGCTTGAGCGTCTCGGCAATGCAATGCCGTCCGGTGTCATCATTGGCGCTCGTGGCGATCATTATTTCCGGCATCCCAAATATATGCAGGACGTCGACTTCCAGAATTTCGTGAAGAGTTACCGCGAGAAGACGCATGCCTATCCGATCTATCCGGTGTTCCACATGGCGCAGGCGATCTCGGCACTCACGGGCGCCTATGAGAAGGCCTCGAAGGCCAATGACGTCCCCTGGCCATCTAAGGAACAACTGATGGCGGCTTTCCGCGACCTCAAGTTCCGCGGCCTTACCAGTGAAATTTCAATCCGCGAGGATAATCAGGGTCTGGAGGACCAGCTGATAGGTACGACGCTGTGGTCGCCCGAATATGGCTTCGCGATCCTGGACCGGATGTCGATCTACCCCGCCAAGCTTGTCACCCCGCCGATGGGTCAAAGGTCGGCCGACTGGCTGGCGAAGATCAAGCCTGAGATGGCAAACGACCCGTCGATCGAAACCTTTGCGGCCCAAAGGTAGCAGAACAGGTCATCGCACGGTGTTTATTCAAACCGTCCTCCTGGCCGCGCTGGACGGACTTTCCTATGGCGCCCAAGTCTTTCTCGTCGCCGTAGGGTTGTCCTTGATCTTTGGCGTCCTGCGGATCGTCAATGTCGCCCATGGCAGCCTCTATGCCATCGGCGCCTATGTGACGGCGACGTTCGGCTTATTCATTGCCGCCGCCGGCTGGAGCCCGTGGCTGACCTTTCCGGCGATGGCTTTGTCGGCCTGCCTCGTCGGTATCATTGTCGGTGGCGCGCTCGAGGTCAGCCTTTTGCGGCGCATATACGGCCAGGAGCAGGTTCTCCAGCTGCTGTTGACCTTCGCCGTCTTCATGATCCTGGAGGATCTGCAGAAGGCCGTTTGGGGCGTCACGCCCTTTTTTGTCAACACGCCGCTCAGCCTGCTTGGCACGGCGAACATTCTCGGCATCAATTATTCGATTTACCAGCTGGTGGTGGTGCCGCTCGTCGCGGTGATCGTGCTCGTCAGCCTGCGCTATATCCTGCGGCACACCCGAATAGGCCGGATCGTGACGGCGGTGGCGGACGACCGCGAGACCTCGGCGGCGATGGGTGTCGACGCGACCAGGGTCTATCTTCTCACCTTCATGACCGGCGCCTCGCTTGCGGCCTTCGGCGGAGCTTTGGCCTCGGGAGCGACCTCGCTGGTGCCCGGGATGGGGGCGGGGATGATCATCCTTTCCTTCGCAGTCGCGGCGACAGCCGGTCTCGGCCGGATCGAAGGGGCAGCTGTGGCTGCGCTGATGATCGGGCTTGGCCGTTCGATCGCCGTCTACATAGCGCCCGAGTTCGACGCCGTGGTGCCGTATCTGATCATGTTTGTGGTTCTGCTCTTCAAGCCCAAAGGCCTGTTCAGCGTCCCGCAGACCAGGAAAGTGTGATGCGTCCTGAATTACTGATCGGGATGGTCGCTGCGGCAGCGTTGGCCATGGTTCCGGTGCTCGCGCCCTGGACGGCAGTGATGCTCACGATTGCGCTCGCCGTCGGCCTGACGGTGCTCGGCATCGTCGTGTTGCTGCGCGCCGGGCAGATCTCGTTCGGGCACGGCCTCTATTACGCGGCCGGGGCCTACACGGTCGCCTTTCTGGTCAACGCGCGGCTCTCGCTTGACGCCCTGATCCTGATCCCGGTAGGCGGCCTGGTTGCGACGCTAATCGCGGTCGCCTGCGGCTTCTTCGTCGTGCGCTATCGCGACATCTTCTTCGCGATGATCAATCTATCGATGTCGATGGTCGCCTTCTCGCTGCTCGAGAAGCTCTACCACATCACCGGCGGCGGCGACGGCATGAACGTGGCGCGCCCGACGCTCGCCGGCGTCCGCTTCGGCCGCATCGCCTTCGAGGCCTGGATGTTCCATCTGACGCTGGCGACCACGGCGCTCGCCGCTTTCCTGGTCTCGCGCTATCTCGCCTCGCCTCTGGGCAAGGCGCTCGAGGCCGTCAAGAATAACGAGACGCGGCTTGAATATCTTGGCGTCTCCAGCAACCGTGTCCTTCATATTGCCTATGCAATCTCGGCTGCGCTCGCCGGCGTGAGCGGGGCGATAATCGCCATCGTCAATGGCCATGTCTCACCTGAGTTCGCCTATTGGGTGCGCTCGGGCGAGTTCGTCTTCATTTCGATCCTCGGTGGCGCCGGCAATGTGCTGGGCGCGTTCGCGGGCTCGGTCGTCTTCGAAGTCATTCGCAACTATGCGGCCGCCTTCGCCGCCGACTACTGGCAGACGATCCTCGGTCTGTCGCTCATCGCCATCATCTTGTTCGCACCCGATGGGCTGAGCCAGCTGCGCTTCCGCAGGAAGAAGAGGGCGCCGCCATGACCCCGACACCAATTATGGAAGCGCGCAACCTGCGTATCAATTTCGGGGGCGTCGCTGCGGCCGATGACGCGTCGCTGTCGATCGCGAGCGGCCAGCGGATGGCGATCATCGGGCCGAACGGCGCCGGCAAGACCACCTTCGTCAACATCTGCACGGGCTATTTGACGCCGCAATCGGGCTCTGTGCTGTTCGAGGGGCGCGACATTACCGGGGTTGCGCCGCGCCGGATCGCGCGCGGAGGAATAGGCCGGTCCTTTCAGTTGCCGCAGCTCTTCCTTGAGAACACCGTGATCGAGAATCTGCTGGTGGCACTGGCGGCGCGGGAAGGCATCTGGAATGCCTGGATGCCGCTGGATCGCCACCCCAAGCGCGGCGAGATGTTCGAACTGCTGACGGTGATCGGGCTCGTCGACGTGGCACACCGGCCCGCGCGCGAATTGCCCGAAGGCATGCGCAAGCTGATCGACATCGCCATGGCGCTCGCCCTGAAGCCACGACTCATCTTCATGGACGAGCCAACCAGCGGTGTCTCCAGCAAGGAGAAGTTTGCGATCATGGACATCGTGGTGCGGGCACTCCAGCACAATGCGACGACGGCGGTCTTCGTCGAGCACGACATGGATGTGGTGTCGCGCTACGCCGACAAGGTCGCGGTCTGGTCGGGCGGGCGTATCAGCCTGGAGGGGACGCCAGACGAGGTCCTTAACGACCCCGACGTCCGCAAGAACGTGATCGGTGTCTGAGATGCTTCGGCTCGAACGGGTCTCAGCTGAGATCGACGGGGTCACTGTGGTTCGCGAGGCCAGCCTCGAGATTGCCAGGGGCGGCACTGTCGCCCTGATCGGCCGCAACGGTGCCGGCAAAACCAGCGTGCTGCGCTCGATCATGGGCTTCCTGAAGCTCAACTCCGGGCGGATCAGCTTCGACGGTCATGACCTGGTCGAGGTGCCGGCGCATCACCGCCCGTTTATGGGCATTGGCTATGCGCCGGAAGATCGCCGGCTCTACGGCTCGTTCACGCTCGAGGAGAATCTGCGCTTTCCGGGCGAGGTGATGCGGCTTTCAGCAGCGGAACTGTCGCGGCGGCTCGATTTGGTCTACGCGGTCCTGCCCGAATTGCAGGGCATGCGGAAGCGGCCGGCCGCCGGCCTGTCGGGCGGGCAGGGCAAGATGGTCGCGCTCGGTCGCGCGCTGGTCGCCGGCGCCCGGCTGGTCCTGCTGGACGAGCCCTTCCAGGGCCTGGCGCCGGTCCTCGCGCAGCAGTACGGCGCGGCGCTGCGAGCGCTGCGCGAGGCCGATCGCGACATCGCCCTGCTAATCACCGAGTCGAACCCCAGCCTGCTGCGCTCCTTCGCCGACGAGAACTACCTCATCGAGCGCGGCGAGGTTTCGCGTTACGGCGCGCTGCCCGATTCCTCGCTCGCCGCTTCTGGTCTGGCATCGCACTGATGGCGCCGTATATCCTTCTCGATCGCGCACGCTGCGCGGCCGCACACCGCGATCTGACCCGACTGCCTTTGTCAAATCAACGCGGTAGAGCATTTCCCGATCAGATGGAATCATCTGATCGAAGAGGAATTACCCCAGTCTATTGAATCTAGAGCACTCATCTGTCGTTCGGATGATTCCATCCGAACGGGAAGGGCTCTAGCGGCCGGCGGTGCGGCGCTCGCGGAATGTCCGCACCGGCAGGCCGCCCCAACCCCAATTCTCGATTTCAACCTCCTCGATGACGACGAAGGTCGAGTCGATGGGCTTGTGGAGCACGTCGAGCAGGAGCTGACTGACGCCCGCGATGAGATCGGCCTTCTCCTCCGCGGTGACGGCATCACGTTCGGGACTCGATCCTTCGCGGGTGACCTGGATGGTGACGATCGGCATGGTAGCCTCCGTTAGAGGGCGGCGGATCCGTCGCCGAGCTGAAGGCGAAATCCGTGACCAGCCTTGGCTATCACGCTGCGCTCGAGCCGCGGGCCGCGGGCTGCGTGTCGGATAGGAGCTTCAGCAGGGCCTGGGCCCCAGCGGTTGAAGAACTCGGATTCTGGCCCGTGATGAGACGCCCGTCGGTAATGACGAAGCTTTCCCAGTTCGGCGCCTTCTCGAAGAGCCCGCCGAGGCGCTTCAACTCATCCTCTACAAGAAACGGGACGACGTGGGTCAACTGGACTTCTTCTTCCTCGGTGTTGGTGAAGCCGGTGACGCGCTTGCCTTTCACGATAGGCTCGCCCCGATACATGGCCCGATGCAGCGCCGCCGGTGCATGGCAGACAGCCGCCACCGGCTTGCCCGAGTTGTAGAAGGATTCGATCAGCGCAATTGAGTCGGCGTCATCGGCAAGATCCCACATCGGCCCATGGCCCCCGGGATAGAAGACGGCATCGAAATCCGCCGACCGCATGCCTTTGAGCACCACGGTGCTTGCGAGTTCTTTCCGTGCCGCCGGGTCCGACTTGAACCGTGTCATGGCGGAGGTTTGATTTTCCGGGAGATCGCTCTTTGGATCGATCGGCGGCTGTCCGCCCTTGACTGAGGCAAGCGTCAATTCAATCCCGGCGTCTCGGAAAACATAGTAGGGCGCCGCGAACTCCTCGAGCCAAAAGCCGGTTTTGCGTCCAGTGTCGCCGAGCTTGTCGTGCGAGGTCAGCACCATCAGGACCTTCATCTCTCGTCTCCTTAAGGTCAGCCGGTTGAAATCGTCAGCATTAGGAGAAGGGAAGCCAGCCCTGTCACTTGGACCTTGGTGCCGACGACACGATGGTATCAATCGAGGGTGTGAGGCGGAGTGCTGGCCCGACGCTTGCCGAAGCCAATCCGAAGGTATCAGCGACACCATCGTGCAATGGCATTCCGACCGCAATCAATGATCTGGTTCGGTACGGGACAAGGAGAATTGCCATGGAAGACCACGAGATCGTCAGCTCAAACTTTACCGCGATCATCAACGCTCCGATCGACGGCATCGATATTCCCGCCTGGTGCTTCACGCTGTCCGAGGAGGAGTATCAGGGCTGCTCGCCTGCTCACATCGCGGCGGGCTTCACGACGGCGCCGGACGGCAAGCGCATGTCGATCAATGTGGAGATCATTGGCGGCAGCCTGATGGTGCAGCATTATGTCGAAACGCTTGGGAGGAAAGACCACCTCGTACTGGAATCGATTTCCGATGTCTTCACCCCTGCCGGTCGAACGACGATCCACGTTCTCTGGGAACTAAGAGTCAAAGCCCTGGACAGCCGGACCTGTGAGTTCACGAACCATGTGCGGACCAAGGCGACCGACGAATTCATGAAGTTCATCGATCGCCAGGGCATTCCCCTGGACGTGTTTCGCTCGCAGCGTCAGCCCATGTCGATTGCTCACAACAAGAGTGAAACTCCTTTCTTTGCCGCCAGTATCGAGCGAGCCGCGCGGCGATCCGGCCAGACCGAGACGGTCGTGGTCGCTGGGCAGAGGAGGGCGTGACATGGCGATCCACGGGTATGACCCCGAGATCACTGCGCTTTTGGTGATCGATCCCTATAACGACTTCATCTCCGAAGGTGGCAAGATATGGCCACGCCTTCAGGCCGTCGCCGAGGCGAACGGATGCGTTCCTCATATGCTGCAGGTTTTGACTGCGGCACGGAACTCCCGGATCCGGGTATTCTATGCAATGCACCACCGCTATCGTCCGGGCGACTATGAGGGCTGGAAGTATATCGCGCCAATCCAGAAGGCCGCCTGGAAGCGCAAGAGCTTCGAATTCGGGACGTGGGGTGGGGAGATCCGCGCGGAATTCCAGCCTCTGCCGGGCGAGACGATCGTCGCAGAGCACTGGTGCTCCAGCGGCTTCGCCAACACCGACCTGGATCTCGAGCTCAAGAAGCACGGTATCCACCAGTTGATTGTCATCGGACTCGTCGCACATACCTGCGTCGAGGCGACCGTTCGCTATGCTGCCGAGCTTGGGTACGATGTCACGGTAGTCAGGGATGCAACCGCCGATTACACCGAGGAGGCGATGCATGCTGCGCTCGACGTAAATATGCCCAACTACGCCAATGCCATTGTGAGCACTGCAGAAATCGTTGGTTCAATTGCCGCAATGCGGCCCACGCTCGTGGAAACGGCGGGTTTCGATTGACGAAACTGCAGCTTTATTCCGGCATCGGAGTTTGTTCGCGGCGGTTGAAGAGACCCGGTACTGATTGCGGCACCGGCGATCCCGAAGCAATCGGCAAGCGTTTCGGTATTACCACAGGCACGAGCGCTGGAACCGGCTCCTGCGCCGCTTTCGGGCCTCTCGCCGCGGCATGAGCAGTTGCCGCGGCGTCACGCATGACGGCGCGCGATAGCGCAGCCGTTGGCGCAAGGAACCAACGTCTCGTCGACGATCCGCGCCCGCTCCTCCATTGTCCGGCACCGCGACCCGATCGCGCCCTGCCTCGTCGGTCAGCAACCCACTTGCCGAAGCCCGGCGAGGCTAAGACCGCATCAAGAGGTGGTGGATCGCAACCGCCGTATCACGGTCGATATCCGCAGGCGACTTCTGACCGTCAAAGCGAACGGTACAGGGCGCCGTTAGCCCTTGCTCCTTTGCAGAGCCGAAGCGCTGCCGGCCTTCGGTAGTCGAGGGCGGTCGCTTTAACAACTATTCACAACGATTCATTCGCGGTCCGCCTGGAAACGGCGCAACGTCTGTGGGCCGAGCGAAGAGACGTCATCCCGAAGCAAGACCGGGTTTCGCTTGCAGTCCGCCGGCGGTGACGGCGCCGCCACAGTGCAGGTCAATCAGCGGGAGAATGCGCCATGCCCCTATCGCCAGACCTATCCATCGGTACACGCCATCCAATTCCGACGTTTGCCGGTCTTTCGCCGATCGCGCCGGCGGCACCCATCATATTCATCGCCGTCAGCGATACGTTTACGCGCCAGGCACTAATTGCGGCCGTCCATGATATGGGGTGGCATGCGAAGGACCTTTCGTCAGCGAGAGCCCTCCTGACTGAGCCGGTTGCCACTGTGCCGAACTGCCTCGTGCTCGACGTCTCGCTGCCCACGTATGGCG
This sequence comes from Starkeya sp. ORNL1, assembly GCF_012971745.1. Classification (NCBI taxonomy): domain Bacteria; kingdom Pseudomonadati; phylum Pseudomonadota; class Alphaproteobacteria; order Hyphomicrobiales; family Xanthobacteraceae; genus Starkeya; species Starkeya sp. ORNL1. The sequence continues at coordinate 5,494,979 of NZ_CP048834.1, forward strand.
AACTTTATTTTCAGAAATGCCTTGCCGCCGAACGCCCTGGGACGCCGGTCGTGTGCATTACCGGCGTTGCCGACGTGCCGATGACAGTGCGGGCAATGAAGGCCGGCGCCGTCGACGTCCTGCCCAAGCCGGTGCGCTCCGACCTCCTGGTCGATGCCATCCAAGACGCCCTGACGCAGAGCGAAAGCAGATTGCGGGAGAGCATGGCTTATCGTTCGATCCACGAGAGCTATGCTACCCTTAGCCCCCGCGAACGCCAGGTCATGGCGCTGGTCGCGTCCGGCCTCCTGAATAAGCAGGTCGGCGGCAAGCTCGGCATCAGCGAGATTACCGTGAAGGCGCACCGTGGTCAGGTGATGCGCAAAATGAACACGCGTTCGTTCGTAGACCTGGTGAAAATGGCGGAGAAACTGCAGAGCGCGGCCAATTGAGGCGGCGTGTACCCGGCTCAGCTGTCTTCCTTGCCGGATAGCTCGTCAATAAGCGCCTTGGCGTGTCGTAGATCAGCCGTCTCGAAGCCCTCGGTGAATCGCCCGTAGATCGGCGCGAGGAGACTGCGGGCGTCGCGTCGCCGGCCGTTTCTCTGATAGTGTCGGGCCAGGCTCAACGCTGTGCGAAGCTCCCACGACAGAGCTTCCTGCCGGCGCGCCCAGCCCAGCGATTGTTGGAATTGCTCCTCGGCCGCGCTATCGGCCGTCCTGCCACCTTCTGCTTGGAGAAGCTCGCCTCTGACGCGCAGGACCTCGGCGATGCACCAGAGTTCTTCGTCTCGTTCGCACATGGTGAGAGCCTTGTCGATGATCTGCTGCCCCTCGTTGATGCGGTTTGCCAGCCGTAGTCCGTCGGCATATTCCGCATACACCCAGGTGTGGCGCAACGAGAAGCGGTTCTCCGGAAGCCTGTGCAGCGTCGTTCGAAGCAGATCCAGACCGCGCGCGAGATCGCCTTGCTTGATCAGCAATATCCCTTGAAAGCATTTGCCCCAGGAATGCCAGATAGCCAGACCTTCTCGAACCGAGCGGTTGAGCAAGAGGTCTATATAGTGCTGCGCGCCAGGCAGATCGTTGGCGATCAACGAGAGGGGGCACGCGCCCTTGGTCAACGAGTTGCAGAGGGTAAGCGTGTGGTCGAGCGCCAGCGCTTCCTCGACGTTGGCGGCGTTCATCGTCAGGGCCTGGGTGACGAAGCCTTGCAGCCAGAGGATAGTCACCAGAAAATTCCGAGCGGTGACCTTCTGGTCGAACTGAAAGCGGATGATGTGGGCGCGATGCACGGGCGCCACGTAGTGGCTCAGCATATATTCGATCTGCCGTCGGGCGGTCCGCTGGTCGCCGAGAAAGTGGGCCGTGAAGCCACGCATGCGTTCGCCGGTCAGCGGATCGACGGGGTCGCTCGAGTGGGTTGCGACGTCGCAAAATCGATCGGCCAGCGCCAACGCCTCCCGAAAGGACCCACGATTGTGGGCATGGCACCACAGACACCACAGTACGCGAAGCTTGTAGTCGATGTCGTCAAGGGTCTCGGCGATCCTGAGCGCTTGGCTCAGCGCTGCTTCCAGCTCTGGACCCCAAGCCTCAATGTTGAGAAGCACCGCGCCGAGGGCATGCTGAAACTGAAGCTCGAGACGCGGGTCACGTTGCGCGCTGGAGGTCAGAACCGACAGCGATTGCGCGACGCGCGATCGGCATTCGTTCATCAGTGACAGGTGCATCCATAAAGGCAGCGCGGCCTCGGTCATAGCAACGCCCAGCATCGCGTCGTCGCCGGACGAGAAGGCCCAGTCCAGCGCCTTGCGGACATTGTCGATCTGGTGTCCATAGGTCGCGAGCCACTCGTCGCGACCCATCACCTCGACGTCGAAGCCGGCGCGAATGAGCACCGCGCGATAATGTTCGGCATGGCGGCGTGCGGTTGAGGCGAACTCGCCGCTCTCGACCAGCTTCTCCAGGGTGTAGGCGCGTGTCGTGTCCAGCAGGCGGTAGATTGGCGTTTGGCCTTTGCCATTCACGGAGACCAGCGACTTGGCGACCAGATCGGCAATCGCCCGGATTACATCCGCTGCATCGTCCTCCTTGCCGATGACAATTGCTTGCGCTGTCTGGAGCGTAAAGCCGCCCGCGAAGACGGCGAGGCGGCGCAGCACCATCTGCTCGGTCGGGTCGAGATACTGGTAGCTCCAGTCCAGCGCCGCCGTCAGAGTGCTATGCCGTTCCAAGGCCGTGCGCCGCCCGCGCATGAGAAGGCGGAAGCGGTTGTTCAATTGCGAGGCCAGATCTTTCAGACCGAACGTATCCACACGGCTGGCGGCGAGTTCGATGGCCAGCGCCATGCCGTCAAGCTTGCGGCAGATGCTGGAGACGAGCCATACGGTCTCGTCCGTGACGTCGAAGGCTTCGGCGCTCGACCTTGCACGCTCGACGAACAACTCGACCGCCGGGAAGGCGAGTGCTTGCCGTGCGGTCAGGACTGCCGCTTCCGGCGGTGTGTCGAGCGGTTCGAGGTGATGAACGTTCTCGCCTTCCGCCCGTAGCAACTCGCGGCTGGTGGCGAGCACGCGCAAGTCGGTTGTGCCGCTCAGGACCGCCTCGGCGAGGGCGCAGGCTGCCTGAAGGACGTGCTCGCAACTATCAAGCACGAGCAGGACCCGGCGGCTATGCAGGAAATCGACGACTTCCGAGATCGGATCGTCCGATGTCACGGCGAGCCCGAGCGTCGCCGCCACGACGCTCGACAGCGCGATAGAATTCGAGACCGCCGCAAGGTCGATAAAGAACACTCCGTCGGTGTAGGCCGCCGTCACTTGCTGGGCGATTGTGAGAGCTACCGTCGTCTTGCCGATACCGCCGGGACCGACGATCGTGAGAAGACGGCGGTGTTCGAGACGCTTGACCGCGTCCGCCACCACGCCATCGCGGCCGATCACCCGTGATATCGACTGGGGTAGCCGCTGACTGCGTTCCGCGATGACGGGCGCGACGGCCGGTAACGCCGTCGGCGGCATCGAGTGCGCGACCGGCGCCACGAAGCGATAGCCGTGGCCGGGCACGGCGACCACGTAGCGGGCGCTCGCGCGTCCGTCGTTCAGCGCGCGCCGCAACAATGCCATCTGGGTGCGAAGATTTCCCTCGTCGACTACGACGTTGGGCCATGCCCGCGCCATCAGTTCGTCTTTGGCGAGGAGTTCACCCGGCCGTTCGACGAGGGCAATCAGGATCTCGAGCGCGCGGCCACCAATTCGGACCGGCTTATCGCCCTCCAGCAGAAGCTGCCGCTCCGGTTGAAGGCGAAAGGGTCCGAACGTGATCTCGCGGGCAATGCGATGGCCGGCATTTTCTGGCGGCGCTGCGATCGACAAATCAGGGATCCTTTTGGATGCCCGGATTATTAGCCGCACCCGTTCGAGAATAAAGCCGCCATTTTCGGAGTGAAGCAACTGCGGACCCAAGCACCGCCAGCCAGTTCAACGCCGATTGGGAGACTTTTTGGAAGATGGGGTTAGGTTGGCATGAACCGGTGACAATAGAAATTCACGCTGTGAAGCCGTGCCGAGAGGCGTGGCGGTCGCTGGTAGCGTGATCTCGTACGCGGCGCCAGACGCATCAGCTTGGTGGCTTGGTGATGGCCGTCCTTGCCGAACATAATCGTCAGCACCCGCAAAGTCGCTCTTGAGTCGGACGAGCCGGTGGTGCCCGCGCTCATGCTGGATCGAGGGTCGCGGCCGCCACCTCAATGCGCCTCCTGCCGGCTGGATTAACAGTCAGAGCCTCGGCCACCGGAAGCTCCAATACGACCTCATCATTCTCGTCGAGCACTACGATCACAGTCGAGATTGGCGCTTGGTGCATTCTCATCCTCGACGCGTTCCTGGCTAGTTCGATCAGGAAAATCATCACGATGGCGAGAGCCACTACAATTCCGCTTGCCATCGCAGTGACGACGAACATGGCCTCTGCACGCTCCTGGTAAGTGAGGCTGATGAGACATTCGAGCCGGGATGGAAGGTTTCGTTTGCAGCGCAAGGGGGCGGCACCCGTAGAGCACATTACCGTGGGCGGCATGCCGCGGCCTGCAGTATCTTTCTTTTGCGGCCCATACTCGCTAACTTCATATTTAAGCTCATCTGTTCTCGGGGGGATAGCAATGATGCGCCTGGTCAGAACCTTGTTCACGCTTGCGCTTATATCGTTCCCGCTCGGGATTTCTGGTGCCTGGGCGGCCGATATTCGGTTCACGGCCGGCGAATACTCCGGCTTTACACGTCCGTTCCTCGAGCGCGCGGCTCGCGACTTCGAAGCGCTTCACCCTGGAACACGCATCCAAATTGAGGTCATCCCGTGGGACAGCTACCTGCAAAAGCTCACGACCGACATCAGCGGCGGCGATCAACCCGATCTAGCGATCGTTCCGACCATGTGGGTGTCCGACCTCGCATCCGACCGCCTTCTTGAACCCCTCGATGCGTTGGCGACACCCGAATTCAAGTCGAAGTTCATACCAGCGTTCCTGGTGCCGGCCACCGTTGATGGCCATCTCCTTGGTTTGCCAGCGGCCGCCTCGGCTCGGGCGATGGTTGTGAACACGGATCTCCTCAGCCGGGCAGGCGCACCCGAGCCGAAGACATGGGAGTCGCTCAAGGAGGCCGCCCGGCTTGTCGCCGCCTTACCTGACACCTATGGGTTCGGGCTTCCCGGCAAAGAGGTCGAGGTCGATACGTATTTTTACTACGCACTCTGGGCGTTTGGCGGGGAAATCCTGAAGGACGGACGGAGCGGCCTCGCGGCTCCAGAGGCCATTCGCGCAGCGACCGCCTATATGTCGCTCATCAACGACAAGGCGACCGAGCCGGCACCGACGGCGCACAGCCGCGAGGATGTCTTCAAGCTCTTCAAGGAGGGCCGCATTGGAATTATCTTTACCTATCCGATGCTGATCCCGCAGCTGAAAGAAGAAGCGCCTAAGCTTCACTATGCCGTCATGCCGTTTCCGGTCGAGACCAAGCCGGTTACGCTAGGGGTAACCGACGTCTTGACGCTGTCGAGTTCCTCGAAGAACAAGCAGGTCGCCTGGGAGTTCGCGCAGTTCCTATACGGTGACAAGTATCGCGCCGAGTTCGATCGCGCGGAGGGGCTCCTTCCTGTCACAGTCTCGGAAGCAGCGAGTAGCTATTACAAGGACAATCCAGACATCGCGGCATTCGCAGCCGGGCTCGCATACGCGCGCTTCTTCCCTACGGTCAAAGGCTGGCCTGAAATCTCGGATATCACAGTTCGCGCTCTACAGACCATGTACCTTGGCCAGCGGACACCAACGGAGGCGATGACCGATGCAGCGCGGCAAATCGACGAAGTCCTCGCTCGGCCTTGATGGTGAAGCGCTACAGAATCGGCACACGCTTCTTCTGCTTATTGCCCCAAGTGCCATCGTGACTGCAGTTATCGCCCTGATACCTGTACTGCTCCTGGTCCGGATGTCCGTCTCTCAGATATCGCGTTTCGGTAAGATCGGCGATTACATAGGGTTGGCGAATTTCATACGCCTGGCCGAAGATCCGGCCCTGCCCGACATTGCGCTTCGGACAGGCCTGTGGACCGTGTCGGTGGTTGCCGGCACTATCCTCATCGCGCTACCGACCGCGCTAATTCTCAATCGGCCCTTCTTCGGCAGAGGATTGGCCCAGTTCCTCATTCTCGCACCGTGGGCAATATCAGTAACCTCGATGGCAGTTGTCTGGCGGCGCGCTCTTGGTGACGAGGCGGGACTGGTAAACAGATTGGCCTCCACGATCGGATTCTCCGACCCCTCGATCACATGGCTGGGTTCGACCTCTCTCAGTTTCAGCTTCGAGATTTTAATTGCTATTCTGGTATCCGTGCCCTTTAGTACTGTAATCTTTCTTGCTGGACTATCTTCGATACCGACCGACCTCGACGATGCGGCCCGCCTAGCGGGCGCAGGCGCCATTGGTAAGTTGAAATATCTGACATTGCCCTTGCTTCGGCCCTTCATATGGGTCGTTCTCATCTTCAACGTCGCTTACGTCACGAATTCATTTCCGATCATTTGGATCCTCACGCAGGGCGGTCCAGCGCATCGCACCGATATTCTTATAACCTACCTCTATAAGTTAGCATTTACATTTGGCCGTCTCGGGGAAGCCGCAGCACTTTCGCTTGTCATGCTTTGTGGGCTCGGGGTGGTGACCGTTCTCATGCTGCGTATGATTGAGCGGTCAGACTATGCTTAGGCGAAGTTTGGTCTCCTGGCTCGCTCTCCTTCCGCTCATCTGCTTGAATCTTCTTCCATTTGTTGTAGCGCTTCACACAATCTATCGCGCCGGTGATAGGAATGTAGCAGATGCGGTCGCCTTCTGGGCGCCCATGCTGCAAAGAACCGATCTCGGAATATCCCTCCTTAACAGCCTCACCGTCGCCATTTCGACCGCTGTTGCATCCACTCTTATCGCTTTGCCTGCGGCATACGCCCTTTCCCGCTTCCGCTTCCGGGGAAAGCGCGCAGCTTCCGAGGTCCTCCTCGGTTCACAGATGCTCGCACCCATCATGCTTGTATTGGGCCTTTCGCAAATGGTTTCAGGATTGGGCCTCACGGACACCCGGCTCGCGCTGGTGTTGCTCTATTCGGCCTTCCAAGTGCCGTTTGCCGTCTGGATGCTCCGCGGCTATTTTGACGCGATTCCCATAGAGATCGAAGAGGCGGCGCGGCTCGACGGAGCATCGCGGCTGCGAATAATCTGGTCGGTCGCACTCCCCCTCTCTCTGCCCGCTGTGGCGGTAACGGCGACCTTCGCTTTCATCACCGCGTTCAACGAATTCGTGCTAGCGCTCACGCTGCTGCGGAGCCCGGCCAATTTCACGCTTCCGCTCCAGGTCAACGCGCTGACCGCTGGGAGATATGCAGTCGACTGGCCGGACGTCATGGGGGCCGTTCTCATGGCAAGCCTGCCCGTACTGTTCATATTCTGCGGATTCCAGAGGTATATGGTGCGCGGTCTTCGCCGAAGCCTAGGGGTGACATGACCCTACGTCTTCAGGCGCAGTCCGTCGCGCGCATCCGATCCGAGTGATATAAGGCGCCAAGAGTTCCAGGCACATTGATGATACTAGTGGAAACGCGGTGATTGAGCGGGACGCAGCTTCAGTCGGGCAGCTGTCCTTTGGGCCCTTCACATTCTTCCCAGGGCGGCAGCTCCTGGTGGAGGGCGAAACTCCCGTCAGCCTCGGAAGCCGGGCGCGGGCGATTCTGCTGGCCCTTCTCGATCATCAGGGCGAGGTCATTAATAAGACGCAGCTAATTCAACGTGCGTGGCCGGATACGTTCGTGGAAGAGGCCAACCTCAGGGTACATATCGGAGCCCTTAGGCGAGCGCTCGGGGACGGCCACGACGGGCGCAGATACATCGTAAACATCCCGGGCCGCGGCTACTCCTTCGTCTGCCCTGTGGAACGATCGAATGCTGCCCGGGTCCGGGAGATACCGCCGGAGCCGAACTCCGACAATTCGGGCCTGCCCCCGGCTCCCACCCGCATCGTCGGCCGCAGCGAGACTGTCCAACTCGTGGCCGCGCTGTTGAGAGAACAGCGTTTCGTGTCGCTTGTCGGGCCGGGCGGCATTGGCAAATCGACCGCGGCCGTCGGCGTCGCGTATGAAATGCTGAGCAGCTTCAGCGACGGCGTCTGCTTCGTTGACTTGTCCGCGCTTAGCGATCCGCAACTAGTCCCTGCAGCGGTCGCCGCCGCGCTTGGCGTCGGCCTGCGCTCAGAATCGCCGATGCAGAGCTTAATCGCCGCAACGCGATCACGCCGACTGCTTCTCCTTCTCGACAGCTGCGAACACGTTATCGAGACCGCTTCGCCCCTGGCTGAACAGCTTTTCAGCAGTGGGGGCGACGGGCTTCACATTCTCGCCACTAGCCGGGAGCCGCTGCGCGTCAAGGGGGAGCGCATTCATCGATTATCGCCACTCGATGTGCCTCCACCGGCGGCGAGCATTTCAAGCGCGGAGGCCCTCGCGTACCCGGCGGTGCAATTATTTGTCGAGCGGGCCGCAGCAAGTTTTGACGGCTTTCAGTTCACCGACGCAGAAGCACCCGTAGTCGCCGATCTCTGCCGCAGATTGGATGGCATCGCGCTTGCGATCGAGATCGCGGCGGGTCGTGTCGAAGGCTTGGGCGTTGCCGGCCTGGCAAGCCGACTCGACGACCGTTTCCGTCTCCAACTCCAGGGGCGCCGAACGGCGCTCCGCCGACATCAGACGCTGAGCACGCTGCTTGATTGGAGCTATGCACTCCTTCCGGCCTTCGAACAGCTCGTCCTAAGACAGCTAGCGATTCTGGTCGGCAATTTCACCATGGACGATGCGGTGGCCATCATTGCAGACGACGAGGCTACGGACGCCGAGATCGTAAATGCCGTCGCTAATCTCGTTGAGAAGTCGCTGATCGCCGCCGACGTGCGCAGTCAACAGGCGCACTACCGGCTGCTCGACACGACTCGGGCCTATGCCGCCGTGAAGCTGGCGGAGAGCGGCAAAGCCGCACTGTTGCGGCGCCGGCACGCAGAGATTTTCGGGGAGGCCCTTCGCAAAGCGAATTTGGGTTGGGAGATCCAACCGGCGCCGGCGTGGATTCACGATCATTGGCATTTGATCGACAACGTGCGCGCGGCTTTGGAATGGGCGTTCTCGCCAAGCGGAGACGCGGAGATCGGGGTGGCGCTCGCGCTTGGTGCGGTGCCGCTCTGGTTCCAGCTTCAGCTTATTGCCGAAGCTCATCAGCAGACACGCCTGGCCCTTGCGAGCGGTGGCTCAAACCGGGATCCACACAGCCAGATGCGTCTGCAGGCCGTGCTTGCCTGGTCGCTGATGCAGATCAGGGGGCAGGTCGACGAAACCCGCACTGCCTGGGAGCGGACACTTGAACTCGCCGAGAGCATCGACGACACGGACTACCAGTTGCGTGCCCTGTGGGGTCTGTGGTCCGGCCTCCTCAATCAGAGCCGGTTCAGGGAAGCCTTGGCTCTGGCACATCGCTTCGCAGACGTCGCAGCCCGGCGAAGCGACCTGAATGACAGTTATATCGGCTACCGCATGATCGGCTATATTCTCCACTTGCTTGGCCGGCAGACGGAAGCTCGGCGATATCTCGAACTGATGGTCAAGGGCTACGTCGCTCCCATTGCGGGTTCCCAAATCATCCGCTTCGTATTTGAGCAGAAGGCGACGGGTCGGTGTTTCCTCGCCCGGATCCTCTGGTTGCAAGGTTCCTTCGATGCAGCCATCGCCGAAGTCGACGACATCGTCGCAAGTGCCGAAGGCGCTGACGACCGGCTCACCCTCTGCCAAGTTCTTGTTCAGGCGGCATGCCCAGTTGCGCTGTTCGCCAACGACCTCGTCCGAGCTCGCCGGTTCGTCACCATGCTCGTCGAGGAGTCCGCGCGAGACGCGATCGAGTTCTGGCAGGTTTGGGGGCAGTGCTTCACCGCTGTCCTCAAGATTCGGGAAGGAGACAGTTCCGCGGGTTTAAAGAGTTTAGGCGACGCTCTCGGTCGGCTGCGGAATATTGGCTACGGTGTCTACTATATTTTCTTCCTGGCCGAGTATGCTCAGACTTTGGCCGAGGTCGGTGAGTTCGAGCGGGCCAACTCCTGCCTCGAAGACGCCCTCGCGCGCTCAAAGCAGAATGAAGAAGGCTGGTTTGCTCCTGAACTTTGGCGGCTTTCCGGGGAGTTTGCCGCGTTGAAGGGCGGGCCCGACGCCGTAGATGTGGCGGAGCAACAACTTATGACCGCCTTGAATCTGGCGCGGGAACAAGACTCTTTCTTTTGGGAGATCAAGGCCGCGATGAGTCTCGCGCGTCTATGGCAGCGACAGAACCGCGCCCGAGAGGCCAAGGCTCTGCTCACGCCGCTGATCGACAGGTTCGAAGGCGGCGCGGACCAGCCATTGTTGAACGAGGTAATTGAGCTAACAGATGCCTTGGAGGCGGCCACAAATATTGTGAAGTTTGGCGAATTGGAGTTGAAGGTTCGCCGAGGCCTAAGAGAGAGATAGCGCGGCCTGGGGGGACATTGGGAAGATCGATGCCGCGGGAATTGCCCCTGCATCAACGGGCAGCGAGAGAAATCATCGCAATCCGCGCAACCGGTGTGAACCCGCTTTCCTCTCGCCCGTAATCTCCCAGGCGCAAGCGCGGTGACTGACCTGCATACCGCGCGTGTGCATCCACAATTTGCAACGTTTTACACCCGTGATGTGAGAAGGCCGATACGTTAAAGCCTCAACTCAGTATTGGGGCCTCGCCCACATGAAACATTGCAACCTGGTATCCCCGGCTCCGCCTATCCACCCGAGCGCGTCGGGCACGGTTACGGCAATCAAAGCTAACTCGCCATTTTGCCGAGTTCGACCTGAATCTCAGGCGCACGAGGACTGCGCTGCTTTCACTCCGTCGTCCGTTGATCGCAATACGCACGGCAAGATTGCTGATGCGCTTACGGCAATAATTGTTCAAGCCGAAGCCACTCGGCGCAATGCTCTAAGGTTAGGCGCAGGGGGTGGCGACATCGCATCATCGTCTGAGCAAATCGTCGATTGCGCCAAGAGAATCTGGCAGATTTTTACCGATCCATCGGATTGAGCGAACAGCTAGCGGTGGCGAGTTTGGAGCTCGCGGACGGCCAATCGGCGGTCGGCGTCTTGCGACCTATGGTGACGTTGGACGCGTACTCACCGTCTGGAGCATCGACGCGAAAACGTCGATACTCCAAGTATCGCACAACATCATCTATCTCAGCGCTTCCGGCCCGGCACGGATGCGTCGCATGAGTTCGTGTGCACGGATGATACGATCGGCATCGATTTTTTCGCCCCGCCCGACAGGACTGGCTCGACGCATCAGTCGAAGATGCGATCAGGGGAGCGGAACTGGCCGGACGCCCGGCCCAGCCACTAAAGGCTGCAGCCTGGGTGCTTGGACAGGTCTGCCTGTGACAGATCGGGCGGGCACGCTGTCGCGCCGCCGGCGCCCTGACCGCAGGTCGACGCCTTGACCTGCGAAATGCCCGCATAATTGCCCTGCGAGACATGGACGCGGACGCAGGTGTTGGTGCTGGCGTTCCACCACGTATTGTTCTTCACATCCACATAGCCGCGCGCCTGCATCTGGCTCTCGGCGCCGGGGGCGCGTGAACCGACCAGGTCGGCGACATCGCCCGGTGTCTTGGCGTGAACGACAGACGTAATGGTCAGCAGCGCTGCTGCGCCCGCAAGGAGCCGAGTGTACATCCAAGTAGTCTCCCAATTCCGACCGAACCATAGCGAGCATGTTTGGCGTTCGTGCGTCAATGGAGAGGGGTTGCTTGCCAGACACGCTCGACAGGTGCTCAGGGAATCACGCGCGAGCCGATACCTGCCAGGCGGGCAGCCCTCCTGGCAATTCGCTGCAAGCCCGGGAGGATTCTACCCCCGCGCCCTCCACAGCTCCGCGCCGCCCTTCAGGCCGGCGTCGTTGGAGGCGATGGTGACGTTCTCGGGCAGCTTCAGCGTGACCTTCTTGGCATTGCCGCCGCCGAAGTAGAGGCGGTCATAGTGCAGCAGCGTGTAGAGCACGCCGATCACCTTCTCGAGGCGCTCGTTCCAGTGCTTCTTGCCCTTTTCCTCGAGCGCCGCATTGCCGAGATATTCGTCATAGGTCTTGTCGTCATGGATCGGATGGTGCGCCAGTTCCATGTGCGGCATCAGCGCGCCATTGCGGAACAGCGCGGTGCCGACGCCGGTTCCGAGCGTCACCACCAGTTCCAGCCCCTTGCCGGAGACGACGGCGAGGCCCTGCATCTCGGCGTCGTTGATCAGGCGGGCTGGGTGGCCGCCGAGGCGCTTCGACATTTCGTCGGCGAGCGCGAAGCCCGCCCAATCCGGCGTGCCGAGATTTGGCGCCGTCAGCACCTTGCCGTCGCGTACCACGCCGGGGAAGCCGATGGCGATGCGGTCGAACGCCGGGAACGGCTTCACCATGCCGGCAAAGGCGTCGAGCAGCACCTGCGGCGGACAGGGATGGGGCGTCTCCACCCGCGCCCGCTCGGAGAGCATCCCGCCCTCATCGTCGATGACCGCACATTTCAGCCCGGTGCCGCCGATGTCGACGGCGAGAATGCCTGCCTTGCCTGTACCCGCCACGTTCCGCTCCCTTGGCTTGTCTGATGATCAGGTCTCGGCCGGCTCGGCATCGCGCCGGCTGACATGATGGCCCTTGTATCCGTGCTTCGCCCCATGGAAGAGCGAGCCTTCATCGTCGACCGCGACCTCGAAATCGGTGCCCTCCCACCGCTCGGCCTCCAGCCAGTAAAAGGTGAAGCGCAGATGCTTGCCTTCGTCGGCCTTCACGGTGGGGAGGTCGGCGAGATTGATGCCGAAACCGTTGGTGGTGGTCGTGGTGTCGTGGGCGGTGTTCCAGCCGTCGAGCGTCCAGTGGATCAGCGCCGGGGCCGGCAATTCGATGCGCAGCGCGCGGCCGGCGGGCAGCGAGCGGAGCTTCTGGTTGAAGCGCCACAGCCGGCGCGGCGAGGTCACCTTGTCCTTCTGGTAGCGCTGCACGGTCTGCGGCGGCATGTCGAACACCCGCCCGTCGCGCAGCGACCGCAGCAGCTTGATGTGCTCGGCATGGGCCCAGACCAGCGGCATGGCACTGCCGGAGGGACGGCCGCGGAACAGTTCGCGCGCCGGGATGTCGTCGCTGTCCCACACCTGTTCGGGCAGCAATCCACCGGGGCCGGCGGAATCCTCCAGCGTCACCAATAGCTGCTCGGCGCGCTCATGGCGGCCGGCGGCGAGCTCATAATGCGCGCGCTCCCCGGTGAGCAGCGGCCAGGCGCGGCCGATGCCGGTGCCGTCGAAGGCCGAGCCGTCCTCATGCTCGCCATAGCCGTCGCCATTATAGCGATACCAGACCGGGCCCTGCGGCAGTTCCACCCGCAATATGGCGTCGATCGCCTTGACGGTGTCGAGGATGCGCGGGTCGTCCGGCGCGCGCAGGCCGAAGCGCACCAGAGCCAGCGCGTCCGGGCTGATGAGCTGGGCGGCCGGGCGGTTGGTATCCGATGGCGGGCGGTTCTTCACCGGCACGAAGCCGTCGAGCGGGGAGGCGGCGTCGGCGGTCTCCGGCGGGGCGACGCGGACATAATAGCCGCGGATACCGAGCTTCTCGGCGAGCTCGGTGCCGGTGGCGAAGGTCCAGCGCTCGATCTCGTCGTTCCAGCTGTCGGCGGTCTCCCGCAGATAATGCGCCTGCCCGCGCTTGCCGGTCATCTCCATCATGTCGGCGGCGGCGAGCAGCGCCGCGATCTCGACGGCGAGGGTGAAGGGGGAATAGCCGGCATCCTCCTCCCAGCGGTCCTGCCCGGTGACCGGCCCGTTGCGCACCACGAAGCTGGCGGCGCGCTCGATCATCAGTGTGTAGCGCTCGAACTCCGCGAGTGAGAAATGCCCGCCGCGCCGGAGCATGTCGGCGAGCAGGATCGGAAAGGCGCATTCGTCCATCTGTACGCCGCCCCAGTAGGGCACGCCGTCGAGCCAGACATTCTGCGACCAGTGCCCATCGGCTTCCTGGATGGTGGCGAGATAATTCAGCACCGCCTTGGCGTCGTCCACCGCGCCGGCGGCGAGCAGGCCGCCGGCATTCTCCACGAGGTCGCGCGGCCAGACCAGGTGGTAGCCGCCGAGATCCTCGTCGCCCTTGTTGAAGCCCCAGGGGATGGAGAGGCTGGCAATGATGGCGCCGGGGAAGGAATTGGGCTGGTGGGTCGCCAGCACCGTGGTGCTGACGCGATAGGTGTTGATGTTCGAGGGGCCTTCCGGCCGGTCGAGCGGCAGCAGCGGGCTCTGCCACGCGCGCCAGCCTTGCACATAGTGCTTGCGGGCGGCATCGAAGCCATCCTGGAGGCTGGAAAGAGCGCGGAAGCCGGCTTCCTCCGGCCGCGAGCCGAAGCCGAGCGCGAGCAGCACCCGCCCATCGCAGGCCGGCAGATCGATCTCCCCGGTGAGCGCGACATTGCCCTTCTCGGCGCGCTGGTAGCTTTCGTCGAGCGCACCGTTCCGGGTGAGCAACTGCCAGCCGTCCGAGGTGCCGACATAGCCGACCGAGCGCGCCTTCCACGGCACGGAGGAGGCGAGCGCGACCGACACGCCATAGCGGCCGGTGGCGAACAGCATCGGGTTGCCCTTGTAGTCGCCGACCCAGGCGGTGTTGTCGGCTCCGGCATTGACAAGGTGCGGGGAGAGCAGGCCGAAGAGCCGATAGTCCGATACGTCGCCGATGAGCGCCTCGAAGGAGATCTGCTGCAGCAGCGATTCACGCATCGGGTCGGCGAGGATCTGCTTCTCGATGCGCCAGCGCCCATCGCGCGCCGTGTTCATAAGATGATAGGCGGGCACGCCGTGCTCGAGAATCGCGATCTCGTGCTCGGTGTCGCGCTTTTCCTCGGCGAAGTAATTGTCCGGTCCGGCGACCATGAAGCCGAAATCGCGAGTGCAGGCGGTGTCGACCCGCGGATAATAGATCTCGTTCAATATGCCGTGGCTGAGCGTGAACCAGATGCGGCTCGCCGCAGTCTTGGCGGTGCCGACGCCGCTCTTGGCGCTCGAGGTCCAGCGGGCGGGCATGCCGGGACCGCCGGGCGGCACTTGGGCGTTGGTTTCCGTCATCGGCTTGCCTCCCCTTGCGTCGTCCTTGAACGGACGATCGAATGCATCTGCGGCGGGTGGCGACACCCGCGCAACGTTTGGACTATCTTACGGTAAAGATGGAGTGATGCTCGCGACGGCGATGAGTCGGCGTCCGCACCACAATGAGACCCGCGCGTTTCACGGGTTCGACCTTTCCGGTTTCGCAGGCGGTTGGCGCCGCCCGGTTCACGAACGTTGCGAAAGATTCAGCAAACGGTCAATCGCCGCTTCTGCTTCGGCGCCGGACGATTTACGAATTCGGTAATCGAGCTGTGAACTTCGCGCGGTATTCCATGCCGATCGCTATCTTGAGGTTTCAACAGCGCATTCGTTTCGGGCGCACCGGCGGCTAGCCGCGGGGCGTTCGAGTGGGACGACCGGATCAGGGAGTGGAATATGCAGCTCGGTGTCATCGGCCTCGGCCGCATGGGTGGGAATATTGCGCGGCGCCTAACCCAGGCTGGTCATTCCTGTGTTGTCTGGGACCGCAATAGCGGTGCGGTGACCGAGCTTGCCGGTGAAGGCATGACGGGCGCCGCCGACCTCACCGACGTGGTCGCCAAGCTCACCGCGCCGCGCGCGGTGTGGGTGATGCTGCCCGCCGGCGGCCCAACCGAGGCGACCGTCACCGCGCTGGCGGAGATCCTATCGCCCGGCGACATCATCATCGATGGCGGCAACAGCTTCTACAAGGACGACATCCGCCGCGCCGCGAGCCTGGAGCCCAAGGGCATCCACTATGTCGACGTCGGCACCTCCGGCGGCGTGTGGGGCCTGGAGCGCGGTTATTGCATGATGATCGGCGGCACCAAGCAGGCGGTCGATCATCTGGATCCGATCTTCGCCACGCTGGCGCCCGGCAAGGGCGACATCCCGCTGACCCCCGGCCGCGAGGGCCGCGATCACCGCGCCGAGCAGGGCTATATCCATGCCGGGCCGGCGGGTGCGGGACACTTTGTCAAAATGGTCCATAACGGCATCGAGTACGGCCTGATGCAGGCCTATGCCGAGGGCTTCGACATCCTCAAGAACAAGTCTTCAACCGAGCTGCCGGAGAATGAGCGCTATACGCTCAACATGCCGGACATCGCCGAAGTATGGCGCCGCGGCAGCGTCATCTCCTCCTGGCTGCTCGACCTCACCTCGATCGCACTGGCGCAGAATGAGGAGCTCACCAATTACTCCGGCGAAGTGGCGGATTCCGGCGAAGGCCGCTGGACGGTGATGGCGGCGGTGGAGGAGGCGGTCTCCGCCGAGGTGCTGACCGCGGCGCTCTATACCCGCTTCCGCTCCCGCCAGGACCATACCTTCGGCGAGAAGATGCTCTCCGCCATGCGCTTCCAGTTCGGCGGCCATGTCGAACAGAAGCCGGGCAACTGAGCGATGGGGAGCGAGAACGTCGTCCTCGGGCAGAAGGTGCTGGCGCCGGATACCGCGCCGGCACCGGCCTCCACGCTGTTCATCTTCGGTGCGTCCGGCGACCTGACCAAGCGCCTGCTGCTGCCCTCGCTCTATAATCTTGCGCACGAGGGCGTGCTGGACGACGGCTTCGCCATTTTCGGCGTCGATCACACGCCGTCCAGCGACGAGGAGTACCGCGCCTATCTCACCGAGGCGGCGGCGAGCCTGCCGGGGGTGTGTGATACCAGCGGCGATACCTGGTCCTGGCTGATGAGCCGGGTCAGCTACATCACCGGCGATTTCGAGGATCCGCAGACCTATGGCGGCATCGGCGAGCGGCTGGCGGAGCGGGCCAAGATCACCGGCAATGCGGTGTTCTACCTCGCGGTGGCGCCGCGCTTCTTCGGCACCATCTCCGAGCAGCTCGGCGCCGCCGGGCTGCTGAAGGAAGACGACACGGCGTTCCGCCACATCGTGGTGGAGAAGCCGTTCGGCACCGACCTGCCGTCCGCCAAGGCGCTCAACGCACGGCTGCTCGCTGTGGCGGCGGAACGGCAGATCTACCGGATCGACCATTTCCTCGGCAAGGAAACGGTCCAGAACATGATGGCGCTGCGCTTCGGCAACGGCATATTCGAGCCGATCTGGAGCAAGGAATACATCGACCACGTGCAGATCACCGCGGCCGAGACGGTGAGCGTGGAGCAGCGCGGGCGCTTCTACGACGCCACCGGCGCGCTGCGTGACATGGTGCCGAATCACATGTTCCAGCTCCTCGCCATGACCGCGATGGAGCCGCCGAACTCGTTCGACGCCGATGCGGTGCGCACCGAGAAGACCAAGGTGATCGAGGCGATCCGCCACATCAAGCCGAGCGACGCCATCGGCACGGCGGTGCGTGGCCAGTATCGGGCGGGCTTCGTCAATGGGCAGCCGGTCAAGGACTATCGCGCCGAGAACGACGTCGCCTCGAACAGCCGCACCGAGACCTATGTCGCGCTCAAATGCTTCGTCGACAGCTGGCGCTGGAACGGCGTGCCCTTCTATGTGCGCACCGGCAAGGCCCTGGCCACGCGTCGCACCGAGATCGCCATCCAGTTCAAGCGGGCGCCCGGCGTGCTGTTCCGCAACATGCCGGCGGCGCTCAAGCCGAACCTCCTGGTGATCCATGTGCAGCCGCACGAGGGCATCTCGCTGCGCTTTGCCGCAAAGGTGCCGGGCCGCAAGGTCCGGCTTTCCGATGTCGAGATGGACTTCAAATACGCCGATTATTTCAAGGCGGCGCCGTCCACCGGCTATGAGACGCTGATCTATGACTGCCTGTGCGGCGACCCGACGCTGTTCCAGCGCGCCGACACCATCGAGGCCGGCTGGGAAGCGGTAGAGTCGATCATAGAGGCGGTCTCTGCCGGTGATGACGACGTGCAATTCTATTCCGCCGGCAGCAGCGGACCGGCAATGTCCGACGTCATGCTGGCGCAGGACGGCTTCCAGTGGCTGCCGCTGGAAAGGGAACCCGCACCATGAGCGTATCCGAAAGCCCGACCTTGAGGGCGCCGTCCCAGCGCATCTCGCTCATGGTATCGGACGTCGACGGCACTTTGGTGAACCACGACAAGCAGGTGGCGCCGGCAACGGTCGAGGCGGTGCGGCGGCTGCGCGAGGCGGGCGTGCCGTTCGCGGCTGTGTCGAGCCGCCCGCCGCGTGGCATGAAACTGCTGATCGAGCCGCTCAAGCTGGAGCTGTTCGGCGGCTTCAATGGCGGCTCGATCGTGCGCGCCGATTACACCCCGGTGGAGGAACACTATGTGAAGCTCGATGCGGCGCGAACCGGCACCGAGGTGATGAAGGCGCGCGGCGCGTATATCTGGGTGTTCGCCGACAATGAGTGGTACATCACCGATCCGGACAACAGCTATGTCGCCCGGGAAATCCGCACGGTGCAGTTCCAGCCGACCGTGGTGAGCGATTTCGGCGACCATATCGCCCGAGCCGGCAAGATCGTGGGATCCTCGTCGGATTTCGAGATGCTGGCGGCCTGCGAGGCCGAGCTGCAAGGCCTGCTCGGGGATGGCGCCTCGGCGCGGCGCTCGCAGAACTATTATCTCGACCTCCCCGCCTGGCACCGACCAAGGGCTATGCGGTGCGAGCCTTCGCCGCCCATTTCGGGGTGCCGCTCGACGAGGTTGCGGTGATCGGCGACATGGTCAATGACCTGCCGATGTTCGAAGTCGGGGGGCTCTCCATCGCCATGGGCAATGCCTCGGATGCGGTGAAGGGACAGGCGAACTTCGTCACCACAAGCAATGACGAGGACGGTGTTGCCCACGCTATCGAGCAGTTCGTACTACCGCGTGCGGCGGGCAAGTCGTCCTAGCAGGCAAGTCGTCCTAGCAGGCAAGTCGTCCTAGCAGGCACGGCCGTCACAGGATGAACGGCCGCGCGGTGATCAGTTCATTCTCTTGACGGAGCGCGCGTGGATCGCCGCCACCATCAGTTCGGCGCGGGCGATATCGATCTCCGTCGCCTGGCGCGGCGGGGCGGCGGTCTGAGGTTCCTCGGCACGCTCGAAGCGGAAGCCGTGAAACACCGCATGAATCATCGAAAGCACGCCTTTGCCGGATTCCATCCGCGGTGCGGTGTGGGTCCTGGTCATGTTCGTCTCCCCGAGATCAGGTTCCGGTCCTGTCCGGAACTGATGATGAGGTTAGGCCGTGCCGCCACCGGGTTCTGTGATGGCGGTCACATTCCGGACGTTCCCCGTTTCAGGCCGCCGGCCCGGCGAATTCGACAGGGGCAACGTTGATCCGTTGCGGCTTGGCACGATATCTGTTGGGTCCTGCCTGCCTTCCCCGGAGTTGTCATGTCCCGTTTGCCCGCCTCGCGCTCGCCGTTTCCCGCCGCCAACGCCGCTCCGGCGGAGGCTGCCGCGCTTCCCGGCCTCGGCCTGCTGCCGCAATGGGACCTCACCGATCTCTATGACGGCCTCGATGCCCCCGAACTGAAGGCGGACATGGAGCGCGCCGCCACCGAGTGCGCCGCGTTCGAGACCGATTACAAGGGCACGCTGGAGCGCCGCATCACCGGCGAGGGCGCTGGTCCGCAAATGGCGGCCGCGGTGTCGCGCTATGAGAAGATCGAGGATCTGCTCGGCCGCATCTATTCCTATGCCGGCCTGGTCTATGCCGGCGACACCACCGATCCGGTGCGGGCGAAATTCTACGGCGACGTGCAGGAGAAGCTGACCGACGCCTCGACCCACCTGCTGTTCTTCACGCTGGAGCTGAACCGGCTCGACGATGCCGCGATGGACGCGGCTCTTGAATTCCCGGGCTTCGGCAAGTACCGGCCCTGGATCGAGGATGTCCGCCGCGAGAAGCCCTACCAGCTGGAAGACCGCATCGAGCAGCTGTTCCACGAGAAGGGCGTCACCGGCCGCGGCGCGTGGAACCGGCTGTTCGACGAGACCATTGCCGGCCTGCGCTTCGAGGTCGGCGGCCAGTCGCTGCCGCTGGAGCAGACTCTGAACCTGCTGCAGGAGCCGGAAGAGGCCAAGCGCCGCGAGGCCGCCGAGGCGCTCGCCAAGGTGTTCGGCGAGAATCTGCGGCTGTTCACCCTCGTCACCAACACGCTCACCAAGGACAAGGAGATTTCCGACCGCTGGCGCGGCTTCGAGGACATCACGGATTCACGGCACCTCGCCAACCGGGTCGAGCGTGAGGTGGTCGATGCGATGGTCTCCGCCGTGAACGAGGCCCACCCGCGCCTTGCGCATCGCTACTACAAGCTGAAGGCCAAGTGGTTCGGCAAGGAGAAGCTGGAATATTGGGACCGCAATGCGCCGCTGCCCAAGGTCGACACCAGCCCGATTGCCTGGGACGAGGCGCGCGACACCGTGCTGGGCGCCTATTCCACCTTCTCGCCGCGCATGGCGGAGATTGCCCGCGACTTCTTCGACCGGCAATGGATCGACGCCGGGGTGCGGCCGGGCAAGGCGCCGGGTGCGTTCGCCCATCCGACCGTGCCGTCCGCGCACCCCTATGTGCTGCTCAATTACATGGGCAAGCCGCGGGACGTGATGACGCTCGCCCATGAACTCGGCCATGGCGTGCACCAGGTGCTGGCGGCGCCGAACGGCGCGCTGATGGCGCCGACGCCGCTGACGCTGGCCGAGACCGCCTCGGTGTTCGGCGAGATGCTGACCTTCCGCCGGCTGCTGGCGGCGGCGCCCGACAAGGCGGCGCGCAAGGCGATGCTGGCCTCGAAGGTCGAGGACATGATCAACACCGTGGTCCGGCAGATCGCCTTCTATACATTCGAGCGCCGCATCCACACCGAGCGCAAGCAGGGCGAACTGACCGCCGAGCGCATCTGCACGATCTGGAAGGAAGTGCAGGCCGAGAGCCTCGGCGAGGGCATCCACCTCGGCCCGGGTTATGAGAATTACTGGGTCTATATCGGCCACTTCATCCATTCGCCATTCTATGTCTACGCTTACGCCTTCGGTGACTGCCTGGTGAACTCGCTCTATGCGGTCTACGAGCAGTCGTCCGAGGGCTTCGCCGAGCGTTATTTCGCCATGCTCTCAGCCGGCGGCACCAAGCATCATTCCGAATTGCTGGCGCCGTTCGGCCTCGATGCCCGTGATCCGGCGTTCTGGCAGACCGGCCTGTCGCTGATCGAGCGCATGATCGTCGAGCTGGAGGCGATGGAAGCGGCATGAGCCTGACGGAAGGGTTTGCAGAGGATCCTGACGAAGATCTGCGCCACACGCCCTATGACGGATCGCGCAAGCCCTTCACCGTTGGGCTGGCGCCGCTCGACCTCGCCGACTGGATCGAGCCCGATCGTCGGCTCGTGGCGACGTTGCAGCAGAAGGACCAGCTGCTGGCATCGCACCGCGACGTCGTCATGCGCGAGGAGCCCGGTACAAGCGAGGCGCAGCGCGAAGCGCTGGCGCTGATCGCGGAGCATGTGGTGGCGCGCCAGCCGGACATCTACCGGCGCGACGGCAGCCGCATCGTCATCGCCCCAGCCGGGGCGGTGATCGATCTCGACGATCCCAGCGAGGCGCCACTCGTTACCGCGGCACGCCTCGTCTCGGACGACCTGTTGATGATGCGTGCCGGCGAGGGCGGCTACCGGCTGGTGGCGGGGGTGCTGTGCTTTCCCTCCGCCTGGTCGCTCACCGAGAAGTTCGGCCAGTCGCTCGATGCGCTGCACGCTGCGGTGCCCGGCTATCCGGACAAGCTTGCCCGGGTGATGAACCGCATCTTCGACAATCTGAAGGTCGAGCAGCCGGTGTGGCGGGTGAACTGGTCGATCTTTCCGGATGACGAACTGCACCATCCGGAATCCAAGGAACGCCCGCGCGACTGGTTCAATGAGGACGACCTTGCGCCCGAGGCCTTTGTCCGGGTCGAGCGGCAGACTTTGCGGCGCCTGCCGGCAAGCGGCGACATCCTGTTCACCGTGCGCATCCATGTCGATCCGTTCGACGCCTTCCGCCGCCACCCGGAAGGTGCGCGGCTGGCGGCGTCGCTGCGCGAACAGATCCTCGCGCTCGATCCGGAGCAACTGGCCTACAAGGGGCTCACCGAGCATCGCGACGCGGTGGCGGCCGCCCTGGCGCGGATCGCGGCTGACTGAAATGTCATGTACCGCCTGCTGTAGGCGGCGCAGCTTTCGTGCCTATATGGCGCCCATGTCGCCTCCCACTGACCGCGAAGCCAATCGTCTCACCGCCCGCGCCGCCCGCTATGCCCGCGTCGGCACCCAGGTCGGCGGCGTCGCCGCCCGTATCGCCGGCACAAGGCTGTTCGGTCTGGAGGGCCAGCGCGGCAGCAATGCCGCGGCGCTCGCCAGCGCGCTCGGCGGCCTGAAAGGCCCGATCATGAAGGTCGCCCAGCTGATGGCGACCATTCCCGAAGCGCTGCCGCCGGAATATGCCGTCGAGCTCGCCAAATTGCAGAGTGAGGCGCCGCCCATGGGATGGGCCTTCGTGAAGCGCCGCATGATGGCCGAGCTTGGCGCCGACTGGATGGGGCGCTTCGGCTCGTTCCAGCGCGAGCCGGCTGCCGCCGCCTCGCTGGGCCAGGTGCACCGCGCCACCTCGCTCGACGGCCGGCCGCTGGCGGCGAAGCTGCAGTATCCGGATATGCAGTCGGCGGTGGAGGCGGACCTCGGCCAGCTCGATTTCATCTTCGCGCTGCATCGGCGCATGGATCCGGCCATCGACACCCGCGAAATCGCCAAGGAAATCGGCGAACGGGTGCGCGAGGAACTGGATTATCGTCGCGAGGCCAAGCATGCCGCGCTCTATGCCCACATGCTGGCGGACGAGGCGGGCGTACGGGTGCCGCGGGTCTGGCCGGAGCTGTCCACCGGGCGGCTGCTGACGCTCGACTGGCTGGAAGGCCGGCGGCTGCTGGAATTCACCGGCGAGAGCCTCGAAGTGCGCAACCGCATCGCGCAGGCAATGTTCGCAGCGTGGTGGCTGCCCTTCAGCCGCTTCGGCACTATCCATGGCGACCCGCATCTCGGCAACTACACGGTGTTCGAGGATGATGGCGCGGCGGGCGGCATCAATCTGCTCGATTATGGCTGCATCCGCATCTTCCCGCCCTCCTTTGTCGGTGGCGTGGTCGATCTCTATGAGGGGTTGAAGCGCGGCGATGATGCCCGCGTCGTCCATGCCTATGAGACCTGGGGCTTCCAGGGCCTGAAGCGCGAGCTGATCGATGTGCTCAACATCTGGGCGCGCTTCATCTATGGCCCACTGCTCGACGACCGGGTGCGCACCATCGCCGACGGCGTGGCGCCGGGCGAATATGGCCGGCGCGAGGCGTTCCGGGTGCACAGGGCGCTGAAGGAGAAGGGGCCGGTGACGGTGCCGCGCGAATTCGTCTTCATGGACCGCGCCGCCATCGGGCTCGGCGGAGTGTTCCTGCACCTCAAGGCGGAATTGAACTTCCACCGCTTGTTCGAAGCGGCAATCGCCGATTTTTCGGTGCAGAAAGTCGCAGCGCGTCAAGGCGCCGCGCTGGCGAAGGCCGGACTCGCCTGACGGAGCGGCCGTTCGCCGTTGCCGGGCGCCATCTCTTCCGTTAAAGCGGTCTGCCACACTTATCCATAAGGAGGGGTCGTCATGGCCGATCACGGAGCGCCGGAATACGCCACGGCTGACGGCAACGACTATGCCGAACACGAAGGCACCTATGCCTTCTTCACCAAGCTGACCCTCGTCAGCACCCTCGCTCTGGTCAGCCTGATGGTGTCGCTCGCCATTGGCGGGGTGAACGGCCATTGGGGTCTGTTCACCATCGGCACGCTGGCGGTCCTGGTGACGACCTCCATTGGCCTCGCCTCGCAGACCGGCCGTCCGGGCCTCATGGGCGCCGTGCTGCTGGTCCTGCTGTTCCTTCTCATTGTCACTTCCTGAGCCCAGCCATGCGGATAGCGGTTGTCAAAGAGAGCTCTGATTTGGAGCCACGGGTAGCCTTGTCTTCGGACACGGCGAAGCGGTTTGCGGCCTTGGGGGCCGAGGTTGTGGTGGCGTCGGGGGCGGGGCTGCGGTCGGGGATCCTGGACGCGGACTATGCGGCGGTGGCGGCGACGATCGTGCCCTCCAATGCCGAGGCGATCAGTGGCTCGGACGTGATCCTGGCGGTGCGCCGGCCGGAGGCTGGGGAGCTTGCGGGCGTGAAGCCGGGGGCGCTGGTGATCGCGATCGCCGATCCCTACGGCCACGAGGCGGAACTCGGTGCGATCGCGGCGACCGGGGCCTCGCTGTTCGCGATGGAGCTGATGCCGCGCATCACCCGGGCGCAGGTGATGGACGTGCTGTCGAGCCAGGCCAACCTCGCCGGCTACCGCGCGGTGGTGGATGCGGCGGGCGAGTTCGGCCGGGCGTTCCCGATGATGATGACGGCGGCGGGCACGGTACCGGCGGCGCGGGTGTTCGTGATGGGCGCGGGCGTGGCGGGGCTGCAGGCGGTGGCCACCGCACGGCGGCTCGGCGCGGTGGTGTCGGCGACCGATGTGCGGCCGGCGGCCAAGGAGCAGGTGGAGAGCCTGGGCGGCAAGTTCATCGCGGTCGAGGACGAGGAGTTCAAGCAGGCGGAGACCGCGGGCGGCTACGCCAAGGCGATGTCGGCGGAGTACCAGGCCAAGCAGGCGGCGCTGGTGGCGAGCCACATCGCCAAGCAGGACATAGTCATTACCACGGCGCTGATCCCGGGCCGTCCGGCACCGAAGCTGGTCTCGGCGGCGATGGTGGCCTCGATGAAGCCGGGCTCGGTGCTGATCGACCTCGCGGTGGAGCGCGGCGGCAATGTCGAGGGTGCGGTCCCCGGCGAGGTGGTGACGACGGCCAATGGGGCGAAGATCGTCGGCTACCTCAACGTGCCGGGGCGACTGGCGGCGACCTCGTCGCAGCTCTACGCCAAGAACCTCTATGCCTTCGTCGAGACGCTGATCGACAAGACGTCGAAGAGCCTCGCCGTGAAGTGGGACGACGAGCTGGTGAAGGCGACGCTGCTGACCAAGGACGGCGCGGTGGTGCACCCGTCGTTCAAGCCTGCGGATGTCGCGGCGGACGCGCCGGCGTCGTAGGGGTCTTCCAACACCACCCTCATGCCCGGGCCTGATCCGGGCACCCAGGGCTTCGGAGCCGGGTTGATCCCCGGGTGAAGCCCGGGGACGGGATGAGGGCGAGCCAAGAACAGAGGGAAGCGGCGGGCGGCCCGAGGTGGCCGGCCCGGCAGGATCGGGGAGAGCAACATGGCCAATCCGGCAGCGATCGAGGCTGTGGAAGGGGCGAAGGCGGCGGCGGAAGTGGCGCGGCAGGCGGCGGAAGCCGCGGCGGCGTACGCCGATGCTGCTGCGGCGGCGGCAGGAGCGGCGGCGCACGGGCTGTCGGGCGGGGCGATCGACCCGTTCGTGTTCCGGCTGGCGATCTTCGTGCTGGCGGTGTTCGTCGGCTATTACGTGGTGTGGTCGGTGACGCCGGCGCTGCACACGCCGTTGATGAGCGTCACCAATGCCATCTCCTCGGTGATCGTGGTCGGGGCGCTGCTGGCGGTCGGGGTGGACCTGGCGGCGGAAGGCACCGGCTTTGCCCGCGGCGGCTTCATCGGGCTGATCCTGGCTAGCGTGAACATCTTCGGCGGCTTCCTGGTCACCAGCCGGATGCTCGCCATGTACCAGAAGAAGAAGTGAGGGGCGGGGAACAATGAACGCCAATCTGGTCGCTCTGCTGTATCTCGTCTCCGGGGTGCTGTTCATCCTGGCGCTGCGCGGGCTGTCGAGCCCGGTGACGTCGCGCCAGGGCAATCTGTTCGGCATGGTCGGCATGGGGATCGCCATCCTGACCACGCTGGGCGCGAGCCCGCCGCACGGGGCATGGGGCTGGGCGCTGGTGCTGGGCGGGCTCGCCATCGGCGGCGGCGCCGGTGCCATCATCGCCAAGCGCATCGCCATGACGCAGATGCCGCAGCTGGTGGCCGCGTTCCACTCGCTGGTGGGCCTCGCCGCGGTGATGGTGGCGGCCGCCGCGCTCTATGCGCCGGAAGCCTTCGGCATCGGCGCGGTCGGCGCCATCCATGGCCAGGCGCTGGTGGAGATGAGCCTCGGCGTCGCCATCGGCGCCATCACCTTCACCGGCTCGGTGATCGCGTTCGCCAAGCTGAACGGCAATATGAGCGGCAAGCCGATCATGCTGCCGGGCCGCCACGTCATCAATGCCAGCCTCGCCATTCTGCTGGTGGTGCTGGTCGTGGTGCTGGTGCTGACCGAGAGCCATCTGGTGTTCTGGCTGATCGTGCTGGTCAGCCTGGTGCTGGGCGGTCTGATCATCGTGCCGATCGGGGGCGCCGACATGCCGGTGGTGGTGTCGATGCTGAACTCGTACTCCGGCTGGGCGGCGGCGGGCATCGGCTTCACGCTGGGCAACACCGCGCTGATCATCACCGGTGCGCTGGTCGGCTCCTCCGGCGCGATCCTGTCCTACATCATGTGCAAGGGGATGAACCGTTCCTTCATCTCGGTGATCCTCGGCGGCTTCGGCGGCGAGACCTCGGGGGGACCTGCCGGCGTGGTGGAGACCCGTCCGGTGAAGCAGGGCTCGGCGGAGGACGCGGCGTTCATCATGAAGAACGCGGCCAAGGTGATCATCGTGCCGGGCTACGGCATGGCGGTGGCGCAGGCGCAGCACGCGCTCAGGGAAATGGCGGACAAGCTGAAGGAGGAGGGCGTCGAGGTCTCCTACGCCATCCATCCGGTGGCCGGGCGCATGCCCGGGCACATGAACGTGCTGCTGGCGGAAGCGAACGTGCCGTATGACGAGGTGTTCGAGCTCGAGGACATCAACTCGGAGTTCGCGCAGGCCGACGTGGCGTTCGTGATCGGCGCCAACGACGTGACCAACCCGGCGGCGAAGACCGACCCGCAGTCGCCGATCTTCGGCATGCCGATCCTCGACGTGGAGCGGGCCAAGACGGTGCTGTTCATCAAGCGCGGCATGGGCTCGGGCTATGCCGGTGTGGAGAACGAGCTGTTCTTCAAGGACAACACCATGATGCTGTTCGCCGACGCCAAGAAGATGGTCGAAGAGATCGTCAAAAACCTCTGACCACACACACCTTCACCAACACCAAAGGCCGGGAGAAATCCCGGCCTTTTTTGCTGTTCGGAGCTTCGTGGTCCGGTCGCTCCGGGGTGGTCGCAACAAGCACATCTCAAGGCGGATGGCCGGTATTGCGATAGCATGCTTGACGCCGCGAGCTGCGGCATGACAGCCGAATCATTCTTCGGAACCATCCTTCGCGACGGGCGTTGGGCATCCGCGCAGGGGTGCGTGTCGACGCCCGAGCCGCAAGCGAGGACAACGCCATGGGGTTCTTTTCAAAGGATATCAAAACGCTCGATGATCTCTGCCGACATGTGCTTGGTGAGCTTTATTATGCCGAAAAGCGCATGACGAAGGTGCTGCCGGACATGATCGCCAAGGCCGGCGATCCGCTGCTGAAGCGCGCCCTCGACGCGCAACTGGCCGCCGGCCAGCAACAGATGCTGAAGATCGAGGAGATCTTCCGGCTGGATGGCGGGTCGGCCTGCGCCGTCGAGTGCCCGGCGATCGATGGCATATTGATCGAGGCCGAGGAGCTTCACGGTGAGATCGCCGACTCCCGGGTCCTCGACACCGCGCTCGCCGCAGCGGCGCAGACCGCGCTCGGCTTCACCGCCGGCCGCTACGCCACGGTGGCATCGTGGCTGTTCGAGACCACGCGCACCGACTGCGCCCGCAAGCTGCAGCGCTGCGCCGATGAGCAAAGGCGCACCGGGGCCGAACTCGCCCGGCTGGAGGCGCACCTGAACGCCCGCGCGGGCGGGCGGACAACGATGGATCTCGCGAGCTGACGACGCTTCATTCCAGCGTCTTCAAATACTCCCGTGCCGTCGTCGAGGGATGGCCTGACAGGCGCTCGACATCGGTCGAGGTCGCCGCAAATTCACCTGCACCCATCGCGGCGAAGAAGCCGCCGACGCCTTCGACGACGAATTCCGGCCAGCCCATGGCGCGGAAATTCTCCTTGAATGCGGAAAGCGGTGCTTCCACCGCCGTCACCTCGCGCCCCGCCACCTCGCTGAGCAGCGCGGCGAGATCGGTGACGGAGTAGGCATCGGCGCCGGAAATCTCATAGATCCTGTTGGCGTGGCCCTCACCGAGCAGCGCGCCTGCCAGAGCGCCGGCGACGTCCTTATGGTCGACATAGGCGACCTTCGCCGTGATGCCGGGGAAGGGCAGGGTGCCGCTTTCCTTCGCCTGCGTCAGCAACGCGGCAATGTTCGAATAATAGGAATTGTCGCGAAGGATGGTGTAGGCCACGCCCGCCGTCTTCAGCCACGCTTCGCTCGCTTCGTGCGCCTTGGCCCAGTCGAAGCGGCTCGCCGATGTCGGATTGACGGTGCTGGTATAGACGATGCGGCGGGCACCGGAGGCCTTCGCTGCCTCGAAGGCGTTGCGGTGCTGGACGATGCGTGCCTCGTTGGGACCTTCGCCGGAGATCACCAGCACGATGTCCGCGCCCGCATAGGCGGCCTTGAGGCTGGCTGGATCCTCATAATCGGCGCGCACCACCTCGAAGCCCTGCGCGATGCGGTGGCCGCGCTTCTCGGGCGCGCGGGTGGCGAGGCGAACGCCGGTCGCCTTGCCGCGTTGCACCAACTCGTCGGCGAGCGCGGTGCCGAGTTTGCCGCCGGCAGCAGAGATGACAATCATCCTGGAACTCCTTCGATCGGCCGTCCCGCTCTCGGGACGACACCTTGGTTACTTATCGAGAGCAGGTTGCAATCTGAGAGTTTTTGCACAAGAAGGGTTTTTGAAGTGCGTGGGTGACTGCCAAGTAACCGTCTGACTTAACCGTCTGACTTGACGTCGGGAGAAAGCTGGTGCGGGTGACGAAATCGGAGTTCCAATGCTGCCCGGTGCGCGACGTGCTCGACCGCATCGGCGACCGCTGGACCGTGCTGGTGCTGAGCGAACTCGCCAATGGCACGCGGCGCTTCAGCGAGTTGCGCCGCGCCGTCCCCGACATCTCGCAGCGCATGCTGTCGCAGACGGTGCGGCACCTGGAGGCGGACGGCCTGATCTCGCGACGGGTGTTTCCGACCGTGCCGCCGCGGGTCGAGTATACGCTGACCGATCTCGGCCGCTCGCTGATGGTGCCGCTCAGTGCGCTGGTGGCCTGGGCTGGCGAGTACCATCCGCGCATCAAAGAGGCCCGCGAGGCGATGGCAGCGCGGGCAGAGGCGGCGTGAGGAGCTTCGACTAACCTCTCCCCGGCGGGGAGAGGTCGCCGCGTAGCGGCGGGTGAGGGGCCTGAACGCTCAGGATCGCGTAGCGCATTCCCCCTAACCCCTCCCCCTCTCCCGATGGGGAGAGGGGGAGGGCGTGCACGCCGTGACTATTGGGGAACTATTTCCGCTTCATCGCTTCCGCCAGCGCTGCGCCGAATGCGCCTTGCGGTGCCGGCTCAGGCTTGCGCGGCGGCATCGGGCCGGAGCGGCGCTCGCCCTTGGCTTCCGGCGCAGGGCGGCTTGCGGCGGCGGCGCCATCCTTGCGCATGGTGAGCGAGATGCGCTTGCGCGGCACATCGACCTCCAGCACCCGCACCTTCACCACGTCGCCGGCTTTGACCACCTCATGGGCGTCCTTGATGAAGCGGTCGGCGAGCTGGGAGACATGCACCAGCCCGTCCTGGTGCACGCCGATATCGACGAAGGCGCCGAACGCCGCGACATTGGTGACGGTGCCTTCCAGCAGCATGCCCGGGCGCAACTGCTTGATATCGTCGACGCCGTCGGCGAAGGAGGCGGTCTTGAACTCCGGGCGCGGGTCGCGGCCGGGCTTTTCCAGCTCGGCGATGATGTCGCGCACCGTGGGCAGGCCGAAGCGCTCGTCGACGAAGGTACGCGGATCGAGCGCGCGCAGCTTGGCGCTGTCGCCCATCAATGTGCGCACATCGCGCCCGCAGGCGGCGACGATCTTGGCCGCCACGCCATAGGCTTCCGGATGCACGGACGAGGCGTCGAGCGGTTCCTTGCCGTCGGCAATACGCAGGAAGCCGGCACATTGCTCGAAGGTGCGCGGCCCGAGGCGGGCGACCTTCAATAGCTCGCGCCGCGCCGCGAACGGGCCGTTGGCGTCGCGATGGGCGACGATCGCCTCCGCCAGAGAGGCGCCGAGGCCGGAGACGCGAGCCAGCAGCGAAGCCGAGGCGGTGTTGAGATCGACGCCGACCGCGTTCACCGCATCCTCCACCACCGCGTCGAGCGCGCGGGCGAGGCGGGACTGGTCGACATCGTGCTGATACTGGCCGACGCCGATGGATTTCGGCTCGATCTTCACTAGCTCCGCCAGCGGATCCTGTAGGCGGCGGGCAATGGAGACGGCACCGCGCAGCGAGACGTCGAGGTCCGGGAATTCGGCGGCAGCGGCGGCGGAGGCGGAATAGACTGAGGCGCCGGCCTCGCTCACCACCACCTTGATCGGTCGCCGGTCGGTCGGAAGCTGGGCGATGAGGTCGGCGGTGAGCTTGTCGGTCTCGCGGCTCGCCGTGCCGTTGCCTATGGCGACCAGTTCGACCTTGTGCCTGGCGATCAGCACCGCAAGTGCTGCTTGCGCGCCTTGCACATCATTGCGCGGCTGGAATGGATAGACTGTCGCGGTGTCGAGCAGCTTGCCGGTTTGGTCGATGACGGCGACCTTGACGCCGGTGCGGATACCGGGATCGAGCCCCATGGTGGCGCGCGAGCCGGCGGGAGCGGCCAGCAGCAGGTCCTTGAGGTTGCGGGCGAATACGCGGATGGCCTCTTCCTCGGCGCGCTCGCGCAGTTCGGTCATCAGGTCGACCGAGAGGTTGAGCGAGAGCCGCACCCGCCACGCCCAGCGCCCCACCTCCATCAGCCAAGTATTGCCAGGCGCGCCGTCGGCGGCGACGTTCAGCACTGTGGCGATGATCCGCTCCACCGGCTTCATCGGCGCGGCGTCGTCGGCATCGACCTCGAGGTCGACGGTGAGGATGTCCTCATTGCGGCCACGCAGCATAGCGAGCGCACGATGGCTCGGCGCGGTCGACCAGCGCTCGGAATGGTCGAAATAGTCCGAGAACTTGGCGCCCGCTTCCTGCTTGCCGTCCACCACGCGGGCACGGAGCATGGCGCGCTCCTTCATGTGGGTGCGCAGCCGGCCGAGCAGGTCGGCATTCTCGGCAAGGCCTTCGACCACGATGTCGCGGGCGCCTTCCAGCGCCGCCTTGGTATCCGGCACCTGGTCGGTGAGGTAGGTGGCCGCGAGTTCGGCCGGCACCTTGCGGCGGTCCCCGAGGATCGCCTCGGCCAGCGGGGCGAGGCCGCGCTCGCGGGCGATCTCGGCGCGGGTGCGGCGCTTCGGCTTGAAGGGCAGGTAGATGTCCTCAAGCTCGGCCTTGGTGACGACCGCGGCGATCTTTGCCTCCAGCTCCGGGGTCAGCTTCTCCTGGCTGCGGATCGATTCCAGCACCGCGGCGCGGCGCGCCTCCAGCTCGCGCAAATAGGAGAGCCGCTCCTCCAGCGTGCGCAACTGGGTGTCGTCCAGCCCGCCAGTCGCCTCCTTGCGGTAGCGCGCCACGAAGGGAACGGTGGCGCCCTCATCGAGCAAGGCGACGGCGGCGGACACCTGGTCCGGGCGGGCGGCGATCTCGCTGGCAATGATGCGGGCAATGGAGGCGGCGGTGCGGGCGTCGGCGGCCATTCGGATCTCGTGAATCGTAGCGGGGCGCGGAGACTAGGCGCCCGCGCTCCGGCTGCCAACTTTGCCCTGTGGAGCGGGCGATGGCAGGATGCGGCCGTCCCGGAATTGAGCCGGCGGCGTGAAGGCTGCGTGGTCGTCTATGCGTCTGGTTTTTCTGCTGCTTTTAAACCTCTTCGCCAGTGTCGCAGCAGTGCGCGCTCAGGAGCCGGCGCCCGTGTCCGGTCGGCAGCTCGTCATCGGCACCAAGGAGGCGGCTCCGTTTGCGATGAAGGCGGCGGATGGCAGCTGGTCGGGCATCAGCATCGATTTGTGGAAGCGCATCGCCGAGCAATTGAAGCTCGATTACCGGCTGGTGGAAGAGCCCACCGTGCAGGCGCTGATCGACGGCACCGGCGCCGGCAAATACGACGCCTCGGTGGCGGCGCTGACCATTACCGGGCCACGGGCGCGCCTCCTCGACTTCAGCCAGCCTTTCTATGTCACCGGGCTTGGTATCGCAGTGCCGTCGACCTCGCCTTCATTCTGGACATCGATCATCAACACGCTGGCCTCGTTCGGCTTCCTGCAGGCGGTCGGCGCACTGCTGGGGCTGACGCTGCTGGTCGGCGTGCTGATCTGGCTGTTCGAGCGCCGGCACAATGAGGATTTCAGCGGGCCGGCGGCCAAGGGCATCGGCACCAGCATCTGGTGGTCGACCGAAGCGATGACGCAGGCCAGCACCGGGTACATCGCTCCGAAGACGCTGCCGGGGCGGGCGCTGGCAGTGTTGTGGATGGTGGTGTCGATCATTGCGCTGGCGGTGTTCACCGCGGGCGTCACTTCGGCGCTGACCACGCGCCAGCTCCAGGGGCTGGTGAACAATGCGAGCGATCTCGGCAAGGTACGCGTCGGCGCGGTCCAGGGCTCGGCGACCATCGATTATCTGGTCGGCCAGCGCATTCGCTACCACAGCTTTGCCAGCCCGCAGGATGGGCTGAAGGCAATGGCCGACAAGCGCATCGACGCCTTCGTCTATGACAAGCCGCTGCTCGCCTGGATCGTGCTGCAGAATTTCTCTTCGTCGGCGGAGATGCTGGAGGTGGTGTTCGATCCGCAGAATTATGGCATCGCGCTGCCGCTCGGCAGCCCGCTACGCCGCGAACTCGACATTGCGCTGCTCGAAATCATCCGCTCCGACTGGTGGAAGCAGACGCTGTTCCGCTATCTCGGCGAGAAATGAAGCTCAGCCGTTGCCGATGATGATTCCCGCCTTGCCTTCAATGGCCCGGCCGATGATCACCGCGTTCGGATAGCCGGCCGTTTTGATTTCCACGAGGATGCGCTCTGCCGCTTCCGGTGCGCAGGCCACCAGCAGGCCGCCGGAGGTCTGCGGGTCGGTGAGCAAATGGCGGCGCCAGTCCGGGAAGCCGTCCGGCAAGGTGACCTCCTCGCCATAGCTCGCCCAGTTACGGTGCGAGGCGCCGGTGACAAAGCCCTGCTGCGACAGCTCGGCGGCCTCTTTGAGGAAAGGCAGGCGGCTGGCATCGATTTCCAAAGTGAGCCCGGCGCCGCGCGCGACCTCCAGCCCGTGGCCGAGGATGCCGAAGCCGGTGACGTCGGTGACGGCGTGCACTGCCGGATCCTTGCCGAGCTGGGTGCCGACCTTGTTCAATAGCGTCATGGAACCGACCATTTCGGCATAGGCGGGGGCAGAGAGCGCCTCCTTCTTGAAGGCGGCGGAATAGATGCCGACGCCGAGCGCCTTGGTCAGGATCAGCGCGTCGCCGGGGCGGGCCTCGGAGTTGCGGCGGATGTCGGCCTTCTTCACTGTCCCCATCACCGCGAGGCCATAGACCGGCTCCGGGCAATCGATGGAATGACCGCCGGCGATCGGGATGCCGGCCTCGGCGGCGATGCTGGCGCCGCCCTTCAGTATCTCGCGCACCATCTCGGTGGAGATCTTGCCGAGCGGCATGCCGAGGATCGCCAGTGCCATCACCGGCCGGCCACCCATGGCATAGACGTCGGAAATGGCGTTGGTGGCGGCGATACGGCCGAACTCGAACGGGTCGTCGACCATCGGCATGAAGAAGTCGGTGGTGGCGATCAGGCAGTTCTCGCCGTCGAGATCCCACACCGCGGCGTCGTCGCCGGTCTCTGTGCCAACCAGAAGCTGGGCGAACGGGCCGGCGGCCGGCTGCTCGGACAGGAGTTCGCGCAGCACCGAGGGCGCCAGCTTGCACCCGCACCCGCCGCCATGGGCGAGGGAGGTCAGGCGGAACGGGGCGGCTTCGTTCGGTTTGTCGAGCATGGTGGGTCCTTCCGTTCGGTACCCGGATTCAAAGTCGTCATGGCCGGGCTTGTCCCGGCCAGCTCGATCCCCGATGCGCCGTCAGTAACCGAGATCCCCGGCACAAGGCCGGGGATGACGTTGCTCTACGGGCGCACGAGCACCTACGCCGTCACTTCGGACGACTTGATCGTATATTTGAACGCGTCCGGGTCGAGGCAATCCAGCCGCGCTCCGGCGACTTCCGCCTGCGGGTACATCAGGAAGCCAAGCTTCGGGCCGTTCGAGCCGGGCAGGGCGATGTCATGGCCGTCATTATAAGCGAGCCAATTGCCCTCCCAGGCGCCGAACAGCGCCTTGCGGGCGGCGACCACCTTGGCGTCGTCGATGGCGAGCTTGCCCGGCGGCTCCTCCAGCACGACCTTGCGCACATCCGCCGGATCGGTGGCGACCCAGCCGAAGCCTTCCAGATAGACTTCGGAGCGGCAATGCTGCGCCTTGCTGACGACTTCCGTATTGGCCCCTAGGCTCTTGTAGCCGAACTTCGAGGGCGCGACGCGCAGGCCATAGATGTCGCGCGCCGGAATGCCTTGCGCGCGGACGAGGCCGACGAACAGCGCATTGAGGTCGGCGCACTTGCCGCCGAGATTGCCACTCTGCAGCAGCGAGGCGACATCGCCGACGCCGCAGCCGCGGGTGGCGGCGTTGCGATAGGTGTTGTCGACCACCCATTCATAGATGGCGCGCACCTTCTCCACTTCGCCGGTCTTGCCGGCGACGATCTTGTCGGAAGTCGCCTTCACGATGCCGTCGGTCGGGATCAGGTCGGTGGCAGCAGTAAAGCGCGTGCGGTCCGCGGCGCTCAGTGGGGCGGCGGTGCCGGGCCTGGTGAGGTCCGTCGCGCGGTCACGGGTCGCGAACTTCGAAGTGATGGCGGCGGTCGGCGCCGCCTCTCCGTCCTTCCAGGTGAGGTGCAGCAATTGCGCGCCATAATGCGGGTCCGTCACCAGTTCCGCCGTCACGGCGTTGGTAGTCCAGGTGCTGCCGGCGGGCTTGAACCACTCGTCCGCCTTGAAGGCGGGCACCGGCATCCAGGCCTGCACCGGGCCGGATTTGCCCTCAGGCGCCTTCACATCCAGCGTCGTCACCACGGCGAAATTGCGCCAGGCGCCGGGCTTGGGATCGAACACCACCGGGGCGGCGGCCGTGGCCGGCGTTGCCGCCGCCTGGGCGTAGGCGAATTCGGGAAGCGCGAGCGCGGCACCGAGGGCGGCGCCGGCTTTCAGGACATCGCGACGCGTGGTCATTGGCTTTCTCCCGAGGGTTGTTCCTTGAGCGTGGGAAGTGGTTCGGTGCCGGGCGCCTCGCCAGCGACGAGGTGCTCGATAATGCGGATGGCGGCAGGGTCGTCCCAGTCGACCGGAATAGTGGCGCTCAGCCGGATCGGCAGGCCGGCGTTCGTGCCATCGATCAGGAAGCTGGTGGGAAAGGCATTCACCGCCCAGCGCTTCATGGTGGCGCGATCCTCGTCGAGCAGGATCGGGAAGCTCACCTTCTGCTTGTCGAAGAAGCGGCGCACCCGCACCTCCGGCTCGCCGACATCGACGGCGAGGATGGCGAGGCGATCCTTCATGCGGACGGAGAGCCGGTCGAGCGCGGCCATTTCGTCGCGGCACGGCTCGCACCATGTCGCGAAGAAGTGAATCAGAATCAGGCGTCCACGCACGGATTCGAGGCTGCGAGACATGCCGTCGAGCGCGGAGAGGGTGAGTTCGGGAGCTGGACGCGCGGACTCGGCGCTCCACGCATCGGTGGCGGGAGCCAGCATGATAAGCACCGCAGCGAGGATGGAACCCGCGGCGCCGTTGCGGAATTTTCGTTCGGAGCCCCGCCACGCGGGAGCCGAAGGAAGCTGCACCGGGTAATTTTGTAATGGTCCGATGGGGTTAGTCAATCGGGCCGTATTACCCAAGGGTAGTCCTCGCCGACCTTCGCGCGGCACGAGGGCATGTGTGTGCGGCGCAGCAAACGAAGCATTTGTAAAGTCAACGGAATTTGTCTTTCTCATACCTTCGTTTGTTTGACATTGGAGCAGCTAAAAAATAGCTTCCTCCCATCGGTCCCCCGTGCGGGGCAGTTCTCGACCACGCGTCGTCGGCGGTATTGGGAGGAACTGGAATGAATATGGAGCTCTCGCGGCGCGCGTTTCTGCGCACAGCGGGTGCGGGTCTTGCGGGTACTTCGCTCGGAGCCATGGGCTTCGATGCGGTCGAGGCGGCGCAAATCGCGCACGTAAAACCCTTCCGGCTCGCCAATACGACAGAGACACGCAACACCTGCACCTATTGCTCGGTGGCCTGCGGCATCATCCTGTTTTCGAAGGGCGACCTTCGGAAGGGTGAGAAGGCCGACATCACCCATATCGAGGGTGACAGCGACCATCCGACGAATCGTGGCACGCTATGCCCAAAGGGCGCGGCGCTGCTCGACATCGTCAAGTCGAAGTCCCGCCTGACCCAGCCGATGGTGCGCAAACCCGGATCCGACAAGTTCGAGCCGATCGCCTGGAGCGAGGCGCTCGACAAGATCGCGCGCGCCATGAAGGACGATCGCGACGCCAATTTCATCGCGACCAACAAGGACGGCCTGACGGTGAACCGATGGACCACCACCGGCTTCCTCGCCGCCTCCGCCACGACGAACGAGACCGCGTGGTGCACCTACAAGGTGGTGCGCTCCGCCGGCATGCTGGTGTTCGACAACCAAGCGCGTGTCTGACACGGCCCTACGGTGTCCAGTTTGGGCCCAACATTCGGCCGTGGCGCAATGACCAATTCGTGGACCGATATTCGGAACACGGATCTCGTCATCATCATGGGTGGTAACGCCGCCGAGGCGCACCCTTGCGGATTCAAGTGGGTCACGGAGGCGAAAGCCAATCGTGGCGCCAAACTCATCGTCGTCGATCCGCGCTTCACGCGCTCCGCGGCGGTGTCCGACTATTACGCGCCGATCCGGCAGGGCACCGATATCGCCTTCCTGCTCGGCGTCATCAATTACTGCATCCAGAACAACAAGATCCAATGGGACTATGTGAAGGCGTTCACCAACGCCTCCTACATCGTCAAGGACGGCTTCGCCTATAAGGATGGCCTGTTCACCGGCTATGACGAGACCAAGCGCGACTATGACAAGTCGACCTGGGACTATGTCATCGGCGCGGACGGCTTCGCGCAGGTCGACGACACGCTGCAGAATCCGCGCTGCGTGTGGAACCTGTTGAAAGAGCATGTCTCGGTTTACACGCCCGAGATGGTCTCGCGCATCACCGGCACGCCCAAGGACAAGTTCCTGAAGGTGTGCGAGATGATCGGCGAGTGCTCGACGCCGACCAAGACCATGACCTCCATGTATGCGCTTGGCTGGACCCAGCATTCCAAGGGTTCGCAGAACATCCGCACCATGGCGATGCTGCAGCTCCTGCTCGGCAATATCGGCGTGCGCGGCGGCGGCATGAATGCCTTGCGCGGCCACTCCAACATCCAGGGGCTGACCGACGTCGGGCTGATGTCGAACATGATCCCCGGCTATCTCAATCTCCCGACGGAGAAGGAGAAGGACCTCACCACCTATATGTCGACGCGGGCCTTCAAGCCGCTGCGGCCGAACCAGATGAGCTACTGGCAGAACTACCGGAAGTTCTTCGTCAGCTTCCAGAAGTCCATGTGGGGCCCGGTGGCGACGGTGGAGAACGACTGGGCCTATGCCTATCTGCCCAAGCTCGACGTGCCTGCCTACGACATCCTGCGCGCCTTCGAGCTGATGAAGAACGGCAAGATGAACGTGTATTTCTGCCAGGGCTTCAATCCCTTGCAGGCCTTCCCTAACAAGGGGAAGCTCGCCGAGGCGCTCGCCAAGCTGAAGCTGCTGGTCGTCATGGACCCGCTGCAGACCGAGACCGCGCGCTTCTGGGAGAATCACGGCGTCTACAATCAGGTTGATACGGCCAAGATCCAGACCGAGGTGATCCAGCTGCCCTCCACCTGCTTCGCGGAGGATGAGGGCTCGCTGGTAAATTCCGGCCGCTGGCTGCAATGGCACTGGCCCGGCGGCACGCCTCCGGGCGACGCCAAGAGCGACGTCTGGATCATGTCGCAGATCTATAAGCGCCTGAAGGCCCTGTACCAGAAGGAGGGCGGGCCGTTCCCGGACCCGATCCTCAACCTCACCTGGAACTACAAGGACCCGGACGAGCCGACGCCGGCCGAGCTCTCGAAGGAGATGAACGGCTCGGCTCTCGTCGACGTGGCCGATCCGAACGATCCGACCAAGAAGCTGCTCGAAGCGGGCAAGCAACTTGCCGGCTTCGGCGCCTATCGCGACGACGGCACCACCTCCGGCGCGTGCTGGATCTATTCCGGCTCCTTCACCGAAGCCGGCAACATGATGGCGCGCCGCGACAATTCCGACCCGGACAATACCGGCGCCTATTCGAAATGGGCGTTCTCCTGGCCGGCCAACCGACGCATCCTCTACAACCGCGCGTCCTGCGACATCAACGGCAAGCCGTGGGATCCCTCACGCAAGCTGATCGAGTGGGACGGCTCCAAGTGGAGCGGCTACGACGTGCCGGACATCGCGCCGACCGCCAAGCCGCAGGATGTCGGGCCGTTCATCATGAACGCGGAAGGGGTCTCGCGGCTGTTTGCGCGCGGCCTGATGCGGGAGGGACCGTTCCCGGCGCATTACGAGCCGTTCGAATCGCCGGTGGTGAACCTGATCTCGCCCAAGGTGCAGTCGAATCCTGCCGCTCGCGTGTTCAAGGACGACCTGCCGACCTTCGCTCCAGTGGCCTCGCCGGAATTCCCCTATGCCGCGACCTCCTATCGTCTCACCGAGCATTTCCACTACTGGACCAAGAACAATCATGTGAACTCGGTCCTGCAGCCGGAATTCTTCGTCGAGATCTCGGAGGAACTGGCCAAGGAGAAGGGCATCACCGGCGGCGGCTGGGTCCGTGTCTGGTCGAAGCGCGGCTCGGTGTTCGCGAAAGCCGTGGTGACGAAGCGCATCCGCCCGCTGATCTGCGACGGCAAGCCCGTCCATATCGTCGGCATCCCGATCCATTGGGGCTTCGTCGGCGCCGCACGCAAGGGCTTCGGGGCGAACGTGCTCACGCCCTATGTCGGCGACGCCAATATCGAGACGCCGGAGTTCAAGGCGTTCTGCGTGAATATCGAAGCGTCCACTGGTCCGGCAACGGCTTGAGGGGAGGAGGATAGAGATGTTCCCGCCTATTCCAAATCCCTCCGTCGCCCCGTCCCAGCCGCCGAAATTCGGCGAGCAGGACCTGATTCGGCGGTCGGCGTCCGATGTGACGCCGCCGGCCACGCGCCTCACCGAGGTGGCGAAGCTGATCGACGTGTCGAAGTGCATTGGTTGCAAGGCGTGCCAGGCGGCCTGCCTCGAATGGAACCAGCTCCATGAGGAGATCGGGTTCAATACGGGCAGCTACACCAACCCGCACGACCTGACCGAGAACACCTTCACGCTGATGCGCTTCACCGAGTGGGTGAATCCCGAGACCGACAATCTCGAATGGCTCATCCGCAAGGACGGCTGCATGCATTGCGAGGACCCGGGCTGCCTGAAGGCATGCCCGTCGCCCGGCGCCATCGTGCAGTATTCCAACGGAATCGTGGACTTCATCCACGAGAACTGCATCGGCTGCGGCTACTGCATCAAGGGCTGCCCGTTCAACATCCCGCGCATCTCCAAGGTCGACCACACCGCCTACAAGTGCACGCTCTGCTCGGACCGGGTGGCCGTCGGTCAGGGCCCCGCCTGCCAGAAGGCGTGCCCGACGCAGGCCATCGTGTTCGGCACCAAGGAGGAGATGAAGGGCTGGGCCGATGGGCGCATCAAGGACCTGAAGTCGCGTGGCTATGCCAATGCCGGCCTCTATGATCCGCAAGGCGTCGGCGGCACCCATGTGATGTATGTGCTGCAGCATGCCGACCAGCCTTCGCTCTATGCCGGCCTGCCGGACAATCCGCGCATATCGCCGATCGTCGAGACCTGGAAGGGCATGACCAAATATGTCGGCCTTGCCGCCATGGGCTTCGCGGTGGCGGCCGGCTTCTTCCATCACCTCATCGCCGGGCCCAACAAGGTCTCGGAACAGGATGAGGAGAATGCGGAGAAGCTCACCGAAGGAGGGCGGACATGACCGACCTCGATCCCAAAGCCAATGCGCCGGACGATGTCGAGCCCGGCGACAGCGTGCATCCCGGTCCTCCGATGACAGTGGACCGCTACTCGGCCGGCGCTCGCGTCAATCACTGGATCACCGCGATCAGCTTGGTGCTGCTCGCCTTGTCGGGAATGGCGCTGTTCACGCCGAAGCTGTTCTTCCTCACCGGCCTGTTCGGCGGTGGGCAGACCACCCGCATCATCCATCCCTGGATCGGCGTGGTGCTGTTCTTCTCCTTCTCCGGCCTGTTCTTCCGCTTCTGGCGGGCGAACCTGCCGAAGCGCGAGGACGGCACCTGGCTCGCCCGCATCTCCGATGTGCTTTCCGGCCACGAGGAGCGGTTGCCTGAGGTCGGCAAGTACAATGCCGGCCAGAAATTCGTGTTCTGGTCGATGTCGGCCCTGATCATCGTGCTGATCACCAGCGGCATCGTGATCTGGGACCAGTACTTTTTCCAGTTCACCACCATCGAGCAGAAGCGTATCGCCATCCTGATACATGCGGCGACGGCGGTGTTCGCGATCTGCGTCTGGATCATCCATGTCTATGCGGCGATCTGGGTGCGCGGCACCTTCAGCGCCATGACCCGCGGCCATGTGAGCGGCGGCTGGGCGTGGCGGCATCACCGCAAATGGCTGCGCGAACTGGTCCGCAAGCCGGGCGGTTCCTCGGGAACGCCGGCGGAATAAAGTCGTTTCTACAGCGTCATCCAGAACGCTGCGACGATCCAGGATTGGCAGCCGACACCGGCACATACGCGTGCCGGCCGGAATAGCGCCTTAAGGTTGTGTATTCGTACACGTGGCCCGTGCGGTTCGTGAGGTTCCGATGTCCAGCCTGATCCAGCCAGACCCGACCGCAATCGGCGACGTCTCGACGCCGCCCTTCGCCGTCCTTCCCGATCCACTTGTGCTCTTCACCAACCGCGCCCGGCGGCTGCGCGAGCTCAGCGCCGTGAGCGAGATGGCACCCTATCTCGATTTCGTCGCCGGCATCGTGGAGGCGCAGGCCGCCATCCTGCCCGGCCTGCCGGAACCGGAACGACCGGACGTCGAGGCACTCGCCCGCGCCCGCGAATTCGAGATGCCGCCGCTCGACCGCACCCGCTTCGCGCTCGACGAGGTGGTGGAGACGACGCTCGACGCGCTGTTCGATGCCGTGCGCGCCGTGCCGAAGCCGGAGACCGCGGCGAACGCGCTCGGCCGCGTTTCCCGCGCCGACGCCATCGCCCGCGCGGAGATGGTGTCGAACGTGCTGGGCCATGCCATCCCGGTCGAAGCGCTCGCCGAGCACGTCTATGTCGCTGCCGCGCTCCAGGTGCATTTCGCCCGGCTGGCGTCCCGCCTCGATGTGAGCCAGCTGGTCGCGGTGGGCGATGGTCTCTGCCCGGTCTGCGGCGGGCCGCCGGTCGCCTCGCTCATCGTCGAATGGCCGACCGCGCATGGCTCGCGCTTCTGCGCCTGCGCGCTGTGCGGCACGCTGTGGAACTATGTCCGCATCCGCTGCACCTCGTGCGGCTCGACCAAGGGCATCGGCTACCAGGAGATCGAGGGCGGGCAGGGCACCATCAAGGCCGAGACCTGCGACGAGTGCCGCACCTATGTGAAGGTGCTGCACCAGCACAAGGATGTGGGCATCGAGCCGTTGGCCGACGATGTCGCCAGCCTCGCGCTCGATCTGCTGATGCGCGAGGGGCCGTATCGCCGCGCCGCCTTCAACCCGTTCCTGCTCGGCTATTGAGGAGGTGGGGATGAGCGAGGACGCCAATCATTCGCTGCGTGCGCTGCCCGCGGTCGACACGGTGCTGAAGGCGCCTGCCGCGCTCGCCGCCATCGATCGCTTCGGCCGGCTGGAGACCACACGCGCGGTGCGCGCCGCGCTCACCGAGGTGCGCCGGCACGCGGAGCATCTGACCGCCGTACCGGACGCCGAGCACATCGCCAATGCGGCGCTCGCCGCCCTGGTTGCGGATGCGCAGCCCTCGCTGCGTCCGGTGTTCAACCTCACCGGCACGGTGCTGCACACCAATCTCGGCCGCGCGCTGCTGGCCGAAGAGGCGATCGCGGCGGCGGTCGCCGCCATGCGCTCTGCCGTGGCGCTGGAGTTCAATCTCGACGGCGGCCGGCGCGGC
This sequence comes from Starkeya sp. ORNL1, assembly GCF_012971745.1. Classification (NCBI taxonomy): domain Bacteria; kingdom Pseudomonadati; phylum Pseudomonadota; class Alphaproteobacteria; order Hyphomicrobiales; family Xanthobacteraceae; genus Starkeya; species Starkeya sp. ORNL1. The sequence goes on from NZ_CP048834.1 coordinate 5,537,058, forward strand.
GAGCGCGACGACCATGTGCGCGGCCTGTTGTGCGAGTTGACCGGCGCCGAGGACGCCACCGTCGTCAACAACAATGCCGCGGCGGTGCTGCTCGTCATCAATACGCTGGGCAATGGCCGCGAGGCCATCGTCTCGCGCGGCGAACTGATCGAGATCGGCGGCGCCTTCCGCATGCCGGACATCATGGCGCGCGCCGGGGCGCAACTGGTTGAGGTCGGCACCACCAACCGCACCCATCCGCGCGACTATGACGGCGCCATCAATGCCGCCACCGGGCTGGTGCTGAAGGTGCACACCTCGAACTACCGCATCGAGGGCTTCACCAAGCAGGTGCCGGCGCGCGAACTGGCGGAGATCGCCCGCGCCAAGCGCGTGCCGCTGGTGAACGATCTCGGCTCCGGCACGCTCGCCGACCTCGCCCGCTATGGCCTCGCCCATGAGCCGACGGTGCGCGAGGCGGTGGCCGACGGCGCCGACCTTGTCACCTTCTCCGGCGACAAGCTGCTCGGCGGACCGCAGACCGGCTTCATCGTCGGCCGGCGCGACCTGATCGTCGCCATCAACAGGAACCCGCTGAAGCGCGCGCTGCGGGTCGATAAGGTCCGGCTCGCGGCGCTGGAGGCGACGCTGCGGCTCTATCGCGATCCCGATCGGCTGGCCGCCCGGCTGCCGACGCTGCGCCTGCTGGCGCTTCCCGCCGGCGAGATCGCAGAGCGCGGCCGCGCGCTGGTGCCGGCAGTCTCCGGAGCGCTCGGGGCGGATTTCACCGTCGAGGTCGCGCCGTGCAGCAGCCAGATCGGCTCCGGTGCGCTGCCGCTGGAGATGCTGCCGAGCGCCGGGCTCGCCATCCGTTCGCTGCGCGCCGAGGGGCGGGTGCTCGACGAACTCGCGAGCGCGCTGCGCCGGCTCGACGTGCCGGTGATCGGGCGCATCAATGACGGCGCGCTGCTGCTCGACCTGCGCTGCCTGGAGGACGAGGCCGGCTTCCTCGAGACGCTGCGCGGGCTGGACACATTGCGCGAGATGGACGCGCTGCGCGGTGCGGAGGTGCGTTCATGATCGTCGGCACTGCCGGCCATATCGACCACGGCAAGACCGCTCTCGTCGGGCGGCTCACGGGGGTCGATACCGACCGGCTGAAGGAGGAGAAGGCGCGCGGCATCTCCATCGATCTCGGCTTCGCCTATCTTCCGACCGATGCCGGCATTATCGGCTTCATCGATGTGCCGGGCCATGAGCGCTTCATCCACACCATGCTGGCCGGCGCCGGCAGCATCGATTTCGCGCTGCTGGTGGTGGCCACCGACGATGGCGTGATGCCGCAGACCCGCGAGCATCTTGCCATCCTCGATCTGCTCGGAATCGCCAACGGCATCGTCGTGCTGACCAAGGCCGACCTCGCAGACGCCGACCGGCGCGGCGCGGTGGAGGCCGAGATACGAGCGGCGCTGGCGGATACCAGCCTTGATGGCGCGGACATCCTGCCGGTGTCGTCCATCACCGGGGAGGGTGTCGAGGAACTGCGTGCCCGCCTCATTGCAGCCGCGGGCGCCTTGTCGGCGCGTGGCGCCGATGGACGCTTCCGGCTGGCGGTGGACCGCAGCTTCTCACTCAGCGGAGCCGGCACGGTGGTTACCGGCACTGTGCTCAGCGGACACATCGCGGTGGGCGAGCGGGTCACGGTGAGCCCGTCGGGCCTCAGCGCGCGGGTGCGCTCGATCCATGCGCAGAACCGGCCGGCGGAGACCGGACGGGCCGGTGACCGCTGCGCGCTGAACCTCGCGGGCGAGGACATCACTCACGAGGCGATCAAGCGCGGCGACATGGTGCTCGACCCGACCCTGCACGCGCCGACCGAGCGCATCGACGCCACGCTGCGCGTGCTGGCAAGTGAACCGAAAGCGATCGGCCAGTGGTTCCCGGTACGGTTCCATCACGCCAGTGCGGAGGTCGGCGCGCGCATCGTTCCGCTCGACGCCGAGACGGTGAGGCCGGGCGGCCGGGCGCTGGTCCAGCTGGTGCTGGAGCGGCCGATCGCGGCCGCGGCGGGCGACCGCTACGTCATTCGCGACACCTCGGCCCAACGCACCATCGGCGGCGGACGCCTCGTCGATCTGCGCGCTCCCGCCCGCAAGCGGCGCACGCCGGAGCGGCTGGCGCAGGTGACGGCGCACGCCATCCCCGATGCTGCGGAGGCGGTTACGGCGCTGCTCGCCGCTTCCCCCTTCCATCTCGACCTCACCGCCTTTGCGCGCGATCGGGCGTTGTCCGCGGATGCGGTCGACGCGCTGGTTGCACAGCTTGATCTCGCGGCGATCACGACGGGCGGCGTGGTGACGGTGCTCTCCGCCATACGCTGGAAGCAGGTGACCACCGCCCTCATCGAGACGCTCGGCATCTTCCACGCCGAGAATCCCGATCTGCCGGGCATCGGCGTGGAGAAGCTGCGCCTCGCGCTCGACCGCACGCTCGGCAAGCCGGTGTTCGCCGCCATCCTCCAGATGCTGGCGAAGCGCGATGTGCTCGCGCTCGAAGGCGCCTGGGTAAGGCTCGCCGGCCATGAGGTACGGCTGACGCCCAAGGATGAGGTGCTGTGGGAGGAAATCCGCCCACGGCTTGGCGGTGCGGAGCGCTTGCGTCCGCCGCGGGTGCGCGACATTGCCGGCATGCTGGACGAGGCCGAGCCCGAGGTGCGCCGCCTGCTGCGGCTGCTGGGCCGCATGGGGCGGGCCGACGAGGTGGCGCACGATCATTTCTTCCTGCGCGCCACTGTCGCCGAACTGGTCGGCATCGCCCGCGAGCTTGCCGCCGAGGGCGAGAGGGGCGAGTTCACCGCCGCCCGCTTCCGCGATCGCATCGAGGGCGCCGGTGAAGGGAAGGTTCACGGCGTCGGCCGCAAGGTCGCGATCCAGATCCTGGAATTCCTGGACCGCCATGGCGTGACGCTGCGCCGCGGCGATCTGCGCCGCATCAATCCGCATCGGCTGGACCTGTTCGGTCCGCCTGGTGAAGATGAGCCGGCGCAGCAGCGAGATGGAAGAGAGTCGTCCCTGGTGGGGCGTCCGGACTTCAAATCCGGGAGGGGCCGCGAGACGGTCCTTGGTGGGTTCGACTCCCACTCTCTTCCGCCATCCGCCCGCACTCGTCGGGGGTAAGCTCCCTCTCCCCGTCGGGGGAGAGGGTTGGGGTGAGGGGTCTTCGCCACTCCACAATCGTGCTCCCCCTCACCGACCCGCTTCGCGGGCCACCCCAATGGGGAGAGGGAAACAAGCGAGTGGGGGCTAGCCGTCGCGCACCTTCTTGGTCAGCGCAAGAATGGCGCTGACGCCGGCCTGTGCGTCGGGATTGCCAGTAGCGGCGAGCGCCTTGAAGATGCGGTCGGCCGACTGCAGATCGCGCAGATGGTAGTAGGACCAGCCGCGCAGCATCATCAGGTCCTGCTGCTCGGGGACGAGGCGGCTGCGCTCATCCAGCGCGATGATCGCCTCGACAAAGCGCTCGTCATTGTAGGCCGCCTGCGCACGCTGGGCGAGGATGTCGGCGCTCAACTGGGTCGAGCGTCGCGGATCCTGCGGCGCCTCGATAGCGGCGACCTGCGCGGCATTGGTCATGCCCTTGCGCAGATAGGCGAGCGACTTGCCATAGGCGGCGTCTTCCGCGGTCTTGCCAGAGCCGTATTTGATGGCGAGGTCGAAGGCGGCCGCGGCCTCCATCGGGCGCAGCAGCTCCATCAGGCACCAGCCGCGGGCCAGTGCATCGGCCGGCGCGAGGCGTCCGGCGCGGAAGCCGGCATCGGTGATGGCGACGCACTGGCCGAAGCGCTTGGATTGCAGCGCGGCCGCGGCGCCGGTGCCGGACACCGACCCACCTGAAGACGCGCCATAGCTGCGACGTTCGGACTTCGAGACCGGCGCGGCGTAGTCGTCGACCTCGGGTGCGAGATCGATGGGCGCCGCGGCGACACGCGGTCGCGGCGCCGGAGCGGCGGGTGGGGGATCGAACGGCGGCAGCGGCGCGTTTCGGCTGGCAACTGGCGCGACAGGAGCGAGCGGCGGCAGTGCTTGCTGGGCGGGCTGCGGCGCGAGCCCGGCAACAGCCATTCCGCCCTGGCGTTCCAGCCGGCGCCGGACCTCCGGCGAGACCAGGGCAAGGATGCGCTCGGAGCGGGTGCGCCAGCGGGCGACGATGGCGTCCAGCGTCGCCTTGTCCTTCAGGCGCAGGCTGGTGACGGCGAGGCCATAGGCCGAAGGCTCGTCGTCCGGTGCCCAGTCGACCGCGGTGCGGAACCAGGTGGCGGCGGTGCGCAGCTGGCCGGTATTGTAGGCGTACCAGCCGATGGCCTGCGCGCCCGAGACATATTTGTCGGCGATCACCACCGGGGAGAAGCGGGCGAGGATGCCGGCATCGAGCCGCGGCGGCGGATCGGCGGCAAGCAGGCTCACCACCACGTCGAGATAGGCCTTGCGGTTCTCCGGCGTGGCATCGCGCCATTGATAGGCGACGGGTTCGGCTTCCAGCGCCCGGCCACCCGACATCAGGGTGAGCACATAGCCTTCGGCGGCCTTGGCGCCGCCATTGCGGTCGAGCGCGATCTTGAACCAGTCGAGTGCGCGCGCCGGCTCGTTATGGCGGTAGAGATACCAGCCGAGCAGCAGCGCGTCGTCCGGCGTGGTGCCGGCCTTGGCGAGCCGCTCCATGGTGGCGATGTCGTCGGCCGGGACGGTCTGCTTCTCGTCCTGCGCGGCGCGGCCCATGCGGGCCCGCACCAGATCGTCGCGCAGCACGGCGAACTCGCCCTGGCCATCCGGGCCGGGCCGCTCCAGCTTGATCAGCACGGCGACACGCGGCTCATCGAGCAGCTGGATCGCCTTCTGCAGCGTGGCGACACGCTCCCCGGTGTCGGTGCACGTGTTCAGCACATAGCCATAGACATCCTGCGCGCGGTCCGGCGCGTTGGTCTTGCCGAAGGCCTCGGCGACGCGCCAGAGCACGTCGACATTGGCGCAGGTCAGCACGCCCGGCGTCTCGGTGGCGACGCGCAGCACCGTGCCCCATTGCTGGGCGTCCGAGGCGTTGACGATGCGGCGACGCGCCTCGCCCTCGTCGAGCCGGGCCAGCAATTCCGGCGGCACCACCCAGGCAGGCTCGGATGCCTGGCGCGCGGCGATGGCGCTGCGGACATCACCATATTTACCGTCGGCATAAAGCTGCCACATGCGCTCGAGCTCCGGATCGGAGCGTGTCGCCGGGCCGAACAGGTCGGTCGGTGGGGTCCAGTCCGGGTAGAGCGCGCGCAGCCGGGCGGTCTCGGCCTCAAGCCGGCGCGTGTCGCCCTGCGAGGCGAAATAGCGCAGCGCGGTCTCGTCGACCTTTGGCCTCGGCGCGTTGGCGGTAGCGGGATTGGCGGGCGATGCAGGTGTCTTGGCAGTGCCGGGAAGATCGATCTGCTGGCCTATGGCGGGGACTACGGCGCCCCCGAGCAAGAACAGCAGAACGGCTTTCTTCAAAGACATCGCGGATATTTCTCAGCCACCATCGACATGCCCAGCAGATAAAGGGTGGACGGGTAATACAGCGTCGGCTCGAAGCGGCGCAGGTCGTCGGGAATCGCCGCCCCGTCGAGCGCGCAGGAGAGCGCCGCGGCGAGCATACGGTAACCGGGCTCGTCGAGCCTCGTGAGCACGCGCCCGGTCGGTATGTTGACGATTGCGGGCCTGCCCGCGTTCTCGACGATCCAGTTCCGCTTGAAGACTTCGAGAGTGCCCGCGTCCTTTATGTCTGCCCGCAAAAGGTAAAGAACTATCCTTAATGAATTGTAACCGAACACGGGTTCGAAGCCCTGCGCCGGGACCAGCGCGCCTCCCGCGGGGGCCGAGAGCCAGTCCGGCGGCAGCTTGGCCGGGCCGAGGCGGGCGGCCGCGATCAGCGCCTGGCCGCTCTTGGAAAGCCCGGCCCAGTCGACCTCGGGGGCGAGCTGCGCCAGCACCGGGAAGGCCTCGAAGATCCAGTAGGACAAGTTAAGGACCGGGCCGTCCTTGCGCTCCCTGGTGGAGAAGCCGGTGACGCCGGGCATCAGCACCAGACGGCCGCCCTCGCGCTTCACCGCCTGCTTGCCGATCGCCTTGGCGATGCGGGTGGCGCCCGAGAGATAGCCCGGCTCGTTCCAGGCGCGCCCGGCACGGGCCAGCGCATAGGCGATCAGTATGTCGCCATCGCTTGCGGCATTGATGTCGGTGATGTGCGGATTGGCCTTGGGGTCCCAGCGCCACGCAGCGAGGCCGTCGTCGCGGATCAAGAGTTCGGTGCGGGTGAAGGTCCAGATGCGCTCGAAGGCAGCCCGGTCACCGGCCAGGTACGCGAGCAGCATGCCGTAGCCTTGCCCCTCGCTGTGGCTGATGCCGCCATTGCCGTCATCTACGACGCGCCCGCTGGCATCGACGAACCGGGCGAGATAGGCGGTCCATGCATCGGGGGCGATCATGTTGGGAGCCTGCGCACGCGCCGGCAGGCCGGCACACAGCACGGCCAGCACGACGAAGACAAAGCGGATCATGCGGTGCGTCCCAGCCGGCGGAGCAGGAAGGTCGTCGCGGTCCCGAGCACGATGCCGCAGAACACCAGGATCAGCGCATAGGGCAGGATGTTGATGGACAGCCAATTGGCCGCCACCATACGGAAATTGGCGAAGCCCAATGGCTCGGTGATGACGAAGCGATATTGCGCCGCGTCCCGCTGCTCCAGCGTGCCGGTTGCGGCCTGGTAGGCGACGGCCTGGCCGGAGATGCGGGTCCACACCTCCTGCGCGGTGAAGCTGTCCATGCCGGCGGCCAGCCCTTCGGCAGTGCGGCCGGACACCAGCGTCCAGGTCGAGGAGCCATTCGGGGCGAGGCCCTGCGCCAGCAGCACCGAGGTGCGTGGTGGCGGTTCGAACAGGGTCTGTTCAGCCTCCCCGATGCGCAGCGAGGAATAGGAGATGCCGAAGGTGCGCTTGGTCCAGCCCTCGAAGCTGGTGAGCATGCCGCCGATCCCGCCGCCGCCGGAAAGATTCTCGCGCCAGCGCTCATACACTTCCGGCGTGTCGTCGGGTGTAGTCGTGCCCGGCTCCGGAGCGGCGCTGCCGTCGCCTCCCGGCTTCTGGCGGCTGCGGAAGCGCTGCAGCACATCGTCATAGCTGGCGTCGCTGCCCGGTGGCCGGGCCGCGGCGTCATCGCCCGGCCCGGCGACCCAGTTGACGCGTGTCGCCTCGGCGATGCCGACCTGGCCGAGAATGCCCGGAGCGATCTGGCCGATGGCGCCGACGAAGATGGCAGGCCGTTCGCCGAGCGTCGAGGACGCCGGCGAGGAGTCGATCGGAATCGGCTCGCCCTTGGCGAGCGCGAGGCGCGCCATCAGCGTCGCGCCGGAGGAGACGGTCGGCGCATCGTGCCGGGCCAGCACCACGGCGAGCGGATTGACGTCCATCCGATAGGGGAAAGCCCGCGCCGCGAAGGCGGCGAGGTCCGGCGTGCGGCCGATGCGGGCGAAGCCGTCCATGACGAATTCGGAGGAATCGAACAGCACGAAGCGGTCGTCGCCCGGCAGCGTGGCACCGGGCAGGCAGCGCGCGTCGGCCTCGGTGTCGAGCACCACCTCGATCCACACGCGATTGATGCCGGGACGGAAATTGGTCAGCGGGATCTTCAGTGGCTGGCGCTGGAACAGTCCGCCGCCGCGCGTGCCGATGGTCAGCGTCGAGGCGATCTGGTCGTTCACATAGACGTCGACATGGCTGCCGGGACGGACCGCGGCGGTGTAGGCGGCGTCGATCAGCAGCAGCGCCTGGCCATAGGCGGTGGCATAGAAGTCGGCCGGCAAGGCGATGCCGAAGCGCACGCGGAAGCGGCGGCCGGAGAATTCCTGCGTCGACACCCCGAGATCGGCGAGCCGCACCCGCCGTGCGCCGGTGAAGAGCGGGGCATCCGGGGCGAAGCGCCCGGAGGTGGCGACGCTGTTGCGCGCGCTTACCGGCAGCGTGTTCAAGCGGTCGATGGCGGTGTCGACGTCGCTCGCGAGCGGGCCGGCGACCACCAGGGTCGGCCCGCCCAGCCGGCGGTCGGCGACGAAGCGCGCCACCGGCTGCATCGCGGCTTCCGCCGGCGGCGAGCCCATCAGGCGGGGCAACTCCACGGCGGTGCCGAGCACCAGGGTGACAGTGCCGCGCGGGGTCGGGCCGGCGGCGCCGTCGGAAACCGAGACGACGGGGTGCGGAAAGCGGCCGCGCAAGGCGATGCCCTGCACCGCGCGCAGCACGCGGGCGCTACCGCCGCCCTCCAGCGGGCCGGGGGTGACGACGCGGATGCGGGTGGCGCCATTCTCGTCGACACCGACCGCGGGCAGATCGTCGAGCCCGCCCGTCAAGGGCGGCAGGCCGCCGGCATAGGCGATGCCGGTCGCGGCATTGTTTATGTCGGTCCACAGCTCATAGGTGGAGGCGACCGAGCAGTCGGTGCGGTGGCGCTGGGTCACCTCGAAGCGCACCAGATTGGCGCCGGCGCGCAGCACGCCGGCGCGGATCGGCGCCACGATCTGGGTGACCTCCTGCGAGGAGGTGATCGGCGTCTCGATGATGCTCTGGCCGTTGATGGTGACGCGCAGCCGGGAGGCCTCCGGCATGACGACGACGGCATTGGTGTAGCCGACCAGCAGCGTGGCGGCGCGGCCGGCCTCCTCCTCGCTGACATTGGTCACCCAGGCGCGGGAATCGATCTCGCCCTCAAAGCGGAGCCGCTTCAGCGGCACGATGTATCGATCGGGCGTACGCATCGCATGCGCGGTGCCGGGCGTCGCTGCCGGGGCGGAGACCGCGGCTGGCGGCGCGGGCTGTCCCGGCCGCATCTGGAAAGGCGTGGGCGCGGCGGGGGACTGCGCCTGTGCGGGCGGCTGGGCCGAAGAAGGAGCCGGCGGCTGGTAGGGCTGGGGCGGAACTGCCGATTGTCCCGTCTGCGCGCCCATCGGGAATGGCGAGGTGCCCGGCGCCGCCGGTGTGCTGCCCTGCGAGGGCGCATTGCCGGGCGGCATGCCGAAGGGTTGCGCAGCGGGCGGCGCCGTCGCTGCCGGGGCTCCGCCCGGCGGGCTTATGTTGAAGGCGGGCTGCGCCTCGGCATTGCCTGCGGCCAAGGCGAGCAGGCAGGCGAGGGCGAACCCCCGTCCGAGATCGAAGACGAAGCGGGCGTGGATCATGATTGCTTGGCTTCGACGACGGGAGGACGCGCGCCGGCGCGGCGCAGCTTGTGCAGATGCATGAGATAGGAGAGCCCGCGGCCGGTCTGGTACAGCGCGATGATGAAGAAGCGGATGGTTCCGCGCAGCACGCCGGGATTGTTGCGGCGGGAATACTGGAATTTCTTCCACTCATCGGCGTTGGCGAAGATCAGGTCGGCGATCAGGCGGTGATGCAGCGGCACTTCCGGGTGGAACTGGACACCGAGCAATTGGCCATCCGGATCGTGCTTGATGCTGCGGATGCTGAGCGGCAGCGTGTCGATACCGATATCCGATTGCGGCTTGAAGCGGATGGTGGCGATGTTGCCGCGGGTGATGTCGCCGAGCCCGGAGGCCGGCGCGCGGATGCTGGCGCCGCCGATGGAGACATCTTCCACCACTGCCGGCACGGTCTTGCCGTCGATCATCAATTCGCAGCGGCGCGCCACGTTCACGCGGTGGCTGCGGCGACGATTGGCACGCTCCGAGACCACGCCGAGCGCGCAGCCGGAAATGATGAGGTTGAGCATGTTCCAGCCGCCGACCACGATCGTGACGTCGGCGGTGTAGGGCTCGGTGAAGATGCGCCAGAAGGTCAGCAGCACGGCGACGATCTGCAGCGCGAAGATGACAAAGAACGGCTTGCCGATCTCCGAGATGTGGCTCTCGTCCAGCGTCTCGCCCTTGGCGGTGACCTTGAAGGTCGGCTTGCTCGGATTGGCGATCACCGACATCAGCGCAGGGAACAGATAGATCGACTGGATATACTCGTAGAGTTCGGAAATCCAAGGCCAACGGTAGCGGCCATAGAGATAGTTCTGCATCAAGAGGTTCACGAGCATATATGTCGACGTATAGGCCAGGAACTCGGCGCCGGACGCGTTGAAGATCTCCAGCGAGAACAAGAGATAGAACAGCGGCGAGATCAGGAAGATCATGCGCGAGATCGGGAAGAACCAGAACAGCGTGCTCGACATGTAGCAGAGCCGCTGCGGCAGCGTCAGGCCACGGCGGCCCGGCGGGAAGCGGTAGCGCAGGATCTGGTACATGCCCTGCGCCCAGCGTGAGCGCTGGCCGATGAAGCTGGCGAAGGTCTCCGGCTGCAAGCCGGCGATCAAGGGGGTGTCGACATAGACGCTGTGCCAGCCGCGGGTATGCAGTTCCAGCGCGGTTTCGCAATCCTCGGTAATGGAGACGCCGGAGAAGCCGTTGGTCTCGTTCAGCGCCTCGCGCCGCAGCACCGCCGCCGAGCCGCAGAAGAAGGCGGCGTCCCATTTGTCGAGGCCGCGCTGGATGATGCCGTAGAACATCTCGTTCTCCGACGGCATGTGGTCCCAGGTGCCGAGATTGCGTTCCAGCGGGTCGGGATTGATGAAGAAGTGCGGGGTCTGCACCAGGAACAACTTTGGGTCCTGCAGGAAATAGCCGACCGTCTCCTTCAGGAAGGAGCGCGCCGGGGCGTGGTCGGCATCGAACACCACGATCAGGTCGCCGGTGGAGTGCTGGAGGCCATTATTGAGGTTGCCGGCTTTGGCGTGCTCGTTGCGGGCGCGGGTGAGATAGCGCACGCCGAGCCCCTCGCAGAGCGCGGTCAGCTCCTTGCGGCGGTCCTGCGCTTCCTGCGCGGCGGCGGGATTGTCCTGGTTGCACTTCTGGTCGGTGCCGCCATCGTCGAGCAGCCAGACGGTGAATTTGTCGACGGGGTAATCAATGCCCTTCGCAGCGGCGAGGGTGGAGGCGAGCAGCGTCGCGTCTTCATTGTAGCTCGGCACGAAGATCTCGACCGTGGGCACCTTGTCGGCAGGAATCGCCGGCGCCTTGCGCTGCGGCAGCGGCATCGAGACCACGAACAGGCTGAGCGCGAGCATTCCCACGCTATACATCTCCGCCGCGTAGAGCAGGAAGCCGGGGATGAAGTCCTCGATCTGGCCGATCGGCGGTAAGGTACTGGTAGTACGCCAATAAACGTAGCGCAGCACGATGGCGGTGCCGAGGGCCAGCGCGATCATGCGCGGCGCGCCGACCGGCGCAAACATCTTCAAAAGTATAATTACTAGTACCACGATACAGCCGGCGATGAGATGCGCCTGAAGACTGATTGGTAGCGTGATGAGAAAGACAATGACCAGCGAGGCGATGGCCCATAGACCGGCGATCCATGCCTTACGCATTGTGCTTCGGGTCCCTGTTTGCCGACTTTCTGCCGGAGACCGGCACCACTCACCGATTCTAGGACGGAGAGGTTAGGGAAATCTATCCGATTTAAGCGCTTTTCTCCCGTCCCGCTCGATTCCACCACGGGAATCCTCAGGCTAAAGTCAGAGTCACTGATTGATTCGGTGCTCTTGCGCCGTGGCTTCCTGTCGATCGAACCAGGCGAACCTGCGACGTGGCGAAGAGCGAAACCAGCGGCGGTCTCAACGCCGGGCGGTGCGGCCCTCCACGGGCTCTCCGGCGGACCAGGCGGACGGCGACTGGCGCCATGCTGGGCTTCGCGCTCGCCTCCAGCGGCTGCGCACTTTCGCTGCGCGGCGAGGATCCCAAGGTCGCCACCATGACGATCGAGGTGCCGGCTTCGCAATCGCTGATCCTGCCCGAGCCGGGTGGGCCGAGCGTGCTGACGGTGCTGGAGACGCGCTATCTCAATGCGCTCGAGCAGGAAGTCGTGCTCGGCACGCGATCCACGGCGCCGGGGCAGAACTCTTTCCACGTCATCTTCTTCGGTCCGATCGACGGGCGTACCGGCCGCGACAACTACCGGAAAGACGACCGGCTTTCGGAAGAAAGCCTAGCCGACGAAATGGAGGAGGTGCTGCCCGGCGTTGCCATGCACACCTCCACCTTCTTCGTGCAGAACCGCTATGGGCCGTTCGGCTATGCCATCGGCCGCGCCGGGTCGAACGACCTGTGCATCTATGCGTGGCAGCGCATCGAATCGCAGGTGTCACTCAGCCCGGTGTCGCGCGATCGCGGCGTGCTGACGGTGAAGCTCAGGCTTTGCCAGACCGGAGCTACCGAGCAGAGCCTGCTCGGAATCATGTATCGCTACAGCATCAACGGCTATTATCTGCCGCGCGGCTGGCAGCCTTATGGCCGCCCGCTCCCGGAGTCCGAGGGGCTCGGCCGCCCGGGCGGTCCGCTCACCTATCCCACCGGGATCCAGGGCGACGGCACGGTGCTCGACGGCTATATGGGCCCAGAGCCCGTTCCGCCGCGCCCGGCGCGCTCGCGCAGCGTCTCCTCGCGACAGGAGACGCTCGATAGCGGCCCGCCTTCGACGCCGATCGAAGGCTACCCGACGGTGCCGGCACCGCAGTGAGGATTCCAACCTGCTCGCGTCATCCCGGACGGCCGCAGGCCGATCCGGGATCGCAGGAAGGTAAGGTGCGCTCTCGTCACGCGATCCCGGCTCTCCGCTTCGCTGCGGCCGGGATGACGACATACCTTAAATCCGCGGCCGGTCGCCGGGCGGGGTGGGGATGGCGATGCGCGGCGGCGTGAGATCGGGAAGCGCCGGCTGCTGCGCCACCCGTGCCGGCTTGGGAGCCGTGGTTGGGATCGACCCGGTGACTTCGGGATCGGCGGCGCTCACATCGGCATCGATGGCGACGAGGCGCCAATTGCCGCCGACCGGCTGGTAGGCGAGGTCAAAATCGACGCGCAGCGGCGCGGTCGGGAAATGTCCCGACAGCCGCAGCGCGCCGTCCGGCCCTATTGCGGGCGCGCGGGCGAGCTGGGCGTCGAGCAGCAGCACGGCAGCGAAGTCGAGCTTGCGCTCGCGCCACATGCGGAAGCGGTCTGCCAATGCGGCGCTGGAATTGGCGTCGCGGAACGCCGGCGCGCCGAGATCGCGCAGCACCGAATAATTGCCGGTTACGTTGGCCTGGTTCAGCGCGCTCAGCGTGCCGCGCAACAGTGCGAGCAGCACCGCCGGAGACGGCATTTCCGTCGCCCGCGCGGGAAGGGCGGGCGCGAGCAGCGCCACTGTCAGAGCGGCGATGCGCAACCTATTAATGAGCCGGCTTACCATGCCAGCATCACGCCGGCCTTGCCGCCGATCGATCCCTGGTTGAGGCCGAAGCCGATGCCGCCGGTGAGGAACAGGCTGTCGTCCATCAGCCGGGCGATGCCGGAGATCGCCACGGCATTCTCGCTGCCGAACGTGCCCCACTGCGCGCTCACCGCCACGTTCTTGCTGTCGGGCAGCGTCGGCGTGCCCATGGCCATCGCCATGGCGACGCCTTCATTGACCTCGTCGATCTGTTTCATGATCGGGCGGACGTCGAACAGGTCGGATACGTCGGCGCTGGCGAGGTTGCCGTTGGCATCGGTGGTGACGATCTGCACCGGGCCGGACTGCGCGGCGCGGCTGGCGGAGGAGGTGATCCCCTCGAACGTATAGGTGCTGGAGCCGGTGCCGAACGCCATCTGGTCGGCGCGGGTCGCGGTGGCGCCGGTGCCGATGGCGGCGGAATTGGCGAAGGAGGCATTGGCGCCGTCGCCGATCGCCGTGGCATGCGCAGCCGAGGCATTGGCGCTTTGGCCGAGCGCGGTCGACCCGGCGGCCGCGGCGATCGAGCCCTGGCCAACAGCAGTGGCGCCGACACCGTTGGCGGTCGCATTGTAGCCGACCGCGGTGGAATTCACCGCATTGGCCGCCGCGGTCATGCCGAGCGCGGTCGAACCGTCGGCATTGGCGGTGGCGTTCTGGCCGACCGCGGTCGCGTTCACGCCGTTGGCGATCGCCTTCTGGCCGAGCGCGGTCGAGGCGGTGGAATTGGCCCGCGAACCCTGGCCGAGCGCAGTTGAATTTGCGGCGCTGGCGATGGCGTCCTCGCCGATGGCGGTGGAGGCCACCTCGCTCGCCCGCGCGCTGCGGCCGACGGCGGTGGATTGCGTCTTGCTGGCGATGGCATCCTGGCCGACCGCGGTGGCGCCAGCCGCATTGGCCTTGGCGCCCTGGCCAAAGGCGGAGGCATCCTCGCCCTGCGCCGCCGCATCGGCGCCGATGGCGGTGGTGTAGTCGAGATTGGCGTTGGCGTTCTGGCCGATGGCGGTGGAGGAAACGCCATTGGCGACGGCGAGCTGACCGAAGGCGGAGGAGTTCGCGCCGAAGCCGGTCGCCTGCTGGCCGACTGCCGTGGTGTTGGGCTCAGTTGCCTGCGAGCCATCGCCGACAGCGGTGGATTGCGTGCCGGCCGCGGTGCCTCCGCATTGCAGTGCGGCGGCGGTGAGCTGGCAGGCGATGTCGGCGGCCGAGGCCGGCGCGACCAGCCAGGCAAGAACCGCAAGCGGAACCGCCGCGCCGGTCGCTTTCGCCTGCCTGTGCCGCGTCATGATCGATCCCCGCCCGCCCTGATTCAGGCTTGGCGCAGCATCGGCGGCTTATGGTTAATCGCCGGTTAAATCACGCCGTCCTTCAGTCCGGCAGCGCCTTCAGGAAGGCGCGCATCACGCTCACCGAATTGTCGGCGGCGAGTTGCTCGAAAATCTCGATCTGGTTCTCGCCCGGTCCGCCGCCGGCAAGGTCGGACAGCGAGCGGAAGGCGATGTAGGGCACATTGTTGGTGGCCGCGACATGGCCGATGGCGGCGGTCTCCATGTCCAGCACCCGCGCCTTGAAGGTGTCGAACACATAGGACCGGAACCCGGCATGGTCGACAAAGGCGGAGCCGGAGACGCCCTGCCCGCCGACGACGACCTTCGGCTTGTGCAGCAGGCAGACATTCACCGTCGCCGTGGTGCAGTTCTGCAAGGCGACGCCTTCCGCCTTGTGCGCGACTGCGAGCATCGCCTCATCGGCCGGGAACCAGAATTGCGGCTTGGGGCCATCCTGGCCGGCGCGGACAACCTCGACGTTCTGCGGAAATATCATGCCGAAATTCGCAAAATCGCGTTCCGCCCATGCCGGCAGCTGGTAGCCGGCCGGCGTCTCGCGGGCGAGGATCATGTCGAGATATTCGCCCCAGCGCTCGGGCACCGCGACATCGCCGATGTTCAGCGACGGATCGACGCCGCCGGCAACGCCCGTGACCACGATGCGGGTGACATTGTAGCGATCGAGGATCATCTGCGTGGTCATCGCGGCGTTGACCATGCTGACGCCGGTGAGGCCGAGCACCACCGGCTTGCCCTCGATACGGCCGAGCACGACGTTGACGCCTTTGTAGGTCTGCGCTTGCGGCGCCTCGACCACGGCCTGGAGCGCCTTCCACTCCGGCTCATAGGCCGACAGCACGGCGATGCGCGGCGTCGCCTCGACCGGCTCGGCGCGGGCACTCGCAAGGGTGAGGAGACAGGCGAGGAGGGCGATCAGGGTGCGCATGAAAGCTCCGGTATGGCGGGGCACATTTTCGTATCTACACGAAGGTACGGTCTGCAATCGAGGAACTATGTATTGCCTGCGCAATAGCGGCGAGCGCATTCTCAGGCCGACTTCATGGGAAGGTCGGGCCGATGAGCGACGCGCGTACCCGGACTACGGATTTCGCCATTCTCGCCGCGCTGGAGCGGAAAGTGTCCTGGCTCTCCGCCTGGACCATCCACCACGCCAACCATGTACGGGCGAGCGCCGATGGGCTGAAGGTGGGCGGTCATCAGGCCTCCTCCGCCTCGCTCTCCACTATCCTCACCGCGCTCTATTTCAAGGTGCTGCGGCCGCAGGATCGCGTCGCGGTGAAGCCGCATGCCAGCCCGATCTTCCATGCCATCCAGTATCTGCTCGGCCACCAGACCCGCGAGAAGCTGGAGGCCTATCGCGGCTACAAGGGCGCGCAATCCTATCCCTCGCGCACCAAGGACATTGACGACGTCGATTTCTCCACCGGCTCGGTCGGCCTCGGCGTGGCGCAGACGCTGTTCGCCAGCCTGGTGCAGGACTATGTCCGCGCCCACAAATTCGGGCGGGAGATGCCTGAAGGCCGGATGATCGCGCTGGTCGGCGACGCCGAGATGGACGAGGGCAACATCTATGAGGCGCTGCTGGAGGGCTGGAAGCAGGGCCTGCGCAATTGCTGGTGGATTCTCGACTACAACCGCCAGAGCCTCGACGCCGTCATCCGCGAAGGTCTGCCGGCGCGGCTGGAGGCGCTGTTCCGCGCCTTTGGCTGGGACGTCGTCACGCTGAAATACGGCGCCAAGCTCATCGAGGCCTTCAATGAGCCCGGCGGCGAGCGGCTGCGCGACTGGATCGACCGTGCGCCGAACCAACTCTATTCGGCGCTGACCTTCCAGGGCGGGGCGGCGTGGCGCAAGCGCCTGCTCGACGACCTCGGCGACCAGGGCCCGGTCACCGCACTGCTCGAGCGCCGCTCCGATGCCGAGCTCTCCGCGCTGATGACCAATCTCGGTGGGCACGACCTGCCGACGCTGATCGAAGCTTTCGATCGCATCGACCATGACCGGCCGGTGCTGTTCATCACCTACACCATCAAGGGCTACGGCCTGCCGCTCGCCGGCCATAAGGACAATCACGCCGGGCTGATGACGCCAGCGCAGATGGATGTTTTCCGTACTGCCATGAAGGTGCGGCCGGGCCATGAATGGGACCCGCATGAAGGGCTCGACGTGGCGTCGGCCGCGTTCGACGATTTCCTCGCCAGGGTGCCGTTCAATGCGCTCGGCAAGCGGCGCTATGAGGCGGCGAGCATCGAGGTGCCGACCGAGCTGCCGGCGCTGAAGCAAGGCGAACTCTCCACCCAGCAGGGCTTCGGCCTGCTGATGGCGGAGATCGCGCGGATCGGTGGCCCGCTGGCGGATCGTATCGTCACCACCTCGCCGGACGTCACTGTCTCCACCAATCTCGGCGGCTGGGTGAATCGGCGCGGGTTGTTCGCACGCGAGGCGGTGGCGGACCTGTTCCGGCAGGAGCGCATCCCCTCGACCTTCGACTGGACCTTCTCGCCCAAGGGCCAGCACATGGAACTCGGCATTGCCGAGATGAACCTGTTCATCCTGCTCGGCGCGCTCGGCCTGTCGCATTCGCTGTTCGGAGCGCGGCTGATCCCCATCGGCACGCTCTATGACCCGTTCATCCAGCGCGGGCTCGATGCGCTGAACTATGCCTGCTACCAGGATGCGCGCTTTATCCTCGTCGCCACGCCGTCGGGCCTGACGCTGGCGCCGGAGGGCGGGGCCCACCAGTCGATCGGCACGCCTTTGATCGGCATGGCGCAGGACGGACTTGCCGCCTTCGAGCCGGCCTATGTCGACGAACTGTCCGTCATCCTGCGCTGGGCGTTCGACTACATGCAGCGCGAAGATGGACCGGCCTCCGAGGTCGAGGAGCAGAGCTGGCTGCGCGACGAGACCGGCGGCTCGGTCTATTTCCGGCTGTCGACGCGTACGCTGGCGCAGCCCTCGCGCACCATCACGCCGGAACTCGCGCGCGACATGATCGACGGCGCCTATTGGGTGCGCCGGCCGGGGCCGAATGCGCAGGTGGTGGTGGTCTATACTGGCGTCGTCGCGCCGGAAGCGATGGAGGCGGTCGGGCTGATGGCCGAGGACCGCAAGGATGTCGGGTTGCTCGCCGTGACCTCCGCCGACCGGCTCAATGCCGGCTGGACCGCTTCGGCACGGGCGCGCGAGCGCGGCCTCGTCAAGGCCCGCAGCCACATCGAGCGGCTATTGGCCGAGGTGCCGCACGATTGCGGGCTGGTGACGGTGCTGGACGGGCATCCGGCGACGCTCGGCTGGCTCGGCGCAGTGGCGGGGCATCGCACCCGCACGCTCGGCGTCGAGCATTTCGGCCAGACCGGGACTATCGCGGATCTCTACAAGCACTACGGCATCGACGCCAACGCCATCGTCGCCGCGGCGCAATCGATCTCGCCGGGCCGCCCGATCCGCCATTTGCGGGCGCTGGAGGGGTAGGCCTTCCCCAATTGCCGTCATCCCGGACGGCCGAAGGCCGATCCGGGATCGTAGGAAAGTGTCGAGCGACACCTTCTTGCGATCCCGGCTCTCCGCTTCGCTGCGGCGGGGATGACGACGATTGAAGCCTGAAAACGAAATCCCCGGCACGAGGCCGGGGATGACGGTGTTCCTGCGATCTAGGCGATGGCGCCTCACCCCCGCCGGGTGCCCGCGCTGCGGCGGGCGGCGGTCTTGCGGGCAGGGGACTTCTTCACTGCCGCTTCAGTGCCGCCGGCCTTCTTCGCTGCCGCACGCTTGTGGCTGGTGGCCGCGCTGGAGTCCGGCTTCGACTTCTCCGCCTTCTTCTCGATGGTCACGAGGCGCAGCACATTGGTGGTGCCGGGTTGGGCGAAGGGCACGCCGGCGGTGATGGCGAGACGATCGCCCGGACCGGCGAAGCCCTGGTCGGTGGCGATGTGGGTCGCCTTGCTGGCGATCTCGGCGAAGGTGTGGATCTCCTCCGGCGCATGCACGACATGCACGCCGTAGGACATCACCAGCTTGCGCGCGGTGGCGAGGCGGCTGGCAATGCCGATGATCGGGATGCGCGGGCGCTCACGCGCGGCGTGCAGCGTCGTGGTGCCCGACAGCGTGTAGGTGACGATGGCGGCAGCGTTGATGGCGTTGGCGGCGTGGTAGGCGGCCTGCGTCACCGCGTCGGCAATCGAGTGGCCGGGCTCGGGGCGCTGCGAATCGATGATGGCGCGATAGCCAGGGTCGCATTCCACCTGCTTGATGATCTGGTCCATCATCGCCACCGCCTCGACCGGATACTGGCCGGCCGCGCTCTCGGCGGAGAGCATCACGGCGTCCGCGCCCTCATAGACGGCGTTGGCGACGTCGGAGACTTCGGCGCGGGTCGGCACCGGCGCGGTGATCATCGATTCCAGCATCTGGGTGGCGACGATGACCGGCTTGCCGAGGCGGCGTGACTCGCGGATGACGCGCTTCTGCAGCGCCGGCAATTCGGGGAGCGAGAGCTCGACGCCGAGGTCGCCGCGGGCGAACATGATGCTGTCGGACAGCTCGATGATCTCGGTGAGGTGCTCGACCGCCGCCGGCTTCTCCAGCTTCAGATTGACGTCGGCGCGATCCTGGATGAGTTCCTTGGCCTCGAGGATGTCCTCGGGCCGCTGCACGAACGACAGCGCGATCCATTCGACGCCGAGGTCCAGGGCGAAGGCGAGGTCGCCCTTGTCCTTCTCGGTCAGCGAGGAGACCGGCAGCACCACGTCGGGAACGTTGAAGCCCTTGTTGTTGGACAGCCGGGTGCCGGCGACCACTTCGGCCTCGATAAAGCCGCGGCCCTTCTTCGCCACACGGACGCGGACCTTGCCGTCGTCGAGCAGCACGGTCGAGCCCTCATGCAGGGCCTCGAGAATCTCGGGATGCGGAATGGGGATGCGCTTGGCATCACCCGGCGCCGAATCGCTGTCGAAGCGAACGGTCGTGCCGGGCGTGAGTGTGATAAAACCGTCGACGAACTTGCCGAGGCGCAGCTTCGGACCCTGCATGTCGGCGAGCACGCCGATCGGGCGGCCGGTTTCCTTTTCCAGCGCCCGGACGATGCCATAGATGCGGCCGTGATCGGCCTGCGTGCCATGGCTGAAATTCATCCGGAAGACGTCCACGCCCGCCTCGAAGAGAGCCTTGATCTTCTCCGGGCTCGAAGAAGCGGGGCCGAGGGTCGCCACGATCTTGGTCGCGCGTTCCCGCCTGCTGTGCATGGATTCCTCCGTCTGGTGACCGGCTTCTGCCGGATGTCCGCGTTGCCGCCGACGTGTTGATATGAACCAAAACCGGCGCGCTGTCTCTCGGCAGTTATCTTGCACCGCAGCGTGTCGATTTGGCGACGAAGCCGGCAAAGGGTACGACTTTCGAACAATGGCCGGGGCCTCTTGCTGGCATTCGTAATTCTGTATACCAATACATTCTCCGACGCGGGAAGCCTCTGAGGATGCGCTCGCATGCCGCGGCATGCCTCGTGCATCGCAAGTTGCGTCCTGCATCCTGACACCGCGCGGTTTTCCTGCCGCGGCGGGGTCATGTCGGGGGCTCGTCTCTGCTCAGGGCGGGTCGGCCGCACGGGTGAAGGTCTACGCACGTAACGATTGCCGAGGCATCATCACAGGCTGGCCGCACCCATGACCCGGAAAATCAAGAAGCTCCTCGTCGCCAACCGATCCGAGATCGCGATCCGCGTGTTCCGCGCCGCGACCGAGCTCGGCATCACCACGGTCGCCATCTATGCGGAGGAGGACAAGCTCTCGCTCCACCGCTTCAAGGCGGACGAAGCCTATCTGATCGGCCGCGGGCCATGGCTTGCGAAGCCGCTGGGCCCGATCGACGCTTACCTCTCGATCGATGAGGTGATCCGCGTCGCCAGGGAAGCCAGGGTCGACGCCATCCATCCCGGCTATGGCTTCCTGTCCGAAAGCCCCGAATTCGCGGAAGCCTGCGCCGAGGCCGGCATCGTCTTCATCGGGCCGAAGCCGCAAACCATGCGTGACCTCGGCAACAAGGTGGCGGCGCGCAACCTTGCGATCTCGGTCGGCGTGCCGGTGATGCCGGCGACCGATCCGCTCCCCGACGACAAGGCCGAGGTGCTGCGGCAGGCCGCGCAGGTTGGCTATCCGGTAATGCTGAAGGCAAGCTGGGGCGGTGGCGGGCGCGGCATGCGCCCGATCGACAGCGAGGACAAGCTGCTCGACGCGGTGATGACCGCGAAGCGCGAGGCCAAGGCCGCCTTCGGCAAGGACGAGGTCTATCTCGAAAAGCTGGTGCGCCGCGCCCGGCACGTCGAGGTGCAGATCCTCGGCGACACTTACGGCAATCTGGTGCACTTGTTCGAGCGCGATTGCTCGATCCAGCGCCGCAACCAGAAGGTGATCGAGCGCGCCCCGGCGCCTTATGTCGACGAAGCGACCCGCAAGGGACTCACCGATGCCGCGCTCGCCATCGGCAAGGCGACGAATTACATCGGCGCCGGCACCGTCGAGTTCCTGATGGATTCCGACACCGGCGCCTATTATTTCATCGAGGTCAATCCGCGCATCCAGGTCGAGCACACGGTGACGGAAGTCGTCACCGGCCTCGACCTCATCAAGGCGCAGATCAAGATCCTCGAAGGCGGCCACATCGGCGATGTCACCGAGACC
The DNA here is from genome assembly GCF_012971745.1 of Starkeya sp. ORNL1. Lineage (NCBI taxonomy): Bacteria > Pseudomonadati > Pseudomonadota > Alphaproteobacteria > Hyphomicrobiales > Xanthobacteraceae > Starkeya > Starkeya sp. ORNL1. The sequence goes on from NZ_CP048834.1 coordinate 5,558,372, forward strand.
GGAATCCCGGCGCAGGACGGCATCCATCTCAACGGCCATGCGATGCAGTGCCGGATCACCACCGAGGATCCGGAGAACAACTTCATCCCGGACTATGGCCGCATCACCGCCTATCGCGGCGCCATGGGTTTCGGCATCCGCGTCGATGGCGGCACCGCCTATTCCGGCGCGGTGGTGACGCGCTTCTACGACCCGATGCTGGAGAAGGTCACCGCCTGGGCGCCGACCGCCGAAGAGGTGATCGCGCGCATGTACCGGGCGCTGCGCGAATACCGCATCCGCGGCGTCGCCACGAACCTGCCTTTCCTCGAGAATGTGCTGACGCATGACGACTTCACGTCGTGCCGCTACACCACGCGCTTCATCGACACGACACCCGAGCTGTTCGATTTCGGTGCGCGCCGCGACCGCGCCACCAAGCTGCTGGCCTGGATCGCGGATGTCACGGTGAACGGCCATCCGGAGACCAAGGGCCGCGCCCGGCCGTCCGCCACCGCACGGGTGCCGGAGCCGCCGGCCTTCCTCAACGCGCCGCCGTCGGGCACGCGGCAGCTGCTGGAACAGCTCGGCCCGAAGGGCTTCGCCGACTGGATGCTGGCGCAAAAGCGGGTGCTCATCACCGACACCACGATGCGCGATGCCCACCAGTCGCTGCTTGCCACCCGCATGCGCACCTATGACATCGCCCGCGTCGCGGATTCCTATGCGCGCGGCGTGCCGGAGCTGCTGTCGCTGGAATGCTGGGGTGGCGCGGCATTTGATGTCGCCATGCGGTTCCTGTCGGAAGACCCGTGGGAGCTGCTCGCCAAGGTGCGCGCCAGCGTGCCGAACATCCTGACGCAGACGCTGGTGCGCGGCGCCAACGGCGTCGGCTACGCCAATTATCCCGACAATGTGGTGCGCTTCTTCATCCGCCAGGCGGCGGATGCCGGCATGGATATCTTCCGTGTCTTCGACTGCCTCAACTGGATCGAGAATATGCGCGTCTCGATCGACGAGGCGCTGAAGACCGGGAAGCTGGTGGAAGGCGCGATCTGCTATGCCGGCGACATGCTCGATCCTGCGCGGTCGAAGTACGATCTCAAATACTACATCTCCATGGCCAAGGAGCTGGAGAAGACCGGCATCCATATCCTCGGCCTCAAGGACATGGGCGGCCTTGTCAAGCCGGCGGCGGCCAAGGTGCTGTTCAAGGCGCTGAAGGAAGAGATCGGCCTGCCGGTGCACTTCCACACCCATGACACGTCGGGTGTTTCCGGCGCCTCGGTGCTGGCGGCGGTGGATGCGGGGGTCGATGCCGTCGACCTCGCCATGGACGCCATGTCCGGCATGACCTCGCAGCCTTGTCTCGGCTCCATCGTCGAAGCGCTGCGCGGCTCGGAGCGCGACACCGGGCTCGATCCGGAAGCGATCCGCCGCATCAGCTTCTATTGGGAAGGCGTGCGTGCCCAGTACGCCGCCTTCGAGAGCGACCTCAAGGGGCCGGCCTCGGAGGTCTATCTGCACGAAATGCCAGGCGGGCAGTTCACCAATCTCAAGGAGCAGGCGCGCTCCATGGGGCTGGAGAGCCGCTGGCACGAGGTGGCGAAGGCCTATCGCGATGCCAACGACCTGTTCGGCGACATCATCAAGGTGACGCCGTCCTCCAAGGTGGTGGGCGATCTCGCTTTGATGATGGTGAGCCAGGGGCTTTCCGCAGCAGACGTGCTCGACCCGAAGCGCGATGTCGCTTTCCCGGCATCTGCGGTGGCGATGCTGCATGGCGAATATGGCCAGCCGCTCGGTGGCTGGCCGGAGGCGTTGCAGAAGAAGGCGCTGAAGGGCGAGCCGCCGATCACGGTGCGCTATGGCTCGCTGCTCGCCGACGCCGATCTGGAGGCCGAGCGGGCCGAGGTGTCGAAGCTGGTCGGCCACACCGCCGATGACAAGGAACTGGCCTCCTATCTGATGTATCCGAAGGTGTTCTCCGACTTCGCGCCGGTGGTGGCGAAGTTCGGCCCGGTGTCCGCGCTGCCAACGCCGGTGTTCTTCTATGGCATGAAGCCCGGCGACGAGATCACCATCGAGATCGAACGCGGCAAGACGCTGCTGGTGCGCCTCACTGCGCTGGGCGAGACCCGTGATGACGGCCTCGTCGAAGTGTTCTTCGAGCTGAACGGCCAGCCGCGCATGATCGTCACCGCCGATCGCGCCGCGGTGCCGAAGGTTGCCGGCCGGCCGAAGGCGGAACTGGGCAACGACCTGCACGTCGCCGCGCCGATGCCCGGCACGGTGTCCTCGCTCGGCGTGCATACCGGGCAGGAGGTGAAGGCCGGCGACGTGCTGCTCACCATCGAGGCGATGAAGATGGAAACCGCGCTGCATGCTCCGCGCGCCGGTACGGTCGCGCAGATTCTGGTATCGCCGGGTAATTCGATCGACGCCAAGGATTTGCTTGTTGTATTGGAAGAATAGCTGGGACAAAGCGTGAGAATAAGAAAGTCGGAGGGAACATGCGGATAGCGGTTGTCAAAGAGAGCTCTGATTTGGAGCCACGGGTAGCCTTGTCTTCGGACACGGCGAAGCGGTTTGCGGCCTTGGGGGCCGAGGTTGTGGTGGCGTCGGGGGCGGGACTGCGGTCGGGGATCCTGGACGCGGACTATGCGGCGGTGGCGGCGACGATCGTGCCCTCCAATGCCGAGGCGATCAGTGGCTCGGACGTGATCCTGGCGGTGCGCCGGCCGGAGGCTGGGGAGCTTGCGGGCGTGAAGCCGGGGGCGCTGGTGATCGCGATCGCCGATCCCTACGGCCACGAGGCGGAACTCGGTGCGATCGCGGCGACCGGGGCCTCGCTGTTCGCGATGGAGCTGATGCCGCGCATCACCCGGGCGCAGGTGATGGACGTGCTGTCGAGCCAGGCCAACCTCGCCGGCTACCGCGCGGTGGTGGATGCGGCGGGCGAGTTCGGCCGGGCGTTCCCGATGATGATGACGGCGGCGGGCACGGTACCGGCGGCGCGGGTGTTCGTGATGGGCGCGGGCGTGGCGGGGCTGCAGGCGGTGGCCACCGCACGGCGGCTCGGCGCGGTGGTGTCGGCGACCGATGTGCGGCCGGCGGCCAAGGAGCAGGTGGAGAGCCTGGGCGGCAAGTTCATCGCGGTCGAGGACGAGGAGTTCAAGCAGGCGGAGACCGCGGGCGGCTACGCCAAGGCGATGTCGGCGGAGTACCAGGCCAAGCAGGCGGCGCTGGTGGCGAGCCACATCGCCAAGCAGGACATAGTCATTACCACGGCGCTGATCCCGGGCCGTCCGGCACCGAAGCTGGTCTCGGCGGCGATGGTGGCCTCGATGAAGCCGGGCTCGGTGCTGATCGACCTCGCGGTGGAGCGCGGCGGCAATGTCGAGGGTGCGGTCCCCGGCGAGGTGGTGACGACGGCCAATGGGGCGAAGATCGTCGGCTACCTCAACGTGCCGGGGCGACTGGCGGCGACCTCGTCGCAGCTCTACGCCAAGAACCTCTATGCCTTCGTCGAGACGCTGATCGACAAGACGTCGAAGAGCCTCGCCGTGAAGTGGGACGACGAGCTGGTGAAGGCGACGCTGCTGACCAAGGACGGCGCGGTGGTGCACCCGTCGTTCAAGCCTGCGGATGTCGCGGCGGACGCGCCGGCGTCGTAGGGGTCTTCCAACACCACCCTCATGCCCGGGCCTGATCCGGGCACCCAGGGCTTCGGAGCCGGGTTGATCCCCGGGTGAAGCCCGGGGACGGGATGAGGGCGAGCCAAGAACAGAGGGAAGCGGCGGGCGGCCCGAGGTGGCCGGCCCGGCAGGATCGGGGAGAGCAACATGGCCAATCCGGCAGCGATCGAGGCTGTGGAAGGGGCGAAGGCGGCGGCGGAAGTGGCGCGGCAGGCGGCGGAAGCCGCGGCGGCATACGCCGATGCTGCTGCGGCGGCGGCAGGAGCGGCGGCGCACGGGCTGTCGGGCGGGGCGATCGACCCGTTCGTGTTCCGGCTGGCGATCTTCGTGCTGGCGGTGTTCGTCGGCTATTACGTGGTGTGGTCGGTGACGCCGGCGCTGCACACGCCGTTGATGAGCGTCACCAACGCCATCTCCTCGGTGATCGTGGTCGGGGCGCTGCTGGCGGTCGGGGTGGACCTGGCGGCGGAAGGCACCGGCTTTGCCCGCGGCTTCGGCTTCATCGGGCTGATCCTGGCTAGCGTGAACATCTTCGGCGGCTTCCTGGTCACCAGCCGGATGCTCGCCATGTACCAGAAGAAGAAGTGAGGGGCGGGGAACAATGAACGCCAATCTGGTCGCTCTGCTGTATCTCGTCTCCGGGGTGCTGTTCATCCTGGCGCTGCGCGGGCTGTCGAGCCCGGTGACGTCGCGCCAGGGCAATCTGTTCGGCATGGTCGGCATGGGGATCGCCATCCTGACCACGCTGGGCGCGAGCCCGCCGCACGGGGCATGGGGCTGGGCGCTGGTGCTGGGCGGGCTCGCCATCGGCGGCGGCGCCGGTGCCATCATCGCCAAGCGCATCGCCATGACGCAGATGCCGCAGCTGGTGGCCGCGTTCCACTCGCTGGTGGGCCTCGCCGCGGTGATGGTGGCGGCCGCCGCGCTCTATGCGCCGGAAGCCTTCGGCATCGGCGCGGTCGGCGCCATCCACGGCCAGGCGCTGGTGGAGATGAGCCTCGGCGTCGCCATCGGCGCCATCACCTTCACCGGCTCGGTGATCGCGTTCGCCAAGCTGAACGGCAATATGAGCGGCAAACCGATCATGCTGCCGGGCCGCCACGTCATCAATGCCAGCCTCGCCATCCTCTTGGTGGTGCTGGTCGTGGTGCTGGTGCTGACCGAGAGCCATTTGGTGTTCTGGCTGATCGTGCTGGTCAGCCTGGTGCTGGGCGGCTTGATCATCGTGCCGATCGGCGGCGCCGACATGCCGGTGGTGGTGTCGATGCTGAACTCGTACTCCGGCTGGGCGGCGGCGGGCATCGGCTTCACGCTGGGCAACACCGCGCTGATCATCACCGGTGCGCTGGTCGGCTCCTCCGGCGCGATCCTGTCCTACATCATGTGCAAGGGGATGAACCGTTCCTTCATCTCGGTGATCCTCGGCGGCTTCGGCGGCGAGACCTCGGGGGGACCTGCCGGCGTGGTGGAGACCCGTCCGGTGAAGCAGGGCTCGGCGGAGGACGCGGCGTTCATCATGAAGAACGCGGCCAAGGTGATCATCGTGCCGGGCTACGGCATGGCGGTGGCGCAGGCGCAGCACGCGCTCAGGGAAATGGCGGACAAGCTGAAGGAGGAGGGCGTCGAGGTCTCCTACGCCATCCATCCGGTGGCCGGGCGCATGCCCGGGCACATGAACGTGCTGCTGGCGGAAGCGAACGTGCCGTATGACGAGGTGTTCGAGCTCGAGGACATCAACTCGGAGTTCGCGCAGGCCGACGTGGCGTTCGTGATCGGCGCCAACGACGTGACCAACCCGGCGGCGAAGACCGACCCGCAGTCGCCGATCTTCGGCATGCCGATCCTCGACGTGGAGCGGGCCAAGACGGTGCTGTTCATCAAGCGCGGCATGGGCTCGGGCTATGCCGGTGTGGAGAACGAGCTGTTCTTCAAGGACAACACCATGATGCTGTTCGCCGACGCCAAGAAGATGGTTGAAGAGATCGTCAAAAACCTCTGACCACACACACCTTCACCAACACCAAAGGCCGGGAGAAATCCCGGCCTTTTTGCTGTCCGCGCACTGAAGAAGAGGTTTGCCGCATTGCGGAATCGGTTTTCATTGACGTCAGGTGTATTGCATACCAGAATTCGACCAAAGACTAAGAGTTCGAACGCGTCGCCCCGGCAACCAGAGGGAGGTCGCCATGCTTGTCGCGGATCTCATGAAATCGAAGAACGCCCGCGTTCCCACCATCCGCATGACCGAAACGGTCGAGATGGCGGCGACGCTGCTGAACCGCGAGCGCATCGGCGCCGTGGTGGTGAAGGATGCCTGCGGTTCCGAGGGCGACACCGTGGTCGGCATCTTCTCCGAGCGCGACGTGGTGCGCGCCGTTGCCGAGCGCGGCGCTGCCGGGCTGAAGGCCAGGGTGGCCGACCTGATGTCGCGCAACATGATCTCCTGCACCATGGAAGACACCGTCGACCATGTGCGGGCGCTGATGGACAGCCATCACATCCGCCATCTGCCGGTACTGGAAGATCACCAGATGGTCGGCGTGCTGAGCATCCGCGACGTGCTCGCCTTCGATGTGCGGCGGGCGCGGGAAGTCTCGCCGGTGCTGCAGGCGGGTGGTGGTGCCGGCGGGATGTCGCTGTCGGCGTAGGGCGCGCTACCCCTCAGAGTGACGTCATGGCCGGCCTCGTGCCGGCCATCTCGATTCTGGGGGTGGACGCGCCTACTTCAGCATCCTTCGAGGCTCGCTGCGCGAGCACCTCAGGATGACGTGGTTACAGGAGCAACCTTATCCTGAGCTGCCCGGCAAAGCCGGGCCGCGAAGGATGCGGCTGGGAGTTCTTCCCGGAACCGCCTTACGGCCGTTCCGGGATGGCTTCCTTGGAGTTCAGAGCGCCGGTGAATGCTCGCGCGCGTCCGGCGTTTCGATGTGGCGCACGCGATCGATGACCGCCTTCTGCACCTTTTCGAAGGCCCGTACCTCGATCTGGCGCACCCGCTCGCGGGACACGCCGAACTCGGTGGCGAGATCTTCCAGCGTCATCGGATCGTCCGACAGCCGGCGCGCCTCGAAGATGCGGCGCTCGCGGTCGTTCAGCACCGACAACGCACCGGCCAGCGCCGAGCGACGATTGTCCAGTTCCTCGTGCTCGACCAGCACCGCTTCCTGGCTCTCGCGATCGTCGGCAAGCCAGTCCTGCCACTCGCCGCCGCCCTCGACATCGCCGCGAATCGGCGCGTTGAGCGAAGCGTCGCCAGACAGGCGGCGGTTCATGTCGATCACGTCCTGCTCGGCGACGCCGAGCTTGGTGGCGATCTGCTTCACCTGGTCGGGGCGCAAATCGCCTTCCTCCAGCGCGGAGATCTGGCTCTTGGCCTTGCGCAGGTTGAAGAACAGCTTCTTCTGCGCAGCCGTGGTGCCCATCTTCACCAGGCTCCAGGAGCGCAGGATGTATTCCTGGATCGACGCCTTGATCCACCACATGGCGTAGGTGGCGAGGCGGAAGCCCTTGTCCGGCTCGAAGCGCTTCACCGCCTGCATCAGGCCGACATTGCCTTCCGAGATCACCTCGGATATGGGCAGGCCATAGCCGCGATAGCCCATGGCGATCTTGGCGACGAGGCGCAGATGGCTGGTGACGAGGCGCGATGCCGCTTCGGGATCCTCATGCTCGCGCCAGCGCTTGGCGAGCATATATTCCTCCTGCGGTTCCAGCATGGGGAACCGGCGGATCTCTTCCAGATAGTGGGACAGCCCGCCCTCGGCGGACGGGATAGTGATTGCGGAACGGGCCATTGAGCGCCCTCCTTCCTCTCGTACGGTCCCCATAAACGGGCGACCAGGTCGCGGCCGCATTCAGCCAGCCGCTGAAAGCATGATACAGCAGGTGACACAAAACCGGAAAGCGCAACGTTTGCCATGGTCACGTTGCGTTGAGGCAAGCTCGTGTTTCAGCCCGCCAAAGCGGCTTCCAATACCGCGAGATCGGCCGGCAGCGGGCTCTCGAACAGCAGGAATTCCCCGCTCGCGGGATGCTCGAAACCGAGCCGTGCCGCGTGCAAGGCTTGCCGGCTCAAGGTTTCCAGCGCGACGCGGGCCTCGGTGGTAAGCCGTGACGCCTTGGTGCGGTGACTGATGCCGTAGGTCTCGTCCCCCAATAATGGATGGCCGATATGCGCCATATGCACGCGGATCTGATGCGTGCGTCCGGTTTCCAGCCGGCACTCCAGCCGGCAGGCGACCGCACGGCCCTGTGAATCAGCATAGACAGCCTGCCGTTCCCAATGGGTAATGGCGAAGCGCCCACCGGCACGTACCGCCATGCGGTCGCGCGAGACCGGGTGGCGGTCGATCGGCGCATCCACCGTGCCACGCGGCGCCGACGGCTCGCCCCAGGCAAAAGCGACATAAGCGCGCTCCAGCGGCCCGGTGCGGCCGTGATCGGCGAATTGGGCGGCGAGTGCGCGATGGGCGGCGTCATTCTTGGCGACCACGAGCAGGCCGGAAGTATCCTTGTCGAGACGGTGCACGATGCCTGGCCGCCGCACGCCGCCTATGCCTGAGAGGCTGGCCCCGCAATGGAACAGCAGGGCATTGACCAGCGTACCGTCGGGATTGCCGGGGGCCGGGTGCACCACCATGCCAGCCGGCTTGTCGATGACTATGAGATCGTCATCCTCATGCATGATCGCAAGGGGGATGTCCTGCGGCTCGGGCTCGGCTGGCTCGGGAGCGGGCAGGGTAAGCGCGAAGCGCTCGCCGCTCGCGACCTTGCTGGAGGAGGCGGTCAGCGCGCGGCCATCGCGCGAGAGCTGGCCGCCGGCGATCAGCGCCTGGATCCGGGTGCGGCTCAGCTCGGGCAGGTGCCTCGCCAGCACGCGGTCGAGCCGCAGCCCTTCATCATCCGGGCTGGCGATGATATCGACGCGCGCCGCCTCCGCCGCGCCGGGCGCGGCGTCATCCAATTCTTCCAGGGGCTCGTCCGACGGTGACTGCATGAATTCTCCTGACCAAGACGAGAAGCTCGATCCGGCAGCGGAGCGCGTGCTGCGCAAGCTGCGCGGCTTCGCCGCCTTTTCCGGCCTGCTGATGGGCTTCGGCTTCCTCGCCCTGTTCGGCGCCATCGGATACAGGGTCGTGGCCGGATGGAAAAGCGTGCCGGCTCAAGTTTCCGGCACGATCCTGCTGCCGAAGGGGGCGAAGGTGCTCTCCGCCGTCCCGTCCGGCGATATCATCGCCGTCACGGTGGAGCGCGACGGCGGGATGGTCGAGACCCTGTTCTTCGATGCAAGCAGCCACGCCCCGCGCGGACGCATCGGCTTTGCGCCGGAACCGTGAGGTGGTGAGCTGCGGCGAGGCGCGCAAGCGGGTTTCTCGGTGGATATGTCGATCACCCCTTGATCGGTCAGGAGTTTCGCCCTAAGAGGGCGGCCTGCCGCGACGCTCCCATCGTCTAGCGGTCTAGGACGTCGCCCTCTCACGGCGAAAACACCGGTTCGATTCCGGTTGGGAGCGCCAGCAATTGCAAGGGGTTAGCCTCTTTCGCTGGTGATGCACCAAATATCCGTCGAATATCGGCCTGCGCGCATTGACGGACGTTAGCGGACAAAAAAATGCCGCGCTCACTGCCCTCCTAACTTCCTCATCTTCACGAGGCGAGCCTCAACATTGGCGGCAACGCTTCCTCCAGAACTAGCCAGCTGGACCGCGCCGCCGATCTCTGCGGTGTTCAGTGACGTGTGGTCTCGGGATCGCTCGTTTCACTGACTCGACAATTTGCGGCCGGAACAGTGGCATCCGGCCGCCACGCTGATCCGATTCGCCCGATCTCAAAACTAGGCCGGTTTTCGCCGGGCTCGTGACGGCGGTCGCGCTCGGCCTTTGCGCTCTACGGCATCGACATGGAGTTGGAGTTTGCAAGACAGGCCGAGCTTGAGAATAAGTCTCCCGCGATGAAAGTGGCGCCGGCTTACGCGAACGATGTTGGAGTTTGCGGCAGAAAATAAAAGGCAAGCTACAGTCGAGCATTAGCGTTGAGAGAGCAGCGATCGTCCTCGACGCGCCTCTGCTACGGCCGGCGTCCGTTTTGCCGCAGAGAGAATCGACCACGCAAGGCGCTGGTGATCGTTGCTCGACGGGCGCTCTGGCCGCATTTCGCGGAAGGCCGCTTCCGCCATCGCCGCATTCGCGATCTCCGGGTCGTTACGGCCGCTCTGCCCTCATCCCCGTGTTTGATACCGAGCGCCGCAACGGCACCTTTATCCGGGCGGACTTCGTCCACTACGCCTGTCGAGCGGCGATCAGAACGGACGAAATCATTGCAGACTAAGGATAAATCGGCCAGTTTCTTGCTTGCCAGCAGATCCCTAGGTCACTGCAAGAATCCCGCATGGGGAACGAAGTGAACGATCATCGTGAGGGCATCGTCAGTTCTTCCACGCGATGGGAGCTCGATCTTAAGGGCCGGGAACTGAGGCATGGAGGAGTTCCGGTTCCCTTGGGAAGTCGCGCATTCGAAGTCGTCGAGGTGTTGGTCAGGTCGGCGGGCGCGATGGTTACCAAGGGGGAACTCATGGACCGCATCTGGCCGGGTGCCTTCGTCAATGACAACACCCTCCAGGTCCATATATCGGCAATCCGCAAAGCTCTCGGCGCAGATCGTGGATTGCTGAAAACGGCATCCGGCCGTGGCTACCGTCTGCTGGGTGACTGGACGACAAGGTCCGAGCAGTCGATGTCGGAATCCGTCGAGACGGAGACGCTGTCACCCGCTATCCCACTGGTCGCGCGAGCCTTACCAGTGGCAGGCACCGAGTTGATCGGACGCGCCAACGACATGCAACGTTTGAGCGAGCTCCTGTCGGCATATCGGGTGGTGACGCTGACTGGGCCCGGCGGCATTGGCAAGACACGACTGGCGATGGAGGTGGCGCATCAATTCTGCCAACGTAATGGACACGACTGCGCAGTGGTGGAATTGGTCTCGCTGTCCGATCCCAGCCTGGTGATATCTGCCTTTGCAAGCGCGCTCGGATTGCCCCATGGAGGCGACAGTGTTTCCCCAGTAACGGTCGCTCGTGCAATCGGAGAGAGAACACTCCTGCTGGTGCTCGACAATTGCGAGCACGTCGTCGAAGCCGCGGCGCAGTTGGCGGAAGCGGTTGTGCACAATTGTCCGTACGCAACCCTACTGACAACCAGCCGCGAATTGCTGCGAATCGACGGGGAATTCGCCTTCCACGTCCGCGCGCTCGACGTGCCAGCACGGGAGTCGCTGGCCCCGAACGAAATGCTCGATCACAGCGCGGTCCAACTGTTTATTGCACGGAGCAAGGCATCGGGCGGCATGGGTGATGAGATAAACCCGAGCGAATTCGCCGATATCGCCACGATCTGCAAACGCCTCGACGGAATCCCTCTTGCCATCGAACTCGCAGCCGCGCGGGCGGCGACGCTCGGTCTGAGCGAGGTCGTGCGCCGCCTGGACGACCGCTTCACACTTCTGACGAGTGGGCGTCGTACGGCCCTACCGCGACACCAAACGCTTCGGGCAACCCTCGATTGGAGCTACGACCTGCTATCGGAACGCGAGCGGGCGCTATTTCGGAGCCTTGCCGTCTTTGCGGCGGGATTCACGTTGGAGGCGGCCGTTGCCGTAGCGGATCGCAGCGCAGTCAATCAGCGGATTGCAGTCGACGATATCGCCAGCCTCGTCGGAAAATCCCTGATCTACCTCGATCGCACGAGTGCGCCGGAGCGGTGGCGGCTTCTCGAAACAACGCGCGTCTACGCGTTGGAAAGATTGCGAGAGAGTGGGGAGTTCGACATCAAGTTCCGACGCCTCGCCGAATTCTGCGTCAAGCTTCTCTCGGCCTCCGACGACCGACTGACTGCTCGGCTCGACGCGGAGCGGGGCTCCCGGATGGCTCCCGAGATCAACAACATCCGCGCCGCTCTGGATTGGGCATTTTCGCCGCAAGGCGACGTCGCAATCGGAACGCAACTCACGATCTGCGGAATTCCAGTCTGGCTTGCCATGTCGCTTCTCGTCGAGTGCCGAGAGCGGGTCGAACGTGCGCTGAACGCCCTCACGCCGGACACCGAACTGGGGCCCCGGGTCACGCTGCAACTGCACGCGGCGCTCGGCATCTCTCTGCTGAGCACAACCGGACTGCAGCGCGAAACCAAGCTGGTACTCAGTAAAACGCTCGCTATCGCAACAGAACTGGACGATCCCAACTATCAACTACAGGCATTATGGGCACTATGGACCTGCTGCTTCAACAATGGAGAAAATCTGACAGCTGAGCCGATTGCCCAAAGGTTTCTTCAGGTCGCGCGACGTGCCGCCAATCCGGCCGACATGTTTGTCGGCGAGCGGCTGCTTGGCGTGACCATGCACTATCGCGGACGCCAGGTCGAAGCCCGGCAGCATCTCGAACATGTTCTGGCCAATTATATTGCGCCAGGCGATGGACAGCATGTCCTGCGCTTTCATTATCACCAGGACATCCTGGCCCGCGCCATGTTTGCCCGGGTGCTATGGCTGCAGGGGTACGCCGACCAGGCATTGCGTCACGCGGAGGCCAGCATCGACGACGCACAAACCTCCGGGCATGTACTTTCACTATGCTACGCGCTTGCCGAAGCCTTGTGCCCCATTGCACTCATGACGGGAAATCTTTCCTCTGCCATGCAGGCGGTCACGATGTTGACCGGGCTTGCCAGCAAATACCATCTCGACTTCTGGGGAAATTGGGGCCGTTGTCTGGAAGGGAACCTTCTGATCGAGGGCGGCGATACGACACGCGGCATGGAGATTATCCGCTCGTCTCTCAATTCTTTCCGATCGGCGGGTTGGTCGATGCGTTTCCCGATCTTTCTCGGCGTTCTCGCGACCGGCCTCGCTAAAACCGGGCAGCTAGCCACAGCCCTTGGCATGATCGACGAAGGTCTCGGACGCGCCGAAAGTAACGGCGAAATGTGGTGCTTCGCCGAGTTAGTCCGCACCAAGGGAGAAATCATCCTGCAATCAGGCACACCGGGCGCAATAGCGGCGGCGGCCGGATCCTTCCAGGCGGCAATCGGACACGCACGCAATCAGGGCGCACTGTTCTGGGAACTCCGAGCCGCCACCAGTCTGGCCCGATTGCAGTACGCAGGAACTTCGACGGATGATGCAGTCGTCGCCTTGAGGGCAGTCTACGAGCGCTTTACCGAGGGCTTCGATACTGTCGATCTGATCACCGCCCGCTCACTCCTCGAAGAGGCCGGGGCCATCTAGGCACGCGTGGCGGCCTGTGACGCTTGCGATCACTGTCACTTCTGTCCACGTCCTCGTCATCGCCCGAGTAGCGCTTATGAGAGATATCGCGCAGCGAGGTGCGTCTCGAAGTCGGTCGGGTCCAGCGGTTTTCCTGTCGCGTGGCGCAGGAGATCGTTGAAACCCAACAAGCTGCCGTGTCCATGGACATGCTTTCGGAGCCAGTCTTGTAGCGGCGACAGGTCACCATGGCCTAGCGCGTCGTCAAGGTCGGGCGTAGCCCGCCGCACAGCAGCCATCAATTGAGCTGCCGCCATGGCGCCCAGCGTGTAGTTGGGAAAGTAGCCATAGCCGCCATCGTACCAGTGGATGTCCTGAAGGCATCCCAACGCGTCATTCGGCGGCACGACGCCGAGCAGCGCGCGCATCGCGTCGTTCCAGGCTCCGGGCAGATCGGCCACATTCAGGCTGCCGGCGATCAGCGCGCGCTCCAGGCGGAAACGCAGGATCACGTGGGCCGGATATGTCAGCTCGTCAGCGCCGACCCGGATGCAGCCGCGTGAGACGCGGCGCCACAGGCGCCCGAGATTTTCCGGTTCATACGGCAGGGCGTCACCACCGAAATGTCGATGAAGCACCGGACCGAGCCACGTCAGGTATGCATCTGATCGGCACGCCTGCATTTCGACGATCAATGCCTGGCTCTCATGCGCGGCGGCGCCGGCCGCCTGGCCGACGGGCTGGCGCGCGAAAGCTGTCGGCAAATGCAGTTCGTACACCGCGTGTCCCGTCTCGTGCAGCACGCTCAGCAGGCTCTTGGCGAAGTCGGCTTCGTCGTACCGGGTGGTAATGCGCACGTCGCTGGTCACGCCGCGGCAGAACGGATGGATCGAGCGATCGAGCCGAGCATGGTCAAAATCCAGCCCAGCCGTGGCTGCCAGCTGCCGACATAGTGTCGCCTGCACGTTGATAGGAAACGGTCCTTGCGGCGCGTGCGGTGCGGGTCGGCTCGCCTGCAACGCCTCGGCACGCGGCAACGCATGCTGCAAGAAGCGGTCATAGGCCGCGAATACCGGCTCGAGGTCCGCTTCTCCGATGCCGCGTTGATAACCGTCTATCAAAGCGTCATAGGGTGACATCTCAAGCGCTTCGGACAGCGCCGAGGCTGTCTCGCGAACCAGCCTGACCATCGTAGCCATATAGGGCCGCACGCGATCGAAATCGGCATCGCGCCGGGCATCGCGCCAGACCGTCTCGCAGGCTGAATTCGAGCGCGTCCGAGCTTCCACGAGATCCACGGGCAGCGCAACAGCCCTTGTGTGGGCGTGGCGCATCAGGCGCAAATTCTCGAACCGCCACGGGTCATTTGCTAAGCCGGTCGCAGCCTCCGCGTCCGTGAGGTCATCGGCGACACGGCGATCTGTGAGCAGCGCATGTGCCGTACTGGCAAGCACCGCGAGTTGGTCGCCGCGGGCGGCGGCGCCGCCCGGCGGCATCATCACCGCCGCGTCCCATAGCAGCACACTCGACGCCTCGTTGACCGTGGCGATGCGGGCAAAGCGATCGGTAAGGCGCTGATACGCCGTCATATGTCGCTTATGAAGCGCCGGTATGCCTCGGCGTGCTCGGGGTGCCAGCGCGACAGTGCGGGGCGACTGCAGATCATATCTTCTGCCGCCCACCGAATGCGCTTTTCGTCGAGCGCGCGCGGCGTCTCGTGGTCCGGGCAGAGAATGTAGAACTCCGCGTTCGCCAGGCCGGCCAGCATGAAGTCGATCACCGCGTCGGCAGTCCACGCCATGGGCGGTTTCTCCGCGCGTCCGGTCATGGCGGTGAAAGTGAATCCGGGGATCAGCAGGTGAGCGGTCACACCGCATCCCTCGATAGTCCGCAGCTCGTGCGCCAACGCCTCGGTCAGGACCTTCACGCAGGCCTTCGAAGCGTTGTGGGCAGGATTACCCGGTGGCGTGGTAATACCCTGCTTGGAGCCGGTATTGATCACCAATCCCGGTTGGCCCGAAGCCACCATCGATGGCACGAACGCGTGAATGCCGTGAGCGACGCCCCAGAAATTTACGTCGATGACCCGGCGCCAGCCATCCAGCCCGGACCAGGTGTTGCCGGGATTGTCGTTGATGCCAGCGTTGTTCATGAGCACTGAGACATCACCGAACCTGTCCGCCACGACGTCGCGCAGCCGCGCCATCGCGGCATAATCGGCGACATCCGCCTGTACTGGCAGGACGTCGTCGGCACCACCGCGTGCCACGCTGGTCATCTCGGCAGCCGCGCTGTCCAGCACCGCATCCGCGTGATCGATGAGGACAATTCGCAGGCCGAGCTCCGCAAATCGCCGCGCTGCCGCTCGGCCGATGCCGCTCGCCGCGCCCGTCACCACCGCGACGTTCCCGGGGCGCAGTGCAGAATGGGGGGCCTGAACCTCGGAACTCATCAATGTGCTCCCCGAAATCCAACGATGACACGACCATAGTTTGCCTCGCACTTCCTGTGAAGTTCACCACTGACCCGCAATGGCGTCCGACTGGGAGCCCGCTAGTTCGCGATTTCAGGAATCTTCAGAAATGCTTGGGTCTTCTCAGTACTTCCTCAAGGATATCGGTGCAGGAGCCATGTAAACAGGGATCACCGTGGAGGTGATCCATGATGACTTGTGCCACGAAAATCAGCGGCCGCTCGCGCATCTTCGCGAGCGGGTTTGCGCAATGGCTTATCCGGCGACGCGTCGCGCCACCGTCGTAGGGCGGTACGCGTCGCGCATCCCCACTCAGGAGGATCAGATCATGAGCTTCACTCGTTCCGCACCCGCCAGCGCCATAGTCCTGTTGCTACTCGGAGGCGTCGCGTCGGCGCAGACCATGCCTGGCATGAACCAGGGTGGCGACACGCAGCCCAGCGCCACGACCGCGGCGGCGAGCCCCTCGACCGATGCTTTCGAGAAGGCCAGTGCCCGCATGCACCAGGACATGACGATGTCCTACACCGGAGACAGCGACATCGACTTCGCGCAGGGCATGATCCCGCACCATCAGGGCGCGATCGACATGGCGAAGGTCGAGCTTCAATACGGCAAAGATCGCGAAATGAAAAAGGTAGCCGGAGAGATCATCAAGGCGCAGGAGAGAGAGATTGCTTTCCTGAAGGCCTGGCTGGCGAAGAAGGGGAAGTGAGGGCGAGCGCTCGGTCGTGGCCCGGCAGCTGGTGTTACATCTGCTCCGGCATCCCAAGGAATTCGCCGCGCGAACCGAGGTTCAGTGTTGCCCAAACACGGCACCTGGGCGGCGGGTCCGTGGCCCGCGGTTTCAGGATTCTTCAGAAATGCTTGGCTCTTCTCAGTTCTTCCCCAAGGAAGGAAGAGCCGGCCCAATGTAAGCAGGTCTCACCGTGGAGGTGAACCATGACACATTCTGCCACTCACGTCGGAACCGTCGTCAACTTCCCAACCGCCGCCTTGCGGCTGGCACCGCGGTCTGAAGAAGAAGTTGGCTGGCGCGCGTCGCCGCCAATTCCACTCGGAGGGGCGGCCCCGCCGAGGGTGATGGCTACTCGATGGCAGTCGATGAAGGACGAGACGCGCCACGTGCGCGCCCAGACGCCAGACAATTTCCATTTCATGTGTATTGGTCTTCGGCGGATGGATATCCGACTTTCGGTATCCGGTCGGCCGGTGCACGATGGGGTCCTGACGCCCGGCATGATACAAGTGACACGCCCTGGAGTGACAACAGAGTGTGTCTTCCGTGGCGCTTATGACGAGCTTCATCTGCATATTTCGAACGACCTTGTTGCCGAGTGCGCGAGCAAGGCACCAGAAAGACGCAATCACCTGTTCATGGCCGACGGCGCACCCTTTCGGGACCAGGTCATTGAGCGGCTCGGCCTGGCATTGCTCACTGCAGACGAGCTTGGCGGCACGTTTGGGCCGATCTACGCCGACTCTCTCAGCATCGCTATTGTCAGCCGATTGCTGGCGTCACGCCCGGCCGTGTCCGACGCCGAGCGATCTGCCCCGAGCGGCCTGGTAAGATGGCGCTTGAAGCGGGCCCTTGATTATATCGAGGCCCATCTGGGCGAGCCGATTGGTCTGGCGGAGATAGCAGCTGCGACCGGCCTGACCCGAATGCATTTCGCCGCTCAGTTCCGCGCCGCCACGGGTCTTCGTCCGCACGAATACCTGTTGCGCCGCCGCGTGGAGTGCGCGCAACAGCTCCTGCTGTCGCCGAACGCGGCGGTGATCGATGTGGCAGTTGAACTCGGGTTTCAGACCCAGGCGCATTTTACGAATGTGTTCAAGCGCTTCGTCGGTCAGCCACCGCACGCCTGGCGACAGACACGAAGCCGGGTGGCATGAGTCACGGAATGTGTCACCCGGTCGCCAGCGCCATCACAGCAACTGCATCGGCGGCGGCGGTGTCGAGTACGCCCATCTGACGGCCACGGGCCATCACCATTACACGATGAGACAAGCCCAGCACTTCCTCGATGTCCGAACTGACAATCACCACGGCTATACCAGCCCGTGCGAGATCGACAATCTGACCATATATCGCCGCGCGCGCGCCGACATCGATTCCGCGTGTCGGTTCGTCAAGGATGAACACTTTTGGCTCGCGAGCGATCCAACGCGCGATCATCGTTCGCTGCTGGTTGCCACCGGAAAGATATTGTACGCGCTGCCCGGGGCTGCATTTGATGGCGAGCCTGTCGATCAGGCCTTGCACCAGGCCCAGTTGGGCAGTCGGCCGAAACCAGCCACGTCGCGAGACCTTGTCGAAATTGCCAAGGGTCAGATTGTCGGCAACGCTGTGCTGCAAGATCAAGCCCTGCAGCTTTCGATCTTCCGGCACCAGCACGATACCAGCGTGGATCGCCGCAGCAGGGTCGGCCAGATGCCGCGGCTCGCCCTCGATCAGAATGCGCCCGCTGGCCAGCGGATCGGCGGCCACGATCGAACGCACCAATTCGGTGCGTCCGGCGCCGATGATGCCGGCGATCCCGAAGATCTCGCCGGCGTTCACGGAGAAGCAAATGTCGCGGAAGGCGCCGCTCCTGGAGGTGAACCCTTCCACGCGCAGAACTTCATTCGGTCGCGGCGGATTGGCGACTGGAAACAGCCGATCGACGGTTCGGCCGACCATGTCGCGCAGCAATACGCCGACAGGTACATCCGCACTGGCATGCTGGGCCACGCAACTTCCGTCGCGCAGCACCACGACGCGGTCGGCGATGCGGGCAATCTCCTCCAGCCGATGACTTATGTAAATGAGCGAAACACCGTCGGCCTTGAGCCGCGCAATCTGCGCAAACAGACGCTCCGTCTCGGCACGGCCCAAGGGGGCGGTCGGCTCGTCGAGGATTAGCAGGCGAGCATTGCGATTGACGGCCTTCGCAATCTCCACCTGTTGTCGGCCGGCGACGCCAAGCGTGCGAACAAGCCGATCCGGCGACGCATCGAGGCCCAGCCGCAGGAGCAATTCTCGCGTTCGCGCACGCATGAAGGCGCGATCCACCCGGCCGGCGCGGATCGGCTGCCGGCCGATAAATACGTTCTCCGCGATCGTCAGATCCGGAGCCAGCCGGGCCTCCTGATGGATCAACACGACGCCCGCGTCGATCGCCGCGCGCGGCGCGTTCGGTGCATAGGGTCGCCCCTCGAACGTCATGCTCCCGGCGTCTGGACGAATGGAACCGGCGATGATCGCAGAGAGCGTGGATTTGCCGGCACCGTTCTCGCCGAGCAGCGCCACCACCTCACCCTCGTGCACGTCGAGATCCACGCTGCGCAGCACTTCGACGCCCGAGAAGGCCTTGCACATGCCGACCAAGGATAATCTTGGGACGTCACGGTCAGTGCGATGGCCCGGCTGCTGCAGCAGGCCCGCCAGCGAGCCCATCTCGCTCACGGATGCGTAGCGATGAACGGCGCAACATTGGCTTTCGTGGTCAACTCCGCTGGCAGCAACTGCATTGCCGGCACTTTGACGCCCTTGATGAGATCAAGTGCCGAATTCAGCGCGAGCTTCCCCATGAATTGCGTCTTCTGCGTCATTGTCGCGGCGAGAGTTCCGTCTCGCACCGCGAGCAGCCCGGACGTATCTCCGTCAAAGCCGACGATCACAACCTGGTGGTCGAGATTGGCGACCTTCACCGCCTGCGCTGCTCCAAGCGCCAACGCGTCCGCGCGCCCGAATAAAACTGTGATGTCTGGATGGCGCTGCAGCATATCTTGAGCGATCGCAAACCCTTCGTCACGGTGCCACCCTTTGCTGGCCTGCTTGGCGATCACTTTCAAACCCGGACATGCTGCGAGCGCTGTGTTGAATCCATTGTCCCGGTCCACTTCCGGTGTCGTACCTAGCTGCCCCTGGATAATCGCGACGTTGCCCTTGCCGCCGGTGATAGCGCAAACTTCATTGCCGAGCGTGCGTGCGGCAGCGACGCTGTCGGTGGCGATAAACGTTTCCGCCGGTTCATCCGGCGCGGTGCGATCAACTGCGACCACGGGAATATTCGCAGCGCGCGCGGCCCTCACCGGTACCCCGGCTGCGGTAGCGCCTGCCGGAATGTAGATTAGCGCCTTGATCCCCCTGGTGATCAAATCCTGGACCTGGCTGACTTGCGTCGCACTGTCGCCACGTGCATCCACAACGGTCAAGGTCACGCCCTTTGCCTTCGCCTCGGCCTCCACGGCCTGCTTTATCTCGTTGAAGAAGTTGGACTGGAGGTTGGCGACAGCAAGGCCGACTTCCTGTGCGTGCGCCGAGTCCGGGCGCCAAGCGACGGCACTGAGCCCAACGAGCGTTGCGGCGACAATCATTTTCCCGGTCTGCATTGTTCGACTCCCTGGTGTGAAGGATCTCCCAAGACTGCCGCCGCGCTGCCGCGCGTGGCTCACGCTTCCTGCCGTTTGAACCTATCCATCGCGACCGCGATCGCGATGGCAATGCCGATAAACACCTGCTGTACGAACGGCGAGACACCGACGAGGTTGAGGCCGTTATGGAGGACGCCGATGATCAGCACGCCAACCACGGTGCCGCCGATACTGCCGACGCCGCCGCTCAGGCTCGCTCCGCCGATCACGACGGCTGCGATAGTATCGAGTTCGTAGCCGAATCCGTCACTCGGTTGTGCGGAATCCAGCCTTGCCGAAAGCGCAACGCCGGCAATGGCCGACAATAGGCCGGACGCGACATAGACCATGAGGGTCAGCGGCTGCACCCGGATGCCCGCCAAGTGTGCGACCTCGGCATTACCTCCGATCGCATACAGCATGCGGCCGGTGGCACGAAATCGAAGGTACATGAATCCGCAGATGGCAAGCACAATGAAAAGCCCGACCGTTACCGAGAGAAAGCCGAAATGCCGTACGGTGGCGAGCGATGTGAACCAGTCGGGGAAACCGACAACCTGCGCGCCGTTGGTAGTAATGTTGGCGATGCCGCGGGCAACCGACATCGTCGTCAGCGTGGCAATGAACGGGGGCAGCTTCGCGCGGGTGATCAGTAGACCGTTAACCAGCCCGCCGAGAGAGCCGGCAAGAAGACCGAGAATGATGCACACACCGAATGGCGCTTCAAAATCCCGCCAGACGGCACCCATTGTCATTGTCGCGACCGCCAGCAATGCGCCGACCGACAAATCGATCCCGCCAATGATGATGACGCCGGTCATGCCGATTGCCAGGATACCTAGCACGGTGACTTGATCCAATATGTTCAAGGCATTGCGAACACTAAGGAACACCGGCGAGACGCACGCGAAAAGCAGGCACAGCACGAGAAGGCCGATCAGTGGCCCTTGCACACGGCTAATCCAGTCGAAGGCCCGGCGATGTCGTCGCAGAGAGAGAACAGCCTTGACCAACGTAGGGATGGCAGACGCTCCCGATATTTCGCCGCGGCCGCCGGCGGTCCAGAGGGGCGGCTTCGGGCAACGCCAGCAATCTCCCACGCTCATGCGTGGGAAGTTGATCGATAGAAGTCTTGGCGCCTTGTGCTATTGTTGTCAACGACCCTGACTATCGAGAGCCGCGCCTGACCGAGCGTACGAAAGATCGTGGCTATACAAATGAATCCGTCAATTCAATTCCATTGTGGCACGACTGTAGGTGATTGCATTTCTACCCTATGCAACCCATCCGCTCGCGCGCGGACGTGAGACGAAATCTCATGAGAGCCCGGGTGCTTATCGTCGACAGTGCGCCTTCCACCACTCGAGCTGAGCTGATTGCACATGGCGGTTTGCCCCACGGCGAGATCTACACCAAGGCTCTTCGATCGCAGTCTGGGGGAATCGCTACCGAGATTGAATTTCTCACTCTTGCGGCCGGCGATGGCGACTTCCTTCCGCCAGGTCTGGTTTTGTCCGATCTGGACGGTGTGGCATGGACCGGTTCGCCATTCAGTGCGTATGACGATCAACCAATCGTCCTTCACCAAATGGCGTTCGCGAGAGCCGCGTTCGAATCTGGAGTGCCATGTTTCGGCAGTTGCTGGGGGCTTCAGGTGATGTCGGCGGCGCTCGGCGGTCGCGTTCGGCGGCATCTCAAAGGGCTCGAGTTCGGAGTCGGCCGGCGGATCACGCTCAACGCCGCCGGGCGCGCGCACGGCATGTTTCAGGGAAAGCCGGATGCCTTTGACGTGTTGTGCATCCATCAGGATGAGGTCTGCACCTTGCCTTCAGGAGCAAGGCTGCTCGCGGGCAACGACCATAGCGCCATTCAGGCAGCCGAGATCGAGGAAAACGGACGTTCATTCTGGGGCGTTCAATATCATCCTGAGTATGACCTGAGGCAAATGGCAGCGCTCCTCAGGCGAGCGGCGCGCCATTTGATTGCGGATGGCTTGATCCACAGTATCGGCGAGGTGGAACAGATGGTGGCGGATTATCTCGCGGTGAGCGAGGACGCTGCCCGCGAAGATCTAATTCATCGCCACGAACTAAGCCGAGAAGTAATCGAACCCTCACTGCACGGCCTGGAACTTGCGAACTGGCTTCGGGTAAAGGTTGTTCCGCGAGCGGCTGCGCGTGCAAATGTGAGCTAAACGACGGAACTGCATTTACGTAAAGCAACGCCCCTGACGTATACACCGGCAGCTGTAACAGCGAGACGCAAATGGAACTCGGTGCGTTCATGATGCCGGCCCACCCCCCTTATCGCAGTCTTGCAGAGGGGCACTATCACGATCTTGATACCATCGAGTATCTCGATCGTCTTGGCTACAGGGAGGTATGGATTGGTGAGCACTATAACTTGCCCGCCGAGCCTCATCCGTCCCCAGATCTGCTCATTGCACAAGCTGTCCTTCGTACGAAGCGAATTGTCCTGGCGCCCGGCGGCTTCATGTTGCCGTTTCATCATCCGGCCGAACTCGCCCATCGCATCAGTATGCTCGACCATATAGCGCGTGGCCGGCTGATGATCGGCATCGGCGCGGGAGGCAACACGCCCGACCTGCAAATGTTCAACATCGACGTGCCATCCGGGCTCAATCGCCTGATGATGGAAGAAGCGATCGACATCATGGTCCGGTTTTGGGAAAGCGAGGGACCGTTCGAATATAAGGGACGATTCTGGACCGCGAGGCGGCCACAAGATAGTCCGGACGGGTTGTGTTCGTATCATATACGTCCGTTGCAGAAGCCTTATCCGCCGATCGGTGTGACTGGCCTGTCCGAGGGATCGCCGACACTGCGGCTGGCGGGCGCGCGCGGCTGGCTTCCGATCAGTTTTTGTTATTCGACTGGATATTTGCGCGGTCATTGGCGTGCAGTGTGCGAAGGAGCGGAGCAGGCTGGCCGCGCGCCGCCGCCGCGCGACGCGTGGCGGGTCAGTCGCGGTGTTTACGTCGCCGAGACTTGGGCGGAGGCATTGAGGCGGACAGTTCACGGTGAGATGGGTCGCTATTATCGCGAGAACTTCCTTCCGCTGCTGGCCCGGAGCGGCATGCTCGCGGCGCTGAAGCATCATCCTGATGTCGCGGACAGCGACGTGACGGTTGAGTATTGCGCCCGGCATTGCTGGATGATCGGCACCGCAGAGTCCGTCGCTGAGCAGATCGAGCAAATGAAGCATGAGTCCGGCGGGTTCGGCGTTCTTCACGTGATGTGCCTCGATCACCTGGATGAGATGGCAACCTGGCGCGACAGCCTCGCATCGCTCGCCCACATTGTCGGAACGGACATTTCGTCGGACACACCAGCGTCGGCTTGACCGGACGACGACCCGCCGATCCTCCTCGACTGTAGTCGCGGCCGACACATTCACTCGTGCCGGGTCGCGCCGTTCCGAACGATGCCACAGTTCGCGCCCTCAATCGGTGATGATGGGCCCGGACGTTGATCGTGCAATCTGGCAGGCAACGTTGCGATCTGGAAAGACGATAGGACGCGGGGATGCGATTGTCCCTAAGCCCTTGGCAATATGCTGGTTCAAGCGGGGGCAGGGGACGGCCAGGGGCAAAAATTCCGCACTACGGCGCGACGCGATATAGCGAGCGGTGCATCTGCACTGGCAAATATCCAATCTACAAGACCAGCATTATCATCAGAAGACGAGCGCCCTCGACAGCAACACTTGCGGGGAGTGGAGAACTTGACAATCTTCAGGGCGAGAGATGGTACCGAAATCTATTACAAGGACTGGGGTGTCGGACAGCCGGTCGTGTTCAGTCATGGCTGGCCGTTGAGTGCAGATGCGTTCGAGGATCAGATGTTCTTCCTCGCCAGCAGCGGCTATCGCTGCATAGCCCATGATCGGCGCGGGCACGGTCGCTCCAGCCAGTCATGGGACGGAAACGACATGGACACCTATGCCGACGACCTGGCGACGCTGGTCGAAATGCTCGATCTGAAAGACGCGATCCATGTGGGGCATTCAACGGGCGGTGGAGAAGTGGCTCGCTACGTCGGCCGCCACGGCACCCGGCGCGTCGCCAAGACAGTCCTGATCGGCGCTATCCCCCCAGTCATGCTCAAAAGTGGGGCCAATCCGGGTGGATTGCCGATCCAAGTATTCGACGGCCTGCGTGCCGGCGTGCAGGCGGACCGTTCGCAGTTCTGGAAGGATCTCAGCCTGCCCTTCTACAGCTACAACCGGCCGGGTGCGACGATCTCCGAAGGCGTCCGGGAGTCCTTCTGGTTGCAAGGCATGATGGCGGGCTTCCCGGCCTCGTATTTCTGCATAAAGGCATTCTCGGAGACCGACTTTACCCAGGACTTGAAGAAGATCAACGTTCCAACTCTGATCCTGCATGGCGACGACGACCAAATCGTGCCGATTGCCGATTCCGCCCTGCTTTCCTCGCAGATCGTCAAGGGGGCCAAGTTGGTCGTCTATGAGGGCGCGCCGCACGGCCTTTGCACGACCCTTAAGGACCGCGTCAACGCCGAGTTGCTGGCTTTCATCAAGGCCTGACGCGTTTCTGACAAACCCACCTGCCGAGCAACATGAACGCCGTTCGGTTCGGGAGCCTGCATGCGGGGGCGGTTGCGCCTTCGCGAAACAGAATGAGGACGCCATGAGTATCCAGCAGCATGCACTGTCGCGCCGGCATTTCTGCCTTTGCTGCGTCGGCAGCGCGACCTTTGCCGCGACCGGCGGCTGGCTCACGCCTCGCGAGGCCTTCGCAGAGGCCCGCGGCCTCGTCAGCCTGATCAAGGACAGCGCCGCGGTATCGCCCATCGTCACGCACAAGCTGCGCAACAATATCAGCGTGCTCGAAGGCTCGGGCGGCAACATCGCCGTGCTGACGGGCCCGGACGGCAAGGTGCTGATCGATGCCGGCATCGGCGTGTCCCGCCCGCAGATCGTGAAGGCACTTGCCGAACTCGGTGCCGATCCGATCACCCACCTCGTCAATACCCACTGGCACTTCGACCACGCCAACGGCAATGAATGGCTGCATGCGGCAGGCGCCAGGATCATCGCGCAGGACAATACCCGCAAATATCTCTCGCAGATCCAGCGCGTCGAGGACTGGGACTATAATTTCCTTCCCTTGTCCTCGGGAGGGATCCCGGCTGACGTCTTTGCGACCGAGCACCATCTGAAGCTCAACGGCTCGTCGATCGATTTGAAATATTACGGGCCGGCGCATACCGACGGCGATATCTCCGTCACCTTTGCCGAGGCCAACATCGTCCACGTCGCCGACACCTATTGGAACGGCATCTATCCCTTCATCGACTATTCGACCGGCGGCAGCATTGACGGGATGATCGCCGCATCCGACGCCAATCTCGCGGCAACGACGAACGAGACCATCATCATTCCGGGTCACGGCAAGCCAGTCAGCAACAGGGCGGAGCTCAAGGAATTCCGCGACATGCTCGTGGCCATCCGGGACAACGTGGCCACGCTCAAGAAGCAAGGCAGGTCGCGCGACGAGGCCGTCGCCGCCAGGCCCACCGCTGCCTTTGACGCCAAATGGGGCAACTTCGTCATCGACCCCGGCTTTTTCACGCGCCTGGTCTACGAGGGTGTGTGATCGCGCCCACGGCCAGCCGCACCAACATCGAGATTTCTGACATGGAGGCTCGCGTGAAAGTCGATCGCGTTACCGACAAACGGCTCCGCATCGACGGCCGAGGGCTCCTGCTCGGGTGGCCCGAGGGAGATGGCCGCTCTGCGTACCCACATCACGTGCCCGCCACCGCGTCCATTCCGGCGGCGGCGGACGCCGCGCTCTCCGCTCGCGTCATTCATTTCGCGCGAAGGTCGATGATTGCTGGAGAGGCTGATTGATATGGCAACCCCTGAAATGGAGGCCGGAATCAGTGCGCTGACGACGGATGACGGTCGCCAGGCACTCAAGCGCAGCAGCGCCATCTCGACCGGGTCGCGCAATGACCAGCCGGATATGTCGCCCAACCGATCACCCCGGCGACGGCAATCCCGACCTGGCGCCCAGCATTTCTATCTCGGGAGCTAGACATGCACGACACGGGCATTGCCTCCCCACCGTACTTCGATCGGCAGACGTCGAGCGAGCAACAGCCAAGAGCTGAGGGCTGGATCATCGCCATCGCTCACGAACTGGCTCAGCCAATCGCCGCGATCGCTCTGCACGGACAGGTCGGCAAGCATTTGCTGGATCGCATCGAAGTCCCCCGCGACGAGGCCCGTGCGAATATTCACGAAATCGTTCAGAGTGCCCTGCGAGCCGGTGAAATCCTTCGCTGTATACGCGTGCTCTCGGGGAGCGGAGAGCTCACCCTGATGAAGCTCGATCTCAATGAGGTGATCGCAACGAGTGTCTCGCAGATCAAACCGGAGCTCATGCGGAGGAGAGTGCGGCTGCGGATCGACCTCCCGCCGGCGGCGCAGTACGTGTTGGGCGACAGGACATTGCTGAACCAGGCGATTGTCAATCTACTGCGCAACAGTCTCGCCGCGACGGCACCCGTCGAGGATCGGACGCGCGAACTTAGTATTCGGTCGCGATGGCGCGCCGGAGGTATCTGCGTATCGGTCGTGGACAATGGCGTCGGGATAGACGGCGAAGACCTCGATCGGCCGTTTCAATCCTTCTTCACCACCAAAGCCAACGGCATGGGGGTCGGACTGCCGCTCTGCCGGGCAATCGTCGAGTTGCATGGCGGTTCGATCTGGGCGGAGCACAATGAAGGGCCTGGGGCAGCATTTCACATCGCTCTGCCCGAGGCTCCAACAACCGTCGCCTGAGGCCGCGAGTGACCTTTGCCGGCCGTGCAGATCCTTGCGAGCGGAAAGTCTCATCGATATCTGCGCATGGTACACATTCTAGAGCCTCGCGAGGTTCGAGCGCGGCAGATCGCTCAAATCCCTTTGCGCCGAACCGGCTGCGCGCGACGTATCTTTATAACCGTCTCCGAACTGGTCATTTCAGACCTTACGTCACGTCGTGAGGCCACGCGTAATTGGGGTCCTGCGGGCTGCTCGGCCCTCTATCGAGATCATGATTTCGCCCAGACACGTGCATCCTCATAGACCGGCCCATATGCTGTAGCGTATTCCCATTATCACGTGCGATTACGCAATCGTTCCAGGATGAACGACGTATCATTTCTCGGTCGACAATAGATGATCCCGGTGTGCGGCGACTTCGAGGCAAGTCAATGAGCTACGCACTTATTTTGACTCTCTGCACATCCGTTGGAATGTGCGATCGATTCATCGTGAATGGGGGCCTGAGCAAGGACGTGTGCGCGAGAGAGCTTGAGAGCCTCGGAAGCGCTTACAGTTGCTCATCGTTTCCCGGGCCTCGGTAACCGCTGGAATGAGCCCCCGGGCTCACGAGTACGCGTCTACCTGAACAAGAATGTGTGCGCGAGAGAACTTGAGAGCCTCGGGCCGAGCCGGCCGTCGGTTGACCAGCACCGCAAGCGTTATTTGAATTGGAGAGTGACATGACTGCCGATGTAGTTTCAGATCAGCCGCATGCTGTGACTCACTACCTGACAAGGGCAGTTGGAGGAGTCGGCATCTTCTATCGCGAGGCGGGGCCTGTAGACGCTCCTGTCGTGCTGTTGCTTCACGGCTTCCCGACATCGTCGCATATGTTCCGCAATCTCATTCCGGCGTTGGCGGATCGCTATCGCGTGATTGCCCCGGACTATCCTGGCTATGGGCAAAGCGAGGCGCCCGATCGTGCCAAGTTCGACTATACGTTCGATCGCTTCGGCGAGCTCGTCGACGGGCTGCTCGATCAGCTCGGCATTACTCGCTATGCAATGTATGTAATGGACTATGGAGCGCCAGTAGGCTGGCGTTTGGCCCTGAAACACCCTGAGCGGATAACGGGCCTCATCGTACAAAATGGCAATGCTTATGATGAAGGACTGAAAGAGTTCTGGGACCCGATCAAGGCGTATTGGTCCGATCACTCGGAGAGCCATCGAAAGGCATTGCACGTTCTGGTCGCCCCCGAGACCACGAAATTCCAGTACACCGACGGCGTTGCTGACATCAGCCGCATCTCGCCGGACAATTGGATTCACGATCAGGCGCTACTCGACCGCCCGGGCAACGCTGAAATCCAGATGGACCTATTCTATGACTATCGCACTAACCTACCGCTCTACCCAGCGGTGCAGGCGTACTTCCGCAAGCACAAGCCGCCGACATTGATTGTGTGGGGCAAGAATGACACGATCTTCCCCGCGGATGGTGCTTACCCTTATAAGCGCGATCTCCCCGATGTGGAGTTTCATCTTTTGGATACCGGTCATTTCGCGCTCGAAGACAAGGCCGACGAAATGGTGCCGCTGATCCGGGCTTTCCTCAAGCGTAATCTTTCGGACGTCGCGAGCTTACGCATGTCTGCCTGATACATCGCGTGGCATCGACCGATCTTCTCATGCCGAAACGCACGCGGCCGCCGGGTGACCTTGGCAAGGATCCAGAGCTTCACGAGGGGCGCCCGGTAGCCCCGAACGGGCTTACCTAAGGCGGCCCGACGGTCGGCAGGTGGCTTCGCATAGAGAATTCGATGCGGCAGGTGACTCTCCATGATCGCGAACTACACGACCCACGCTGCAAACGAACGAACCTTTCTGGCCTGGATACGCACCGGCCTGGCGGTAGCGGCATTCGGAATACTACTAGCGAAGATGAACGCCCTAGTCGGGAAGTCGGATAGCCTGTGCGCATCTCACGGTTCAGTGGATGGCTCGCCGGCGCTTGTGGCTGCGATCGGGCATTGGTTTGGATTGGCGCTGTTAGTCGTAGGAATCGCAATCATCGCGCGAGGCGGCGTCTCATTTGAGCGCATGCGTAGCGAAATCGATGGCGAAGAGGTCAAAAAACTACCGCGGACCTGCTTAGAGACGGGGCTATCGGCAGTGCTTGCTATCGGAGTTGGGATTCTTGGTGTCTACATCGCGGTCAGGTAACACCCACGGCCGGTCATAATCCGCACGAATCGTGGGGCACTGCGACTGTCGCCGGTGTCCCGGTCACGGCCGGCCAACATCGCATTCGAGCGAACGCATTTTGCTTCGGGAGACTATCGACACTGGAAGAGTAACGTAACTCTTCCTTCGATAACGCCGTAACGTTAGGCCGTTTCCGTGATGAGGTACGTGCCGCCGGCTCTCGAATAAATAGACGCACACCCCGATGGCGGACGCAACGTAATGACTGCCTGGCGCGATCCTGACGCGATACCGACGTCAGACGTCGGCGCCTGAGAAGCGACAGGTGAAGAGCGATGCGGAAGCGGGGTGGAGATCTGCGGCAACTGACGATCGGAGCCTCACCGATGACCGTTCACGAGAAGACAACCTATCCAATGCTGGTGTGGTCGACGCTGTTGCTGTTGATCGTGCTCGTATTTGCCACCGGCAATCTGGACGCAAGCGACAAGACGCAGGAGAGCGCAATGAGATTAAAGAGCGGCTACTCATACTCGGACTCGATGGACCGGATAAAGGGCGCCCTGCAATCAAGCGGGTTCAGGATCTTCGCGACGATCGACCACCAGGCCGCGGCAAGGGACGTCGGTCTCGATATGCCGCCAACAACGGTGCTGATCTATGGAAATCCAAAGGGTGGCACCCCTTTGATGCTCGCAGCTCCGGATTTTGCTCTCGAGCTGCCGCTTCGTGTGCTCGTCAGGCAGGATAACGATGGCGAGACCTTTGTGACGTTGAACAGCTCAAGCGATCTGGAAGGCAAGCACGGCCTGCCCACCGGCATGGCCGCAAAGCTCGCTCCCGCCGAGATGATTATTGCTGGCGCGATTGCGGCCCCAAACATGAGAACGCAGGCTCGATAGCATCTCGCGTGAAAGGAACGAAACCATGCAAGCCAAGGAAGATCCGCGGCATCGTGTTCGCCGGGAGCCGCTCCTGTCTCGGCGAAAGTTTCTTTCCACATCGGCCAGCGCAGTTGGCGTCGCCGGCGTCGTGGCAGCAAGCCCCTCTTATGGAGATGACCTCCGTGACGTCCCAGCGCGGGCACTCGGGGACGAGTTGACGCCCAGCAGTAAGCGCTCCCAGTACGAGTCTATCGCCAGGATCCCGGAAGCAGGCCCAGGGATAAGGGAAGTTGATCCCGCTGATGCAATCAACTCCAAGGCACCCCTTCATAAATTCGTCGGGACCATCACCCCGTCTGACCTGCATTACGAGCGCAGTCACGCGGGCGTTCCAGACCTGGATCCGTCATCCCATCGCCTCCTGATCCATGGAATGACCGAGAGATCGATTGTCCTCACAATGGACGAGATACGATCGATGCCGTCTATCTCCCGGATAGCGTTCCTTGAATGCACCGGGAACGGCTGGGAGAATTGGAAGCGGGCTGATGAGAACCTGACCGTGCAGAACACGCACGGGCTCGTCAGCACACACGAATGGACCGGCGTGCCGCTCTCCTATGTCATTGACTTGGTGAACAAAGATAGAGGGTCGACCTGGATGCTCGCGGAAGGCGGAGACGGGGCGGCTGTTGCTCGAAGTATCCCCCTCACCGACGAGATCATGAGCGAGGCAATTCTCGCCTACGGGCAGAACGGTGAAGCATTGCGGCCGGCTCATGGTTACCCGTTGAGATTGCTGATTCCCGGATGGGAGGGAAACCTAAGTATAAAATGGCTTCGCCGTCTCAAGTTCGGCGATCGTCCGTTTATGACCCGCTGGGAGACCGCCCGTTACACGCAGTTGCTGCCGAGCGGGAAGGCCCGGCAATTTCAACTCGTCCAGGAGACCAATTCCGTAATTACATTCCCATCGGGAACCATGCACATCAATTCGGGCTATCATCGCATCTCGGGACTGGCGTGGAGCGGATACGGCGCGATCAGTAAAGTTGAGGTCAGCACGGATGGCGGCTCGACTTGGCGTGACGCACAACTTAGCCATCCCGTATTACCCAAGGCACAGGTCCGCTTTGAGATCGACTGGCAATGGGACGGTCAGCCGACCAGCATCCGCAGCCGTTCCACTGATGACAAAGGCAACGTGCAGCCGGATCGAAAGACATTTATCGCCATGATGGGGACAAACGCGCTCTTTCACTACAATGCCCAGCAGACTTGGGCGATCTCGGGGACAGGGGCGGTGCGAAATGTGCTTGAATAGGTCGGTTGTGCTACTTTCCGTGGCTTTCGTCGCTATGCCTGCTTGTAGCTTCGCGACCGAGTTCGGCAGACGCGCGGCGCCGTCGGAGATTAGCCTTTGGGATATTGATGTGTTGCCCGACGGGACGGGGCTGCCGGACGGCAGCGGAACCGTGACGCAAGGCGAGATTGTGTTCAACGACAATTGTTCCGCCTGCCATGGCTCGAAGGGGGTGGGTGGCCCCAAAGATGCGCTGGTGGGCGGGCGGGGCTCGCTGGCCTCAGATCATCCCATCAAGACGATCGGGAGTTTTTGGCCCTACGCAACTACTTTGTTCGACTACATCCGCCGAGCGATGCCATATCCAGCTCCGGGTTCGCTGAGTGATGATGATACTTACGCGGTGGTCGCCTATTTGTTGGATCTCAACGGCATCCCGCTCGACGGAGCCAAAGTAGACAGGCGAAGTCTTCCCTCCATACAGATGCCAAACCGTGATGGTTTCGTACCCGAGCCAGCCTTTCGAGTGATCAAGAATTCAAGATAAGTCGATGGGTGGGTGCTGGAGTACGAGAGGGCCGCGCCACCCCTTGGATGGACACGACGACAAATCAAAAAATGAAGCGGCGGTGAAGTGGGTCCAAATATTTGCTCCTGCCAGCGCTGAAAGGCTTGGTGGCGCAGATCACGTCATACTTCACCGGCTCAGCGCTCGGCATCCGGGTCAGACGGCGGCAAAATATACGTGGGGGGATCATCGTATCCCTTCCGGCTGCTAAAGAACAAGAGCATCATGAGCCCGAAGCCACATGCCAGTGATACCACAACGCCGATACCCATTGCGATATATCCGGAGACGGGAACGTTGGCCGCACTTCCCTCACGCCAGCCAAAAATCAAGAACAGTATTGAAAGTAGAAATATTACTGCGAGTCCGGCAATTAGGAGGATGATACCTCCCAAATTACGCCGCGGGCTTACGGGTGTCTTGTCGCCGGATTGGATGTCGTTGGTCATGTGAGGTCCTCGTTGAGAATAAACCTCAGCCGAAGTGCTTAAGGCGTGTGAGGCCCCGGGCTTGGACCATGGTAATCCAAACGGAAGGACTGATTTCATAGCATGCCCGGGCAACACTCAATGTTCCGCATGTTGGCATTTTTGGATAAAGGCACGACCGTCAAGGCGGCGTGCCCATGCGCTGCCGTACTTCGAAACTGAATGCCGCTACCAATGGTAATATGATCTGAGCGCAAGGCAGCGTACGCTGCAGCCGGCCTCGCACAGCTTCGGCGGACAGGATCAAGCTGAAGCGATCGGTGCCGACCGGCAGCGCGCCGGCTGGTGTCGCCCGGATCAGGCCGAACAACGAGGATGGCGCCCATCCTGACTTCTGGCATGCTGACCTCACTGAGCGGTTCGAACGCAGCTTCGGACCATCGCCGGCTTTGGGCGTGCGTGGAATATGACGTTACACCTCCGTTGGCGTCTTCGGACCTTGCGGATCGATAAAGGCACCGAACCACAATAGCAGGCCCATCGCATGAGCAGTCCGTCCGAATTCCTTTGGTATATCCCGAACGACGTCAAATCCGGCCACCGTGGCGACTCCACGATCGATAGCCACAATAGCCTGGAGACGTTGACCAGCCACGCCACGGCGCTGGAAGCGCATGGCTGGAAGGGTGCGCTGATCGGCGCCGGTTGGGGAAGGCCCGATACCTTCACCGTCGCGGCCGCGCTTGCCGCGCGGACCACCACTTTCGAGCCCCTGATCGCCATCCGGCCCGGTTACTGGCGGCCGGCGCACTTCGCATCGGCCGCGGCCACGCTCGACCAACTGACCGGTGGCCGCGTGCGGGTCAACATCGTGTCGGGCCAGGACAAGCTCGCAGCGTATGGCGACAGCGAGGGCGACCAGGCCAATCGCTACGCCCGCACCAAGGAGTTCATGCGGCTGGTTCGCAGGCTGTGGACCGAAGAGAATGTCACTTACACGGGCGAGCACTTTAGGGTCGCAGAGGCGACCGTGGAACCGCGCCTCCAGGTCCGGGGCGAGCGCCGGCACCCAAGGCTCTATTTCGGCGGGGCGTCGGAGGCGGCGGAGCGCGTCTCCGCGACCGAGGCAGATGTCCAGCTCTTCTGGGGTGAACCGGTCGGCGGCGTCCAGGAGCGTATCGAAAGGCTCCGGCATTTGAGCAGGGAACTTGGTAGGGACCTCCCTCCGCTGGAGTTCGGGTTGCGTATCACGACGCTGGTCCGCGACACCACAGAGCAGGCCTGGGCCGACGCCGAAGCGAAGGTCGCAGAGATGGCCAGGAGCAAAGGGGAGGGCTGGAACGACCACCGGCAGGCGGTCGCCGTGGGCCAGCAGCGTCTGCTCGATCTGTACACCCGCGGTGAGGTGCTCGACGACAACCTCTATACTGCGCCGGGCAAGTTCGGCGGCGGTGGTGCGGGCACCACCTGGCTGGTCGGCTCGGCGCAGGATGTGGCCGCTTCGCTGCGCAAGTATCGGGATGTGGGCGTGACCCACTTCGTGCTTTCCGATACGCCGTATCTGTCCGAGATCAAGCGACAGGGCAATCAACTGCTTCCACTACTGCGCGGCTAGAGCATTTCCCGATCAGATGGAATCATCTGATCGAAGAGGAATTGCTCCAGTCTATTGAATCTAGAGCACTCATCTGTCGTTCGGATGGTTCCATCCGAACGGAAAGGGCTCTAGGTGACCGACTCATAACTTCGCAGCCAGATGCGAATTGAAGCGAGCTGGATTGAGGCGAGGAAATTGTCGTCTCGCTTGTCGTAGCGGGTGGCGACGGCCCTGAAGTGTTTGAGTTTGTTGAAGAAGCGCTCGACAGCGTTGCGTTGGCGGTAGAGCCAGGCGCTGAAGGCGAGGGTTTTGACCCTGTTGGGCATGGCGCGAACGTTGGCCCATGCGCCGCGCCCAGCCATCTCGTCTCGCAAGGCGTCGCTGTCATAAGCCCTGTCGGCGAGAAGGATGTTTCCCGGCTCGACCGCGTCCAGCATGTCGGTGGCCGAGCGCCCGTCGTGAGCTTGGCCCTCGGTGAGCTTCAGGCGGATCGGGCGGCCTTCGGCGTCGACGAGCGCGTGGATCTTGGTGGTCAGGCCGCCGCGCGAGCGACCCATGCAACGGGATCGCTCGTCTTTTTTTGGCCGTTGGCGGCATGCTGGTGAACGCGGATCGACGAGGCGTCGATCATCTGGATATCGCCATCGTAAGCAGCTGATACGGCTTTCAGAATGCGCGCCCAGTGGCCGGCCTTGCGCCACCGGTTGAAGCGGTTCACGCAGGTCGTATGAGGGCCATAGCGCGAAGGGATATCGGCCCATGGCGCCCCGGTGCGCAGGCGCCAGAAGATGCCGTTCAGAACGCGACGGTCATCCACGCGTGCAACCCCGCGCACCTTCGTCGGCAGAAGTGGCTCGATCACCGACCACTCGAAATCCGTCAGGTCAAATCGCGCCATCTCAACCTCCAACGCTGAGATCAGTGAATCAGAACACCGGGCCGCAGGGAATCCCCTTATGGGTATGTGACCTAGGCCGCCCGGGTCGTACACTGCAAGATATTCCAATGCAGCGGCGTAACGTTCGCCATGGAGGGTCGGAATTGCGTTCGCGGTTGGAATGAGCCTTTGCCCTCAACCGGCGCGGCTGGCTCCAAGTGTAACGAGCGACAGGAAGACGCCGGCTATGCGTAGCTTTAATTTGTAGCTGCGGCGTTCGGGAAGAACAGCTGCTGCCCGTCGATCTTGTAGGATGCGATAGCGGCCTGTCCTTCGGCTGAGACCACCCAGTCGATAAAGGACTGTCCAAGCTCCTTCTTTACGCTGGGGTGCTTCTCCGGATTCACCAGTATTATGCCGTACTGGTTGAAGAGTTTCTTGTCGCCCTCGACTGAGATTTCCATGCCGTCCTTGTTCTTGAACGAGATCCAGGTGCCGCGGTCAGCGAGCACATAGGCACCCATCGCGTGGGCCGTATTCAGGGCCGCGCCCATGCCCTGGCCAATCTCCTTGTACCAGGTCGGTTTGGCGCTGGCTGGATCGAGTCCGGCCGCCTTCCACAGGGCGAGCTCCGCCGAATGGGTGCCGGATTTGTCCCCGCGCGACACGAACGGCGCGCTTTTCTCGTATATGGCTTTGAATGCCGCCAGCACGTCCTTGCTGCCCTTCACGCCAGCGGGATCGGCCTTGGGCCCCACTACGACGAAATCGTTGTACATGACGTCAAAGCGCTTCACGCCGAAGCCTTCGTTTACGAATTTCTCCTCCTGCGCCTTGGCATGGACAAACACCACGTCGACGTCGCCGCGGCGTGCGGTATCCAACGCCTGGCCGGTGCCTTGCGCCACGACCCGGACGTCGATACCAGTCTTGGCCTTGAACATGGGTAGGATATAGCCAAACAGGCCGGAATCCTGAGTGGAGGTGGTCGAGGCGACGACGATGGATTTATCCTGCGCTGTCGCCGGCGGTGGGCCTGAAATGAAACTCAAGCCCAACGCGACGGCGAGGGCAACCCGGCGTGTGATCATTGATACTCTCCCTGAAGATGTTCAGATGACGAGTTCGCCGGCGAGGAAGCGCCTTGCTTCCGGTGTGGCAGGATTTTCAAAGAAGGTGGCGGCCGGTGCATCCTCATAGAGGTGGCCTTTGGCGAGGAAGAGCACATTGCCAGCCAGGCGACGCCCCTGTCCGAGATCGTGAGTGGTCATCACGATCTTGACCCCCGCTCCGGCAATCCGGGCGATGATGTCTTCCACACTCTTGGTCGCGAAGGGGTCGAGGCTGGCAGTGGGTTCGTCGAGGAAGATGATTTCAGGGTCACGGGCGAGCGCGCGCGCAACCGCGAGACGTTGCTGCTCACCGCCCGAGAGCCGGCGCGCCGGGCGGTCAGCCAGAGCGGACAGCCCGACTTGCTCCAGCAACTGCCCGATCCGTGCGGGGGCAGGAACGTAGCCGGCCATCTTCAACGCATAAGCGACATTGGCGGCCACGCTCCGACGCAGCATTACGGGCTTCTGGAACACGAAGGCGCGGCGTCGGCCGACCGGACTGGACCGGAATCCAAAGGTGATGCTGCCTTCGGTGGGCTCGAGCAAGGCCATGGCCAGTTTCAGCACCGTCGTCTTGCCCGAGCCGTTTGGTCCGAGCAGCATCGTCAATGGCCCTGGCGCGAATGTCAGGTCGATGTCGCTGAGGATGCGGGTCGCGCCGACCCTGAAGCCCACTCGTTCGAAGCATATCGGAAGGTCGCTTGACGCATCGCGCATGGTGTCAGCCTGCGTGGTGCTCTGACCAGCGCCGAACCCCCCATGCCAAGGCGTTCACGACCATCACTAGGGTGATCAGAACGACGCCTAGCCCAGTCGCGAGCGGCAGATTGCCTTTGGAGGTTTCGAGCGCAATGGTTGTGGTCATTACGCGGGTAAAGCCGTCGATGTTTCCGCCCACGATAATCACCGCTCCGACCTCCGCCGCCGCACGCCCAAAGCCGGCAAGCAGGATGGTGACAAGGGAGAAGCGGGCGTCCCACAAGAGCGTCCCGACCCGGGCCCAGGAGCCGACTGTCATAGCGGAGAGTTCCTCGCGATACTCGGCCCAGAGGTCTTCCACCACTTGGCGGGTCAGCGCGGCAATGATGGGGGTGATCAGAACCACCTGGACAATGATCATCGCGGTCGGAGTGAAAAGCAGCCCAAGCGCCCCGAGCGGTCCCGAGCGCGACAGCAGAAGATAGACGATGAGGCCAGCGACAACGGGCGGGAGGCCCATAAGGCCGTTGAGGATTACGATGAGGGCATCGCGCCCGGGAAATCGGTTAAGAGCCACTAAGGCTCCGAGCGGCATACCGATTGACGCGGCCAAAACTGTCGCAGAGGCGGTGACGATAAGAGACAAGCGAACGATAGCGAGGAAGTTTGGGTCCGCGGTGAGTATTAGGTCGAACATGCTGGCCAGCCCAATTCTGTATGTCTTGGCGGCGACGGATTCATTTTCGTATTTTCCCCTCCGCTGTCAAACAGTAGAAAGAATGCATGAATATGCAGGAAGACGCAGGATTGGAGCTGCTGACCACCGCAGAAGCGGCGGGATATCTGCGCGTCAAGGAGCGCAAACTTTACGAGCTGATCTCGGAGCGGAAAGTGCCATGCACCAAGGTGGCCGGTAAATGGCTCTTTCCGCGCGCCGATCTTGATCGGTGGCTGCTGGCGGGCATGATGCGGCCCGCTGGCGTGTCCCCAGCCAGCGCGCCCCCGATCGTCGGGGGTAGTCATGACCCGCTGCTGCAATGGGCGCTTAGCGAAAGCCGCGCGGGCCTTGCGATCTTGCCCGAGGGCAGTGAGACCGGCTATCGGCGGCTACTTGAGGGAACAGTACTTGCGGCGGCCATCCATTTCCACGATCTTGCCGATCCCGAGCGCGACGGCAATCTGGCTGTGGTTAGCCGCGAACCGGGGCTCGATGACGCCGTGCTCATCGGCTTTGCCTGCCGCGAGCAGGGCCTGCTGGTGGCGGAGGACAATCCGCTGCAGCTAACAAGCGTAGTCGATGCAAAGACGAAAGGCGCGCGCATGATCCTGCGGCCTGAAGGGGCGGGCGCTCAGCAACTCCTAATCGGCCTTTTGCGCCGCGACAGTCTTTCGCTAGCCGACTTGGTCCAATCCGCCTACGCCCCAACCGGACCGGACATCGCCCAGGCCATTCGCACCAATCAGGGCGATTGCGGCGTCGCCACCCGCGCGGTAGCGACGGCGGCCGGGCTCGGCTTCATACCGCTTTGCACCGAGCGCTTCGACCTGGTGATGCGCCAGCGGGATTATTTCCGCGGGCCGATGCAGACCCTTCTCGCGTTTGTT
The DNA here is from genome assembly GCF_012971745.1 of Starkeya sp. ORNL1. Taxonomy (NCBI): domain Bacteria; kingdom Pseudomonadati; phylum Pseudomonadota; class Alphaproteobacteria; order Hyphomicrobiales; family Xanthobacteraceae; genus Starkeya; species Starkeya sp. ORNL1. Next base: position 5,596,259 of record NZ_CP048834.1, read on the forward strand.
CAAACGCCGGCCTTCGCCGCAAGGGCCGCCGCACTTCGCGGCCTGGATGTCTCCGAGGCCGGCGCGATCAGGTGGGCGCCATAGCGATTGCTCCCAGCTGTTTACCGGCAGTCCCGCCGTTAAATACCCTGTGGCTACTCTCTCCGCCTGGGGTAGATGGCTGACGCTCCGATCCGTGGAATTTAGCTTCAGCTCGCCACCAAGGCTGTGTGAAAACGCCGACACGGCTGGCCTGGGTGGTGGCATCATCGCCGAGACGTGGATCCCAGCAACCGGCAGATCCGCAATCACCGGGCTCATTCATAAGACCGCGACTGCGGCGACCGATAGCTTCAGCTGACATTCCGAGGAGGCCCGCATGGCGATCTATGCGATCAAGCTGGAGCGAGTTGTCACCACTCGTGAGGTGGCAGAAGTCACGATTGAAGCCGATGATTTCAGTGACGCCGACAATCAGGCGCGCGACCTTGCGAAGACCGGGGAACTCGACCAACCCGACTGGCGAGTGGCCCGTCGCGACGCTGGTAAGGCTGTTGTCACGGACGTGGAACAGCAGAACCCGAACGTCGAGCGACTCGGTATCGGCGTCGCGCGCGTTGCGCGCCCTCGCTTTCGTGCCCGAGAACTGCAACGACCGCCGCATTATTTTTAGCATCAGCAATTGGGAATTGCGCCGACATCCGCTCCTGGGCGTCGCACCAGAACCCATCCCCATCAGATTACGGGGCGACATGCCGGAAGTCAGCGCCTTCAGCACACAATGTGAGGGGTGGGATAGGAACTCCCGCGGCATTTCGGACGATGAACATGGCGGCAGCCCTATGGCAGTACTCCATACCCAAGTCTGTGCGTCGTCAAGTCTATCCTTTCAGCACCACGCTCGAAATCTACATCCGGGTAGCGTTTGGATATCGATCGTATGGAAATGCCCTCGAACATGCTGGCGACAATTATGGTGCGAGACATCGGCGATCGACGCCATGTGACGATGGCACAGTCAGACCGCGACCAACGACGTCGGGCGACGTAGAGTGTCGATGGTCAGGTTGTCATTTGGGGTGCTGAATGAGTGACGGAACGGACAATCAAGCTTCCGTCGAGGCGTCCAGCCAGCGTCCAGCCAGGCGATGGCTCTATCCCGCGCTGCGCGTCGGCTTTCTCATCCTGTCGGTCTATCTGGTTTGGTACATTGCCGGCCATTGGAACCGTTGGACAGGCTCCGTGCGGTTCGTAACGACGGATGACTCCTTTGTCTCCGGCGACGTCACGCCCCTGGCGGCGCACGTGTCGGGCTATGTCACAAACGTGGCCGTCACAGACTATCAGCCCGTTCGTAAGAATGACCTGCTGGTGGAGATCGATCCGTCCGACTATCAGGCCCAACTCGCGCTGGCGGTGGCCAATCTTGCGGCCACACGAGCTACGCTGGCCAATATTGCCAACCAGAAGGACGTTCAGAGCGCACTGGTGCGCCAGGCAAACGCCAATATCGAGGCCTCGGAAGCGGATGTCGTGCGCTACCAGCTCGAGGCGAAACGCCAACATGCTCTTCTCCAGGGCGGGAACGCAGGTACCCAGCAGTTCGTCGAACAGGCAGATGCCAATGCCAAGCGCGCAGTCGCGCAGAAATCGCTGAACGAAGCCCAGCTTGACCAGCAGAAGGCCATTCTTGCCGGACTCGACATACAGGAGAAGCAGATACAGGCGCAGATCCAGGCGGCCGAGGCCCAGGTCGCGCTCGCGACCAACAATCTCAACTACACCCGCATCGTTTCTCCGGCCGATGGTCTGGTCGGCCAGCGACAGGTGCGCCCAGGCCAGTTCGTCAATATAGGAACGCAAGTCATTGCCGTGGTGACGCTGCCGAACATCTGGGTGATCGCGAACTACAAGGAAACGCAGATGACCAATATCCGGCTCGGCCAGCCCGCACGTGTCACCGTCGACGCCTTCCCCGAGTTCGCCTTGACAGGCCATGTCGACAGTTGGTCGCCCGGCACCGGCAGCACTTTCGCCCTGCTACCGCCCGACAATGCCACCGGCAACTTCACCAAGGTGGTGCAGCGCGTACCCGTCAAGATCGTGCTGGACGCCAATGCCGCGCTGGGTACGTTGGTCCGGCCCGGCATGTCTGTCGAGACTACGGTCGATACGGGTGCCGCCTCAACGGCAAAGCCATGAGCCTGCATCTTACCCCGGTCACCTCGGTCGGCAGGGCGTTGCACTCGATCGCCCATGTCCACCCGCGATTAGAACTCGATACGTGGCGACCCTATGTCGGCATTGCGGGCGTGCTTCTGGGGTCGATTGCCGCGACGCTGGGCACTCGGGTTAGCAGTCTCGGTATCGCGGATTTGCGCGGTGGGCTGCATCTGGGTTTCGATGAGGGCGCCTGGATGACGACCAGCTTCGGCGTCGGCCAGATGCTGGTCGGCGTATGCTGTCCTTATTTCGGCGCCATACTGGGTGTCAGGCGGGTACTGCTGCAGGGCATCGTGCTCTTCTTCGTCGCAAGTCTGCTTGCTCCCCTATCGCCCAATCTCGACGCTTTCCTTGCTATGCAGTTCCTCGCTGGAGCGGGGTCCGGGACGTTCATTCCACTGACAATAAGTTTCATTGCCCGCAGTTTGCCGACGCGCTTGGTCGTCTATGGCATCGCCATCTACGCCATGAACTCCGAGCTTTCACAGAACGTAGCCGCCTCCTTGGAGGGCTGGTACGCCGACAATCTCTCCTGGCGATGGATCAATTGGCAATACTGCGGGGTTCTTCCAGTGATGTTCGCCTGCGTATGGTACGGCATACCGCGCGAGGAAGTGAAAATCGAATTGCTTCGGCATCTCGACTGGCCGGGCCTAGCCTATGCGGGCCTGGGTTTCAGCTTACTCTATGCCGGTCTGGACCAGGGGAATCGCCTGGATTGGAGCAATAACGGGCTGGTCAACGGACTTCTCATCTCGGGAGCTTTAGTCACGACGGCGTTCGTGGTTCGTGAGCTTTGGGTTACGCGCACGCCATTCCTCAATCTGCGACTATTGATGCAGCATAATCTTGTTTTGCTCATGCTTGTGCTCGCTGGCTACCGTTTCATCATTCTCTCGACCAGCTACATAATTCCGAACTATCTCCAAACGGTGCAGAACTTCCGTGAATTGCAGGTGGGATCAGTTCTGCTCTGGATTGCTCTTCCCCAATTCATCATCGTCTTGCCTCTCGGTTACCTCCTGTCGCGCGTTGATGGGCGGTGGGTGCTCGCGGCCGGCACCGCGCTTGTCGGGGTCGCCTGTCTGATGGCCGCACAGTTGACGAGCGTCTGGGCGACCGACGATTTCCTTCAATCGCAGATACTGCAGGCACTTGGACAATCCTTCGCGCTGACCGCCCTGGTGGTCCTGGTCGTGCAATCCATCAACCCAGTCGACGCGCTCACCATCGGGGCGTTGCTGCAGACCAGTCGTCTTTTCGGCGGAGAGATGGGAACGGCGTTCATGCAGACGTTCGTGCGCCAGCGCGAGCAACTCCATTCCAACCTGATCGGCCTGCATGTCGACAGCCTGGGCACCCTCACCGCCGACAGGCTCGCCGCCTATCGCAACGCGATAGGTGCCCAGACCGCGGATCTCGCCATCGCAAATGCCCAAGCTACAAATCTGCTCGCCTCGGCAATCGCCAAGCAGGCCGCAGTCTTGGCCTATATTGACGGTTTTCTGGCTGCTGCAGCAGGTGCGTTTGTCTGCCTGCTTCTCACCGCCGCCTTGCCGGCAAGGAAAACATGACGACAGGCGGTCAAGAAAGTCGTCCCGACGGCATGTCATTCTAACATGGCGCAAGCGTTCAATTAGCTTCGAGCGGTGCGGTGCGAGGGCGCCGCGGGTGGAGGCCAGGTCCACGGCTTGCGCGACACCCCCGGACAAAGAACTTCAGCACGCCTACCCGACGGTGTGGCGAACCAACGACCAGAATGCGCGGAACGTGCGTTAGCGGCCTCGGGCCCCCGCCGCGGCGCCATCGTCCTCCAGGCAGGGATTTGGAAGAATGGCGCCGCGTCCCCGAGGGAGGAGATGCCGGGTTAAGATCGGCCGTGATCGCTGGTTCCGGCAGGACGGCAGCAATATCGGCGACACTCGCTATACTGCGCCCGGGCCGCTGCGCCGCTGCGAAGGATTAGTGATGCCTCAGTACAAACTCGTTCTCTGCCCCGACGATCACAGCGTGCTTCGAGAGCTGCTCAACGAAATCAGTGAGCGTGGCGAGCGGATCATCAGCTTGAACTGGGAGCCGGAACGATCAATTCCTGCCGAGAATTCGAAGCGCCTTTCGAAGGCGTCTGGATATTCGATCGTAGTGGAAGAACTTGTCGATGTTCGCGATCCGCGTGGCCTCAGCGGAACGGTTCCGAGGCTTCCGCCGGGGCGGTAAGCTGCCGACTGCGCGGAAAGCGATGGCATCCCCCGTCACCGGGACACACGTGTGCCAAGTTCTCGCGCTTGATGCCACCGCTATACGCAAGTATGGCCCACATTACCTAGGGATGATTCCCAGATAGCCGGTGTTAAGCGACGTTGTGATGATTGGCCGCCCGCTTCCCCTCCTGACCGGGCTGCCGCACTTCACGAGGCCCGCCCCATCGCCGTGGCGGGCCACTTTTTTGACTCGGTGCCGGGCGTCCATGGCTGGAGCATTTCCCGATCAGATGGAATCATCTGATCGAAGAGGGATTGCTCCAGTCTATTGAATCTAGAGCACTTATCTGTCGTTCGGATGTTTCCATCCGAACGGAAAGGGCTCTAGGTCGCTACAATTAGTCACGTCCATACGTATGGCCGGGACGACCGACCGGATAATTGGCCGGTGCGCTACGCTTTGGGATAGTCCGCTCCTCGAGGCCGAGCCGTATCCGCCCCCAACGGCGCAGGTCCCGCGTTGTCAGGAGGTCACCCCTGCCCGGGTGGCCTCCTGATTCGTTGGGGTTGGTGGGCAGGGCGGTTTCAACCCAAGGCTTGATTGCGGCGCCGTGTTGCCGCTCACCAGACGACATCGTGGGGGTGAAAGGGCACCATGTCACCCACGGATAGGACGGTCATGCCGGCGTCGAGTTCAGCAAGGCCGTCACTCATCGTCAGCGATGTCAGGAGCGCGGCACCCTCTTTCGGGAAGCGGCGCGCCTCCAGGATGCCGTCTGCAGCTGCTTCGACGGTTACCCTCACGTATTCGCATGGACCCGGGCGCTTCTTGTGCGCGAAGGCCGACCTCACGCGCATCGGGCTGCGACGTTCGGGCAGGGCACCTGCAAGGTGGGCGAGAAGAGGGCGCACGAACATCACGAACGTCACATAGGCCGCCGATGGGTTGCCAGGCAATCCGATGAAAGGGGTCCTTCCGATGCTTCCCATCGCCAGCGGTCGCCCCGGCTTAATCGCGAGGCGCCAAAATACAACTCGCCCGGTCGCCTCAATCACTGCTCTCATGTGGTCCTCCTCGCCGGTGGACACCCCGCCTGACGAGAGAATGAGATCGTACAGTTCGGCCGCATCTCCCAGACGCTCGGCGAGCTTCTCCCGGTTGTCAGGAAGGATACCACCATCGAGCACCTTGACGCCAAACCTGTTCAGCATGGCAGCCAACATGATCCGGTTGGAGTCGTAGATCTTGCCGGGCTCGAGACGGACGCCCGGCTTTACCAGTTCGTTCCCCGAGGAGAAAAGCGCGACCCGGAGCGGTCGCCGGACGGGCAGAAGGCGATGGCCGGAGGCGGCTGCGAGTGCGAGATCCTGCGGTCTCAGGCGGCGCCCCTTCGCGATGATACGCTCACCGCGAGCGACATCTTCTCCCGCTGGGCGCATATTGGATCCCGCTCTCAGGCCCGCCGGTAGTTGCACAAAGTCGCCCTCAGAGTGGACGTCTTCCTGCATGAAGACCGTGTCGGCATCCTTTGGCATGGCGGCGCCCGTGAAGATGCGCACAGCGTGGCCCGCGGCCGAGAGGGCTTCAAACGATCCCGCCGGAAGACGTCCGCGCAGCGGCAGCACGGTTTTGCTTCCGGGGTTTAGGTCGGCATGGCGAACGGCGTAGCCATCAACGGCGGAGTTGGCGAAAGGCGGCACATCGTTCAAGGCAAAGATGTCGGCCCCGGCGATGCGCCCGTCGGCTCTTGACAGCGGAACCCGTTCGACTGCGGCCGCAACGGGGAGGTTCTCGAGGGCAAGTGCGACGGCCTGCTCGACCGTCAGGGTCGAGGAAGACGACGCAAAGCAATCGTTCGACAGCTGGACCATGCCTATCGCCTTCTCCAAGGCGCCGCCTTTAACCCGCCGCGCCAGCGCCGCCGGGATATATCAGACGACAACGCGCAACCACACCGTCCACTGTGTGCTCTCGCTGCAGGGCGTTCCGATAGTTTCTCCATCAATGAACTCGAACGGGTTAGGCTGTAATTCCGGCCAGGTTCATGATAAACCGGAAGATCAAGGCGACAATCGCCAGTACGGCGACACTCGCCGTCCACAACAAGACCATCCAGCCAAGGCGCCGAGCCCAGTCTGCGCGAGAAGGACTATCCGGCATCATTAGTGATAACCTTGGCCGGCTTTCACCTTGCCGCGAAAGACATAGTAGGACCAGGCGGTGTAGGCGAGGATGAAGGGAATAATGAAGAGCGCACCTACCAGGGTGAAACCCATACTTTGCATCGGCGCTGCTGCATCCCAGATCGAGAAGGCGGGCGGGATGATGGTCGGCCAAAGGCTGATGGCAAAGCCTGAATAACCGAGGAAAAGCAGAAGCAGTGCCAGGAGGAATGGTCCAGCATGGGTGTCGCGAGAAAGCGTCTTCAGGAGTGCCCACGTTGCCAAGAGCACGAGCACGGGCACAGGCGCAAAGAAGATGAGGTTGGGGAACGAGAACCATCGGTCCGCGACCTCGGGATGAGTATATGGCGTCCAGAGGCTGACGACGGCGATCACCACTAGAAGAGCGATTGTGATCGGTCGGCCGAGCTGGCGCATGCGGTGCTGGAGTCCGCCCTCGGTTTTCATCACCAGCCAGGTCGCCCCAAGGAGGGCATAACCCACCAACAGACCGACACCGGTGAATAGGCTGAACGGGGTGAGCCAGTCGAACAGGCCGCCAGCATATGCACCATCACGGACCTCGAAGCCGTTGATGAAGGCGCCGAGAGCCACCCCTTGCGAAAAGGTGGCAACATAGGAGCCCCACGCGAATGCCTTGTCCCAGAACGCCTTGTGGGCCTCGTCGGCTTTGAAGCGGAACTCGAAGGCGACGCCCCGCCAAATCAGACCTGCCAGCATCAGCATGAGCGGCAAATAAAGCGCGCTCAGGATGACCGCGTAAGCCAACGGAAAGGCCGCGAGCAGCGACGCACCGCCTAGCACTAGCCATGTCTCGTTGCCATCCCACACCGGCGCCACGGTATTCACCATCGTGTCACGGTCCTCCCGGTCGCGGACGAAGGGAAATAGAATGCCGATCCCGAGGTCGAAGCCGTCCATGATGACATACATCATGAGCCCGAATCCGATGATGATGGCCCACAGGAGAGGAAGATCGATGCCCATGGTCAGTCTCCTTAGCCAATCGCCGGATCGATATCGTCGGGCGCGGCGGAGAGCGGTCGTGCCGGTCGCCGTGACTGTCCTCGCTCAGGCACGTGTTCGTAAGCCTCGCCCTCCTGGGGCCCTTTGGCGACGAGCTTGAGTATGTAGCTGATCCCCGTCCCGAAGACGGCGCAATACATGACGATGAACACCAACAGCGTCGTCGATAGCGCGAGCGCCGAGTGATTCGACACCGCATCTCGCGTCCGCATCACGCCGTAGACCACCCAAGGCTGGCGCCCGATCTCGGTGGTCAGCCATCCGGCCAATATCGCGATTAGGCCTGTGGGGCCCATTAGCACGGTGAAGCGTAGAAAGAATTTCGACTGATACAACCGTTTGCGCCAGCGTGCCCAGCAGCTCCAGAATCCGAGAAGCAACATGAGAAAGCCGAGCCCAGCCATGATCCGGAAGGTCCAGAAGACGATCGTCGAGTTCGGACGGTCTTGGGGCGGGAAGTCCTTCAGGCCCGGGATCTGGCCGCTCCAGCTATGTGTGAGAAGTAAGCTGCCTAAATGGGGAATTTCAACAGTATAATGCGTCATCTCGGCGCTCATATCAGGCACGCCAAAGAGGATAAGGGGCACACTCTCACCGGGTTTGTTCTCCCAATGCCCTTCGACCGCGGCTATTTTCGCAGGTTGATATTCAAGGTCCACGAGCCCGTGTTGGTCACCAATCGCGATCTGTACAGGTGTAACAATAAGTACCATCCACATTGCCATCGATAACATCGTTCGCATGGGGGGCGTGTCACGTCCTTTCAGGAGGTGCCACGCCCCGGAAGCCCCGACGAACAGCGCCACGGCAAGATAGGCGGCGACTGTCATGTGCGCGAGGCGGTAGGGGAAGGAGGGATTGAAGATCACCTTCAACCAATCGACGGGCACGACACGGCCATTGATTATTTCGAAGCCTTGCGGTGTCTGCATCCAGCTATTGGAGGCGAGAATCCAGAACGTCGACATGAGCGTCCCCATCGCCACCATGATCGTGGCGAAGAAATGCAGGCCCGGCCCAACCTTGTTCCAGCCGAACAGCATGACACCGAGGAATCCGGCCTCGAGGAAGAAGGCCGTCATCACCTCGTAGGCCAGGAGCGGTCCCGTGATGCTGCCTGCAAAAGTGGAGAAGTAGCTCCAGTTCGTTCCGAACTGATAGGCCATGACGAGACCAGAGACGACGCCCATGGCGAAGTTGACGGCGAAGATCTTCGACCAAAAAAAGTAGAGAGCGCGATAAACCTCGTCCTTTCTCCACAGCCACAGGCCTTCCAGCACGGCGAGATAACTGGCAAGCCCGATGGTGATCGCCGGAAAGATGATGTGGAACGAGATGGTGAAGCCGAACTGGATACGAGCGAGCTCAAGCGCAGTAAATCCGAACATGCCGGTTCCTCCCTCGCTCCGTCGCAACTCCAGAGCTCGGCCGAGTAGAAAGACCTGTGAAGCTGGCTGCGCCTCAGATTCGACGGCAGGCTTCGGCCCGCGTGGACCGAAAGGGTGAGGGCGTCTGACGGCGTTCTCGACCGGATTCACGCTGTGGGAGCCGAAGGCGAACTGATCCGCTCGGCTGACGTCGGTTCGACATCATATACTTGCTTGCGCCTGCGGTCACAGAGTTTGCGCTTCGGATCCCGTTGGGCCAAATTCTCATTGATAAGCCGGGATCTCATCCGCGCCGCGGACTAGCAACATCGCATCGGCACACCGAGGTGAGCGTCGCCTGGGTCTATGGCGACTATTTCAGGCTGGAATGGATGTCTTCAAAAAGTCGTGCGTCTGGCTCGCAGCGTCCCGGCGCGAGGCCGTGACCGCAAGACGCCTCCGCAGAGGGGAGGTCGGTTTCTCAGGAAAGGAAAGCGATGGCGTCTCCAGGGGCGCGGCTAACCCGGAGAGCACCGATGAGCCGAGGTCATGCCCCCCCGGGCTGTGCTAGCCACGCGAGAATGCTGCGTCTGGCGGCTTCGAATGGACCTGAAAGCCAGATGATACTCGGGACGACTCCGCTCTCTCCATACTGAGCAGATGCTCGTTCTTGTCGAGCCGGCCCGGCACGATCGAACCGGCCAAACTCCAGGACACCGGCTCGTGAGCGTGGTGCCGGCAGTGGCAACCAAGATGCCATTTCCACTGGGCGCAAAGACGATTACAGTCGCTTTCGGAATGGCTCTAGATCGGATGATCGCATGAAGGCGCCTTTCTCGACACCGCTGCTTCGGCGCGACTTGCTACGTGGAGCCATTGCCGGAGTCGCCGTGACGGCCACCGGCGCGGTCGCAATCGAGCCTGCCGCGGCGCAATCCCGCCTCGGCATGGACAAGCGCAAGGCCCGTTACAACGCCAACTCCACCGAGGTCCAAGAGTTTTACCGCGTCAACGCTTACCCCCCGAAGAAGTGAGGCGCCGATGTTGATCAGGACTTCGGACCGGCGTCGGCCCCGTGCGGCGATTGCGCCGGAATCGACCGCTGCGCCCGTTGGCGGAACCGATCGACGCACATTCCTGAAGCGATCGGGGCTGGCCGCGGGCGGTCTTGCCGTTCTGGGCAATCTGCCGCTTGGCGCGGTGCGCAAGGCTGAAGCCGGTCCCCCGCCGCCGGTCGGCGCAAAGGTAATTACGCGAAAGAATATTTGTACGCATTGTTCCGTCGGCTGCTCGGTAATCGCCGAGGTCGCCAACGATGTCTGGATCGGTCAGGAACCGGACTATGACAGCCCAATCAACCGCGGCTCGCATTGCTGCAAAGGGGCGGCTGTGCGCGACGACGTCCTCAGCCAGCGTCGTCTGCGCTATCCGGTCAAGCTGGTCGACGGCAAATGGGTGCGGCTGACCTGGGAGCAGGCGGTCGATGAAATCGGTGACAAGCTGCTGGAGATCCGCGAGAAGTCGGGCCCGGACTCGGTCTACTGGCTTGGCTCGGCCAAGTTCACCAACGAGGCAGCTTACCTCAATCGCAAGCTGGCGGCACTCTGGGGCACCAACAACTCGGACCATCAGGCGCGAATTTGTCATTCCACCACGGTCACCGGAGTAGCCAATACCTGGGGCTACGGGGCCATGACCAACAGCTACAACGACATCCGCAATGCCAAGACCATACTGGTGATGGGGGGCAACCCGGCGGAAGCGCATCCTGTCTCGTTGCAGCACATCCTTGAGGGCAAGGAGCTGAACCGCGCCAACATGATCGTGGTCGATCCGCGCATGACGCGGACCGCGGCGCACGCCACCGAGTATGTTCGTGTGCGGCCGGGCACCCATATCGCGACCATCTACGGCATGCTCTGGCACATTTTCGAAAACGGCTGGGAAGACAAGGAATTCATCAGCCAGCGGGTCTACGGCATCGATGAAATCCGCTCCCAGGTGAAGAAGTGGAATCCGGCCGAATGCGAGCGTGTCACGGGCCTGCCGGAAGCGCAGGTCCGGAACATTGCGGAAGTGTTCGCCAAGCAGAAGCCGGCGACGCTGATCTGGGCCATGGGACAGACCCAGTTCACCACCGGCACCGCGAATGTCCGCGCAAGCTGCATCCTGCTGCTGGCCACTGGCAACGTCGGCCATGCCGGCGCCGGCGCCAACATTTTCCGCGGCCATACCAATGTGCAGGGCGCCACTGATCTCGGCCTCGATGTCATAACGCTGCCGCTCTACTACGGTCTGTCGGAAGAAGCGTGGCGCCATTGGGGGCGCGTCTGGGAGATTGACTACGACTGGCTGAGGTCGCGCTTTGCCAACAAGGCGTTGATGGAAGGCCCGGGTATTCCGAGCACACGCTGGTTTGATGCCACGCTATTGCCTAAGGATCAGGTCAGCCAGCCTGATACGCTGCAGGCGATGTTCATCATGGGGCACGGCGTCAACACCATCACCCGCATGCCGGAAGCGGTGCGCGGCATCGAAAAGCTTGAAATGCTGGTGGTGTGCGATCCCTATCCGACCGAATGGTCGGTGCTGTCTGAGCGCAAGAACGGCACCTACCTGCTGCCGGCTTGCACCAGCTTCGAGATGGATGGCTCGCGCACTGCGTCGAACCGCTCGATCCAGTGGGGCGAACAGATCGTCAAGCCGGTATTCGAATCCAAGAACGACTACGACACCATGTACATGTTCGCGAAGAAATTTGGCTTCGCCGACAAGATGTTCAAGAACATCAAGGTCGAGAACGGCGCCGTGCTGGCAGAAGACATCCTACGCGAGATTAACCGCGGCGGCTGGTCGACCGGCTATTGCGGGCAATCGCCGGAGCGTCTCAAGGCGCATATGAAGAACCAGCACAAGTTCGACCTCGTCACGATGATGGCGCCGAAGGATGACCCCGAGGTCGGGGGCGAATATTACGGTCTGCCTTGGCCGTGCTGGGGGACGCCCGAGTTCAAGCATCCGGGCACGCCCATCCTCTACAACACCAATCTTCCAGTGAAGGAAGGTGGTGCCACCTTCCGCGCCCGCTTCGGCGTGGAGCGCGTGGTCAAGCGCAAGGTGATGGAGAACGGCCAGGAAGTCGAAAAGGAGGAGCACGACAATCTTCTCGCGGAAGGGTCGTACTCGGTCGGCTCCGAAATCAAGGACGGCTATCCGGAATTCACCCTGGGCGTTCTGAAGAAGCTTGGCTGGGACAAGGATCTGACGGCGTCCGAATTGGCCGTCATTCAAGGTATCAACACGGCCAATCCCGATACCGTGTCGTGGGCGCTGGATTTGTCAGGCGGCATTCAGCGCGTCGCAATCGAACACGGCTGCTCGCCTTACGGCAATGGCAAGGCTCGTATGATTGCGTGGAATTTGCCTGACCCGATTCCTGTCCACCGCGAGCCAATCTATACGCCGCGGCCGGATCTCGTGGCTGACTATCCGACGTTGCCGGACGCTCGGCAGTTCCGCGTACCCAATATCGGCTTCACGGTCCAGAAGGCGGCAGTCGACGGCGGCACCGTAAAGCAGTTTCCGTTGATCCTGAGTTCCGGCCGGCTGGTCGAGTATGAGGGTGGCGGGGAGGAAACGCGATCCAACAAGTGGCTTGCTGAGCTCAAGCAGGACATGTTCGTCGAGATCAATCCGGCGGATGCCGCCGAACGCGGGGTCGTTGATGGCGGATGGGTCTGGGTGACGGGCGCGGAAAGCGGCTCGAAGACGCGGATGAAGGCGGTTGTGACCGAGCGCGTCGGCAAGGGCGTCGCATGGATGCCATATCATTTCGCCGGCTGGTACGAGGGCACCGATCTGCGCGACAAATACCCGAAGGGCGCGGACCCGTTCGTGCTCGGCGAAAGCGTCAACACGATCACCACTTACGGCTTCGATCCTGCGACAGGCATGCAGGAGCCCAAGGCCACTCTATGCCAGATAAGAGCAGCGTAGGAACTGACTATGGCTCGCATGAAGTTTCTCTGCGACGCGGACCGCTGCATCGACTGCAACGCCTGCGCCACCGCATGCAAGAACGAGAACGAAGTGCCATGGGGCATCAACCGCCGTCGCGTCGTCACCATCAATGACGGCAAGCCAGGCGAACGCTCGGTCTCGATGGCCTGCATGCACTGCACCGATGCGCCATGCGCGTCGGTCTGCCCGGTGGAATGCATCTATCCGACCGAGGACGGGATCGTATTGCATTCCAAGGATGTCTGCATCGGCTGCGGCTATTGCTTCTATGCCTGTCCGTTCGGAGCCCCGCAGTACCCGAAGGTCGGCAACTTCGGCTCGCGCGGCAAGATGGACAAATGCACCTATTGTGCCGGCGGCGGCGGCACCGAGGTGTCGGGGAGCGCCGAGGAATACGCGAAGTACGGCTCGAACCGGTTCGGCGAAGGCAAGCTGCCACTCTGCGCGGAGATGTGCTCCACGAAGTCGCTGCTGGCCGGCGACGGTGACATCATTGCGCAGATCTACAAGGAGCGCGTGTTGAAGCGCGGCTATGGTTCAGGTGCCTGGGGCTGGATGACGGCTTACCACGAGGGCATCGAGGTTTGAGAGACGGGATGACGATCATGGCAAGATCGCTTCTGGCGTCGCTGCGCGGCATGTTGGTTACGCTGGCGCTGCTGACCGTTGCCTTGTCTGGGTCGGCATTCGCGGAAAAGTTCAATCCGGATGGTTCGCCCAATCCTGACGCCAGCCACGTCAGCGAACAGGAGGTGCTCAAGCAGTTTCCGCGCGCCGAGGGGCGCATCGACATTCCCGATACGAAGGCCGCGGTGTTGATCCAGCCCATGGGGCGGACCTGGGATTACTTTCATGAGGTACTGCTGCATTGGGGCGCGGCCATCGTCATCCTGGGCACCATTGCGGTTCTGGCGCTGGCCTATCTGCTGATGGGGCGGTTGAGAATCGAGGGCGGGAGGTCTGGGCTCAAGATCGTGCGCTTCAAGGCGATCGAGCGTTTCTCACACTGGCTTACAGCGGTGTCGTTCGTAGTGCTTGGCATCACCGGGCTGAATATCACCTTTGGCAAGCTGCTGCTGTTGCCGCTGATCGGTCCGCAGGCGTTTTCCGACGTGTCGCAGATCGCCAAGTACGTGCACAATTTCGTCAGCTTCGCCTTTGTGGTCGGGCTCGTCCTGATTGCTGTAATCTTCATCAAGGATAATGTACCGGCAAAGGTAGACATCGAGTGGGTCAAGAAAGGCGGCGGCTTCATTAAATCGAGACATGCGCCCGCCGGAAGGTTCAATCTGGGCGAAAAGGCCGTCTTTTGGCTGTCGCTTGGGGCCGGCATCGTCGTATCTGTCTCGGGCTATTTTTTACTGTTCCCATTCGCTCTTACCAATATTGCGGGCATGCAGGTCGCGCAGGTGGTGCATGCCGTTGTCGCCGTGATGTTCGTCGCATTGATCCTGGCGCACATCTATATCGGCACGCTCGGGATGGAAGGCGCGTTCGAGGCGATGGGATCGGGCGAGGTCGACCTGAACTGGGCGAAAGAGCATCACGACCAGTGGCTGGCGCAAAAGCTTGAAAAGGAACCGATCCGGTCCGCGCCCACTCCGGCGGAATAGGCGCTCAGTTCGAATCCTTGTCCGGCTTTGCGATGCCCTCGCGCTCACGCAGATAGTCGTCCGTGGTGCGGATGGACGGCTTATTTGCGTAGGGATCGAACCCTTCACTGGCAACGAATGCGACGCGGCAGTCCTCGCACATCTTGATGACGTCGATCCGCCGCGATGATCCGCTGTACATCCAGTGTTTGCCTTCCAGCTTGGCGATAACGCGGTCGATCGTGCTTTTCACGCCAAACGGCTTGCCGCAACTGATGCAGCAAAACGGCTCTTCCTTCTTCAGGATCCTTGCGGGGGCGGTGACCGCACGAAAGTCGATCTGCGGCTTCAACGTGATGACGTCTTCCGGACATGTCGCCTGGCACAGGCCGCACTGCACGCAAACGTCCTCGACAAACCGGAGCATCGGGCGTTCGGGGTCGTCGCGCAACGCGCCGGTCGGACAGGCCGAGACACAAGACAGGCACAGTGTGCAGCCGCCGACGTCGACCTCGATGGCGCCGAATGGCGCACCGGTCGGCAACGCAATGACATCGACCGGCGCTGGCGCCGCGCGCTGCAACTCGCCCATTGCAACGCGCAGCACGCCGCGCTTTGCGCCAACCGGCCGAAAGCTTGCAGGGCGCGGCGCGATCGGCAATTCGGGAATTGCACGCAGCGTCGCAATCAGCACATCGGGGTCATCGGTTTCGATCGTCGCGATCCGGCTGCCGCCGAAGCCAAGTCCGGTCAGGATGGAATCTGCCAGAGCTATTGTGCGCGTCAGTCCGGAAAGGTCATGCCGCGGTCGCGCGCGCAGCAGGAAGCGTGTCGCCGCAGCACCGTACGCCATGGCCGCGGCAATGCTCTCCAACCCGACTTGGGTGATCTCGTTGACTGCGACCGGCAGGACGTTGGCCGGCAGCCCGTCGCCGAAGCGGGCCAGCGCATCGATCAGCGGCGCGCCGTGCGGCTCGTCGTGAAACAACAAAATCGCCTGTTCGCCTCCGGCCTCGCGATAGGTCAGCAGCAGCGCGCGCAGCTTGCGCATCAAGGCGTCTTCGGGCGGAACCGCGTAAGAGGCGGCGCCGGTCGGGCAGGCAGCGGCGCATTGGCCGCAGCCGGCGCAGCTATTCGGATCGATCGCCACGTGATCGCCAGCCGGCGCTATCGCGCCGGCCGGGCAAAGATCGAGGCAGCGCGTGCAGCCAACGATCTGCGAGCGCGAATGCGCGCACAGCGAAGCGTCGAAGGTGATATAGCGCGGCTTCTCGAAGGTACCGATCAGATCGCGGGCCTTCAGCACAGCTTCCAGCACCGCTGTCGGATTGCCGGGGTCGGCGCGCAGATACCCGTCGCGCAGGTCAGCCGCCGGAAATAGTGCGTTGCCGCCGGACAGATCGAGCACGACATCGCAGTTCGACCGCGCGCCGTTGCGCACCGGCCCGAACTTCAGCACGTCACGGGACGATGGCAGGGACTGCGCAAAGCTGTCGACGGTAATCTCGAAGGTGCCGAGATGGCCTCTTGCGGTGCGCACCTTGCCCTGCGCAATCGGGAAGCTCGTCGTCGCACCGGGAATGATATGGGCACCAGGCGCAACCAGCACGGTGACGTCGAGGTGATCCTTGAGCAGCTTGCCGGCATCCACCGCGGCTTGGTCGCGGCCATAGATCAGGATGACGCCGCCGCTTTCAAGCTTGATGGAGGCGACATCGGGCATCGGCTCGGCGGCAGCCACAAGCAGCGCAGCCATTTTGGGACTTGCGCTGGCGGCATCGTTGGACCAGCCCGCGGTCTCGCGGATATTGGCGAATTTGATGGCATTGGCCCGCGCCGTCTCCGATGACACGTCCAAGAACAAGGCAGCTTCCTGCGTACACCCGACTGTCAGCGCTCTATCCGCTGCGGCGATCACGCGAAAGCGGTCCATTTCACGGCCGCAAAGGTTTCGCGCCGTCAGAATCTCGCTGCCTTTGCAACCACGTCCGACCGCATCCGCGTCGAGTGGTACTGTGTCCTCACAGGAGCAAATCAGGATTTGTTCGGAAGGAGATGTCATGAAGCCGAATTGCTCCGCAAACCGGGCTGCACGGGCCGACGCCAATTGGTCGAAAACCTGATTACACTATATGCTCAGCATTCGACAAATACAGAGCGCGATATCCGAATGCGAATGCCTGCACCTGCCGATATTTGGCGATGTATCACGAGAAATTTATAATCTCACGCGCGGCTTTGGCCTCGGCCTGGATCGCGAAACGACAGGAGGCGCACGTGAAGCTACTGCGCACCATCCGGCTGGATATTTCGGACACATTCGTGTTCGAACAGGCGGCCGAGCCTGGCGAGTGGGCGGTCTCCGGCGCTTTCATGTTCGCGCGACATAACATCACTGAACTGCAAGGTAAGGCGCGTACCGCATTTCGTGCCGGCTTTCTCGGCGTGGGATCGTTCGGCCATTCGTCGTTGGCACAAGTGGTAGAGGCCAGCGCGCAGGATCGCCATGAACTGGTTGGATCGCTCGCGTCCCAGCTCATTGCCCGCTGCGGCGCGCCCGATCTCACCACCGCCATGCCCGCGGCGGAAGAGGAGGTCGCCTTCGTTGAATCGCTGTGCGAGCATCCCGATGGATTGCTGATCGCGGTCTCGCGCAGCTGCGAAGAAACTGGGATTCGCGAAGTGTTTCGCACGCTGCGTCCGCGCGCCGATACCGATGGCCATCGACCGTTCCAGTTCGTCGAGGTGATCGGCGATGATGAGGCGCCCGAGGAACATTTCGACCTCACAACGCTGGAGCGCGGGGACCGGACGTGAGTACGCGGCGTGATTTCTGGCTCTCCAGCGGCCACCATTTGCTGGACCGCAATGCCGAGGGGCGACTCGTGGTCACCGAAGAATTCCTGAAGGCTTATCTGGCGCGGCCGGAGCTGGTACCGCCGCCGGAAGCCTGCGACGCCGAACGCGGATTGCATCAGATGCTGCTTCGGAATCCGCGAGCGGCAATTACGGTATTGCAGATTGCCGATATCGCCGACGCCGATGCACGTGAAAACTGGGAGATGATGATTGCCTGGCGCGATCATCTGGTCCGGCACGACACGATCGAGGCCGCCTATCTCAATCTTGTCCGTCATAACGTGGTGTATCCGCGCATCTTCATCGACCAACTGGTTCATCTGATCCTGCGCAACTTGCTGGATGATTGCGACGACGCTTTCGTACTGCGCGCGAGCGAGCTATTTTTTCGTCCGCAAAAGGTTCGGTTGGATGGGGGACAACTGACCGTCAGCGATGACGAGAACACGCCGTGCTTCAACCCTCATGCAGCGTCACCGCTGTATTCGCTGCTTGGAATGCCAGCCGAGTCGGGAAATGAGACGCTCTGCGCCAGCAATGCTGATAGCTACTGGGATCGCAGTGACCTGTTCGACTTTGCGCTTGATCTGCGCGGCGGCGAGCCGGGCGCCGCGGCGTTCATCTTGGTGTTGACCCGGTGGATTTCCCATTTGCTGGCGATCGACACCGTGATTGATCCGCTGACGGAACTGCGCGAGGCACCGCTGTCCTGGTATGTCGGCCTCGATGCCGAGGCTACCCGGATCGGCGATTTGCTGTGGCGCTCCGGTAGCATCGATGACGCCGCGCGCGCGCGTCTGATCGCGCTTTACCGCCTGATATTCGTCCATCCAGCAGATATGATCGAGTCAGTCAGGGGCGAGCCGGTCTATGTCCTGATGGCCGTCGACGAAGATGGACTGCTGCAGATGAAGCCGCACAACATCATCAACGGATTGCCGATCCGTAGCGCGGAGTTGGTCAAATGAGATCGACCGCATTGTTGGTAATTCCCGTCGGCGTCGTGGTTGAACGTCGCGCGGCAAGGAGCAAGTGGGCAGACTATCTGTGGCGCCCGGTATCAGTCCTGATCGGAACGCCCGCTGCTATGCCGGGGACGCCGATTGAAACCACTACCGGTGCGACGTTGTTTTATGCCGGTGAGACCGCGATCGAACTGCATCGCACCGAAACTGTCTATTACCGCGACAATATCAACTCCGACGCACCGATGCTGTGGGTCGTGCTGCAGCCGGTGCTTTCCGAGTTTCCGTACCGCGTGCTGTCTGTCACTGCTGATCCCGGCGAGGGAGAGGCCTTTACGGATGGTGGTGACAATATCGTGGAGGCGCTGCCGATGCCCGCGGATGTGCTCGAGACGGTCCGCCAATTCATCGCCGAATATCACGTCGAGCGGCCGTTCAAGAAACGACGCCGGACGCCTTCGGATGCGCTCGGTCCGGAAACGGATGTCGGCAAATGAGCCGCACCGAGAACTTCTTCAGCCGCTGGTCGCGACTGAAGAGCGAACCGGAGGTCGGGCCAGGGGCGGTGGAGACCTCTGGTGTCGAAGCGCCTCCCGCGATAGGCGATGATGAAGGCGCCTCTCGGGAAACACTCGTCGATTCCCAGCCTGTCGACGAGCCTGACCCGGCTTTCGATCCGGCCAGCCTGCCGCCGATCGAGTCGATCGAGATCGGCACCGATATTCGCGGCTTCCTGCAACCGCATGTTCCGCCGGAATTGACGCGGGCGGCGCTGAGACGAGCCTGGGCAAGGGATCCATCGATCCGGGATTTCATCGGCATTGCCGAAAATCAGTGGAATTTCAACGATCCGAGTTCAATCTTTGGCTTCGGTCCGCTGCGTGCCACCGATAATTTGCCGGCGCTGCTGGCGCAGGCACTCGGAAGACCCGAAGACATCGCGGAAAGGGTAATTGCGGCGTCGGACGCTGCTCCGGAGGCAAATCCTGTTGAAGGCTCTGCGGTTCGCCGAGAGCCGCCGCCAGTGGCTGAAGCCGTGACCAACACAGAGGCAGACGGATCTCCCGGCGCTGTCGCATTGGAAGACAGCCAGGTCTCGGTCGGGGAGGGGATGTCGCGCCGGCGGCGGCCGCAGGGCGGAGCACTGCCGAGGTGAACACTGATCTAGACCCCACCATCGACGATCTCGATCACGCACGCGCGCAGGAATATGCGCTGCTGGCAACATTGCTCATGCGCAATCCCGACGCGGCCGTATTGGAACGCCTGGCCTTGCTGCGTGGTAACGACAGTCCGCTCGGGCTTGCCCATGCGGCGCTCGGCGCTGCCGCGGCCAGTGCCAACGCTGAGACGGTACGGCGGGAGTATTTCGATCTTTTCGCTGGCCTCGGCGAAAACGGGCTAATGCCTTACGCGTCGTTTTATCTGGCTGGCTCGCTATATGGCCGACCTCTGGAACGGCTGCGGGAAACGCTGCGGGAGCTGGCAATCGAGAAGACCTCGCAATCCGAACCTGAGGATCACGCCGCGATCGTGTGCGAGATCATGGCCGGATTGATCGGCGGGAACATAGCAGCGCCGGCCGGCGCCGACCGCGAATTCTTCAAGGCGCATGTGGTGCCGTGGTTCAGGTCGTTCTTCGTCGATCTGGAAAAGTCTAACGCGACAGCGTTCTACGTGCATGTCGGCACGCTTGGCCGCGTCTTCATCGATATCGAAACCGAGGCATTTAGCTTAGAAGGTTGATGCGGCACAAAGCGGAATATTGGCGAGACATCGACAAATGATCATATTGCGAATAGACCATACAATGCTCTCGAGCAGAGACAAAAATTGGAGGCTTTGATGCGGGCGTTCATCGCGGCCTGTCTAGTTGCCGTCCTGATTGCAGTTACCGGTGGCGTGGTGCTCGACCAATTTGTCCAGAAATCAGCCGCTGACGCCTTTGCTGAGCCAAGTGTGCGCCTCTGACATCAGCCGGGCGTGAGAGGCCGGTAAATTATTTTGTATCCACGATTGTCTTTGACGATCCCTCGGGCGCCGCTTGCATGCCAGGCGCGGACTGTCCCTGCGGGCTTCCCGCTGGCGCGCCGCCGTTTTCGGTACTGATCGGACCGGTCCAGCCCTGCGGCTGCAATTGTCCCTTGTTGCTTTCGGGCAGCACGGTCCTCCCGGTACTGTGCTGCGAGTCCCCCGGCTTCTTGTCATTGGAATTTGTCCCGGTTTGCGCGGATGCGGCAAACACCGAGGCAAATGTCGAAAGGAGGACGATGGCGATACGCATGGTGGCACTCCTTGATAAATGGAGAAGCCTTGGGGGTCACGCTTGGTTCCTCCTCCCGGTGCGAACGATGGCCGTCGCGTTGGAGTGGATTAAAGCCGACGATACGAGGTCAGAGGTTGCGGTTGCGCGGTCGACCCCGATGTCACGATGCGTCCAGCCATCTTGCTCTGGAAAGTGAGCGGACAAGACGACTTTCGCGACGCGCCAGCTGTTGAGGGCATCCGCACGATCAAGCGTGGGGTACAGCCTCGCGGTGCGATGGTCAGTCGAGCCGTATGATCGCTAATGCGGCTGATGGCGGCTTAGCTTGTCTATGCCGGACAACGGACCTAGTTTCGACGACAATCCGAAGCTGGTTGTGGTCGCTTGGCGTCGCCTCTGGAGACTGCTTCATGACGCAGCGCCTGCCACTGTCGCTGACGTCCCTCGATGTGGCGCGGCAGATGCTGTGCGGTGGTTTGCAGCCGGTGGCACCGCGGGATGTTTTGCTGGCAGATGCACTAGGATGCGTGGCCGCCGAGATGGCGGCGACAGAACCATTTCCGCCGCGCGATATCGCTACCCTCGACGGCTGGGCCTTTGCCGCGCGCGATCTGGTCGGCGCGTCGTCTTATGCGCCGCTGGCGATGGCCGCCGCACCCTGCTGGGTCGAGGCCGGCGATGCGATGCCTCAAGATTGCGATTGCGTGGTTGACGCCGATGTCGTCGATGCGTTCGGTCCGCTGGTGCAGGTAACGGCAGAAGCCATTCCGGGGCAGGGTGTTCGTCGCGCGGGTAGCGATATCGCCGGGGGCGGCGCGCTTGTCGCCGCGGGACATCCGATCCGCAGCCTCGACCTCGTGCGGGCGAGGGGGGCAGGATACACATCGATATCGGTGCGGCGACCGAGCCTGCGGCTGATCGACATGCCGACGACGAAGAAGCGCGATCTTACCGTGCACCTTATCGCCGAGCTGGCGCAGGCCGCCGGCACCATGGTCACGCGCGGCGATACCGCATCACTGCGGGGCGACGCCAGCGATCTGCTTATCACCATTGGCGGCACCGGCGTCGGCCGCGGCGACGCTACCGTCCTCGCGCTGGCGCAATCCGGCGTGGTGTTGGCTCATGGCATCGCACTACAGCCCGGCCGGACCACTGCCATCGGCATCAACGAGAACATCCCCGTCATTGCATTGCCTGGAGCACCGGATCAGGCGCTGGCGGCGTGGTGGACGCTGGCACTGCCTATGGTGGATCACCTCGCCTTGCGGGTATCGCGACCAATGGTGACGCTACCGCTCGCGCGAAAGATCGCATCGGGCGTCGGTGTTGCCGAAATTGCACTGCTCAGGCAAACCAATGCGACATGGATGCCGCTTGCGGTTGGCGATCTTTCGCTGGACGCAATCGCTTCGGCCGATGCCTGGTGCGCCATTCCGGCAGGCAGCGAGGGTTTTGCGGCGGGAGCGGTCGTCGATGCCTATCTTCTGAAGTCCTGCGACTGAAGACCTGCGACTGAAGACCCACCTGTGAGTTCACGATGCCGAATGACACGGTTGCGAAGCCTCGTGAGGGCGTTGATCAGGACCAGTTTCTGAACATCCTGTCGCGCGAGGACGCCATTGAGCGGTTTGAGGCGGCGCTGTTTCCGCGCGACGTCCCGAGTGAGCGGAAGTCGCTCGCCGACTCCCTGGGCCGCGCGCTGGCTGCTGACATCGTCGCGCCGATCGACGTGCCGCCGTTCGATCGCTCGAACGTTGACGGCTTTGCGGTGCGCTCCGCCGATCTTGCAAGTGCCGGCGAAAGCGCGCCGGCGCGCATATCGCTCAATGACGAGGTGATTGCCTGCGGCAAAGCACCGGTTCAGCCGGTTCTCACGGGCACGGCGACGTCGATTGCCACCGGAGGGCCGGTCCCGCGCGGCGCCGATGCCATCGTCATGGTCGAGCACACCCAGCCGCTTGGCGCCGATGCGATCGAGATTCGCCGCGCCGCGTCCCCCGGCCAGTTCGTGTCTTATGCCGGATCCGACATCGCGCGCGGCGAGACGCTGCTGCGCGGCGGCACCATGATCGGATCGCGAGAGATCGGCATGCTCGCCGCCTGCGGCATCGCCGATGTGTCGGTGGTGCGGCGTCCGCGGGTCGCGGTGATGTCGACCGGTGATGAACTGGTGCAGCCCGGTCAGACGCTGCGGCCCGGCGCGATCTACGACACCAACGGCGCCATCGTCACCGCCGCCGTGATCGAGAACGGCGGCGATCCGATCTTCGTTGGCGCCATCGCGGATGACGAGAAAATCCTGGAAGCCGCCATGCGCGAGGCGTTGGCGGATTGCGACATGCTGGTGCTGTCCGGTGGCACCTCGAAGGGGGCGGGCGACGTCTCGCACCGGATCATCGCGCGGCTAGGCTTGCCCGGCATCATTGCCCATGGCGTGGCGCTGAAGCCCGGCAAGCCGCTGTGCCTGGCGGTGTGCGACGGCAAAATCGTCGTGATCCTCCCGGGCTTTCCGACCTCGGCGATGTTCACCTTCCACGACATCATTGTCCCCCTTCTGCGACGCCTCGCCGGGCTGCCGCCGCGCGCCGAGGCGCAGGTCTCGGCGAAGATCCCGGTGCGGATCGCGTCGGAGCTCGGCCGTACCGAATTCGTGATGGTGTCGCTGGTCGCTGCAGACGGCGGCCTGATAGCCTATCCAAGCGGCAAGGGATCGGGCGCGATCACATCCTTTGCTCAGGCCGACGGGTTCTTGCGAATCGATGCGCTGGCCGACCAGATGCCGGCAGGCACCGAGACCGCGGTGACGCTGTTCACGCCGCATGTCCGCGTACCGGATCTGGTGATCATCGGCAGCCATTGCACCGGACTTGATCTGGTCACTGCGCCGCTGGCGCGCGCCGGCCTCTCGGTGCGCTCGATTTCGGTCGGGAGCCTCGGCGGCATCGCGGCAGCGAAGCGTGGCGAGTGCGACCTGGCGCCGATTCATTTGTTCGACGAAAAGACCGGGCGCTACAACACGCCGTTCCTCGCCGAAGGTCTCGAACTGGTGCCTGGCTGGCGCCGCATGCAGGGGATCGTGTTTCGTGTGGACGATCCGCGCTTCGAGGGCTTGAATGCGCAGGACGCGGTACATGCGGCACTGGCCGACCCCGCCTGCATCATGGTCAACCGCAACCAGGGTGCCGGCACCCGCATCCTGATCGATCGCCTTCTCGGGTCGGCGCGGCCGAATGGCTATTGGAATCAGCCGAAGTCGCATAACGCCGTAGCCGCCGCCGTCGGCCAGCATCGCGCCGACTGGGGTATGACCACCGCGCCAGTGGCGCGTGCCTCCGGGCTTGGCTTCATTCCGCTGGCGGAAGAACACTACGATTTCGCGGTAGTGACATCACGAAAGCAGCGACCGGCAGTGCAAGCATTCCTCGCTGCATTGGTATCCCCCGAGAGCCACGCCGCGCTCGCAGGGGCCGGCTTCCGGCCGGCGACGACAGAGAGTTGAGCACGGTCCACCAAAAGCATGACCAGTCGTCGGATAACCGAGCTATGCCATGAGGAAGCTCTCGAGGAAGCGCGTGTCCATATACATTTTATATCATTAGAAAATAGCATCGTTGATATTTCCAATCTTCCGCGCCGAAGCCAGACTGCCGGAAGGAAATGCGTATGGCTTCGCGGCGGTGCTCCCGGGCGTCCGCACCGCCGCTCGCACATTGTGGCGGCTCCGCCGCCACACAAACCGGCACATGGAGATGCCCTAGTGGACCTCGGACTTCAGCAGAAGACCGCACTCGTGTTCGGTGCTGGCGGCGGGCTCGGCGGCGCTATCGCGAAGGCGCTGGCAGCGGAAGGCGCGGCGGTGATCGTCGCCGACATCAATCTCGACGCCGCCAAGGCGACTGCCGCCGCGATCGCCGGTGCCGGCGGCCACTCCCGGCCCATCGGCTGGGATCTGGCGGATCTGTCGGTGATCGAGGCGAACATCGCCGGCATCGAGGCTGATTTCGGCGGCGTGGACGTGCTCGTCAACAACACCGGCGGGCCACCCCCGACGCCGGCCGCCGGGCAGGATCCAGCCCTTTGGCTGAGCAGCTTCCAGTCGATGGTGCTCTCGGTCATCGCGATCACGGACCGCGTGCTGCCGAGCAT
This sequence comes from Starkeya sp. ORNL1, assembly GCF_012971745.1. Lineage (NCBI taxonomy): Bacteria > Pseudomonadati > Pseudomonadota > Alphaproteobacteria > Hyphomicrobiales > Xanthobacteraceae > Starkeya > Starkeya sp. ORNL1. The sequence goes on from NZ_CP048834.1 coordinate 5,621,090, forward strand.
GCGCGCGCGCAAATGGGGCCGGGTCATCACCTCGACCTCGTCCGGCGTTGTCGCGCCGATCGCCAATCTCGGCATCTCCAACGCGCTCAGGCTATCGCTGGTGGGCTGGTCGAAGACGCTGGCGCGTGAAGTCGGTCGCGACGGTGTGACCTGCAACATCGTGCTTCCCGGCCGCATCGCCACCCCACGCATCAGCTTCCTCGACGAGCGCAAGGCCGAGCGCGAGGGCCGCAGCGTCGCCGACGTCGCCGCCGAGAGCACCGGCTCCATCCCGGTCGGCCGCTACGGCGATCCGCAGGAATATGGCGACGTTGTCGCATTCCTCGCCAGCGCGCGCGCGTCCTACATCACCGGTTCGGTCATCCGCATCGATGGCGGCCTTATCCAGAGCATCTGAGGAAACCAATGGCACTCGAACAAAGCGTCGTCGACACGCTCAAGGCAATCTCCACGGCGACGATCACCACTGTCCTGCTGAAGAAGGGGCTGCGCAATGTCTGGCTCCGCGGCACCAAGCCGCTCGCGCCCGGCCAACCGCGCCTCGTCGGCCCGGCTTTCACGTTGCGCTTCGTTCCCGCCCGAGAGGATCTCGCCACGCCCGCAAGCTGGGCCTCGCCGATCTCCACGCGCGCCGCGATCGAGGCGATGCCGGCCGGCTGTATCGCCGTTGTAGACGCCATGGGCGTCACCGACGCCGGCATTTTCGGCGACATATTGTGCGCCCGCATGCTGAAGCGCGGCGTCGTCGCGCTGATCACCGACGGCGTGGTCCGTGACGTTGCCGGCGTGCTCGGCACCGGCCTTCCGGTCTGGTGCAACGGTGTCGCAGCCCCTCCTTCGGTCGCCGGGCTCACCTTCGTCGCCTGGCAGCAGCCGATTGCCTGCGGCGGCGTCGCGGTGTTCCCGGACGACGTCATCGTGGTCGATGACGACGGCGCGGTGCTGATACCCGCCGCGCTGTTGCCCGAGGTCCTGGCCGAAGCACCGGAGCAGGAGCGGACTGAGGCCTGGATCATGAACGAGGTTGGCCGCGATGTGCCGCTGCCCGGCCTCTATCCGATGAATGCGGATACCAAGGCCCGCTATGAGGCGGCGAAGAAGGACGGCACTGCCTGACGCACGATGCGTCCGCCAAGGGCGCCTACGTCGTCGCCGCGACGCCCTTCCATCCGGACGGGCGCCTCGACACCCTGTCGGTCGACCGGCTACCGATTTCCAGGTCGGAGCCGGGAAACCTCATTGAGAGCGCCCGTCGCGGCACATATTGCCGAGGGCATTGTATAGCGGAGACAGTCTTATAAAATCGTCTTACAAGTTGTCGATTCCGCCGGAGATGCCTCCGGTTTGCTGAAGGGCTCCGCGAATGGCGAATGACCGTCCTACCTTGTTCACCGGCGCGGGCGGCATTCTCGGCAAGTGGCTGCGGCCTAGGCTGATCGAGACATACGGCGCGCTGCGCTCGACCGACATCGTCGATTTTGGGCCGGCTTTGCCCGGCGAGGAAATCGTCATCGCCGATCTCGCGGACGCCGCGGCGGTGGACCGTCTGGTGGAGGGCGCCGGGCGCATCATCCATTTCGGCGGCATCTCCTACGAGACCAGCTTCGACCGCATCCTGTCGTCCAACATTCTCGGCACCTACAATGTGTACGAGGCGGCGCGTCGCTTCGGGGCAGGGCCCATCGTCTATGCCAGCTCGAACCACGCCATCGGCTTCTACACGCGCGACGACCGGCTGGACGCCAATGTGCGCACCCGGCCGGACTCGCTCTATGGCGTGTCCAAGGCATTCGGCGAGGATCTGGCGAGCCTCTACTACGACAAATACGGCGTGGAGAGCGCGTGCCTGCGCATCGGCACCGCGCGGCTGGATCCGATCGACCCCCGCCATCTCTCCACCTGGCACAGCTATGAGGACCTGCTGCGCCTGATCGAGGCGTGCTTCGCCGCGCCCCATCTCGGCTGCACCATCCTTTACGGCGTGTCGAACAATGACCGCTCCTGGTGGAGCAATGCGGCGGCGCCGAATGTGGATTACCGCCCGCAGGACAATGCCGAGAGCTTCAAGGATGCGCTCATCCCGGACGGCGACACGCGCGACATGGAAGATCCCGCGGTGAAGTACCAGGGCGGGCCGTTCATCACCCCCGGCTATGTGCCGCGCAAGGCCTGAAGCGCGCCCGCCGCATCGCGGATGCGGGTGGCCAGCAAGGCGAGGCTGTCGGCGTCCAGCCGGCGGACGTCGACCTGCAACAGGCCGCGATCGGCGAGCAGGTCGCGCACGATGATGCGCGGCGTGCCGTTGGCGATGGCGCGGGCCAAGGCGTGGGCATTGCCGCCCGCCAGCGCCGGCGAGACCTCGAGGATCACCCGGTGGAACGGGTTGCCGGTCTCGTCGGGCACGATGGATGCGCCGATGCCGGGCAGGCCCTGCAACAGCGCGACCAGCCTTTCCGCACGCTCCAGCACCGCCGCCTGCACCGCTGCCTCGTCGCGGCGGCTCCAGCGTTGCATGGCGGCGATGGCGCCGATGACCGCCTCCTTGCCGGCCTTCATCGGGCGGCCGACGCCGTGGCGCTGGATGACGCAGGCGCGCACCAGATCGGCGCGCCCGGCGATGATGCCGGCGGTCGGGCCGCCCATGGCCTTCTGCCCGCTGAACAGCACCAGGTCGGCGCCGGCAGCGATGATGCCGGGCCAGTCATATTCGGCGGCGGCATCGACAATCACCGGCACGCCGGCGGCATGCGCCTCATGGATGAAATCCTTGAGCGCGATCATGCCGCTCTGCGCGGTGTGGTGGGAGACCACATAGAGCGCCGCCGCCGTGGCGGGACTGAGCGCGGCGCGCAGCTGGTATGGGGCGGCATCGAAGGCGGCGCCGATCTCGACCGGGCGGGCGCCGCTCAGCCTTATGTCGCCAGTGATCAGCGAGCCGTAGTTGACGACATGGCCCTTCTGCAGAACGATCTCGTTGCGCAGGCCCTGGGTGTCCGGCAGCCGCTCGGCGCGGCTGGCATCGTCGCCGGTCATGACCGCCGCCGCGGCGATGACGATGCTGGCCGAAGTGCAATTGGTGACGTAGCCGGCCTCAGCGCCGGTGACCCCGGCGATCACCCGGCTGGCGAGCGCCTGCAATTCGGCCATGTCGACGGAAACCGCCAATATGGCGGCGATCTCACTGATGATGTCGGCATGGACCGGGCTGGCGCCGAACACGGTTTCCGTGCCTGAGGCGTTCAGCAGCGGCGTGAGGCCATGGCGCGCGAGCAGATCGTCCCCGGACACAGCGCTTTCTCCATCATCACGCTGGGCGTCTTGAGCTTCTTGCACGAAGCTGTCTGATAAGTTTACAATTGTCCAGTCACAGCGGGCATGGGGAGCGCGGATGTCGGCGATCGATCTGAGCGGGATCGAGGGCAGCCTTGTCGATGGCCGCACCAAGGGTCTTCCACCCGGCGCCGGGCCGTTGGCGCTGTCCGCGGTGGGCGGGCAGGGCTGGAACGTGCTGCGGGAAGATCTTCCCTTGCCGCTCGCCGTGCTGAAGCGCTCGGCGCTGGAGCGCAACAGCGCCTATATGCGCGGCTTCCTCGCCATGGCCGGCGCTAGCATCGCGCCGCACGGCAAGACCACCATGTCGCCGCAACTGTTCGCCCGGCAGATCGCCGACGGCGCCTTCGCCATCACGCTCGCCACCGTGCAGCAGATCCGGGTGGCGCGCGAGTACGGCTTCGATCGCATCCTGCTCGCCAACCAGGTCACCGGGGCGCAGGCCGCGCGCTATATGGCCGAGGAGGTGGCGCGCGATCCCGACTTCCAGTTCTGGTCGTTCGTCGACTCGGTGGCCGGCGTCGAGCGCCTCGCCGCGGCGGTGAAGGCGGCCGGCGGCGGGCGCCCGCTCCGCGTCATACTGGAAGGCGGCTTTCCCGGCGGGCGCACCGGCTGCCGCACGCTGGACGACGCGATGGAGGTCATGGCGGCGATCATCGCCGCCGCGCCCTATATCGAACTCAGCGGCGTCGGCGGCTATGAGGGGCTGCTGGCGGGCAAGGACGCGGCCGCGAGGGTCGATGGCTTCCTCGATTTCCTCGTCGAGATCGCGCTGGCCTGCGAGCAGCGCGGCGCCTTCGCGCCCGGCCCGATCCTGCTGACCGCCGGCGGATCGAGCTTTTACGACCTCGTCGCCGCCCGCTTCAAGGCGGCCGGCCTGTCGCGTACGTTCCAGGTGGTCATTCGCAGCGGCTGCTACCTCACCCATGATTCCGGCACCTATGAGGACCGCTTCCTCGATCTGCGCCAGCGCATGCCGGGGATCGACGGGCTGGACGTGCGCCCGGTCCACGCGCTCGAAGTTTGGGCCTATGTGCAGTCGCGCCCGGAGGCCGAGAAGGCCATCCTCGCCATGGGCAAGCGCGACGTGTCCTATGACTCGCGCATGCCGGAGCCGCTGTACTGGCACCGCCCGGGCCGCGCCGGGCCGCCGCTGCCGATCCCCGAGCGCCATGCCGTCGCCGGCCTCAACGACCAGCATTGCCATCTGGTGCTGCCGGCCGACAGCCCGCTCCAGGTCGGCGACATGGTGGCGTTCGGCATCTCGCATCCCTGTACCACTTTCGACAAATGGCAGGTCATCCCGGTGGTCGATGACGATTATGCCGTGGTGGACGCCATCCGCACCTTCTTCTGAGCCGACACTTCTTCCGAGCCGACGGGGATCCGGGCATGAGCATGACGTTCGACGAGAAGCTGGCCGCCCTCGGCGCCGAGGTGCCCAATGCCACCGTGCCCGGCGCCAATTACGTTCCGGCGGTCGTGGTCGGCAACATCGTCTTCCTCGCCGGCCAGGTGCCGCGCCGCGACGACCGGCTGATGTGCGTCGGTCGCCTCGGCGAGAACCTCACGGTGGAGGAGGGCTATGCCGCCGCGCGGCTGTGCGCGCTCAATCTGGTGGTGCAGCTGCAGGCCGCCTGCGGCGGTTCGCTCTCCCGCGTGAAGCGCATCGCCAAGCTGACCGGCTTCGTCAATGCGACGGCGGATTTCACCGATATGCCGAAGGTCATCAACGGCGCGTCCGACCTGTTCATCGAGATCTTCGGCGAGGCCGGGCGGCATGCGCGCAGCGCGGTCGGCGCGCCGACCCTGCCGCGCGGCGTCGGCGTCGAGGTGGAAGCCATCGCCGAAATAGAACCCTGAGCGGCGTCTCGCGCAGGGGGGAGCCTGCGCGGGTTCGCATCTGCCGGAATTCGAGACACGGGAAAGCCAGCCATGAACGCGCCGTTCGTCAGTTCTGAGGACACCCGCTCGGATCCCGCCGCGCCGCGCAACACACAGCGCGATCCCCGCTACGACATCCTGTTCGAGCCGGTCCGCATCGGCCCGAAGACCATGAAGAACCGCTTCTACCAGGTGCCGCAATGCACTGGCATCGGCCATGTGCGGCCGGGCTCCAATGCCGCGCATCGCGCGGTGAAGGCCGAGGGCGGCTGGGGTGGGCTCTGCACCGAATCCTGCTCGATCCACCCCGAGGTCAACCAGACGAGCTCGACCAATGCGACGATCTGGGACGAGGGCGATGTCATCAACCACCGCCACATGGTGGACGAGGTGCACAAATGGGGTGCGCTCGCCGCCGTGGAGCTCGGCGCCGGCGGCGTGAAGGACAATCTGTTCACCCGCTATGTCGCGCCGGCCTTCGACCGCTTTCCCTCCGGCGGCATCCCCAAGGTCTACACCTATCCCGCGGCGGAAGAGGACATCGACCGCGTCATGCAGATGTATGAGGACGCGGCGCGGCGCTCTCGCGATGCCGGCTTCGACATTCTCTATGTCCATGGCGCGGCGGGTGTGTTCCCGGTCCATGCGCTGTCGCGCCACTACAACCGGCGCACCGATAAATATGGCGGCTCGTTCGAGAACCGCGCCCGCTTCTGGGTCGAGGCGCTGGAGCGCCTGAAGAAGGTGGCGGGCGACGATTGCGCGGTGGCGACCCGCATCTCCATCGACGACCTTGCCGGCCCGTGGGGGCTGGAACTGCGCGACGAGGGGTTGGCCTTCGTCGAGTACATCACCAAGCTCGGCCTCGTCGACATGTGGGACGTCATCATCGGCGGCTCGGGCGAGGACATGTGGGGCGAGGATTCCGGCCCCTCGCGCTTCTACAAGTCCAACCACCAGGCGCCGTGGAATTCGGCGGTCAAGGCCATCGCCAATGTGCCGGTGGTTGGCGTCGGCCGCTTTACCGATCCCGACGAGATGGCGCGCATCGTGCGCACCGGCCAGCTCGACATCATCGGCTGCGCCCGCCCGTCGATCGCGGATCCGTGGCTGCCCCGCAAGATCGACGAAGGCCGGGTGGACGATATCTGCGAGTGCATCGGCTGCAATGCCTGCATCTCCCGCTACAATATGAGCAACGCCATCATCTGCACCCAGAACCCGACCGCGCTGGAGGAATACCGGCGTGGCTGGCATCCCGAGCGCTTCGAGGCTACGCCGCATGCCAAGACCGTGCTGGTGGTCGGCGCCGGGCCTTCCGGCCTCGAATGCGCCCGCGTGCTCGGCCGCCGCGGCTACGATGTGCATCTGTGCGAGGCCAGGGACACCCTTGGCGGCCACATGCAGGACGTGGTGAAGCTGCCGGGCCTCGCCGAATGGGCGCGCGTGGTGCATTACCGCGAGAGCCAGATCCAGCGCATGGCCAACGTCACGCTGATGCGCGGCACCGGGCTGGTGACGGCGGACGACATACTGGAATACGGCGCCTCGCGCGTGGTGCTGGCGAACGGCGCCTCCTGGGTCGGCAACGGGCTTGGCGCCAGCGGGCCGGACCCGGTGCCGGGCGTCGATGCAAGGCTCGATCACTTCGTCACGCCGGAACAATACTTCGCCGGCAAGCCGATCGGCGACCGCGTGGTGGTGATGGATTCCGACGGCTACTTCATGGCCATCGGCATCGCCGAGGCGCTGGTGGACCAGGGCAAGCACGTCACCCTCGTCACCCATTACGAGACGGTGGCGCCGATGACCGAGCGCACGCTTGAGGGCTACAACATCCGCCGCATGATGCGCGAGAAGGGCATCCATGAGCGGGTCGGCCATTGGGTCGAGGAGGTGCGCGGCGGCCCCGGCGCGGTCGAGGTCGTGCTTTATGACCGCTATCGCGACGGCTATCGCCGCACCACGCAGCCTGAGACCGGCGTGTATCCGCGCCGGGTCGGCGACGCGGTCGAGGTGCTGGCCTGCGACACCGTCGTGCTGTGCACGGCGCGCGAGTCGAAGCGCGAGCTTTACGACGCTTTGGTCGCGCGCAAGGAGCGCTGGGCGGATGTCGGCCTGGAAGTGGTGGTGCGCTCCGGCGATTGCCTCGCCCCGCGCTATCTGGCCGATGCCATTTTCGACGGCCACCGCATCGCCCGCGAATTCGAGAGCGTCAATCCCGAGCGCCCGCGCGCTATCATCCGCGAGCGCATGATCTGGGGCGTCGAGACCATCCCGAAGCTGGGCGATCACGTACTGTGAGGTGACCGGCTCGCCCGGCTCTCGCACCGCTGACAGGCTGATCTGAAACGCGGCGGCGAGACCCTCCCCCTCATCCTGAGAGCTTGACCCAAGATTGGACCTATCCGTTGAAGGAGCCACCGTTCCACCCTCATCCCCGGACTTGATCCGGGGATCCAGACTTGGGAGCGGGTGCATGCGGATGGGCTGGATCCCCGGATCAAGTCCGGGGATGAGGCCAATTGGAGTTTGCGGTCAGGCTCCGACGGGGAAGACGGCTCAGGCGACCCGTCAGCGCCCCTGCCGCCACGCCTTGAACCGCTCGATGCTCTCGGCATTCGCGGGGTAGAGGCCGAAGATGGACTCGCCGGCCATCACCCGCTCGGTGACGAAATCCTCCATCAGCGACTGCTCATGGCCGTCGCGCGCGACCTGGTCGGCGAGATGGCGGGGAATGACGACGACGCCCTCGCGGTCGCCCACGATGATGTCGCCGGGATAGACCGGGACTTCGCCGCAGCCGATCGGCACATTGATGTCGACGGCGTGATGCCGGGTGATGTTGCTGGGCGCCGCGGGGCCCGCGCAATACACCGGAAAATCCAGCTCGGCGATGGTCGGGGAATCGCGCAGGCCGCCATCGGTGACGACGCCCGCCGCGCCGCGCACCATCATGCGGGTGACGAGGATGCTGCCGGCGCCGGCGGCGCGATTGTCCTGCCGGCAGTCGATCACCATCACATGGCCCGGCGGCACCGTCTCCACCGCCTTGCGCTGCGGGTGGTTGCGATCCTCGAACACGGCGGAGACGTCGATATCCTCGCGCGAGGGGATGTAGCGCAGCGTGAAGGCCTCGCCGACCATGGAGGGCCCGCCGGTGGTGAGCCGCCGCACCCCCTGCATGAAAGTATTGCGCAGGCCGCGCGCCATGAGTTGCGAGGTCAATGTCGCGGTGCTGAGCTGTGCCAGCAGGCTGCGCGTCTCGTCGGAAAGAGGTGCGGTGCTCATGAACGCCTTCCAAATCTGGCGGGATAGGTCGCGTAACTCGTCTTACATCCTGACGGAGAGCGGCATTGTCGCCGTTTCCGCCGGTCCCGGTCGAGGAAGGTGAATGCTTGCTTGGCGATAGGCAAGAGGTTTTACCGCGCCTCGGCGCGCCGGCTTCCGGCGCCGGGAAGATCAGGCGCTTAATACCTGCCTGACAAGTTTATGAATTATTGACAGGTCCGGTACGTCATGCAAGCCTTCGAACCAAGGCTGAAGTAACGGTGGGAATTTCCCAATTCGACTGGTTGAACAGCGGAGGTTGTCATGGCGGTGCGTGATCGTAGTCCCCGAACAACTGGTGCTGGAGGGCTATGGCGGGTCAGCCGAACGGCGCTGCGGCCGAGCGTGGTCGCGCTGTGCGCCGCATGGCTGAGCCTCGGCGCCGCAAGCGCCGCCGACTACAAGGAAGCCCCGATGCTCGGCGAGTTGGTCAAGGCCGGCAAGCTGCCGAAAGTGTCCGACCGTCTGCCGGACAGCCCGCGCGTCGTCACGCCGTTCGAGAAGGTCGGCAAATATGGCGGTACCTGGCGTTCCGGCATGGTGGGCGGCTCCGACCGCAACTGGCTGTTCCGCATCGCGGGCTACGAGCCGCTGCTGGCCTGGGACCGCGAGTGGAGCGGCAAGGTCATCCCCAATCTCGCGGAAAGCGTCAGCAGCAACGACACCGCGACCGTCTTCACCATCAAGCTGCGCAAGGGCCTGAAATGGTCGGACGGCAAGCCGTTCGACAGCGATGACATCGGCTTCTTCATCAACGACATCGCCGGCAACAAGGAATTGCTGCCGAATGCGGTCGACTGGGTGGTGGCGGGCGGCGAGCTCGCCAAGTTCGCCAAGGTCGACGACACCACCTTCACCCTGACCTTCAAGGAACCCTACGGCCTGTTCCCGCAGAAGCTCGCCAGCGTCTATGGCGTGCAGATGGCGATGATGGCCAAGCATTACTGCTCGCAGTTCCACCCGGCCTACAACAAGGCCGGCCTCGACGCCCTGATCAAGGCCGCGGGCGTGCAGAGCTGGACCGAGCTGTTCATCAAGAAGTGCGCTGTCGACACCGAAGCCAATGAGCGCTGGCAGAACCCCGACCGCCCGACTATGGAGCCCTGGGTCATCAAGGACCCCTATGTCAGCGGCGCCCAGCTCGTGACGCTCGTGCGCAACCCTTATTACTTCAAGGTGGATACCGAGGGTAACCAGCTTCCCTACATCAACGACCTGCGCATCTCGGTCAATGCCGATAAGCAGACGCTGGTGCTGAAGGTGGTGAATGGCGAGATCGACTATCAGGATCGCCACATCAACGCCAATTCCAACCGCGCGGTGTTCACCGATGCGGCGGAAAAGGCCAAGATCAAGATCACCGACGGCCCGAATGCCGACATGAACACCACGATCATCTCGCTGAACCTGACCCACAAGGATCCGGTCAAGCGCGAGATCTTCAACAACAAGGATTTCCGCATCGGCCTCAGCTACGCGATCGACCGCAAGGCGATCATCGATGCGGCCTTTGTCGGGCAGGGCGATCCCTGGCAGGCGGCACCGCGCAAGGAGTCGCCCTTCTATAATGAGCGCCTCGCCACGCAGTACACCGAGTACAGCGTCGAAAAGGCCAATGCCGCGCTCGACAAGGCCTATCCGAAGAAAGACAGCGGCGGCTTCCGGCTCGGCCCGGACGGCAAGCGCATCAGCTTCAACATCATGGTGATGCCGGCGCTGGGCGACTTCCTCGATTCCACCCAGCTCGCCGCGCAATACTGGCAGGCGGTCGGCATCGACGCCAAGGTCCAGACCGTGGATCGCACCCTGTTCTACGATCGCAAGGACAATAACGACCAGGACGCCGCGGTCTTCCTCGGCAGCGGCGGCATGGTCGACGCGCTGTTCGAGCCGACCTTCTACTTCCCGTTCTGGAACGAATCCCTGTTCGCGGTGCCATGGGGCAACTGGTTCGCCTCCGGCGGCAAGTCCGGCGAAGAGCCGCCGGCCATCGTCAAGAAGCAGATGGATCTCTACCGCCAGATCACCCGCTACGCCGATCCGGTGAAGCAGAACGAGCTGATGCAGCAATTGCTGGAGATCTCGGCCGACCAATTCTATGCCATCGGCATCTCTTCGCCCGGTCCGCTCTACTCGGTGTCGAAGACCAACCTGCACAACGTCTATCCCCGCCCGTTCGCCTGGACCTATCCGACCCCGGTGGCGAGCGGCACCGAGACCTATTACTTCGATCCCGCGAAGTAGCGATTACAGGAGACGCCGGCCGCTCAATGCCCCCAGCGGCCGGCGCCTCTGCTTTCCCGACCATGCAGGAGGCACCGTGTTCAGCTTCATCCTTCGCCGCCTGCTTTGGATGATCCCGTCCTTCTTCGCGGTGTCGGTCGTCGCCTTCACCATCATCCAGTTGCCGCCGGGCGATTTCGTCACGAGCTACGCCGCCGACCTCGCCACGTCCGGCTCGCCCGCGGACCCCGCGACGCTCGACGCCATGCGGCTGCGCTACGGCCTCGACCAGCCGATGGTGGTCCAGTATTTCCGCTGGGTCGGCAATGCGCTCCACGGCGATCTCGGCATGTCGTTCGAGTATCGCACCCCGGTCGCCGACATCATCTGGAACCGGCTGGGCATGACGGCGCTGGTCGCCTTCTGCACCTTGCTGTTCGTGTGGATCGTCGCGTTTCCGATCGGGGTCTATTCCGCCGTCCGGCAATACAGCATCGGCGACTACATCATCACCTTCCTCTGCTTCCTCGGCATGGCGACGCCGAACTTCCTGCTCGCCCTGTTCGTCATGTACCTGTCGGTCGAGTTCCTCGGCTATTCGGTCGGCGGGCTGTTCTCGCCGGATTATGTGAACGCGCCGTGGGATCTCGGCCGGGTGGGGGACCTGCTCACCCATCTGTGGATCCCGGTGGTGGTGCTCGGCGTCGCCGGCATCGCTTCGCTGGTGCGCATCATGCGCGCCAACCTGCTCGACGAGCTCGGCAAGCCCTATGTCGAGACCGGCCGCGCCAAGGGCCTGCCGGAGCTGAAGCTGATCCTGCGCTATCCGACGCGGGTGGCGCTCAATCCCTTCATCTCGACGGTCGGCTGGATCCTGCCGGTGCTGGTGTCGGGCGACGTGATCGTCTCCAGCGTGCTGAGCCTGCCCACCGCCGGGCCGATCCTGATCCAGGCGCTGAAGACGCAGGACATGTATCTCGGCGGCGCCCTCATCATGTTCCAGTGCATCCTGGTGCTGATCGGCACGCTGCTGTCGGACATCCTGCTCGTGTGGTTCGACCCGCGGATCCGCTATGACAACTGACGCGTCCCCGCCAACCGCGCTGCTGCCGGACCTGCCGCCAAACGTCCCGGCACTGGCACACAAGGGCTCCGCCTCGCAGTGGCAGCTCATGTGGTGGCAGTTCCGCCGCCACCGGCTGGCCATGGTGAGCACCGTCGTGCTGGCCTTCATCCTGCTGGTGGCGGTGTTCTGCGAGTTCCTGGCACCGTTCTCGCCGAACGCCTTCACCCCGCGCTACACCTTTGCGCCGCCGCAGGCGCTGCATTTCTTCGACCGCGATGCCGAGGGCAGCCTGGTATGGCGCCCCCACGTCAATGGCTACAAGGTGACCATCGAGCCGACCGCGCTGCGCCGCATCTTCGTGGTCGACGAGAGCCAGAAATATCCGGTCGGCTTCTTCGTGAAGTCGGATCCCTACGACATGTGGGGGATCTTCACGCTGGAGACCAAGCTGTTCGGGCCGCTGAAGAAAGGCGACCCGATGTATCTGCTCGGCGCCGACCGCCTCGGCCGCGACATGCTGAGCCGGATCATCTACGGCACCCGCATTTCCATGTCGATCGGCCTCATCGGCGTGGCGCTGAGCCTGGTGCTCGGCATCATCCTCGGCGGCATATCGGGCTATTATGGCGGCTGGGTCGACAACATCATCCAGCGCGTCATCGAGTTCATCCTGTCGCTGCCGACCACCCCGCTCTGGCTTGGCCTTGCCGCCGCCATGCCGACCAACTGGCCGCCGCTGCGCATCTATCTCGCCATCACCATCATCCTCTCGCTGATCGGCTGGACCAACCTGGCGCGGGTGATACGCGGGCGCTTCCTGTCGCTGCGCACCGAGGATTTCGTCACCGCCGCGCGGCTGGACGGGGCGAGCGAGCCGCGCATCATCTTCCGCCAGATGGCGCCGTCCTTCGTCAGCCACATCATTGCCGAGGTGAGCCTCGCCATCCCGGCCATGATCCTCGCCGAGACCGCCCTGAGCTTCCTCGGCCTCGGGCTGCAGCCGCCGATCGTGAGCTGGGGGGTGCTGCTGCAGGAGGCGCAGAATATCCGCTCCATCACCACCGCGCCCTGGCTGTTCTTCCCCGGCATTGCGGTGGTGATCGCGGTGCTTTCCCTGAATTTCGTCGGCGACGGCCTGCGCGACGCCGCCGACCCCTACCGGCAATAGCATGGCAGAGCGCATGACCAGCGGGCCCGACGACATCGTGCTGGAGGTGAAGAACCTGTCGACCTGGTTCGACACCGGCCGCGACGTGCTGAAGGCGGTCGACGGCATCGACCTCACGCTCAGGCGTGGGCGCACGCTGTGCGTGGTGGGCGAGAGCGGCTCGGGCAAGAGCATCACCGCGCGCTCGATCCTCAACATCGTGCCGAAGCCCGGCCGCATCATGGGCGGCGAGATATTGCTGCACGGCGCCGGCCCGGACGGCACCGCGCTGAACCTTGCCGCGCTCGACCCCAAGGGCCGGCAGATCCGCGCGATCCGCGGCCGCGACATCGGCATGATCTTCCAGGAACCGATGTCGAGCCTGAGCCCGGTCCACACCATCGGCCACCAGATCACCGAGGCCATCCGCCTGCACCGCCCGATGAGCCGGGCGCAGGCCCGCGAGCGGGCGATCGAGATGCTGGCGCAGGTGAAGATCCCGCGTCCGGAGCAGAGCTTCGACAGCTATCCGTTCGAGTTCAGCGGCGGCATGCGCCAGCGCGCCATGACCGCGATGGCGCTGGTGTGCGAGCCCAAGCTGCTGATCGCCGACGAGCCGACCACCGCGCTGGACGTGACCACGCAGGCCGAAATCCTCGATCTGATGAAGGGGCTGCAGAAGCTCCACGGCATGGCGCTGATGTTCATCACCCACGACATGGGCGTGGTCGCCGAGATCGCCGACGACGTGGCGGTGATGTACCGCGGCAAGGTGGTGGAGCACGGCCCGGTCGACGACATCTTCTTCGCGCCCCGGCACGCCTACACCAAGCAATTGCTGAATTCGGTGCTGGCGCTGGAGCAGCGCTCGCACCTTGCCGGCAAGACGGCGAAGTCGAACCGCGACGACGCCATCCTCGACGTGTCGAACCTGTCGATGTCGTTCGGCGGCCGGCAGCCCTTCTTCGGCCGCAAGCAGGAGGGGCCGGTGAAGGCGCTCGACAATGTCAGCTTCTCGCTCAAGCGCGGCGAGACGCTCGGCATCGTCGGCGAGAGCGGGTCCGGCAAGACCACGCTCGGGCGCTGCATCATGCGCATCCTCGACCCGACCTCCGGCCAGATCGTCTTCAAGGGCCGGGACAGCGCCGGCGTCGATCTCGCCCCGCTGCCGCGCTCCGCGGTCAAGCCGTACTGGCGCGACATGCGGATGATCTTCCAGGATCCGTTCTCCTCGCTCAATCCGCGCATGACGGTGCTGCAGATCGTCGCCGAACCGCTGCGCAACCACGGCATCGTGCACGGCCCGGAGCTGGAGGAGCGCGTGGCCGAACTGCTCCAGCGCGTCGGCCTGCCGCGCGAGGCGATGCGCCGCTATCCGCACGCCTTCAGCGGCGGCCAGCGCCAGCGCATCGGCATCGCCCGGGCCATCGCGCTGAAGCCGCAGCTCATCGTCGCCGACGAGGCGACCTCGGCGCTCGACGTGTCGCTGCGCGCGCAGGTGCTCGACCTGCTGCTCGACATCGGCCAGGAGCTGGACATGAGCTACGTGTTCATCAGCCACGACATCGGGGTGATCCGCTACATGTGCGACCGCGTGGCGGTGATGCATCGCGGCCGCATCGTCGAGCTCGGCGAGACGCAGTCGGTGTGCGACGACCCGCAGCACGCCTATACGCGCTCGCTGATCTCTGCCATCCCCAAGCCTGATCCGCGCCAGCGCGGCAGGACCACCCGCATCCGCTATGAGCTGGAAACCGCGCCCTGAGTCCGGGCGTGCCTTCGTGCCGCGAGGAACCCGCCGATGAGCCAGCCTGACGTCGACTGCGTGCTCGATATAAGGGCCGAGCTTGGCGAATGCCCGGTCTGGTCGCCGCGCGAGAATGCGCTCTACTGGATCGACATATATGCTGGCCGGCTGAACCGCTTCGACCCGTCGAGCGGCGCCAACCGGGTGTGGACGCTGCCCGAGCCGATCGGCTCGTTCGCACTGTGCGAGGATGGCGGCGTGCTGCTGGCGCTGAAATCGGGCCTCGCCCGCTACGATCTGGCGAGCGGCGCGCTCAACCTGCTGGCAAGCCCGGAGCCCGATCTGCCGGGCAACCGGTTGAATGACGGGCGCTGCGATTTCCAGGGCCGCTTCTGGGTCGGCAGCATGGCGGACCCGGTGCAGCCGTCGCGCGCCATGGGATCGCTCTACCGCTTCGGTGCCGACCATCGCTGCGTGCCGGCCTGCGACGGGCTGTTCGTCGCCAACGGCCTCGCCTTCAGCCCGGACGGGCGCACGCTCTATCACTCGGATTCCTATGCGCCGGTGCGCACCATCTGGGCATGGGACCTTGACGCCGACGACGGCGCCATCACCAACCGCCGCGTCTTCGTCGACACCCACGGCATGCCCGGCCGCCCGGACGGCGGCGCGGTCGATGCCGACGGCTGCTACTGGACGGCGGCCAATGATGGCTGGGAGATCGTCCGCTTCACGCCGAAGGGTGAGGTCGATCGCCGCATCGCGCTGCCGGTCGCCAAGCCGAGCATGCTGGCGTTCGGCGGCCCGCGCCTCGACACCATCTATGTCACCTCGATCCGGCCGGCCGCGGTGGAGGGCCAGCCGCAGGCCGGCAGCCTGTTCGCGGTGCATGCCGGCGTCACCGGAGTCATGGAACCGTTATTCAAGGGATAATATAGAGCTTTACTTGTCGGACGATTTTACAAAATACCAGGGAATCGCCAAACTGGTTTCAAGTCGCCTCGAGCGCGCGGTCCAGTGGTAGCCGGAAGCAGAAACAGGAGGTAGAGGCTTGGCCCGGAAACCCGCCGAACTCAAGCTGCGGCACAGGATGGAATGGCCCTCGCAGGCGCCGCAGCGGCCCTCCCGCCTCGGCGACCAGCTCTATGAGCAGATACTCGACCGCATCGTCACCGGTTCGATGGTGGAAGGCGACAAGCTGCCGTCCGAGAGCCAGCTCTCTGAAATCTATGGCGTTTCCCGTCCCGTGGTGCGCGAGGCGCTCTCCCGCCTGCAGGCCGACGGCGTTGTGGTCTCGCGCCACGGCTCCGGCTCGTTCGTCCAGCGCCGGCCCAACCAGGCGCTGTCTCAGCTGGCGCCGATCGGCGATGTCGCCGACCTGATGCGCTGCATGGAGTTCCGCGTCGCGCTGGAGGGCGAGTCCGCCTTCCTCGCGGCGCTGCGCCGAACCCCAGCGGATCTTGATCGAATCAAGCGCGCCTATGACGACCTGGAGCGGGTGATCGCCAATGAGGAGATCGGCAGCGAGGCCGACCAGGCGTTCCATATCGCCATCGCCGCCGCCACGCAGAACCGCCTGTTCGTGCACGCCATGGACGTGTTCGGCGAGCACACGCTGCGCGGCATCGAGCTTGCCCGCAAGCTGTCGCTCCGCCGCAGTGCGCGACGGCTGCAGACGGTGCAGATGGAGCATCTGCGCATCATGAAGGCGATCGAGGCCGAAGAGGCGGAAGAGGCGCGCGAGGCGATGCGCACCCATATCGACAATGCCCGCATCCGCGTGCTGACCGACAGCACCGAGCCGTAATCTCTACGCGGCGATCTGGCCCAGTGTGCCGCTGAACGTGTTCAGCGCACGCGCCACGGGCGCCACGCGCTCGCGCGCCTCCGGCTCCAGGTTCGACAGCAGCGGCAATATGGGGCCCATGTCGGCGATGCCGGCGAGGCTCACGCCGTCATGCAGCACCCGGATCGGGTTGATGGTGTCGCGCAGGGTTTCGAACGGCAGGAAGGCCGCGCGCAGCCGTTCCGCTGTCTCATAGTCCCCGGCCTTCAACGCTTCGAGCACGGCGGTGGAGGCGCGCGGTGCAATCGAAACCGAGCCCGAGGTGAAGGCGTGAAGGCCGAATTCGCGCCAGTGGATGATGGCCGGGCGCTCGCCTATGCCGCTGATGATACGGGACTTGTCCATCCGCTCGATGAGCTCGGCGAGGAAGCTGTCCTCGCTCGGATCGTCGCGCACGATGGCGTATTTGACCGCGGTGACCAGGCCCTTGTCGACGAGGCGGGCGATCGCCGCCGGCGACAGGTAGTTCTCCGCGCGGACATAGGCGATGACCGGCTTGCCGAGGCGCTCGGCGAAGCGGGCAATGCCGTTCTCCGCGCCGGCGACCGTCGAGGCGACCGACGCGGGAAGCACCATGGCGGTCGGAAACGGCCGCGCGCGCAGCGCCTCGACCTGATCCATCATCTTGCCGAAATCCGGCCCGACCGAGGGAATGATCCAGCTTCCGGGGGAGGCCAGTTCCAGCAGCATGTCGAGCGTGGCGGCATATTCGCCGGCCGGGATATTGTAGAAATTGGCGTTGCCGCCATACATCAGCGTCGAGACGCCGCCCTGCTCCATATGCCGGATCAGCGCCGCATTCGCCGCGCGATTGAGCGTGAGATCGGTGTTCCGGGCGAGCGGAGGTACCGCTACGACCGATTTCGTCAGATCGCCGTGCATGGTCGCTCTTTCATGGCCGGCGATGAAGGCCGGTGTGCCACCCTCCCGGCAGGCGCCACCTCGGCACGACCGGATCGTGTGTCGCATTCTAGGGTGGCGCCCCGGGCTGTCAAGGCAAGGCGTAAACTTGTCTTACATCTCGGGAGGCGAAATCCCGAGGATGCGTGCCGCGGTGCCACCCATCACCAGGTCGCGCTCGCGGCCGGTGAGGCCCGGGAAATTCGCGCCCCACGCAATGGCATCCGCATACGAGCAAACCGTGCCGACGCCGGGATAATCCGAGCCGAACATGGTGCGCGCGGCGCCGAAGCGCTCCAGCACGGCGCTGTAGAAGGGGATGATGTCGGCGAACGGGTAGGGGGTTCGCGCATCTTCCGCCACGCACAGCAGCTTGAAACAGACGTTCTCCCGTGCGGCAAGCAAATCGAGATAGGACACGGCGTCGGTTCGGCCATGAATGCCGGCGCCGAGATAGTCGACGATGAAGGGCGTGGACGGATAGCGCGCCGCGAGCGCGGCGATGACCGGAGCCTGATCGATATCCATGTGGAAGGACAGCGAGAGCCTGTGGGCGGCGACGGCTTCGAACAGCGGCCGGCGCTCGTCGGCTGCCAGCCACGAGGCATCGCCCTGGCGGATGAGATTGAAGCGCAGCCCTTTGCACCCGCCGGGGCCGCACCATCGGGCGAGATCGTCATAGGGGCGGGTCGAGCGTGGGTCTATCAGGCAAATGCCGACGAAGCGCTGCGGCCAGGCGGCGAGGCAGGCCATCAGATAGCGATTGTCCCAGCCATACACGCTCGGCTGCACCAGCACGACGCGATCGACGCCCGCGCTATCCATATCCGCCAGCAGCATCTCGACCGGGGCGGCGATTGTCGGCGGCGGCACATGCGCGAGGATAGGCTGCCAGGGGTATTCCCGAACATCGCCGGACCAGACATGGGTGTGCGCGTCAATAATCATGCTTCCCTCAAATACCGGCTTGGCACGAATACCGGCTTGCCTTGTTCGTTGCTAGGTGCGGCCTGAACCGCCGCCGGTTGCCCGGGGCACCATGCTTCGTGGCCGCCCGGCAACATCGCGACGGAAATACTCATCCCCGCTGCACAGTCGCCTCCCGCATCACACGATGAACCGGAACAAAAAAGCACGCGAAATCAACAGGCGACGCGATGCCGGCGTGCCGACCGGAAAACGCCGCACGAGGCACGGAGAACTCCCTAGACCCATTCTAAATCATTAATATTGAACGTGAATTTCTCATTCTCCATTGTGCGCGAAATTTTTCACCGCTCGCCATGGCATGTCGCTCCTCCTGAACACCGCCTTCATAAGCCAGCGCCGTTCCCTGCTGGGCACCGTCCTGCGCATTGTCCGTGACCGCGAGACCGCGGAGGACCTTGCGCAGGAGGCCTATCTGCGCGCCCGCAAGGCCGCGGAGAAAGGGCCGATCGAGAATGTCGAGCCGTTCCTGCACCAGACAGCCCGCAACCTCGCGCTCGACCATGTCCGCCGCCGGCGCACGCGCGAGCGCTACGAAGACGCGAGTGCCGACGCGCAGGACGTCGAGAACATTGCCGCCGACTGCCCTTCGATCGAGACCAAGCTGATCGAGCGCGAGCGCGTGCGCCTGTTCGAGGAGGTCATGCAGGCTTTGCCGGAGCGTGCCCGGCGTGCCTGGGCGCTGTCGTTCCTCGAAGGCTGGTCGTACGCCAGCATTGCCGAGCACCTCGGCGTCTCGCGCAACACCGTCTACAACGACGTAAAGCTGGTCATGGGCCATTGCCATGACGCCCTCGCGCGCATGGACCGGTAATCTCCCTCACAATCCCGCCGCCTGCGCCGCTTCGGCCTTTCCGGGGAGGCGTGCTTCAGGCACCAATGCGCATCGCCGGAATCTTTGTGAAAGGCAGGCTCGTGAGACGTCTTCTCCATGAGAGCATCCGGACTGTCGAACAACGGATAGCCTGAGTGGGACACGGACACGACGACAGCGCACGGCCGGATCGCTACAGCCATCGCGACCCGGCGACCGACGAGGCGCTGGATTGGCTTATGCAGTTGCAGGATGCGCCCGGCGACGCCGCGATGCGGCGTGGCTTCGAGCAATGGCTGGCCGGCGACCCCGCCAGGGGAGAGGCGATTGCGCGGCTGGAGCGGATGCGCGCGCTTCCCGCGCTTCGCGAAGCGACCCTTCAGGATGCATTGCGCCTCGGCGCTGCGCCGGGCGGCGTGGTCGCGATGCCGCGGCGCTCGCGGCCGCGGCGCTGGACCATGGCGGCGATGGCGGCCGCGGCCATCATCCTGCTCGCTGTGGGCCTCCACCAATATCCCCTGCTGGCGATCCGATGGCAGGCCGATTATGCGACGGCAACCGGCGACATCCGGACGATCGCGCTGCCCGACGGCTCGTCCATGACGCTCAACACTGCCTCTGCAGCGGCGCTCGACTTCGCCGACGGACGCCGGCGGGTGACGCTGCTGCAGGGTGAGGCGTTCTTCGACGTCCGCAAGGACCCCGACCACCCGTTCCGGGTGACGGCGCAATTCAGCGCGGCCGAAGTCAAGGGCACCGCGTTCGCGGTGCGCACCGACGACGATGAGGATCGGGTGCTGCTGACGCGCGGCGCGGTAGAGGTGAGCCGGCTCGCCGATCCGCGCGACAGCCGGCTGCTGGCGCCGGGACAGATGGTCGAGGCCACCGCTTCGAAGCTCTCCGATGCCGTCGCCGTCGACCCGAGCCGCCGGCTGGCCTGGCTCGACGGCCGCATCGTCATCAGCGACCAGCCACTCGGCGAAGCGCTCAATGAGCTGCGCCGATATTTTGACGGCGTGATCTTCATCGCCAACAGCCAGGCCGCGGCCACGCCGGTCAATGGCAGCTTCCGCATTGCCGATCCCGAGGCCGCGATCCGCACCCTCGCGGCTTCCGCGGGCGCATCGACCACGCGGCTGCCGGGCGGCGTGCTGATCATTCGCTGAGCCCGATCTAATTTTGTGACGCCCTGTCCCCTCGCGCGTCAGATCGACGAGGGCCCCGGTTGCCGTGCCATGCGGAATGCGGCCCTCGGCGCAATAAGTGAGGGTGGGTTCTGATGGCGAGGCGGACGGACAGGGTCGGTCACGAGGTTGCGGCTGCTCGCGGGGCAGCAGGAGTTCGGCGGTGTTTCGCATCGCTCCTGCTCGGCTCGACCATACTGGGCGGAGCCGTTGCTGCGGGCACGCCTGTGGCGCTTGCCCAGCAGGCCGAACCGGCTGCGCCGACGATCCGCTTCTCGATCCCGGCCCAACCGCTCGCCGGCGCTGTCGATGTCTTCAGCCGCGCCAGCGGGTGGCAGGTCGGCTATTCCTCGCAGATCGCGCAGACCCGGACCCGTCCGGTGTCCGGGGCGATGGCGCCGCGCGAGGCGCTGCAGGCGATGCTCGCCGGAACCGGCATCAGTGTCCGCTATACCGGCCCGCGGAGCGCGGCGCTGGTGGAAGCCACTGCGGCGAGCGCGGGCGATGGCGGTGCCGAGCCGGGCACCATCGCGCTCGACACCATCAGCGTCGAGGGCGAGAACGCCTGGGGGCCGGTGGACGGCTATGTGGCGACACGCAGCGCGACCGCTACCCGGACCGACACGCCCTTGATCGAGACGCCGCGATCCGTCTCGGTGGTGACCGCGGACCAGATCACCGACCAGAAGGCGGTCTCGGTATCCGACGCGCTGGTCTATACGCCCGGCGTCGTCTCGCAGTCGCAATCCTTCAGCCGCATGGTCGACGACGTCATGATCCGCGGCTTCAACGCTGCGGCCGCCTATGGCAGCTTTCTCCGGGACGGCATGAAGCTGCAGTCCAACGTCTATGACGGCGGGCAGGAGCCCTATGGGCTGGAGCGGCTGGAAGTGCTGCGCGGTGCCTCCTCTATGCTCTATGGCCAGCTGGCGCCGGGCGGCATCATCAACGCCATCTCGAAGCGGCCGACCGAGCAGCCGCTGCACGAAGTGAACCTCGAATATGGCAGCTATGACCGCAAGCAGATCTCCGCCGATTTCGGCGGGCCGCTGACGCAGGACGGCACGCTGCTCTATCGCCTCACCGGCCTGTATCGCGACGCCGGGAACTGGGTCGATGATACGCCCGACGACAAGGTCTATATCGCGCCCGCCATCACCTGGGCGCCCAATGACAGCACCAGCCTCACCGTGCTCGCCAGCTACCAGCACGTGAATACGCGGTTCTCCACGCCGTTGCTCTATGAGGACGTCGTCAGCGGAACCATCCCGCGCAACCTGTTCCTCGGCGTGCCGGACTTCGATCGCTATGAGAGCGACATGTACACGCTCGGCTATCTGTTCGAGCACGAGTTCGACAACGGCCTGAAGCTGCGCAGCAAGGCGCGTTACTACCAGGCCGATGTGCAGTGGGACTACATGCAGGCCAATTTCCTGCCCGTCACAGATGGGCAGCTCTATCGCCGGGCAAGCGTGCGTGACGAGGTGTCCTACGGCGTCACTGCCGACAACTCGCTTGAAAAGACCTTCGCGGTCGGCGCGGTGGAGCACAACGTACTGGCCGGGTTCGACTATTACCGGCGTGGCTATGACAGCCACCGCTACCGCGGCACGACCTTCGTGCCGCTCGACATCGATGATCCCATCTATGCCGGCCCCGGGCCGATCGACCCGACCGATCGAGGCTCCGATGCGGTGGGCGATCAATACGGCATTTATCTCCAGGACCAGGTCAAATGGGATCGCTGGGTGCTGCTGCTGGGCGGCCGCTACGACTGGACCGAAAGCACGACGACGGCCTACCAGACCGGTGCCGTGACGGAGCAGAAGGACGATGCTCCCACCGGCCAGGCCGGGCTGCTCTATCTCTTCGACAATGGACTTGCGCCCTATGTCAGCGTGAGCACGTCCTTCTCCGCCCAGCCGGGCGTCAACTATCTGACGCCGAACCTCGACCCGCTGAAGCCCAATAAGGGCCTGCAATATGAAGCCGGCGTGCGCTACCAGCCTGACGGCAGCATCCTGCTGCTCAGCGCCGCGGTCTATCAACTCACCCAGACCAATGTCGTAAGCTATACCGCCACCGGCCTGTCCTATCAGGTGGGCGAGGTGCGCTCGCGCGGCATCGAGCTCGAAGCCCGGGCGCAGTTCGAGGATTTCGGCCTCATCGGTGCCTATGCCTACACGGACGCCGAGATCCTCGACAGTGCCGTTGAATCCCAGATCGGCCAGCAGGTGGAACTGGTTCCCCGCAACACCTTCGCGCTGTGGGCGGACTACAAGCTCTCGCTTGGCCTGCGCGGACTGACGGTGGGCGCCGGCGTCCGCTACATCGGCGAGACCAACATGCTCGACGTCGAGCCCGATGTGCCGGGCTACACGCTGGTCGATGCGATGCTGCGCTACGACCTTGGCGCACTCGACCGCAGGCTTGACGGCACGACGCTGACGGTCAATGCGCGCAACCTGTTCGACAAGCAGTATTTCACCTGCGCCGGCTCCACCGGCTGCCGCTATGGCGAGCCGGCGACGGTCACGGCGACGCTCACCTATAAATGGTAGCGACCGTGCCGGGACAAATCCTTAGCCGGCGTCATTTTCTGGGGGCGGCCTGCGCCGCTCCCTATGCCTTTGGTGGCGCGCGCGCGATCGCCGCGCCAGTGGCGCGGGTGGTGACGCTCGATCTGCTGCCGACCGAGCTGCTGCTCACGCTCGGCATCACGCCGCTCGCCATCGCCAATGCCCCGCTCTATCGGCGCCTTGTCGCCACGCCGGAACTGCCGGATGCCGTCCCCGATCTCGGGCCGCTGATGGAGCCGAATGTCGAGTACCTGCAAGTGCTGCGGCCCGACGCCATCCTGCTCGCGGCCTGGCAATCGGGCGCCCTCGAGCGGCTCGCGCAGATCGCCCCGCTGGTGCCGCTGCAGACCATCGCCGGCACTGTGCCGGCGAGCGCGCACGCCGCCGCGCTGCTGCGGCAGGTAGGTGCGCTGACGGCGCGCAGCAGCGAGGCCGAGCTCTGCATCGCCCGGCTCGAGCAGGGGCTCGCGCAGGCCCGCGAGAAGCTCGCCGGCCGGCCGATCGGTCCGCTCTATGTGTGCCGCTTCGCCGCCAATGGCCGCAATGTCGCGGTGTTCGGCGGCAATGGGCTGGTCGGCGACGTCGTGCGCCAGCTGGGGCTGAGCAATGCGTGGAAAGGCCGGGTCAACGCTTCGGGCGTGGTCTCGGTCGGCATCGAACAGCTCGCCGCCGATCCCGAAGCGCGGATCGTGCATTTCGATCGTGGCGCCGAGACCCTGAGGGCCATGGAGACCCTGTCGCGCAGCGCACTGTGGCGGGCGCTGCCGGCGGTGCGGGCCGGACGGGTGACACGGATGCCGGTAGTCTATCCGAGCGGCGGCGTGTTCACCGCGATCCGTTTCGCTGCGCAGCTCGCCGAGGCGCTGGCCGCGGAGGCGCCGCATGGCTGAAATGGCGCTGGTCCGCAACGCGCCGCTGCCGGATCGCGCCACGCTGCTGGCGGCGGCACTGCTCGGCCTCGCGGTCTGCCTGCTCGGTGCCAATGCCCAAGCATTGCTGCCGCCGGCACGCTGGCCGGCCATCCTCACGTTCAGCGCTGCGGTCGACCTGCCGAGCCTGATGCTGCGGGACGCGCTGCTGCCGCGCTTCACTGTGAGCCTGCTCACCGGCGCCGCGCTGGGCCTCGCCGGCGTGCTGTTCCAGCAGGTGCTGCGCAATCCGCTCGCCGAGCCCGGCACGCTCGGGGTGTTCGCCGGGGCCAAATGCGCGCTGGTCGCGGCTACGCTGTGGCTGCCCGGAGCGCTGGTGCTCGGCTGGGACGTCATCGCCCTCATCGGCGGCGGCGCGGCGACCGCGATCGTGCTGCTGCTCGCCGCGCGGCAGGGTTTCGCGCCGCTGCAGGTGATCCTCTCCGGCCTCATCCTGTCGCTCAGCCTCGGCTCGCTCGCCTCGATGCTGATGGCGACCCACTTCGACGCGGTGAACGACCTCTACACCTGGGAGGCGGGATCGCTGGTGCAGAATGGCTGGAGCGTCGCCTCGGCCCTGCTGCTGCGGCTCGCCCTCGCCGGCGGGATCTGCGCCCTGCTGTGGCGGCGCCTCGCACTGCTCGATCTCGAAGAGGATGGTGCCCGCAGCCTCGGCCTGCCCTTGGCGACGACGCGGCTCTGCGGTCTCCTGCTCGCCGTGGCGCTGAGCGCGACCGTCGCCGGCCTGGTCGGGCTCATCAGCTTCATCGGCCTCGCCGGCCCGGCGATCGCGCGTCTCGCCGGCGCCCGTCGCTTTCGCGACCGGCTCCTCGCCGCTCCCCTGCTTGGGGCCGCGCTTCTCGCCGTGACCGACCAGGCGTTGATCCGCGTCTCCGGCGGGGTCGAGATTCCGGCCGGCGCGGTCTGTGCGCTGTTGGGTGCGCCCTTGCTGATCTGGCTGGTGCGCCGGGTACGGCCCAGCTTTGATGCGAAGGGCACGGCCGGCGATGCCGGCCCGCTCGGTGGCCGTCTCCTGAGCGCCGCCGCCATCCGCCGGCGTCTGCTGCTCGCGCTCGCTGTCTGTGCCGCGGTGCTGGCCCTCGCTTTGGTGCTCGGTCGCGTGCCGGAGGGATGGCATCTGTCATGGGGCGAGGAGTTCCGGGCACTGCTGCCCTGGCGGCTGCCCCGTGCCGCGGCCGCGGGCTCGGCCGGTCTGATGCTGGCGCTCGCCGGTTGCCTGCTGCAGCGCCTGACGGGCAATGCCATTGCAAGCCCGGAGCTGATCGGCGTCTCCTCCGGCGCGGCGCTGCTGCTCATCGTCATGAGCTTCCTGCTGCCGCCGCTCGACCGCGTCTCGACCATGGGCATTGCCGCCGCCGGCGCGTTCCTCGCTTTGATGGCGGTGCTGCGGGTTAGCCGACGCTCAAACTACGCCGCCGACCACCTCGTGCTCTCCGGCGTCGCCCTCGGCGCGGTGATCGGGGCGCTGGTGAGCTATCTCGCCGCGCTGGGTGATCCGCGCATCCTGCGGGTCATAGGCTGGCTGTCCGGCTCCACATATGCCGTGACGCCGGCCGAGAGCGTCATCGTCGCGGGCTTCGCCGCCGCCGCGCTGGCGCTGCTGCCGCTGCTGGCGCGCTGGCTCGCCATATTGCCGCTCGGCCCGGGCATCGGGCGGGAGCTCGGTGTCGCCGAGGCCGGCAGCCGCCTCGTCATGATACTCGCCGCCGCCCTGCTGACCGGCGCGGCGACGCTGATCGCCGGCCCGTTGAGCTTCGTCGGGCTGATGGCGCCGTCGCTCGCGCGCCTCGCCGGCATCCGCACCCCGCTCGCGCACGCCTATGCGGCGGCGATCGCCGGGGCGAGCATCATGATCGCCGCGGACTGGATCGGCCGCACCGTCGTGTTTCCGTGGCAGGTCCCCGCCGGGCTGGTGGCGACCGTGATCGGTGGCGCCTTCTATCTGGCACTGCCGGTTCGCCGATGATCCCGGCGCTCGCCCCGATCTTCCGCGGTCCACTGGAGGACATCGGCGCCAATCTGGTGCTGGACGACGATCCGCGCCCTGTTCTGCCCGGCGCCGCCTTGCTCGATGACGCGCGCTTGCGGGAGTTGCTCGCCGCCTTCGGCCGCAGCTACGCCGCCCGCCTCGGCGTCGCGGAATTTGCCGGCGTCGAAATACAGGCGGTGGTGACGCAATGGTCGAAATGGCATTTCTCGGTGCTGGTGCCGCCGGTGCTGATCGCCAGCATCGTGGCGGACTGGCATTTGCCGACCGACCTGGCGCAGGCCGGTATCGTGCTGTCGCCGGATCATCGGACCGCGGCGGTGCGACTCCCCGGTGCAGGCGAACGGCGCGAGGTCACTGACGCCCATGAGCGGTTCGCGATGCTCATCGACGGGCATCTGGCGCCACTGATCGCGGCGCTGGCGCGCGCCAGCGGTCTGCCCGCCAAGGTGTTGTGGAGCAATGCCGGCAACATCGCCGAGAGCATCGTCGGCGAATGCGTGGCGCGGCTCGGTGCCGACCGCCCTGGGGTGGTTCACGCCCGCGCGCTGTTCGCGGCGAAGAGCCTCGCCGATGGCCGCCGAAACCCGCTGTTCGAGCCGATCCGCCATTTCCCCGATCGTACCCCGGCACGGCGCCGGCGCATCTGCTGCCTGCGCTATCGGATCGCCGCGCTGCCGCTGTGCAAGACCTGTCCGCTCGACCGGCTGGGCGGGAACGACTGATCGCTCACCAAGAAGAACGCATCATGGACTCATCGCCAGGTCAGATATCCCACGCCGCTCCGCTGTTCGAACTCGACGAAGTGGGTTTCTCGATAGCCGGTCGCGCGCTGCTGGAGCCGCTGAGCCTGAGGCTGGCGGCGCGGCGCATGGTCGGCCTTGTCGGTCACAATGGTTCGGGCAAGTCGACGCTGCTCAAGATACTGGCGCGCCAGCAGCCGGCCACCACCGGCACGGTGCGGTTCGAGGGCAAGGCGCTGCCGCACTGGGGCAATCGCGCGCTCGCCCGCAAGCTCGCCTATCTGCCGCAACAGACGCCGCCCGCCGCGGGCATGCTGGCGCGGGAGCTCGTCGCGCTCGGCCGCTATCCCTGGCACGGTGCGCTCGGGCGGTTTGGCGAGGCCGATCGGGCCAAAGTCGAAGAGGCCATGGCCCTCACCGGGACTGGCCCGCTCGCGGATCGCCTAGTCGAGACGCTGTCGGGCGGCGAGCGCCAGCGTGTCTGGCTGGCTATGCTGGTCGCGCAGGACACACAATGCCTGCTGCTCGACGAGCCGACCTCGGCGCTCGACATCGCCTACCAGATCGAGGTGCTGGCGCTGGTCCGGCGGCTCAGCCACGCGAAGGGCCTCGGCGTGGTGATCGTGCTGCACGACATCAACATGGCCGCGCGCTTCTGTGACGAGATATTGGCGCTGCGCGCCGGCCGGCTGATCGCGCACGGCGCACCCGCAGACATCATGCACCCGCAGCAGCTGCGGACCATCTACGGGCTGGAGATGGACGTCCTGACCCACCCCGCGACCAGCGCCCTGGTCGCCGTCGCCCGATAGAGCGGCCGCGGGGCGGCGGCCATCGAGAGCGCCGCGAGTTGACCTCTGCCTGGCCTGAGAGCCTATGCGACCGAGTACATGGTACCCGCAGGCCGATCGATAAGTTGCCTGAGGATTGCCAGCGCCCGTTCGAGCTCGGCACGGCCGGCGGCACCGAGGCACAGGCGAACACCGGCTTCCGGCCGCCCGGCGACGGAGGCCGAGCCAGGGGGCGTGATCAGTACGCCGTC
The DNA here is from genome assembly GCF_012971745.1 of Starkeya sp. ORNL1. Taxonomy (NCBI): domain Bacteria; kingdom Pseudomonadati; phylum Pseudomonadota; class Alphaproteobacteria; order Hyphomicrobiales; family Xanthobacteraceae; genus Starkeya; species Starkeya sp. ORNL1. Next base: position 5,648,828 of record NZ_CP048834.1, read on the forward strand.
ATTGCGGGCGGCGAAGAAGAGATCGGCTGCCGTCCAGCCGTTCGGGAGCTCCAGCCAGGCATGATAGCCCGACAAGGCGCCGTCATGCGGTGTCCGCTGACCGGGAAAGATCTTCCGGAACAGCGCGTGGCGGCGGCGGCTTTCCTGGCGCAGCTCGCGGACGAGCCGTTCCATCACCCCGGTCCGGACCATGCGCAAGGCAACCTCGAACAGCAGCGGCGTCGCACTCCAGGTGCTGGCCCGCACCGCGAGCCGGGCGCGCTCGATCAGCGGGGCCGGGACCGCCATAGTGCCGGCGCGGAAGCCGAGCTCGAAGATCTTCGAGAAGCTCGACAGATAGAGCGTGCGCTCGGGGATCAGGCCGGCAATCGGCTCCGGCTTGGTGTCGAGCAGGAAGCCATAGACGTCGTCCTCGATCAGACGGAGGCCGTGGCGCTCGATGATTTCGGCGATCCGTTGCCGGCGTGCCGGCGACATGGTCCGCGCGGTCGGGCTGTGCAGCGTCGGCATCGCATAGACGAGCCTGGCCCGCGTCTCGCGGATCCGCTCCTCCAGCGCCTCCGGCACCAGCCCTTCCTCGTCCATGGCGACCGGTTCGAGCCTGTAGCCATGGAGGTCGGCGAGCGCCTTGAAGCCGACATAGGTCAGGTCCTCCACCAGTATCGTCTCGCCCGGCGCGCAAGTGAGGCTGAGCGCAAGGTCGAGACCGTGCTGGGCGCCGTTGGTGGCGAGGATCTGTTCAGGCGAGGGACGAAAGCCCGGCGTCGCGATCCAGTCCGCCAGTCCCGCGCGGTGCTCGGCGAGGCCCTGCTGGGCATCATAGGCAAACAGCCCGTCAAGGCCGTTGCCGCGCGCGAGTTCGGCGAACACGGTGCGCAGCGCCTCGCGCTGATCGCCCGCGGGGGAGAGATTGATGCCGAGATTGATGAGGCCGCCCGACCGGCCGGAGCTCTGGCGCTGGTCCGGCGCGGCGACGAAGGTTCCCTGTCCGACGCGCCCCACCACGACACCGCGTATGCCGGCCTCGCGATAGGCCTTGGTCACGGTGGAAAGGCTGAGGCCGAGATGGCTCGCCAGCGCGCGGTGCGGCGGCAGTTGCGTGCCGGGTGGCAGCGCGCCGGTGCGGACATCGTCCTCGAGTGCCTGCAGCAAGGCGAGATAGGGCGCGAGGCCGCGGTCGAGCGATCTCGGGGTCCAGCTCATCTCGGAGCTGCTGCCGGCGATCTCCGTGCCGGCTACCCCGTCATGCTTGTTCATCGTCTCGCCAACCCGCTGCTGCGTGACCGGCATATCGCCTCATGGTTGCTGGCATCACACCTACACGACTCGCCGGCACGAAGCATTGCACGAATGGCGGGAACAAGGGCGTTTCCGCATCGAGCCCGGGCGTCCGGCGCGCGGCCCGGGAGAATCGCTTCTAGCACGCCGGCGGCCGGTGTCGCATGACAATCATCAATTGATTGCGCCAGTCATGCGGTTGTGAGGCAACGGGGACTGCCCTTCTCCAACTTCCCGTACTGAATTCGGCTGTTGCCGAGCCCAGTACGGGGAAGGTCAAAGTCGGAGCGGAGCCACCGCCAGCCTTCAGCAATATTTGCCGGATTGCGGCACGACCGAGAGGTCAATGCCGCGCTGGGCCATATATTTGGTGATCAGCGCGCAGGACAGGCCGAGCGTGCGCTGCTGCATCGACCAGTTGGCGAGCAGATTGATGAAGCCCTGATTGCCATCCTTCCGCGGCACCGCCGTCATCATCGGGTTACGCAGCACGGGGGAGGGGACGATGGCGTGCCCGATGCCGGCCTTGTGCAGTTGCGCCGCGTTCTGGTCGGCCAACACGATGGCGTCGCCGCGTCCGGAGCGTAGCTCCAGCACCGCCTGGTCGCGGTTCTTGACCAGCACGATGGTCGCCTGCGGCGCCATGGTCTCGGCGATCACCTGCATGGTGCTGCCGCTCTGCGCGACGAGACGAACCTCCGGCTTGTTGAGATCGCGCCAGCTCCTGGGCTCGAAGCCGTCGCGCGCCAGCACGGTCCAGACACCTTCGACGATCGGCTCCAGCACGTAATCGACGACGAGGCCGCGCTTCGGATTGGGGTTCACCCCGAAGGCGAGATCGAGCCGACCGGCCAGGAAGTCGGCTGCAAGGTTGCCCCAGGTGGTCTCGACGAACTCGATCTTCACCTGCAGCAGATCGGCGATCTGCCGGCCCCAGTCGGGATAGAAGCCGCTCCATTCGCCGGTCGCCGGATCCTTGATGAAGTCCGGCTCCTCGCCGGACATGACCGGATAGTGCAGCACGCCGCGCTGCTTGATCTCGTTGATGACCAGCGAGGGATCGGTGGCGTGCGCCGCGGGCGGGGCCGAGGCGAGGATCGCAAAGGCGGCGAGGAGGGCCAGCACCAGTCGTTTCATGTCGTTCCCTGTTCCGGATTTCGTATCGGGCCACGCCCCTCCGCATGACGGAGCAAGAAGGGCATTGACAGGCTAGAGAACATTACGCCAAATGTCATAGATCAATTTGTAGATCGTAGTGACACAAGCGATACGGGGCGGCAGCCGCTCGGAGCGTTTGGCGGAACGGAGCCTCCCTGTGAGGTTCTTCGGTACCGGCAATTGTATACAGTATGGAGGATACATGTTTCCGGCGAGCGCCAATTCCCTGTCGCGGGCGATCCCCGAGGGTTTAGCTGCGCTGCTGGAGCAGGAAATCATCTTTGGGCGGCTGCCGCCCTCGGCCCGCCTGACCGAGGAAGAGGTGGCGCTGCGCTACGGCGTGAGCCGCTCGCCGGTGCGCGAGGCGCTACGGCTGCTCGAACGCGACGGGCTGGTGCTGCGCGAGGCGCGGCGCGGCATCTGGGTGGCGCCACTCTCGCTCAAGGACTTCGATGAAATCTATGCCTGCCGCATCGAGCTCGAAGGGCTGGCGGCGGACGGTGCGGCGCGCTCTCGGGACAAGCTGCGCAAGAAGGCCTTCGCCGGCCTGTTCGCCGAGCTCAAGACCGCCGCGGAGCGTGGCGACGCGCATGAATTCTTCCTGGTGGACGTGCGGGGCTCGGCCCTCACGTACGAGCTCGCCGACAACCGGACGCTGACGCGCCTGCTCGCCGGCCTGGAAAAACAGGCGCTGCGCTATCGCTTCCTCGCCTATCTGCGCAACCCCAGGATCGTCGACCTGTCGCTCGAAGACACCGGCCGGATCTATGACGCCATCGTCGATGGCGATGCGCCGGCGGCCAAGGAGATGACCGAGAACCTCATCCGCGAAATCTGGCAGGTCATGCGCGCTGCCTTCGCACAGTCATTCGGCGAGGGCTGAGCATGCTGAACCTTGCCTCCTCGTTCGACGTCATCGACTCGCACACCGCCGGGCACCCGACGCGGGTGATATTGAGCGGCGTTCCCAAGCTCGACGGTGCGAGTGTGCTGGAGAAGCGCGAGGATTTCCGCGCGCGTTTCGACTATCTGCGCCCGTTGTTGCTGCACGAGCCGCGCGGCCATGCCGCCATGGTCGGGCTGGTGCCGGTGGCCTCGACCGTCGCCGACTACGGCGCCTTCTTCATCTCCTCCTATGTCTATCTCGACATGTGCGGCCACGGCACCATCGGCTATGCGCGCACGCTCGCGGCGACCGGGCAGATCGCGCCGCAGCTCGGCGACAGCTTCACGCTGGAAACCCCGGCCGGCGTGGTGACGGTCGGCCTCGTCTGGGGAGCAAACGGCGATCTCGCCGGTGTCCGGCTGCGCAACGTGCCGAGCTATGTCGGCATCGCCGACCTTGCCGTGGATTTCGAGGGCTTCGGCACCGTCAAGGCCGACATCGTCTATGGCGGCATGTGGTACGCGCTGGTCGACGCCACCGCCATGGGGCTCGAACTGGTCCCGGAACGGGTCTCCGAATTGCTGCGCATCGGCAGCGCGCTCAAGCAGGCCATCAAGGCGGCCATTGCCGGCCGGCCGGAATTCGCCGGGGCCGTCGCTCCGAGCGTGCTGTTCTATGCCGACGGCGCGCCGGGCGAAGCGGTGCATTTCCTGGTGCTGGAATCCAACAAGTTCGACCGTTCGCCCTGCGGCACCGGCACCGCGGCGCGCGTCGCCCAACTCGCCGTGCGCGGACGGCTCGGAGCGGACGGCACCTACCGGGCACGCAATATCCTCGGCGTCGATTTCCTCGCGCGCGTGGCCGAGCGCACGCCGGAAGGCGCGATCGTCGCGGAAATCGAGGGCATGGCCCATCTCACCGCGCATTCGACAATCGTTCTCGAGACGAGCGACCCGATCGCGCAGGGATTTCTTTGCCGATAATGGTATCGGCAAACAATACTGGCAGAAGTCAGAAGGGGAATTCGATGAAACATTCAGTATTCAAGTCTCTTCTCGTCGCAGCCGCGCTGTTGCTGCCGCTGTTCGGGGCACCCGTTGCAGCACCCGCGCAGGACAATCCCTCCGCCGTGCTCGACCAGATCCGGTCGAGCGGGGTGCTGAAGATCCCGGTCATGACCGGCGAGGAGCCGGGCTACATCAAGGATCCCGCCACCGGCAAATGGAGCGGGTTCTATTATGAGTTCCTCAACGAGATCGCCACGCAGCTCGGCGTCAAGCTGCAGCCCGTCGAGACCACCTGGGGCAACCTCGCCGCCGACTTCCAGTCCGGCAAGATCGACATCGCCATCGGAGTAAACCCGAACCCGAAGCGCGGTCTCGTGGTCGACTATCTCTGGGAGCCGCTGTTCATCGACGCCTGGGCGGTGCTCACCCCCAAGGGCAAGCCGGTGAAGACCTGGGACGAGCTCAACAACCCGTCCAAGACCATCGTCGTGCAGAAGGGCAGCACCATGCAGGTGGTGGCCGAGGCGCTGCTGCCCAAGGCGAAGATCACCCCGGTCGAAGACCGCAACCTCGCTCTGCTGGAACTCCAGGCCGGTCGCGCGGACGCCGTCGTGTTTGCGGTGTTCGACGCCATCCAGATCACCAACCACAATATCGGCGACGTCTCGCTGCCCGAGCCGATCCTGCGCAATCCGGCGACGCTCGCCGTGGCGCGCAAGCCGGGCAATGCCGGCTACATCAACTTCCTCACCAACTGGGTGCAGCAGCAACGCTCGCTCGGCCTCGCCCAGGGCAAGCTCGCCCGCGCCTGGGAAGCCCGCGGCATCGATCTGTCCATCCTGCCTCCCGGCTTCAGCTTCTGAAGCCGGATGCGTCGGCCGCTGCCTCGACTCTCTCTGGCTGCGGTCGGCGCCCTTCATAACAGGACGGAGCCATGTTCGATTTCTCAGTCATTACCGGCAACGCTCATCTGCTCTGGCAGGGGTTGCTGATCACGCTCTACTACACCGTGATCACCATCGCGGCCGGCCTCGTCATTGGCCTTACCGTCGGGCTCATGCAGCTCACGACGTTCCGCCCGCTGGTAATTCTCGGCCGGATCTTCGTCGAGTTCTTCCGCAATATCCCGCTTCTCGTCATCCTGCTCTGGACCTATTACGCGCTGCCGATCTTCCTCGGTGTCAACATCACCAAGGGCTGGGCCGGCTTCCTTGCGCTGAGCTGCTACACCGCCGCCTTCTATGCCGAGATACTGCGTGCCGGCGTGCAGTCGCTCGACCCCGGGCAGACCGATGCCGCCACCGCGCTCGGCATGTCCTATGGCCAGCGGATGCGGCGCATCATCCTGCCGCAGGCGTTCCGGCGCATGATCCCGCCGCTCGCCGGGCAGTCCATCATCCAGATGAAGAACACCACGCTGCTCTCGGCCATCACGGTGCCGGACCTGCTCTATCAGGGCAGCTACATCTCCAGCTTCACCTATCGCCCGATGGAGGTCTACACGGCCATCGGCGCCATCTTCCTCATCCTGCTCGTGCCGCTGACCATGCTCTCGCGCATGCTGGAGCGCCGCGGCGTCCCCACGAAATGAACCCGGCGCCCGACATGAACGTGCAAAGCTCCCAGGAAGTCTTGCGGCTCGACCGCATCTGCATGCGGTTCGGTGCCAAGGAAGTCATTCGCGGCGTCGACCTCGCCGTTCGCGAAGGCGAAGTCGTCGTGCTGATCGGCGCGTCCGGCTCCGGCAAGACCTCGCTGCTGCGCTGCATCAACCTGCTCAACACGCCATCGAGCGGGCGCATCATCATCGACAGCGAGGTGCTGTTCGAGGTCGAATCCGCTGATCTCGGCCCGTCCAAGGTGCCCAGCCGCGAGGTGAACCGCATCCGCTCCAAGACCGGCATGGTGTTCCAGCAGTTCAACCTGTTCCCGCACATGACGGCGCTCGAAAACGTCATGGAAGGGCCGGTCATCGTGAAGCGCGAGAGGCGCGACGAGGTGGAGGTGAACGCCCGCGCGCTGCTGTGCCGGATGGGCCTCGAAGGCCATGAGCACAAGCGCCCCGCGCAGCTCTCCGGCGGCCAGCAGCAGCGCGTCGCCATCGCCCGCGCCCTCGCGATGCATCCGAAGGTGATGCTGTTCGACGAGCCGACCTCGGCGCTCGACCCCGAGCTGGTCGGCGAGGTGCTGAAAGCCATGGTCGCACTCGCCCGCTCGGGCATGACCATGGTGGTCGTCACCCATGAGCTTGGCTTCGCCTTCGAGATCGCCGACCGCGTCATCTTCCTCGACGAGGGGCGGATCGCCGCCGAAGGCACGCCGCACGAGGTGCTGCTCAATCCGAGCCATCCACGCCTGAAGAGTTTCGTGAACCGCTTCCATGAGACCGCCGAACTGCTGCGGCCGTTCCTCGAAGCCCGCTGACCTTAGGAAACGCCATCATGAACGTCGTCAATTTCATCGCCGGCCAGCGCGTCGCACCCGGTGGATCGCGCCGTCACCTTGCGGTGAATCCTGCCCGGACCACGGATCTCATAGCCGACTACGCTCTCTCCAACATCGCCGATGTCGAGGCAGCGGTGAGCGCGGCACGCAAGGCGGCCCCGGCGTGGGCGGCGCAGACCCCCGGCGCGCGCGGCGAGATATTGCGCAAGGCCGCGGAAGCCATCCGCGTGCGGCTGGAGCCGATCGCCCAGCAGATGACCCGCGAGGTCGGCAAGCCGCTGGAGGAATCGCGCGGCGAGACGCTCTATTCCGCCCGCGTGCTCGAATTCTATGCCGCGGAAGGGCTAAGGCTCGGCGGCGAGAACCTGCCCTCCGGTCGCGCCGGCGTCGTCGCCTTCACGACCCGCAAGCCGCTCGGTAGCGTCGGCCTGATCACGCCGTGGAATTTCCCGATGTCGATCGCCGCCTGGAAGATCGGGCCGGCGCTCGTCACCGGCAATACGGCGGTGTGGAAGCCCTGCCTCCAGGCGCCCTTCACCTCGATGGCGCTCGCCGAGGCGTTCGCGGAAGCCGGCCTGCCGGCCGGCGTGCTCAATCTCGTGCACGGCGACGGCTTCGATATCGGACAGGCGATCGTCGACCATCCCGGCCTCGCCGGCATCTCCTTCACCGGCTCGCAGAAGGTCGGTTTTGCCGTGCACCAGGCGGCGTCGAACCGCCGGGCCAAGGTGCAATGCGAGCTTGGCGGCAAGAACCCCTTGGTGGTGCTCGACGATGCCGATCTCGACGCCGCCGTGACCACGGCGATCGAGGGCGCGTTCCGCAATGCTGGCCAGAAGTGCACGGCGACCAGCCGCGTCATCCTCCAGCGCGGCATCAGGCAAGCCTTCACCAGCAAGTTCGTGGCTCGCGCCAAGGCGCTCAGTGTCGGCGATCCGGCCGACCCCGCGAACTTCGTCGGTCCGGTGGTCGATGAGAAGCAATATGACAAGGTCGTCGGCTACATCCGCACCGGGTTGAAGGAGGGCGCGACGCTGCTGTGCGGCGGCGACAGCCGGCGCAACACCGAGGGCTATTTCGTCGAGCCGACCGTCTTCGACAATGTCGCCCCCGACATGACCATCGCGCGCGACGAGATCTTCGGCCCGGTGGTAGCGCTATTCGCAGTCGATACGCTCGACGAGGCGATCGCCGTCGCCAACGACACTGAGCACGGGCTGAGCGCCTCGATCTGCACCACCAATTTGCTGAGCGCCCACGCCTTCGTGACGCAGGCCGAGAGCGGCGTCGCTTCGGTGAACCTGCCGACCGCCGGCGTCGAGCTGCAGGCGCCGTTCGGCGGCACCAAGGCCTCCGGCCTCGGCGTCAAGGAGCAGGGACGGCCGGTGCTCGATTTCTACACCGAGCTGCGCACCGTCTACATGAAGGTGGCGTGATATGAGCCTCGATTTCGATCCGAACCCGATCGCACTGCCCAGCGGGCACTATATCGGCGGCGCATTTGTCGATCTGCCCGGAGAGGCGATCGAGGTGGTCCGTCCCTCCGACCACCAGCCGATGTCGCCGATCCACGACGGTGGCAAGGCGGCGGTCGAGCGCGCGGTGGAGGCGGCGAAGGCGGCGCTCGCCGCCACGCGCTGGGGCAAGGTCTCCCCACTCGAACGCGCCAAGGTGCTGCACCGCTTCGCCAATGCCGTCGAGGCGAACGGCGAGTATCTGTCGCGGCTGGAGGCGCTGGGCTCCAGCCGGCTGATTTCGGCAACCTCCGTGCGCGATGCGCCGCGCACCGCCGGCGTGATCCGCTACTACGCGGAGTATTGCGACAAGCTCGAAGGCATCGTCACCGCGACCGATGCCGACACCCTCAGCCTCGTGAAGAACGAGCCCTATGGCATCGTCGGCGCCGTGGTGCCCTGGAACTTCCCGCTGATCACCGCGGCCTGGAAGTTCGCGCCGGCGCTCGCCGCCGGCAATGCGGTGGTCATGAAGACTTCGGAGCTCACCCCGCACAGCCTGCTGGCGCTCGCCTCCATTGCGGTCGAAGCCGGGTTGCCGGCGGGCCTCTTCAACGTCGTCAACGGGCTCGGCCACACCACCGGAAGCGCCATCGTCCGGCATCCGGACATCCGCAAGATCTCGTTCACCGGCTCCACCGCGACCGGCGCCGTCATCATGACGCAGGCGGCCCAGTCCGGCATGAAGCCGGTGACGCTGGAACTCGGCGGCAAGAGCCCGATGGTGGTGTTCGCCGACATCGCCGACATCGAGGCGACTGCGGCGAAAGTCGCGACCGGCTTCATGGACAATGCCGGCCAGGTCTGCACTGCCGGCTCGCGCCTCGTCGTCGAGCGCGGCATCGCCGACCGGCTGCTTGAGGCGATCGAGGCCCGCTGCCGCGCGATCCGGCCCGGCCCGACCTGGTCGGAAGCCACCACTTTCGCGCCGATCATCAGCCGGCGGCAGGCCGAGCGGATCGATCGCCTGGTGCGCCAGACCATCGCCGAGGGCGCGGAGGCGCGCATCGGCGGCACGCCGCTCGAAGCGCGCAACGAGGGTTCCTTCTACGCTCCCACCATCCTCGAAGGCGTGACAGACGCGATGACCGGCTTCCGCGAGGAGTTCTTCGGTCCCGTGCTGTCGGTCCATCGCTTCGACGAGGTGGAGGAGGGGCTCGCGCTCGCCGCGCACCCGACCTACGGCCTCGCCGCGAGCGTCCACACCACCGACATCCGCAAGGCGCTAAAGGCGGCCGATGAGATCGAGGCCGGCATGGTCTGGGTCAACCAGCACGGCCGCGGACCGGAATTCACCTTTCCGGCCGGCGGCTTCAAGGCATCCGGCTTCGGCAAGGACATGGGCCGTGCCGGGATCGAGGCATTCACGCGCCAGAAGGCGGTGTGGGTCAACTACGCTCAGTAAGGCGCGTCAGATGCAGTTCGACTATGTCATCGTCGGCGGCGGTTCCGCGGGTGCCGTGCTCGCCAACCGGCTCTCCGCGCGCCCCGGCAACCGGGTGGCGCTGTTCGAGGCCGGCCCCGACACGCCGCCCGATGCGGTGCCGGATATCATCGCCGACAGCTATCCCGGCCTGTCCTATTTCGATCCGCGCTATCACTGGACGGACCTGCGGGTTTACAACCGCTCTCCGCGGCTGAACGACGGCTCCGCGCGGCTCGCCAAGCTCGAACAGGCCAAGGTGATGGGCGGCGGCTCCAGCATCAATGGCCAGTTCGCGGTGCGCGGCCTGCCGGTCGACTATGATGGCTGGGAGGCGATGGGCCTGCCTGGCTGGGGCTGGTCGGGCATGCTCCCCTATTTCAGAAAGCTCGAACGCGATCTCGATTTCGACGGCGAACTGCACGGCAAGGATGGGCGCATCCCGATCCGCCGCGTCTTCCCGGAGCAGTGGGCCGGCTTCACCCGCGACGTGCTCCAGGCGGTCGAGAGCGAGGGCCCAACCTATCGGCCGGACTACAATGCGACGACGGAGGACGGCTCTTTCCCGCTGCCCCTGTCGAACGAGAATGAGCGCCGCGTCTCCACCGCAATCGGCTATCTCGATGCCGAGACCCGCAAGCGGCCGAACCTCGCCATTTTCCCGCTCACCTTCGTCGAGCGGATCGTGTTCGAGGGCAACCGCGTCAAGGGGCTCGACATCGTGCGCGGGGGGCAGCGCCAGCGGGTGGAAGCCGGCGAGGTCATCGTTTCCTCCGGCGCGCTGCATTCGCCGGCCGTGCTCATGCGCTCCGGCGTCGGCCCGGCGGGCCATCTCAGGCATCACGGCATCGAGGTGGTGGCCGACATGCCCGGGGTCGGCGAGAACCTGACGGAGCACCCTCACCTCGCCGTCGGCGCGCACCTCAAGCCACCGGCCCGGCTGCCGCGGTCCATGCGACGGCACATCTTCCTCGGCGTGCGCTACTCCTCGGGCGTCGAGGGGTGCGATCCCGGCGACATGCTGCTCATGCCGGTCAATCGCGCCGGCTGGCATCCGCTCGGGCGCAGCCTCGGCGCGCTCAATGTCTGCGTGAACAAATCCTATTCGACCGGGACCGTGCGGCTGAACAGCGCCGACCCGGCCGTCGAGCCGGAAGTCGACCTCAACCTCGCCTCGGATGGACGCGACCTCGTCCGCCTGGTCGACGGCTTCAAGCGGCTCTACCGCATCATGGAGAGCCCGGCGGTGCAGGCCGGCATCAACACCTGGTTCCTCGCCGGCTATACCGACGCGGTGCGCGCGCTGAGCGTGCGCAAGCCCACCAACTGGCTGAAGACCGCCGCCGCCGCCGCGCTGTTCGACTATGCGCCGTTCGCGCGCGACACGCTGATAAGGCGCCGCTTCGGCACCACCGAGCAGATCCACGCCATGGCCCGCGACGACGCGGCGATCGCCGAGTGGGTCAAGTCCACGGTCTGGCCGGGCTGGCACGTCTCGGGAACCTGCCGGCTCGGCGCCGACGGCGACCCGATGGCGGTGCTCGACGCCAGTTGCCGGGTGCGCGGGGTCCAGGGGCTGCGGGTGGTGGATGCCTCCATCATGCCCTCGATCTGCAGCGCCAACACCAACATCACCACCATCGCCATCGCCGAGAAGGCCGCGGACCTGATCCTGAACGGCTGAAGAGCAAGGAACCAGAAAGATGAGAGAGAACAAGATGCGCACGACGCTGCTCGCGGGCGGCGAAGTGATAACCGGATGGCTCGCCATACCCGCGACCGTCTCGGCCGAGCTGATGGCCAAGCTGGGTTTCGACGCCATCACCATCGACCTGCAGCACGGTGCCATCGACTACACCGACATGCTGCCCATGCTGCAGGCGATCTCGACCTCCGACGCCACCCCGATGGTACGCGCGCCGTGGAACGATCCGTCCATCATCGGTCGCATCCTCGACGCCGGCGCCTATGGCGTGATCTGCCCGATGATCAACACCCGCGCCGACGCCGAAGCCTTCGTGCGCGCCTGCCGCTACGCGCCGGTGGGCCAGCGCAGCGCCGGCCCGCTGCGCGCCTCGCTCTATGGCGGGCCGGACTACATCAAGATGGCCAATGAGACGATCATGACCTTCGCCATGATCGAGACCGTGGAAGGCCTCGAAAACCTTGAGGACATACTGAAGACGCCCGGCCTCGATGCCATCTTCGTCGGCCCCTCCGACCTCTCGCTCGCCATGGGCGGGCCGGCCGGGTTCGATCCGCGCAAGCCCGAGGTTTATGAGGCGATCAGGTTCATCGCCGCCAAGACCAAGGAAGCCGGCGTCATCCCGGGCATCCACACCGGCTCGGTGCAGTATGCGCAGGAGATGCGCGAGCTCGGCTACCAGTTCATGGCGTATCTGTCGGATTTCCGCATGCTGCAGAATACCGTCGCCCGCGCCTTGCCGGTGTTCCGCTCCGGCAAGCCGGACAACTTCGCGCCGTGACCCGGCCATGACCGGCGTCATCGACTGCGCGTCGCGGCGCGTCACCGTCATCGGTGCAGGCATCATCGGTGTCTGCACCGCGAACTATCTGCTGCGCGAGGGGTTCGAGGTCGAGGTGATCGACCCCGTAGCCCCCGGCTCAGAGGACCAGTGCTCCTACGGCAATGCCGGCGGAATCTGCCCGGGCTCCTGCATCCCGAACGCGATGCCGGGCATGCTGCGGCAGATCCCGAAATGGCTCGCCGATCCGGAAGGGCCGCTTTATGTGCGGCTCGCCTATCTGCCGCAGGCTTTGCCGTGGCTGCTGCGCTTCCTGGCGAGCGGGCGCCGGGCGCGGGTCGAGGAGATCTCGGCGGCGATGCGCGCGCTGCACCGCCTCACCTTCGAATGCTACGAGCCTTTGGTGCGCGAGGCCGGATGCGAGGAATTGATCCAGCAGCGCGGCCAGCTCTTTGTCTATGAGGACCCGCAGGGGCCGGAGAAGAGCGGTTATTCGCTCGGCCTGCGCCGCCAGCATGGCGTCAAGGTCGAGGTTCTCGGCCGGGATGAGCTGCGTCAGCTTGAGCCGGCACTGGCACCGATCTTCCAGCGCGGGGTCTATCTCCCCGAGCAGGGGCAGTGCCCCAATCCCGGCCGCCTGGTTGCCCGCCTCGCCGAGCTCGCTACCCGCAACGGCGCCCGGTTCGTCCGGGCACGTGCCCTCGGCTTCGAGTTCGGCGCGGCGGGGCCGACCGCGGTGCGCACGGATGCCGGGACGCGGCCGGTTGGGCAGGTGGTGCTCGCCGCCGGTGCCTGGTCGGGGGAACTCGCGCGCCAGCTCGGTACGCGTGTGCCGTTGGAAACGGAGCGCGGCTATCACATCATGGTCAAGGGCGCCGAGACGGGCCTGCGCATCCAGACCATTTCCGCCGAGCGGAAATTCGTCGCCTCACCGATGGAGGACGGGCTGCGGCTGGCGGGCACGGTGGAGTTCGCCGGGCTGACAGCGAAGCCGAACATGACGCGCGCCGACATCTTGCTGCGGCAGGCGCGCCACATGTTCCCGGACCTCAAGGTCGGCGAGGTGACGCGCTGGATGGGGCATCGGCCGGGGACGCCCGACAGCATTCCGGTCATCGGCCGTTCGACCCGGCATGCGAACGTCCTGTTCGCCTTCGGCCACGGCCATCAGGGCCTGATCGGCGGCTCGGTGACCGGCCGGCTGGTCGCGGAGCTTGCTGCCGGCAAGCCGCCATCGATCGATCTGCACCCCTTTCGCGCCGACCGCTTCTGACCTGTGCCATGGCTCGCGCCAGGGGTGCCGGCGCCTATCATTCATCTGCTCCGACATCTATGTGCTTGTAGACGGTGGTCCGCGAGATACCCAGCAAACGCGCCGTCATTTGGACATTCATGCCAGTATTTGCGTAGGTTTCGCGGATCTGGCGGCACTTGCTCCGGCTCAGCATCGTGCCGGCGCAATGGCTACATACATCGGGCGGCCTCAGGCCGGAGCCGTCGACAGCGGTGATGTCGGCCGACGCTCCCTCGAGACAGGCCCTGCGGACCCAGTTCTGCAACTCGCGAATGTTTCCCGGCCAAGGCTGGCGTCTCAACAGATCGAGAACCGCATCGTCGATCGGAATGTCCCGTCCCTGCTGCGCTGCCAGATGGCGCACGATGTCGTCGAAGTCCTTGCGCTCCCTGAGCGGCGGCAGGCGAACCGGGAAACCATTGAGCCGATAATAGAGATCCGCGCGGAACTGATTGGCCGCAGCAGCCGCGGCGAGGTCGCGATTGGTTGCGGAGACGATCTGCACGTCGACGCGAACGGTCTTCGCGCCGCCCACCGCGCGCACCTCCATCGTGTCGAGGAAGCGCAGCAGCGCAGTCTGGGCGGGAAGCGGAATGTCGCCGACCTCGTCCAAGAAGAGAGTGCCCTTGTTGGCGAGCCGGATGAGGCCTGGCGATCCCTCGGCACGGGCGTTGGTATAGGCACCACGCTCGTGGCCGAACAGTTCGGCGATGAACAGGGACTCCGGCACCGCGCCGCAATTGACCGCCACGAATTCCCCGGTACGGCCGCTGAGCTTGTGGACATGGCGGGCCATGAGTTCCTTGCCGGTGCCGGTCTCGCCATGGATATGCACGGCGAGAGGGGTGTGGGTCGCAGCCTCCAGGCCTCTCATCGCGTGGCGCAGCACGGGATCGGCACAGACGAACTCAGTCGCCGGGGGAGAGATGCGCGTCGGTATGGGGCGAGGCGACGGCTCATCCCGCACGTCACGTCCGGCGAAGCGGCGGCAAACCAGATACACAGCGCTTCCCGCGCGGTCGCGTATGCGCACGATGCCGCGCAGCCGCAATTCCTCGATGACTGCTGCGAACGAGGCGTCGAAGAGGCTTTCGAACGTACCGCCCGGATGGCTATCGAGGCCGGCGAGCAAGGCACGGGCAGGGCGGTTGAGCGACAGCACCTCACCGTCCAGCGACAACGCCACCAGGCCGGCGGACAAAGTGTCGAGATACTCGGCGCGCGGATGCAAGGCGAGCAGCAGCAGGTCGCCACGATCCTCGATCATCAGGCCGTTCTCGACCGCCGCCGCGGCCATGCGCACGAGAGCATGGGTGTGCTGCTGGCGGGCCTCGTTGGGGCTCGACGCATCGAGCAGTCCCACCAGGCGGTCGGCCGGATCGAAGATCGGCACGGCCATGCAGCTCAGATGGCCGTGGCACGCGAAGAAGTGCTCGCGGCCATGAATGGCGACGGGCGCCCGTTGGACCAGCGCCAGGCCGAGCGCATTGGTGCCGCGGCGTTCCTCGTGCCAGACGCTGCCCGGCATGATGGCCCGCCCGGCATCGCTCTCGCCGAACTGCTGGTCGCAGAGCGTGTCGAGCACGACGCCATCGGCATCGGCGAACGCGATCATGAAGTTGGAGCCGGCGATCTGCTCGTAGAGCAACTGCATCTGGACGCTGGCGAGGCGGCGTAGCATCGCGCGCTCCTCGCGCCGCGCCTTCACCTGCGCAAAGGAGATGACGACCTCCTCCGGTCGCCCGGAAGGATCGAGGCCGCCGGCGACACAGCGCTCCCAGCTCAGTGCGATCTCCGGCGACAGCATCCCGGCAGGAAAGCGTCCGCCGGCCTCGAGGGCCGCGCGCGCGCGCTCGATGCTGGAGAGGGGTGGCATGGCGTCTCCTCGGCGCTCCCAGCGCCTGACCCTTGTCGTTTTCCGGCAGGTTCCGCGCAAAATCGGCGAAGCGCAATATCCAGAAACTGAACACTCGTATCCGCGCCTGTTCATCCAATGGACGCGCGTTGAACCTCCTGAATTCGCGAAGTCTTTGATAAAGCCGGAATAAACCGATTGGCACGGTTGCTGCGTTGGTGGTCCCAACAAGCCGGCACATACGCCGGCAATGGAGGGAGCCATGAGGGCGCAAGTCCTGAGATCCTACGACGAACGCCTGACCGCTGGGCGCTGGGTGGCGGAAGAGAATGTTCCCGACCCCAGGATCACGAAGTCCACGGACGTGATCGTCCGCATCGGTGGCGCCGGCGTGTGCCGCACTGACCTTCACATCATCGAGGGTGTGTGGAAGCCGCACATGGACCCGAACGGCGACGCCCTGCTGCCGCTCATCATGGGCCACGAGAATGCCGGCTGGGTCGAGGAGGTCGGCAAGGAGGTCGAGGGCCTGAAGAAGGGCGATCCCGTCATCGTGCATCCGAAGATCACCGGCGGAACCTGCCTCGCCTGCCGTCGCGGCTTCGACATGCACGGGCCGGGTAAGTTCCCCGGGCTCGACTGCGACGGCGGCTATGCCGAGTTCATCTGCACCGCCGAGCGCAACATCGTGCCGCTGCCGCGCTCGCTGGCGCCGAAGGACGTGGCGCCTTATGCCGATGCCGGCCTCACCGCCTATCGCGCCGTGAAGAAGGCCACGCGACACCTGCTGCCGGGCGAGAGCTGCGTCGTGATCGGCGCCGGCGGCCTTGGCCATATCGGCATCCAGTGCCTGAAGGCGATGTGCGCGGCCGACGTCATCGTGGTCGACAAGTCCGATGCCTCGCTCGAACTCGCCCGCAAGAGCGGTGCCGACAAGACGGTGAAGGCCGACGGCGATGAGGTGGAGGCCGTCCTGGGACTGACCGGCGGCAACGGCGCGGAGGCGGTCATCGACTTCGTCGGCGAGAAAGGCACCACCTCCAAGGGCCTCGCCATGACGCGCCCGATGGGCAGCTACTACATTGTCGGCTATGGCGAGGATATCCGCATCCCGACCGTCGACCTGATCATCTCCGAGCGCAACATCATCGGCAACCTGGTCGGCACCTGGGCCGAGCTCACGGAACTGATGGCGCTGGCAGACCGCGGCCTCGTCGAGCTCGCGACCGCGGAATACAGGCTGTCGGATGCGAACCAGGCGCTGCACGACCTGCACAACGGGAAGATCCATGGCAGGGCGGTACTGATCCCCTGACAGTTCCGTGCGACGGGTGTGGGATAATAAATATCATCATCGTTTAGCGATGTCTGCTCGACTTGTGCAGTGCAAAATACCTAGGTAAGTATTCGTTACCGTATTACTTTTTGCAGTGCAAAATATTCGCATAATGAAACACTTGTACACTGCCAATTCGCAAAACAGTTCAATTTGCGCGCTGGCATGAAAGCCTGAACGACGCGAAGACGTTGAAATGGCTAATGCGACAACTTGGCACGACACTTGCCAGATTGACATTAGAACAATGCTGACTGGTCCCACGGGACGAGCCGCGACAAGAACGAAGGGGAGAAGCCAAGGGATGCTGCCGGACGGGCGATGAGCCCGCCGGCTCGGGCGCCAGCTAGAGCCCTTGTCGTTCGGATGGAATCATCCGAACGACAAGAAAGTGCTCTAGATTCAATAGGCTGGAGCATTTTCTGATCGCAAAAGTCATTCAACTTTTGCGGAAAATGCTCTAAGCCGTGCGCCGCTTTCAAGCACGCCCATGGCATCGCAGACCTTTGCCACGTCGAGCCCGCCGCGGCGGGCGAGCGACTGCTCATGTCCGAAGCCCGACGGCCGGGGTGGCGGGAAAGCCGCACCACGCCGCGGGAGGGAATTGACCGTGGACTCCGCCCCAAGAGGAGGATGGCAATAATGACGAGTACACTGACCCTGAACAAGATCACCGCGCAGCGCGGCATTTCCGTCGCCGATGCGGCCAAGAAGATCGCCGATCTCGGCTGGAACCCCTCCTATGTCCAGGAGGCGATGACCTTCCCGACCGACTACAAGATCACCAAGGCGCCGAAGGACCCGATGAAGCAGGTGCTGCGGTCCTATTTCCCGATGCAGGAGGAAAAGGACAATCGCGTCTACGGCGCGCTCGACGCGGCGCTGCGCGGCGACATGTTCCGCAATGTCGAGCCGCGCTGGGTCGAGTGGATGAAGCTCTTCCTCGCCATCATCCCGTTCCCCGAGATCTCGGCGGCCCGCTCCATGGCGATGGTCGGCCGCCTGGCGCCCGGCGAGGACCTGCGTACCGGCTTCACCATGCAGATGGTGGACGAGTTTCGTCACTCGACCATCCAGATGAACTTGAAGAAGTGGTACATGGAGAACTATATCGACCCCGCCGGGTTCGATATCACCGAAGAAGCCTTCGGCAAGTGCTATGCGACCACTATCGGCCGGCAGTTCGGTGAGGGCTTCATCACCGGCGATGCCATCACCTCCGCCAACGTATACCTGACCGTCGTGGCGGAGACGGCGTTCACCAACACGCTGTTCGTTGCCATGCCGTCGGAAGCCGCCCGCAATGGCGACTATGCACTGCCCACGGTGTTCCTGTCGGTGCAGTCCGACGAGAGCCGGCATGTCGGCAACGGCCATTCGATGCTGATGTCGATGCTGAAGGAGCCGGAGAACCACCTCCTGCTGGAGCGCGACATGCGCTACGCCTTCTGGCAGAACCACGCCATCGTCGATGCCGCCATCGGTACCTTCATCGAATACGGCACTACCAACCGCGACAAGAACAAGGAATCCTACGCGGAGATGTGGCATCGCTGGATCTTCGAGGATTACTATCGCACCTACATGCTGCCCTTGGAGAAGTACGGCATCAAGATCCATCATGATGACGTGCAGACCGCCTGGAAGCGCATCACCGAGAAGCATTATGTGCACAAGATCGCGCAGTTCTTCTCGGTCGGCTGGCCGCTGAATTTCTGGCGCATCGAAGCCCAGACCGATAAGGACTTCGAGTGGTTCGAGCACAAGTATCCGGGCTGGTATGCGCAGTTCGGCGAATATTGGAAGTGGTACGACAAGCTCTCGCACCGCGGCCAGACCAACATGACATTCAACACCGATACCGGATATGTCTATCCGCACCGGTGCTGGAGCAGCATGGTGCCGTGCGTGGTCCGCGAGGACATCGTCACCGACACCATCGACGGCAAGCTGCACACCTTCGCGCATGAACTCGACCGCTGGACCGCAGTGGAGGCCTTTGCGAGCGAATACCAGGGTCGCCCGACTCCGGCGATGGGCCGGTTCAGCGGCCGGCGCGAATGGGAGAGCTGCTACCACGACTGGGATCTCGCCGACGCCATCCAGGACCTCGGCTTCGTCCGCACCGACGGCAAGACCCTGATCCCGCAGCCGCATCTGCGCTTCGAGGAGAAGGAGATGTGGACCCTCGATGACGTGCGCGGGTTCACCATCAAGAGCCCGCTCATCACCCTGCGTGAGATGAGCGAGGGCCAGCGCGAGAAGCATCTCGCCGAATACCGCGCCGGCTTCACCATCAACCCCTGCAACTGAATGTCGGGCGGGACCGGGCTTCCCAGTCCCGCATCGACCAAGGGTTCACTCCAGAAATTCAAGGGGAGGTCGCGCGATGGGCGACGTCTATACCGTCCGCTTGAGCCCGGTCGGCGTCGAGTTCGAGGTCAAGGAGGGCGAGACCGTCCTCGATGCGGCTTTCCGCCAGGGTATCGCCCTGCCGCACGGCTGCAAGGAAGGACGCTGCGCCGCCTGCAAATGCGTGCTGAACGAGGGCGAGGTCGAGCTGAAACCGTATTCCACCTTCGCGCTCAACGAGATGGAACGGGATCAGAACCACATATTGCTGTGCCGCACGCTGGCCTATTCGGACATTGAGGTCGATCTACTCAATTTCGACGAGGAAATACTGTCGAAATCGATACCCGTTCGCAATCTCGAAGGGCAGGTAACGCGGGTCGTCGAACTGACCCACGACATAAGGCGTCTGGAGATCGTGCTCGATCAGCCTCTCAAATTCTGGGCGGGGCAATATGTCGATATCACGCTCCCGGGACCAGAGAAGATTACGCGCTCGTTTTCCATGGCAAATACGCCGGTCGAAGGCAAAGAGCTTGCGTTCATCATCAAGAAGTACCCCAACGGACAATTCTCCTCCCGTCTCGACGGAGACCTCAAGCCCGGAACCCGGCTCGACGTCCGTGGACCGTTCGGCACCTGCTTCCGACGGGAAGACAAGGGAGGAGCCCTGATACTGGTCGGCGGCGGCTCCGGCATGTCGCCGCTGTGGTCGATCCTTCACGATCATCTGGAAAGCGGGGAGGATCGCGAAGTCCATTTCTTCTACGGCGCACGAACCGCCAAGGACCTGTTCTACCTCGACGAACTTGCGCGCCTGGCGGAGGAAAATTCCCGCTTCCACTTCATTCCCGCGTTGTCCAATACGGGCGAGGACGAGGAATGGACCGGCGAGCGCGGCTTCGTCCACGAGGTGCTGAACGCCCATCTGCGCAGGCTTTCGTTCGGCGAGGATGTCGACGTCTATGCCTGCGGCCCCGAGCCCATGATCGAGGCCCTGGTGCCGGTCCTGCAGATGAATGACGTCTCAACCGACCGCATCTTCTTCGACAAGTTCACGCCGGCTTCCAGCGCCACCGAGCTGGCCCACGCCTGAACAAAGTATTTCCCAAGCATCAAGAAAAGGGAGGACCATCATGTCTGCAACAGAAACGGCACCGGTCAAGTCGGGAGCCGCGGGTTCGGCGATCTTTGCCGACTCCGATAGCCGGAAGTACCGCTATTTCGAGCCGCGCGGCAAGCGCGCGACCCACTATGAGGACGTCACCGTCGACGTCCAGCCGGATCCCGAGCGCTATCTGCTGCAGGACTGGATCATCTCCTTTCCCGACGGGCGCGGCGCCTATTCCAAGGACAACACCGCGGCGCTGAGTTCCAACTGGCACCTGTTCCGCGCGCCGGACCAGGAGTGGGAGCGCACCCACTATCAGCGCCAGTCCAAGATCGAGGGGATGGTGCAGTCAGTCATCGCCAATGGCCGCAAGTCCGGTGCGCCGAAGGCGTTCGACAAGGCCTGGGTGAAAGTGCTGCAAAACCATCTCGGCGCGTGGAAGCACGTCGAGTTCGGCCTCGGCACGTCGCTGATGCAGGCACAGCGCTACGGCTATACGCAGATGATCAACAATGCGACGCTGACGAACTCGTCGTACAAGCTGCGCCTTGCCCAGGACATCACGCTGTATCTTGCCGAAATCGGCATGGATATCGGCAATTTCGACGACGAGGCCGGCAAGCGGACCTGGCTCGAAGACGGCATCTGGCAGGGCACGCGCGAGGCGGTCGAGTCCATCATGGGCGCGACGGACTATCTCGAGCAGTACTTCGCCACCAACATCGTGTTCGAGCCGCTGGTCGGCGAACTGTTCCGCAGCGGCTTCCTGATGCAGGCGGCGTCCCCGAACGGCGACTTCATCACGCCGCCGGTGATCTCGGCGGCCGAGGCCGACTACGAGCGCAACCTCGCCAACGCGATCGACCTGTTCCACCTGCTGGCACACGACCCGGAACACGGCGCGCACAACAAGCTCCTGTTCCAGACCTGGCTGCACAAGCATGTGGGGCTCGCCAACAAGGCAGCCGCCGGCCTGCAGCCCATCTGGTCGCAGCCGCATTCCAAGCCTGTCCAGTATTCCGATGCGCGCGCGCAGTCGGTCGAGCGCATCCAGAAGATCCTGGGCGAGCTCGGTCTCGATCTTCCCAAGGAGTGAGCACAGATGTCCGTATCCTCCCGGTCCGCCACCAACCACAACATCTTCCAGAAGATGGGCGACATCGTCTTCAACCAGACGATCTCGCATCAGTGCGGCGTTACCATGAATGACAGCGTCGAGGCTCGCGCCATCGCCGAGTTCATGGGGCAGAAGCCCGCCGTGACGGTGACCTATCAGCCCGCGCTGATCCGCATCGACGGTGAAGGCAAGCTGGTCTTCAAGATGGACGAGATCAGCGAGATCCTCGGCAAGGAGATGACCGCCGAAATCTTCGAGGTCAATACGTCCACTCACTACGGACGCATGATCCGGGTCGACGACAATACGGTCACCCTGTTCGGCGACATGGACGAAATACGCCAATACATCGAGTAACCGGGGACAGGCTCGGCGGGGAGGGCAGGTGCCTTCCCCGGCCGGCACGAAAATCGGCGCCCGACGCGACGCCACGCGCACATGCATTCCGATGAACGGGAGAGGGACGATGTTCAGGACGCCGGACGGTGAAGAGGTCTTCATCATCGATGGTCATACGCACTTCTGGGACGGCAGCCCGGAGAACCAGAGCAATATTCACGGCAAGCAGTTCATCGACTGCTTCTACGCCTACCACACCGCCCTGAGCCCAAAGGACAAGCTCTGGGCCAAGGACAAGTTCGAGAAATACAGCGCCGAGCAGATGCACCACGATCTGTTCGTCGACGGTCCCGACGACATGGCGATCGTGCAGTCGACCTATCTCACCGAATTCTACAAGAATGGCTTCAACACCATCGAGCGTAACCTCGAGATCGCCAAGGCCTACAAGGACCGCTTCATCGTGAACGGGGCGTTCGATCCGCGCGATGGCGAGAAGGCCCTCGAATACATTCATTTCATGAAGGAGAATTACGGCGTCAAGGGCGTGAAGCTCTACACCGCCGAGTGGAAGGGCGAGTCCCGTGGCTGGAAGCTCACCGACCCGAGCGCCTATCGCTGCCTCGAGCTGTGCCAGAAGCTTGGCATCACCAACATCCACGTGCACAAGGGCCCGACCATCATCCCGCTCGACAAGGATGCGTTCGACGTCCACGACGTCGACCATGCGGCGACCGATTTCCAGGGCCTGAACTTCATCATCGAGCATTGCGGCCTGCCGAGGCTCGACGATTTCTGCTGGATCGCGGTGCAGGAGACCAATGTCTATGGCGGCCTCGCCGTAGCGTTGCCCTTCATCCATTCCCGCCCGCGCTATTTCGCCGAAGTCATCAGCGAGCTGCTGTTCTGGGTCGGCGAGGACAAGCTGCTGTTCGGCAGCGACTACGCGATCTGGACGCCGCGCTGGCTGGTGGAGAAGTTCTGGAACTTCGAGATCCCCGACGACATCAAGCAGGAGCACGGCGTCGACCTGACGCGCGAGGCCAAGCGCAAGATCCTCGGGCTCAACGCCGCTCGCCTCTACGGCGTCGATGTCGAGGCGCAGAAGGCGAAGCTCAAGGACGCCTCGCTGGCGGTAGCGGCGGAGTAGGGCGATGGGCAGCTCGGCCAGCCTTGATCGCCGCACGGCAGCGGTGTGGGAGCGCGCCTCGCACGTCATGGATCCCGAGCTCGACGAATCCATCGTCGATCTCGGCTTCGTGGAGGATGTGGACATCGATGCGGATGGCGGCGTCTACGTCCGGTTCCGGCTACCGACCTATTGGTGCTCGCCGAACTTCGCCTTCCTGATGGCCGACGACATCGCCCGCGCGGTGCGTGCCCTGCCATGGGTCGGCGAGGTGCGCCCGCGCCTTGAGGACCATATGTGCTCGGACGAGGTCAATCGCGGCGTCGAGCTCGGTCTCAGCTTCGCGGATGCGTTCGCCGGCTATCAGGTCGGCGGCAGCATCGAGGAGTTGCGGGAGACCTTCCTCAGGAAGGCCTTCCAGCGGCGCCAGGAGGCGGTGATGCTCGGCTTCCGACGCGCCGGCTGCACCGACGCCGAACTGGTGGCGATGGATCTCGCCCGCTTCGATCGCTTCACGGTGCGCGATGCGGAAGGGCTGCGGCAGAAGCCGCGCTATCGCTCCCTCCTGCTTGAACGCGGGCTCGCCGCCGGGCCGCAGGATCTCGCCTTCGTCACCCTGGAGGGCGAGCCGATCGCGGCCTCCGGACTGGCGGCGCACCTGCGCGCACTGCGTGCCATCCGCATCAATATGGAGGCGAACGGCGCGCTGTGCCGCGGCCTGTCCGAGGCCCGCTATCGCGAGCATCACGTCGAACCGGCCGAGCCCGGTGAGGAGCACGCGTGCGGCGCAGCCGGCAAGGCGGAGGCCTGCTCCGGCTGCGCGCTGGGCGGGACCCGCGCAAGGCCGGACACGCAAATCCCGGCGCATGCCCCGATGGCGTTCTGAGCCTCGGGCCGACGATCCCGGGCGACCCACAACAGAGAAACGATCGAGGAGAGGAAAACGCCATGGCAAAACGGATCCTGCACGATATCGAAGCCCGCCGTGCCCTTGCCCGGGGCGTCGGCAAGCTCGCTGCCGCCGTCGAGGCGACGCTTGGGCCGAAGGGCATGAACGCCATGGTCGACCGGCCGATCGGCACGCCCATCGTCTCACGCGACGGCGTCACCATCGCCTCGGAGATCGAGCTGCCCGACCGCTTCGAGAATATGGGCGCGCAGGTGGTGCGCGAGGTCTCGATGCAGACCAACGAGGTCGCCGGCGACGGCACCACCACCGCCATGGTGCTGGCCAATGGTCTCATCCAGAACGGCGTCGCCGCGCTGGAGCGCGGCGCCAAGCCGATCGACCTGTGCCGCGGCATCGACACGGCCGTGGATCTCGTCGTCAGCACCCTCAAGGACCAGGCCCGGCCCGCCGGCGAGCGGCATATGCTGGAAGCGGTGGCGACGATCGCCGCGACCGATGCCCATCTCGGCAGCCTGGTCGCCGACGCGCTCGAGAGGGTCGGCCGCGACGGTATCATCAGCTCCGAATACGGGCTCACCATCGAGACGACGCTGGACGTGGTCGAGGGCATGTCGTTCGACCGCGGCTACATCTCGCACCACATGGTCACCGACATCGAGAAGATGGAGGTAGTGCTGCAGGAGCCCTACATCCTGCTGACCGACCTCAAGATCCGCACGCCGGAGGAGATCGCCGGCATCCGCGCCGCCGTCGCCAGGACCGGGCGCCCGTTGATGATCGTAGCCGAGGAGATCGCGCCCGACGTCGTGGTCACGCTGCTCGGCGAGGGCAACCGTGGCAAGGTGCTGGTCGTCAACCCGCCGGACTATGGGCATTGGCGCAAGGCGATGATGGACGATCTCGCCATCATCACCGGTGGCCGCGTCATCGCGCGCGAGCTCGGCGGCCGGCTGGAAGATGCGACCCTGGAGGATCTCGGCGGCGCCCGGCAGGTGCGCGCCAGCGCCCGCGAGACCGTGATCGTGCGGGGAGGCGGCGATGCCGAGGCTGTTGCGGCGCGGCGTGCCCAGGTCACCCGGCAGCATGAGCTCGCGCCCCCCAATATCGAGCAGGACAAGCTCAAGGAGCGGCTCGCCAAGCTGTCCGGCGGGACGGCCATCATTTATGCCGGCGGGGTGACGCCGGTGGAGCAGAAGCGCAAGATCCAGCTCATCGATGACGCGCTCAACGCGACCCGCGCCGCAGCCGAGGAAGGCATCGTCGCCGGCGGTGGAACGGCGCTGCTGCAATGCGCGCCGATCGTCAGGGCCAAACTCGGCAATCTCAATGGCGATGTCGGCGAGGGCATTCGCCTGGTGAGCGAGACGCTCTCGCGTCCCGCTGCCTTCATCGCGCGCAATGCCGGTTACGATCCCGACACCGTCCTTGATCGCCTCAGGTCGGCACCTGCGGGTGTCGGGTTCGATGCTTCCTCCGGCGAGATGACCGACATGATATCGGCCGGCATCGTCGATCCGGTCCGCGTCACCTACACCGCGCTGAGGAACGCCGCCTCCGTCGCCACCCTGGTGCTGTCGACCAACACCCTGGTGGCCGACATCCCCGAACATATCGACCCCACCGCCGGTCCCGCGCTCGGCGGCGGTGCCGAGAAACTCGGGCGCGCCTGACGACGGCGACGCCACCGCACCGCTGCGTGGGCGCCGTGCTCGCCGGAGCGCTGTATCGCGTGGGTCTGGCACGCGAGCCGGTACCGGCTTGATGCCGAGGGGGCGGCGGACGCCGCTGTCCGCCGCCCCCTCGATGACAGGCAAGTGACGTCAGATTGGAGGCATGATAAATTGCGGTCCATAAATAAAGCGGCATCACTCATCTCAGCTTTCAAGCTGAATTCATGATGTCGACATAAATAACGGGAGGGAATGGTGGTTTATATCATCACCAAGAATGACGGTCCTCGCAAAGAGGATGTCGCCGTCAGGAAATTGATCGAGAATAATCGCTCAACCATCGAGCGTCTCGCCAATCATCTTAGCGGCGGCCGATGGCAGGAGATCCGGCAGGCGCGCTCGGCGCCTCCCGTCGTCACGGAGCCTGAACGCAATACGGTGGCGGGCTATCAGCCGACCGACCGCAGCACCTCGACCCGGCCTTATGTGCGGATCAGCCCGAACAACCGTGTCGTGGTGGTCGACGAGGAGACCAGCCGGCAGGTGCTGTTCCTCGGCGAATTGCGGCGCGGGCCCGAGGGCGAGCGCTTCCGCCTCGCCACCCGGGAGAACGGCTTCTTCGATCCGCTCGAGGGCGACGCGCTGAACTGCCTCCTCGACCTCGACGGGCTGTTGATGCCTGGCGAAGAGGTCCACGAGGCGTTCAAGCAGGAACTGGCGTCGCGCCTCGGCATTGCCGACACAACGAGCGGTGGCGCCTGAACCGCGCGCAAGCGCCTCTTCACCGGCCTCGGCCGGAAGACACCACCACATTCATGGATGCCCGAATGCCCACGGAAGCGCCCATGGTCAAACCGCAGCGCCCCTTCATGCCATCCCTGCCGCCGGGCGGGACGGACCGGGATGACAAGGACCGCCGGTCCGATCCGGCCGACGCCGCCTCCTACGACGCTTCGGCGACGATGGAGGCGTGGGAGCGGTTATTGGCCACCGATCGGAAGCCGGCCGCCGGGCTCGTGCGCGGCGTGATCGAGCGTTCCTGGCAACGCAGCGTGCACTCAGGCGTCGATGCGCGAGGGCGCGGCAGCGAACTCGTCGTCACGACCGACGAGGTCGACCGGCTGCGACGGCAGAACACCGACCTCCTCGACGCCACCCGAAAGACTTTTGGACGGATCGCCGAAGTGCTGGGCGACACCGCGACCATGGTGGTGATCACCGACAGCCAGGGCATCGTCATCGAAACCACCGGTGATCCCAGGACCATCGACGCCGGCCACGACATCCACCTGGAGGTCGGCGCCAACTGGGGAGAGACCGTTACCGGCACCAACGGTATCGGCACCGCGCTGATCACCGGCCAGCCGGTCTATGTGCGCGCGGCCGAGCATTTCTGCGAAGGCGTGAAGGCCTGGACCTGCATCGGCACGCCGATCTTCAGCCCGCTCGACAACAGCGTCATCGGCGTCATCGATTTTTCCGGCCCGCAGGACATCTTCCATCGCCACAATGTGGCGCTGGGCATGATGGCGGCCAGCCACATCGAGCTCGCCCTTGCCGACAAGATGCGGATCGAGCGGGTGCGGCTTCTGGAAGCGTCGCTCTCGCATCTCGGGCAAGCGGTGCGTGGAGATGGCTTCGTCCTCCTCGACCGCTTCGGCCGCATCATCCATCATTGCGACGTGGCGGCTGCACGCTGGCGAAGCTTCAGCTCCGAGACTGAACTCAGGATCGGCGACCGGCTGCTGGATCTCGACGGCGAGCGCTGGCACGGCGGGATCGGAGAGGTCGCGGTTCCAGGGGCGCTGATGGAGCGTATCGAGCCGTTGATGCTCGACGGCAGCTTCTCCGGCGCGATGCTGATATTGCCGCCGCCGGCGCGCCAGGCGCCGCCGAGACGGCCGTCCACCCAACTCGCCGCCCGGCGCGCCGTGGACGAGGCGCGGGCCGCCATCATCGGCGTCAGTGATGTGCTGCTGGCGGCGATCGAGCGCACCGAGCGCGCGGCGATGGGCAAGGCCGCGATTCTGCTGGAGGGAGAGACAGGCGCCGGCAAGGAATTGTTTGCCAGGCTCATCCATGCCTGCGGACAGGAAACCGGCAAGGAGCCCTTCGTCGCCTTCAATTGCGGCGCGGTCTCGAAGGAACTGCTCGGCGGCGAACTGTTCGGCCATGCTCCCGGGGCGTTCACCGGTGCCACGCGCGAAGGCCGCGCCGGGCGTTTCGAGGTCGCCAATGGCGGCGTGCTCAGCCTCGACGAGATCGGGGAGATGCCGCTCGAGCTGCAGCCTTATCTGCTGCGCGTGCTGGAGGAGAAGGCGGTCTACCGGATCGGCGACAGCCGGCCGCGGCCGGTGGATGTGCGCCTCGTCGCCTCCACCAACCGCGATCTCAAGCTGGAGGCGGCCGAGGGCCGGTTCCGCAAGGATCTCTATTTTCGGATCAGCGGCGTGAAGATCAGCATCCCCCCGCTGCGCGCCCGCCGGGGCGACATCCCGCTGCTGATCGAGCACTTCAACACGCAGGCCGCCGAGACCTATTCGGCCGAACCGCTGCGCTTCAGGCCGGAGGTGCTCGACATGCTCGAGAGCTATGCGTGGCCCGGCAATGTCCGCGAATTGCGGAACATCGTCGAAAGCCTGTTCCTGATGTCGACCAGCCGGCTGGTCGGCTTTGACGATTTTCCCGAGGATTTCGTCGCGGACCTGTTTGGCTCGGACCGTTCGGAGCGCGCGCCTGCATTCGCGGATGGCGCTGGGCGCGACGAGCATGAGGAGATTTCGCGGATCGACGAGACTGAACGCCGGCTGATCGAAAAGACGCTGGCGGCTTCCGGCGGCAACACCTCGGCCGCCGCCGAGCGTCTCGGCATCTCCCGCAGCACCCTCTACCGCAAGCTCCACCAGTATCGTTCGGGCGGATAAGGCCAGCGAAAGCGGACGGCGAGACGATCATGGACGGCTCAGAGCCCAATGCCGGCGCCACCGCGACGGCTTCGAAGATCATCGCGCATGCCGATCGCGACATGGCCTTTGTGGTGCGTCTGTCCGGCGAGGGCCTCGATCTGCTGTCGCGGCACTTCATCGGCTTCATCGAGGCCGAGCTTGCCCGGGCGGGCGTTGTCTATGGCGACCATCCACTATTGCGCCTGTTCGTCGAGACTCACAGCCGTGAGCTGACGGAGTTCGTGCTGAGCAGCCTCACGCTCAGGCATCGCTTCGAGTTGCGGATGTTCCAGCACATGACCCATGAGGCCATGCACATGCTGCGCACCGACCTGTGGGATTCGCTGCGCGGCGACATCGAGGCGGCCGAGCGTCATTTCCGCTCCGGCCTCGGCGGCATGCGCGAGATCCTCACCGAGATCGAGGACCTGCGGAAGTCGCGAGAAGGCGTGTCGGCGCCCGGCGGGGACGACGCACCATGAGCGAGGAGATCCGCGACCTGTTCGTCCGGCGCATGGAGATCGTCCAGGAGATCGCGCGGCTCAATGCCCGCCAGCTCCGCGACCAGCAATTGCTCGGCGGCCGCCAGCTCGAACTCGCGAGCTGCGAGGAGGACGCGGAATGCGACGCCGCGACACTCGACGCCGCGCGGGCCGAGGTCGAGGCGAGCGCAGCGCAACTCGCAACGCATGCCGACGAGCTCGAAGCGTGGAATGCACGGCTCGAGGAGATCGACCGGCACATCGCCGGCGCATGAGGCGGATGGAAACAGGGAGCGAGATCTCATGAGTGCCATGGAAGCCGAAGTCTCGCCGCTCTTCGCCCTGCTGGCGCGGCATTGGCGGCTTGGCGGCGTCGAAGCCTCGGCCTTCGATGCCTCCGGCATGAGCGTCGGCTTCGCACTGGGCGACGGCACGCTCGCCCTCGCGTCAATGGGGGATGAGGAAAACGCGAATGTCCGCTGGCGGGTGTCGATCGAGAACGGCCGCGCCACCGTCTCGACGCGCTCGCGCCCAGTGCCGCCTCCGGCCATCGTACCCATCGACGTGGCGCCGATCCGCCTCGCGCCGTTCGGCGATGCCGGCTTCCTGGTGGGCGGAGCCAGCGGCCGGCTGGTCACGGTCGCGCCGGATGGAGCGGTGCGCTCGCTGGTGGACATGGACAGCGGACCGGTCGAGGCGATCTGCGCAACCTCGCGGCAGGTCGCCTTCGTCGCCGCGGGCGGATTGGTCGCGCGCTATGGCGCCGGCGACGCGACGGCGCGCGCCATTGCCCGCTATGAAGAGCCGCTCAGGGCCATGGCACCGTCACCCGACGCCCGCCACATTGCGCTCGGTTTCGATGGACGCATCGCAGTGGAGCCGGCCGAAGACGATGGTGCCGCGCGCCTCGGCTTCGATCTCGCGGCGTCGCGGGTGCTGGCGTGGTCACCGGACGGCCGCATCCTCGCTGCCGGCCTTGACCATGGCGGCATTGCGCTGATCGAGCTTGAAACGCGGCGGGTCCTGCGCCTGCCGGACTACCCGGCCCCGGTGCGCTCGCTCGACTGGTCCGCCGATTCCCGGCTGCTCGCCACTGCCGGTGCGTTCCGCGCCATCGTCTGGAGCTTTGATGCGGGCGACGGCAAGCCGAAGACCATCGAGACTGGTCGCGTGGGCTTCGTTGCCATCACCGTCGTGCGCCTGCATCCGAACCGCCCGCTGCTTGCCCTCGGCTATGAGAACGGCGTGATCGTCATCGCCCGGATCGGGGCGCGCGACGAACTGGTGGTGCGCGATCCATCGCCGGGGGCGGTCGGCGGGCTCGACTGGTCACCCGACGGCGAGCATCTGGCGTTCCATGCATCGCAGGGCGGCGCCGGCGCATCGCAGGGAAGCGCCGGCGTCCTCGACCTGCCTTCCCACATGTTCAAATAGACCTGCGACCATCGAGAGGAGCGTACGCCATGCCCAACGATACCGAGACCGAGAGCAAGGACGGATTCTTCACCGAAATAGCCGAACTGGCGGAGCGGATGATCGCCGCGCACGGCAAGGATTTCTCGATGGGAGCGTTCATCCTCGCCGCGCGGTTCATCGCCGAGAACAAGATTTCCGAGAAGAAGGACGCCGGTGCTCAAGGTTGGCCAGCGCCGTCCTGAACGGATCAGGCTTCCGCGTCGTGGTCTAGCGCGGCGGAAACCACTCTTCCGGCTCGGGGTATTCCCATTCCTGCGGGAAGGCATAGGTCTCGAAGCACGTCCCAGTGCGTTCCTCGGTATCGAAGAAGGCAAAGTGGTTGGTGCCGAGCCAGCTCCCGGATTGCACCAGCCGGAATCCGCGCCGCTCGAACTCCGCAATGCGTTCCTCGAACGGGATATTGTTGCAGTCATAGGCGACGTGATGAATTCCCTCGCCATGTGCGGCGAGGAAATCGGCGAATATTGTCGGTCCCCACAACGGCTCCATCAATTCCCAGACCATGTTGCCCGACTGGGCGAAGCAGACCTTCAGCGCGAACGGGCTCGGCTGCCCCTGATAGGTCTGATGCTGCGTGTTGTCGGGACTGAAGGTGTAGACCCGCCACGGCCCGATGCCGAGACGATGGAGCCCCGTCATGGTGCGCCTGTGATCGCGCGTCACGATGGCGATTTCGACGACATTGCCGAGAAACGCATCGCCCGCTGCGCCTTCCGCCAGCGCCTTCAATACGTTGCTCTGCGCCAATACGTCGGTCGCGAGTGTATCAGTCATGGCATATCCTTCGGAGGGGCAGGAGAAGCGGCAGTCCTGGGGGTGACGGTCAGGAGACGGTCACGTCGTGGGTGGCGGGAACGGCCAGCGGGTCTGCCGCGCTCATCGCCTCGCGGGGTTGGTTCCGGCGCTGCAGCACGAGGTAGCTGGCGCCGCCGACGAGCATTCCCGCGAGCCACGACAGGTCGATCCCGCCCAATGCCAGTGCGATGGGGCCCTGGGTGAGTTCGACCGTGCCCATCTGGCAGGACCATGCGGCGACAACGCCGAGGCCGAGCGCCCACATGCCCGGTGCGTTCACATCGCCGTACGGGCAGTTTGCGTGCGGCGCATAGAGCGAGGCGACGTCAGCGCGGCCGCCGCGCAGCAGGAAGAAGTCCGCCAGGGTGATGCCGGCCCACGGGCTGATCCAGACCACCATCGCGACCATGACGTTCTCGAAGGCATGCGCGAAGTCGCCCGACTGCAGGAAGAGATAGAGGAAGACCAGGGCGACGAGGCCGGACACCACGGACACCACCCAGCGCGGCAGGCGCAGATCGAGGGCGAGCGTCGCCAGCGCGGCGGAGTAGATGACCACGATGTTGGTGGCGATCGGTCCGTGAAGCAGGACGAGCAGCACCGGGAGCGCCATCACGCCGAACGCCGCGATGATGAGTTGCGCGGGGTCGGAGCCGTTGCCGCCGGACGCGATCGCGGCGCCGAGGAAGGCCAGCCAGATGGTTGGAATGAACATCCCCAGGAAGGTCGTGCGGAACACCTGTCGGCCGGTGAGCGACGTCCGGGTGAAGCGCGTATAGTCGGAAGCATAGACCAGCCAGGAAATCCCCCAGCCAATGCCGATGGCGGTCATCAACTGGCTCATGGCCGCCAGCTTGGCGGTGCCGGTGATACTCGTCGCGTGCCACTGTACGTCGATCCGCAGGAAGGCAAGCACCGTCATCGCCACCATGAGCAAGAAAATGGCCGGCATCGTGTAGCGCTCGAAATACTTGATGGCATTGAAGCCCCAAGCAGCGATGCCGACCTGGGCGAGCATGACGGTGCAGGCGATGAGGTATTTGAGTTCGATGCCGCCGCTTATTCCCATCCGCTCCAGCGCGGCGACGGCGAGATCGAGGACGATCCAGGTATTGATCGCCACCCAGCCCATCGGCATCAGCACCTGCATCAGCGTCGGCAGCCAGGCGCCGCGCCGACCGAAGGCGAGGCGGGAGAGCACCATCTGCGGCACGCCGGTGCGGTGCCCCATGACGCTGCAGGCACCGAACAGCGCGCATCCCAAAAGGTTGCCGATGACGATGACAGTGACGGTCTCGACGAGGCTGAGCCCGAGCCGGATGCCGAGCGCGCCGAGCACCCAGTTGATCGGCGCCATGTTCGCGCCCGCCCAGATCCAGAACTGGTCCAGTTGAGACGAGGTTCGGTGGGAAGGTGGAACCGGGGTGATCCCGAGCGCATCATAATTGGAATGGTGGAGCGAATTGGCTTCCGATCCGGGGTTCCTGGACATCGTTTCCTCTCAAATCGACGAGTTGTGTCTTCGTCTGAAGGATCGATATCGACCGAGGGCGCGTTGTCCGGAAAATGAGAAATTCTCAAACCAGGATGAGAGAAGCTCGACATTCAAATATATATTGACGGTCGCCTGGCATGGTGCCGTTCCTTTGCATGGAGAACGACAAAAACACCTGAGAATGCTGCGGTTTTCTTGAAGGTTGAGTTCTTCTCAACGGTCCTGAAGAGATTGTCGATAGTGCTCCCGGCGTCTTCCGGGACACCCTGACGAGGTGCGGAACATCCGCGGGAGCGGCAAGCCAGCCGCCGAGCGCACCAGGGGCCGGGCCATGACGACACTTCTTCATATCGATGCCAGCGCACGCGGCGACCGCTCGCTGAGCCGTCGGCTCTCGCAGGCCTTCGTGGAGGCATGGGCGGTACGTGACCCGGATGCGACGGTGATTGCGCGCGACATCGGCCGCGACCCTCCGCCCATCGTCTCGGAGCGCTGGATCGGCGCCGCTTTCACCTCGGAGGGCCGGCGCACGGCGGAGCAGCGCGAGGAACTGCGCCTGTCGGACGAACTGATCGACGAGCTCGATCGCGCGCAGCTCATCGTCCTCGGCACGCCGATGTACAATTACGGCATGCCGGCGGCGTTGAAATCCTGGTTCGACAAGGTGATCCGCATCGGCAAGACCTTCACCTTCGACCTTGCACGCGGCGACTACCCGCTCGAGCCGATCATGAGCGGCAAGACGCTGGTCATATTGAGCGCGCGCGGCGAGTTCGGCTTCGGGCCGGGCGGCGTGCGCGAGGACATGAACCACCTCGAAACCCACATCCGCACCTGCGCGCACTATCTCGGCGTCGAAGCGTGCCACCTCATCGCCATCGACTATCAGGAGTTCGACGACGCCCGCCACGCGCAGTCCGTGGCCGAGGCCTATGCGGCGATCCCGGTGCTGGTCGATCAACTGTTCGGCGCGGTCAGTGCCCGCAAGGCCGCTGCGGAATAGCCGGTCACGGACGAACCCCGATGCACAGCCTCGCGGAAATATCCCGGCGCCTCGCGGAAGGTGAGGTCACCCCTGTCGCGCTGATGGAAGCGGCGCTGGCCGGCGTCCGCACCGCTGAGCACGTCTTCATCTCATTGTCCGAGGAAGAGGCTCGTCGCGACGCCGAGGCTGCGGCGGCACGCTGGAAGTTGGGCCGCGCGCTTGGCCCTCTCGACGGCATCCCCGTCGCGATCAAGGACCTGATCGATGTGCGCGGCAGCCGCACCACGGCGGGTTCGCTCACCCGCTCCGATATCGCGCCCGCGCAAGCCGATGCGCCCGTCATCGTGGCGCTCAAGGCGCGCGGCGTCATCCCGTTCGGCAAGACCAATCTCAGCGAGTTCGCCTTTTCCGGCCTCGGCCTCAATCCGCATTTCGGCACCCCCATCGCGGATTTCGCAGGCGGCGAGCCCCGCGCGCCCGGCGGGTCCTCCTCCGGCTCCGCCATTGCGGTCCAGCGCGGCATCGTGGTGGCGGCGATCGGCACCGACACGGCAGGCTCCATCCGCGTGCCGGCGGCCTTCAACGGCCTGGTTGGCTACAAGGCTTCAGTGGCCCGCTACGATATGCGCGGCGTCCATCCGCTGGCCCCATCGCTCGACAGCCTGGGGCCGATCTGCCGGACGGTCGGCGATTGCACGCGGCTCGACGCCGCCATGCGCGGGCTGGCGGCGCCGACCGCGACGCCGGCCAAGATCGCGGAGCTTCGCTTCGTGGTTGACGAAGGCGTTTTCGAAGACGGCGAGCTTCAACCCGCGGTGCGGGACAATCTGCTCGGCGTCATGGCAGCCTTGAGCGGGCAGGGCGCCCGCGTGGTCTGCACGCGCGTCCGCGCTGTCGCCGGAGCGCTGGATGTGGTGGCGCGCTTCGGCTGGCTCGGCGCCGCCGAAGCGCGGGCGTTGCTGCGCGATGTGGTCGAAGGCCCGCGGCGCGACCGGATCGACCCACGGGTGCGCACGCGGCTCGAAGCCGCCGCCATGCTCGACCCGGAACAGGTCGCGCGGATGCGGCAGGCGCGACGCGAGCTGATAGTGGCGATCGCCCGCGAGCTGGATGGCGCCGTGCTGGTCCTGCCCACGGTCAAGCACGTGGCGCCGCTTCTCGCACCGCTCGAAGCAGATATCGACCTCTTCGCCCGGGTCAATCTCGCCAGCCTGTCGCTGACCATGATCGGCAGCCTGCTCGACATGCCCGGCATCGCGCTCCCCTCCGGAACAGGCGAGGCGGGACTGCCGACGTCCATCCTGTTCTCGCTGCCGAGCGGTGAGGACGACCGGCTGCTCGCGGCAGGCCTGGCAATCGAGGTGGCGCTCCGTCAGTCACATCAAGGAAATCCGGCATGATCCGCAATCCCATTCCCTGGCCCAATGGCGCCCGCTGTGCCTGCGCCATCACCTTCGACATGGATGCGGACAGCCTCATCCATGTGGCACGCCCCAAGGACAGCTTCGACCGGCTCTATCCGATCACCATGGGGCGCTACGGCCCGACCGTCGGCGTGCCGCGCATCCTCGACACCTATCGCCGGCTGGGGTTGAAGCAGTCCTTCTTCATCCCGGCCTGGACGATGGAGCGCTATCCCGAGGCGGTGGAGGCGATCCTGGAGGGCGGCCACGAGATCGGCCATCACGGCTACATCCATGAAGACCCGACCGAGATCTCGCAAAGCGAGCAGCGCGCATGGTTCGAACGCGCCCTCGACGTCCATCGCGCCATGACGGGACGCAAGCCGCGCGGCTATCGCGCCCCGGTCTACAATGCCACGCAGGGCACCATCGACCTCCTGGTCGAGCACGGCTTCGCCTATGATTCCTCGCTGATGGCCGACGACATCCCCTATCTGATGCGCTCGAACGGCGCGACGCTCTACGAGATGCCGCCGCATTGGGGATCCGACGACTGGCCGCCTTTCGCGCATTATGCGGAGATCGGCTACATGATGCCGGTCAAATCGCCCACCGAGGGCCTTGCCGCATCCTTCGAGGAGTTCGAGGCGCAGTACGAGGCTGGTGGCTTCTGGATGGGCATCTGGCATCCGTTCCTCACCGGACGCCTGGCGCGCTGGCGTGTGGTGGAACGGTGGCTGGAAGAGGTGCTGGCAACCAAGAGCGTGTGGTTCGCACCGCTCGAGGACATCGTCGCCCATGTCGACCGGCTCGTGCAGGACGGGCAGTACCAGATCCGGACCGAGGAAATGCCCTATTTCACGCGGCCCGTGATGCTGTGACGGCGAGCGCGGACCGGGCGCGGAATGTCGCCGCCTCGTCCTTCAGCCATTCGCTGAAGGCGGCGAGGCTGCGCTTGCGGCTGGCACTCGGTATGTCGACCAGACGATAGGAGAATCCCGCCATCACTGGCCCGTCGAGCTGGCGCAGCGTGCCGCGGCGCATCTCGTCCTCCACCAGCACGTTGCTGCAGAGCAGGGGCCCGAAGGCGCGCTCAGCCGCGTGTAGCGCCAGCGTCTCCTCGCTGAACCACGAAATGCGGAAATTGCTCGCGGTGTCGTGCGGCGTGCGGGCGAGCCAGGCGGACCAGGTCGGCGCGTCGAGCTCGCGGTTCTTCCAGCGATAGGCGATGAGCGGCCGGCTGCTCACATCCTCTATGGTCGCGGACCGCCCCTGCGGGCAGAGGGTCTGGTCGGCGACCGCCACATAGACATCCTGAAGCAGGATCGAGGGACGCTGCTCGGGAGAGGCCGGCCCGTAGCGGATGGCGAGATCGATGCCGCCGGCGCGCAAATCCACCACCTCCTCGGTGGCATCGACATGGACGACGATGTTCGGGAACATCGCATTGAAGCGCCCGAGCCGCGGCATCAGCCAGCGTTCGGCGAAAGCCCGTGTCGTCGATACGCTGATGGCTTCGCCCGAACGCTCCTCATGGAGCGTGGCGAAGGCATCGGCCAGCCGGTCGAGGCCGTCGCGCAGGGATGGAAAGATCGTCCTGCCCGCGGGGGTCAGCGATACCGAGCGGCCGGACCGCTCGAACAGCTTCATGTCGAGCGTGGCCTCCAGATGCCGGACCTGGTGGCTCACCGCGGTCACGGTAACGCACAATTCGTCGGCGGCCGCGGTGAAGCTGCAGTGGCGCGCTGCCGCCTCGAAGGCGCGGATGGCGTTGAGCGGAGGCAATTTACGCATGGCGAAGCTCCACCCGGTTCGAAGATCCTGCACCCATCGGTCGTCACACAATGGCGAAATGTGCGTCCGTCGGCTGCATGTCGTTGACCGGGATCATGTCCTGCGGGCAGGCGGAAAACACGATGATCAGGTCCATTTCGGCCCGCAGTGAAATGTGCTGGCCCGGCTCGCTGGTCGGGGGGGCGAAAGCGAGCCGTCCGTCCGGGTCGACCGGGACGTTCATGAAGAGGTTGAGCGGACTGGGAATCTCCGGGGCGGTGAGGCCGAGCGCCTGGAGCGCCAGGCAGAGATTGTCCGCGCAATTGTCGTGATGCCCTTCGGCGCCGAGCTGCTGGTAGCGATGGACGTCGCAGGCCGCGATCAGGGTGTCGTGGATACCGGGCGTCGTGTCCTCGATTACGGTGAGGATCGGCCGACGGCGGTTGGTGACCAGCGTGTCGCCCACCTTCGGGACCAGCTTCAGCAACGCGGCGTGGGAGTGTTCCATCGACATGAATTCGGCAATGTCGTCGGCGTTGAACGCCCAGGTGTCGACCACCTGCTTGCCGTGGGTATTGATGACCTGGATCGTTCGGCCCCTGGCGACATGCGCGGCGATGCCGCGTCGCGCCGGAATTAGGACGGTCTCGCTTTGGCGGATATCGGGGCGCTGGTTCAACGCTGCTGTTCCTTCGTCGGCGGCCGCGCCGTGCAGCCGGTCCGATCGAGGAGATCACAGGACGCCGCCAAAATCTAATAATTCAGATTGGCTCCGTTATAAGCAAAACATATAGTCTGCCGCTATGCGCCTGCGCCAACTCGAATGCTTCCGAGCGCTGATGATCCACGGCACGATGACCCGTGCGGCGGAGCTGCTCGGCATATCGCAGCCTGCTGTCAGCACCACGATCGCTGCGCTCGAACATGAGATCGGCCTGACCCTGTTCGTGCGGCGCGGCGGGCGGCTGCAGCCGACGCCCGAGGCCCATCTGTTCTATGCCGAGGCCGCACGCGCTTTGGAGGCGGTCGAGAACACCACGCGCATCGCCGGCGAAATACGCGCTGGGCGGCGCGGACACCTCGCCATCGCCGCCTATCCCAGCATCTCGATCAGCCTGCTGCCGCGAATATTGTCGCTGTTCCAGGCCAAACGCCCCGAATTGCAGATGAAGATCATCACGCGCAATTCCATGACGGTCCGGGAATTGATGTCGACGCAGCAGTTCGACTTCGCCATTGCCGAACTGCCGGTCGACTACCCCACCACGCACATGGAAGTGTTCTCCTACTCATGCGAATGCATGATGCCGGTCGATCATCCACTCGCCGAGCGGGCGCGGATCACGCCGACGGACCTCGACGGCGTGCCGTTCGTCACGCTGTTTCGCGGCGATCCGATCTACCAGCAACTCGCCGCCGCCTTCTCCGAACATGGCGCGCGCTGGAACGTGATCGCGGAGACCGAATTCTTCTCGACCGCGTGCGAGCTGGTCAGCGCCGGCTGCGGGGTCGGACTGGTCGATCCCGTGGTGAGCGCACCCTTCACTGCCAATGTCGTGCGCCGGCCATTCCTGCCCACGATCACCTATGAGATCGCGGTGCTCCACCCGACGCACGAGGAGCTGTCGCAGATCGCGCAGGATTTCCTCGCCACCCTCAGAACGCACCTCCGGCACTAGACGGTCCGGGCACTCCGGCTCGCGCCAGGAGCGATCGCAGCTTCTGGCCGGGACCCCGGTACTCAGACTTCGCCCGCTATCCTTTAATGCTGCCGCCGATCGCGCCGCCATGCCGCCGGTGTCTCGCCGACGATGCGCCGGAACACCCGCGTAAGGTGCGCCTGGTCGAAGAAGCCGGCGGCGACCGCGACGTCGGTCAGCGACATGTCGGCTCGCAACAAGAGACCCTGAACCTTCTTGATCCGCTCGTTGATCTGCCACTGGTGCGGGGCCATGCCGGTTGACGCCTTGAAAGCGTGGCTGAAATGGGATTCGGACAGGTCGACCATCCCGGCCAATTCCTGCAACCGGATCCGGCGCAGGCAGTTCGCCTCGATATAGTCCACCACCCGCCGCAACTGCCAGGAGGCGAGGGGGCTGCGCTTGCGCTGGGTCCGGCCTTCGAGGCGCAGGAAATCGATCAGCAGCGCCGTGGTCAGGCTGTCGCCATAGAGTTCGTGAAACGCCTTCGGCGCGGCGCACTCGTCGGCGATCAGGCCGGCGAGGTTAAGCATGCGCGGGTCGGAGAACATCAGCCGCGGCGTGTTGAAATGCTGCAGCGAGAACTCCTCGCCGAGCCGTTGGCGCAGCGCCTCCATGTCGAAATGCAGGTCGAGGTGGCGGATATAGGTGGCGTCGTCGAAACGTGTCCAGAGTGGCACGCCTGCCGGGATGAAGCTGATCTGGCGTGCTGCGTGCGCCATCTGTTCCGGCGCGCGGTCAGGCGCCAGGCGAAGGTCGAAGCCGCCGCCCGCACGGTCCAGCAGGATGAACAGCCGCGGGTCCTGCGAAATATACTCGCCGCCGGCGCCGACCGTGCCCTCCGCCTCCCAGACCTCGGCCAGCACGCCGTGCCAGGAACGGCGATGGCCCTTGCCGATGACCGAGATGCCCTGGCGCGCCGCCGTCATGCGCGGCCGGAACGGAAGCGTCATTCATTCTCCTCCGCGGCTACGAAGTGTTGCCATGCGCCTATGGTGTCTCTGCCGTGCAACGCTATCGTAGCGCTGTACAACGTTGGCCGCTAAAAACCCAAAAACGTGCTATCGGGCACAACAATGACCAATCAGCGCAAAAACGCAATTGCTACTAGCGTCGTGTAAGGCACGGAAATGGCAAATCTTTTGTTTCGAATATTTCCGAACTGCCGCGCGCATGGCTGCCGTTGATTGGAGCGATTACAATGTACGCTAAGAGGTTCGGTTTTCTTCTTCTTGGCAGCGCGATGGCGGTGGTGCCACCGCTCGCGGTCGCCCGTGCCCAGGACGCATCGCCTTCGACGACGGAGCTCGAAACCATTTCGGTCGAGGGCGAGGCCGACAACGGCACCGGGCCGGTCAATGGCTATGTCGCCACCCAGACCACCAGCGGCATGAAGACCGACGTGCCGATCGTCGAGATCCCGCAATCGGTGTCGGTGATCGGCCGCGACGAGATCGACGATCGCCGCGCGCTGAAGGTCGACGAGGCGCTGCGCTACACCGCCGGCGTGGTCTCCGCGCCCTATGGCGGCCCGGACCCGGACACCGACTGGTTCTACATCCGCGGCTTCAACGCCACCCAGACCGGCGTCTTCCTCGATAATCTGTCGCTCTACAGCTACGGCTTCGGCGGCTTCCAGGTCGACCCCTTCACGCTTGAGCGCATCGAGGTGCTGAAGGGCCCGTCCTCGGTGCTTTATGGCGGCTCCAATCCCGGCGGCATCGTCAACATGATCAGCAAGCGGCCGCAGGACGGACCGCTGCGTTATGTCGAGACCGGCATCAATAATTTCGGCAATGGCTATTTCGCCTTCGACATCGGTGATTCCTTCGGCGGCAGCACGCCGAACAAGGACGTCATCGGCAAGGCTCCGCCCGCACCCGCCGAACCCTATTGGGCCTATCGCATCACCGGGCGCATCGCCGGCGGCGGCCAGCACACCGAGGAGAGCGAGGATTTCCGCGGCGTGATCATGCCGCAGGTCACCTACCGCCCGAACGACCAGAACGAGCTGACCGTCTATGCCCAGTTCGCCGCGCTCGACCAGATCAATGTCGGCGGCGGCTTCCTGCCCTATTACGGCACGGTGAAGAACGCCTCGTTCGGCAAGATCGCCCGCGACGCCTATTTCGGCGAGCCCAGCCTAGACAATAGCCGCTACAGCCAGACCATGGTCGGCTACGAGTTCGAGCACATCTTCGAAAGCGATTGGACCTTCAATTCCAGCGCCCGCTACGGCCATTTGGACAAGCGCGAGATCGGGCCGTACCCGTACGGCTATGTCGATCCCGACTATCCCTATGGCGGCGGCCCGAAGCCTGCCACGCCGGACAATCTGCTGTACCGCATCGGCTTCGAAGGCAATTCCATCGTCGATAGCTTCGCCACCGACAATCGCTTCGGCAAGAAATTCTCCACCGCCGGGATCGACCATGATTTCCTGGCTGGCGTCGACTACACGCTCTACCGGCTGGACAATGTCCAGGCTTCGGGCGGCGGCACGCCGATCAGCGCCACCGACCCGGTCTATGGCGTGCCGCAGGGCCCCACCTTCATCTACATGGACCAGGTGCTGACCCAGCAGCGGGTCGGCGCCTATGTGCAGGACCAGATGCGCTTCGGCGGCGGCTGGATCCTCACGCTGAACGGGCGCTACGACTATGTCGACACCGATTCCGAAAGCCCGGCGCAATATGCGTTCTCGCCCAACTACAAGAGCAACGACACCGCCACCACTGGCCGCGCCGGCCTCGGCTATGAGTTCGCCAATGGCGTGACGCCCTATGTCAGCGTGTCGAGCTTCTTCAACCCGCTGGTAGGCACGACCGCGACCAATCAGGGCCTGGAACCCGAGAAGGGCTACCAGTACGAGGCCGGCGTCAAATACGAGCCGGGCTTCATGGATGCGCTGATCACCGCATCGGTGTTCCAGATCACCAAGCAGAACGTGGTGGTCAGCGATCCCAATCCGCCCTTCATATCGTCGCAGATCGGCGAAGTGCGCTCCACCGGCTTCGAGATCGAAGGCAAGGCCAACATCACCAGGAATTTCCGCGTGCTTGCCAGCCTGACCATCCTCGACATGGAGATCACCGACGATGCCAACGCTGCACTCATCGGCAACTTCCCGATGCTGGTACCGGATGTCACGGCTTCCGCCTGGGCCAATTACAAGTTCGACCAGGGCCCGCTGAAGGATGTCAGCCTGGGAGCCGGCGTGCGCTATATCGGCTCGTCCTGGATCGACAACGCCAACACGCTCCAGGTGCCGAGCGCCACTTTGTTCGATGCCGCCATCCGCTATGAGCGCGACAGCTGGGGCGTCGCGCTCAACGTTAACAACGTGTTCGACAAGGTCTATGTCGCCGGCTGCCAGGGCCTCACCGGCTGCGGCTATGGCGACAGCCGGACCCTCACCTTGTCGGCCCACTACAAATGGTAGCATGAACCGCGCCTCTCCCATCGATGACGCCCCGATCTTCGAGCTCGACGGCGTGAGCTATGCGGTCCCCGGCCGGCAGATCCTGGTGCCGCTGTCGCTCACGCTGGCACCGGGCCGCATCTGCGGGCTGATCGGCCCCAACGGCTCGGGCAAGAGCACGCTGATGCGCTTGCTGGCGCGGCAACTCGCGCCCGCTTCCGGCAGCCTCCGCTTCGGCGGGCGAGCGTATCCCGAATGGAGCGAGCGCGAGTTCGCCCGCCACGTCGCCTATATGCCGCAATTCACGCCGCGCTCGGACGGCATGAATGTGCGCGAGCTGGTCGCGCTTGGCCGCTATCCCTGGCACGGCATGCTCGGCCGCTTCACCAGCGAGGATGCCGGCAAGGTGGAGGACGCCATCCGCCGCACCGGGTTGGAGCCGCTGGCCCATCGCATCGTCGACAGCCTCTCCGGCGGCGAGCGCCAGCGCGCCTGGCTGGCGCTGATGCTGGCGCAGGACACGCACTGCTTGCTGCTCGACGAGCCGACCTCGGCGCTCGACGTTGCCCATGAGACCGCCATGCTCGACCTCGTCCGCGAGCTCGGCCATGAACGCGGGGCCGCCGTCGTCGTGGTGCTGCACGACATCAATCTCGCCGCGCGCATCTGCGACGACATCGTCGCGCTGCGCGACGGCCGGGTGCTCGCCCAGGCTCCGGCTCACGACATCATGCAGCCCGACACGCTCGCCGCGATCTACGGGGTGCCGATGGGCATTATCCCGCACCCGACCCGCGGCGAGCCGCTCAGCTACGTGCTGTGATGCGGGAACATGGCCCCTTGCTGAACCGCCGGCAGGCACTGGCCGCGGGCGCCGCGCTCCTCGCCGGCACGGCATG
The DNA here is from genome assembly GCF_012971745.1 of Starkeya sp. ORNL1. Classification (NCBI taxonomy): domain Bacteria; kingdom Pseudomonadati; phylum Pseudomonadota; class Alphaproteobacteria; order Hyphomicrobiales; family Xanthobacteraceae; genus Starkeya; species Starkeya sp. ORNL1. The sequence goes on from NZ_CP048834.1 coordinate 5,691,512, forward strand.
GCCGAAGGGTGCCGTGAGCGCTGCCGCCACGTGCCCGGCGACGCTGGACTGGGCGATCCTGGAGACGCTGCTCGCGATTGGCGCGCCGCCGGTGGCTGCAACCGAGCTGGTGCAGTTCCGCGACGTGGCGGTGGAGCCGGCGGTGCCATTGAGCGTCACCGATCTCGGGCTGCGCGGCCTGCCGAATTTCGAGACGCTGCTGCTGGCGCGGCCCGACATCATCTTCAATTCCAACTTCTACGCCTCGTCCGAGCCGTTGCTGGCGCGCATCGCGCCGGTCGAGAGCCTCAGTATCTATGTGCCCGGCAAGCCACCCTTCGACGCCGCGGTCGAGATGACCCGCGCCATCGGCGCCCGTCTAGGGCGGGCGGAGGCGGAGGACTTCATCACCCGCACCAGCGATGACATGGCGACCTTGAGCGCCCGGCTCGGTGGGAGGCCGCGTGCGGTGCTGCCGATCAATCTCGGCGATGCCCGGCACTTCCGCACCTTCGGCGCCGACAGCATGTTTGGCGCGGCGCTGGAGCAACTCGGCCTCGTCAATGCCTGGAAGGCGCCGACCAGCTATTCGGCGACCGCCCCGGTCGGGCTCGAAGCTCTCGCCGGCTATGATGACGCATGGATCGCGCTGATCGGGCCGACGCCTCGGGAAGTCGGCCCCGTGCTCGCCCGCAGCGCCTTCTGGAACGCGCTGCCTGCGGTACGGAGCGGGCGCGTGCTGGATCTCGGCCCGGTCAATCCGTTCGGTGCGCTGCCGGCCATGGCGCGCTTCGCCCGGCTGCTGGTCGAGGCACTCGTCGCGAAGGGCCGTGGCCTTGGCTGACATCGGCTCCTCGCTGCGCCTGCTGCGGCCCTGGGTCGGGCTTGGCCTCCTTGCTCTGGCTCTGTTCGCCGCAGTGCTGGAGACGCGGCCGTCGCTGCTGGGTCCGGATGCGTTGGCGCTCGACCGCATCCTGCTGATGCACTCCCTGCTGCCCCGGGCCGCGACCGCGCTGCTGTGCGGCGCCGCGCTCGGGCTTTCCGGCGCGCTGCTGCAAAGGGTGCTGCGCAATCCGATCGCCGATCCCTCGACGCTCGGCATCGCCGCCGGCGCGCAGCTTGCGCTGACGCTGGCCATGACCTTTGCGCCGGCACTGGTCGCCGTCTCGCGCGAGGGCGTGGCGCTGGCCGGAGGCGCTGCCGCCGCGGCGGGCGTGCTGGCGCTTTCCTGGAAGCGCGGGCTCGATCCGGTCATCGTCGTGCTGTCCGGCATGGTGATCTCGATGATCGCGGCGGCCCTCGGCGCCTTCGTCGTGCTCGCCCGCGGCGAGTATCTGATGTCGCTCTACATCTGGGGCGCCGGCTCGCTCAGCCTGCAGAGCTGGGACGCGCCGATCACCATCGCCACCCGGCTCTCCGTCGGCGTGGTGGCCGCGGTGCTGCTGCTGCGCCCGCTCGCCATTCTCGGCCTCGACGATGCCGGCGCGCGCAGCCTCGGCGTCGGCCTGCTGGCGACGCGGCTGATGGTCATGCTTCTCGCCGTCTGGCTTGCCGCCACGGTGACGGCGGAGGTCGGCATCATCGGCTTCGTCGGGCTCGCAGCGCCGGCCTTCGCCCGGCTCGCCGGCGCGCGCACGCCGCGCCAGATCCTGCTGGTCGCGCCGATTGCCGGCGCCGTCGTGCTCTCCATCACCGACAGCGCGGTGCAGCTTGCCGGCTCCGGCTTCGCCGATCTGGCGCCGACCGGCGCCGCCACCGCGCTGCTCGGCGGGCCGCTGCTGCTGTGGCTGCTGCCGCGCGTGCGCTCCACTGACCGGGCACCCGCGGGTCTCGTCGCGCCGCTGTCAATGCTGAAGCCAAGCTCTGGCAATGCCACACCATTGCTCCTGTTGGCGGCCGCGTTGATCGTCCTTGCCCTGTTGGTGGGGCGCGGACCGGACGGCTGGGACATCGCCACCGGAGACCTGTTCAGCGAGTTGCTGGCGTTCCGCGGGCCGCGGCTGGTGGCGGCCGGTGCAGCCGGTGTCATGCTCGCCGCCGCCGGCACGCTGATGCAGCGCATCACCGCCAATCCGATGGCAAGTCCGGAACTGCTCGGGGTCGGCGCCGGCAGCGGCGTCGGCCTCGCCGCGGTGCTGTTCCTCGTCGGATTCCCCGGTCCCATCCTCATGCTGGGCGGCATGGCGGCCGGCGCCCTGGTGGCGCTCATTGTCATGCTCATCGTCGCTGCGCGGTCCAGTTTCGGTCCGGAGCGGCTGCTGCTGGCAGGCATCGCGGTGGGCGCCTTCTCGATGGCGATCCTTTCCGCCGTGCTGGCCGGTGGGGGCATGCGCGCCTATGCGCTGCTGGTGTGGCTGTCGGGCTCCACCAACCGGGTCGGCCCATTCGAAGCGACGACGGCCCTCGTCGCAGCGCTGGTGCTGGCGGCGCCGCTCTTCCTGTTCGCCCGCTGGCTCGACATCCTGCCGCTCGGCGCCGATGTCGGGCGCTGCGTCGGGCTGAAGGTCGGCCGGGCGCGGCTGGTGCTGGCGCTGTTCGCCGCCGGGCTGACGGCGATCTCCTCCTTCATCGTCGGCCCGCTCAGCCTCGTCGGGCTGCTCGCGCCGCATCTCGCCGCCCGCTTCCCGCGCGGACGCACCCGGCTGGCGGCCGCGATGCTGATCGGGGCGACGCTGCTCATCGGCGCCGACTGGCTCTCCCGCATTGTCGCCTTCCCCTATCAGGTGCCGGTCGGACTGTTCGCCGCGCTCATCGGCGGGCCGTATCTGCTTCGGCTGCTCCGGCATGGAGACGCAAACCATGGCTGATACCCGCACGGCGTCGACCCGCATCGCGCTCAACGACCCGCACGGCGTGCTGCACAGGCTCTGCACCCATTTCGCCGAGCACGGCGCCGTGACGATGACCGAGCACGGCGGGCGGATCGAGACCGAGTTCGGCTATGCCACTCTCGTGCCCGAGACGGGCGCACTGCGGATCGAGGCTGGCGGCACCAACGACACCGCGCTCTATGTGGTGAAGATGTCGGTCTCCGAGCACGTCTTCCTGCTGGCCGGCGAGGAGGTCGCGGCGTTCACCTGGAGCGGCGACGGCTCGGATCAGCTTCGCATCCCGTTCTTCCGCGAGATGACGGTGCGCCGGGCCTGCAATGTGACGCCGCTGATGCGCCGCGTGACACTGACGGGCGAGGATGTGGCACATTTCGAAACCGGCGGGCTGCATGTCCGCGTACTCATTCCGCCGGCTGGACGCGAGCCGCGCTGGCCCGAAGCTGCGCCTGACGGGCGCACGCTATGGCCGAAGGGCGAGGACGAACTCACGGCGCGGGTCTATACGATCCGCCGCATCGATCATGCCTGCCGCGAGGTCGATATCGACATCGTGCTGCACGGTGACGAAGCTGCGCCCGGCTCCCATTGGGCGTCGACTGCCGCACCCGGCGACCGGGTCGGGCTCATGGGGCCTGGCGGTGGCGAAATCGCGAAGGCGAAACGCTATGTGCTCGCCGGCGACGAGACGGCGCTTCCCGCCATTGCGCGCATCACCGAAGGCTTGCCGGCCACCGTCCAGGCAACCGCGTTCATCGAGATTGCCAACGCCGCCGAGGAGCAGCCGCTCGCGTCCGCCGCGCGGCTCGAGACGGTCTGGCTGCACCGCAACGGTGCCGCGCCGGGCACGACACGCCATGTCGAGGCCGCGCTGCGCGGAGCGGACTGGTCCGATAGCGACGACGTTTTCGTATTCGTCGGCTGCGAACAGGCGGCAGCGCGCAACATCCGCAGCTTCCTCCAGAAGGAACGCGGCCTGGCAAAAAAGAACGTCCTCGTCGCCGCCTATTGGAACCGTGGCTGCCAACAGGAGTGAGACGAGTGAGCCACTCTGCCGGCTCCCGAGGTCGGGCGCCTGCGGGTACTATGCGAAGATATCTTTGACATCATGCGCGGCGAGCGGCAGCTTGCTCTGCCCAATAGCGCGGGTATTGCCATGAGCGTTACCTTCGACGCGATCATCATCGGTGCCGGGCAGGCCGGGCCATCGCTTGCCGGCCGCCTCGCCGACGCCGGCATGAGCGTCGCCATCGTCGAGCGCAAGTTCTTTGGCGGCACCTGTGTCAACACCGGCTGCAAGCCGACCAAGACACTGGTGGCAAGCGCCTATGCGGCCCGCATGGCCGCCCGCGCGGCGGAGTATGGCGTAGTCATCGATGGGCCGCCGCGCATCGACATGGCGCGCGTGAAGGCGCGTGCCGGCAAGGTGATCACCGACTCGCGCCAGGGGATCGAGAGCTGGCTGGGCGGCATGGCAAATTGTACCGTGCTGCGCGGCCATGCCCGCTTCGAGGGACCGGACAGGCTCCGGGTCGGCGACGAGATGCTCACCGCGCCGCGCATTTTCCTCAATGTCGGCGGGCGCGCCGCGGTGCCGGACATGCCCGGCGTCGACACCGTGCCGTTCCTGACCAACAGCAACATGGTCGAACTCGACCATCTGCCGAAGCATCTCGTGGTGATCGGCGGCAGCTATATCGGGCTCGAATTCGCGCAGATGTATCGCCGCTTCGGCGCCGATGTCACGGTCGTGGAGATGAATGACCGCCTGGTCTCGCGCGAGGACGAGGATGTCTCGGCAGCGATCGCCGACATATTGGCGGCGGAAGGCGTCGGCATCCGCGTTGGTGCCAAGTGCATCCGGCTCGCACCGCATGGCGAAGGGGTGGCGGTCGCGGTCGACTGCGTGAGCGGCGCGCCGGAGATCGTGGGATCGCACGTCCTGCTGGCGGTCGGTCGCCGGCCCAATACCGACGATCTCGGCCTGGAGATCGCCGGCGTCGAGACCGATGCGCGCGGCTACATCAAGGTCGACGACCACCTCGCCACCAATGTGCCCGGCATCTGGGCGATGGGCGATTGCAACGGCCGCGGCGCCTTCACCCACACCGCCTATAACGACTTCGAGATCGTCGCTGCCAATCTGCTCGACGGGCAGGACTGGAAGCTGAGCGAGCGCGTGCCCGGCTACGCGCTCTATACCGATCCGCCGCTCGGGCGGGTCGGCATGACGGAGACGGCGGCGCGCGCCACCGGTCGCCCCTTGCTCATCGGCAAGCGACTGATGACGCGGGTCGGCCGCGCGGTGGAGAAAGGCGAGACGCAGGGCTTCATGAAAGTTGCCGTCGACGCCGAGACCAAGCGGATCCTTGGCGCCGCGATCCTCGGCACTGGCGGCGACGAGGCGATCCACGGCATCCTGGACATGATGAATGCCGGCGCACCGTACACGACGCTGCAGCGCGCCGTGCCGATCCACCCGACCGTCTCCGAGCTCATCCCCACCATGCTGGGTGAGATGAAGCCGGGCTAGGCTCCTTGCGGTTGGTCTGCCTCCATTGCGATCTCCAGCGGATCTTTCCAGCGGTTCCGGGCGTCTTCAGCCGTCCAGATAAGCCTCGGTAAAGCTTTCCGAGGCGATGTAGCCGAGGACCGAGCGCAGCTCGGCGGCGCGCTCATTGCCAAGCGTCGACTCGAAGCGGCGCTGCGCACCGAGCCAGAGCCGCCGCGCGTGGTTGAACTTCGCCATACCCGCTTCGGTCAGCAGCGCGCGCTTGGCGCGCCGGTCGTGCGGGTCGGCGGTGATGGTGACGAGGCCATCGCGGGCGAGCGGTTTCAGCGTATGGCCCAGGGCGGAGAGGTCCATCACCAGGGCACCCGCCAATTGGCGCAAGGTCGGCCCTTCCAGGGCGACGATTTCTGCCAGCAGCGCGAATTGCGTCGCGCGCAGGCCGCTCGGCGCAATGGCCGCGTCATAGAACTGACCGAGCCGGCGTGTCGCCTTGCGGAGCACGGCATTGTTACAGAGGTTGGGATCGACAGCCGCCACGGCCGGTGCTCCTCTCGGACGATGCTGTCGCAGACAGGCAGCACACCACCTTTGTCTGAAAGCACGGTGCCATCGGGGCGTTAGCTTGACAAGATAGTGGCATATGCCATCGTAGCTGGAAATATTCAAATCTACGGCTGGCCAGAGCAGTGCGTGGCGCTATCTCGCCAGCAGGCTTTCACGCTCCATTGCGCCTCGCTACGGGCTCAGGCCGGAGGCGCGCCCAACCCATGGGAGAACCGGATGGCAACCCTCAACATCAACGGACAGGACCATAATTTCGACGTCCCGGCCGACATGCCCTTGCTGTGGGTGCTGCGCGACGTCGCCGGCCTGACCGGCACGAAGTTCGGCTGCGGCGCCGGGCTGTGCGGCGCCTGCACCGTCCACCTCGACGGGGAGGCAGTGCGTTCCTGCCAGACCGCGGTGAGCGATGCCGTCGGGCACAAGATCGCGACCATCGAGACCGTCGGCGCGACCCCGCAGGGTGCGGCGATCCAGAAGGCATGGCTGGACCTCGAAGTGGTGCAGTGCGGCTATTGCCAGTCCGGCCAGATCATGTCGGCGACGGCGCTGCTGAAAGCCAATCCGAAGCCCTCGGACAGCGATATCGATGACGCCATGAGCGGCAATATCTGTCGCTGCGGGACCTATCGGCGGATCCGCGCCGCCATCAAGCAAGCTTCGGCAGCGTGAGGGGGCGGCAATGACCAAGATCGTGAAACAGGACGAATTCCGCCTCGACCGTCGCTCCTTCATCGCCGGCGGCACGGCGCTGGTGGTGGCGGCTTCACTGCCGTTCGGCGGGCGCATGGCGCAGGCCGCGGGCGAAGCGAGCTTCGAACCCAACGCCTTCATCCGCATCGGCACCGACGGGCGCATCGCGCTGGTGATGCGCGACGCGGAGATGGGGCAGGGCATCTGGACCGGTGCCTCCATGCTGCTCGCCGAGGAACTAGATGTCGGGCTCGACCAGGTGACGCCGGAGGCCTCGCCGCCCAATGACAAGCTCTATGCCAATCCGCTCATCGGCTTCCAGGCGACCGGCGGGTCCACCTCGATCCGCGGCGATTGGGAGAGCCTGCGCAAAGCCGCGGCGATCGCCCGGCTCGCTCTGGTGCAGGCTGCCGCCAAGCAATGGAACGTCAATGCCGCCGATTGCAAGGTCGATCGCGGGACGGTGACGCACGCCGCCTCCGGGCGCAGCGCGCCCTATGCCTCGCTGGTCGCGGCCGCGGCTGCGGCGCCACTGCCGACCGATGCTCCGCTGAAGGATCGCGCGGACTGGAAGCTGATCGGCACGCCGCAGAAGCGGGTCGACACCCGGCACAAGGTCGATGGCGGGGTGACTTACGGCATCGACGTGAAGCTGCCCGGCATGAAGATCGGCGCCGTGGCGCGCTGTCCGGTGCTCGGCGGCAAGCTGGTCTCGGTCGACGAGGCGCCCGCGATGAAAATACCGGGCGTGCGCGCGGTGTTGAAGATCGACGACGCGGTAGCGGTGGTCGGTGACCATTTCTGGGCCGCCAAGCAAGGCGTCGACGCGCTCGACATCAAATGGGACCTCGGCCCCAATGCGAAGCTGACCCAGGCCGACATCGTGCGCGGCCATGAGGAGGCCTCGCATGGCGACGGCATCGTCGCGCGCGAGGAGGGCGATCCCGTCGCCGCCATTGCCGGCGCGGCGACCAAGCTCGAGGCGGTCTATCAACTGCCCTTCCTCGCCCATGCGCCGATGGAGCCGGTCAATTGCACTGTCCATGTGCGGCCTGACGGCGTCGAGGTGTGGGTCGGCACGCAGGTACCGACCCGTTGCCAGTCCGCCGCGGCGGAGGCCACCGGCCAGCCGGTGGACAAGGTGAAGGTGTACAATCATCTGATCGGCGGTGGCTTCGGCCGTCGGCTCGAATGGGAGTACGCCGGCATCGCCGCGTCTTTCGCCAAGCAGGTCGACTATCCGCTGAAGCTGATCTGGACCCGCGAGGAGGACATCCAGCACGATCGCTTCCGACCCTATTATTATGACCGGCTCTCCGCCGGCCTCGACAGCCAGGGCCGCCTAGTCGGCTGGACCCACAAGGTGACCGGTTCCAGCGTGCTGGCGCGCTGGGCGCCCCCCGGCATGCGCAAGAACGGCATCGATCCCGATGCAGTCGAGTGCGCCGAAGAGACGCCCTACGACATGGATACGCTGCGGGTCTCCTGGGTTCGTCACGAGCCGCCCGGCGTCGTCACCGCCTGGTGGCGCGGCGTCGGCCCGGCCCACAACATCTTCGTGGTGGAGAGCTTCATCGACGAACTGGCCAACGCGGCGAAGAAGGACCCGGTCGAGTTCCGCCGCGGCCTGCTGGCGAAGAACCCACGCGCCCGCGCGGTGCTCGATCTTGCGGCCGAGAAGTCCGGCTGGGGCTCGCCGCTGCCGAAGGGCATCGGGCGCGGCGTCATGGTGCAGAACGCCTTCGGCTCGTTCCTGTCGGTGGTGTGCGAGGCCGATGTCTCCAACGGCAGCGACATCAAGCTGCGCAAGCTGGTGGCGGCGATGGATTGCGGCCAGGCAATCAACCCCGACTCGGTGCGCGCGCAGCTCGAAGGCGGCCTGGTGTTCGGCCTCACCGCCGCGCTCTATGGCGAGATCACCCTCGATCAGGGCCAGGTCGAGCAGGCCAATTTCGACACCTACCAGATGCTGCGCATGAACGAAGTGCCGCCGATCGAGGTGCACATCGTCAACAGCACTGAGACGCCCGGCGGCCTCGGCGAAACCGGTACGGCGGCGTCCTTCCCGGCGCTCGCCAACGCAGTGTTCGCCGCCACCGGCAAGCGCCTGCGCAAGCTTCCGCTCAAGCTCGATGAAGGCTCCAGCGGCTGAGGCTGCCAGTCAATTCGCGTCGTCTTCCCCGGGCTTGTCCCGGGGATCCACGTCCTTGACGAAGGAGCAACCGTGGATGGCCGGGCCAAGCCCGGCCATGACGTGAGAGCATTTCATCAGCCACGGAAGATAGCTGTTGTCGGACCAGTCACTTTGCATATAGTCTACATAAACTATGGAAAAATAGGCTGAGACAGATGGTCGAAACCCCGCGGCAGATCCACTTGAACGCCTTCCTGCGCAATGTCGGCCAGCACGAAGCGGCCTGGAGGCTGCCGGAGACCGACACCAAGGCGGTCACCGACATCGGCCATTATCAGCGCCTCGCGCAGATTGCGGAGCAAGGCAAGCTCGATGCGATCTTCTTCGCCGACCACCCCGCGTTGAAGGATCGCTCCGAGGATCGCCCCTGGGATTCGCTCGATCCGTTCACGCTGATCACGGCGCTCTCCGGCGTCACCAGCCGGATCGGCCTCGTCGCCACCGGCTCGACCACCTATAACGACCCCTATGGCATCGCCCGCCGTTTCGCGACGCTCGACCATGTCAGCCGCGGGCGCGCCGCGTGGAATGTGGTGACCACCGCGAACGCTTCGGCCGCGGAGAATTTCGGCTTCGACCAGCATCCCGACCCCGATGCGCGCTATGCGCGCGCCGCCGAGTTCCTCGATGTTGCCTTCGCGCTCTGGGACAGCTGGGACGACGACGCCATCGTCGGCGACAAGGCGGGCGGGGTGTTCGTCGATCGCGACAAGATCCACCGCATCGACCATGTCGGGCCACATTTCCGCGTTGCCGGGCCGCTGGAAATTCCGCGCTCGCCACCGGGCCGGCCAGTGATCTTCCAGGCGGGTTCCTCCGAGCCGGGCAAGGATCTGGCCGCCCGCTACGCCGACGCCATCTTCACTGCGCAGCCGACGATCGAGGAGGGGCAGGCCTTCTATGGCGACATCAAGGGCAGGGTGCGCGCCGTGGGGCGCGATCCGGCCACGGTGCTGATCCTGCCGGGCCTCTCCTTCTTCATCGGCGGCACCGAGGCGGAAGCCTTTGCGCTGCGCGAGCAATTCGAGGACCTGACGCTGCCGACCTACGGCATCGCCCAGCTCTCCCGCGTCACCGGCCTCGACCTCAGCGGTTACGACCTCGACAGCCTGATCCGGATTCCGCCGCGGCCGGACCAGGCCAACCAGCGCAGCCGCCACGATCTGGTGCACCGCCTCACCAGCGCGGAGGATCTGACGCTTCGCCAGTTGCTGCGGCGCCTCAGTGCCGGGCGCGGTCACCGCATCGCCACCGGGACGCCGGAGCAGATCGCTGGAACCATCGTCGAATGGTTCGAGAACGGCGCCGCCGACGGTTTCAACCTCATCCCGCCGGCCTTGCCGACATCGCTCTCCAGCTTCGTCGAGCAGGTCATCCCGCTGCTGCAGCGGCGCGGCCTGTTCCGCACCGACTACGAGGGCGCCACCTTGCGCGACCATCTCGGGCTGGAGCGCCCGGCGGTCGCGCGCCGCGCCGTCGCGCTTCCCAGCGCAGCCGAATAGGCCGGGAGACGCATATGAGCCTGATCTCAACCTTAGGGCCGGCAAAGCCTGCCGTCCGGCATGTCGAAGCCGCGCCGGACGGCCAGTCCGTCAGCCTGCTGCCCAAGCCGCCGCTGCCGGCGCAACGGCTGCTCGGGCCGGCGCTGGTGCTGCTGCTGTGGTACGTCGCCTCGGGCGCCGGCTGGATCTCGCCGGCGAAGATGCCGGCGCCGGGCACGGTGGTGACGGCGCTGTTCGAAATGATCGGCAATGGGGCGCTTGCCAGCGATGTGCTCGCCTCGCTGCACCGGGCGGGGCTGGGGCTCGCCATCGGTATCGTCGGCGGTTTCTCGCTGGCGGTGATCGCGGGGCTGACGCGGCTGGGCGATGCGCTGATCGACGGCGTCGTGCAGGTCAAGCGCTCCATCCCCAACCTTGCTTTGATCCCGCTCTTCATCATCTGGCTCGGCATCGGCGAACCGATGAAGATCGCCATCATCGCGCTCGGCACGCTGGTGCCGATCTACATCAACACCCATGCGGCGCTGCGCGGAATCGACCGGCGCTTCGTCGAGCTCGGCCAGACGGTCGGCCTTTCGCACTACCGCTTCCTGCGCCACATCGTGTTCCCGGCCTCGCTGCCCGGCTTCTTCACCGGGCTGCGCATGGCGGTGACGCATTCCTGGACCGCGCTGGTGGTGGTCGAAACCATCAATGCCACCAGCGGCATCGGCTTCATGATCACCCAGGCGCGCATCTATGGGCAGACCGACGTCGTGCTGGTCGGCCTGCTGCTTTATGGCGTGCTCGGCTTCAGCTCGGATGCGCTGGTCCGCGCCCTGGAACGGAGGGCCCTGTCATGGCGTCAGTCGCTCGCGCAGTGATCCCGCCCGCGGCGTCCGCCGCGGTGCGCATCGCCGGCCTTCGCCGCGGCTTCGACGGCCGCACCGTGCTCGCCGGTATCGACATCGAAGTTGCGAAGGGCGAGTTCGTCGCGCTGCTCGGGCGCAGCGGTTCGGGCAAGAGCACCATATTGCGCGCGGTCGCCGGGCTCGATGTCGATGCCGGGGTCGAGGGCAGCGGCACTATCGAGGTGCCGGCCCGCCGTGCCGTGCTGTTCCAGGATTCCCGGCTGCTGCCCTGGGCCCGCGTGATCGACAATGTGGTTCTCGGCTCCTATGAGCCGGATTCCTGGCGCCGCGCCAAAGCTGCGCTGGGCGAGGTCGGGCTCTCCGGCTATGAGCGCAAATGGCCGAAGACGCTGTCGGGCGGCGAACAGCAGCGCGTCGCGCTCGCCCGCTCGCTGGTGCGCGATCCCGAACTCATCCTTGCCGACGAGCCGTTCAGCGCGCTCGACGCGCTGACCCGGCTGCGCATGCAGCGCCTGCTGCTCCAGCTGTGCGAACGCCACGGCCCCGCCGTGCTGTTCGTCACCCACGATGTCGAGGAAGCGCTCCGGCTCGCCGACCGCGTCATCGTCCTCGCCGACGGCCGGATCGTCCATGACCGGCCCATCATCGGCGTGCGGGACAGCGCGGCGCGCTTCGACGCAGCCCGAGACGAGATACTGGGGCGCCTCGGCGTCTCGCAGGATTGACCGTATTCATCAAGGCATTAGCACCATGACACTCAAGCATTTTCTCGCCCGTGCGGCAGCGTTCGCCGCGCTTGCCCTCGCACCTGTCGCCGCCGCCGCCGAGCCGGCGCAGATCCCGGTCAGCGTGCCCAAGGGCATCAAGCTGGTGCTTGCGGACGACGCCAATTATGTCGCGAGCCTGCTGCGGCTGTCCGGCGAACAGGCAAAGCTCGCAGCGGACGTCACCTACGCCAATTTCAGCAGCGGTCCGTTGCGGCTTGAGGCGATCCGCGCCGGCGCGGCGCAGATCGGCGCGGTGGGGGATGTGCCCCCGATCCTCGCGCACTTCTCCGGCGCCGGCGTCGTCATCATCGGCGCGGTCATCACCTCCGGCCCGGGCAACCTGATCACCACGGCGCCGGGATCGAAGATCGAGACGCTCAAGGACCTCAAGGGCAAGCGCATCGGCATCAATGTCGGCACCGCGCAGCAGGCCACCGTGCTGCGCAATCTGAAGGCCTCCGGCATTGCCATCGCCGATGTGCAGCCGATCAATCTCGGGCTCGCCGAGTTCGCCGACGCGCTGCGGGCCGGACAGATCGATGCCGCGGTGCTGAAGCAGCCGGACCGCGCCCGCTATCTCGTCTCGGTGGACGGGCAGGGCGCCAAGGCGATCGACAACGCTCCTGGTACGGCCACCAATATCAAGTATCTCTATGCCAGCCTCACCGCCTTGCAGGATCCGGCGCAGGCCGCGGCGATCCGCGATTTCGTGGTGCACTGGTATCGCGCGCATCTGTGGAAGAACGCAAGCAAGGCGCTCTGGATCAGCGACTATCTGGTGAAGGACCAGAGGCTCAACGCCGCCGACGCCGGGCTGGTGTGGGAGAGCGAGGGCGATGCCACCTCCATTCCCGGCCTCGCGAAGCTGGTGCCGGTGCAGCAGGACACCATCGACCTCTTGCAGGCGGCCGGCCAGTTCAAGGGCAAGACCCTCAAGGCCGAGGACGAGTTCGACCTGCGCTACCAGGACCTGACCGACCGCTCGCCGGCGGCGAACGATTAGCTTTTTTCGATCAGCGGCGGCCGCCGACCTCGTCGAGATGCGCGAGCAAATCGGCGGGGTCGTCGAACACGCGATAGGCGCCGGCGGCCTGAAGTTCCGCGGCGCCATAGCCTCCGGACAGCAGACCGATGCCCAGCGCCCGGCAGCGCACCGCCGCCAGCATGTCCCAGATGCTGTCGCCGACCACGACCGAGTTCTCGATCGGGACCTTGAGGCGCGCTGCCGCGGCAAGGAACAGGTCCGGGTCCGGCTTGGCGTATTTGACGAGGTCCCGGGTCACGACCGGGACCTGCGCGGGGTCGACTCCGAGCGCGGCGAGATTGGGCGCTGCGGTCTCCATCCGGCCGCTGGTGGCGATGGCCCAGGCGATGCCGTTCTCGGTCAAGGCGGCGAGCAACTCGCGCGCACCCGGCAGGGGGCGGACGCTTGCCACGTGGCGCTTGTAGGCTTCCGCGTGCAACTGCCGTAGCCGCTCGATCCGGCTCTCGCTGATTTCGAGCCCGGTCTCGCGCAGCAACTGGTTGGTGAACAGCCCGCCGCTCATGCCGATCTTGCGGTGGATGCGCCACACCGACAGTTCGATGCCCTCGGCATCGAGTGCCTCCTTCCAGGCGGAGACATGCTGATAGACGCTGTCGACCAGCGTGCCATCGAGATCGAACAGGAAGCTGGTGTCGATGCGCATGGATATCCCTCGTGTCGCCGCGCCAATCTCTCCTACGAACCGCGCCCGGTCCAGAAGGTTGCTGCGGGCCCGATTGGCCCCGGACAATGTGTCGTCGGCGATTAACGTCGCCGATTGACAGTTCCGTGATTGCGTGTCTCTTTATGCAAACGATTGCGTGACGGCTGTGGGGCCGCGTTGTCGCGCGTGTCTGTCGATGCCGGGGTTGCAATAGTCTCCAGAGCTGACCCGCGTTTCAAGGCTGATCGTTGCCGGTGATGAAGCAATGTCTTCGTCCGTTCTAGTTGTATAAAAGAAAAATAAAACAATAGCCTGCAAGGGAAGGAAAGAATGCTCTCAGCAGTCGTCGACGGCCTCACCGCCCTCATGACGCCGCAAGCCATATTGTTCATGGTGGTCGGGGTCGTCTATGGCATCGCGGTCGGTATCGTGCCGGGGCTTGGCGGCATCGTCGCCATGGCGCTGTTGCTGCCCTTCATCTATGGCCACGAGCCCGCGGCGACACTGGCGCTGCTGATCGGCTGCCACATCGCCACCATCTGGGGCAGTTCGGTCACCAGTATTCTATTCAATGTCCCCGGCTCGGCGAAGAGCCTCGCGCTCACCTTCGACGGCTATCCCATGACCCAGCAAGGTCATGCCAGCCGCGCGCTCGGTGCTTCCGCCACAGCGGCACTGCTCGGCGGCGTGATCGGCGCGGTGTTCCTCGCCATCAGCATTCCCATCGTCCGGCCGGTGATGCTGGCACTCGGTCCCAGCGAATATCTCGTCATGGCGCTGTGGGGCCTCACCGTCATCGCCACCTTCAGCGACGGCTCGCTCCTGAAGGGGCTGATCGCCACCGCGCTCGGCGTCAGCCTCGCCTTTGTCGGCATGGATCCGGTGACGGCGACGCCGCGCTACACCTTCGGCACCTTGTTCCTGCTCGACGGCATCTCCTTCCCGGTGGCGATGATCGGCATGTTCGCCATCGGCGAGATGATCAAGCTCTATGTGCGCGGCGGCGCCATCATCACCCGCGATGTCGGCCAGCTGAACAGCACCACGATGGACGGGGTGCGGGACGTGTTCCAGCATAAATGGCTGGTGTTCCGCTCCAGCCTGCTCGGCCTGTGGATCGGCGTACTGCCGGGTATCGGCGCCAGCGTCGGCGGCATCGCCGCCTATGCGCAAGCGGTGCAGACCTCGCGCACGCCGGAGAAATTCGGCACCGGCACGGTGGAGGGCGTCATCGCCCCGGACGCCACGCTCGGCGCCAATGAGGGCGGCGGATTGCTGCCGACGCTCGCGCTCGGCATTCCCGGCGGCGAGAGCATGGCGATCCTGCTCATCGCCTTCGTCGCGCTCGGCATCGTGCCCGGGCCGCAAATGCTGACCGAGCATCTCGACGTGGTGTTCAGCCTGGTCTGGATCATCGTCATCGCCAGCGCACTGACCACCGCCATCGGGCTGGTGCTCTCCGGCTATCTGGCGCGGCTACCCGGGCTCAACCCGAAGCTCATCATCCCGCTGGTGATGTCGATCTCGCTGGTCGGCGCCTATGCCACGCGCGGCCAGATGGGCGATGTCTTCGTCGCCGGCATCTTCGGCGTGCTCGGCTACTTCATGATCAAGTACAATTATTCCCGCGCGAACCTCGTCATCGGCATGGTGCTCGCCGGGATGATCGAGCGCACGCTGCATCTCTCGATCAGCAATTATGGCGACTACTTCATCTTCGAGCGGCCGGTCGCGCTGATCATGCTCATCATCATGATCGTCACCACCGCGCTGCCCTTCATCCGCAGCGCGCGCAAACGTCGGGCGCTCAATGGCAAGCTCAGCACCGACGGAGCCGCGTCATGAGCCGTCGCGCACAGGAAAACATCGCCGTCGTCCTGCTCATCGCGCTGTTCGCGGCGATGATCGTGATCGGCATGGACTACACGCCGCGGGCGCGGCTGGTGTCGTTCCCGGTGGCGGTGATCGGGCTTGGGCTGGCGCTGGCCCAACTCGCCTGGCAGAACTTCCGCTCTGCCGACGATCTCCATGTGGATGCGCTGCAGATCCTTGCCGGGCGCAGCGAGAAGGCCATGGAGGAGACAAATGCGCCGAGGCCCAAGGCGCCGAAGGGGGGCGGCTTCACGGCGGAGCTGGCGGCGTTCGCCATCGTCGCGGCGGTGACCACCTCGTTCTTCGTGTTCGGGGCGCTGCCGACCACTTTCGTGTTCTGCACCGCCTATCTCGCCTGGAGCCGCCAGAGTTCGTGGCTGCGCGCCGCCCTGATCGCGGCGGTGGTCACGCTCGCCATCTGGTTCCTGTTCGGCGAGGTGCTGGGCATACGCATCGACCGCAGCCTGGTGGGGCCGATGCTCCACCGGATGATGAACTGAAGCCCTGAAGAATAACGCGCCCGAAGGCGCACCAATCACCCGATGGGAGGACTGAATGAAGCGCCTTGCCTTTGCGTTGCTGGCGGCTTGCGCCGGCTTTATCGCGGCCCCGACAGCTCCGGCGCGCGCCGCGGGCTATGAGGGGCAGGTGGTCACCGTCATCGTGCCGCACGGCCCCAGCGGGCCGATGAACCAGTATGCCCGCATGATCGCGCCCTATCTCGCCAAGCATCTCAAGGCGAAGGATGTGCGCATCGACAACCAGCCCGGCGCCGGCACGCTGAAGGGCACCAACCTGTTGTGGAACGCCGATCCGGACGGGCTGACCATCGCCTTCACCAGCATCGCCACGCCGATCCTCGCCATGCTCGCGGACAGCCCCGGCGTGCGCTTCGACGCTGCCAAGTTCGTCTATCTCGGCCGCGTCTCCTATGAGCCGCGCCAGCTCTATGTCGGCGGTCAGTCGAAGATCGGTTCGGTCGCGGACATCGTGAAGCTCGGCCGGCCGTTCGTGTATCCCGCGCAGGGCACGGACGAGGATTTCTACACCATGTCCATGCTGTCGGACGCGCTCGATTTCAAGATGAAGATCGTCACCGGCTATGAGGGCATCGCCGACGCGACGCTCGCCATCATGAAGGGCGAGGCCGACGGCTACATGGCCTCGCCGCCGGCGGTGCGCGCCTCGCTGAAGTCCGGCGACCTGCGCCCGATCCTGACTATCCTCGACCAGCGGCTGCCGGACTTCCCTGATGTCCCGACCATCTTCGAGACGGTGAAGGATCCGAAGGCGGTGGAGATGGCCAAGACCATCATGACCATCCAGTCGCTGCACCGCACCTTCTTCGGTCCGCCGGAGATGGACCCGAAGATGGTCGAGGCGATGCGCAAGGCCATCGGCGAGACGCTGGCCGATCCGGAGCTGATCGCGCAGGCCGCCAAGATGGGCTTCCCGCTCAGCTTTGCCGATGGCGCCGTCATGCAGGAGCGGGTCGCCACCGTGATCGCCGCGAGCCAGACGCTGAAGCCGATCCTGAAGGCGGCGCTGGCCTCGATCAAATAGGCAGCCGGGCCTCTATCAACGCGTCATGGCCGGCCTTGTGCCGGCCATCTCGGCCTCTGATGCACTGCCAGGAATCGAGATCCCCGGCCAAAGCCGAGGCCATAGCCTCGGCGTCTATCGAGAGACGGCGACCGGAGGTCGCCTTTCGCCGGGGATGACGGCGTTCGGTATCGACGACGGCGTTCAGTATTTCACGGCCGCAGCACGATGCGGTCGCGCGAGCTGTTCCACACTTGGGCATAGGCCTGCGCCGCATCGTCCAGCGAATAGGTGGCGCCGGCCTGTACCGGGAAGGCCTTCAGCTCGCCGGTCTCGAAGCCGGGCCGCAGCGCGTCCAGTATCTTGCCGCAGGCGACACCGTTGAGCGCCAGGCTGTCGATGCCGATGAAGTGGTGGCGGCCGCGGAAGAAGCGGAAGATGTCGAACGGCACGGCGCGGTCGATGGTGGAGATGAAGATCTGTCGGGCCTCCGGCGCCATGGCGGCGCAGGCGGCCTCGAAATAGGGGCTGCCGACGGTGTTGAACACGATGTCGGCACCATGCCCGCCGGTGCGCTCGCGCACGGTGGCGGCGATGTCCTGGCTCGAGGCGTCGATCATCTCGACCGGGCCAGTGGCGTGGCCCATATAGGGCTCGGCGGTGCGCTCGACGGCGAAGACGCGGGCGCCGGCGCGGGTAGCGAGCTGCACCACCGCCTGGCCGACCTTGCCATTGCCGCCCAGCACCAGCACCACGTCGGTGGGCTTCACGCCGCCGGCGGTCTGCAGGCCCTCATAAGCGGTGATGAACGGCACGCCGATGGCGCCGGCCTCGTCGAGCGTGATGGTCGAGGGCTTCTCGAAGATCTCATCGGCGGAGACCACCAGATATTTGGTGTGGGTGCCGTCACGGCGGATGCCGAGTTCTCCCGAGCTGCCCCAGACCTCGCGACCGACAAGATGGGCCGGCCCCTCCAGCACCACCCCGGCATAGTCGCGGCCCGGCGTGCGCGGCCAGATCGCGTAGGGCATATGGCCAAGCGCAGCCTTGACGTCGCTCATATTGACGCCCGAGGCCTTCACCTCGACCAGGCACTGGCCGGGCGCCGGCACCGGGATCGCTACCGGCTCGACGGAAGGCGCCAGCGCCTCGACGCCGTCGGCCTTGCCGTGCAGGCGCAACGCCGGACCCGTGCTGGCGGTGCCGTTGCGCACGCCGGTCGATGAGATGCCGTCGAGAGTTGTGTCTGTCATCGCCGATCCTCGTTGCTGGATTCTGGCTATCACAAGGTCAAGTGTTGTGCAATCGTTTGCGTAACATGTTCGACCAAAGCCATGATGCTCGTTCCCGGGCTTTGCCCGCCGGCGTGAGATGCGCGTCGGAAGGGCCCTGCGAACGTTTGCCGCTTGATTTCATGCAAACGATTGCGTAACAGTCAAGCCAAGGATTCAAGCCAAGCAATCTGGCGACGCAGAAACAAGCCGGCCAGCGAGAAACGAGGAGGCGTCCGTTGATCATCGACAGCGAAGCCAGCGTTACCGGCGCCGTCCTGGACGCCATGGCGGCGGCGCCGAATGAGCGGCTGCGCGAGGTCATGGCGGCGTTGGTCAAGCACGCCCACGCGTTCGCCCGCGAGGTGCAATTGACCGAGGAGGAGTTCGATATCGGCATCGACTTCCTCAACCGCATCGGCCAGGCGACCAACGACGCCCACAACGAGGCCATCCTGTTCTCCGACGCGATAGGCTTCTCGACGCTGGTCTGCCTGCTGAACAATGGCCAGCACGGCGCCTCCGAGACTGCCTCGGCGCTGCTTGGGCCGTTCTGGCGGATGAATTCGCCGGTCACCGCCAATGGCGGCTCCATCGTCCGCTCGCAGACGCCGGGCCCGGTGCTGTTCGCCGATTGCCGCATCGCCGATCCGCTGGGCCGCCCGCTGGCCGGCGTCGAGGTCGATGTCTGGCAGGCCTCTCCGGTCGGCATGTACGAGAACCAGGACGAGACGCAGGCCGACATGAACCTGCGTGGCAAGTTCACCACCGACGCGGAGGGCCGCTTCTGGTTCCGCTCGGTGAAACCGGCCGGCTATCCGGTGCCGACCGGCGGCCCGGTGGGCGACATGCTGCGCGCGCAGCGCCGGCATCCCTACCGGCCGGCGCACCTGCATTTCCTCGCCTTCAAGCCGGGCTGGAAGACGCTGATCACCCAGGTGTTCGTCGATGATGACGAGCGGCTGGAGACCGACGTGGTGTTCGGCGTCACCAGGCACCTGATC
Source organism: Starkeya sp. ORNL1 (assembly GCF_012971745.1). Lineage (NCBI taxonomy): Bacteria > Pseudomonadati > Pseudomonadota > Alphaproteobacteria > Hyphomicrobiales > Xanthobacteraceae > Starkeya > Starkeya sp. ORNL1. The sequence goes on from NZ_CP048834.1 coordinate 5,710,776, forward strand.
GGCAATTACCGCAAACGTACCGGCGAGGCGCCGCCGGAGCCGGACATCAGTGGCGACTGGTACTCGCTGAACTATGACTTCGTCATGGAGCCCGGCGAGGCCAAGCTGCCGAACCCACCGATCAAGTAATTGCACCCACACTTACTCTGCAGAGCGCCATGACCGAACCGAGCCCGAGCTATCCCAAATCGCTGAAGAACAAGGTTGCGCTGGTCCTGGGCGGGGCGGGCGGCATCGGCGCCGTTGCCAGCCGGATGCTGGCGGAGGCCGGCGCCACCATCGTGGTCACGCATCGGCCGAATGCGGAAGCGGCGGAAACCGCGGCGGCCTTGGTCGCCGGGCTGCCGGGGGAGGGGCATTCGGCTTTTCCCTCCGACATCACCGATACGCCGTCGCTCGTCGCGGTGCGCGATCGCATCACCGAGCGCTTTGGCCGGCTGGACATTCTCGTCAACGCCGTGGGCTTCACCAAGCCGGTTCCGCACGCCGCGCTGGACCAACTCGACGACGAACTGATCGACCGCATGTTCCAGGTGAACTGGCGCGGCGCGTTCGCCGCGGTGCGCACCTTCGCGCCGCTCTTGAAGGCGTCGGGCGACGGGCTGGTGGTGTCGATCTCCTCGATCTCGGCCTTCACCGCGGTCGGTTCCTCGATCGCCTATTGCGCGGCCAAGGCCGGCATCGACGTGATGACCAAGGCGCTCGCCCGCGCGCTGGCGCCGGAGGTCCGGGTGCTGGCGGTCTCGCCCGGCGTGGTCGATACCGAATTCGTGCCGGGCCGCGGCGCCGATTTCAACGACAAGGTCGCCAACACCACGCCACTCAGGCGGATCGCCCGGCCGGAAGACATCGCCGCCGGCATCCTCGCCTGCGCCACCCATCTCGGCTTTTCCACCGGCACGACGATCATCGTCGATGGCGGCCGGTCGCTTTGAAGAAGCAAACCCCGTCATCCTGAGGTGCGAGCGTAGCGAGCCTCGAAGGATGTTGAAGCAGAAGACGGCCATCTGGGATGAGCATCCTTCGAGGCTCGCTAGGCGAGCACCTCAGGATGACGTCGCGAAAAGATAGTAGGGAGAGAGACACATGCGGCAGCCTCGGGACAAGGTCTTCATCACCTGTGCCGTCACCGGCAATCTGACGACGCCTGACCAGACGCCGCATCTGCCGATCACGCCCGAGCAGATCGTCGAGGCGTGCGTCGGCGCGGCGGACGCGGGTGCAGCCATCGCCCACATCCATGTGCGCGATCCCGCGACCGGCCGGCCGTCGATGGAACTCGACTATTATCGCGAAGTGTTCGAGGCGCTGCGCGCGAAGAAGCCGGACCTCATCATCAATCTGACCACCGGCCCCGGCGGGCGCTTCATTCCCTCGCAGGACGATCCCAAGGTGGCGGCGCCCGGTTCCACGCTGACGCTGCCGGAGAAGCGGGTCGAGCACATCGCCGCGCTCAAGCCGGACGTCTGCACGCTCGATCTCAACACCATGAATTCCGGCCCGGATGTGGTGATCAACACCCCCGCCAATGTGCGCCGCATGGCCAAGGTGATGCGCGAATCCGGCGTACGGCCGGAGATCGAGCTGTTCGATTCCGGCGACATCGCGCTGCTGCATGCGCTGCTCGCCGACGGCACGCTCGAGGGCCCGCAGCTCTGCTCCTGCGTGCTCGGCGTGCGCTACGGCTTCCAGCCTAGCCCGGAGACCGTGCTCTATGCCCGCAACCTGCTGCCGGCGGGTTCGGAATTCACCGCCTTCGGCATCGGCCGCAACATGTTCACCACGGCGGCGCAATCCTATCTCGCCGGTGGCCATGTGCGGGTCGGGCTGGAGGATTCGGTCTATCTCGCGAAGGGTGTGCTGGCCGAGACCAATGCGGCGATGGTGGAGAAGGTCCGCCGCATCGTCGAGGATCTCGGTGCGCAGATCGCCACCTCCAGGGAGGCCCGCGAGATGCTGTCGCTCCCCGAGCCGCGCAACGCGGCGCGGGCGGCCTGAGCGGGGACGCGAGATGGACATCACCCGCTTCGACGCCGCGCCTGCCTATCAGGCGCCGGGCCACACCGACATGCACATGCTGCGGCTGCAAGGCCGCGAAGCCGGCCCGTCGGATACGATGTGGCTCGGCGTCAGCCACATATTGCCGGGCGGCGGCACCACGCTTGACGCGTCGGGCGTGGAGAAAATGTATGTGGTGCTGGACGGCGAAGTGACGATCTCGAACGGCAGCGAGACGGTGACGCTCAAGCCGTGGGATTCCTGCCGCATCGCCCCGCACGAGGGCCGGCAGCTCTCCAACCGCACCAACCGCATCGCGACGGTGCTGCTCTGCATGCCTTTGGCGTGAGCATCTGATTTGGGTCGGCCTCCTCCCCCTTAGATGTCATCCCGGACAGCCGTCAGGCTGATCCGGGATCGTAGGAAGGTGTTGCGCGGGACTTCACGCGATCCCGGCTCTCCGCTTCGCTACGGCCGGTATGACGTCTGGTGGGGGAGGGTGCCTCACCCGGTCGCGGTCGTCTCGAACATCCGCCGAAACCCATCCGACAGCACGAGCGCTTCCTTCACCGCGCCCAGCCCGGCCGCGCGCACCGTTTCGACCAGATCCGGATCGGCCATGTCGAACGGATAGTCGCTGCCGAGGAACACATGGTCCGCCCCGGCCTGGCCGACCAGATAGGCGAGTGCCGGCGCCGAGTGAGTGACGGTGTCGAAATAGAGCCGGCTGAAGGATTCCTCGACCGAGCCGATCATGCGCGCCTTGGCCTCCGGGCGCACCAGCCGGCCGCGGATGAGGCGGCCGACATTGTACGGCAGCAGGCCGCCGCCATGGACCAGGCAGATACGCAGGCCGGGAAAGCGCTCCAGCACGCCGCCGAAGATCAGCCGCGCGCCGGCGACCGTGGTCTGCAGCGGGTTCTGGATGAGGTTGTTGAGATAATAGTCGGCGAAGCCGCCGGCCGGCGGCTCCAGCGGCGGATGGATCAGGATGAAGGCACCGAGTGCCTCCGCCACCTGCCAGAACGGATCGAGCGAGGGATCGTCGAGAAAGATGTCCTTGCCCACCGAGGTGCCGATCTCGACGCCTAACAGGCCGAGCGGACCCATCGCATCGCGCAGCACCTCGATGGCGAGCGTAGGGAATTGCAGCGGCGCGGTGCCGATGCCGGCATAACGGTCCGGTGCGGCCGCGCAGATCGCCGCGATCTCGGCGTTCACGGCGCGATGGAACCAGTCCGCGTCGGCCTCGCCAAGCGAGTAGTCGCAGAGCGCGATCCAGGGCGAGAGCAATTGCGAGTTGACGCCCTGTTCCGCCATGGTGCGCTCGCGGATGTCGAGCGAGACCATGCCGGGCAGCAGCGGCATGCGCGAGGGCTTGCCGGCAAGAGTGACGCGGATGCCATCCTCACTTCTGCTCGCCGCATAGCCGGCGCGCTCGCCGGCCTCGAACCGGGCAATGAGCCCTTCCGGCACGATATGGGCATGGATGTCGATCGGGCCGGGACGCAGGCGAAGGCTCATGGAGATTCCTCATGGTCCGCAGCCGTCATCCCCGGGGCTTGCCCCGGGGATTCACGGTCTTCACGAACGTTCGTGGATGGCCGGGACAAGCCCGGCCATGACAGTGAGAGGGTAGCTCACGCTTTCAGGTGCGAGCCGATCCAGTCGGCGACCAGCGGGCGCCAGGCGAAGGGCATGTTGTTGCAGACGTGATTGCCGTCCGGAAACATGCGCAACTGCTTGCCCGGATGCGGGATCTCGCTGAACAGCCGCTCGGCTTGCTCCTTGGGGATCAGCCGGTCCTTCTCGCCGAAGATCACCATGAACGGCATCTCGATGGCGCGCGCGGCGTCGCGCAGTGTCAGTTCAGCCGCTCGCGCCGCTGCCGTCTCTTCATCCGGCGAATGGCTGCGCAGCTTGAAGGCCTGCCGCGAGATCAGCGGCATGGTGCGGAATTCCTCGCCGAAATCATAAGGCCCGCCGGACGCGGCGGCGCAGGAGAGTCGCTTCTCGTAAGCCGCAGCGCGGGCGGCGTAGTAGCCGCCCATGCTGATGCCGATGGTGCCGACGCGGCTGCCATCGACATCGTCCCGCGCTTCGAGGAAATCGATGACGGCGCCGACCACCTTCTCGAAGGCCGGCTCGATCGGCAGTGTCTCCGCCTCGCCCTGGCCGGGGCCGTCGAAGGTGAGAGTGGCCATGCCGCGGGCATGGAACAGCGGCTCGAAGCTGTTCATCTCCTCCTTGACGGAATCCAGCCCGCAAATGATCAGCGCCACCGGCGGACGCGCAACGCCTTGCGGGCGGCGCAGATAGCCGGGGAGCAGCGTGCCCTGATAGGGGATGCCGACCGCCTCGGCCGGCGGGGCGAGGCCGGCGAGCGCCATGCGATAATTGGCAGCGGTCGCCGCATTGGCGCGGGCATATTGCTCCATGTCGTCGAAGAAGACGAACTTGCCGAAATGGTGGCAGATCGCGGCCCGCACATAGGCTTCCGTCGCCGAGGGAACACTGCCGCGCCCTTCGGCCTCGCGGGCGAGTTGCTCGTGCTTCTCGGCGGTGCGCGACCATTCCGCGCTCCAGTCGCGCCAACGCGTGATGCGCGCCGTCGTGGTCTGGAAATCGTTGTAGTCGATGCCGTTGGCGATCAGCCGCGGCGCCCAGTGGGCGATGGCGTCACGGACATTCTTGTCGACGATGGGGGCGGCTTCGTTCATGGCTTCACCACGGTCAGCTCGATCGGCCATTCATCGACGCATTCCTTGCCGGTCTCGGTGACGATGAAGGTGTGGCCGACGAACATGCCGAGCATGCCGTCGGCGGTGATCGGGTTCGGCTCGGGCATCAGCACCATGCCCGGCTTCATGATCTCCTCGAACGGCTCGACATCGATGTGGTCGGCGAAGACGTGCGGGCCGTCTGAGACGAAGTCGATGCCATGCACATGGATCGGCCGGGACTGCATGCCATTCTCGCGGAAGAACTGGCCGGCGATGCGCAGGCCGTCGACCGGCTTGCCGGGTCCTACAGCCTCGATCATCTTGAGATAGCCGGGCTCGGCGATCTCGTCCCAGAAGCGGCGGACATAAGCCGGCGGCTCGCCGAGGCAGATCGGCTGGCCGATCTGCGCGCTGTAGCCGCGATAGCCGGCGGCAAGCTCCATCAGCACGATGTCGCCGGTCTCCAGCTGCCGGCTGGAGGGGCGCGGATTGCCGAACACCTGCGCCGGGTCGGCCATCGGGGTCGAGCCGATGATCAGGAAGTCGATGTCGCCATTGCCTTCGAGGATGGCGGCGCCGGCGGCGGCGCGCAGCTGATACTCGGTGACGCCCGGCCTCATGCGCTCGGCGATCGCCTGCATGGCATTGGTGCAGAGCTTGCCGGCGTGGCGGACGCAGTCGAGCTCTTCCTCACTGTGCACCGAGAGCAGCTCGTGCATGATGCCCTTGGTGAAGACGAGTTCGGCCTCGGGCAGCTTCTCGCGCAGCGTGTTGTACTGGTTCACCGGCATGTAGTCGCCGTGCCGGGGATCGATCTCCATCAGGCCGATGCGCCCGCGCTCGAGCCCAAGCTCGCGCAGCCGGTCGACCATGACCTCGCCGAACTTGCCGCCCCGGCTGGAGCGCACGTCCGACAGCGCGTTGGCGGTCTCGCGCCGCACCGCCTCGCTGTGGGTGCCGCCCATGGAGTAGATCAGCGTCGGTTCGCCCTCGCGCGGGAACACCACGTAATTGGCGAGCGCGTGCCACTCCCAATGGCCGGACAGCCACAGCATGCCGCCGCCGAAGCTCCAGTGGCTAGGGCCGCCGGCGGCGATCACCGCGTCGAGCCCGAGCTCCTGCATCTTCGCCCGCAGCGCGGCGCGGCGGCGGGCATATTCCGCCGGCGAGAACTGCTCGTAGCGCGCCTCCCGGTAATAGGGCGTGCCGCGCATGGCGTTGAAGGATGGACCATGGTCCAGGCGGGTGCGCAGCTCCTCCCAGGGGAGGGAGGAGCCGGCGCGCGGTGCGGGGGCGTTCATGGTTTCAGAGCGAGCAGTTGTTGATGGTCACCGGTCCGCCGGCCTTCTTCACCGCTTCCTCGGCGATGGAGACGTCGACCAGCTGCTCGAAGGTCAGCTTGCGCTCGGCCGGGATGTCGCCGGCGTCGACGCTGTTCTTGATGGCCCATTCGGCACGGGCCTTGTCGAAGCCGGTGTTGACCGCCCAGACGCAGTTCTTGGTGAGGTCGCCCCAGGCGAACTCCACCGCATCCTGCGGCTTCTCGGTCGCCTTCATCATGATCGGGACCACCTTGTCGCGGTCCTTGTAGATGGTGCGGTTGGCTTCGATCATCGCCGCCATGGCGTCGACCAACAGCGGGCGCTGGCTGGCGATCATGCTGTCGGCGGCGCCGTACATGTTGAAGACCCAGTTCGGCATCTTCTGGCCGAGCACGGAGAGCACGTGCAGGGACGGCTTCTGCTGCTCGCCGAGGAACACATCCTCGGGGTGCAGCGACACGCCGTCGAGCTGGCCGGCGATCAGGCCGGGCAGGCGGCCGGCGAGGCCCTGCGAGACGAACTGCGCGTCATCCACCGTCAGATTGGCGTCGGTGAGCAGGACGCGGCCCATGCGCCAGTTGAAGCCGCCGACACCGCCGCCGGCGGCGCTGAGACGCTTGCCCTTGAGGTCGGCCGGGGTCTTGATCGCCTCGACCACGACATAGGATTGCGGCAGGCGCGGCGCGAAGCCCCAGATCTGCTTGGCCTTCATGCCGGCGCCGACCATGACGTCGGTGACGTTGGCGATCAGCTTGCCCTGCTGCAGCGCGGACATCAGCGCCGCGGAGGCGCCGCCCTCGAACGGGGTGATGGTGGCGTTGATGCAGTATTTGTCGAACAGCCCGAGATCCTTGGCGACCCACGGCGTGGTGTGCACCACGTTCGGCGGCACCACCGAGACGCCGATGTTCAGGTCGCGCTTGCCGTTCGGGCAGTCCGCCGCCTGCGCGCCCGCGCCGGCGGCGAGCATGAGACCGCAGGCGAGCGCCGCAGCCAGGGTAGGCTTCGTCACGTTCCTCATGGTTTCCTCCTTCGCGCTCGATTGTTCGAGTCGCACTTGTTGCCGGGGGGCACATACGCAAGCGCGGCGCCGGGGGCGCCGCGCGTATCGGGCTGTGGGACTAGTCGCGGTTGGCGTTGGTCCAGGGCGCCACCTTCTTCTCCAAGAGGCGCAGCAGCGAGGTCGACAGCACGCCGAGGATGCCGAGCGTGACGATCGGAACGAACATGCGGTCGATCTGGAAGGTGGAGGCGGTGCGCACGATCAGGTAGCCGATGCCGGAGATGGCGGTGTAGAGGTCCGCCAGCACCATGCCGATCAGGCCGCGACCGACCGCGAGGCGCAGGCCGGTGACGATGAAGGGCAGCGCCGCCGGGATGATGATGTTGCCCCAGAGCTGGCGCTCCGAGCAGCGGAACGCCTTGCCGACTTCCAGCAGCTTGTGGTCGACATTCTTGACGCCCTGATAGGTGTTGATCACCAGCGGGAAGAAGGCGAACAGGAACAGGATGATCACCTTCGCCGTCATGTCGTAGCCGGCCCACAGCACGATCAGCGGCACCAGCGCGACCGTCGGCGTGGAGTAGAGGAAGGTGATGTACATGTCGAAGGCGGCATCGAGCACCCGGTAGCGGGCGAGCGCGAGGCCGATGGTGATGCCGGCGACCGAGGCGAGCACCAGCCCGTAGATGAAGACCAGCAGGCTCGGCGCCAGATACTGCCAGAGCTCGCCGCTGGCGATCATCTTCACCGCGGCCTTGGCGACAGCAATCGGCGTGGTGAACAGGATCGGATCGATGTTGGAGCCGACGATCTGCCAGAGCGTCAGCACCACCACCAGCGAGATGGCGCGGATCATGATGACCTGCATGCCCTCGCGGCGGCGGCGCTTCTCGGAAGCCGCCTTCACCCGGGCCTGGTCGTCGGCGATGCTCGCCTGGTCGGCGGCGTTGGGGAGGCTTTGTATCGTCATGCTCACGCTGCGACCTCCGCTTTCTTCGCGCGCTCGGGGCGAAGCTCGTTCCAGATGTGCTCACGCAGCTCGGTGAAGCGGCGATCGGCGCGGATGGCGTCGACGTCGCGCGGCCAGCCGAACGGCATGTCGAGGATTTCGCTGATGCGGCCGGGGCGGGCGCTCATCACCGCGATGCGGTCGCCGAGGATGATGGCCTCGTCGATCGAATGGGTGATGAAGACCATGGTCTTGCGCTCGTCCGGGCGATCCATCAGCGCGAGCAACTCTTCCTGGAGGACCTCGCGGGTCTGCGCGTCGAGCGCCGCGAAGGGCTCGTCCATCAGCATCACCGAGGGGTTCATCGCCAAGGCCCGCACCAGTCCGACGCGCTGCTGCATGCCGCCGGAGAGCTGGTAGGGATAGTGCTTCTCGAAGCCGGACAGCCCAGCGAGTTCGAGATAGTGGCTGACGCGTTCCTTGATGACCGCCGCCGGCGTGTGGGCCATGGCGAGGCCGAAGGCGGCATTGTCCCACACCGTCTTCCACGGCAGCAGGCCGAAATGCTGGAATACCGTGGCGACGCCGTCCGGCGGGCCGTTGATCGGCTTGCCATGGACCAGCAGGCGGCCGTCGCTGATGTCGGTGAGGCCGGCGATGCAGCGCAGGAAGGTGGTCTTGCCGCAGCCCGAGGGGCCGACGATGCACAAGATCTCCTGTCGCTTCACCTCCAGCGTGAGCCGGCGGAAGGCGACGACGGTGCCGTCGACGAACAGCTTGCTGGCATTGTCCGCCTGGATGGCGACATTATTCGGTTCAGTCATTGGCGTCCCCTCCACTGCGACCTTGGCGACCGTCTTGTGCGAACGTTTGCATGGTTGAGGAGCTTGCTGTTTTCGTCAACTGAAAAAAGCGCTAGCGGACCTCATGGCGCGGTTTTATCCCGCGTATCAAAGTTTCTTGCAAACGTTCGCATGACGTTGCTACCCTCGCGGACCAACCGCCAGGGCGCAAGATCGCGGCATGCTTGATAAGAGCCAAATGAGCGCGGGGCCAGTGGATGCGGGGCTGCAACATTCGGCGCCGAAGGGCGACGACCGGCTGATCCGCGGCGCCGGCTGCTTCAGCGACGACCTCGTGCTGCCCGGCCGGCTCCATGCCTGTTTCGTGCGCTCGCCGCATGCCCATGCGCGCGTCGTCGCCGTCGATATCGAGGCGGCGCGCGCGCTGGCCGGTGTGGTCGCTGTCCTCACTGCCGCCGACATGAAGGCTTTGAGGATCGGCAATGTCTCGGTGCCGCAGATCATCACCGGGCGGGGAGGGGCGAAGCTTATCGTGCCGCATCGCCCGGCCTTGGCTTCGGATCGGGTGATGCATGTCGGCCAGCCGGTGGCGCTGGTGCTGGCAACGACGCTGCGCGAGGCGGAGGAGGCGGCGCTTGCCGTCGAGGTCGACTATGACGCGCTGCCCGCCGTCGCCGATGCGGCAGCCGCCTTGCAGCCCGATGCGCCGCAGCTCTGGCCGGAAGCACCCGGCAATCTTGCCGTCGACTATGTCGCGCCGTCCGGCGATCCGGCGCTGGCGCGTGAGATCGAAGCGGCCTTCGCCGCGGCCGTTCACCGGGTACGCATCGAACTCGTCCATCAGCGCGTCTCCCACGCGCCGATGGAACCGCGCGCAGTGACCGCGCTGTTCGAAGCCGAGGGCGAGACCTATGTGCTCCATGCCGGCTCGCAGGGCGCGGGGGCGCTGAGCGGCCAGCTCGCCGCGGTGCTCGGCGTCACCCCGGCGAAGATCCGCGTCGAGACCCGCGATGTCGGTGGCAGCTTCGGCATGAAGACCCATGCCTATCCGGAATATGCCGCGCTGCTCGCGAGCGCTCGCCTGCTCGGTCGGCCAGTGCACTGGGTGTCGACGCGCTCGGAAGCCTTCATGAGCGACAATCAGGGCCGCGACCATCGCGGCGCGGCGGAGCTTGCGCTGGCTGCCGACGGCCGCTTCCTGGCGCTGCGCACGCAGAGCATCGTGGCGCTGGGGGCATTCGTGAGCGCGGCCGGCGCGCATATCGCCTGCAATAATTTCACCCGCTGCCTGCCGGGCATGTATGCGATTCCCATGGTGCTCGCCGAGGTGAAGTGCGCCTTCACCAACACCTTGCCGACCGGCCCCTATCGCGGGGCGGGAAGGCCCGAGGCCAATTACCTCATGGAACGGCTGGTCGATGCGGCGGCGGTGCAGAGCGGCATCGATCCGATCGAGCTCAGGCGGCGCAACCTGATCGCGGCCGAGGCGATGCCGGTGAAGACCGCGCTCGGCAATCTCTATGACAGCGGCGAGTTCGAAGCGGTGCTCGACGAGGCGCTGAGCGCCGGCGACTATCGCGGCTTTCCCGCCCGCCGCGCGGCGGCGCTGGAGCGCGGGCGGCTGCGCGGCATCGGCATCTCGTGCTTCCTCGAACATGCCGGCGGCAGCCCTGTCGAAGGCGTGGTGTTCGATTTCAAGGAGCCCGGCACGCTAACCGTCCTGCTCGGCGTCCATGCCACCGGCCAGCAGCATGCCGCGGTGTTCGCCCGGCTCGCCGCCGAGCGGCTGGGCCTGCCGGAGGAGTGCGTCCGGGTGCGTTCCGGCCGCTCCGACACCGGTATTCGCGGCGGCCCGACGGTCGCCTCGCGCAGCGCCATGGCAGCGGGCTCGGCGATCGTGCGCGCGGCGGAAGAGCTGGTGGCGAAGGCGCGGCGGCTCGGCGCGCTGGCACTCGATGCGCGGGAGGAAGACATCCTCTGGCAGGACGGCCATCTATTGGTGGCCGGCACCAATCGCAGCATCTGGCTGTTCGATCTCGCCGAAGAGGCGCGCGAGCGTTCCAAGCGCGGCGAGTGGCCGGAGACGCTCGACCTCAAGGTAGAGGTCGAGATCGCGCAATCCTACCCGAACGGCTGCCATGTCGCCGAGGTCGAGATCGATCCCGAGACCGGCCATGTCCAGGTGGTGGACTACACCGCGGTCGATGATTGCGGCGTGGTGCTGGACCATCATCTCGCCGAGGGCCAGGTGATCGGCGGCCTTGCTCAGGGCCTCGGCCAGGCGCTGCTGGAGCGCTTCGTCTATGACGAGGACGGGCAGATTGTCACCGGCTCCTTCACGGATTACGCCATGCCGCGGGCGAGCGACATGCCCGCCATCCGCTCCTCGTTCCACCCGGTTGCCTGCCGCACCAATCCGCTCGGCGTGAAGGGTGTCGGCGAGGCCGGGACCACGGCGGCGATCGCCGCGATCATGAACGCCATCGCCGACGCGATACCTGGCGGGCGGGGGCGGGATTTGCAGATGCCGGCTACACCGGAGAAAGTCTGGCGGGCGTGCCGGGGCGACGGGCCGGGCTCTTGCCCTTGACCGGCTTGCGGTTCGCCCCGCGCGGAGACACAGCCTGCGTCGAGCCGCGGATGATCATCTGCACCGGCAGCACCAGATGCCGCGCCACGCGCTCGCCGGGCGGGCTCGACAGCGCCTCCAGCAACAGTTCGGCGGCGGCATGGCCGGCCTTGTGCTGTTCAACGCGGATGGTGGTGAGCGGCGGCAGCAGCCGGTCGGCGAGCGGCATGTCGTTATAGCCGGTCACCGACACGTCCTCCGGGCACGACAGGCCGTGGCGGCGCAGCGCGGAGATCGCGCCGATGGCGATCAGGTCGTTGGCGCAGACGATGGCGGTGAAGGCGACATCGCGCGCCAGCAATTCCTCGGCGCAGCGCTCGCCGGCGCTTTCGTTGAAGGTGTCGGCCACAGCGACGAGATTGGCATCGGGCTCCAGCCCGAGCGCGGCGCGGCCTTCCTCGAAGGCGAGGTAGCGGTCGCGGCCGGTGGAGAGATCCTGCGGGCCGGCAATATAGGCGATCTGCCGGTGGCCGAGCCCGACCAGGTGGTTCAGGATGCGCGAGGTGCCGTCGCGCTCGTCATGCACCACCGAAGGGGTGCCGGGATCGTCGACGCGGCGATTGACGGTGACCATCGGCACGCCCTCCGCCGCCAACCGGTCCACCACCGTGTCGCGCGCCTTGACGCTGGCCAGCAGCAGGCCCTCGACGCCGCGCGCCCGCATGGTCTCGATGATCTCTTCCTCGCGCTGCGGGCTGCCGTCGGTATTGCCGAGGATGGCGACGTAGTTCTGCTGCGCCAGCGCGTCCTCGGCGCCGCGGATGATCGGCGGGAACACCGGATTGGTGATGTCGGGCACGATGATGCCGACGGTGCGGCTGCGATTGGTCTTCAGCGAATAGGCGGCGGCGTTCGGCCGGTAAGCCAGCTGCTCGCTGAGCTTGAGGATGTGGGTGACGACTTCCGGCGTGATCAGGTGGCGGGTCTTGGGATCAAGCGCCCGGGAGACGGTGGAGACATGCACCCCGGCCGCTGCGGCGACGTCGCGCAAGGTGACGCGCTTTTTCATTCATCGACTCCGCTACCACTGCGGAGCATCATAATGTTTCATGCAAACGTTGCACAACGGCAAAAGGCGAGGCCGGTCATGCAGCGAACTCACCATGCGGGCAAGCCATACTTGAGCGGCGCTCTGGCAAAGCTTTGGCTCGGCTTCACCTTTGCCATGGCTTTTGCTTTGGCATCGCCAGCGGGCTTCGCGCTGGAGGCGCGACTTCCCGTCAACGCCGTGCCGGTCGGCACCATGGATGAGCTCGGCAAGGCACTGTTCGCCTGCTGGGCGCCCCCAGTCGGGACGGAAGGATCGGAGATCACTTTCCGCTTCGGCCTGACCGCGAAGGGCGAGTTGCGCGGCAAGCCGCTCGCCAGCTATTCCGTGCTCACCGGCTCCAAGGAGAGGCAGCGCGCCTTTGTCGAGGCTGCGCTCCTCGCCTTGAGCCGGTGCACGCCGGTGCGCATGACCGAGCAATTCGCCCGCGTCGCCGCCTCGCGGGTGCTGATCCTGCGCTTCGTCTCGGGTGAGCGTCGCGCCTAGATCAATTTCTCCAGCGTGATCGGCAGGTCGCGTACGCGCTTGCCGGTCGCGTGGAAGACCGCATTGGCGATAGCCGGGGCGACGCCGACAATGCCGAGCTCGCCGACACCCTTGCCGCCGAGCACCGAGGCATGGGTGTCCGGCACGCCGACCGAGATCACCTGGAGGTCGGGCACGTCGGCATTGGTGGCGATCAGGTAGTCGCCGAGATTGTCGTTGATGATCCGGGCGTGGCGCGGATCGATCAGGCCTTCTTCCAGCAGCGCCATGCCGATGCCCATGATGATGCCGCCCTTCCATTGGCTTTCGGCGAGACGGGGATTGTAGAGCCGGCCGGAATCGAGCGCGGAGACCATGCGCGAGACCCTGACCGTGCCGAAATCCTCGTCCACCCGCACCTCGACGAAATGGACGCACCAGCTGTGCATCGAATAGTCGCCGTCGGTCGGCGCGCGCATGGTCGAGATGGTCGAGAAGTTGCGGAAGTGGTCCTCCGGCTTCAGGCCGTTCTCGGCCAGCGTGTCGCGCAGGCTCTCGATCTTGTCGCGGCCGAGCTGGCGCAGCAACGCCGCGATGGACAGGCGGGGACCGTCGCCGCGCGGCGAGGCGATCTCGCCATTCTCTATGCTGAGCGTATTCGCCTGCAGGTTGCGGAACGGCGAGGCCGGGTCGTTGATGGCAAGGCCGATCAGTTCGTCGCGCGCGGAGAGCGCTGCCTTGTGCACGGCCCCAGTCAACAGGTTGGCGAGCTGCGAGCCGCCGGCGACCGGGGCGCCGGGCAGCTCGGAATCGCCGAGCCGCACCGCGACCTGGCTGATCGGCACGCCGAGCGCCTCCGCTGCGGTCTGTGCGAGGATAGTGTAGGTGCCCTGGCCCATATCGATGCCGCTGCTCAGCACCTCGACGCTACCGTCGGCGAGGATGCGCACCAGCGCTTCGCCGGCGGTGCGGCGCACCGGATAGGTGCCGGCGGCGACGCCCCAGCCGATGAGCTGGCGGCCATCGCGCATGGAGCGCGGCGCGGGCGAGCGCTTCGCCCAGCCGAACACTTCGCCCGCCTTGGCATAGGCCTCTCGCAGCGGACGGGTGGACCAGGGCTTGTGGGCTTCCTGGTCCTCCTCGGCATAGTTTATGAGGCGGATCTCCACCGGATCGATGCCAAGCTCAAAGGCCAGCTCGTCGATGGCGCACTCGATGCCGAAGGCGCTCGGATTCTCGCCGGGTGCGCGCAGGGCACCGGGCGTTACCGAGTTGACCGGCACCGCGTTCTGCCGCGAGCTGAAGTTCGGCGTCGCATACATGATCGAGGTGACGACGCTGAGCGGCTCGACCCACATGCCGTCGACCGAGGTCTCATTGGCACCGCTCTGCACGATGGAGGTGAGCTTGCCCTCCGGCGTGGCGCCGAGCTTGAGGGTCTGCCGCGTCGCCGCCCGGCCGCCGATGAGGGCGAAGGTCTGCGGTCGCGTCATGGCGAGCTTGACCGGGCGATCCAGCAGCTTCGCCACCATGGTGGCGATAGCGCCATAGGCCAGCACCAGCGCCTTGGAGCCGAAGCCGCCGCCGATGAAGGGCGAGATCATCCGCACCTTGTCGTAGGGGATGCCGTACCACTCGGCATAAGTCCGGGCCATGCCGTTGATCCACTGGCTGGGCTCCCAGATGGTGAGCTCATCGCCCGTCCAGCGGGCGACGATGCCGTGCGGCTCGATGGTGGTGTGGTATTCGCGCGGCGTCGTATAGGTCGCCTCGATCTTCACCGGCGCCGCCTCAAACGCCTTCGCGGCCTCGCCCCATTCGATGCTGCGCGGCGGCAGCTCGATGCCGTGGCCGGCATTGGGATCATCGAGCCCGTAGATCGCCGGCGCCTCCTCGTAGTCGATGGCGAGGAGGGCGGCGGCCGCGGTCGCCTGCTCGAAGGTCTCTGCGGCCACGGCTGCGATGTGCTGGCCGACGAAAGCGACGTCACGGACCAGCGCCCGATACGGCCCATCGGGGCCGGGCGTGCCCAGCCACGTCGAGGCGGAATTGAGCTCCAGCTGGTTGTCGGGCGTCAGCACCAAAAGAACGCCCGGAGCGGCCTTGGCGGCGGCGGTGTCGATCTTCGTGACTCGGCCCGATGCCTTGGTGCTGCCGACCAGCACGACATGGCAGAGGTTCTCCGGATGGTTCTCCAGCGCATAGGTGGCCTCGCCGCGGATCTTGGCTTCGCCGTCGATCCGCATGAGCCGCCCGCCGAGGGCGCCGTCCGACGCATCGCCATGCTTGGAACGGAACTGGTGAACGCTCATGCCACGCCTCCCACGGCCAGGATGGCGCGCGCGACGACGCGAGGCGCCAGATCGATCTTGTAGGCATTGTCGCCGCGAGCGATGGCGCCCTCGACGGCGAGGCGGCTGGCCTCCTTGACGCGGGCTTCTTCCAGCGGCTGGCCACGCAGCGCGCATTCGACAGCGCGGGCACGCCACGGGCGGGTGGCGACGCCGCCGAGCGCGACGCGCAGCTCACGGATGGTGCGGCCGTCCGCTTCCAGTTCGAGGCCGACGGCAGCGCTCGCCGCGGCGAACTCATAGGACTGGCGGTCGCGCACCTTCAGATAGGTCGAGCGCCTTGCCGCTGGCGTGGCGGGGAGGCTGACGGCGGTAATCAGCTCGCCCGGCTCCAGCGCGGTCTCGCGGTGCGGCGTGGTGCCGGGCAGCGGGAAGAAATCCTCGACCAGGATGCTGCGGCCGCTGGTGTGGATGACCGCATCGAGTGCCATCAGCGCCACGGCAAGATCGCCGGGATAGGTAGCGATGCAGGCGTCGCTGGTGCCGAGCACGGCGTGGTTGCGGGTGACGCCGCCGAGCGCGGCGCAGCCCGAGCCGGGATTGCGCTTGTTGCAGGCGGGGAAAGCGGCGGGATCGCGGAAGTAGGCGCAGCGGGTGCGCTGCATCAGATTGCCGCCGATCGTCGCCATGTTGCGGACCTGCGGCGAGGCGGCCAGCGCCAGCGCTTCCGCGATCGCCGGATATTGCGCCCGGATCGCCGCATGATCGGCGACGTGGCTCATCTTCGCGAGGGCGCCGATACGGGCGCCGCGATCATCGACCCGGATGGTGTCGAGACCGCCGAGCCTTGTGATGTCGACCACCGTGTCCGGCTCGGCCACGCCGCATTTGGCGAGGTCGAGCAGCGTGGTGCCGCCGGCGAGCAGCGCATGAGCGGGCAGGGCGGCCTGGACCCTGGCCTCGTCGATCGAGGTGGCGCGGGCGTAGGAGAAGTTCCTCATCGTGCGGCCTCCGTCGCGTGATGTGCGGCCGCCTGGCGAACTGCCGCGACGATGTGCGGATAGGCGCCGCAGCGGCAGAGATTGCCGGCCATGTATTCGCGGATCTCGGCGTCGGAGCCGGCATGGCCCTCGCGGATGCAGGCGACGGCCGACATGATCTGGCCGGGCGTGCAGTAGCCGCACTGGAAGGCATCATTCTCCAGGAATGCCGCCTGCACCGGATGCAGATCGGCGCCGGGCGCGGACAGGCCCTCGATGGTGGTGACAGCGCGGCCTTCGACCTGCGCAGCGAGCGTGAGGCAGGCAAGCATGCGCTCGCCGTCGACATGGACGGTGCAGGCGCCGCACTGGCCCTGGTCGCACCCCTTCTTGGTGCCGGTGAGATCCAGATGGTCGCGAAGCGCGTCGAGCAAGGTGACGCGCGGCTCGACCTTCAACGTGCGCATCTGCCCGTTGATGTCGAGCTGCAGGCTAACGGAATCAGTCATCTTCCGTCCTCTTTGGGGTGGCGGCGTGAGGCTGGTGCCAGGCCGGGCAGGCAAACCGCCCTGAGGTCAGGCGTGACAGGGCGAACGCGCAATGCGATAAGCAAGGGAGGCTCTCCTAACCGGAGGTGCCTCCGTTTTGCTAATTTAGAAAGCCTACAGGCCGGGTTCAAGCCCGCGCGGCACGCTGGAGCGTGAGATTGGCCGAGATGCCACCGCCTGCTTCGGGCGAGACCGAAGACGAATCAACGACTAAGGGCATGCGGGCCGACGCCCGCCGCAATCGCGAAAAACTTCTCGCGATCGCCGCCGCGGCCTTCGCCGAGCATGGCGTCAACACCTCGCTCGAGGAAATTGCGCGGCGCGCCGGCGTCGGCATCGGCACGCTCTACCGGCATTTTCCGACCCGCGAGCATCTGGTCGAGACCGTCTATCGCCGCGAGGTCGACCTTTTGTGCCACGCGTCCGAGGATCTGGCGCGGCGCCTGCCGCCGGACGAGGCGCTGGCGGAATGGATGCAGCAACTCGTCGGCTACACCGCGACCAAGCGGGGCATGTCGGACAGCCTGCGCATCCTGTTCGACGCCAATTCCGAGATCTTCGCCGATTCACCCAGCCGGATCGCCCGCGCGCTCGAAACCCTCGTTGCGGCCGCCGTTGCGGCAGGCACCATCCGCAAGGACGTCGCGCCGTCGGATGTGCTGCAGGCGCTGTTCGGCATCTATTCCGCCCCGGCCACGCCGGACTGGGAGCCGCGCTCGCGGCGCATCGTCTCGCTGATCATGGACGGGCTGCGCTGGGGAGCGCCGAAGGGCAGGGGCGCGCAGTAGCGGACCTTGACGAGTGCTCCAAAAGCTCCTGGATTTGGCCTCGGAGAGAGGTCTCGCGAGGCTTCCGATGCTGCTGGTCAGACACGCGAAGACACCTGATGATTTCGTAACCGTTCATTCCTTGCTCGCCGAGATGGGAGCGTGGGATGCCGAGACAGTCGCGCTTCTCGGCCTTTCCAGTGACGATGTCATTCCGACCTACTACGCGGAAGACCCGGAAGCCCTGCGGGTTTGTTTCACGAGCGGAGAGGCCGCCTTGCTTCTATGCACCGATGACGGCGTGGCGATCGGCTGTGGCGGTTTCGTCGGCGACGGCAGGGTGGCCGAGATTACGAAAATTTACGTGCGCCCTGAAGCCCGAGGCCGTGGCGCCGGCAGGACCATCATGTCGGCCATGATGCGTGAGATCGAAGGGAAGGGGTTTCACCGCGCCCGGCTGATCACGACGGAATTCATGGTCGAGGCGCAGGCGATGTATGCGGCCTTCGGCTTCCAGCGATGCGCCAATTTCGAGCCTGCGCCCGCGAGCCTGCAGCCGATCACGGTCTATATGGAGCGGACATTGGTCCGGGAAGGTTAGCCGGCGGAGCTGACGCTCGACGGTGCACGCGTTTGTCATGCGCACTGCCTAAACGTACACATTCTTCGGCTGGACGATTGAGGCCGGCGCCTGTGGAGGAACACCGATGGCATTCTACCGAGGCATGACCTGCGAGAACGTGACCATCAGCGGCGACCGGGGAACCCCGATCACCGCCTATGTGGCCAAGCCGGAAGGTGCGGGGCCGTTTCCAGGCGTGGTACTGGTCCATCATCTCCCCGGCTGGAGCGAGTTCTACATCGAGACGACACGGCGCTTTGCGCATCACGGCTATCTCGCAATCTGCGCCAATCTCTATGAGCGCGCCGGCGCCGGCGACCCGGACGACGTCGCTGCCAAGGTGCGCGCCGAGGGCGGCGTTCCCGATGCGCAGGTGGTCGGCGACACCGCGGCGGCGGTGGAGTGGATGCGCGCCCAGCCCGAGCACAACGGCAAGGTCGGCCTTTTCGGCTCCTGTTCGGGCGGCCGGCACGCCTTCATCTATGCCTGCCAGCGCGACGACGTCGACGCCTGTGCCGAACTCTGGGGCGGCCGCGTGGTGATGGGCACGGAGGAGCTCAACGACAAGACGCCGGTCGCTCCGATCGACCTGACGAAGGGCCTTTCCTGCCCGCTGATCGGCATCTTCGGCAATGATGACCGCGCGCCGAGCCCGGAGCAGGTGAACCAGCACGAGGCCGAACTGAAGAGACACGGCAAGGGTTACGAGTTCCACCGCTATGACGGCGCCGGCCATGGCTTCTTCTATTGGCATCGGCCGATCTACCGGCCCGAGCAGGCCATGGATGGTTGGAGCAAGGTTTTCGCGTTCTTCGACAAGCATCTGGCAAAGTAGGGGGCACGGAGCATGTGCACGTCCATTGTCGAGATCATCCCCGCGGAGGGCATGGCGAAGCGCGGGGCCGACTGGTTCCCCCTGACGCAGGCGGTGGTCGCCTATGACCATGCGCGCCATGCGCCGCTGGCCGACGTCATCACGCTCGATTTCATCAATACCGGCCTGGAGCCAGGGGCGCGCGCCGGCGTCGAGCTGACGCTCGAAAGCGCCAGGGAACTGCGCGCCGCGCTCGACCGGGCGATCATCGCGGCCGAGTTCGAGGAGGCGGAAGTGCGGGGCAAGGGCGCCGCGCCCAGCCTCGTGCAGGCGGCTTGATACCGGGAGACAGGCAAGGTCCTTCGTCCCTTAACCTCGCCCGAACTCTCCTGGATGGCGGGCCTCGACGAACCCATGTGCGAGGCCCATGATACCTGCTGCGGTAGCAGGGGGCGATTTCAGTGAACAAAATGGGTGGGGCCGGTCGCGTGGTCGCTCGCGCGATCCTTGCGGCCATCGCGGTCGCGTCTTCAGGTGGTGGCGTCGCTCTCGCCCAAACCGGCGCCTACACGCCACCTGCGTTCAGGGAGCCGGTGACGCTGTCGAGCGTGGACGGCGTGCTCGAAGTCACGCTCACCGCGCATCAGGGTGAGGTCACGCTCGACACTGCGGCAGCTCCGGTCAAGAACGCGCTGCTGTTCGGCTACCGGCTCACTCGCGGCAAGGCCTCGAACGGCGAGAGCGCCGCGAGCAACAGCTACCCGGCGCCCACGCTCCAGGTGTTTCCGGGCGAGCGGCTCGTGGTCCACCTCGAGAACGGCCTGTCGGGGCTGACCATCCGCGACTTCTATGATCCTCGATACGTGACGGCCGGCAACGAAGTGCCGGTTGCCCCCGAGCAACTCGCGGAGTCGCCGCTCAATCTCCACACCCACGGCCTGCACGTCAGCCCGAAGGGCAATTCGGACAATGTGCTCATCCACATGCCGACCGGCACGGCGAACACCTATGTCTATGACGTGCCTACCAACATGCCGCACGGGGCCTACTGGTATCATCCGCATCTGCATACGCTGACGGCGGCGCACGTCTATTTCGGCCTCGCCGGCCTGCTCTCCATCGGACGGCCCGACGGCAATCTTCCCATCGTCACGCAGAAGGCCATCCCGATCCGGAACATGGCACTGCAGTACAATTTCGTCTTCGATCGCCAGGGCCCGAACCCGCAGTTCAACAATGCCAACTGGCCGCAATTCGTCAGCACCCAGAAGCCCCCGGCGGCCGGCGAGTTGGCGAACGGCACCTATCGTCCGGTCCTTGCTCCGGTGAATTTCCCGCAGTCCCAAATGGGCTCCCGCTTCCCGACGGTGTGGTACGAGGGCCCGCTGTCGATCCAGAACATGCGCGGGCGCTTCCAGTTCATACCGAGCAATCTCCAGGCGTTTACGGCCGCCGCCGGGCCGGCGGGCAACCTCCCGGCCAACCCGTCGCTTCCCGATCGCCTCCGCGACATCCAGTTCACGGTGAATGGCCAGTTCCAGCCGACCCTTCGCAGCAAGCCGGGGCAGACCGAGATCTGGGTGCTCTCCAACATAAGCGACATGGCCTACATCACCGTCCAGCTCACCGAGACGGCGACCGGGCGGCATCCGAAGCTCGCGATCGTCGGGCAGGACGGCAACCCCAGTCCCCTGGTCCGCTACCCCACCGAGGAGAACGGCACCCGGCTGGTCATCCCGCCGGCCTCGCGGTTCGCGATTGCGGTGACCATGCCCGCCGAAGGCGACCTGATCCTCGAAATGCCGGAGCGGGGCGGCGGCGCGCGCACGGAGAATGCGCCGGGCATCCTCTACACCAACAACGGCACCGAGAATCCGCCGGCGGTGCTCGGCGCGCTCAGCGTGCTGCCATCGGCCGTAAGCTATTATGACGGCTTCTTCTTCTTTCCGACCCAGCTGCTGGCACGGGCGGTGGTGGAGCAGGGCAAAGGCGAGACGACGGCGTTCACCGAGGGACAGCCGCTCGGCGCCTTCACCTCGTTCGACGATCTGTCCAAGCTCACGCCCGACCTGACGCGGCACATCCTCATCAATGGCGGCTTCCTCAACAACCTCGCCAGCAAGGCGGATCCGAAGACCTTCATCTACGCCTTCGACAGCGGCGCCTTCCCGAACGTTCCGATTATCCAGCCCCGCCTCAATTCGGTGGAGGAGTGGGTGTTTCGCAACGAGAACAATGACGAGCACCCCATCCATATTCACGTGAACGACTTCCAGATAACCGGCGTCTCCGATCCGACCATCGGCCTGACGCTCGGGGCGGTGATGCAGGGCATCGACAACGCCAATGTGCCGGCTCCCAATCTCGGGCCGGGGGAGTCGGTGATACAGCCCGGCACGCTGTCGATACGCACCCGGTTCGAAGACTATGCCGGCCTCTTCGTCATGCATTGCCACCGCCTCAACCACGAGGACAACGGCCTCATGGCGCTGGTCAACGTCATCCCGGCCGTATCGTCCTACGCGGTGGCGGTCCCCGGCGCTTCGGGCCGTCCTGCGATGGTCAGGATCATGGACGGCGACAAACTGATCGCGAAGGTCACGCCGTTTCCGGGCTTCGAGGGAAGCCTGAGCGTGGCCATGGGCGACGTCGACGATGACGGCATCTATGATCTGGTCGCCGGCGCGGGCGCGGGTCACGCGCCGGAGGTCGTGGTGCTCTCGGGTGCTGCGAAGGACGGGGCAACCGCTTTCTCGCGGGAGCTGGCGCGCTTCACGGCGTTCGACGCCGCTTCGAAGAACGGCATAAGCGTCGCAGCGGCGCAGATCGACGGCGTCACCACGGGCGACAACATCATCGTCGGGTCGGGACCGGGCGTGCCGAGCGAGGTGAAGGTCTTCAGTTCGAAGCTGCCCTCCGCCGGCACCGCCCCTGCCGTCTTCTCCTCGTTCAGCCCGTATCCGGGAGACCGGTCCGGCGTAACCCTCAACTCCGGCTTCGTCGATTTCACCACCGGCCGGCAGAGCATCGTGACCGCGCCCGGTCCCGGCGCGCCGTCGAGCGTGAAGGTGTTCGTCTTCCCGCTGCTGGCCCCGCTCGAGGCCGCCACCACCGCCAATCATCACGGGACCGCGGAGCCTGCCCAGCCGGTAATGACCACCGAGTTCAAGCCCTTTGGCGAGGGCTACAAAGGTGGTGTGTCGCTCGCCACCGGCTGGCTCGCCGGGGTTCTGGGCGGCGCCGAGCGCATCGTCGTCGGCCAGCTCGACGGCAGCACGGTGAAGGTCTTCTCCAGCGGCTCGGCGCTCGACGGCGGGCCCTCGATGTATCTCCACAGTGCCAGCGCGCACCAGCATGCGAGCTTCACCGAGATGGCCTCGTTCTCACCTTTCGGCGAGACTACCCGCGGCGTGAACGTCGCCGCGACGAGCACCACCGAGGGGGCCGACCTCTTGGTCAGCCCATTGTCCGGCGAGCGCAATGCCACGATCCGCCGCTTCGCATTCGAGCGGGCCGGCGAGGCCGCGACAACGCTTACGGCCAATCTTGTCGGTGAGATCGCGTCGGAGGGAGCCGGATCGCTCGCCCTTGGTGGTGACTAGAGAATGGTCCCGCGCTCAAGGGGCATCATCGCGGGAATCAAAACGGGCGCCGCACCCATGTGGATGCGGCGCCCGCCTTCGCCCCCCGCAGCGGCCGCTCAGTTCATGTGGCTCTGCTCGGCCGGCTGTTCCGGAGCCATGAAATCCGCAACGGTGAAAGCGATGCCGCGGTGTCGCATTTCGTCGAGCAGCGCGGCTACCGCGACATCCAGGCAATGCGCGGGAAACTCGGCGCCGACTTCGAGCGCGTCTTCCCGGGCGAAGATGACCATGCGGGTCAGCGCTGCGAGCCGCTCATGGGTATTCTCCGGCAGCTCCGTGCCGATTTCGTCGTCGCGCATTTCGTTCGCCATCGCGTCCTCCCAGCCAATGTGCGGGCATGAAAGCGAACCGGGCGTGACAAAACGTCAGTGACGACGAGCCGGCAGCAAAGTTGTAGCGAGGGTAGTGGGGAGCGACCGCAGGTAGAAATCATTCTAAATTATGAGTGTTTTCCGGTAGCTACGGCGTGATCAGGAATGAAGCCGACGATCAATAGCCGTGACACGAGCGTGACTCGCGCACGAAACGAAAGAAAATTACCATTGAAGGCGCCTGCCGTTTGGGTAAGTTGTTCTTGTTTCAGCATGCTTCCCCACGTTGCGGCCATTGTGCTGTCGGGGTGTATATTCTCTAGCTCCATGTGATCGACATGAGCGGGCACTTATACCTTTTGGGCAGACCTCGCGCCCTTACGGCGGGAGGCGCAGCGCTTCATTTCCCCAACAAGACCTACGCGCTCACGGCCCATCTGCTGTATGCGAGTGATGCGGCCGGCGTACCGCGTCGGGCCATTGCCGAGTTCCTGTGGGAGAGCGCCGAGCCCTCCGTTGCGTCCGCCAATCTGCGGCAGCTTCTGGTGCGCATTCGCGATGTCGAGCGTGCCCACAATGTTCGGCTGTTCGAGGATGACGGGCAGTCCGTACGGCTGAGCCGTGATCATTTCACCATCGATCTCGACCAGTTGCTGGAGCTGACGCGCGAGCGCCTGCGGGTCAATGTCGTCGGGCTTTGCGATCTCTATACCGGCGACCTGCTGGCCGACCAGGATGGCGAGCCCAAATTTGCGCAGTGGGTGAGGTTGCGCCGGACGGAGTGCCGGGAGGCGTTCATCGCCTCGGTGTGCCGCCAGATCGAACCGCTGCCGCCGAGGACCGACCGCACCCAGCTGTTCCGCGCGGCGCGACGGCTGATCGAGGTCGACGACTATAATGAGGTCGGCCCCAGGACGCTGATGCGGCTCCATGCCGAGGCCGGACGGCCGGACCTGGCGAAGATCGTCTATCGCGAACTGAAAGCGCTGCTGACGCGCGACCTCAACGTTCAGGTCGATCCCGTAACGGAACGGCTCGCCGCTGAACTCGACGCGCCGGCAAGCGTGCGGACACATCTTGCGGCCGAGCCGCGCATGATCGCCGCGCCAGCCGGCTCCGCCGGGGAGCCGAAGCTGGCGGCTGAGCCTCGCATGTCCGAGCCGCCCGCCCGATCGAGCGGGGTGCCGAAGCTCGCAATCTTGATGCCGCCTCCCTTGACGAGCGATCTCCATGCCACCGCCTGTGCGCTGATCGACGACGTCACCATCGGCCTCTGCCGCTTCAAGGGGCTCACCGTGGTGGCTCCGCACACCGCCTGGCAATTGGTGGAAGAGGCCAAGCAGCAGGACGCGTTCGAGCGCTTCAATCTCGATTATGTCGCCGAGAGCCGGCTGCACCAGCTCGGCAGCGAGGGCGTGCTGGCGGTGAAGCTCTACTCCGCGCGCAGCCGCGAAATAGTATGGGCCGAGCATTTCTCGTTCACGCCGGCCTCGAGCGCGCAGCAATATCGCGAGCTGTCGTTGCGGCTGATGCTGACGCTCACCAGCCGGGTCGAGCGCGCCGAGCTCGCCCGCTACGATCTTGCCCAGCATCCGACCGCCTATCACTGGTACCTTGTGGGCCGGCAGTCGCTCACCGCGCTCGATCTGCCGAGCGCACGCCGGGCGCGCCAGGCCTTCAAGGCCGCCGTCAGCCTCGCGCCCGATTTCGTGCCGGCGATCAGCGGCCTGGCGCGCACCTACCAGATCGAATGGCTGCTGCTGGCGCGCGGCGATGGCGGCCTGCTGGCCGAGGCCGAGCGGCTGGCGGCGCGGGCCATCGAGCTCGACGAGACCGATGCGCGCGGCTATCGCGAGAGCGGCATCTGCCATCTCTATGCGCGGCACTATGATGCATGCCTCGATGCCTATGCGCGCGCCGAAGATCTCAATCCGCAACATGCCGACCTGATCGCCGACCACGCCGACGCACTGGTGCACGCATCCGATCCGGACGCGGCGCTGGTGAAGATCGAGCGGGCGATCGAACTGAACCCGTTGGCCCCGGATTCCTATTGGTGGACCGCCGGCGGCGCCAATTATCTCACCGGGAATTATCAGGCCTCGATCGCAGCGATCGGCCGGATGCACAACAGCACGCCGGCGTTGCAATTGCAGGCGGCGAGCCACGCCATGCTCGGCGAGCGCGAAGCGGCGGCGCAGTGCGTCGAGCAGGCGCGGGAGGTCCACCCGGAATTCAGCATCGCGAAGTGGCTGCAGATCGTGCCGTTCAAGGATGAGCGGCACATCCGGCACTATGAGGCGGGCCTGCGTCAGGCGGGCTTCGACTAGAGCCTATCCGCTCGGATGAAAGCATCCGGGTGGCAATTTAGTGCTTTAGAATCAATAAGTTGTGGCGCGTCCTTCTCGCAGGGGTCTTCCGGCTTTTGCGGGCATGCTTTCGTGCATCGTGCCGAAAGCATCCTGCTTTAACTTATTGAATTTAATCATGTTTTACCAAACCTGATCGCGTCGATCCACATCAAGCGCGATCCATCCAGGGGAGAACGGGGCATGGCGAAGTTCGTGATTTTCGGCGTGAAAGGCGATGCGGCGGTGTGGCTGGCTGATCTCGAACACGGGACGGTCGAACAGGTCAGTCCGGCCGAGGTCGAGGCGGCGGGCGCTGCCGAAGCCGGCTTTCTCACCGCGGCGATCAAGGCGCGGCAGTTCGGCTACACCCTGGTGAAGGATGTCGACCTTGCGGTCGCCACCACGACCCGCTCGGATGCCGCCGCGGCGCACATGTCGTGCTGATCGATGATCCCGGCCTCTCTGGCGCCGGACATAGATGAACGGCTGAGATCGGAGGCGGAGCTGATTGCGCGCGTCTCCGATCCCTATTCGGAGCGGGTGCGCCCCGCCGCCGAGACGGTCGCTCTGGTGCGACGCGACTTCGCGCGCTTCGGCATCACCCGCCTCGGTCGCATTACCGGCCTCGACACGATCGGCATTCCGGTCTGGTTCGCCACCAGGCCGGCCGCCTACACGCTCGCGGTGACGCAGGGCAAGGGCCTCGATGACGCCTCGGCGCAGGCATCGGCGGTGATGGAGGCGATGGAGATCGCGACCGCGGAGCGCCCGTCGGTCGAATTGCTGGAAGCCTCCGCTTCCGAACTCGCCGCAGGCGGCGAGCGGTTCGACCTGTTGCCGAGCCTGTTGCGCCGCGGCGGCTCGCTTCCCCGGGACGATGAAACCCTGCCATGGGCCGAAGGGTTCGACCTCGTCTCCGGCGAGCCGACCTGGATGCCGGCCGAGGCGGTCATGCTCGACTATCGGCCGGAGCGGGCAAAGCCGCGCTGGTGGCAGTCGACGGACGGCCTCGCTTCCGGAAACCTGATGTGGGAGGCGGTGCTGCACGGCCTCCTGGAGCGGATCGAACGTGACGCCTCGACCTTGTGGACCTATCGCACGGAGGCTCAGGTCAGGGCGCGCTGCCTCCACCCCGAGGCGTTCGGCGATGCGGCCGTGCTGCGCCTTGCGGAGCAGGTCGCCGATGCCGGGCTGCATCTGCGCCTGTTCGACATCACCACCGATATCGGACTGCCCGCGATGTTCGCCACCATCTCGCCGCGTCCGGACGGCCGCGAGGCGCAGTGGCGGCACTTCGACATCGCCAGCGGGCGCGGCTGTCATCCGTCGGCGTCGAGGGCGGCAATCCGTGCGATTACCGAGGCGGCGCAGTCGCGGCTGACCATCATTGCCGGCGCTCGCGACGATTTCGATCCGGCGCTTTACGCAGCGCCGCTCAAGCCGGACCTGCTGGTCTATCCGCATGCCGAGCCGCAGGACGGCGCGGTGCCGTCGCCAGGCGTCGCGAGCGGCCCGCGCGGCCTGCTGCCCGCCATCTTCGAGCGGCTAGGCGGTGCCGGCGTCGGCCGCGTGATCGTGGTGCCGCTGAGCGGCGCGCACGAGCCGATGCCGGTGGTGAAGATGCTGGTGCCGGAACTGGAGAACCCGCCGGGCGAGCGCCGCCAGCAACGCGGGCGCCGCGGCCTCGCCGCCATGCTGAGGTCGGCATGAAGATCGTCTTCGCCGGCCCCAGCCTCTACGGGCATATGCGCGACGGTCGCATCGCGAACGCGCCGTCGCTGGTCTGCCGTGGTCCGGCGCGCCAGGGCGATATCACTCGCGCGGTGGCGGATGGGGCGTCCGTGATCGGGCTGATCGATGGCCTGTTCGAACATGTCGCCGCGCCCTGGCACAAGGAGATCCTCCATGCGCTCTCACAAGGCGTTGCGGTCTATGGCGCCGCCAGCATGGGCGCGCTTCGGGCCGCGGAATGCGCCGCGTTCGGCATGATCGGGGTCGGCGAAATCTATGCCGGCTATGCGTCAGGTGAGCTTGTCGATGACGACGCGGTCGCCCAGCTCCACGCCCCGGCGGAGCTGGACTACCAGCCGCTCACCGAGGCGCTGGTGAATATCGAAGCGACGCTGGCGGCGTCGAGCGGCACTGGCGCCATCGGCGCGGGCGAGCAGGACGAACTGCTACACGTCGCCCGCCGCCTGCATTTCAAGGACCGGACCATCGTGCGGGTCGTGGCGGAGAGCTCGCTTTCCGTCGAGCGCGGCTTGGAGGTCGCCGCGCTCTTGAAGCGCGATGGCTCGAACGTGAAGGCGCGTGATGCGAAGGCGCTGATCGCTCGGCTTTAGCCAAGTGCATCTTTATCGCCCCCTTACAAATCTCCCGCCGAAATCCGATCGCGGCTTTATCGGCGCCGGGAGCACATCTGCCTGAGCCACGTCACCCTGAGACGCGAGCGCAGCTCGCCTCGAAGCATGGTCAAGCTGAGGACGGCCATCGGGGTGGGCATCCTTCGAGGCCGCTTTGCGGCACCTCAGGGTGACGTTCCGAGGGAGGAGAGGCGATCCGCACATGATCCTGCGCGAACTCGATCCAGTTTCCGATGCCACCATCGGCCGATTCCGGCTGAAGGTAGTCTTTGCCTGCCTCGGGGCGCTGCTGGTGCACGGCGCCTATGGCGCTGTGTGTTCGGGCTGGCTGGCCCTCTACGCCCTCTTCACCGCCGGGATCGCGCTGTTCTCCGGGCAGAAGATCGATGCGCCGGTGTTCAATCATTGGGACGAGGCGGTGTGGCTGCTGTTCCTGGCGCACGGCATGCGCCTCGCTCATCTCGGCTTTTCGTGATCGTGTGCCGTCGCGATCGGCGGATTGCGGATTGCAGGCGCGCGGCCGCGGGATTAGCTGTCCGTTACATCTGTGACAGGACATCGCCCATGCAGAAGCGGCCTCTCGGCAAGACCGGACTGGGCATCGCGCCTTTGGTGTTCGGCGGCAATGTGTTCGGCTGGACGCTGGACGAAGCGGCGGCCTTCAATGTGCTCGACGCCTTCGTCGATCACGGCTTCAACGCCATCGACACCGCGGACGTCTACTCATCCTGGGCGCCGGGCAACAAGGGCGGTGAATCCGAGACCATCATCGGCAATTGGCTGAAGGCGCGCCCCGGCCTGCGCGAGCGGGTGGTGATCTTCACCAAGGTCGGTTCCGATATGGGCCAGCCCGGCAAGAGGGGCTTGTCGGAACGCTGGATCCTGCAAGCCGCCGAGGAGTCGCTCGCCCGTCTCGGGACGAGCGAGATCGACCTCTATTTCTCCCATTGGCCGGACAAGAACGTCACTTATGGCGAGACGCTCGGCGCCTATGACAAGCTCATCAAGGCCGGCAAGGTGCGCGCGATCGGCGCCTCGAACCTTGATGCGGCGCAGCTCGGCGAGGCACTGAAAGTGGCGAGGGAGAAGAACCTTCCCGCCTATCAGGTGCTGCAGCCGGAATATAATCTTTATGAACGCTCCGGCTTCGATGGCGCGTTGCGCGATCTCTGCATTCGCGAAGGGCTCGGCGTCGTCACCTATTTCAGCCTCGCCTCCGGCTTCCTCTCCGGCAAATACCGCTCGAACGAGGATCTCGGTCAGAGCCAGCGCGGCGGCGGCATCGCCAGATACTTGAATGAGCGCGGCATGAGGATTCTCGACGCGCTGGACGCGGTCGGCGACCGCCATGCCGCCAAGCCGGCCGAGATCGCGCTGGCCTGGCTGATGGCACGGGAGGGCGTCACCGCGCCGATCGCCAGCGCCACCAGCGTCGCGCAGGTGGAGAGCTTCGCCAAAGCGGCGAACATCACGCTCACTGTCGGCGACATAGACGTGCTGGACACGGCCAGCGCCTAGAGCATTTCCGGATCAGATGGAATCATCTGATCGAAGAGGAATTGCTCCAGCTTATTGAATCTAGAGCACTTTCTTATCGTTCGGATGTTCCATCCGAACGGAAAGGGCTCTAGGACCGGCCCTTACCGGCCGGCAGGCGGATCATGGTCGACGGCGTGATAGCGCCGGCCGAAATAGATCAACCCGGTGCGCGCATCGCCTTCCATCAGCCCGACGACTTCGCAGAACAGCACGTCGTGGGTGCCGATCTCGACGGTGCGCACCACCCGGCAATCGAAGGCGGCAACGGCACTGACGAGCATCGGCGCGCCGGTGGCGGAGATCTTCCAGTCGGCGGTGGCGAAGCGCTCGTCGGACGGCGTGCGGCCGCCGAACAGTTGCGACAGGTCCTCGTGCCCCGAGGCCAGCGTGTTGACGCAGAGCACGCCATTGGCATGGAAGGCGCGGCTCACAGAACTGCCCTTGTTGAGGCAGACCAGCAGGGTCGGCGGCGTGTCGGTGACGCTGCACACCGCCGAGGCGGTGAAGCCTTGCCGCCCGCCCGGCCCGTCGGTGGTGACGATGTTCACCGCCGCGCCGAGGCGCGCCATCGCATCGCGATAGCTCTGGCGAGTGATGGTCGAGCTGCCGGGTGGCGGCCCTTGCTCGACCGGAGAACACTGTCCCACGGCGTTCAGAACTCCATGAGGTTGTCGCGCAGTTTCTGGTGCGCATATTCGGTGCGCACCAGGCCGCGCCGTTGCAAAGCTGGCACCAGGCCGTCGGCGATCTCGACGAGATAGCGGCGGCTGACGCGCAGCACCGGGGTGGTGATGAGGAAGCCGTCGCCGCCGACCTCGGCCATGGCATCGCCCATCTTGTCGGCGACCTGGTCGGGCGTGCCGATCAGCTCCAGCGACGAGACGAGGCCGCCGCCGCCATCGGCCGCCAGTTCGCGCAGCGTCTTGCCGGAACCCCATTGCTGGAACTTGTCGAGCGAGCCGGATTCACCATTGGTGACGAGCTTGTGCGGCAGCGGCTTGTCGACCTCGAACTGCGAGAAGTCGATTTCGGTAATGGCGGAGATCGAGCTCAATATGTCGGTGACGAAATTGTCCGAGGTGGTGGTGCGGATATATTTGGCACGCGCCTCCTCCTCGGTGTCCGCCAGCGTCGGGGTGATGCAGAACAGCACCTTGATCTCGTTGGGATCGCGCCCTTGAGCGACGGCGCGGGCGCGAATGTCCTCGCGGAACGCCTTCATGCCCTCGACGCCGTTCGCCACCGAGATGATGGAATCGGCGTGCTGGGCGGCGAAGTCGCGCCCGCGCGGCGAAGCGCCGGCCTGCACGAACACCGGGCGGCCCTGCGGCGAGGGCACGGTGTTGAGCGGCCCCCGCACCTGGTAGAACTCGCCCTTGTGGTCGATGGTGTGGACCTTGGACGGGTCGGCATAGACGCCGTTCTTGCGGTCGAGGACGATGGCGTCCGGCTCCCAGGAATCGAACAGCGCGCGGACCACGTGCATGTACTCATCCGCCATGGCGTAGCGGTGCTCGCGCAAGGGGAGCTTGTCCATGCCGAAATTCTGCGCGGCGAGATCCTCGGCGCTGGTGACGATATTCCAGCCGAAGCGCCCGCGTGTCAGGCTGTCGATGGTCGAGGATAGCCGCGCCAGCATGAAGGGCGGGTAGGACATGGTGGACATGGTTGCCACCACGCCGAGCCGCTGGGTCGCCATGCCCATGGCGACCGCAAGCGGGGCCGGATCGTGCTTCGGCACCATCATGGCGTTCTTCAGCGCGAAGTCGCGCGAGCCGCCATAGGTCTCCGGCACCATCAGCTTGTCCTCGATCATGATGTAGTCGAAGCAGGCGCGCTCCAGCGTCTGCGCCATCTCGACATAGAACTGGCCGTCCCAGGGCAGGCCGCCATTGCCGAACGGCTCGCGCCACTCATCCGGCGTGAAGTTCATGAACCAGGCAAGGTGGAAGCGATTGTCGGTCATGTCTTCAGTCCTTCAGGAGAGCCGTTGCCGCGGTGGCGGTGATCGGCATGGGATTGTTGGAGACGAGTTCGAGGGTGCGGGCCTTGGTGCGGGCGGCCTCGAAGCGGCGGGATTCGCGCACGATCCGGCACTTGGCTTCGAAGTCGGAGGCGATGGTGGCGCCGAAGCGCTCGGGCGCCTGCGGGTCATGGCGTGGCCGGTCTATGGCGATGACCCTTGTGCCGAGCAGGAACGCCTCGGGGAGATCGTGGGTGACCATCACGATGGTCATCTGGTTCTCGTCCCACAGCTCGCGCACCAGCTCGTGCATGGAGCGGCGGGTGCCGGGATCGAGCGCGCCGAACGGCTCGTCGAGCAGCAGCACCTTGGGGCGCATGATGAGTGCCTGGGCAATGGCGAGGCGCTGCTGCATGCCGCCGGAGAGCTGCGCCGGATACTTATCGGCCGACGCTGCGAGGCCAACACGTTCCAGCAGTGCCAGGGCCTGATCGCGCAAGGCGCGGCGGCGGGCACCGAACAGGCGGCCGAGCAGCGGCGAGGCGGCCCATTGCGGGCCCATCATCACATTGCCGAGCACGGTGCGGTGCGGGAACACGGAATAGCGCTGGAACACCACGCCGCGGTCGGCGGTCGGTTCCTGTGCGATCGGCAGGTCGTCGATGAAGATGTGGCCGCGCGTCGGCATCTCCTGGCCCAGCAGCATGCGCAGCAGCGTAGTCTTGCCGACGCCGCTGGGGCCGATGATGACGAGGAATTCGTGGTCCTCGAGCGCGAGGTTGACGCGCTCCAGCACGACGCTGTCGCCGTATTCCTTCCAGACGTTCTCGATGCGGATCGTCGTCATCTCACGCCTCCTTGAGCCGATCCCAGGGGAAGGCGGCGGCGGTGAGCTTGCGCAGCGCGTAGTCCATCAGGAAGGCGAGCAGGGTGATCCAGGCGACGTAGGGCAGGATGACGTCCATCGCGAGATAGCGCCGCACCAGGAAGATGCGGTAGCCGAGCCCGCCCTCGGCGACGATGGCCTCGGCGGCGATGACATAGAGCCAGGCGGCGCCGAGCGAGAGGCGCACGGAATCGATGAGGCGCGGCAGCACCTGCGGCATCACCACGCCGGTGATCATCTGCCAGGTCGAGGCGCCGAGCGTCTGCGCCTTGATGATCTGCTCGCGCGGAATGGCGGCGACGCGCAGCATCACGTCGCGGATGATGAAGGGCGCGATGCCGAACACGATCAGCACGATCTTCGACACTTCGCCGAGGCCGAAGGCGATGAACAGGATCGGCAGTACGGCGAGCGGCGGGATCAGCGAGAACGCCGCCATGAACGGCTCGAACATCGCCCGCAATTGCGGGATGAAGCCGATCAAGATGCCGAGCACGAGACCCAGCAGCGCCGAAATGCCGAGCGAGAGCCCGATGCGCCAGAGGCTGAGCCAGGTGTCCCACCACAGCAGCTTCTGCTTGGTGGCGATGTCCACCGTGGTCGCGAGCCGCATCATGCTCGCATAGAAGGAATGGAAGCCCGGCATCAGCTTGTCGGCGGGATCGATGGCGAGCCGGGCATTGGATGCCAGCACATAGACCACGAGCACGGCGATGAAGGGCAATATGCCGAGCAGCACCTTCATCCCGCTGCTGGGCGGATAATTGATGATGCGTCGCACGAGCAGGCCTCCGGGGGCGAGCGGCCGATGGGGTGTCAGGCGAGGGAAGGCCGGGCGGAGTGCGTGACCGCCGCCCGGCGTCAGCTCAGAGCTTGCCGTCGGCGGCGAGCTTGGCGATGGAAGGGTTGACCCGCATCTTGATGTTGGCCTTGTCGCCGAGGATCTCGCCGTCGCCGACCTGGATGCCGATGCTGTCGACGCTGGTGGCGCCCTGACCGTAGAGGCCCTGCTCGAAGCAGAAGCGGCGAATATTGTCCCAGATCTTGCCGGTATCCGCCGAGGTCAGGAATTTATGGGCGTCAGCAGAGGTCATGAAGAAATGGGTGGTATCGATCTGCGACTGCAGGCCGGCCTCGTCCGTGCCCATGGCGCTGGTCATGATCGCCCGCATCTCCTTTGCGGGCTCACCCCCTGCTTTCAGCACGGCAAGCGCCTCGTACCAGGCGCCGGTCACGGCCTTGGCGAAGTCCGGATTGTCCTTCATCGTCTGCGACTTGGCGATGAAGACGTCCATGATCTCGCCGGGGATCTTCGACGAGTCGAACAGGATGCTGGCGCCCTTTACCTTGAGCATGTCCTCGGTGAGCGGCTTCCAGGACACGGCGTGCTTCAGGTCCGCCTGCGAGACGAAGGCGGCGGAGATCTCGGCATCGGAGATATTGACGGTCTTTACCGAAGTGGCGTCCTTGACGCCGTTCATCTGCAGCGCGCGGTTCAGCAAATAGTGCGAGACGCTGTACTGCAGCAGATAGACCGGCTGGCCGACCAGCTCCGGCACCGTCTTGGCGGTCTTGGACAGCAGGATGTCGTTGCCGTTCGAATAGTCCGTGATCAGGAAGATCGAGGTGTCGACGCCGCCGGCCGCCGGCATGGTGAGACCGTCCATGCTGGCGACGCCGACCGCGTCGAGCTCGCCGGCGATGAACTGGTTGACGCTGCCGACATAGTCGTTCGGCTGGATGATCTCGACCTCGATGCCGTATTTGTCGGCCCACTTCTTCATGATGCCGGACTGCTTCATGTAGGCGAACGGCATGAAGCCGATATAGACGGTGTAGCCGAGCTTGAAGCTCTTCTTCGCCTCGGCGTGCGCCGGGCCGCCCGCGCCCGCGAAGGCAGCAGTGGCGACACCGATTGTCAGGATGGCGGCCCGTAGGATGCGCTGCATATGGCGGCTCCGGGTTGCGGAATGGTGCTGGACCCGGCTATTAAACGTAGACTTAATATCGCAGTGCAAGCCCAACTATTGTGCAGCACAGCATATAGGCAAGGCAGTGCTGTGGGAGGGGATATGACGGCGAAGGTCGTGCGGCGGCGCCTCAATCCGATCGAGCGCAGAGGGCTCATCCTCGACGAGGCGCTACGCCTGTTCGCCGAGCGGCATTACTCCGCGGTGACCGTGCGCGACATCGCGCTCACCTGCGAGATCAATGTCGGGCTTATCTACCACTATTTCGACAGCAAGGACGATCTGGTCCGCTGCGCGCTCGGCCACGCCATCGAGCAACTGATCGAAGGCTATGAGCAGCGGCGCGTCGCCTCCGACGACCCGCGCGACGAGATACTGGCGTGGCTCGACATGCACATCGCCATCGCCCCGACGCTCAGCCGCATGGTGAAGTTGATGACCGATTGTGCATCGTCCGACATTCGCGACGCGGAACTCGACGCGCTGGTGGCCGGCTTCTACCAGAGCGAAAAGAGCGTGCTGGAGAGCGCGCTGCAGAAGGGCGTGGCGAGCGGGCGCTTCGCACCGCTCGACGTGACGAAGATGGCGCGGCGCATCGGCCTGATGCTCGACGGCATCTTCCACGCCTCAGCAAGCCGCGGCGACGACCGCATCATCGCGGATATCCGCGACCTCGCGGAGTTTCTCGACACCATGCTGGGCGTCGGAGAGCGAGGGTGACGCGCTGCTCCCTCTCCCCGAGGGGGAGAGGGTTGGGGTGAGGGGGATCTACCGCTCCGCAATCGTGTCACCCCTCACCGACGCGCTTCGCGGGCCACCTCTCCCCAACGGGGAGAGGGAAAGTGACGCAGGTCACGCGTTCCGCAAAGCAAGGCTCTTCATCAGTGCACGGATGCCATAGCTCCAGGGCTCGATGGCGTCGGCATAGTTCACCCGGTTGGCCAGCGTGCCGAGCTTCGGCGTCGCGATGCTCACCACGTCGCCGACCTTGTGGGTGAAGCCGAGGCCGGGCACGCCGCGATCGGCAGTGGGTGCGAACATCGTGCCGAGGAACAGCACGAAGCCGTCGGGATATTGATGGTCGAGGCCGGTGGCGTGCTGCACCAGATCCAGCGGATCGCGGCTGATCTCGGCCATGTGGCTCACTTCGCGCAGCGTGAAGCCATCCTCGCCGCGGATGGTGAGTTCGACATCGGCATCGCGCACATCGTCCATGTCGAACGCGGCATCGAACAGCCGGATGAAGGGACCGATGGCGCACGACGCATTGTTGTCCTTGGCACGGCCGAGCAGTAGCGCGCTGCGGCCCTCGAAATCACGCAGGTTCACGTCATTGCCGAGCGTGGCGCCGACCACCTCGTTGCGGCCATTGACGGCGAGCACGATCTCCGGCTCCGGATTGTTCCAGGTCGAGGCGCGGTGAATGCCGATCTCGGCGCCAGTGCCGACCGCGGACATCGGCTGCGCCTTGGTGAAGATCTCGGCGTACGGGCCAAGCCCGACTTCCAGATATTGCGACCAGCGGCCCGTGGCCTTCATCAGGCGGCGCAGTTCCAGCGCCTCGTCGGAGCCGGGGCGCAGGCGCGCCAGTTCGGTGCCGAGCTCGGCTTCCAGCATGTGCCGGGATTCGTCGGCGCGGCTCATGTCGCCCTTCACATCCTCCTCGATCAGCCGTTCCAGCAAGCTCTTCACGAAGGTGACGCCGGCGGCCTTGATCGCCTGCAGATCGCACGGCGCGAGCAGATGCGGCCGGTCGGGCTTGTGCTGGCCGGCGACGCTGCCGGCGATGATCTCCGCGGCGCCGCCCAGCGAGTTGCCAGGAACAGCGGCGACGGCCTTCGCTGGCTCGGCGGCATCGAGTACGTCGGTGATGGTGTCGAACGCTTCCGACAGATCGACGATCTCGCTGCCGCGCACGGTGACGACAGCGGGGCGGGCGGCGGCCGGGAGCCAGACGCGGCCGACCAGCACGGCGTCTGCAGCGTCTACGGGCAAGGTGGCTTCAAGGGTGAACATGGTGGACCTCAGTGTGACGTCTTTCGCTGGGGGAGCGGCGCGGTGCGCCATACGTCGTCGGCCTCCTGGACGACGCGCAGCTCGGCCTCGAGCTTGATGAGATGGGCCATGACGATACGGCTGGCGGCGCGGTGCAGGCGTGGGTCCTTGCGCCCATAGAGCCGCTGGACCAGATCGGTGGAGGCGATCGGCCCCTCGCGCATCACCCGCAATATCGCTTCCTCGCGCCGCATCCGGCTGGCGAGCAGGTCGCGCACAAAAGGATGCGGATCGGGGAGTGCCGGCCCATGGGCGGGCAGATAGACCGTGTCGTCGCGCGTCAGCAGCCGGCGCAGGCTATCGCAATAGGCGGTCATGTCGCCGTGCGGCGGGCCAACCACCGTGCTCGACCAGGCCATGACGTGGTCGCCGGTGAAGAGCACGCCGCCCGCGCGCGCGAAGCACATATGGTCGCTGGCGTGGCCGGGCATATGGATGGCGGTCATGCCGGCGATCGCATCGCCGTCGCGGAGCGGAATGTCCGGCGTGAAGCTCGGCTCCTGGCTGCGATGGAAGGCGGCGATCGGCGCCCCGGTCGCCGCCTTGAGGGCAGGGGCGGCGCCGAGATGATCATGGTGGGTATGGCTGATCAGGATCTTCGCGACGCGGCCATCCGTGGCGGCAAGGATCGCCTCGACATGGGCCGGCAGGTCCTCCGGGCCGGGGTCGAGCACCACGATGCCTTCCGGCGCTTCGATGAGAAACGTGTTGGTGCCGTGATAGGTCATGACGCTGGCATTCGGTGCCACGATCCGTGAAACCCCTGCCATCACCGGCAGCATTACGTCGCGCTCAGGCTCCGCTTCCTTCAAGAACGGCATTCGGCTCGCAATCCTCAATCAACAAACACTTGGCATCAATCGCCACCGCCGATAGCGATGGTTCTGGTCTTGATGCCGAACAGTCGGTCCAGCACCGCGCGCTGGAGGTCGAGCGTCAGCACGAAGATGACGACCAGCCAGATGAACAGCGCCATCGGGCTCTTATAGAAGATCGAGGGGTCGCCAAGGTTCATGAACAGCCCTTCGCGGATGTATTTCTCGATCAGCGGCCCCAGCACCATGCCGATCACCATCGGCGCCAGCTGGAAATTGAACTTGCGCAGGAAGTAGCCGATCACCCCCAGCGCGATCAGGAAGTACACGTCCATCATGCTGTTATTGACGCTGTAGGCACCGATCACCGCCATCAGCAGGATCAGCGGCAGGAAGATATGGTTGGGCACGCGCAGCAGGCTGACCCACACGCTGATCATCGGCACGTTCATGATCAGCAGGATGATGTTGCCGACATACATGGAGACGATGACGCCCCAGAAGATCTCCGGGTGATTGACGATCAAGAGCGGCCCGGGCTGCACGCCGTGCACCATCATGGCAGAGAGCATGAGCGCGGTGACGGCGCCATAGGGCAGGCCGATGGCGAGCAGCGGCACCATGGTGGAGGTGGCGGCGGCATTGTTCGCCGTCTCCGGCCCGGCGACGCCCTCGACGGCGCCCTTGCCGATCTCGCCGCGATATTTCGAGAAGGTCTTCTCGATCTTGTAGGA
This sequence comes from Starkeya sp. ORNL1, assembly GCF_012971745.1. Classification (NCBI taxonomy): domain Bacteria; kingdom Pseudomonadati; phylum Pseudomonadota; class Alphaproteobacteria; order Hyphomicrobiales; family Xanthobacteraceae; genus Starkeya; species Starkeya sp. ORNL1. The sequence goes on from NZ_CP048834.1 coordinate 5,748,369, forward strand.
GACGAAGCTCGACAGCGTGGTGTGCGGGCCGGGCAAGAGGCCGATGACGAAGCCGACAATCGTGCCGCGGCCATAGGGCGCCCAGGCGCGGCGCCACTCCTCGCGGGTCGGCAGCAGGTCGCGCAGCTTCACCCGCAGCGGCTTCACCTGCGTCTCCAGCGATTCCACCACATTCATCACCTCGGCGACGCCATAGACGCCGACCACCAGCGAGACCAGCTCGATGCCCTGCGTCAGGTCGATCAGGCCGAAGGTGAAGCGGTTCTGCCCGGTGACATCCTCCTGGCCGACGGTGCTCAGCATCAGGCCGATGGCCATCGGGAAGATGCCGGAGGCGAAGCTGCCGCCGGAGATGCGGGAGAACAGCAGAAGGCCGCCCGCCACGAGCGCGAGGAATTCGGCCGGGCCGAACAGGATGCCGAACTTGGCGAGCGTCGGCGCGAACAGCATGACGCCGATGGTCGACACCGTGCCGCCGACGAAGGAGCCGACGGCGACGATGGTGAGCGCGGCGCCGGCGCGCCCGCGCCGTGTCATCTCATAGCCGTCGATGCAGGTGACGACGGAGGCGGCCTCGCCCGGCATGTTCAACAGGATCGAGGTGGTCGAGCCGCCATACATGGCGCCGTAATACATGCCGGCCATCATGATGAGGCCGCTGGTCGGATCGAGCGAATAGCTGATCGGCAGGATGAGCGCGATGCCGGCGACCGGGCCTAGGCCCGGCAGCACGCCGATGGCGGTGCCGACCAGCGCGCCGAGGAAGGCGACCAGCAGGTTCTGCGCGGTGAAGGCGACGCTCACGCCGTACAGGATTCCGTCGATGGTAGTCATACGGGCGTCCTCAGGGCAGATCGATGCCGAGCATGCCGGTCGGCAGCGGCACCTTCAGGAAGGTCACGAAGAGGAAGTGGAGCGCCGCCGCCATGATGAGCGAATAGAGGATGATGCGCGGCCAGCCGAGCTTGGAGAGTGACCGCATCAGCACGGCGATGAACAGCGCGCCGGCGGCGAACTGGCCCACCACCGGCAGTAGCGCGACATAGCCGCAGAGCAGCGCGATCAGCAGGACGACGCGGTTGCGGTCAGCGCCGATGGGGAGCGCATACTCCTCATCGGGGCCGGCCCGCATGCCCTCGGCGACAGTGGCGAGAGAGCCGAGCACCAGGGTGATGCCGACGATGATCGGGAAGATCGCCGCCCCCGGCTGGTCCATCCGGCCGAAGGGCAGCCGGAAGGACAGCACCAGATAGCCCGCTGCCAGCGCCACCCCGATCAGTCCAACAAGAATATAGGCGGTGCTCTTCCGGATCGAGATGGCGTTCATGGCAGGCCCCTGTGTCACTTCTGGTCCATGAAAGTCTTCAGGTCCTGGAACGTCCTGGTGTATTGCTGCAATTCCTGCTTGGTCTCTTCAGGACCTTTCGGGTCGACGATCATACCGGTGGTCTTGGCGAAATTCTTGAAGTCGTCGCTGTTAACCACTTCAAGCGAGGCGGCCACCAGCTTGGCCTTCACGTCCGCCGGCAGGCCCTTGGGCGCCAGCACATAGGTGGCATAGGGCAGGGTGACGCCGTAGTTGTCGCCCATCGGCGTGGCGTCGGGGAATGGCTCGTACTTGCCCTTCTGCGCCACGGCGAGCACGCGCACTTCGCCCGCGGCGACCTGGCCCGCGACGCCGGCGGCACCGGAGGTGACATTCGCCTCGACCCGCCCGCCGAGCACCGCAACCAGTCCTTCGCCGCCGCCGCCGGTGAAGGGCACCGGGGTGATCTTCACGTCGGCCGCCTTGTTGAGCTGCTGCAGCACCATCTCGACGATGGTACCGAGGCCGGAGACCGAGGCGCGCATCTTGCCGGGATTGGCCTTGGCTTCGGCCAGGAACTCGTCGAGGTTTTTCCACCTCGCATCGCCCTTGACGACGATGATGGAGGGCAACTCGACCATCTTGACGATCGGCTCGTAATCGTCCGGCGACTTGTAGATCAGCCCGTCATTCACCAGCGGCTGATAGACCAGCGCGGCATTGGTTCCGAGGCCGATGGTGTAGCCGTCGGGGCGCGCGCGAACCACGGTGCTGATGCCGACGGTGGCCGAGCCGCCCGGCTTGTTCTCGACATCGACATTGCTGCCCTTCAGCGCCTTCTCCAACCCGGCGGCGAACTGCCGGCCGATCGGATCGGTGCCGCCGCCGGGGGCGAACGGCACGATGAAGGTGATATCGCGCGACGGATAGCTGTCCGCTTTCGCGGGAGCGGCGAAGCTCACCGCGGTGATCCCTGCGAGCAGCGCGATAGCCGTCAGCCCGGCGGCCCGTGCGTGGTTCGGCATGATTCCCTCCCATGTTGTTTGTCGGGTCCGGAATGTTTCTTCCGGTAACCGTGTCTCAATGCGTTCAGCCGATGGATGTATTACCTCCTGCGCGAGCGGATACTGCCGGGATGCTTGGCGTCTGCATCATCGCGGCAGGTTGGCTCGGGCTGTCGGGGCGCCGGCACGTATCAGCGACAGAGGCGTTCGGAGCGAGCATGGTGCCTGCCGGCCCACGGCCGGAACGGACATCGCCTCTGGCATCCGCCTGCTCCAATTTGATCGACTGTTAGCATACTCTATCTAATTATCGGCTTGTCAAGGACGCCGATGCGCGGGTTGGGCGATGTCGACGGGAGTAGGCGATGATTTGGGAGTGACGAATATGTACTTGGTATTATTTAGGTCGCGACGTGAACGAATTGAGTGAATACATTCATCGTCATCCCGGCCGTAGGCGCAGCCGGAGAGCCGGGATCGCGCGAAGTCCGGCTCGGCCCCTTCCTACGATCCCGGATCGGCCGCTGGCGGTCCGGGATGACGATGGGTGGGAGGGAAGGAGGAGGCGCGCTGCTTCAACATCCTTCGAGGCCCGGCTTTGCCCGGGCACCTCAGGATGACGTTCCTCCAGCTTTCAGGAAGCCAGGTGCGCCCTACTTGCCGCCCATGCGCTCCAGCAGGTCGGCCTTGGCGCCTTCGACATGGGCGCGGACCACTTTTTCCAGCCGGTCCTCGTCCTGATCGCGAAGCGCCTGGAGGATGAGGGCGTGCTCGTCGACCATGCGGTCGAGGCGGACTTCGCTGTAGCCGTATTTTCCGCGCAGTCCGCCGAGCAGCGTCGCATAGCGCTCATAGATGAGGAGGGCCTCCTCATTGTCGCCGTGGCGATAGATCATGCGGTGGAATTCGGAGTTCAGCGCGAAGATGGTGTCGATGTCGCGGCGCTGCACCGACTCTTTGAAATCCTTGTGGATTTGCGCCAGCTTGGCCATCGCCGCATTGGTCAGGTTCGGCAGGCTGAGCCGCATCAGCAGCACTTCCATCGCCGCGCGCAGATCATAGATGTTGCGCACCCGCCTTGTGTTCAGCGAGAGCACGCGGGCGCCCTTGTGCGGCAGGATCTCGACCAGGCCCTCGCCCTGCAGCGATTGCAGCGCCTCGCGGATCGGCATCTGGCTGAAGCCGAAGCGGTCGACCAGCGACGCCGTGGTCAGGCGCGTCCCGTCCGGGATGCGGCCCGACAGGATCTCGACACGAAGCTGGTCACGGAGCGCCGCATAGGTGGGCACCCCGGTCGCGAGCTCGGAAGGGAGCGTCTCCGACATCAATCCTCCGCCGTCGGACCACTACCGACTTTGGTATACGATATAATAGATATAAGTTGAATATTTAGATCAAATCTGGTGCCGCGTCAATCGTGACAGGCACGGTGACGCGGAAGCCGGATTTACCTAGAGGCGAGAGTCAGGAGCAGATGATCCCGAGTTGAATCTGGCAGAACACCACACGTCTAGCGCACTATACACGAACCACGTGTCCGGACAAAGCTACTTAAGTTCAGTCCGTTCTCCTCTTGTCAAAGTAACGGCGCGACTGAGACGCTAGAATTCTGAGCGGGCCGGTGAATGGTCACGACGCCTTCGATAGCGGCATGCCCAACGTCGCCGCTATATGCACCGGAAGCTCGGACAGCCGCCGCAGCACGGTGACGCCGGCATCCTCCAGCGCCCTTATCTTCGCCGAGGGCGTGCCCGCGCCGCCTTCGATGATGGTGCCGCCATGGCCGAAGCGCACGCCCGGCAGCGCCTCGGTGAAGCGGCCGACAATGATGGCGAAGACCGGCTTGGTGATGGCGCCGCTCCTGATCAGCCTGGCGGCCTCCTCCTCATAGAGCGTGCCGGTCTCGCCGAACAGGATCACCGCCCTGGTCTCGGGATCGCGCTCGAACAGTTCCAGCAGTTCGGGGAAAGCGGTGCCGGACATCGCCTCGCCGCCCACCGAGACATAGGTGCTCTGGCCGATGCCGGCGCGCGTCAGGGTCCAGCAGATCTCCGCGCCCATGCCGCCGCTCTTCGACATGATGCCGACCGGCCCGCGCAGCAGCGCGCGATCCGGCCGCTCGCCGCCAATGCCGCCGATCAGCGCCTTGCCCGGGCTGACGATGCCGAGCGTGTTCGGCCCCACGACGCGCACGCCGGCCTTGCGGGCTTCGCCAAGGATCACCGCAAGATCGTGGATCGGGATGCGTTCCGCCGAGATGGCCAGCAGCGGCACGCCGGCTTCGATCAGGTCGAGCGAGGAAGCCTTCAAGGCGCGCGGCGGCACATAGCTGATAGCGGCGTCGATCTGGTGATGCCGCACCGCCTCGGCGCAGGAATCATAGACCGGGATGCCGTCGACTTCCTGGCCGCCCTTGCCGGGAGTGACGCCGGCGACGACCTTGGTGCCGTAGCGCAGCATGCGCTGCACATCCATGCGGCCCTGCGTACCGGTGATGGCCTGCACCAGCACCCTTGTATTCTCGTCCAGCAGGATGCTCACGCCACGCCCTCCCGCGCTTCAACGTCCTTTACCCGGTCGACGAAGCGGTCGAGCGCGTATTCCAGCGTGACCTCGTCGCCATAATATTCGAGATGCGGCACCCGCGAGGCGGTCCGACGGGCCTCTTCCTCGCCCGGGCCCGCCATGCGCAGCACCACCGGGAAGCGCTCGAAATCAAGCTGCGAGGCTTCCAGCGCCTCGACCAGGATCCGCACCCGGGATTCGATACGGGCAAGATTTATGATGTTGGAGCCGAACACCAGGCCGCGCAGGCCAGGGATCTGCAGCACGCCCTCGAATAACGCGCGCAGCATGGTCTCGTTCGGCGTGGTCGCGTCGTAATAGGTCGCCGGCTTGCCGCCGCGGTCGATGATGTGGTCGGCCGACCACAGGCTGCAGCCGCCGCCGGAGAGCAGGCAGCCGAGATTGCCGCCCTCCAATTCCATGAAGCGCATGCTGCCGGCGCCCTCGAGATTCAGGGCGAACAGCCGTCGCTCCAGCGGCGTTGCCTGCCTGCCGAACCGGCTGGCGCCATACTCGATCCATTGCGCCAGTTCCGGCTGGCGGAACAGCGCGTCGTCGTCAATGTCCATCAGCGTGCCGATCGCGGTCGCGCCGCCATCGGCGTCGAGGCTCAGCGGGTTGATCTCCAGCACCCGGGCCTCGTATGTGCGAAAGGCTTGCAGTGCCTGCTCCGTGGCGCGGCCGGCGACTTCCGCCTTCTCGGCGGAAAGCCCGACCGAGCGCCATGCCTCGGCAAAGGAGGCGACCGGCTGCTCAAGCGCGAGGTCGATCGGAATATGGGCGAACGCCTCCGGATTGGCGGCGGCGGCTTCCTCGACATCGACGCCGCCGAGCCGGCCGAGCATGGCGACGGCGCTGCGCAGCACACTGTCGAAATTGAAGGACAGGAACAGTTCGTCAGCGATCTGCTCCTTGCGTTCCAGCAGCAGCGCGCCGGCGTGGAAGCCGCGGAATTCGCGGCCGACAATGGCCTCGAAGGCGGCGCGCAACTCGGCCTCGTCATGGACGATGCGCACCGCACCGGCCTTGCCCTTCTTGCCGATCGGGATCAGCGCCTTCGCCACCGCGGGGAAGGCGACCTCGGCGGCACATTGCGGGATTTCCTCGGCGTGATGGATCACCACGCCCTTGGGGACCCGGAGTCCGTGGCGCTCCAGCAGTTCCTTGGTCTTGTCCTCGAGCAATGCCGCCATGTCGGTCTATCCCGCTCCTCAAAAGCTGACCTGTACTTCCCTCTCCCCGAGGGGGAGAGGTGGCCCGCAAAGCGGGTCGGTGAGGGGGCGCGCGTCCGGGAAGCGAAGAAGACCCCTCACCCCAACCCTCTCCCCGACGGGGAGAGGGAGAAGACACTCACGCCGCTGCGGCGATCTTCGGCGCCACGAAGGGGTAGGGCACCGCGCGGCCGCCGCGCTTCGGCAGCACCACGGTGGCGGTGCCTTGGGTGGAATCGACGCCGCGGGAGTTGCGCAGGCCAATCTCCAGCTCGACGAAGCCGAGCCCGTCCGCCTCGTATTTCTTCACCGGCTTGCCCCAGGCGGTGATGGTGTCGCCCGGTACGTCCATGGCGCGGTACTGGAAGCCGATCTTCCAGTTCCAGCCGCCTTCGCCGGCCCAGTCCTTCAGCAACTGGGCGAGCACATGCTGCTTCCAGGTGCCGTTCACCAGCACGTCCGGCAGCTTGTCATGGCCGGTGGCATATGGGTTGTCGTAATGGATGCGGTGCCAGTTCTCCATCGCCGCCGACCAGCGCATGATGTGCGCGGTGGTGATCGGCCCCTTGGAGATGGACGGGATTTCCTTGTCGAGCTCGACATCGTCGAAATAGATTTGCTCGCCCTTCATGCTTTCCTCCGGAGTTCTTCTCGATTGCTGCGCGTCTGACGTATCGGATCAGCGGATGATGCGGGTCTGCACCGATTTCAGCAGCAACTCGTCCTTGTCGTTGTAGTAAGAGGTCTCGGTGAGCAGGAAGACCAGCGGGCCGGACTTGCCTTCGCGCTGATAGATGTCGGTGTACTTGCTCTTCACGCGAATGCGCTCGCCGGGCTTGGCCTGCTGGTAGATCTCGACCTCGTTGCCGCCATTGAGCACCCGCGTCAGCGGGATCGGCAGTGGCACCAGACCCTTCATCACGCCGCGGATCGAGCCGTCGAAATCCGGATCGGTGGCGCGGCCCTCGAACGGGTCGGGCGTGCCGGCGGGTACGCGCAGCGCATGCAGTGGGAACAGCGGCGGGGCGACCACGCTGCCGAATTTGGTGCCGGCGGCGTAGTCGTCGTCCCAATAGGCCGGGTCGAGTTCGAGGGTGGCCTGGACATGCCGGCGGATCTGGCCGCGCTCGACGACGTCGCAGGATTCCTCCCACTCGGATTCGAGGCCGATCAGCGCCTTCACCTCATCGGTAATGTAGTTCGTCGTGACTGTGTCCGTGCTCATTGCAACCACCCTTCCTCAATTCGCCGTCTGTGCCGCCGGCACCGAACCGGCGACGATATTCCTGGGGATGCGCCCGTCGGCGAGGCGCGCGAGGTTCTCGACGATCTGGTCCCAGATGCGCTGGCGCGACTGCTCGCTGGAGCCGGCGGTGTGCGCTGTGGCGAGCACGTTCGGCATGTGGCGCAGCACGGAGTCCGCCGGCAGCGGCTCGGTGACGAAGGCGTCGAGTGCCGCGCCGCGCAACTGCCCGGCTTCGAGCGCCGCGATGAGCGCGGGCTCATTGACGATGGCGCCGCGCGAGACATTCACCAGCAGCGCCGTCGGCTTCATCAGCGCCAATTCAGGGGCACCGATCATGCCGCGGGTGCGCGGCGTCAGCGCCGGTGCCAGCACGAGGATGTCACTGCGTTTCAGCAATGCGTTGAGATCGAGGAACTCGACGCTCGGCCACGGCGCACACGGGATGGTGCGGGTCGTCACCATCACCTTGGCACCAAAGGCGACCGCGCGTTTGGCGATCTCGCTGCCGATGGCGCCGAAGCCAACAATGCCGACCGTGGCGCCGGCGATCTCGCGGCCCTGCCAGACCTCGGTGCCGGACCATTTGCCGGCGCGGATGGCGTCGATCTGGGCCGGGAGGTTGCGCAGCGCCGCCAGCATCAAGAGGAAGGCATGCTCGACCACTGCATTGCTCGGCGCGCCGGGCGTGTTGGCGGCGGCGATGCCCTTGCGCTCGATGGCCTTGAAGTCGATGCGATCGGTGCCGGTGCCGACCTGCTGCACCAGCTTGAGGCGGCCGGCATGCTCCAGCAGCGCGTCATTGACGTCGGCGCGCCGGGTTACCAGCGCGTCGGCATCCTCGAGCGAGCGCTTCAGGGCAGGGACGTCGTCATAGGCGACGAAGTCGAGCCGATACGGCAGGGCCGGAGTCTCGGCTGGATCGAGAAATCCGTCGGCGGCGATGGTGACTTTCATGCGCTTGGCTCCGTCACTGCGCCGCCTGCAGGCCGGCTCCGGTCTGCCGCGCCCATTCCTCGCGATCGAAGCCGATGCCGGCGCCGGGCTCTTCACGCGGCCGCACCTTGCCGTCCCTCGGCTGGAGTTCGCCGAGCATCAGCGGGGCGACCGGCGTCGCACCGGTGGCGTCGAACACGATGTGCTCGGCCAGCGGGCAGTTCTGGATCGTCATCATCATGTGCGTCGCCCAGGGCTGCATGACGCCATTGTGCGGGATCACCGGGAGGTCATAGGCGGAGGCCATGGCGGCGACCTTGCGGATCTCGCTCACCCCGCCGCACCAGGCGACGTCGGGCTGCAGTACGTCAGCGCAGCCGCGGTCGATCAGTTCCTTGAAGCCCCAGCGGGTGTATTCGTGCTCGCCGGTGGCGATCTGGGTGCGCTTCACGCGGCGGCGCAGCTCGGAATAGCCGTCATAATCGTCCGGCGGCAGCGGCTCCTCGATCCAGCGCACGTTGAATTCCGCGGCCTCGCGGTCGAAGGCGAGCGCGTAGTCGAGGCTCCACGACATCCAGCAATCGACCATGATGTCGATGTCGGGACCGACCGCCTCGCGCATCTGCGCCACCACCTCGACATTCTTGCGCAGCCCGTCTTTGCCGTCGGCGGGGCCATAGGCCATCGGCGCCTTGGCGCCGACATAGCCCTCGCGGGCCAGCGCACCGGAATCTGGGTGGGTGGCGTAAACCGGCAAGAAGTCGCGTACCGCGCCGCCCAGCACGCGATACAGCGGCTGGCCGAGCCATTTGGCGAACAGGTCCCACAATGCGAGGTCGACGCCGGACAGCGCCATGATCGGCGCGCCCTTGCGGCCATAGGCCAGCGTTGCCCGGTACATCTGCTCCCACAGCAGCTCGACGTCGCGCGGGTCGGAGCCGACCAGCAGGCCTTTCAGATGATGGTCGATAATGGTCTGCACGATCACGCCGCCGCGGGTGATGCCGAGCCCGGTCACGCCTTCATCGCTGATCACCTCGATGAAGACGTCCTGGGTATTCGGCCCGCGCCAGCTCGCACGCTTCTCGCTGAATTTCGGGTAGATCGACATCGGCGTCGACACCCGCGTCTGGTTCAGCCAGGAGACGCGCGGCGGCGGCGCGACATAGGTGCGTACATCGGTGATGCGCATCACGCCGGCGCCCCGATCTCGCCGATCTTCTGCTGCTGCCTGGGCGCGGGCCGAAGGTCGCTGCCCTTGCCGGCGCGCAGCATCGAGCTGTCGAGTGGATGGTCGATGAAGTCCTTATGCATGCGGGCGATGGCAATCATCTTGTCGAGATCGATGCCGGTTTCCACCCCCATCTCGTGGAGCATGTTGACCATGTCCTCGGTGGCGATGTTGCCGGAGGCGCCCGGTGCATAGGGGCAGCCGCCAAGGCCGCTGACGCCACCATCGAAGCGGTCCATGCCGGCCTGCATGGCGGCAAGCGTATTGGCCAGGGCCATGTCGCGGGTGTTGTGCAGATGCAGGTTCCACGTCACCTGCGGATACTTGTCGAGCATGTGCGCGACGACGCGATAGACCAGCGCCGGATTGGCGACGCCGATGGTGTCGGCGAGCGACATGTTGGTGATGCCGAGGGCGAGATAGCGGTCGGCGACGCGCTCCAGCGCCTGGACCGGCACCTCGCCCTCGAACGGGCAGCCGAGCGAGCAGATCATGCTGCCGGAGACCACGAAGCCGGCGTCCTGCGCGATCGGCGTCATCTCCTCGAAGTCCTGCAAGGTCTCGTCGATGGAGCGGTTGCCATTGGCGCGATTATGGGACTCCGTCACCGAGAGCATGAAGCTCACCGTGGTGATGCGGTCCTTGAAGGCCAGCGCGCGCTGCAGGCCGCGAATGTTCGGAGTCATGGCGCGGTAGGAGACGCCGTCGACGATGTCGATCCGGCTCATCACCTCCTCGGCGTCGGCGAGCTGCGGGATCGCCTTGGGATGGGCGAACGAGGTGACCTGGATCTCCGGCACGCCGGTACGCGAGAGCGCGTTGATGACGGCGATCTTGGTCTCCGTCGGGATCCAGGTCTTTTCGGCCTGGAAGCCGTCACGGGGGCCCACTTCCATGATGTGGACCTTTTTCACGAGCTGCATCGCTCTCTCCTGTTCCGTTCGATTATCGGGATGCCGGCTCGGCCACGCGCGGCACCAGCAGCGCATCGAGCGCCACGACGCCGCGCCCTTCGGCACGCACGGCAAGCGGGTTGATGTCGAGGCTCTCGACGCTGTCGCCCGCCCACACGGCGAGCCGGGAGATGTTGACCAGCGTGTCTACCAGCGCCGCGATGTCGGCCTTGGGCAGGCCGCGATAGCCCGCTGCGATCTTGGACAGGCCGCGCACCTCCCCGATCATCTCGTGCGCCTCGCGGCTGGTGATCGGGCACACCCGCCAGGACGAGGCGGCCATGGCTTCCGCCAGGATGCCGCCGAGGCCGAGCATCAGCACCGGGCCGAAATGCGCATCCCGCGAGACGCCGACGATGAGCTGCAGCCCGTCGGAGACCATCTCCTGGATCAGCACGCCATCGATCCGCGCCTGGGGGTGATGGCCGCGCACCGCGACCAGCATCTCGCCGAAGGCACGGGCGACTTCGTCGGCATCCTTCAGCCCGAGCCGGACGCCGCCCGCCTCGGTCTTGTGGGGGATGTCGTCGGAGGCGATCTTCATCGCCACCGGAAAGCCGATCGAGCGTGCCGCATCGATGGCGTCGTCGACCTCGCGGCAGAGGATTTCCCGCGTGCCGCGCACCCCGAACAGGCTGAGCGCCTGCTTGCTGGCATATTCGTTCAGCGCAACGCCGCGACCGCCACGCACGATCTCCTCGAACGCCGCCAGCGCGGCCGGCGGCAGGGGGAACTGGCGCTCGCCGGAGGCCACCTCGGCCATGTAGTCGCGGCGGGTGCGGTGATAGTCGACCAGCGCGCGCGCTGCCTGTGCCGCCTTCACCGGCGCGAAGAACAGCGGCACGTTGCTGTTCTTCAGCAAGGGTAGGCTCGCGGATTCACGCGCGCTGCCGTTCCACACGAACAGGATCGGCTTCGGCGCATTCTCGATCGCCGCGATGGTGAACTTCGCCTGGTTCGGGCCGCCGACGCTGGAGAGGATCAACAGGTCCTGATTGTCTTCGCCCAGCAGGATATCGAGGACCTGCTCGAAGCTCTCCTTCACGCCGAACTGCGTCAGGTCCGCCGGGTTTGCCGCGGAGCCGCGGTCGCCCATGATGGCGACCATCTTCTCCCGCGTTTCCGGCGAGAGGGGAGGGACTTCGAGGCCGAGCTCGCCGCATTTGTCGGCGGTGTGGGTGGAGATGCCCCCGGATTCCGAGCTGACGCCGATCCGCGGACCGCGTGGCGCCTTGGCCTTGGCGAACATGGCGGAGAACTCGACCAGTTCGTCATAGTCGTTGACGCGCACCACGCCCTTCTGGCGGAACAATGCGTCGTGCGCGGTGTCGGAGCCGGTCATCGCCGCGGTGTGGCTATTGGCGCCGCGGGCGCCGACTTCGGAGCGGCCGACCTTGAGGATGACGATCGGCTTGCCGGCACGCAGCGCCAGGTCGGCGGTCTCCGCAAACTTGGCGCCGTCTTTGAAGCCTTCGATGACGGCGGCGATGACCTTCGTCCCGGGATCCGCGATCATGTACTGCATGAAATCGGAGGTCTCGAGATCGGCCTCGTTGCCGGTGCAGATCATCGAAGAGAAGCCGATGCCGCGATCTTCCGCCAGCGGCAGAAGCGTGCGGTAGCAGGTGGCACCGCTCTGCGAAACCAGGCCGATGCCGGTATCGAAAGTGTGCATGTTCGGCGAGATCATCGTCGACGGCGTGGTCCAGCTCTGCGCCGCCACATTGGCGAGGCCGAGGCAATTGGGCCCGCACAGCCGCACGCCGCTCTCGCGGGCGATGTCGCGCAGTCGCTCCTGCCGGGCGCGGCCCTCGTCTGTCCCCAGCTCGGCAAAGCCGGCGGAGATGATGAGCACCGATTTCGCGCCCTTCGCGACACAAGCCTCGAAGGTCGGCACCACCAGCTGCGCCGGCAGCACGATGCCGACGAGATCGGGGGCTTCGGGAAGATCGGTCACGGACGGATAGCACCGCGTGCCGTCGACTTCGGTGCGGTTGGGATTGATCGGGTAGTGGCGCGCCTTTGAGCCGGAGGCGAGCAGGTTCTTGAGGAAGTTGCCGCCATAGCCGGCCTTCTCCGTGGCGCCGACGATGGCGACGGATTTCGGGTTCAGCATGGCGTGGATGGAGCGGAGCTTGGCGTCCAGCATTGCGCCCGCCATGGGCCGCGCCTCATCGACGATAAGCATATCGGTCTTCCTCACACACTGGCTTTCGGACGAGCGTCGCCATGGGCGACGGGCTGGCTGGCTTGGCGGCTCTTCGAGCGCCGCAACAGCCAGCTGACGAGCGGGAACAGCACCACCAGGGCGAGGATCGCCATCAGCGTTCCGGAGATCGGCCTTGTGATGAAGATGGAGAGATCACCCTGCGACATCATCAGCGACTGGCGCAGCGAGCTCTCGAGCCCGTCGCCGAGCACCACGGCGAGGATCAGCGGTGCCGCGGGATAGCCGAACTTGCCGGAGCAGTAGCCGAACAGGCCGAAGAACAGCAGCATCCACAGATCGAGCATGGATGAGGTGACGCTGTACACGCCGACCACGCAGAAGATCATGATCAGCGGGCCGAGGAACGAGAAGGGGATGCGCAGCACCGAGACGAAGAGCGGCACGAACAGGATGTTCAGCACCAGTAGCATCACGTTGCCGATATACATCGAGGCGATGAGGCCCCAGACGAATTTCGGGTTCTGCGAGAACAGGAACGGACCCGGCTGGATGTTGAACAAGGCGAGAGCGCCCATCATCACCGCCGTGGTCGACGAGCCGGGAATGCCCAAAGTGAGCATCGGGATCATGTGGCCGCCGGTCGAGGCATTGTCGGCCGAGCCGGGGCCGGCCACCGCTTCGATGGCCCCCTTGCCGAAGCGCTCGGGATGCTTGGTCAGCTTCTTCTCGACCGCATAGGAGAGCAGCGCGGAGACAGCGCCACCGGCGCCGGGCAGCAGGCCGCAGACGAAGCCGATTATGGTGCCGCGGCCGATGGCGGGCGCACTTTCCTTCAGCTCCTGCTTGCTGATGACCATCTCGCGCAGCGTGGTGCGGATCACCTTGCGGGTCTCGGTGCGCGACACTGTGGCGATCACCTCGCCGAGGCCGAACATGCCGACCGCGATGGACAGGAACTTGATGCCGTCGGCGAGTTCCAGCACGCCGAAGGTGAAGCGCGGGAAGCCGGTGATCATGTCGTAGCCGACCAGCGAGATCGTCAGGCCCAGCAGGGCCATGGCGTAGCCCTTCAGCTTGGCGTCGCCGACCAGGCCCGCCACGCAGGACAGGCCGAGCAGCATCAGCGCGAAATATTCCGGCGGGCCGAACTTCAGCGCGACCCGAGCCAGTGGCGGCGCCGCGATCATCAGCACGATGACGCTGAAGGTGCCGGCGACGAACGAGCCGATCGCCGAGATGGTCAAGGCCGGGCCGGCGCGGCCTTGCTTGGCCATGGCGTAGCCGTCGATGCAGGTGGGAATGTTGGAGGCCTCGCCCGGCACGCCGACCAGCACCGAGGTGATGGTGCCGCCATACATGGCGCCGTAATAGATGCCGGCCATCATGATCATGGCGGTGGTCGGATCCATGCCGTAGACCAGCGGCAGCAGCATGACGATGCCGGCCACCGGGCCGACCCCCGGCAGCGCGCCGATGATCGTGCCGGCGACGACGCCGATGGTCACGAACAGCAGGTTGATCGGCGAGACCGCGACCGAGAAGCCGAGGGCGATGTGCGAGAATAAATCCATGGCTGCGCCTCGCCGTCAGAAGGAGATGAGGCCGGAGGGGAGATTGACCCCGAGCCAGGTGTCGAACAGCACGTAGAGCACCGTCGCGGATAGCACCGAGACCGGGATCAGGATCGGCAGCCGCCGATAGCCGAGGCCGTAGCCGGCGACCATCATGTAGAGCGCGGTGGAGATGATGAAGCCGACATGCTCGAACACTGCGAGCAGCAGCACGAACGGGATCATCAGGTAGGCGATGCGGATCCAGCCGGCGCGTTCCGGCCAGCTCTCCTCGATCTCCGCCTCGTGCTCCATCTCGGCGAGCAGCACATCCTCGGGATCGACCCTGGGCATATCGGCAAGTGCCGGCCGGCGGGCGATACCGGCGATGATGCCGGCGGAGATGCCGAGCAGGCCGACCGACAGCCAGAAGGCCAGGAAGCCGGGGCCGGGCGCGCCGCGATTGGAGTCGAAATAAACCAGGTTCACCAGCGACTGGTACATGATCACGACACCGACCACGGTGAAGAACAATGGCGGTATGTATTCCATTCGCTTCATGGCGAACTCCAGATCATCAATCCGTCTTCGACGTGGCCTTGGAGAGCCGAAGCAAGATCAGGCATATCGACCCTGATCTTCTTCATCGCGAGGTGCGGATACCCGAACAAGGCACGCTTAGGACTTGATGACGCCGACGCGCTTGTAGAGCGTGCGGATCACATTCATGGCGTCGTCGATGAACTTGGCCCATTCGGTCGGGCCGAGGTAACGCGGCTGGATGCCGGACTTGTCGAGATAGTCCTTCCAGGCCGGGGTAGCCGCGAGCTTGCCGAACATGTCGCCGTACCAGGCGACGTCCTCGGGCTTGAGGCCCGGCGGGGCGAACCAGCCGCGCGAGAGGTTGAGCACGACGTCATAGCCGAGCTCGCGCATGGTCGGCACGTCCGGCAGCTTGGGATTACGCTCGGCGTCGAAGATCGCCAGCGCCTTCATCTGCCCCTGGGTGATGAATTGCTGCGCGTTCGACAATTGGCGGGTGCCGACATCGACCTGGCCGCCGAGCACCGCGGCCTGTACTTCGCCGCCGCCGGAGAACGGGATCTGGTTGAACTGCACGCCGGCGACCGCGCCGCTGACGATCTCCAGCATGCCGTCCCAACTCGCGGCGCCGCCGCCGGCACCGGCGAGGGTGACCGATTTCGGCGTCTTCTTCAGCTTGTCGATGACGTCGGCGAAGGTCTTGTAGGGCGAGTTTGCCGCCGCGATGATCACCGAGGAATCCACCGCACTTAGTGCCAGCGGCGAGAGGTCCTTCAGCGGATGGACCGGCGACTCGCCGACCACCACCTGCGCCAGCAGCGCGCCGCCGCCAGGCATGAAGGTGTAGGGATTGCCCTTGCGGTCAGCGACCAGCGCGGTGCCGATCAGGCCGCTGGCGCCGGGCTTATGGGTCAAGGTGAGCGGCTGCGGCGAGAGCTTGTTGTCGGTGATGATCTGGCGGGCCATCTCGGCGATCTGCGCCGCGCCGCCGCCGGCGCTCCACGGCACCAGCACTTCGATCTGGCGCGAGGGGAAGGCGGCCTGGGCGATGGCTGGCCGCGCCAGCGTCATGGCGGCGGCAGCGCCCGCCGCGGTACGGACGAGATCGCGGCGGCTTGGCTGCCAGGACATCGGATCTGGCGTCGGATTCGGCGTTTTGGTCATGTCGTTCCTCCGTTCCGGCCCTGAGCCGGGGCGCAGACCGGAGGCGCGGGCCTTATGCTGGCCTCGTCGTCTTCCGGTGCGTCGTTTCCCTGGAATGCGCTACTTGATCACGCCCATCTGCTTGAAGAGGCGGTCGAACGTCGCCATCGTCTGGTTGATGAAATCGGTGAATTCCGCCGAGCCCATGTATTTGTTCAGCGAGGCCGAGCTGTCGACCCACTGCACGAACTTCGGTGCTTCGGAGATCTTCTTGAACAGCGTGTCGTACCAGGCGATATCCGTCTTGCTGAGGCCGGGCGGGCCGAACCAGGCGCGGGGCAGCTGGTAGGAATAGTCGAAGCCGAGTTCCTTCATGGTCGGCGTATCCGGCAGCAGCGGATTGCGCACCGGATCGAAAACGCAGAGTGCGCGCATCTGCTTGGCCTGGATCAGCGTGATGGCGTTGGCGAGCTGGCGCGATCCGGCATCGACCTGGCCGCCAAGCACCGCCGACTGCACCTCGGCGCCGCCGCCGAACGGGATCTGGTTCAGCTCCGAGCCGATGACGAGATTGAGCACCTTGGTGGTCAGATCATCGAAGCTATAACTGCCGCCGACCGCGGCAATGCTCACCGCGCGCGGTGCTTTCTTCGCCGCTTTCATCATGTCGTCGAAGGTCTTGAAGGGCGAATCCTCGCGCACCACCACGACCGAGGAATCCAGCGTCGAGAGCGCCAGCGGGGTCAGGCCGGTGATGGGGTGAATGTCGAACGCCTTGGTCACCGCCTGCAGCAGCAGCGCGCCGCCGCCGGGCATGAAAGTGTAGGGATCGCCCTTGCGAGCCGCCACCAGCGCAGCGCCGATCATGCCGCTGGCGCCGGGCTTGTGGTTCAGCACCATGGGCTGCGGCGAGAACTTCTCTTCCTGCGCGACGCTGCGCACCATTTCGGAGATGGTCGAGGGCCCGCCACCGGCGCCCCACGGCACCAGTATCTCGATCGGCCGCGACGGGAAGCTCGCCTCCGCGAAGGCGGCTCCGCCCAAAGCGGGCGCCAGGCCGGCACCGAGGCCGGCGGCCAGCGAGGATTTCAGGAACGAACGGCGGGTCGCGCCGGGGCGTAATGCAGCGACAGGATCGGCAGTATATTTTTTCATCTTGTCCTCCCCTTTATTCGGCAAATATTCCAAAGCGAAAAGTATTTCCGTGCGCTCCGCAATGTTGGCGCATCGCGGAGGTCACTCCATCCGGCCTATTTTCGGCGCTTCTCCAGGAAGTCCTTCTGTGCCTGGACGCGATCGCTGCGGTTGTGCAGGAGCTTCCGGCATTCGGCCAAATACTGTTCGGTCTGCGTATAGCCGGCGATGTCGCAGAAGAAGTTGGTCGCCCGCTTGGTATAGGCCATGGCCAGCGGCGGCTGGCCGGCCAGCTTGTTCGCGACTTCCGCCACCGCGGCGTCGAGCTCGTCATCCTCGACCACCTTGTAGATCAGTCCCCAATCCTCGGCCTTCTCCGCCGACAGCCAGTCGCCGGTGAGCAGCATGCCGAGCATGCGGGCGCGGCCGAGCGTGAGCAGCGGCAGGCCCGGCAAGGTTCCCGCCTGCACCTCGCGGATCGAGAAGCGGGCGCTCTTGCCGGCTATGGTGATGTCGCAGCATTCGGTGGCGATGGCGCAGCCGCCGCCGGCGGCCGGGCCGTGCACGCGGCCGATGACCGGCTTCGACAGCCGGCGCAGCCGGTCGCGGGCCGCGAGATTCAGCCGGCCGTACAGCGCGCCTTCTTCCTCGGTGGCCTGCGTCGATTCATTGAAATCGCGCCCTGCGCAAAACGCCGGGCCGGCGCCGGCGAGTACCAGGACAGTGATCTCGTCATCTGCCTCGATACGGTCGAGCGCTTCCAGAAGATCCTTGAACAACTGGATCGTCAGGGCATTTCTCTTGTCGGGGCGATTGAACACGATCCTGGCGCAGGCGCCGTCGCGCTCGAGCCGGATCGTCTCGAAAGTCTGGGCTGTGGTCTCAAGCATCATCAACGCCAATACCGAATGAACGGGCAGGGGCTCGACAGTTTCGCGACAGCGGCGACCGCCGAGAAATCGGCACGTGCGGCAACAGCACTAGTCCCGGAAAGTCGATCATCCAGCGACGTCCGCCACTTGACTTGAAACGACTATATTTCATCTAACGATCTAAGTTTCGATCGATGATTGTATGATTGTATCTAATCTGAGGAAGCTGTCAATCACGATCGGGCCAGGCGGCAGAGGTCATCCCGGAACGGCCGCAGGCCGTATCCGGAATCGTAGGAAGGTGCCGAGCAACACCTTCTTGCGATCCCGGCTCTCGCTTCGCTGCGGCCGGGATGACGACATGGGGCGGCTCTTCACTGCGCGGCGTGGGCGTGGCGGTATTGGGCCAGCGAGCCGCCCTTCATCGCCTTGCCGGGCAGGGAATGGCCGACCACCTCCTCGGCGAGGCGGGCACACTCGATCAGCTTCTCCAGATCGATGCCGGTCTCGATGCCCATCTCCTCGCACATGAAGACCAGGTCTTCGGTGCAGATATTGCCGGCCGCCGCCGCATGGCCGGCGAACGGGCAGCCGCCAAGGCCGGCCACCGCGGCATCGAAATGCGAGATGCCGAGTTCCAGCGCCGCGATGATGTTGGCAAGGCCGGGCCCGCGGGTGTCGTGCAGGTGGATGCGCACTTCGGCATCCGGCCAGCGCTCGCGCACCGCGCCGAGAAGCCGCTTGGTCTGGACCGGGTTGCCCCAGCCCATGGTGTCGGACAGCAGGAGGCGCTTCAGCTTGTAGCCGCGGGCATTGATGGCCTGCTCGATCGAGGAGATGCGGCTCATCACCCATTCCGGGGGGATGTCGCCCTGGTAATTGCAGCCCCAGGCGGCGTTGACGGTGGCCTGCTCCACCGCGACGCCGATCTCCTCATATTTGTCGATCCAGCTGTCGAAGGTGGCGATGGTCTCGTCGATGGTCTTGTTGGTGTTCTTCTTGATGAAGGCCGGGCTGGCGCCGAGCTTCAGCGCACCGTCAAAATGATAGCGGCCGGTCTTCACCGCACGGTCGAACCCCTTGGTATTGAGATAGAGGCAGCTATAGCTGACGCCCGACACCTCCGGCAGGCCGGCCGAGAACGCCTCGGCGTCCGCCATTTGCGGCACCCATTCGGGATGGACGAAGGAGGTGACCTCGATATCCTTTACCCCGGTCTCGGTGAGCGCCTTGACCAGTTCGATCTTACGCTCGGTGGGGATGAAGCTTTTCTCGAACTGGAAGCCCTCGCGCGGGCCAACTTCATAGATCGTCGCCTTGGTGGGCAGGTCGCTCATGGTCGTCTCCCTTAGTCTTTCATTCTTGATTGCTGCACACGGAGCAACGTCATCCCGAGGTGCCCGGCTCCGCGGGTCTTGCCTTTGGCAAGCCCAGGGAACGAATCCCGGGCCTCGAAGGATGGCCGCCTTCTGCTTGAACATCCTTCGAGGCTCGCTTCGCTCGAACCTCAGGATAACGTTGTCTCAATCTAATTGCGCGCTCAAAACCACCGCCTCGAGTCCGGCGGGCGGATGTCGGTCAGCTTGCCGGTGTAGTGACGGAATTCGTGGGTCCGGTAGGGGTATTTCTCGAACACGTCCTCGCAGAGATCGACGCCGAGGCCCGGCTTGTCCGGCACCACGTAGCAGCCGTCCACGAACTTGAAGTCTTCGGTCGAGATGTCGCGCCGCCACGGCACGTCGATGATGAAGCTCTCGAGCACCAGGAAATTGTGACACGAGGCGGCGAAATGCATGGTCGCTGCGTTGCAGATCGGCCCATAGGGGTTGTGCGGCGCGATCGGGATGCCGGCGACATCGGCAAGCGCCGAGGCCCGCTTCATCTCCAGAAGTCCCCCGACGTGGCAGACGTCGGGCTGGAGCACGTCGACGGCACGGGCGTCGATCAGGTCGGCGCAGCCGAAGCGCGAATAGACCCGCTCACCCGCGGCGACCGGCACATTGATGCGCCGGCGTACCTCGGCGAGGTTGGTGGCGCGGTCCGGCAGCGTCGGCTCCTCGAAGAAGCGTATGCCGAACGGCTCCAGCGCGCGCCCGGCCTGGATCGCCGAGGACACGTCGAGCCGGCCGTGGCCTTCTATGATGAGGTCGACATCGGGGCCGACGGCATCGCGCACGCCGGCGACATTGGCGACGACGTGGTTGAGCTCGGCGGTGGTCAGCGTCAGATACGCCTTGCCGAACGGGTCCCATTTGAGACCGCTGAAGCCCTGCTCGATGGTCGCCTTCGCCTTTTCGGCGAACTCGGCATTGGTCTTGGCGCCGGAGAACCAGCTATTGGCATAGATCGGGATGCGGTCGCGGACCTTGCCGCCGAGCAGCTCATAGACCGGCACGCCCAAGGCTTTGCCCTTGATGTCCCACAGCGCGATCTCCACCGCGCTCATGGCGGTGGACAGGATCGGGCCGGTGCGCCAGTAGGTCTCGCGCTGCATCAGGAGATTGAGCCGCTCGATGGCGAACGGATCCTCGCCGACCAGCAACCGCTCCAGTTCCTCGATCGCCTTGACCACCGAGGGTTCGCGATTCTCCAGCGAGCCTTCGCCGACACCGTACAGGCCCTCGTCGGTCACCACTTTCACGAACACCCAGTTGGTGCGGAAGCAGTCGACGATGAAGGTCTCGATCCGGGCAATCTTGAGCGGACCGAAGGCAGCTTGGTTTTCATTCAGTCGTCGAAGCATGATTCATCAACCGTTCGCGTTATTGCGGGTCGCGGAGAGTTCGGATGACTTGGGAGGCCGCGGCTGATCTCGCCGTGGACCTATCGGATGCAAAGACCTGCTGCCTGAGAGCGCGCGGAGTTGCGCGTCGCGGTGGTTTAACATTCAATTTGGCTCTATTGCATCTAATAGATTCGGATTGTATCGAATATCACGACCCCGTCAATGGGGCGTCCCTGGGCACAGGTGGCAAAATCGGATGGTGCCCCGCCGGCTCGGGCAAAATGCCCATCGCTCCAGGGTCGATCGCCTCTCGCCGGCAGGGCGCGCAATCGAGGAGGCTGCTGGATCGATCCCGTTCATGGAGAGGATCATGCAAAGCACATCGAGCCGTGCGCAATCACCCTCGCGCCGGTGGATCCTGTTGATCGTCGCAAGCGCTCTGCTGGCCTTGCCGCTCGGCATGACGGTTCCGTCCGCCGCGGATTCAAGCCTGGCGTCGGCGAACGCAGTCCGGATCGCGGTATTCGATTTCGAACTGGAAGATCACAGCGCCGGAAGCGGCATAATCGCCGAGGACCCGCATGACGCTCAGTATCTGTCGCAAGCCACCGACGAGGCGAGGCGGATGCTCGCAGCTTCCGGCCGGTTCGTGCTGGTCGATACCAAGGGAGCGGTGACCGGGGCGGAGGCCAATAGCCTGCGCAATTGCGACGGCTGCGCCGCGGCCATCGCTGGGAGGCTCGGCGCCGAGCAGGCGATGATCGGGGTCGTGACCCGGGTCAATCGCACCGAGTACACGCTACTCATCCGCATCACCGATGCGAGCACCGGCGCGACCGTCTCCAACAGCTATACCAACCTGCGGATGGGCGCGAACTACGCCTGGCCGCGCGGCGTCAAATGGCTGATGGACAATCAGTTGCTGGCCGATAGCGCGGCCGCCAAGTGACCGGCAGTCCGCGCCGCCGCACCCGTTGTCAGGCCTGCTGCTGGGCGAGAAGAGCCTTGAAATCGTCAAAGCCGAGGAAGGAGAGGGTGTTCAGTTCGTCGTCGAGGATCTCATAGACCGGGCCGTCGACATTGCGGTTGCTGAAGACGGCGATGACATCCTGGTCGCCGCCGCCCTCGCGGTGCGGCTCGCCGTGGGCAGCTTTCGAGACATAGCTTCCGGTCTTGCGGATTTCGACCAGTTCATTGCGTGCATTGTAGAGCCGCAACTCGCCCTGAACGATGAAGGTACTGTAGTTCGTCCAGTGCCGATGCAGGATGACCTTTGCGTTAGCCGAAAATTTGAAAAGAATGTCCACGATCCGGTTGGACTCGTCGACATTAAGCATATGATACCAAAGGTCGTCGATGCCTTCGAGCGTATTCCAGCGAATATTGCTGTCGTCGAACCTTGCTGGCGTCATGGCAACTCTCCCTGTTTTCGGGGAGAGTGGCGGTTCGGCGGGGCTGCAAAAATGGCGGCTTGCCTGCCGAAGATTGGGCGAATTGCCCGCCGACTATCGGCGGGCGCTCTGAGCTAGAGCCCCGCGTCCGTCACGGTGGCAACCGGCCCTACAAGACCTTGCCGCAGGCCGAAATAGACCAGCTCGATATCCGAGGACACGCCGAGCTTCGACTTGATGCTGTAATGATAATTCGCCGCCGTCTTGCGGCTGACATTGAGCGCGGCGGCGATCTCGTCGGTCGAGCGCGCATCGAGGATCATGCGGAAGATCTCGAACTCGCGCGGCGAAAGCTCATCGAGCCCGGTCTTCTCGCCCCGCACCCGATCGAGCGCGAGCGCTTCGCTGGTTTCCGGACAAATGGCGATGCGGCCCTCTGCAACGTCGCGCACCGCACTCACCAGCAGGTCCGGAGGGCTGCTCTTCGTCACATAGCCCCGCGCCCCCGCCCGAAACGCCTGCAGCGCATAGGCAGCGCCGCCGTGCATGGTGAAGACCAGGATGCGCGCCAGCGGGTCGAACCGGCGGATGTGCTCGATCGCATCGATGCCGCCGCGGCCGGGCATGGAGATATCCATGATGACCACGTCCGGCTGCGTCGTCTTGTAGAGTTGGTAGGCCGAGGCCGCATTTGCTGCCTCGCCGACGACGCTCACGCCCTCATGCTTGGCAAGCAGCGTCCGATAGCCTTCGCGGACCACGGCGTGGTCGTCGACGAGAAGGACGCGGATCGCTTTTCGGCTCATTGGGCCGGCCCGATGGAAGGTTCGAACGGGATCATCGCATCGAGCCTGAAGCCGTGCTCTCCGTTCCGGGTGACGTCCAGTTGCCCGCCGAGCGCCATCGCCCGCTCGCGCATGCCGATCAGGCCCAGTCCGCCATTTGCGGCCTCGCGGTCATTGTCCAACACTCCGCTTCCATCATCCTCGATCGTCAGCGCCAACCAGCGTTGCCCGCCGGGGGAGCGGCCGTCAGGACCGAGGCCGAGCGCGACGCGTGCGTTGTGGGCATGAGCGTGCTTGCAGATATTGGTCAGGCCCTCCTGCACGATGCGATAGACATGGGAGGCGGAGGTCGGTGGCAGCGCTTCCAGCGCTCCATCGATCTCCAGCGCCACCTTGAGCTTGCCTTCGCTCAGCCGCTCCTGATCGCGCGCCAGCACGGCGAGGCTTGCCGCGAGCCCGAGATCATCGATCTCCGGCGGGCGCAGGGTCTGCAAGGTGGTGCGCAGCGACTTCACGATCCCCTGCGAGACCTGGGAGAGGCGACGAGCTTCGGGCGCGAGCGCGGGGCATTTGGCCTCTGCCGTCACCTTGATCGAGGTGGCGAGCGCGCTCATGGCGCTCAGATTCTGGGCAAGCTCATCGTGAAGTTCGCGCGCCAGGCGCTGGCGCTCCTGCTCCTGCCCATCGACCAGCCGGGCCGCCAATGCGGTACGCTCGCGCGTCGTGCGGTCGAGGCTTGCCGCGAGCGCGTTGAACACCTGGCTGATGCGCTGGAATTCGACCAGTCGGAAGCTCGGCAGCCGATATGACAGGTCGCCGCGCGCCAGGCTGTCGAGCCCGGCCAATATGTGCTGCGTCGGGCGCAGGGCACGGCCGATCGCGATGTACTGCAGCAGGCAGATCGCGACGACCAGCAGCGCAGTGAGGCCGAGCAGCTTCGAGACATCCTTCCAGATCGCCGCCAGGACGGCGCCGGTCTCGGTGGTGACGACCAGCGTGCCATAGGACTTGTCCCGATAGGAGATCGGACGCACGATCTCGGTGCGCCCGGCAAGGAGGCGGGTCCCGAGGGCGCCGAACCAGTCCGGAACGCCATTTTCGCTGTTGAAGCCGACACAGCTCGATCGTCCGACGCTGCCGTCCGTGGCGAGGTACTTCACGCACTGGCCCGCGCCCTGGACGCGGTCGGTCACCGGGTCCCAGTCGGGAAAGCGCGCCGACAGCTCGATGTTCGACTGGATGCGGAAGAGCTGCAGTTGCAACTGCCGGACGACGATGTCGGCGACGTGCTCATTAGTGCCGCGAACCTCGCGCCAGGTGCCGAACAGGGCGAACCCCGCCGCAATGAGAAAGCAGAACAGCGCGACGGCCACGACCCGCAGTGTCAGTGACCATTTGAGATCAAGGCCCGGCGATCCCAGGGGCCTTGCCAATGGGGAGTGCGCCATTGCCATGGACTGTCCCGGATGCGTTCGCCCGACGCTATACGCCTCGCCGGGCCGGCGAAAGCGGCCCAAGCCGCGACGGGCAAATTGCCCAGGCCAGCGCCCGCATGGCACTGTTCATTTGATGAGTAAATCTCATCAACACGACAAAATATTAGCGGATTATTTCACACCCAAGCCTTCGCTAGGGTCCCTCCTGTCAATTCCAACAGGAGTTCATCCCATGCGCACTTGGTTCATCACTGGCGCCTCGCGCGGCTTCGGCGCGCTGGTCGCGAAGGAAGCCCTCAATGCCGGCGACGCGGTGGTCGGCACCGCCCGCAATCCCCAGCACGTCATCGACGCGCTCGGCGATCATCCCAATCTGCTCGCCGTCGCACTCGACGTCACCGACGAGGCCCAGGCGTTCGAGGTGGCGGGCGCCGCGGTGAAGCGGTTCGGCCGCATCGACGTGCTGCTCAACAATGCCGGCTACGGCCTGCTCGGTGCGGTCGAGGAAGCTGCCGCGTCCGAGGTCGAGAGCGTGTTCCGCACCAATGTGTTCGGGCTCCTGAATGTGACGCGAGCGGTGCTGCCTCACATGCGCCGCCAGCGCTCCGGCCATGTCATCAACATCTCCTCGATCGGCGGCTATGGCTCCTATCCCGGATGGGGCGTCTATTGCGCCACCAAGTTCGCGGTGGAAGGCCTGACCGAATCCCTCGCCATCGAGCTGGCGCCGCTCGGCATTAATGCCACCGTGGTCGAGCCCGGCTTCTTCCGCACCGATTTCCTCGACGACAAATCGCTGTCGCGGACCGCGCACGAGATCGCGGACTATGCCGAGACCGTCGGCGCGATGCGCAGCTTTGCTGCCGGCGCCAACCATGCCCAGCCCGGCGATCCGGCGAAGCTCGCCAAGGCGCTCATCGTGCTCGCCAATGCGCCGAAGAAGCCGCTGCGCCTGCCGCTCGGCAGCGACACGGTGGCGATGATCGAGGACAAGAACGCCAAGGTCGCGGCCGAACTCACTGAGTGGCGTACGCTGGCGCTCTCCACCGACTGGGACGCGAAGGTGGCGTGAGTTTCAGAACGCCAGCCCTCCGTTCATCATGGCCGGCCTTGTGCCGGCCATCTCGGCCTCTGGCGTGCTGTCAGGAATCGCGATCCCCGGCACAAGGCCGGGGATGACGGTCATCCTGGAATCACGGATCACACGCCTATACGGTCCGCGCAAAGTCGATGAACGCCCGGAGGGCCGACGGCATCTGCCGCCGGCTCGGATAATAAAGGTAGAAGCCCGGGTAGTAAGGGCACCAGTCCTCCAGCACCCGCAACAGCGCGCCGCTCCTGAGATGGGCGCGCACCTGTTCCTCGAACAGATAGGCCATTCCTGTGCCGGCGAGCGCGGCGTCGAGCATCACATCCTGCTCGCTCAGCGTCAGCGGCCCGTCGACCTCCACCGCGATCTCCTCGCCGCCGCGCTCGAACTCCCAGTCATAGAGCGTGCCGCTCATGAAACGGTAGCGAATGCAGGGCCTGCCGGCGAGGTCGCGCGGCGTGAGCGGCTTGCCGTGTTTCGCGAAATAGTCGGGCGTGGCGACGACGGCGAAGGCATGACGCGGCCCGATCGGCACCGCGATCATGTCCCTGGCGATGCGATCGCCGAAGCGAATGCCGGCATCGAAACCCTCCGCTACCACGTCGGCCAGCGCGTCACTGATCACCAGCTCGACCTGGATGTCCGGATACGCCGCAAGGAAGCGGGTGACGATCGGCATCAGCGTGATGCGCGCGCAGATGCGCGGCACATTGAGCCGCAGTGTGCCGAACGGCGTATCACGGAACCGGTTGAGCTCGTCGATGGCATCGTTGATGTCGAGGAAGGCCGGGTTAATACGCGCGAACAGCCGCGCCCCGGCATCGGTGAGGGCGAGGCTGCGCGTTGTCCGGTTGATCAGGCGGATGCCGATGCGCTCCTCGACCAGGCGCAGCGAATGGCTGAGCGCCGACGGCGTGACGCCGAGTTCGGACGCCGCGCGCCGGAAGCTGCCTTGCCGGGCAATGGCGAGGAACACTGCGAGGTCCGCCGGATCGATGCGCACCATTGGTGAAGAGGTCTCAGTGAAGGCGTGGGATTATCCGCCAAACTCGACATACAGTGCCGCTGGTACTTCGTCAGCTACTGTCGTGCTTGACCGGATCATTCCCCTTGGGCACGAACGTAACGGCAATTGCGGGTGTGCTTCGTTGGACGGGAAACGCCGGCTCGATAACAACCTTCTCGCATTCATCTGGCGCTACAGCGCCGGGCAGCAATTGCTCCTGCTGCTGCTGACCGCGGCCTCGTTCCCGATCCTCTATGTCTCGCTGGAAATCCCGAAATTCATCATCAATGGCGTCATCCAGGGCCATGATTTTCCGCGCCATGTGCTCGGGATGGAGATCGGGCAGACCGCGTTCCTCTGGCTGCTCTGCCTCGCCTTCCTCGCCTGCGTGCTGGCCAATGGCATCATCAAGATGCAGCTCAGCATCTATCGCGGCATTGTCGGCGAGCGGCTGATCCGCCGGCTGCGCTTCGAGCTGATCGCGCACCTGCTGCGCTTCCCGTTGCAGCGCTTCCACAGCGTGTCGCAGGGCGAAGTGGTCTCCATGGTCACCGCCGAGGCCGAGCCGCTCACCGGCACCATGGGCGACGCCTTTGCGCAGCCGTTGTTCCAGCTCGGCCAGATGCTGACCATCATCGTGTTCCTGTTCGTGCAGAGCCCCTGGCTCGGCCTTGCCGGGATCGCGCTCATCCCCTTGCAGGCCTATCTGATCCCGGTGATGCAGCGTGAAGTGAACCGCATGCATCACCAACGGGTCGCCTATGTGCGGCAGCTGTCCGAGAAGATCGGCGAGAGCATATCCGGGGCAGGAGACCTCCGGATCAATGGCGGTGCGCCGCGCCGTCTCGCCGAGTTCGGGCATCTGCTTGGTGACCTGTTCTTCATCCGGATGGATATCTTCAAGCGCAAGTTCCTGATCAAGTTCGTCAATAATTTCATTAGCCAGCTGACGCCGTTCTTCTTCTTCGCGGTCGGCGGCTATCTCGTCATCATCGGCCAGCTCAGCGCCGGCGCGCTGATCGCGGCGATCGCGGCGGCGCGCGACATCGCCGATCCGTGGCGGGAATTGCTGCTCTATTGGAACAGCGCGCAGGAAGCCTCCTCGCGCTACGAGCATATCGTCGTGCAGTTCAGCCCGCCCGGCATGCTTCCCGTCGCACTGGCGCAGGGAAGGCCGGCGGAGATTCCGCATCTCGACGGCCCGCTGCGGCTCGACGGCGTCAGCATCACCGACGCGGCGGGGATCGTGCTGCTCGACCAGATCGAGCTGGAGATACCGAGTGGCGCGATGGTGGCGATCCAGAGCCCGGACGCCGCGGTGCGACAGGCGCTGGCGGAAGTGATCTCGCGCAGCCGGCCGCCCGCCGCCGGCAAGGTGGAGATCGCCGGCCACGATCTTGCCGGGCTGCACCAGAGCGTGCTCGCGGCCCGCATCGGCGTCGCCACCAGCACGCCCTATATCTTCCGCTCCTCCATCGCCGCCAACATCCAGATGCCGCTGCGTGTCGCGCCAAACGGGGCCGAGGGGGATGGTGCCAACCCGCCGCCCGTGGCGGTTCTGGAGGCGGAGCGCGCCGGCAATGATTTCGAGCCGCTCGATCGCGACTGGCTCGATTTTGGTGCGAGCGGGCTCGATGACGAGAAGGCGATCCGCGACTGGTGGCTCAAGATCATCGAGACGATGGGAACCAGCAACTTCCTGCTCGACCGTGCGCTCGACTGCTACCTCGAACCCGATCGCCACGCCGGGCTGGCCGAACAGGTGATCGAGCTGCGCGCGGCCGTTGCCGGCTCGCTGAAGGCGGCGGAACTGGCTGAGCGCGTGCGGCGCTTTGACGAGAACGTCTTCAATCCCGGCCTCTCGGTCGGCGAGAATTTGTTGTTCGCGGTGCGTCGGCGGCCATCGTCCGGTGGCCTGCCGGAGTTCGGCTCCGTCTTTGTCCAGGTGGTGGAGCAGCTCGATATTGCGGGGCCGCTGATCGACTTCAGCGCCGATCTCACCAGCGCGCTGGTGCGGGCGTTCGGCGAGGTCGGGCCGCGCCATCCCTTGCTGCGCCGCCTGACCCATATCGGGCCGGACTCCTTCGAACGGCTGCGTGCCATCGACACGAGGCGCGCGAGCGGACGAGCGTTCGACGCCGCCGACCGCGCCATCCTGCTCGCCCTCCCGTTCGCGATCACCGCGGACGATCTCGGCTCCGCCTTCCCGGCCAGCCTCGAAGCTGCCCTGATGGAGGCGCGGCAGAAGCATGGCGCGATGCTGCGCGCGGTGGCGGGCGACGCTTTCCAGCCGATCGAGAGCGGGGCCTTCAACCACAACCTCACTTTGCTCGACAATCTGCTGTCGGGCACGCTCACCGGTGCGCAGATCGACCAGCGCCGCGTGCGCGGCATTGCGCAGGAAGCGCTGATCGAGAGCGGTCTTGCCGGCGAGTTCATGCTGCTGATCGGCGAGACGGACACCGGGCTTGCCGGCGCCAACCTGTCGCCGGTGGCGCGCGAGCGCATCGGCTTTGCGCGCGCGGTGATCCGCCGGCCGGACGTGCTGATCCTCGATCACGCTCTGGCCTCGCAATCGCCGGCCGAGCGCGAGGCGATGCGCACGAAGCTCCGGGCGTTGCTGCCGGCGAGCACGATGATCTTTCTCGAGCCGGACTTCCCGCAGCGCGAGGCATTCGATCTCGTCATCGAGATTCGCGGCGGCCGGATCGTCGGCTCCTCGGCGCGGCTCCAGCCCCTGCCGGCGCAGAAGCTGTCGAGCATCACCGCCGACCTGCAGAGCAAGTTTGACGCGCTGTCCGCGGTCCAGGAGTTTCGCGGGCTGAAGCGCGGGCAGATCGAATTGCTCGCCTACGCTTCCCGGTGGATCTCGGTGCGCGAGGACGAGTATCTGTTCCGTGCCGGCGACGAGACCGACGGCGCCTATGTCGCGGTCTCCGGCACGGCGGAGCTGCGTTGGCCCGGTGCGGGCCCGGAGCTGGAACCGATCGACACCATCACTCCCGGGCGGCTGATCGGCGACCTGTCGGTGGTGCTCGACGAGGACCGCATCATCGACATGGTCGCGGTCTCGGACTTCACCGGGCTGCGCATCGGCAAGAGCGAACTGCTCGACATCATCGAGTCGGACATCACCGTCGCGTTGCTGCTGCTGCGCACCGTCGGCAGGCATCTGCACGGCGTGGCGGAGGAGCGAGCCGAGATGAATGCGGGAGAGGGCGGAACCGCCGCGATGATGGCCCCGCGGCCGCGCGGCGAGACGCTGCAATAGCAGGGCAGCGCGTCGCTCAGACGCTGCACGTCTCCCGGGGTTCGGCCGGAATCGCGGCTTCGCGCAACATGCGCTTCAACTCGGGCAGGCAGGAACCGCAATTCGTTCCCGCCTTCAGGCCGCGGCCGAGCGATTCCACATCTGCCGACGGGTCGGCTGCGATGGCGGCAATGATCGCCGCGCGCGGTACGGCGTGGCAGGCGCAGACCAGCGGGCCGGCCTCAGTGCCCGCGGCATTGCGGCCCGAAAGCAGGCGACGGCGCTGCTCAGGCGGGACGCGCTCGACGGCGAAGAACGGCATCGCCGCGCTCCAGTCGAGCCGACGGGCGGAGCGCTCCATGAAGGCGAGCGTCATGATACGGCCCGCCGCATCGAAGCGCGCCGCGCGATAGCGGCCGGCGCGGGCGTCATCATAATCGGCCGCCGCCGCGCCGGCGGCGGCGAGCCAATCCGGCAGCCAGGAGCGTGGCTCGCGCGTGTCAGCGAGGACATAGCCGACGCCGCCCTCTATCGCGACCGCGGTCCAGCATGCGGCTGGCGGCGGCGCAAGGCCGCGTCGCGACAGCACGAAGCCGCGATACGGCATGTCGATGCGCTCAAGCCGTACCGGCGTCGCCTTGGCCTCGGGCTGGCCGGAATGCGGATCGGTGGCGCCGGTGACCAGCGCACCGATGCGCCCGCTCGATGAGGTGGCATGGCTCCAGTGGATCGGGGCGAACAGGCTGGCGCGCTGCTGGCCGATAGAGAGCGCGGCTTCGACGACGGCCTCACCATGGGGCGAGACGAGGCGCACCATGTCGCCGTCCGCAATGCCATGCGTCGCCGCATCGTCCGGATGGATCTCGACGAAGGGAACCGGCAGATGCGCGCCGAGCCGCGGGCTGAGGCCGCTGCGGGTCATGGTGTGCCACTGGTCGCGGATGCGGCCGGTATTGAGCAGAAGCGGGAAATCGTCGCTCACCGAGGCGGCGAGGGCAGGCGGCTCCGGGGTGATGAAGCGCGCCTTGCGGTCCGGCGTATAGAAGCGGCCGTCGGCGAAGAAGCGTTTCTCCGCTGTATCGTGTTCGGTGCGCACCGGCCATTGCACCGGCTCCATGGTGTCGAAGGCAGCTTCGTCGAGACGGCTCAGGCCGCCGAGATCGAAATCGCGGGCGCCGTCATTCTCGAAGGCGGAGAGCGCGGCATGCTCGCGGAACACCTCGGCCGCCGAGCGCCAGCCAAAGGCGGCGGCGAAGCCGAGCCGCTTGCCCACTTGCGCCACCGCCCACCAGTCCGGCTTGGCCTCGCCCGGCGGCGAGAGGAACGGGCGCTGGCGCGAGATGCGGCGCTCCGAATTGGTCACTGTGCCGTCCTTCTCGCCCCAGGCGAGCGCCGGCAGGATGAGGTGGGGCCGGCAGCCGAGCGTGTCATTGCCGGCGACATTCTCGGAGACGACGAGGAAATCGAGCGAGCGAAGTGCCTCGCGCACCCCATCGGCGCGCGGCAGGCTGACCGCGGGGTTGGTGCCCATCACCCACAG
The DNA here is from genome assembly GCF_012971745.1 of Starkeya sp. ORNL1. NCBI lineage: Bacteria > Pseudomonadati > Pseudomonadota > Alphaproteobacteria > Hyphomicrobiales > Xanthobacteraceae > Starkeya > Starkeya sp. ORNL1. The sequence continues at coordinate 5,779,453 of NZ_CP048834.1, forward strand.
CGCCTTGACCTTGCCGGCGGCGATGGCATCGAACATCGCCACTGCCTTCAGACCCTCGCGCTCGGCGATGCGCGGCGCATCCCAGAAGCGGCGCACCCGGTCGATGTCCGCCGAGGTAAAATTCATATGGGCGGCAAGCTGGTTGGCGAGGCCGCCGACCTCGCGGCCGCCCATCGCATTGGGCTGGCCGGTGAGCGAGAACGGCCCCATGCCGGGCCGGCCGATACGACCAGTCGCCAGATGCACATTGATGATGGCATTGACCTTGTCGGTGCCCTGCGCCGACTGGTTCACGCCCTGCGAGTAGCAGGTGACGAGGCGCTCGGTCGCGCTGAACAGCGTATAGAAGCGGACGAGATCGTGCTCGGGAACACCGGTCTTGCGCGCCACCGTGGCAAGGTCCGGCGCCATTTCCCGGGCCGCCGCCACCGCGGCGTCGAAGCCGGTTGTGTGCGCTTCGATGTAGGGGCGGTCGAGCACATCGTGGTCGACGAGAGCGGCCAGCAGGCCGGCGAACAGCACGGTGTCCTGTCCGGGAGCCACCGGCAGGAAAAGGTCGGCCTCCTCGCCGGTCGCGGTCTTGCGCGGGTCGATGACCACCAGTTTTGTGCCACGCTTGGCGCGCGCGGCTTCCAGCCGGCGGAACAGGATCGGGTGGCACCAGGCGGCGTTGGAGCCGACCAGAACCACGAGGTCGGCCTCGTCGAGATCGGCGTAGGTGCCGGGCACGGTATCGGCGCCGAAAGCGCGGCGATGGCCGGCGACCGAAGACGCCATGCAGAGGCGCGAATTGGTGTCGACATTGGCGGTGCCGAGGAAACCCTTGGCGAGCTTGTTGGCGGCGTAATAATCCTCGGTCAGCAACTGACCGGAAAGATAGAGCGCGACCGAGTCAGGGCCATGCTTCTCAATGGTTTGTTGGAAAGTCCTCGCAATATGGTCGAGCGCTGTGCTCCAGCCGATCCGCGCCAGCTCGCCGTCCTCGCCGCGCGCCATCGGATGCAGCAGCCGGCTCTCCAGCCCCAATGTCTCGCCGAGCGCCGAGCCCTTGGAGCAGAGCCGGCCGAAATTCGCCGGATGACCCGGATCGCCGGCGATCTTCGCCCCACCCCTGCCGTCCGGGCTCGCCAGCACGCCGCACCCGACCCCGCAATATGGGCACGTCGTGCGTACGGGCGGCAAAGCGAGCGCCGCGAGAGCAGCAGGGGTGGGAACCGGCGCGTTCATCAATAGACGTCCGCCTGATAGCGCCCGGCCTTCTTCAGATTGGCGACATACGCCATGGCTTCGTCGGTGCTCTTTGCCCCATGGGTGGCGACGACTTCGACCAGAGCGCGCTCGACATCCTTGGCCATCCGCTTGGCGTCGCCGCAGATGTAGAAATGCGCGCCGCTCTCCAGCCAGGCGTGGAGGTCGGCGCCGACCTCGCGCATGCGGTCCTGCACATAGACCTTCTCTGAACCATCGCGCGACCAGGCCAGCGTCAGCCGCGTCAGGTGCCCGCTCGCCCGCATGCCGGCGAGTTCGTCCTCATAGAAGAAATCGCAGTCGCTGCGCTGGTGGCCGAAGAACAGCCAGTTGCGGCCCGGCGCCTTGGCGGCCATGCGCTCCCACAGGAAGGCACGGAACGGCGCGATGCCGGTGCCGGGGCCGACCATGATGACGGGCGTCGCCGGATCCTTCGGCAGGGCGAAGCCGTGGGCCTTCTGCACGTAGGCGCGCATCGGGGCTCCGGTCTCGAGCCGCGCGGCGAGGAAGGTCGAGCCGACGCCGAGCCTGGGGCGTGCGCCGATCCGGTAGCGCACCGCGTCCACGGTGAGCGAGAGCCGGCTGGGCGTCGCCTTCGGGCTGGAGGAGATGGAATAGAGCCGCGGCTGCAACGGCTCCAGCGCCTCGACCAGCACTTCCGGATCGAGGCGCGGACGACCGAATTTCTCCAGCGCCGCAAGCACGTCGAGGCTGGCAGCATCGCCGTCCGGGTCTTCGCCGGCCGCGAGCGCGCGGGCCTTGCGGCGCATCTCGCCGCCGGTGAGATAGGTGAGCAACTGGAACAGCCCGTCCGGCGCGGTGCCGAGCGCCACGTCGTTCGTCAGCACGTCGGCGGCGGCGCGTTCGCCGATCATGTCGGCGCTGGTGCCGCCGATGGCGTCAAGCACCTGCTCGACAAGGCCGGGATCGTTCTGCGGGAAGATGCCGAAACTGTCGCCGACCTCATAGTCGAGCCCGGCAGCGGCGAGGTCGAACTCGACGTGCCAGGTCTCCTTTTCCGAGGTGCCCTTGTTGAGCCGATGCCGCGTCACCAGCGAGACCAAGGCCGGGTTGTCGCGCGAGGTGCCGGGCGTCCCGGTGGGCGCGGCAGGCGCCGTCTCAACCGCGGGCGCCGTGTCGTCCAACTCGGCGGCGAGCGCCTTCAGCATGCGCGCCGTCTCCTTGCCGCCCGGGGCGCAGAGATTGAGCTTGGTCTCCTTGGCCGACGCGATGGCGGCGGCGTAAGTCTCGCAGAGATAGCCGCACTGGCCGCAATCCTGCTGCGCCATTGCCGCCATCATGCGGCGCGGCAGCGGCCGGCCTTCGGCGAGCTTCATGCGCTCGTCCATCGGCATCGCGGCGTCGTGCCAGGGCGCGCCGTCGTCGACATCCGCCGGCATCAGCGCGGCGTTCTCGGCGGGCGAGAGCGCGGTCGGCGCGCCCTGCGGCAGCAGCATGCCGGCGAAGAAGCCATTCAGCCAGGCGCGCTGCTCCTCGCTGAAGGGCGCGGTCTCCGGAAAGAAGGAGATGCTGGGCGGCGCGGGCAGGGAAGTCTGAGCGTTCATTGCGCGATGTCCTCTTCACCTATCCCCGTCGGGGAGAGGTCGACGCCATAGGCGGCGGGTGAGGGGGCGAACGGGCAGGGGTTCGCGTGCGCCCCCTCACCCCAACCCTCTCCCCATCGGGGAGAGGGAGCTGTGGCGCGTTTGTTCATTCAGCCATCTCCTCGACCAGCGCGCGCAGCGCGTCCGGCTCATGGCGGCGGGTGAAGCGGGCGAGCGTCTCAGTGTCGTCGGCGCGGTGGGCGAGCCAGGCCTTGAGCAGGCCTTCGACGCGCGCCGGTGCGTCCTCGGCCTTCACGTCACGCCACAGCTCGCGGGCGATGGCGGCGTCGGAGCCGAAGCCACCGCCAACGAGGAGATGATAGCCGTCGACGGTGTCGCCCTCCTCATTCACCGCCACGCGGGCGCCGACCAGGCCGATGTCGCCGATATAGTGCTGGGCGCAGGAGTGATGGCAGCCGGTGACGTGGATGTTCACCGGCAGGTCGGCCGCGACGCGGCCATCGCAATGATCGGCGATGGCGACCGCGGTCGCCTTGGTATCGGCATTGCCGAACTTGCAGCCGGCGGCCCCGGTGCAGGCCACCAGCCCGGCGCGGATCGCGGTGGCGCGGGACGTGAGGCCGAGCGCCTCCAGCGCCGCCTCGACCAGCGGCACGTTGGCGTCGTTGACCCCGGACAGGATCAGGTTCTGCCAGACAGTGAGGCGCAGGTCGCCATCGCCGAGATCGCGGGCGATCGAGGCGAGGCCGCGCATCTGTTCGGTCGTCATCTTGCCGACGGGGATCACCACGCCGACCCAGTTGAGCCCCGCCTGCTTCTGAGCATGCACGCCGACATGGGCGAGGCGGTCCGGCTCGGGTCGCGGCGCCACGGCTTCGGCGGGCACGCGGGTCAGCGCCATACCGAGCTTCTCCTCGGTGGCGGCGAGGAACTTCGCGAAGCCCCAGGCATCGAGCAGATATTTCAGCCGCGCCTTCTTGCGGTCGGTGCGGTCGCCATGGTCGATGAAGACGCGCACGATGGCGTCGGCCACCCGCGTCGCCTCCTCTGGACGCAGGATCACACCGGTGTCCCGGGCGAGGTCGAGATGGCCGGTGATGCCGCCAAGCACGAGGCGGAACCAGACGCCGGGTTCGACGCCGAAGCCATCCTTCACTTCAACCGCCTGGAAGCCGATATCGTTGGTGTCCTCCAGCGCGCCGATCAGCCCGCCGCCGTCGAAGGCGACGTTGAACTTGCGCGGCAGGCCGTAGAGCGAGCGGTCGGCAAGGATGTGGTAGTGCCACTCGAGCGCATAGGGCCGGGTGTCGAGCAGTTCCTGCGGGTCGATGCCGGCGGTCGGCCCGCCGGTGACATTGCGGATATTGTCGGCGCCGGAGCCGCGCGAGGTGAGGCCGAGCCCGATCAGCTTCTCCACCACCGCCGTGCCGTCGGTCGCCGGGATCTCGCGGATCTGCAGATTGGCTCGGGTGGTGACGTGGCTGTAGCCGCCGGCATGGGCGTCGGCCATGTCGGCAATGCCGGCGAACTGCCAATGCTTGAGAATGCCGTTGGGAATGCGCAGCCGGCACATGAAGCTGTCCTGCGTCGGCGCGACATAGAACAGGCCGTGGAATTTCCAGCGGAAGACGTCCGGGCCCTTCGGGAACAGGCCGTCGCGGGCGTGCTGCTTCATGCGGGCATAGGAATCCAGGCCCAGTTCCTCGCGCTTGCCCTTCTCTTCAGGGACGAGCTTGCGGCCTTCGGCCTCGGTGCGCGCCATGGCGCGGTGGGCGGCGGCTTCCGGCCCGGTCGGCTCGGCTGCTGCCACCGGCGCGCTCGCCGGGGACGCGGTGCCGAGACCGCCGGCCGCGCGGGTGGCGGCAAGGCCGGCCACGAAGCCTTCGAGATAGCGCTTCTGTTCGGGGGTGAAGTCGGTGCCCATCACGCGGCCTCCGCAGTCAGGTTCGTGTCGAGATCGAAGCGGCCAAAGGCGAGATCGGCGCGGTGGCGGGCGATGTCGCGGCCGCTGCGGATGAGGTCCAGATAGAACAGGCCCTCAGCGGTGTCGCCGTAGAGCACGGCGCCGACGAGGCGGGTGCCGCGCTCGTCCTCGCGCAGCACGAGGCGGCGATAGAGGCCGATGCCGGGGTCGGACAGCACGATGTCCTGCGTATCCGTTCCGCCGGCGAAATCGCCGGCCGAGAAGACATGGACGCCGGAGACCTTGAGGTTGGTGGCGGTGACGCTGCCCTGATAGGCGGCGGTCTCGCCGGCGAGGCCGCGGGCGAGCACGCGGGCGTGCTCATAGGCCGGCTCGACCAGGCCGTAGACCTGGCCGCGATGTTCGGCGCATTCGCCGATGGCGTGGATGCCGGCGTGGCTGGTGGAGAGCCCGTCATCGACCACCACGCCGCGATTGCAGGCGAGGCCGGCGGCGCGGGCGAGGTCGGCATTGGGCCGGACGCCGCAGGCGACGACGATGAGGTCGGCCGGCAGGATCTCGCCGTCGGCGAGGCGCAGCCCTTCGACATGCCCGTCGCCTTCGATCGCCTGCGTGGAGGCGCCGAGCCGCACTGCGATGCCGCGCGCCTCGACTGCCTGCTTCAGGAGCGCGCCGGCGCGGGCGTCGAGCTGGCGCTCCATCAGCCGGTCGGCCAGGTGGATGACGGTGGTCTGCGCCCCAGCGCCGGCAAGGCCGGTCGCGGCCTCCAGCCCCAGCAGGCCGCCGCCGATGACGATGGCGCGGGTGCCGGGCTTGGCCGCGCGCAGCAGCGCGTCGACGTCCGCCCGGTCGCGGAAGGTCATGACGCCGGGCAGCTCCATGCCAGGCACCGGCAGGCGGATCGGGTGCGAGCCGGTGGCCAGCACCAGCCTGGAATAGGGCAGGGCGCTGCCGTCGGCGAGCGCGACGCGCCCGGCAGCGGTGTCGATGGCCACCGCCGGGCGGCCATAGATCAGCGTCACGCCGCGCGCCCGCCACCAGTCGGCGGAGCGCAGCACGATGTCGCCGGCTGCCACCTCGCCGGCGAGCAGCGAGGACAGCAGCACGCGGTTGTACGCGAGGTGTGGCTCGGCGCCGATGACGGCGACGGCGTAGCGGCCGAGGCAGTGGCTGGCCAGTTCCTCGCAGAACTTCGCGGCGGCCATGCCGTTGCCGATGACGACGAGGGGCTCGCTCATTGTGCCGCCACCTCGAACGGGCCGGGCGCCGTGTTCGCGGCGTCCTGCATCACCCCTGCGAGTGCGCCATAGGCCTCGATCCAGGCATCGCGCACCGGCGGCGTGAAGCCGTCGCCGAGGCCCTGTTCCAGCGTCCAGATCAGCGCCTCGCCGACGGGCACGAAATGCTCCGGCGTGACGCCATAGCCGGCGTGACGGCGGCCGAGCCGCTCCACCGCCGGCAGCAGCGCCGGCAGATTGTCGATGCCATTGACGACGACGGTGAGCGTCGCCATCAGCTTGCGGCCCTGCTCGGCCATGTCGGTGTTGAACAGCGCACGCACGTCCGGCGCGATCTCGAACAGCCGGCCATAGAACAGGGCGGCAGCGTCTTCGGAGATCGGGCGCACCTTGTCGAAGCTGGTGCGCAGCAGGACGATCTGGTCGGGTGAGAGTGCCATGGTGCCCGTCCTCACGCCGCTTCGACGAAGCGATGGCGCTCATAGAGGAATTTCAGCACCGCCTCGCGGCACTTCAGGTAGGTCGGGTCGGTGACCAGTTCGAGCCGGCGGCGCGGGCGCGGCAGCGTCACCTCCAGCACCTCGCCGATATGGGCGGCGGGGCCGTTGGTCATCATCACGATGCGGTCGGAGAGCAGCACCGCCTCGTCGACATCGTGGGTGATCATGATGACGGTGTTGCCGAGCGTGGCGTGGATCTGCATCACCGAATCCTGGAGATGCGCCCGGGTCAGCGCGTCGAGCGCACCGAACGGCTCGTCGAGCAGCAGCACCTTGGGCTGCATGGCGAGCGCGCGGGCAATGCCGACGCGCTGCTTCATGCCGCCGGAGACTTCCGACGGCCGCTTGTCCTTCGCGTGGCCCATCTGCACGAGGTCGAGATTGTGCAGCGTCCAGTCGTGGCGCTCGGCGCGGCTCTTGAGGCCGGAGAACACCTTGTCCACCGCGAGGCGCACATTGTCGTAGACCGAGAGCCACGGCAGCAGCGAGTGGTTCTGGAACACGACGGCGCGGTCCGGGCCGGGGCTGTCGACCTCGCGGCCTTCCAGGATCACGCCGCCGGCGGTCGCAGGCGTCAGGCCGGCGACGATGTTGAGCAGCGTCGACTTCCCGCAGCCGGAATGGCCGATAATCGAGACGTATTCGCCCTTGCCGATGTCGAGCGACACCTGCCGCAACACTTCGGACGTCGTGCCGCCGCGCGAGAAGGACTTGTCGATATGGTCGAGCTTGAGATAGGCGCTCATCGGTTCCTCCTTCAGGCGGCTGCAGTGCCGCGGGTGACGAAGGCGCCGATGCCGGCGACGAGGCGGTCGAGGATGAACCCGACCACGCCGATATAGACCAGCGCCACGATGATGTCGGACAGGCGCGAGGAGTTCCACGCGTCCCAGATGAAGAAGCCGATGCCGACGCCGCCGGTCAGCATCTCCGCCGCCACGATGGCGAGCCAGGAGAGCCCGACGCCGATGCGAAGGCCGGTGAAGATGTAGGGGGCGGCTGCCGGCAGCATGATCTTGGCGAAGAATTCCAGCGGATTCAGCCGCAGCACCTTCGCGACGTTGCGGTAGTCCTGCGGGATGTTGCGCACCCCGACCGCGGTGTTGATGATCACCGGCCAGATCGCGGTGATGAAGATGACGAACACCGCTGAGGGGCTGCTGTCGCGGAAGGCGGCGAGCGCGATCGGCAGCCAGGCCAGCGGCGGCACGGTGCGCAGCACCTGGAAGATCGGATCGAGCCCGCGCATCGCCCAGACCGACTGGCCGACCACGACGCCGAGCGCGATGCCGACCATGGCGGCGAGACCGAAGCCGATGGCGACGCGCTGCAGCGAGGTCAGCACCCGCCAGCCGAGGCCGATATCCTGCGGCCCGTTGACGAAGAACGGATCGACGATGAGGTCACGCGCTTCGTTCCAGATGGTGGAGGGCGGCGGCAGCGTCGCGCCGGGGCCGCCGCAGGCGAGCTCCCACAGTCCCAGCAGGAGCAGCAGCACGATGGCCGGCGGCACGATGACGACGGCGAGATTGCGCCCGAGGGTCGCGAGCCGGTTCGGCGGCGCGGCGCGGCGCGGCACGGCGAGCCGGACGATCTCGGCGCCGGTTTGTGCGCCCGTCTTGCGCGGAGACGGGGTCTCGCTTTTCAGTGCGGTGAGGGACATGAGTTGCTCCCGGTGAAAGGCTCTGGCGGCTCTTAAGCCCTCTCCCCGTCGGGGAGAGGGGGCTTACGCCACGCGCTTGATGTCGAGGCTGGCGAGATAGGCGGTGGGGTTCTCGGGATCGAAGACCTTGCCGTCGAAGAAGGTCTCCTTGCCGCGCGAACTCGATGCCGGGATGTCGGCGCTGGCGACGCCCATCTGCTTGGCGGCGGCGCGCCAGAGATCCTCGCGGTTCACCTTCTCGACCAGTGCCTTGACGTCGGTCGAAGGCTCGAACTTGCCCCAGCGAATGTCCTCGGTGACGAACCAGGCGTCGTGGCTCTTGAAGGGGTAGGAGGCGTGGTCCTGCCAGAACTTCATGTACTGGTCGGAGCCCTTCACCACCCGGCCATTGCCGTAATTGATGTCGCCCTTGGCGCGGCCGACAATGTCGGCGACCGGCACGTTGAACCATTGCCGCTTGCCGACGATGGTCGACATCTCCTCCTTGTTGGCCATCTGGTCGCACCATTGCTGGGCTTCCAGCACCGCCATCAGGATCGCCTGCGTGGTGTTGGGGTTCTTGTCAACGAACTCGGCGCGCATGCCGAGCGCCTTCTCGGGGTGGTGCTTCCACACTTCGCCGGTGGTGCAGGCGGTGAAGCCGATGCCCTGGTTGACGAGCTGCTCGTTCCACGGCTCGCCGACGCAGAAGGCGTCCATGTTGCCGACCTTCATGTTCGCCACCATCTGCGGCGGCGGCACCACGATGGTGGAGACGTCCTTGTCGGGATCGATGCCGGCCGAGGCGAGCCAGTAGCGGATCCAGAGGTCATGGGTGCCACCCGGGAAGGTCATCGCGACCTTCACGTCCTTGCCGGCCGCCTTCTTGGCGGCGAAGGCCGCCTTCAGCGCCGAGGCGTCGGCGGTGACCTTGAGGTCCTTGTATTCGTTGGAGACCGAGATCGCCTGCGCATCGAGATTGAGGCGCGCCAGCAGGTACATCGGCGTCGGCACGTTGTTCTGCGTCACCTTGCCGGTGGAGATCAGATACGGCATCGGCGTCAGTATGTGCGCGCCGTCAATGCCGTTGGCGGCGCCGCCGAGCACGAGATTGTCGCGCGTCGCGCCCCAGGAGGCCTGCTTCGCCACCTCGACATCCGGCACGCCATACTTGGCGAACAGGCCTTTCTCCTTGGCGATCACCAGCGGCGCGGCGTCCATCAGCGCGATGTAGCCGAGCGTCGCCTTGGTGACCTCGGGCGTGGCGGCGAAGGCCTGCGGTACGCCGCCGGGGAAAGCCATGCGCGCTGCATCGAACAGTGCGGCGGCACCGAGCGTGGCGGCAGAGCTCTTGAGGAAGGAACGGCGGGAGAGGCGGACACGCGAGCGAGGCGGCGGGGTGTCGGTCATGAAATGCCCTCGGAACCTGGTTTCGAGAAGCCGTGCCGGTCCTGTCGACCTGCGCGCGGCGATGAAAACGCAAAAAGCCACGGACCCTGACGGGCGAACCCGTCACGGAGTCAGCGGCTTTGCTGTGGCCCATCAATGGGCGAAATCGGGAAACCGCGGTCATCGTTGGCCGGCGGACGCCAACCTATATTCACGAAGCGTGCCAATTGACCGATGCGCCGGAATCCGGAATTGATCCAAGTAGATTCAAGCACTTGGCGGAAAGGCGCGATTTCGCGGTGTCGCTGGGCTCTGGTATGCCAGGTGCCGAAATGCTGCGCAGCGCCGCACCCGCGTGGCGTGATTTTGTGCAGTGCGGAATTTTCAGTTTTATCAATACGCTGGCATCCCGCACGACCGGGGGGCCGAGCCGGGATCGTCAGGTAAGCTGTTGCGCGGGACTTCACGCGATCCAGGCTCTACGACTTCGCCTTCGGCCGGGATGACGATGTTGGCGAGCGGGAGGAGAGGGAGACGCTCTACTTTCCGCGTACGCGCTCCAGATAGCCCTCGACATCGTCCGGCGTGAACGGCACGCCGAACCGCGTGCGCACCGGGTCGATGTCCTGGGGAAGCCGGCCAACATTGCCGGCGGCGGCGTCATAGAGGCCGGGGCGGTAGACTTCCATCGCCGCATGGGCGGCGTCGCGGGTGAACTCGGTCTGGCCGGCGCGCACCATCTGCGCATAGATCCACAGCGCATGAGCCGGTTCGGGCCGGTTGGCGCCGTCGCGGTGCATCACCAGGAAGGCGGCGTCCGAGCGCGGCGCCCCGCCATTCGTGGTGTTCAGCCGGCCCTGCAAGGCACGCCGCAGCATGTCCACCGGCAGGCCGAGATGGCGCGGTTCGGCGAGCAGGCGCGCCAGTTCGTCGAGCGCCTCGCTCGTCTCGCACCAGCGTGCGGCAGCATCGAGCGCCCGCACCAGCCGGTGCAGCACCTCCGGCTCGGCATTGGCGAAGCGGGCATGCACGCCGAGGACCTTCTCCGGCGCCCAACCGAAGATCTCCGAGCCGAGCAGCGCTATACGCCCAACACCGGCCTCCACCGCGACGCTGTTCCAGGGCGAGCCGACGCAGAAGCCGTGGATCAATCCGCTGCGCAGGCTCTCGGCGGTGTAAGGCGGCGGCACCACGACGAGGCGCACGTCGCGATCCGGGTCAAGCCCGCCGGAGGCCAGCAGATGGCGCAGCATGTAGGCGTGGGTGGAGAAGGGATAGACCGTGGAGAAGGTGAGCGGCTCGGCGCCGGTTGCCTGCCGTTCCCGCACCACGGTGCCGAGCGCGCGCGCCGTGCCTTCACCGGTGGCGAGGTCCTCGCCGGTCTCGCCCATCGCCGCATAGAGCTCATTGGCGAGGGTGACCGCATTGCCGTTGAGGTTCAGCGCGAAGGGCGCGACCAGCGGCACCCGCACATGGCCGAGCCCGAGCGAGGAGGCGATGGCGAGCGGCGCCAGCATGTGCGCGCCGTCGAGCAGGCCGACATTCACTTTGTCGCGGATATTGGCCCAGGAGACCTCGCGGTGCAGCTCGATCTCCAGCCCTTCGGCAAAAGCGAAGCCGCGCTCGGCGCAGGCGATCAGCACCGCGGCGTCAGTCAGCGGGATGAAGCCGATAGAAAGCCTTCTCATGGGAGCTGCCTTCTCACGCGAGTCGCCTTCTCATTTCAGCATCTCCGCCGCCGTGATGACGGATTGGGCAATATCGACGATGCGCTTCTTCTCGTTCATCGCGGTCCGGCGCAGCAGCGCATAGGCCTTCTCCTCGTCGAGGCCCTTCAGCCGCATGAGGATGCCCTTGGCGCGGTCGACGGTCTTGCGCTCCTCGAGCTGGGTGCGGGTCTGCTCCAACTCCTCCTTCAGTCGGGCAAAGGCGCGAAAGCGGCTGATCGTCATGTCGACGATCGGCTTCACCCGCTCCTTCTTCAGCCCGTCGACGATATAGGCGGAGACGCCGGCCTCGATCGCCGCCTCGGTGGTGGCGGAGTCCGACTGGTCGACGAACATGGCGACCGGCCGCTTCACCTCGCGGCTGACCTGGAACATCTGCTCGATGACGTCGCGCGAGGGGTCCTCGAGGTCGATGATGATGATGTCGGGATCGATGGCGTGCAGCCGTGCCAGAAGATTATGCCACTCCGACAGGCGCAGCACATGCACATAGCCCGCCTCGCGCAGGCCATCCTCGAGGATGGCCGCGCGCAGCGGGCTTTCGTCGACAATGACGATCTTGAGGCTCGGATCGGCCGTCATGCGTCAGGTCAGTACCAGTTCCCAGGCGAAGCGAGCGCGCCATAAGCAGCAGGGCCCGCTTTCATGCAAGCGCGGGACCAGTCCGCCCGGGTCGGACAACCTTACGCACCTTGCTGGGCGGCCACCTGTTTCTTCAGCGCCTTCATCTCCTCGAAGCGCTTGGTAACGTCGCGGATCACCGCCACCATGCCTTGCACCGGACCATCGCCGCCTTCCTTCAGCAGCGCGATGGTGAATTCCAGCGAGATGCGGCGGCCGTCCTTGGTCAGCCCGGGCACGGCGAGCAGGTCGCCGGCGCCATAGCGGCTGCGCCCACTTGCCACCGTCTCGTCATAGCCCTCCCAGTGCCGGGCGCGGAACGGCTCGGGGATGATGATGTCGAGCGACTGCCCGAGGGCTTCCGCCTCGGAAAAGCCGAAGACCCGTTCGGCGCCGGAGTTCCACAGCACGATCCGTCCGTCGCGGCTGCTGGCGATCACCGCCTCGGCGGCGCTGTCGAGAATGCCGTCGCCGATCTGCTCGCGCGAGAAGCCGTCACCGGCGTGCGCGAGGTGTGAACCGTCCACGGCCGCTTGAGGAGAGGGGTTGGTGCTTTGCGCCATGCCGGCATCCTCTTCGAACAAATCTTCCACCGGACCGAAGAACTCGTAATGCAGCCGCTCCTCGCCGACACCCGCCTTGGCGAGGCCCGGCACGAAGGCACGCAGGAAGCCGAGCGGACCACAGACAAAATAGTCCGCTTTTGCGATCGGCGTATGGGCAATCAGCCTATCCATGTCCACCCGCCCGGCAGCATCGAAGTCGCGGCCGGCGACATCCTCCGCCCGGGGGCGACTGTAGAAGATGATGACCTCCACCTTGCCCTTCGCCGCGGCGGCAAGCTCGCGAACATGGGCGCGGAAGGCGTGGGTGCCGCCATCATGCGTGCAGTGGATGAACTGCACCGGTACATCGATGCCTTTGGCGACGATGGCTTCCAGCATGGCGACCATCGGCGTGAGACCGACGCCGCCACTGAGCATCACGATCGGGCGGCTCGCCGGCTCCGGCAGCACGAAGGCGCCGGAGGCCGGCGCGATGTCGAATTCAGTGCCGACCGTTGCCACATCGTGCAGCCATCGCGAGACCAGCCCTTCCGGCTCGCGCTTCACCGAGATGCGATAGGTGGCGCCGTTCGGCGCGGCGGAGATTGTGTAATTGTGCTTGACCATGCCGACGCCGGGAATTTCCGGAAACATGGTCAGATGCTGGCCGGGCTTGTGCTGAGCCAGAGCATTGCCATCGATCGGCCTCAGCACGAACGAGGTGATGATCTCGCTCTCCCGGTGCCGGCTCTCGATCGCGAAGCGGCGTACGCCGCCCTGTGCCTCTGCCCGGGGTGAGGATGTGCCTGCGTCGTCACGCATATCAGCCATCAGCCATGCTCCCTTGGCCTGCGCTGGAAATCATGTATAGCGTATACATGTATTTTAACCGCTGAGAAGTCGATCATGCGCCTGACGCGCTATTCCGACTATGCGATGCGCGTGCTGCTCTATCTGGCGGCCCGGCCGGACCGGCTGTGCTCGATCTCCGAGATCGCGCGTGCCTATGGCATCTCGCAGAACCATTTGATGAAAGTGGTGCACGATCTCGGCAAGGCCGGCTTTGTCGCCAGCGCGCGCGGCCGCACCGGCGGCATCCGGCTGGCCAAGCCGTCCGCCGACATCCGCGTCGGCACCGTGCTGCGCCACACCGAGGACGGCTTCGACCTCGTCGATTGTCCGAATTGTATCCTCTCGAACGGTTGCGGCCTGTCCTCCGCTTTGGATGAGGCCCTGGCAGCGTTCATGGCGGTGCTCGACCGCTATTCGCTCGCCGACCTCATGGGCCGCCGCAAGGAAATGCTGCGGCTGTTCCTGCACATCGACGACCCCAGCACCTATTCCCAACCCTAGCACCCATTCCCAACCCTAGTGTCCCAACAAGAAATTTAGGGAGGACCGCCTTGCCCTTCACGGCCCGGTTCAAGCCGTTCGAACCCATTCTGGCCGGCGCCACGCTGCGCGACCGGCTGTTCGCCTGTGCCGGCGCGCTCATCGGCATTGCGCTCACCGGCTTCCTGTGCGGCCTTGCTGCCGGCAAGGCGCCGCACCTGCTCCTCTTGGTGCCGCCCATGGGCGCCTCGGCGGTGCTGGTGTTCGCCGTGCCGTCCAGCCCGATGGCGCAGCCCTGGCCGGTCATCGGTGGCAACACCATCTCGGCGCTGGCCGGCATCGCGGTCAGCCACATCATCTCGGAGCCGGCGCTGGCAGCGGGCGTTGCGGTCGGCCTTGCCATCGGCGCGATGTCGGTGCTGCGCTGCCTGCATCCGCCGGGCGGCGCCGCGGCATTGGTCGCGCTGTTCGCCGGCAGTTCGGCGGGCTATCTGTTCCCGCTGATGCCGGTCGCGCTCAATGCCACGGTGCTGGTGGCGTGCGGCCTCGCCTATCACCGATTCTCGCGTCATTCGTATCCGCATGTGGCGAAGCCGGCGGAGCCGAAGCAGCCCGAGCCGTCAACTGCTCCCGTGGTGCCGAGTTTCCAGCGCGAGGATGTCGCGGCGACGCTCGAAGAGATGGGCGAAGCCTTTGACATCAGCGTCGAGGATCTGGAGCGGCTGCTGAGCGAGATCGAGAAGCGGGCGCTGGCGCGCACCCGGCGCGATTTCTCCTACATCGACTGACCGATCCGGCGCTGCCCGGACCAATTGGCACCGTCGCTTTCCGGGAAAGCGGCGCTTTCCCCTGGCTCCCGGCATTGCGAGGCTGCGCGTGCATTTTGCCGCAACCGCCCAATGCCTGGAGTGCATGCAGATGACAGAGGCGAAACCCGACTATTCGAAAGGCGCCGCCTATATCAACGGCGAGTTCGTCCCGATAGCCGAGGCCAAGATTCCGGTCGGCGACTGGGGCTTCACGCATTCGGACGTCACCTATGATGTGGTCCATGTGACCGATGGCGGCTTCTTCCGCCTCGAAGACCATCTCGATCGCTTCCACCGCTCGCTCGAAGGCTACCGTCTGAAGCCGCCGGTGAAGCGCGATGAGATGCGCGAGATCCTTGGCCGCTGCGTCGCGCTGAGCGGGCTGCGCGACGCCTTCGTCGCCATGGTCTCGACCCGCGGCATCCCGCGTATCTATGGCTCGCGCGATCCGGAGGATTGCGACAACACCTTCATCGGCTATGCGGTACCGTGGGTGGACGTGATCAAGCCGGACGTGCAGGCGCGCGGCGCGCATCTGCTGGTCGCCTCGGTGCCGCGCATCTCGCAGAACTCGCTCGACCCGACGCTGAAGAACTATATGTGGCGCGACTTCACCCGTGGCATGTACGAGGCGCGGGACAAGGGTTTCGACACCGCAATACTGCTCGATTCCGAGGGCTACCTGACCGAGGGTGCCGGCTTCAACGTCTTCATCGTGAAGGGCAATGCCGTGCTGACGCCGGATCGTGGCTCGCTGCGCGGCATCACCCGGCTTTCGGTTCTGGACCTCTGCCCGGAACTCGGCCTTGATGGCCGCGTCGCCCCCATCACTTTCGAGGAACTGATGGACGCCGACGAGGTGTTCACCGCCACCACCGCCGGCGGCGTGATGCCGTGCTCCCGGGTCAATGAGCGCATCTATGGCAATGACCGGCCGGGCCCGATCAGCCAAAAGCTGAAGGACCTTTACTGGCAGAAGCACAAGGAAGGCTGGCACATGACGCCGGTCAATTATGCCGACGCGGAAAACCCGTTCTCCGTCGCTGCCTGATTCCAAATGGCTGGATCCCCGCGCCGATGCAGTGCGGGGACCGGCACTTCCAGAGGGAAACGACAAGACGGGCGGTTCCTGGCGATCTCCGTATCACAACAAGACGAGGGGAAGTGGACATGAAACCGCACGAGCCGAACCGCAGCGCCCGTGGCCTCGACCGCCGGCAACTGCTGAAGACCATCGCTGCCGGCACCACGGCGGCCATTGCCGCGCCCTATATCCGCCCGGCCTCCGCGGCGCCGACCACGCTGCGCGCGCTGATGTGGGAGGGCTATGTGCTACCCGACGTGATCGCGGCGTTCGAGGAGAAGAACAAGCTCAAATTCGCCCCGACCTTCTTCGACGGCAATTCCGAGGCCTATAACAAGCTGCGCGTCGGCGGCACCAAGGATTTCGATCTGGTGCAAGCCGACGGCTTCTGGCCGAGCCTCTACTTCCGCGAAAAGCTGATCCGCACCGTCGACTACGGCAAGATGCCGAGCACCAAGAACCTGTTCCCGGTGTTCCAGCCGGAGAAATACAAGCTGCTCACCGACGAGAAGACCGGCGTGCATTTCGGCGTGCCGTTCTGCTGGGGCAGCTACGGCATCACCTACAACAAGAATGAGATGCCGCCGGAAAAGGCCGCCAGCATCGAATGCATGTTCGATCCCGCCTTTTCCGGGCGGCTTTCGACCAGCGCGCGCTTCGAGGAGAATATCGCGCTCGCCGGCATCCTCGTCGCCACCAAGATGGGCACCATCAACAAGCCGCGCCCGGACGGCAAATCCTTCAACCCCTATCACCTGACCGACGAGGAACTCGCCGGCGTCGAGAAGCTGCTGATCGAGCAGAAGAAGCTGCTGCTCACCCGCTACCAGGACAATGCCACGCTGGCACAGTTGCTGGAGAGCGGCACGATCGTGGCGGCGCCGGAATTTGCGCAGGTCTATCGCCAGTTGCTGAACAAGAAGGCCAAGGGCGAGATCACCACCGACTTCGCCCACACGCTGATCCCGAAGGAAGGCGGGCTCGGCTGGGTCGATACCTGGCTCGTGTCCTATGGCGTGCCGGACGGGCCGACGCTCGATGTCTGCCAGGCCTTCATCGACACCATGACCAGCCAGGAGACGATGAAGAAGATCGCCATGGCCAGCGGCTGCTCGACCACCATCGACATCCGCTCGCTCTCGACCCCGGAAGAGCAGACGCTCTATCTGATGGACCGCACCAACGAGCTCTCGGACATGTACATGTTCGATCAGCCCTCCTCGCCGGAGAAGTGGGAACGGGTTTGGTCGCGCATGCAGGCGGCGTGAGCGACTGATCCCGATCCTTCGCCCTCATCCCCGGGCTTGACCCGGGGATCCAGCCTTGCCGCGGGTGCCCGGTCGAAAGTCTGGGTAGCCGGGTCAAGCCCGGCTATGAGGGCGCAGGGGGATGGCCACTGTGCGATCCTGCCACCGAACTTCCCGGGAGCCTGCTACGTGTATATTTCCCTCGACGGGGTCTCTCGTCAGTACGCCAGCATCTGGGCGGTCGACCGCGTCTCGATGGCCATCGAGAAGAACGAGTTCGTCTCGCTGCTCGGCCCGAGTGGCTCCGGCAAGACTACGTTGCTGCGCATCATCGCCGGGCTGGAAAAGCCGACCCAGGGCCGCGTGCTGATCGATGGCGAGGACGTCACCGATCTGCCGCCGCACAAGCGCGGCGTCGCCATGGTGTTCCAGGAGTTCCTGCTGTTCCCGCACCGCACCGTGCAGGAAAACCTCGCCTTTCCGCTGCGCATGATGAAGCTGCCGCAAGCGGAGATCGACGAGCGCATCGACTGGGTGGTCGGCATCCTGTCGCTGGGCGGGCTGGAGAAGCGCTACCCGAACCAGCTCTCCGGCGGCCAGCAGCAGCGCGTCGCGCTGGGGCGCGGCCTGGTCGGGCGGCCGAAGGCGCTGCTGCTCGATGAGCCGCTGGCCAATCTCGACCGCGAATTGCGCCAGGAGATGGAGGTGGAGATCCGCCGCCACCAGATCGCGCTCGGCATCCCCTTCATCTATGTCACGCACAATCAGGAAGAGGCGCTCTCGATGAGCGACCGCATCGCCGTCGTGCGCAACGGACGGATCGAGGATTTCGCGCCGCGCACCGAGATCTATGACCGGCCGAAGACCGCCTTCATCGCCCAGTTCGTCGGCCGCTCGAACCGCTTCGAGGGCACGATGGGCACTGGGGGCAAGCTCACCACGAAGTGTGGGGTGGCGATGGAGCTGCTGGCGGCCGCCATTCCCGCGGGCAAGCCGGTTTCGCTGTTCGTGAAGAACGAGAAGATGCGGCTCACGACGCCGGGCGAAGCGCCGCCCGAAGGGCCGAACCGCATCGAATGCACGGTGAAGGATGTCATCCTGCGCGGCGCTTACGCCGATTACATCCTCGCCTGCGGCGGGCGCGAGCTGCATGCCAGCCGGGCTCGCTCCGAACGCACCTTCTCGACCGGCGAGGCGGTGGTGGCGAGCTTCAATCCCGCCGACATCGATGCCTTCGACGAGGCCGAGGAGGAGCGGCCATGAGGGGACGGCTCGCAGGCTCGATCCTGCTCGGCGTGCCGGCGCTGTTTCTCGCAGCGCTGTTCGTGCTGCCGCTGCTGTCGATGGTGGTGCTCAGCTTCTGGCGCACCGAGAACTACCATATCATCCAGGACTGGAACCTCGGCAATTACTGGACGCTGGCGACCGGGGGCGCCTACGTCACCTTCCTCATCCGCTCGCTGGTGATGGCGCTTATCGTCTCCGCCGTGTCGATCCTGATCGCCTGGCCGGTGAGCTACGCCATCATCCTCTATGGCGGGCGGTATCGGCTGCTGTTCACGCTCGCCTTTGCGGTGCCGTTCCTAACCGGTGAGGTACTGCGCGTCATCGCGCTGCAAGGTTTGCTAGGCCCGCTCGGGCTGATCAATGGCGTCTTGATGGCGATGGGCGCGGCGCCGCTGCGCTTCATCATGTACACCAACGTCGCCAGCGCCATCGGCCTCGTCTATCTCTATCTGCCGATCGTGGTGACGGTGATCTATCTGTCGCTGCTGAACTTCGATCCGCGCCTGATCGACGCCGCCAAGATCTTCGGCGCCAGCCCGTTGCGCGCCTTCATCGAGGTGACCTGGCCGCTGAACCTGTTCGGCACGCTGATCGGCTTTGCGCTGTGCTTCATCCCGTGCCTGTCGGCGACACTGGCGCCACGCTTCCTCGGCGGACCGAACGGCACGCTCTACGGCATGGCGATGGCGCAGCAGTTCGGCGAATCCGGCACCTGGGCGCTCGGCGCCGCCATGGGCGTGGTGCTGTTCATCGTGTCCGTCGCCGTCATCGTCGCCATCGGTACGCGGATCGATCTGCGCCGCACCGGCTTCACCGGCCTCGGGAGGAGCTGATGCGCCGCACGCTCATCCGCTTCATCGCCAAATACAGCCTGCTGCTGACGCTGGCGATCTCGTATCTGTTCCTCTATCTGCCGATCGTCCATATCGGCCTTGCGGCGTTCTCGAAGAACTTCAACTTCCCCTATCCACCGCGCTGGACGCTCGACACGTTCGGCCGGCTGTTCGCCAATTCGCTCTACCAGAACGCCTTCGGCAACAGCCTGGTGCTCGGCATCGGCGCGGCGACGCTGTCCACGCTGCTGGCTGCGGCTGCGACGCTGGGTCTGATCCGCAATCCCGGCCGGCGCACCCGGCTCTATCTCGCACTGTTCGTCGCCCCGTTGTTCGTCGCCGAGGTGCTGATCGGCATCTCCTCGCTGATTTTCAACGGGCTGTTCCTGGAGATACAGGGCAACCTGGTCTCGGCGGTGCTGGCGAACGCGGTGCATTGCTTCAGCTATGCCCTGCTTATCATCGCCACCCAGCTCTACCGCTATGACTGGCGTCTGGACGATGCCGCCATGGTGTTCGGCGCCTCGCCCATGCGCACCTTCTTCGAGGTGACGTTACCCTTGATCTGGCCGGGCCTGCTGGGAGCCTTCATCGTCACCTTCATCATGGCGTTCAACAATCTGGAGATCTCGTTCTATCTCCTCGGCGCCACGCCGACTTTGCCGTCGGTCGCCTGGGGCGCGCTGCGCTACGGCGTGAAGCCGGAGCTCTACGCGCTCGCGACCGCGGTGAACCTCGTGGTGGTGCTCGGGCTCATGGTGATGTTCGTGCTGATGCTGACCGGCAAGGTCACGTTCGGCCATCGGCCCGAGCGCGAGCGGGCGGTCTAGTTCCCACTCGTATGGCACGGCAATTGCGTGCATCCTCAGGGGCGTTAGCCATCTGTGGAGTCATCACGTGCTGCTGCTCGACGCGCTGGCTCTCAACCTCGAACGTCGGCCGGACGCCCCGCTCTACCGGCAGATCTATGATGGTCTCGCCGCCGGCATCATTGGCGGCGCGATCAAGCCGGGCGAGCGGCTGCCCTCGACCCGCGACCTCGCGCAGGCGCTCGGCGTCTCGCGCAACACCATCATGCTGGCCTTCGAGCAACTCACCGCCGAGGGCTATCTTGAGGGCCTGTCCGGCTCAGGCACCTATGTCTCGCGCGAGCCGCCGGCCGAGCTGGTCGAGAAGGAAGCGCCGCGCATCAATCCGGCGATCCGCGCCGCCGGTAGTCTGGAGCGCGCCTTCGACATTGGCGGCGGCCTCGCCAATGTGCCGGCGACGCTGCGCTATATGCGCCGGCCGGTGCCGTTCCGCTCGAACTTCCCGGCGCTCGATGCCTTCCCGGTGCATCTGTGGGCCAAGCTCGCCGCCGATCTCTATCGCCGGCTCGATGCCGACACCGCCAATCATCTGATGGGGGAGGGCGATCCGCAGGGCTACGGCCCGCTGCGCGAAGCCATTGCCGAGCATGTCGCGCTCGGCCGCGGTATCGCCTGCACCGCGGCCAACGTCATCATCTTCGCCGGCGCGCAGCAGGCGGTGGACCTTGCCTGCCGCCTGCTGCTGATGCCGGGCGACGAGGTGGTGTGCGAGGACCCCGGCTATGACGGCGTCTACGCCTCGGTGATCGCGACCGGTGGCGTGCCGGTGCCGGTGCCGGTCGACGAGGAGGGGCTCGATATCGCCATGGCCGAGCGCAAGACGCCGGGCGCGCGCCTGGCCTATGTCTCGCCTTCCAAGCAGTTCCCGCTCGGCATGGCGCTGTCGCTGGAGCGTCGCCATCAGCTGGTCGACTGGGCCAACCGGACCAATAGCTGGATCCTCGAGGACGATTACGACAGCGAGTTCCGCTATTCCGGCCGGCCGCTGCCCTCGCTCTACGGCATCGATCGCGGCGCGCGGGTGATCTATCTCGGCACCTTCAGCAAGACGCTGTTCCCGGCGCTCCGGCTCGGCTTCGCCATCGTGCCGACCACGCTGATCGAGGCGTTCGTCTCGGCGCGCACCGTGGTCGGGCGTTATTCGCCGATCCTCGAACAGGTGCTGGTCGCCCGCTTCATGACCGAGGGCCACTTCGCCAGCCATGTGCGCAAGATGCGCAAGCTCTATTCGCAGCGCCAGGCGCATCTGCTCTGTGCGGTGGAGGGGCGGCTGGGCGAATGGCTTACCGTGACGCCGACCGACACCGGCATGGAGGTGATCGCCCGCCTAGCACCGGGCCTGAGCGGGCGGGCGCTCTCCAAGGCGGCGGCCGAGCGCGGGCTGGAGGTCATGCCGATCTCCTCGCTGGCGCGCGAGACCGATGTCGACGACCGGGTGACGCTCGGCTTCAGCGCCTTCACGACGGAGCAGATCGACGAGGGGATCGGGCGGCTGCGCTCGGTGCTGATGGCGATGAGGGCGTGAGAGTGAGTTCGGCTTGAGCATCCTTCGAGGCCCGGCTTCGCCGGGCACCTCAGGATGACGTCCATCTATAGCGCCACGTCATCCTGAGGTGCGAGCGCAGCGAGCCTCGAAGGATGCTCACGAAGAGCACCGCATTTGATTCAAATTTGAATCGAAAGGTAATCTTTACCATCGCCCTGTAATTTCACCGACACTCAGGTCATCCACAGATGATCATATTCAGACCGCATTTCCGCCTTAACCGGGCAAGGTCTTTGTTGGTGTCGGGCGTGAATGTTGGCGTCATTTGGGCATAGCGGACGGTACTATTCGCGTTCCGCACTGCTCGGTGCTGCGGCCTTAATCCTTACGGTCGCACCCGCTCGTGCCGACGAACCAAATTTCTTCGATTCTATAGCCGATTTCTTCAATCCGAATCGTGCGGCAGGCCGCGAGGCGCCGGCCATCGACGCCGTGCCCTATACCGTGACGATCGAAGTGAAGGGCGGCGACAGCTCGGTGAAGAGCGCCGTGACCGACGCTTCGAACCTCGAATCGCTTAAGGATCGCGCGCCCTCCGGCGCCGCCGGGCTGATCCGCCGCGCGCTCTCGGATTATGAGCGCATCACCGCTGCGCTCTATTCCCAGGGCTATTACGGCGGCAATATCCGCATGGCCATTGCCGGCAATGCACCGGATGCGCCCAACATTTTCGACATCGTCGAGGCGGCGCGCAAGCGCGGCCCGGTGCCGGTGCGGGTCGATGTCGATCCCGGCCCCGCCTTCACCTTCGGCGACGTCCGCATCCTCGATGCCCGCGCCCGCCGTCCGATCCCGGACGGGCCGAGCCTGCGCAAGCTGGGCTTGGAACCCGGCCAGCCGGCGCTGGCCGACAATGTGGTGCGCGCCGAGGCGATCCTGGTCGATTTCTGGCGCGACCAGGGCCACCCCTTCGCGCGCATCGCCGACAAGGACGTCGTCGCCGACCACGCCGCGAAGAAGCTCAATGTCACGCTGCTGGTCGAGCCGGGTCCGGTCGCCACCTTCGGCCGTTTCACCGTCTCCGGCGCCGACTTCCTCACGCCGGGCTTCATCGAGGACCGCATCGAGATCCCGCCGGGCACGCCCTATTCGCCCGAGAGGCTCACCCGGCTGCGCAAACGCCTGCTCGGCTACCAGGCCATTGCCAGCGTGCGCATCCGCGAGGGCG
Organism: Starkeya sp. ORNL1; assembly: GCF_012971745.1. Lineage (NCBI taxonomy): Bacteria > Pseudomonadati > Pseudomonadota > Alphaproteobacteria > Hyphomicrobiales > Xanthobacteraceae > Starkeya > Starkeya sp. ORNL1. The sequence continues at coordinate 5,802,027 of NZ_CP048834.1, forward strand.
AGCAGCTCGACCGCGAGGGCAGGGTGCCGGTCTATATCGAGGTGACGCCGCGCGAGCAGCGCTATATCGGCTTCGCTGCGAAATATTCCAGCACCGACGGCTCCTCGCTGAACGGCTTCTGGGGCCACCGCAATTTGTTCGGCGGCGGCGAGACGCTGCGCCTCGATGCCACCGTCTCCTGGTTCGGCCAGAAGCCCGAGGCGGTGCCGGACGCAGATCCGTTCGGCTACAAGCTCGCCGCCAGCTTCGTGAAGCCCGGCATCTATACGGCGCAGGACGATCTCATCGCCAATGCCGCCATCCTGCGTGAAGTCACCAATGCCTATGTGCGCGAAGGCGTGACCGCGCTGGTCGGCATCCGCCACCGCTTCGACGACACGCTCTCGGTGCAGGTCGGGCTCGATTTCGAGCAGGCGCAGGTCGAGGACACCACCGGCACGCGCGACGATTTCGTCGCCGGCGTGCCGATCGATATTGCCTACGACACCACCGACAACGCGCTCGACCCGACGCAGGGCATACGAGCCGCGGCGACCGTGGAGCCCTTCGCCTATCTCGGCCAGAGCGGGGCCGGGCCGGTGATGATGAAGGGCACGTTCGCCACCTATCGCGCGCTCGACGAGGACAAGCGCTATATCCTCGCTGGCCGCGTGAGTGCCGGCAGCATATTCGGCGCCAGTCTCTTTGACGTGCCGCCGCAGCGGCGCTTCTATGCCGGCGGCGGCGGCTCGGTGCGCGGCTATGATTATCAGGCGGCCAGCCCGCGCGATGCCAATGGCGACATCATCGGCGGCCTCTCCTATTTCGAGGCCTCAGCCGAGCTGCGCATCAAGATCACCGACACCATCGGCGTGGTGCCGTTCTTCGACATGGGCTCGGCCTTCTCGTCCGAGATTCCCGACTTCGACAGCCTGAAATATTCGGCCGGCATCGGGCTGCGCTACTACACCGCCATCGGGCCGCTGCGTGTCGATTTCGCAGTGCCGCTCAATCCCGGACCCGATGACGGCTCTTACGGGGTCTATGTCAGCCTGGGGCAGGCATTCTGATGGGCATAGCGGGGCGCATCGGCAAATGGTTTGGGCGGGCGCTGCTCGGCATCCTCGCGCTGCTGGTCGTCGTGTTCCTCGCCATCCAGACCCCGCCGGGCAAGGCGATGCTGGCCTCCATCGGCTCCTCGCTCGCCTCAAGCGAGGGCATGCGGATCGAGATCTCCGGCATTGGCGGCTTCATCCCCTCCGACATGAGCGTGGACAGCGTGCGGCTGTCCGATGCCGATGGCCCGTTCGCTGAAGTTCAGGGCATCCGCCTCAGCTGGAGCCCGTTGGCGCTGCTGACCGGCACGCTCAATATCGAGGATGCCGGCGCCGTCCTTGTTGCGGTGATGCGCAAGCCGCAATTGCCGCCCGCCGCCGAGGCGCCGAAGAGCGAAGGCAGCGGCGGCAGCTTCATGCTGCCGGTGCGGATCGGCCGCTTCGCACTCGACGAGGTCGATATCGCCGAGCCGGTGCTGGGCCATGAGGCGGTGCTGTCGCTCACGGCTTCCGCCGAATTGCTGGCGCTGGAGCGCGGCCTCTCCGCCGATTTCGACCTGCAGCGCAAGGATTCGCCCGGCAGCGTCACCGGCAAGCTGCATTATGCTCCGGAGACCGGCGGCCTCGATGTCGACGTCACCGCGCAGGAACCGGCCGGCGGGCTGGTGGCGCGGGCCGCCGGCATGGACGGCCTGCCGGCGCTGCTGGCAACGCTGAAGGGCAGCGGCCCGCTCGACGCCTTCGACGCCCATCTCGATGTCTCCGCCGGAAATGCCGCTCGCATCAGCGGCGCCGCCGGCGTGCGTGCCATCGAGAATGGCCGCCGCATCACCTTCGCCATCGATGCCGACGTGGCGAAGCTGCTGCCGGCCAAGATCGCGCCGCTCTTCGAGGGGCGCACCGAACTCGCCGGGACCGCGACGGTGGATGCGGAAACAAAGGTCGGTATCGAGACGCTGACCGCCCGCGCGTCCGGCTTTGGCGCCGGCGCCAAGGGTTCGTTCGACACGCAGGCGATGAGCGCCGATCTCGCCTTCGGCGTGAATGTCGGCGAAGCGGCGCGCTTCTCGGCGCTGGCGCCGGGCGTCACATGGGCCTCGCTGGCGATTGAAGGCACCGTGAAGGGCGCGGTGGCCGCCCCAAGCGTGGCGGCGAAAATCACCGGCCAGGGCCTGAAGGGCGCTGGCTATGGCGCCGGCTCACTGGTGGTGAACGCCACCACCGTTCCCGACAGCGTGCAGAACCTCGCACTCAATGTGACCGGCAAGGCGCAGGGGCTCACCGCGGGCGATCCGAAGGTCGCGAGCGCCCTCGGGCAGAGTGCGACCTTCACCATCACCGGCGCCAAGCCCGCCACCGGGCCAGTCACGCTCACCGCCCTGACCGCCGAGCTTTCCGCACTGACCGCGCGCTTTGCCGGCAATGCCAATCCGGACAACATCGCCGGCACGCTGCACCTCGAAAAGCTCGATCTCGCCGCGCTGAGCCCGCTCGCCGGCCGGCCGCTCGGCGGCACCGCGGCGTTCGACGTCACGGTCGATGCCAGCGGCGACTTCTCCCACGCCAAGCTCGATATCAAAGGCGGCACGCAGGGGATTTCGACCGGTATCGGCGCGGTGGACGGACTATTCGGCAAAGCGACGACACTCGCCGGTGCGCTCGCCCGCGACGGCGAGAGCGCGATCCGGATCGATGGGTTGAACCTTGCCGCCGACGGCCTCACCGTGACGGCGAACGGCACACTTTCGAAGACCACGGCCGACCTCAAGGCCAAGCTGGCGCTCTCCGATCTCGCGAAGATCGATCCGAAGGTGTCCGGCGCGCTGAGCGGCGATGCCGCCTTCTCCGGCAGCCTTGACGATCTCGGCCTCAAGGCGCGGCTCTCGATTCCCTCGGGAACGGCGATGAAGCAGCCGATCGAAAAGCTCAGCCTTGACCTCGTCGCCAGCGACATCACCGGCAAGCCGGCCGCGTCCTTCAAGTTGGACGGCAAGATCGCCGGCAAGCCGGCCACCGGCTCCGGCGCCTTCGCGACGCTGGCGGAAGGGGCAAAGCAGCTCAAGGGGCTGGCGCTCGCCATCGGCTCGGTCACCGCCAAGGGCGACATCGCCCTCAATGCCAACAGCATCGCAACCGGCAAGCTGACCATCGCCGCCGGCAACCTCGGCGATCTCTCGGCGCTGGCGCTTACCCAGATGGCCGGCAAGCTGAATGCTGACATGAGTCTCGACGCCGTCCAGGGCAAGCAGCGCGTGGTGGTCAAGGCCGACGCCGACAAGGTGCTGGCGGCGGGGCAGGTGGTCGACAGCGCGCGCATCGACGCCACGGTGATCGATCCAGCGGGCATCCCGATGCTGGACGGCAATGTGCAGCTCTCCGGCGTGAAGGCCGGCGGCGTCGATATCCCGAAGGCGACGCTGAATGCCGATGGCGGCACGTCCGGCACCGCGCTCAAGCTCGATGCCACGGTGAACGGCGCGACCATCGCCGCTGCCGGCCAGCTCAGCCAGCAGGGCAAGGACATGCTGTTCCGCCTCGACCGGCTGAACGTGGCGCGCGGCACGGCGAGCCTCGCCACCTCGGCGCCGGCGAACTTCACCGTGTCCGGCAGCACGGTGACTATCGACAAGCTGACGCTGGCGACCAAGGGCGGCGGCGCCACCGTCTCCGGTCGCGCCGGCGAGACGCTCGATCTCGATGTCGATCTGCGCGCCCTGCCGCTGTCGCTGGCCGATCTGGCGGCGCCAGGCCTCGGGCTTGCCGGCACGCTCAGCGGCTCGGCAAAGATATCCGGCCCGGCCAAGGCGCCGGCCGGCAATTACAATCTCGCGATCGCCAAGGTCTCGACCCCGGACCTCGCCAAGAACGGTGTCGGCCCGCTCGACATCAAGGCCGAGGGCCAACTCTCCGGCGGGCGGGTCGACACCCGCGCAAGCATATCCGGGCCATTCATCTCCGGCGTCACCATCACCGGCTCGGCGCCGATCAGCGCCGGCGAGCTCGACCTTGCCATCAAGGGCGCGCTCGATCTTGCCGTCGCCAACCCGCTGCTCGCGACCTCCGGCTCCCGGGTCGGCGGCAATGCCACCATCGATGCCACGGTGAAGGGCACGCCGGCCGCGCCGCGCGCCGGCGGCACGGTGCGCCTCAGCGGTGCCCGCTTCGACGACAGCGTGAACGGCATCAGCCTCAGCAATATCGAAGGCTTGGTCACCGGCACCGAGCGCTCGGTGACGCTCACCTCACTCTCGGCCAAGACCCCGAACGGCGGCGGGCTCACCGCCCGCGGCAATGTCGCGCTCGATCCGGCGGCGGGCTTTCCCGGCAAGATCGACGTCGATCTCACCAATGCCGGCCTCGTCAATAGCGAGCTGATGCGCTTCGTCGGCGAGGGCAAGCTCGCGGTGGAGGGCGCCTTCGCCAATAATCCGCGTCTCACCGGGCGGCTGACCGTCAAGAACCTCGACGTCAATATTCCCGACAAGCTGCCGGGCGGCGGCGATGCCTTGAATGTGCGTCACGTCAATGGCAGCGCCCCCGGCACTGCGGCCCGCGGCGGCAAGCCTCAGGCGCCGGCCGCGCGCGCCGCGCCGAAGCCCGATGCCGGCATGCCGCTCGACCTCGTGGTCTCGGCGCCGAACAATGTCTTCGTGCGCGGCATGGGGCTGGAGGCCGAGCTTGGCGGCGACATCAAGGTCTCCGGCACCAGCGGCTCGCCGGTGACGAATGGCGGCTTCGAGATGAAGCGCGGCAATTTCGACGTCCTCGGCAAGCGGCTGAACTTCACCCGCGGCAAGATCACCTTCACCGGCACCACCGATCCCGAGCTCGACTTCGTCGCCGAGACCACGGCGAACGACATCACCGCGCAGATCCTGGTGACCGGGCCGGCCTCGAAGCCGGACATCACCTTCACCTCGACGCCGACCCTGCCGCAGGACGAGGTGCTGGCACGCCTGATGTTCGGCCGCTCCGCCGGCTCGCTCACGGCCGGGCAGGCGGTGCAGGTGGCGCAGACCATCGCGCAATTCTCCGGCGGCGGCCCGGGCGTGATGGACAAGATGCGCCGCTCGCTCGGCGTCGACAGCCTCGATGTCGGCACCAACGCTGCCGGCACCGGCGGCCAGGTCGGCATCGGCAAGCGGCTGAACGACAAGATGTATCTCGGCGTGAAGCAGGGCACGACGCCGAACTCCAGCCAGGTGACGGTCGATGTCGACATCACCAAGAATATCCGCCTGCAAGGCGCCACCGGCGCCGACGGCAGCGCCGAGGTCGGCGTCGGCGCGCAGTGGGATTATTGAGGGCCGGGCATAGGAGCTTGGCTTAGAGCCCTTTCCGTTCGGATGGAACCATCCGAACGACAGATGAGTGCTCTAGATTCTATAGGCTGGAGCAATTCCTCTTCGATCAGATGATTCCATCTGATCGGGAAATGCTCTAGCCACGTCATCCTGAGGTGCCGCGCAGCGGCCTCGAAGGATGCTGAACAGAAGACGGCCATCGGGAACGGGCATCCTTCGAGGCCCGGCTCACGCCGGGCACCTCAGGATGACGCGGTCCTGGAATTCAACCTCCTCAATAAACCGCGCGCCCGCCCGAAATGTCGAACACCGCGCCCGTCGAGAAGGAGCACTCCTCCGACGACAGCCAGGCGATGAGCGCGGCGGCCTCGTCGACTTCGAGGAAGCGGCCCATCGGGATCTTCGACAGCATGAAGTCGATGTGGCTCTGCGCCATCTGCGCGAACATCTCGGTGTTCGCCGCCGCCGGGGTGATGCAGTTCACCAGCACGTTGGAGGTCGCCAATTCCTTGGCGAGCGACTTGGTGAGGCCGATCAGCCCGGCTTTCGACGCCGAGTAATGCGAGGCGTTGGGATTGCCCTCCTTGCCGGCGATGGAGGCGACATTGACGATCCGCCCCCAGCCATTGGCAATCAGACGCGGCACCACCGCCCGGCTGGTGAGATAGGGGCCGACGAGGTTCACCTCGATGACCCGGCGCCACACATCGGGCTCCAACTCCCAGGTGCGGGCATTGCCGCCAGTGATGCCGGCATTGTTGACGAGGATGTCGATGCGGCCATGCGCGGCCTCGGTCGCCCGTGTTGCCGCTTCGACCGAGAATTCGTCGGTGAGTTCCACAGTGTGGGTGCTCACCTCGCCGAAGCCGGCGAGCAAGGCGCGCGCCTCGACCAGGCGAACCGCATCGACGTCCCAAAGCGCCACCGCCGCCCCGGATTGCAGCAGGCGCTGGGCTGCCGCATAGCCAATGCCGCGGGCGCCGCCGGTGACGATGGCGACACGGGAGGAGAGATCGATCCTGTTCTTGCTCATGAGCGTTCCTCGATTGCGGCAAGCAGCGAATTCTTGCCGTTCAATATGACGTCGAGCATGGCTTGCGCCGCCGCTTCGCCGTCGCCGCGATTGATGGCGGCGAACACCACCCGGTGCTGGCCGACATCGTCCTCGATGCGGTTGTCGCGCTCGTTCAGCGCCTGCTGCTGGATCGAGAAGCTGAGCTGGAGAAAGTCAGCCACCAGATGGGCGAAGCGCGCCAGCAGCGCATTGTGCGAGGCCGAGAACACCGCGATGTGGAAGGCGACATCGGCCTTGGCATAGGCGGCCAGGTCGCCGCCGGCGGCCGCCTCCATGGCCTGGAGCGCGGTGCGCATGCGGCGCAGATCGTCCATCGTGGCGCGGCCGGCGGCAAAGCGCGCGGCAGACGGCTCGATCACCTGCCGCAGCTCGATCAGATCGCGCAGCATGGTGTCGCCGAGCGCGGAGCCGGCATCACCGGTGCCGAGGTGCCAGGCCAGCACGTCGCTGTCGAACATGTTCCACAGGTCGCGCGGGCGCACCCTCGTGCCGACCTTCTGGCGCATCTCGACGAGGCCCTTGGCGGCCAGCACCTTCAAGGCTTCGCGGAACGACGGGCGGCTCGCCGAGAATTCCGCCATCAGCTCCGCTTCGCGCGGCAGCAATTCGCCGGGCGCGAAGCGGCCGGAGACGATGGCACGCCCGAGCGCGGTGATGACGCGGCCTTGCAAGCCGCTGATGCGGTAGCCCGAGGGGCGCACCGCGACCGGACGCGCGTCGCTGACCTCGTCGGCGGCGTCTGTCACTTCAGAGCGCCGGCGTGGCGTAGAGGGTTTGTCCACCAATCTTGATCTCCGCATCGACCAGATAACGGCCGAGCGCCGGCAGGTTCACCTCCATGCCGAGGCCGGGCGCCTCGGACAGCATGATCTCACCGTTCGCGTCGGGATGCAGATGGTTGGTTGTCATATCCACGCAAAGCACGCGTGGAGCGGCAGGATATTCGCAGATGTGATCCGCCTGCAGCCCTGCAAACGGTTGCAGCGAGGCGGAAAGCGCCAGATGGGAGGTGAAGGTGTGGTTCACATAGGTCACGCCACGGCGGGTTGCATAGTCGGCGACACGCTTGGCCGGCCCGATGCCGCCGATGCGTCCGCAGTCGATCTGCACATAGCCGATGCCGCCATAATCGATGAGGTGGCGTGCCATGTGGAAATTATGCGCGCCTTCGCCGCCCGCAAGCCGCACCTTGGTGCTGCGCCTGGCGAGTTCGCCATAGGCCTCATAGGCACTGGCGAGGAACGGCTCCTCCAGCCAGAGCGCACCGAAGGTTTCCAGCGCCGGCAGGCGCAGCGCGGCGCGCTCGACATCCTCCACCCAGATCTGCCCGACATCGACCAGCAGCATGCCGTCCGGCCCCAGACCTTCGCGAGCGGCGGCGAGATGGTCGACGTCGCGATCGAGCGTGGTGGCGCCGAAATCGGCCCAGCCGAACTTGGCGGCACGGAAGCCTTGGGCGATGGCGTCGCGAGCCCGCTCCAGCGTCTGCTGCGCATCATTGCCGAACAGCAGCGAGGCGTAGGGGGTCTTGGGAAACGCCGTGGGATAGCCGAGCAGCCGCCAGACCGGCTCGCCGCGGGCTTTGCCGATGAGGTCCCACAGCGCCATCTCGACGCCCGACCAGGTGTGCGCGGCCTGCAGCAGGTCCATGCTGTCGCGCTCCACCAGGCTGGCGATGCGGGCGATATCCTCGGGACCGTCGATGGTCTGGCCGAGCACCGAAGCCCCGACCGGCCGGCAGATCCCGTGCGACATCGGCGCGACGAAGGCGGCGATCGAGGTGAGGGGCGAAGCCTCGCACTCGCCGAAGCCCTCATGACCACCGGCGCGCACCCGCACCAGCAGCGCGTCCTGGCTGCCATCGGCGTCCGTCGTGATCTCCGGCATGGCCAGATAGAAGAAATCGACCGCCTCGATCCTCATGACGTCCCCATCCAACCCTGCGCCGCGTTCGCGGTGTGCATATAAATCATATTTTTATGCATCTCCATTCGCATGCACCCTAAACCTCTGGACAGGCCTTCGGCAAGAAGTCATACTTTTAAACAAGACAGTGCCGGCGGAAAGCCGGCCGTTCCGGACAGAGGAGAGAGCAATGTTGAAGACCGTGCTGACGGCACTCTTCGTCGCCGTCACCGGCGCCACCGCGATGGCGCAGGAATTCCAGTTCGAAGCCCCGCCGCTGTTCGACAATTGCGGCGACCCCTCGCTGGCCAAGGCGAAGTCCGACGGCATCACGCTGGGCTTCTCTCCGTCGCCGCCCTATTCCTCGCTCGACCCCTCGACCAAGAAGGCCTCGGGCCTCGATGTCGAACTGGTGGAAGCGGCGCTGAAATGGGCCGGCATCACCAAGTTCAAATATGAGGTCATGCCGTTCGGCCAGCTCATCCCGGCCTTGCTGGCGAAGCGCATCGACGTGGTCGCGGCGAACATCCATGTCACGCCCGACCGCCTGAAGGCGGTGTCCTTCACCGGCCCGGCCTGGTGGTATGGCCCGGCCATCGTGGTCGCCAAGGGCAATCCCGGCACCATCACCTCGTTCGACACGCTGAAGGGCAAGAAGGTCGGCGCCATCGCCGGCTCGGCTGCCGACGAATATCTGCGCAAGATCGGCGTCGCGGTGACCGCGTTCCAGACCGATGCCGAAGAGTTCGCCGCCATCAGCACCGGCCGCGTCGACGCCATCCTGGAAGATGACGTCAAGGTCATCGAATACATGAAGGCGAACACCTCCAGCCCGATCGAGATCGTGGCCAATGTCGCGATCCCGGAGGAACTGATCTTCAAGTATGGCTATGGCTATGCTCGCTACGCGCTGCGCAAGGAGGACTGCTCGCTGCGCGCCGCCTTCACGCAAGGCCTCGCCGAAGTGCGCGGCAACGGCCAGGCCAGCGCGATCCTGAAGAAGTACGGCCTCACCAACCGCAACATGTTCTTCTTCCCGCTCTGATCCGAGCGGCTTGCGATAACGCCGGGAGCGCGCCCGGCCGTGCGGCAGGGTAACCTTGCTGCACGACCCCGCAACTTCCGGCGTCCTGCTCCATGAACCTGCTCGATCTCTCCGTCGTCCACGAATATGGCTGGGTCTTCCTGGAAGGCCTCGCCATGACGACCTTCCTCACGGTGGTCGTCATCCTGCTTGCCGGCGCGCTGGCGATTCCGATCGCGCTGGCGCGGCTGTCGGACAAGAAATGGATCCGCTGGCCGTCCGACTTCTATGTCGAGTTCATCCGTGCCACGCCGCTGATCCTGCAGCTCATCTACATCTATTACGTGCTGCCGAGCGCGGGCATCCGCCTGGAGCCGGTGACCGCGGCGATCATCGGCCTCACCATCAATTATTCCGCCTTCATGAGCGAAGTGTACCGCTCCGGCATCCAGGCGGTGCCGAAGAGCCAGTATGAGGCGGCGCGCAGCCTCGGGCTGAAGCCGGGGATCATCTTCATCAAGGTGGTGTTCCCGCAGGCCTTCCGCATCGTGCTGCCGGCGCTCGGCAATTATCTGATCGCGCTGTTCAAGGACACCGCGCTCGCCTCCGTGGTCACGGTGCAGGAGCTGATGTTCTCCGGCCAGATCATCGCGGCGCGCAACTACCAGTACTTCACCGTCTACACCGTCACCGCCATCCTCTATTTCTCCGTCGGCTATCCCGCCGCGCTCCTGGTCCGGCGCCTGGAGCGCTGGTCGCAGCGCGGCTGGTCGGCGCCGGACAGAAAATAAGCAGGGCCTCATCATGCCGGACGTCACCCTTCCAAAAGTCACCATCCGCTCCATCGTCGCCGCACCACTGTTCGGCGAGAGCCCGAAAGGCGGCTGGTCGGCGGAAATCCGCCCCGAGGATTCCATTCACGCGCTGATCGCGGTGCACACGGAGGAGGGCATCACCGGCCTCGGCAGCGTGTTCGCCGACGGGCGGCTGGTCGAGGCGGCGCTGAACGTGCTGGAGCCGCTGTGGCGCGGCGAGAATGCGCTGGAGCCGGAGCGCGTCACCGAGAAGCTCCACCAGAACACCTTCTGGATGGGACGCGGCGGCAGCCTGACCCACGCCATCAGCGGCATCGACATCGCGCTGTGGGACATCCTCGGCCAAGCGCTCGGCCAGCCGGTAGGCCGGCTCCTCGGCGGCACCTACCGCACCCGGGTGAAGCCCTATTGCTCGCTGCTGATGGAAGAGCCCGAACTCATGGGCGAGGTGATCGCCGCCCATCGCGATCGCGGCTTCCGCGCCTTCAAGATCGGCTGGGGCCCGTTCGGCCGGCGCGACGACGCCAAGCTCGACGAGGCGATCGTGCGTGCAGCCCGCGAGGCGGCAGGCGAGGGCGCCCAGCTCTTCGTCGATGCCGGCGCCAGCGACGCGCATTGGCCGCAAGGGCTGAAATGGGCCCTCAACACTGCGCAGATGCTGAAAGACTATCAGGTCGGCTGGTTCGAGGAAGCGCTGCGTCCCGACGCGATCGACGATTTCTGCACGCTGCGCCGGGCGAGCCCGGTGCCGATCGCCGGCGGCGAGGTGCTGACGCGGCGCCAGGCCTTCCTGCCATGGCTGGCGCGCGGCGCGCTCGACATCGTGCAGCCGGACGTGACCAAGGTCGGCGGCATCAGCGAGCAGAGGCGCATCGCCTGGATGGCCGACGAGTTCGGCGTCAAGTATGTCGGCCATGGCTGGAACACCGCGCTTGGCCTTGCCGCCGACCTCCAGCTCGCGAGCGCCATGCCGCACTGCGACCTCGTCGAGTTCATCGGCGGCAGCCCTTATCTCGACGGCATCGTCGCCGAGCCGTTCGAGGTTGATGGTGAAGGCTTCCTTAAGATCCCGCGGCGCCCCGGTCTCGGCGTCGCGCTCGATGCCGCCGCTGTCGCCCGCTACACGACGGATGCGTCGAGGCTTTTCGCGCCGGCTTGAATCGTCCCGCCCGGCGTCATGGTAAACAGGATATTGCTGGAAGAACTTCAAATTTGATATGAATGTTCGGCTGTTTTTATGACGTAGCCGGTATCTTCCTGCGTATCGGAAAGCATCCAGGGATACGGGAAGCGGTAATGGAAGCGTTCATGTTCGGTGTGTTTGCGATCATCGTGGTGCTGAGCTCGATCCGGCTCGCCACGCGGATGCAGGACTAGAGCCCTTTCCGTTCGGATGGAACGATTCGAACGACAGATGAGTGCTCTAGATTCAATAGACTGGAGCAATTCCTCTTCGATCAGATGATTCCATCTGATCGGGAAATGCTCTAGAGCATCCTCCGCAAAAGTTGAGTGACTTTTGCGCTCAAAAAAATGCCCCAGCCTGTTGAATCCAGAGAACTTTTTTATCGTTCGGATCGTTTCATCCGAACGGAAAGGGCTCCGGAGCGACAAGGAAACGCTCGATGACTTCGTCGATGGAAGCTCAATCTGCGATCGTCCAGTTCCTCTCCGGAGACGGGCGCGATGCGGCCGGACGCAGTTTCGAGGAGGTGCTGGCGATGGACGATGTGGGCCTCGAAGGACGCCATGATTTCATCCAGTGGCTGTTCCCGCTCGATGAGCCGAGCCAGGCGGTGCCGTCCTCGCCGGTACTGACCGGCAGCGACATCCTGGTCCTGCGCAATTTCGCCACCGTGCAATTGCGGCTCCGGGATGCGACGGAGCGCATGCTGCGCTTCTATCGCGCGACGGCGCAGTGGAAGCAGCCCTTCGACCACAACCACCTGCGCATCACCCGCATCATCAAGAGCCTGCGCCTGCTCGCCGGCGACGGACCGGCCGATGCCTTCAAGGCGGCGATACTATCCGAAGCCGAGGACTCCCAGGTCAGCCCGACCTCGCGGCGCTACTGGAGCGAGGCGTGATCCGCCTCACAGCGGGCGCTCGAACAGCACCGTCTTGCGGCCGTGATAGAGCGTGCGCGCGAATTCGTGGAAGCCGAGCTTGGCGGCGACCCGTTGCGAGGCGATGTTGTCCGGCTCGATGAGGCAGGTCGCCTTCATCGCGGCGAAGGCGGACGCCGCCCAATCCAGCGCAGCGCCCACCGCTTCGGTCGCATAGCCCTTGCCTTGTGCGTGCGGCACGAAGGCCCAGCCGGTCTCCAGCGTGCCTTCGATGGAGGGCGACAGGTCGCGGCGCAATTCGTGGAAGCCGGCCTCGCCGATGAAGGCGCCGGTGGCCTTTTCCTCGATGGCGAAGAAGCCGAAGCCCATGAAATGCCAGATGCCGGCCTGGCGCATGAAGCGCGTCCAGGACTGCTCGCGGGTGAAGCTCATGCCGCCAATATGGCGCACCACCCCGGGGTCGGCCCACATCACGGTGTAGGGCTCGAAATCTCGTAGCTCATGGCGCCGCAGGAGGAGGCGAGGCGTCTCGATACGCGGGGAAACAATCATACGCCCTCGCTCTGCCGCAGAGCGGCGCGTCCGAATACCGCGCGAAGGATAGGGATTTTACCGTCGCCGCGGCAAGCATCATTGCCTGGCACATGGTTCGGTCAGATCCGCGACCTGCCGCTCACTTGCCCCGCGCCACTCCTGTGACGGCGGTAAAGGCCGGCGGGTCGCTGGCCGGAAAGCTTTCCTCCAGCGCCTCGTCGATCGCCTGCTCGGTCGGCGGCGAGGGCTCGTCGGTGCGGCGGGCCTCCTCCTGCTTGCCGCGCGGATCGGGATCGACCGGCGTCGGGAGTGTCGTCGGCTTTTCCGGATCGGATCCTGCCGGGGACATGCTGGCCTCCTGTCGATACCTTGCTGTCGATACCCGGCCGCCAACGCAGCGCGGATCGGATGTTTCCACAGATTTGGACCCACCTGAGGACGTAACGGCATGTTGTGCCGCATCGCCGGATCATGATGAATCCGCACCTTGCCGATCCGGATTCATCGTTCCTGATCGCTTTCCTTAAGTGGGAGCGGGGTGTCGCAAGGAAAAGGCTTCGCCCGTTCAGCCATCGTGCTTCAAGGGCTTTAAATTGGGTGAGACGATCGTCTATCTTGATCGGTGCCATCAATTCGGCCGATGCAACGGCCCAATGAAGAACTGACAAAAGCGAAACCGAGGGGATGTCGGAGATGGGCGCGCTGCTCGCCTTCAGCCGGACTGTCGACTGGCTGAACGAACGATTTGGCCGTGTCGCGGACTATTGCGTGCTGGCCGCCTGCCTGATCAGTGCCGGCAATGCCACGGTGCGCTATCTGCTCAGCTTCAGCACCAACGGATTGCTCGAAATCCAGTGGTATTTGTTCGGCGCCGTGGTGCTGCTCGGGGCGCCCTATACGCTGAAGATGAACGAGCATGTCCGCGTCGACCTCGTCTATATGATGCTCTCGCCGCGCGGGCGGCTGTGGGTCGACACGCTCGGCTTCGTGCTGATCCTGATCCCGGCTGGCATCTATCTGACGCTGTTGAGCTGGCCGTTCTTCTGGCAGGCCTTCGTCTCCGACGAGGTGTCGCAGAATGCCGGCGGGTTGATCCTATGGCCGGCCAAGCTGCTGCTGCCGCTCGGTTTCGGGCTGCTCGCCATCCAGGGCATCTCCGAGCTGATCAAGCGCGTTGCGGCACTGCACGGCGATATCACCGTCGAGACCGACTACGAAAAGCCCCTGCAATAGGTGCCCCGCCGCAATAGGCGCTCCGCCGCTCCGCCCCGCCCCCTTTCCCGCCAATTGCGAGCCCCGGCATGTTCTCCCACGGCGTAATGCCCCCGCTGATGTTCGGCGGCATGATCTGCTTCATGCTGATCGGCTTTCCGGTTGCCTTCTCGCTGATCGCGGTGGGGCTGTTCTTCGGCACGCTCGGCATATTGACCGACCATTTCCACCCGAGCTTCCTGCAGGCGCTGCCGCTGCGCTTCTACGGCATCATCTCCAACGACCTGTTGCTGGCGATCCCGTTCTTCACCTTCATGGGCGCCATACTCGAGCGCTGCGGGCTGGCGGAAGACCTGCTGGAAGGCACCGGCAAGCTGTTCGGCAAGGTGCCGGGCGGCCTTGCTTATGCTGTGATCATCGTCGGCGCCATCCTCGGTGCCATAACCGGCACGGTGGCGGCCTCGGTGATCGCCATGGGCGTGATCTCGCTGCCGGTGATGATGCGCTACGGCTATGACCAGAAGCTCGCCACCGGCGTCATCGCCGCGTCCGGCACCATCACCCAGCTGATCCCGCCGTCGCTGGTGCTGATCGTGCTCGCCGAGCAACTCGGCAAGCCGGTGGGCGACATGTATCTCGGCGCCATCGGCCCCTCGATCCTGCAGGTGCTGCTGTTCCTGATCTATGTGTTCATCCTGTCGCTGATCAAGCCGCAGACCATGCCGCCGCTGCCGCCGGAGGCGATCGGGGAGGTGGGCTGGCCGCTGATCCGCCAGGTGCTGTGGGGCATGATCCCCTCCATCGTGCTGATCGCCCTGGTGCTCGGCACGCTGGCCATGGGCCTCGCCACTCCGACCGAAGCCGGCGCCATGGGCGCCGTCGGCGCCCTGGTGCTCGCCGCGCTGCATCGGCGCCTGAGCTGGACGCTGGTGCGCCAGGCCATGGCCTCGACCATGCGGCTCACCGCCATGGTGGTTTTCATCCTCATCGGCGCCACCGTGTTCAGCCTGGTGTTCCAGGGCATGGACGGCTCGCGCTGGATCGAGCACCTGCTTTCCCAGCTGCCCGGCGGGCGCCTCGGATTCCTGATCTTCGTCAATGTGTTCGTGTTCTTCATCGCCTTCTTCCTTGATTTCTTCGAGATCGCCTTCATCATCATCCCGCTGATCGTGCCGGTGGCGGTGAAGCTCGATATCAATCTGATCTGGCTCGGCGTGCTGCTGTGCGTGAACATGCAGACCGCGTTCATGCATCCGCCGTTCGGCTTCGCGCTGTTCTATCTGCGCGGTATCGCTCCGCCCTCGATCCGCACCTCGCAGATCTATTGGGGCGCGATCCCGTGGCTGGCGATGCAACTGATATTGGTGGTGGTGGTGATCATGTGGCCGGAATCGGTCACCTACTGGATCAGCGCCGGTTCCGGCGTCGACCCCTCGACCATCGAACTCAACATCCCGCAAATGGATTCCGCACCGCTCGACATGGGGCCGCCGAAGTTCTGATCGACGGCGGACGGCCGATCGTCAGATCGGTGCCGCCGGCCGGTCGGCCGCGATCGGAAACGTTACCCACTGCTCCAATCCGCCTTCGGCCCGGTTGCGCAGGGTGAGCGAGCCGCCATTGCGGGAAACGATCTCGTGCGCGATGGCAAGGCCGAGGCCCGCGCCCGGGATCGGCGCGCCGCGGGCGGCCTCGACCCGGAAGAACGGTTCGAACACGCGGGCCAGCAGTTCCTGCGGAATTCCCGGGCCGCGATCCTCGATGACGACCACCGCACGGCCCCCCTCGGTCGCAACGCGGACCGTGGCTTCGCGGCCGTGTGTCGCTGCATTGATGACGAGGTTGCGTATCGCCCGCTTCAGCGACAGCGGGCGGCACAGCACGGTCACCGGGGAATGGGAGGTGAGGGCGGCTTTCATGCCGATCTCCCCGATCTCGTCCGTCACGTCGCGGACCAGATGGTCCAGCCGGATCGGGCTGCGGGAGGAATCCTCGACCTCTTCGCGCACCAGCCGGATAGCGCTGTCGGCGATGCGGTCGAGTTCGTCGAGATCGGCGATCCAGGTATCGCGCTCATGGTCGTCGAGGAATTCGGCGCGCAGCCGCATCCGGGTCATCGGCGTGCGCAGGTCGTGGCCGGCGGCGGCGACGAGGCGGATCCGGCTCTCCATCGCGGTCTTGAGACGTGACGACAGCAGATTGACCGCGCGCGCCGCGGCACGCACCTCGGTCGGGCCCTGCTCGGGCAGCGGCGCCAGCTCGCCGTCCGGGCCGATGGCGGCGACGGTGCGCTCCAGCAGCGCGAGCGGCTCCGTCAGGCGGCGGACCGCGACCACCATGACCGCCGTCGTGCCCAGGGCGAAGATCAGCATCCATCCCGCCAGCGCCCATCCGCGATTGTCCGGAGGTGGCGCCATCGACATCGGCATCAGCAGCCAGCGGCCGTCGCCGAGCCGGGCGGAGATCACCGGAGAGCGCGCGCCGGGTGGATCGCTCACGATCACCTGCTCGCTGCGACCCTTGCGTCTGAGGGCGGCATTCATGCCCCGTGTCGGGCCCTGCGCGACCGGTCCGCCGGCCGCCGCCGCCTTCACGCCGATGAAGTCGCCGCTCGCGACGGCAGCGGCCTCCGGTCGGCTCGCGATCAGGTCCACGATCAAGGCGAACTGGCTCGCGGTGGCGTCCTCGGCGGCCTCGAAGCGCGGCGGCGATATCAGCAGGAACGTCAGGCCCGTTGCCAGCAGCACGACCAGCAGGATTGCTGCCACCAGCAGGGCGGTGAGCTTGGCGCGCAGCGTGTTCATGGCGTACCGCCCGCGCGGCTGGAGGGAGCCTCGCCGGTCTCGACCTCGACGGCGAGCTGATAGCCGCCATTGCGCAGCGTCTTGAACATCTGGAAGTTGCCGGAGTCGCCGAGCTTGCGCCGCAGCCGGCTCATCAACACGTCGATCGAGCGGTCGAATGCCGCCGCATTCCGGCCCTGGGTGATATCGAGCAACTGGTCGCGCGACAGCATCCGCCCCGGCCGCTCTACGAATGCCAGGAGCAGGTCGAACTCGGCCGCGGTCAGCGGCACCTCGGTCCCTTCCGCATTCACCACGCGCCGCGTCGCGGGTGTCGCCGTGAAGCCGCCGAAACGAAAGCTCTGCTGCGGCGGGACGCTCGGGCTCTCCAGCGCCGAGGTGCGGCGCAATACGGCGCGTATGCGTGCCACGAGTTCGCGCGGATTGAACGGCTTGCCGAGATAGTCGTCGGCGCCGACCTCGAGCCCGATGATGCGGTCGACATCCTCCTTCAGCGCCGTCAGCAGGATGATCGGCACGCGCGAGCGCGCCCTGAGCGAGCGGCACAGATCGAGGCCGGAGACATCCGGCAGCATCAGGTCGAGCACGACGAAGTCGATGCGGCCGTCGGCGAGACAGCTTTCCGCGCTGCGCCCATCCTCGGCGAGAGACACCCGGAAGCCCTGGCCCTGGAGATAGCGGCCGAGCAGCTTGCGGATTTCCTGGTCGTCATCGACCACGAGGATATGCGGACTGTTCTCCAATGGAGCTTTCCTGAACAGGGTCTCGATAGGATTTCCCTAGCGAGTGTTGCCGGCTCTCGCCGAAAAGAATGGCAACTCAGTGTTTCCGCGGGCGCCGCGGCAATGTTGGGAAACAAAAATGCCCGCGCCGGCAATGCGCGGAAACACCCAGACCTTCGGGGGAAACCGAGCCGCTCCACAGTGCTGGCGTTCGACAACGGACACAGGAGTTGGAGTTGAAACTTGCCCTCATCACCCTGGTGGCGTCGGCGGTCGGCGCGATCGTCGTCACCGCCAGCAATGCCGCAGACCGCCAGGACGGCGCGAAGATGACGGATCGCGCGGAAGTGGTCCGGATCGCCGAGGTCTCGCCCTGCGCGCCTCCTCCCGGATCTTTCACCTGCGAGCACGAGGGGGGCGGCAAGAACTTCGGCGGCCAGGACTTCGGCGGCCAAGGTTCGGGCGGCAGGGATTCGGGCAGCAATCCGGACGATCGCCGCGGCCCGCCGCTCAGTGCAATGCCGGGATTTGGGCAGCCTGGACCGGGAAGTGACCGGCCTTTCCCGCCGGGACCGCCTCCCGGCCCGCTCATGCTCGCCTCGCGTCTCAGCGCGATCGAGACCTTCATCGGCATCAATGCCGACCAGCTCGACGCCTGGCGCGCATATACCGACGCATTGCAGTCCGTGGTTCGCCCGCCCGTCCGGCCGACGCCGGACGTGCAGGGCGAACCGATGGACGCGCTCACCCAATCCTGGGCGATGGCGCACCGCGTCGCCGAGCAGGGCCAGCAGGCCTTCAAGCTCGCCGCGGCGGTCGAGACGCTGCGCGGCAAGCTTTCGTCCGAACAGCTGGATCGCCTGAAGGCCGCCGGCCCGCTGCTGCCGCCGCGCCCGTTCGGGCCGCCGCCGTTCTTCCATCCTGCTTCCTTCGGTCCCGCGGGACCGGGGGGGCCGGGAGCCGGTCACTCCACGCCCCCCTGACCGTCGCTCCCGGGGGCGGGCGCGCCTTGCGCTCCTCGGCGCGCCCGCTTGCCCTTTGCCTGCCCCCTCATCGCAAAGCATCAACATGATTCTTCCCGTACGAATTCGCCGGCCGGCGGGCCGGCCGCTCCTGCTGCTTGCCTGCATCCTCGTCTGCGCATGCACGCGCGGCGAAACCGCGGACCAGGCGGCAACCGAACCACGTGCCGCGCTGACCGTCGCCGTCGCCACCGTCGAGCGGCAGACGGTACGGAACCACATCCTCGCCAGCGGCAGCGTTTCGCCCTGGCGCGAATTGGTGATCGGCTCGGAGGCGAGCGGGCTCGCCGTCGCCGAGATCGCAGTCGAGGAGGGCCAGCATGTCGGCAAGGGCGATCTGCTGGTGCGCCTGAACGATGCCGCGCTCAACGCCGAGATCGCCGAACAGAATGCGCTGATCGACGAGGCCGCGGCCAATCTCGCATCCGCGCGGCTCGAGCTCGACCGCGCCGAGAAGCTGGTGACCACCAAGGCCATCAGCCAGCAGACCGCCGACGAGCGCGCCACCGCGGTGAAGACCACCGAGGCGAAGCTCGCCGCTGCCAAGGCGGTGCTGGATCAGCTCAAGGTCCAGCTTGCGCGCACCCGCATCCTCGCGCCCGATGATGGCTATGTGCTCAAGCGCTCCGTCAGCCTCGGCCAGGTGGTGTCGACCGGCGCCGAACTGGTGCGGATGGTCCAGCGCTCGCGCCTGGAGGTCGCTGCCTCGGTGGCGGAGGCCGAACTGCTCGCGGCGCGCGCCGGGGACGATGTGCGCGTCACCGACCCGGCCGGGCGCAGCCTCACCGGTACGGTGCGCGAGCTCGCGCCGAGCGTGGATGCGACGTCGCGGCTCGGTATCGTCCGGATCGACCTGCCGTCGGATAGCGGCCTCAAGCCCGGCATGTTCGTCCGGGTCGAGATCGAGACCGAGCCGCGGATCGCGCTTGCCGTGCCGCGACAGGCGCTGGTCTGGCGTACCGGCGGTGCGGGCGTCTTCGTCGTGCAGACGGATGCGAGCGTCGCGCTCAGCCCCGTCGTCACCGGCCGGCAGATGGACGATCTGGTCGAGATCACCTCCGGGCTCGCCGAGAACGAGAGGATCGTCAGCGAAGGCGCCGCCTTCCTCAATGACGGCGACAAGGTGCAGGTCGGGACCGCGGCGGCGCGGGCGAGTGCCGGGCCGCGGCAGGCCTCAGAGCAATCGGTCGCGGTGCAGGAGGTCGCTGCGCAGTGAACGGAATCTCCTCCTGGTCGATCCGCAATCCGGTCCCGACCCTCGTGCTGTTCATCGTGCTGACGCTGGCCGGCCTCGTGGGCTACGGCAAGCTGCGCCAGAACAACACGCCGGATATGGACATCCCGACCATCATAGTCACCGTGACGCAGCTCGGGGCAGCGCCCAGCGAACTGGAGACGCAGGTCGCGCGCATCGTCGAGGATGCCGTCGCCGGCCTCGGCAATGTGGAGCACACAAGGACCACTTTGACCGAGGGCGCGGCGACCATCACGGTCGAGTTCGCCATGGGGGTCGATGTCGATCGCGCCACCAATGATGTGCGTAACGCGGTCTCCGCCATCACCGGCGACCTGCCGGCGGATGTGGACGAGCCGATCGTGCAGCGGCTGGACAACACCGACAACGCCATCCTCACCTTCGTCGTCGACGCGCCCGCCATGACGCCCGACGAAGTGAGTTGGTTCGTCGACAATGACGTCGCCAAGGCGGTGCTGTCGGCGAAAGGCGTCTCGAAGATCTCGCGCGCCGGCGGCGTCGACAAGGAGATACGGGTGCGCCTCGACGCGGATCGCCTGCTCGCGCTCGGCGCCACGGCAAGCGAGGTGTCGCAGAAGCTCAAGACGCTCAATCTCGACCAGCCCGGCGGACGAACCACGCTCGGCAGCGGCGAGCAGACAGTGCGTACGCTCGGCAGCATGACGAGCCTCGATGAGCTGGCCTCGACCGCCATCCCGCTCGCCGACGGCCGCGTGGTGCGGTTGTCCGAGCTTGGCCGCGTGGAGAGCAGCTGGGCCGAGCCGCGCCAGCGCGCGCGCCTCGACGGGCGGGAGGTGATCGGCTTCAGCGTCTATCGCAGCGTCGGCTCGAGCGAGGTCGACGTCGCCCACGCCGCCCGCGCCAGGGTGACGGCACTCGCTGCCGCCCATCCCGGCGTCGCCATCACCGAGGTAACCTCCTCGACCGATTGGGTGGAGGAAGGCTTCGACGCCGCGATGGAGGCATTGTGGCTCGGCGCGCTTCTGGCGGTGTTCGTGGTGTGGCTGTTCCTGCGCGACTGGCGGGCAACGCTGATCTCCTCGGCTGCCCTGCCGCTTTCGCTGATCCCGACCTTCGCGCTGATGCAGTTGCTCGACCAGTCGCTGAACAACATTACGCTGCTCGCCATCGCACTGGTGGTCGGGATCCTGGTCGATGACGCCATCGTCGAGATCGAGAATATCGTCCGGCACATGCGCCAGTCGGGCAAGTCCGCCTATCAGGCGGCGATCGAGGCCGCCGACGAGATCGGCCTTGCCGTCGTCGCCACCACCTTGACCATCGTCGCGGTGTTCGGGCCGGTCGCCTTCATGGCCGGTATTCCGGGCCAGTTCTTCCGTGCCTTCGCCATCGCGGTCTGCGGCTCGGTGCTGTTCTCGCTGCTGGTCGCGCGCATGCTCACCCCGCTGATGGGCGCCTATCTCATGAAGGCGGCCGGGCATGAAGAGGACGAGCCCTTCTGGGTGCCGGCCTATCTGCGCGTGCTCGGCGCGGCGCTGCGGCATCGCTGGATCACGCTGGCGCTCGGCCTCGCCTTCTTCGCCGCCTCGGTCAGCCTCATCCCGCTGATCCCCACCGACTTCATGCCGGCGGCCGATCGCGGCCGCTCGTCGCTCTCGATCGAACTGCCGCCCGGCGCGACGCTCGACGACACCGACAAGGCGGTGCTGCGCGCCACCGGCATCCTGCACACCCACCCCGAGGTCGCCAGCGTCTATGTCGCCATCGGCACCGAGACCTCATCGGGACCTGGCGCGGCCTCGTCGAGCGGCGAGGTGCGCTCGGCGACACTCACCGTCACCCTGAAACCGAGATCCGAACGCGAGCTCTCGCAACAGCAGTTGGAAGCGAAGGCCGGGCCGGAGTTGCGCTCGATCCCCGGCGCGCGGGTACAGTTCGGTGCAGACCGGCAATCCGGCGCCAAGATCGAGGTGGCACTGGTGAGCGACGACCCGGCCGCGCTGTCGCGCGCGGTGGACAGCCTGCTGCGCGACATGCGCGGCCTCAAAGGGCTGGCCAATCCGGCCTCCACATCGAGCCTCACCCAGCCCGAAGTGCACATCACGCCCAAGCCGGACAAGGCCGCAGCCCTTGGCATCACCACCGCCACATTGGCCGAGACCGCCGATATCGCCACGGTGGGCGACGCCGACAGCAAGCTGCCGAAATTCGATCTCGCGGACCGCCAGATCGCCATCCGCGTCATGCTTGAGGAAAGCGCCCGCAACGATCTCGCACGGCTCGCCAGCCTTCCGGTGACGAACGGAACCATCACCGTGCCGCTCTCTTCCGTCGCCGATATCGGCTTCGGCTCCGGGCCGAGCGAGATCACCCGGCTCGATCGCAGCCGGACCGCGTCCATCGAGGCGGAGCTGATCGGCGTGACCGTCGGCGAGGCCGACACCCTGATCGACGCACTGCCGACGATGAAGCACCTGCCGAAGGGGGTGAGTAAGCGCGCGGCCGGCGACGTCGAGCGGATGCAGGAGCTGTTCTCCAGCTTCGGGCTCGCCATCGGCTCCGGCATCGTGCTGATGTACCTCGTGCTGGTGCTGCTGTTCCGTGATTTCCTGCAGCCCCTGACCATCCTTACGGCGTTGCCGCTGTCCGTCGGCGGCGCGCTGGGCTTGCTGCTGCTCAGCGGCCATTCATTCTCGATGTCGGCCCTGATCGGCATTCTGATGCTGATGGGCATCGCGGCGAAGAACTCGATCCTGCTCGTCGAGTACGCCATCGCCGCGCGAACCGGCTCCGGCCTCGCGCGTTCGCCGGCACTGATCGACGCCGCCCGCAAGCGCGCCCGGCCGATCGTCATGACGACGATCGCCATGGTGGCCGGAATGTTGCCGATTGCGCTCGGCTATGGCGCCGATGCCGAGACCCGCGCGCCGATGGCGATCGCCGTGATCGGGGGCCTGATGAGCTCGACCGTGCTGAGCTTGCTCTATGTGCCGGCCATCTTCAGCATCGTCGACGACCTCTCGTCGATCCTCGGGGCAATCCTCGGGCGTCTCGTCGCCAGCGAGCGAACGCCGACTGCGGCGGTCGAATGAACGCCAGTCCGATCCCCCGGATCAGCCACCCCGTGTTTCCCGTCACGGGGCGGCCTCCGATCTTCCCGCGCGGATCAGGCCGCGAGCGCGGCCGGCCGGAACTTGCGCACGGCAGCGAAGCCGATCAGCACGAACAGCAGCAGCACCACGCCCTGGGCGATGGCGAAGGGCGGCTCGCCGCCGGTCGGCGCCAAGGCGTGCAGCGAGGGCACTTTCAGGAACGCCTGCGCGACGGCGACGAAGACCAGGAGATAAAGGCTGATGACGGCACAGACCGCATAGATCCAGCGCGCGGCGCCGGCGAGATGGCTGCCATAGAGCGCGTAGAGCCCGATGGCGAGCACCACGAGGGCGATGGCACCGACGATGTGCGAGGGCAGCACCCCGTGGAACGGGAAGAAATACCCAGTGACGCTGGTGAGCACCGCGGTGAGCAGGAACACCTCGGTCCAGAACGACTTGACGCTGCTGCCGACGAGGCCGGCGACGGCGATGATGCCGGTGATGATGGCGATGATGCTCAACCAGGTGTGAAACCCCGTAAGGGTAGTTGGATCAAACATGTCGAAACGCTCCCAGCTTCCTGAACTTCCCGGCGCGCCCCCTCGGAACACCGTGCCGAGGATCATGCACCAGGCGGATGCAATATGTACGTCACTACCGATGTTTGATGTTAGCCACCATATATATGGGCCAGTCATACTGAGGTAGCGGCCCATGCGTGTCAGTCGGGAGAAGTTCGCTGAAAATCGTGAGCGGATTCTGGACGCTGCGGCGCAGCTGTTCCGGCAGAAGGGCTATGACGGCGTCGGCGTCGCCGATATCATGAAGGCGGTCGGGTTGACCCATGGCGGCTTCTACGGCCATTTCGCCTCCAAGGACGACCTGATCGCGCAAGCGACCTGCCGGGCGAGCGCCGGCGTGCTGCCGAGTATGCAGGCGCTGGCCCGCGGTTTGCCCGACACGGCGCTTGACGCCATTGCGGACACCTATCTTTCCGCCAGCCACCGCGACCATCCCGAGGCCGGGTGCGCGTTTGCCGCGCTCGGCTCCGACATGGCGCGCCAGAATGACGCCGGCCGCGCCGGGGTGACTGCGGCGCTGCGCAGGCAACTCGACCTCCTCGCGCCGCTGATGCCGGGCGCCAGCGCCGAGGAGCGCGACCGCGCGGCGATGGCGGCTTTCGCCACGCTCGTCGGCGCCTTGATGCTGGCGCGCGTCAGCGATGATGCGAAACTCTCGGACGAATTGCTGGAGGCGGGGCGCGCCGCGCTCGCCCGCTCGAAGGCCTAGAGCCCTTTCCGTTCGGATGGAACCATCCGAACGACAGATGAGTGCTCTAGATTCAATAGACTGGAGCAATTCCTCTTCGATCAGATGATTCCATCTGATCGGGAAATGCTCTAAGGCGGCTCAGTCGTCGTTCGAGGCGTTGAGCGCTGCGACCTGGAGGCCCTCGTCGCGCTTCGCCTCGGAGACGAAGGCGGCGAACTTCTCCGCATAGTCGGGATGCCAGCGCGACAGAGCCGGGCGGTTCTCGATGAGATCGCCTGCCGCCCAGGCGATGCGGCGCTCGTCGAGCCGGCGGTCGACATCATTGTCCGGGCACAGGATGTAGAAGTCGCCCGCTTCCAGGCTCTTCAGCATGAAGTCGACGGTCTGTTCCGACGTCCAGGCGGCGGCCGGCTTCTCGGCGCGGCCACGGGCGGTGATGCCGGTGAAGACGAAGCCCGGGATCAGCAGATGCGCATGCACCCGCCCGCCGGTGGTGTTGCGCAGTTCGTGCTCCAGCGCCTCGGTGAAAGCCTTCACCGCCGCCTTGGAGACGTTGTAGGCCGGGTCGCCCGGCGGCGTCGTGATGCCCTGCTTGGAGCCGGTATTGATGATGAGGCCCGGCTCACCGCTCTCCACCATGCCGGGGGCGAAGACCTGCGCGCCGTTGACGACGCCCCACAGATTGACGGCGATGACCCGTGTCCAGTTCTCCGGCGGGCCGAACAGGGCGCTGCCGGGCTGCACGCCGGCATTGTTCATCAGTACGTTCACCGGGCCGAGCGCCGCGGTGACGGTGTCGCGCAGCCGCTGCACCTCTTCCACCCGGCTGACATCGGTCGGCACCGCGAGCACCTCGCCGCTGCGCCCGCCGCCGGCGGCAATGAGGCTGTCGCGCGCCGCATCGAGCGCCGCGCCGGGCAGGTCGGCGATGGCGACCTTCATGCCCTTCTGCGCGAAGCGCCTGGCCGCTGCCAGCCCGATGCCGGAGGCGCCTCCGGTGACGACGGCGACTTTGGAAGCGGCGAGGGCGGTTAGCGGCATGTGGGTTCTCTTTTCTGACATCCTGTAGAGGAACATAAGGGCTGATACCGCCCCGCACAGGGGTAAGGCCAGGATTCCTGTCGTCGGGGCGTGCCACGCGGATTTGCGCGAAGGTGCGTCTTCTTGCCAATAGGGCGCCTGTTCGTTCTCCTTCATAAAGCGCCGCTTCGGATCCTTCGTGCCGGCCGCCTTCCGCCGCTCAGAAAGCCACCATGTCCGTCTCCGCTCCTTCGGCCAACCCCCATCCCGGGATGGGGTTCCGGCAGTTCGTCGCCTACATCGCCGTGCTGATGATGGCGAATGCCATGGCCATCGATTCGATGCTGCCGGCGCTGCCCGAGATCGGCCACGCGCTCGGCATCGATACCGCCAATCACACCCAGTTCGTGGTCACCGCCTATCTGCTCGGCTTCGGCGCGGCGCAGATCATCTATGGCACGCTGTCCGACCGTTTCGGCCGTAAGCCGGTACTGCTGTGCGGGCTCGCCATCTATGTCGTCGCCTCCGTGGTGGCGGCCTTTGCCGGCTCGTTCGCGGTGATGATGGCGGCGCGGGCGGCGCAGGGCATCGGCGCCGCGGCGTCGCGCGTGCTCGCAATGTCCATCGTGCGCGACTGCTACAGCGGGCGGCAGATGGCGCGGGTGATGTCGCTCGCCTTCATCGTCTTTCTCGCGGTTCCGATCCTTGCCCCCTCGATCGGCCAGCTCATCATGCTGGTGGCACCCTGGCGTGCCATTTTCGGCCTGCTCACGCTGTTTGGCGCCGTGCTGATCGCCTGGACCGTGCTGCGGCTGCCGGAGACGCTGCACCCGCAGGACCGCGTGCCGATCTCGTTCGCCGGCATCAGCCATGCGTTCATGGCGGTGGTCCGAAGCCGCGTCACCATCGGCTACATGTTCGCCATGACCCTGGTGATGGGCGGGCTGTTCGGCTTCATCAATTCGGCCCAGCAGATCTTCGCGGACGCCTTCCACGCCTCGCACCTCTTCACCACCGTCTTCGCGATGATCGCGGTGTTCATGGCGCTATCCTCGCTGCTGAATGCCCGCATCGTCGGTGGGCTCGGCATGCGCAGGGTCTCCCATGCCGCGCTGCTCGGCTATATCGGAGTGTCGATGCTGCATCTGGTCATCGTCCTCGCGGGGATCGAGACCATCTGGAGCTTCGCCATCATGCAGGCGGCGCTGATGTTCTGCTTCGGCCTCGTCGCCTCGAACTTCAACGCCATGGCGATGGAGCCGGTCGGCCACGTCGCCGGCACCGCGTCCTCGCTGCTCGGCTTCGTCAGCACCGCGGGTGGGGCGGTGCTGGGCTTCCTGGTGGGCCAGCAATTCGACGGCACCACGCTGCCGCTCAGCATCGGCTTCGCCAGTTTCGGCGCCCTCGCGCTGGTGCTGGTGCTCTATGCCGAGCGCGGGCGGCTGTTCCGGGCGCATCATCATCCCTGAAGCGGGAGACAGATTTCCGCCATAATCTCCGATGGTTGCGAAGGGGGAACGGACCGCCGCCCGACACGTTGACGACCGCAGTCACGGATGCCTGGGGCGACAGGAGACTACCATGATGCGGAAGATCATTCTTGCCGGTGCCATGCTTATCGCCATCCCGGTCGCAGCCAGCGCCCAGGACGGCGCGGGCGCGGCTACCGGCGCGACCACCGGTGCGGTCGGCGGTGCCATCATCGGCGGCCCGGTCGGTGCTGTCGTGGGTGGCGTCGGCGGCGCCATAGTCGGCGGGATCGCCGACGACCATCGTAGCCGCTTCCACACCTATGTGGTGGAAGAGCACGTACCGTCCTACAGCTATGACCGCGAGGTCGTGGTCGGCGCAGAATTGCCGCGGAGCGGCGTGCGCTATTACGAGGTGCCGCGCGAATATGGCGCGACCCGCTACCGCTACACCGTCGTGAACAATCGCACGGTGCTGGTGGATCCGGGCACCCATAGGGTCGTCCAGATCATCGAATAAGCATCCCTTTCAGGAGGCCTGCTGCCCGGGTCGGCCGTTGTTTGGCCGACCCGGGGGCTACGCGCTTGGCTGAGCGCCGCTGCTCTGGCGGCGCCGGCGTGTCGCGGCTTTCGGCTTGGTGTCGAGGGACCGGGCGAATTCGAGGATGAGATCGCCAAGCTCGGTTTCGTCGATCAGCGTCGCGGCATCCTGCGGCGCCATCCAGCTTTGGGTGCGTTCGTGCTTTTCAGGCCAGTCGGTCAGTTGACGCGTGACGCGCAGCGGGTAAACCGAAACCTTCACCAGTACGAAACTCGCGGGCAGCCGCTTCCAGTACTGGTATTTGCCGATGCTGCGATGGCCGACTTCGCCGACCAGGCCGGCTTCCTGCCGGGCCTCGATCTCCGCGGTCTTCCAGCTCTTGCGATTGCGTATCGGCCAGCCCTTCGGAATGACCACGCGCCTTGTCTCGCGCGAGCTCATCACCAGGATCTCGATCTCGCCGTCCTCGTTGCGCACGTAAGGGAGCGCCGCGTACTGCTGTAGCGGCCGGCCGTCCGAGAGGCGTTTTTTCTTGGTGCTCGACTTCGCCATAATGGGAGAAATATACGGCCTTCCTTTATGTTCCGTAGAAAATTCGGTGCGTTATCCGCCTAAAAATGAGGTTTCAAACCGCATGTCGACGGAACTTACCGTGCTGGCGCTAACGCTCATGCTTGCGCTCATACAAATAGTCCTTCCGGCGCTGCTTCGCCATAGGGAAACCGGCATTGCCTACAATGCGGGTCCGCGTGACGAGCCGGGTCCGCCGGTCGGCGCCGTCACCGGGCGATTGCGGCGCGCCCAGGCAAACCTGTTCGAAACGCTGCCATTGTTCGCGACCGCGGTGCTCATTGCCCATGTCGCCGGCCGTGAGGGCACGCTCACGCTCTGGGGTGTCTGGCTCTATCTCGCGGCGCGCATCGCCTATGTGCCGCTCTACGCCTTTGGCATAGCCTATGTGCGCTCCGCCGCCTGGCTGATATCGCTCTCCGGGCTCGGTCTGCTATTGCTGGCGATACTTCTGCCAGCGTGACGGGCGGCCCTGGAGCTTATCCCACAAAAGTGGGACCGCCTTTGCGATCAGGATAGGCTCCAGGCTATTGAATCTAGAGCACCTTCTTGTCGTTCGGATGATTCCATCCGAACGGAAAGGGCTATACCCTGCATGTCTGATGTCCGGGTGTCCAATGGCCATCGATCTCTCCACGCTCGATTTCCTCGTCGTTCCCGGCCGCGAGAATGCGCCGGCCGAACATTGGCAGTCGCATTGGCTCGGCGCCCTGCCGAACTCGAGCCGGGTGCTGCAGGAAGACTGGAGCCGTCCGGATGTCGCCGCCTGGACCGGGCGGCTCGACGCTGTGGTGGCGAGCGCGCCGCGGCGCGTGGTGCTGATCGGCCATTCGGTTGCGGTGGCGACCATCCTTCGCTGGGCCGCTGCCGCCGGGCCTGAGCAGGTGGCGAAGGTGGCGGCGGCGTTCCTTGCCGCCCCGACCAATGTCGATGATCCCGACCCGTCCTTCGACATCGTGCGCAGCTTCGCTCCGATGCCGCTCGGCAAGCTGCCGTTTCCCGCACTGGTCGCGGCGAGCCGGGACGATCCGCGCGTCACCTTCCCGCAGGCGCGGGCGTTTGCCTATGCCTGGGGCGCGGATTTCGCCGATGTCGGCGAACTCGGCCATATCGGCAGCGCCGCCCGGCTCGGCGTGTGGCCGGCCGGGCTGCTGCTGCTTGGCGGGCTGCTCGCCCGGGTCTGATTACTTGTAGGAGGCGCAGAAGGCCGGTGCGCCGGCGCCGATCATGGCGCAGCCGCGCTTGATCTCGTCGGTGATGAGGCTGCACGCATTCTGCGCATTGCAAGGCGGATGGGTCGCCGGCGATACCTCGGTGCATTGCTGCACATATTGCTGGGCCTTCGCCGCGCCTGCGGTCTGACGGCAGGGAGCGTTGTCGCCCGCAGCTGCGGGCGTGGCCGCCGGAGCGGGTTGTGCCGCCGCTTGGGTCAGCGGCACGCAGCTGGTGTCGCCGCTCGGGCAGTCGAGATAGTGGTCGAGCGTTGCGGTGCGCTGCTGCGTCAGCTCGGTAAGGCAGTTCGTGACCAGCAGCGGATAGATCGAGCCGTTGGAATAGGACGCGGTCTCGAAGGCGCATTGCTTGTCGCGGAATGCCACCCACGCCCGCTGCGCATCGCGCAGCCTCTCCTGGTCATCCTTGCCGAGCCGGGCCATCAGCGTCTTGTAGCGCTCGTTGAGCCTGGCGTCCGCGGTGTCATGCGCTGCCTTGTAGCAGGCGTTCATCGCCGGCGTATTGAGGGCGCTGCTGCAATCGGGCGCCTGGGGCGCACCGGATTGCGCCATACCTGGCGAGGCCAGCGCGACGAGGATGGAGATGGCAAGGAGCAGGCCAAGGCGCATTCACATCTTCTCCGCCAGCATCGCGAGGATCGCCTGCGCGACCTCCTTGGTCACACGGCGTTTGTACTTGCGATGGACGACCTGGCCATTGTGATACACGTCCTGCTCGACATAGAGCACCGCGCCATCCCAGCGCAGGATGTTGTCGGATTCGACGGTTTCGATCACGCCCATTTCCGGAATGAGATGGCCTTCATTGGTGCGGCTCAGCATCAGGCTTTCCTCCTGCGTCTCTTATGTGTCACGGTTTTTTCCGTTCCGTGAAATTTCGATGATAGCGCGAGCTTTGCCGCGTGGCGCGAAAATGCCGCTAGGGCGCGAAGATTAATTCCGTAGCTGCCCGGGAACTCGCGATTGGCTGCAACGTTTCGCGTGTGGGGTTCCCGACGGTGCGCCCGGTTCGGTTCGCGCGCCCAAAAGCAGGGTAGGACAATGAACATCAACGCCAAGCTGCCCGAAAAGCCGCACACCTCCCGCCGGATCGTGGTCACGGTGGGCATTGAGCGCATCGAGATCCGCTCGCTGCGCAGCGCTGTCGAGTTGCTGCGTTCACTTCGCGCCGACATCTGCGGCGAGCAGGCGGCGCGGCTGTGCGCGCAGATGCAGGAGGCGCGCTCGCCGGCCGATGTCGATGCCGCGTGGCTGGCCTTCTGCCGCTGGGCAGGAGCTTGCGGTCTCACCGGTGGCGATGACGGCCACCATCCGGTCAAGCGGGCGGCGTGACCTCTTCGGACGGCGTCGGCTCGATGTCGCCGTGACGTTGCAGCCAGAGCGCAACGGTCCAGCAGATCAAGGCCCAGGCGCTGCCGGCGCACCAGCCGGCCAGCACGTCGGTCGGCCAGTGCACGCCGAGATAGACCCGGCTGACGCCGACCATCAGCGTCAGCAGCACGGCGACGGTCAGCACATAGATCTTGATACGGCGGCGCGGCTGGGTGCGCGCCAGCAGCGCGCCGAGCGTGAGATAGGTGACCGCGGAGCCCATGGCATGCCCGCTCGGAAAGCTGAGCGTGCTGACCTCGACGAGATGGGCCACCAGATCGGGGCGCGGACGGTCGAAGCCGAACTTCAGGACATAGGTCAGCAGCGCGCCGCCTGACACCGCGATGGCGACGAGCGCGGCGCTCGCGCGCTTGCCGTCCATGACGAGATAGAACACCGCCGCCAGCGTCACGATGGTGAGCACCGTGGTCGAGCCCAGGCTGGTGATGTCGCGCATCATGATCTCGAACCAGGGCGGACCGATCGGATCGGCGAGGTCGTTCGGATTGCGGAAAGCCCGCAGCAGCCGCTCGTCGAAGCCGTGGGTTTCACCCTCCAGCACGTCTTCGGCGATCAGCGCGAAGGCGAACAGCGCGCTTGCCGCGCCGAGCAGCGTGACCAGCGTGCCGGATTCTGCAGTGATCGAGGCGGGCAGCCATCGCGCCGGGCGCACCATGTTCTCTCCGAATCTAATCTCAGGATCATTTCGTAATGCGTGCGGAACCAAAGTCCAGAGCGTGGGGTTTCAGTGATGGCACACAATGGAGGCGACCATGCTGAAGGGCGGACTTCTCTGGCTTCTCGGAATTCCCCTGCCGATCATCCTCGGTCTGTGGCTGTTCGGCTTTCTGCACTAGGGCTTCATCCTGATCGGAGGTCGGCCATGCCGGCAAAATCCAAGGCGCAGCAGAAGGCGGCGGGCGCGGCGCTCGCCGCCAAGCGCGGCGAAGAGCCGAAGAGCGCGCTCAAGGGCGCCTCGAAGGGCATGTATGAATCAATGAGCGAGAAGCAGCTTGACGAACTCGCCTCGACCAAGCGCAAGGGCAAGCCCGAACACGTTGCGAAGGGCCATTAAGACCACTGAGGCGAAACGGTTTCCTTAGGGGTTGAGTTGAGTCATTTTAGCGGGCGTCCGGAGCATGATGCCGAAAAGTGCGAAGCGGTTTTCGGATAACATCATGCTCCGTCTGTTTGGAATCGATTACGTTTCATGAAACGTGATCGAGGGCATTCGAGCGTCGAGTTGCCATGTCCGCCCGCCCCGAAAAGTGCGCCCGCCCGCAACCGTACGCGCGTCCGGAGCCGCGGCCGTGAGCACGCTCGGCTCCCAAAGCCCATCGCTGATCGCGCTGTCGATCCTCATTGCCATGGCGGCGTCCTTCACTGCGCTCGACCTTGCCGGGCGCATCCGCCACGCTGACGGCTGGGGGCGCAGGGCTTGGCTCGGCGCTGCCGCGCTCGTGCTCGGCGGCGGCATCTGGTCGATGCACTTCGTCGGCATACTGGCCTTCAGCGCGGTGATGCCGGCCACCTATGATGTCCAGCTGACGCTGCTTTCCTTCATCATCGCGCTGCTTGCCACCGGCTTCGGGTTCTATGTCGCCAGCCGCGACCAGGTAACGCTGCCTTTGATCGCCCTCAGCGGCGTCATCATGGGGTTCGGCATCGCCGGAATGCACTATACCGGCATGGCGGCGATGCATGTCGGCGCGCGCCTGAGCTACGACCCGTTTTATGTGGTGCTGTCCATCCTGATCGCGATCGGCGCGTCCACGGCGGCACTGTGGCTCGCCTTTCGCACGCATTCGCTGGGTCAGAAGCTCGCCGCCGCTGTCGCCATGGGCATTGCCATTTCCGGCATGCACTATGTCGCGATCTTCGGCACCGATTTCCAGATGCATCCCGCTGACCACCTCGCCGTCGAGCCCGCGCTGGTCGGCAGTGTGCAACTCGTCGTCGGGGTGACCGCCGCCACCTTCGTGATCCTGTGCGCGGCAGCCATGGCGGCGATCTACGACCGGCGGTTCGCCTCACTGGCGGATCGCGAGGCTATCGTGCTGCGCGAGAGCGAGGAGCGCTTTCGCTTCCTCTACCGCAAGACGCCGCTGCCACTGCATTCGCTCGGCCCCGACGGGCGCATCGAGCAGGTCAGCGATCGCTGGCTGGCGCTGCTCGGCTATGAGCGCGAGGACGTCATCGGCCATCCGATCACCGACTTCATGACGCCGGATTCCACCCGGCAGCGCAATGAGGAGCATTGGCCGCGACTGCTCGCCAGCGGCGAATTGCGCGAGGCGGAATACCGGCTGGTGGCGAAGGACGGGCGGGTGTTCGACTGCATTCTCTCCGCCGTTGCCGAGCGCGATGATGATGGCAACATCCTCCGCACATTGTGCGGCCTGATCGATGTCACCGAGCGCCGACGCGCCGAAGAGGCGCTGCGGCAGGCGCAGAAGCTGGAGGCCGTCGGCCAGCTGACGGGTGGTATCGCCCATGATTTCAACAATCTGCTGGCGGTCATCCTCGGCAATCTGGAGCTTGCCCGCAAGCGCGCGCCGGATGATGCGCGCCTGCTCCGGCTGATCGACAACACCATCCAGGGCGCCCAGCGCGGCGCGGCGCTGACGCAGCGCATGCTCGCCTTCGCCCGCCGGCAGGATCTGAAGCCAGAGCCGGTGGATGTGCCCGACCTCGTGCTCGGCATGGCGGACCTGCTGCGCCGCTCCATCGGTCCGAGCGTGCGCATCGAGACGCGCTTTCCGCTCGGCCTGGCGCGGGCGCGCGTCGACGCCAACCAGCTCGAACTCGCCTTGCTGAACCTTGCGGTGAATTCGCGCGACGCCATGCCGAATGGCGGCTCCATCGTGATCGCGGCGCGCGAGGAGGAAGTCGCCAATGACGCCTCCGAGGGCAGCGACGGCAGCGGCCTGGCGAACGGGCATTATTTCTGCCTTTCGGTCAGCGACGACGGGCCGGGCATGGACCGGGCGACGCTGGCCCGAGCCACCGAGCCGTTCTTCACCACCAAGGGCGTCGGCAAGGGCACCGGGCTCGGGCTCGCCATGGTGCACGGCCTCGCCGCGCAGTCCGGCGGCCGGCTGGTGCTCAAGAGCCAGGTGGGCGAGGGGACCACGGCAGAGATCTGGCTGCCGATCGCCGGCGTCCGGCCCGAAGTCGTGCCACCGGTGGCGCTGGTTCCCGAGGCACCGCCGGTGCCGCAGGGCGTGAGTTCGGTGCTGGTGGTGGATGACGACATTCTGGTGCTGACCTCCACCGCTGCCATGCTGGAGGACCTCGGCTATGCCACCGCGGAGGCCTCCACCGGCATGCAGGCACTGGAATTGCTGGAATCCGGCCGGACCTTCGACGTCGTGCTCACCGACCAGGCGATGCCGGGCATGACCGGCGTACAGCTTGCCGCGGCGATCAAGGCGCGCTGGCCCAATCTGCCGGTGGTGCTCGGCACCGGCTATGCCGAATTGCCCGAAGGCGCCGATCCGGACCTGCTGCGGCTTGGCAAGCCGTTCAGCCGCGACAGCCTGGAGCGGGCCGTGACGTCGGCGGCGCGCAGCCGCCGCGGCAATGTGGTGACGCTGCAGCCGCGCCACGCCTGACATTCGTTCGCGGCTATTTGCGCCCGTGAATATTATTGACGGCACGGTGACATCGCGCCGGGGAAGGACTATATCGAAATCGTCCAGGGGAGCCTCGTCAGGAGGCTGAGAGGCCATCGGCGCAAGCGGAAATTCCGCAAGCGGCATGGCGACCCTTCGAACCTGATCCAGTTTGGACTGGCGGAGGGAGGAGCGAGTGACGTCTCCGAACATTGCATATGACGAAACCGCGACCGAGGCCGCGCGGGAGAGCTTGCCGCGTGGGCGCTGGGACGGCGACAACGCCATGCGTGTGACCGTGGTCGGCGCCGGCGTCGCTGGCCTGACCTGCGCCCACGCCTTCGCCAGACGTGGTGCGAAGGTTACCGTGGTGGAGCGCAATCCCGGCTCGGGGCAGGGCTGTTCCTGGTACGCCGGCGGCATGCTGGCGCCGTGGTGCGAGCGCGAGAGCGCGGAGCCGCTGGTCGCGGAACTCGGCTTCGAATCCCTCGAATACTGGCGCGCCGAGGTTCCCGACGTGCCGCTGGAGGGCAGCCTGGTATTGGCGCAGCCGCGCGATTTGCCGGATCTGCGGCGCTTCGCCCGGCGCACCGAGGGTTTCGAATGGATCGACGGCGAGAAGCTCGGCGCGCTGGAGCCAGATCTCGATGGCCGCTTCGACCAGGGCCTGTTCTTTCCCACCGAAGCCCATCTCGAGCCGCGCAAGGCACTCGCCGCGCTGACACGCAAGCTGACCGACGAACTCGGCGTCGCCATCATCTATCAGGAGAACGGGCTGGATGCCGAAGCCGGCCGCGCCGGCGAGAGCGACATCACCGTTGATTGCCGGGGTATTGCCGCCCGCGACCAGCTTGCTGATCTCCGCGGCGTCAAGGGCGAGATGCTGGTGCTGTTCACCCGCGAGATCGCCTTGAAGCGCCCGGTGCGCATGCTGCATCCGCGCATCCCGGTCTATGTGGTGCCGCGCGGCGACGGGCATTTCATGATCGGCGCCACCTCGATCGAGAATGACGAGCGCGGCCGCGTCACCGGCCGCTCCATGCTGGAGCTGCTGTCCGCCGCCTATGCGCTGCACCCGGCGTTTGGCGAGGCCGAGGTGGTGGAGATCGGCGCCGATGTCCGTCCGGCCTTTCCCGACAATCTGCCGCGCATCCGCAAACGTGGGCAGACCATCTATGTCAACGGCTTCTACCGCCACGGCTTCCTTCTGGCTCCCGCGCTGGCGCGACGGGCGGCGGAGGTGGCGTTCGACGGGGCCCATTTCCCGGAGGTGATGGATGAACATCGTCGTGAATGGTGAGGCGTCGCAGACCGGCGCCCGCACGCTCGCCGAACTCATCGTCGAACTCGAGCTCGGCGATGCCAAGGTAGCGACGGCACTGAACGGCGCCATGGTGCGTGCGGTCAAGCGCGACGCCACGCCGATCGCGGAAGGTGACCGCGTGGAAATCCTCGCCCCCATGCAGGGCGGCTGAGAGGACGCAAGAATGGACGCACTCAATCCCAAGCCAGACATGGTCGAGTTCTACGGCACCGCGGTGACTTCGCGGCTGCTGCTCGGCACCGCGCAATATCCCTCGCCGGCGATTCTCGCCGCGGCGATCCGGGCTTCCGGCGCGGAGATCGTCACCGTGTCGCTGCGCCGCGAATCCGGGGCCTCCAAAGCCGGCCAGAGCTTCTGGTCGCTGATCCGCGAGCTCGGCGTGAAGGTGCTGCCCAACACCGCCGGCTGCAAGACGGTGAAGGAAGCCGTCACCACTGCGGAGATGGCGCGCGAACTGTTCGGCACCGACTGGGTGAAGCTGGAGGTGATCGGCGAGGACGACACGCTGCAGCCCGACGTGTTCGGCCTGGTCGAGGCGGCGCGCATCCTGTCGCGCGACGGCTTCCAGGTGTTCCCCTACACCACCGAGGACCTCGTGGTGGCGGAGAAGCTGGTCTCAGCCGGCTGCGAGGTACTGATGCCGTGGGGCGCGCCGATCGGCTCCGGCCGCGGGCTGAACAACCCTTACGGCCTGCGTTCGCTGCGCGCGCATTTCCCCGGCATCCCGATGGTGGTCGATGCCGGCATCGGCGTGCCCTCCCATGCCGCGGCGGCGATGGAGATGGGCTATGACGCGGTGCTGCTGAACACCGCGGTCGCCAAGGCCGGCGATCCGGTGCGCATGGCGCGCGCCTTCGCCCGCGCCATCGAGGCCGGGCGCGAGGCGGTGCTTGCCGATCCGATGGAAGTGCGCGACATGGCGGCGCCGTCCACCCCGGTCATGGGCCGTGCGGTGTTGGGAGATTGATAGTGGCCGACAAGCTTCTCGACCCCTTCTACCTCATCGTCGACCGTGCCTCATGGCTGCCGCGCCTGTTGCCGCAGGGCGTGAAGCTGGTGCAACTGCGCGCCAAGGACATCAACGAGGCGGCGCTGCGCCACGAGATTGCGGAGGCGCGCGAACTGTGCGCCCGCTATGGTGCGCAGCTCATCATCAATGATTACTGGAAGCTCGCCATCGAGCTTGGCTGCGACTACGTGCATCTCGGCCAGGAGGACCTCGCCGAGGCCGATGTGCCGGCGATCCGCAGCGCCGGCGTGAAGCTCGGCCTCAGCACGCATGACGAGGCGGAGCTGGAGACCGCGCTGCTCGCCAGGCCCGATTATGTGGCGCTCGGCCCGATCTACCCGACCATCCTGAAGGCGATGAAGTGGGCGCCGCAGGGGTTGGCGCGCATCCGCGCCTGGAAGGAGCGGGTAGGGGAGGTGCCGCTGGTGGCGATCGGCGGTCTCACCATCGAGCGCGCCGCCGGCTGCTTCGAGGCCGGCGCCGACAGCGTTGCGGTGGTGACCGACGTGCTGCTCAACGCCGACCCGGAAGCGCGCGCCCGCGAATGGGTGCTGGCGACCCGCGAGCCGGCGTGAATGACCGTCATCCCCGGCCTCGCGCCGGGGATGACGATTCCCGACAATACATCAGAGGCCGAGATGGCCGGGACAAGCCCGGCCATGATGGTGCAAGCAGGTCGGCGTCTTCACCCCGCCCCTCGCTCGCGCAGCCTTGCCAGCAGCACGCCGAGCTCCGGCGGTGGTTTCTGCTCGATGCGGGCATACTCGCGCCCGTCGGGCGTGCGCCGCATCAGGCCGAGACCGATCAGCTCCCGGCGCAACAGGGCGTAGTCGCCGAAATGGTGCCAGCGGTTCATCAGGTCATTGACCTGCCGCTCGGCAAAGACTTCGCGGGCTGGAATCCGCGACCACAGCACCCACAGACACAGGAGCTGCTGGTTCCGCCGGGTCGGCCAGCGGACAATGCGTCCGTCGCCGTCGAACAGGCGCATCGCCTTCGCGCAGCGGGCGTGATCGGGCGCCGGCTGGGGCAGGGGCGGATCGCCTGGACGCTGACGGAACTCCACGTCGGCGCGGTAGTGCTGGAAGTTCCGGAAGCCGGCCGCGCGGGCCAGCAGGTTCAGCAGTTCGACATGGCCCGGCATGCGTTCGAGCTTGCCGAGACCATCGCGCAGGGAGCGGGCGAGGGCGGAAATGTCCGCGACCTCATAGGCCAGTTGGAGCCTGGGCATGACTTATCCTCGATGTGCGCCGTTCCGTTGAGGATCGTCGAGGTTGCCGTCTTGCGACTCGGCACAAGGACAAGTGCGGGTCATCGGTAGAGGTGCAGGTTTAGCTCCCCTCGCGGGGCGGCAACGCCTCGGTGAACTGCAGACCGTGGCGTGTATCTACCGGCGGCAGGCGGACAAGTCCAGACCCCCGCTACTCGGCCGCCGTCAGCCAGCCGGCGCCGAACTGACGTTCCATCTCGCGGCGCAGACGCACCGTGTCGTTGTCGGGAACGGCGACATCCGCCCAGCCGACGATCTCGCCCTCGCTTATGTCGCGATTGAGCGTCACGCCGTGGGCGAGGCCGATGGGCAGGCCGCCGCGGGCGAGCGAGGTCGCGGCGGGGAAGAGCTTGCCCCACACCGTGAAGCCGCCTTCGCCGTCCAGCGTCTCGCCGGCCTTGAGGTCGCGCTTCGCCACGGCCACCACGTCGGCATTGAACTGCTCGGCGACGCCGGTAGCCTCATGGCGCAACGCGGCTGCGGCGACGCTGACGCCGAGCTCCAGCCCGATCATGTGATAGGGGCGATAGAGCGCGGTGTAGCGGCCGGAGGCGTCTGTCAGCACGCCATATTCCCTGAAGCAGCGGCGGGCATAGTCGCCGCTCGGCGCCTCGTCGGCCTCGAACACCACATAGACGCCCCAGCGCAGGTCGCGGAAAACCGGGCGGCCGTCGCGCTCGAGGCTGGAGACGGTTTCGACCATGCCCGTGCGCTCCAGGACACCGCCATGCGCCCTGGGCCGCAGGATAGTGGCGAGATCGTCGACGCCGCAGGGCGGAAACAGCAGGCCGTCGGAGGGCGCCGCGAGCCCGGTCGCATTGGCGATGGCGGCCATCTCGATGGAGGATTTGGTGCCGTCGGCAAAGGAGTTGAACATCTGCGCATTCATGCCGCCACGCGCCGCCTCTTCCGCGGTGAGGCCGTAAAAGTCCCAGATCGTGTCCGGCGTCGAGCGGTGATAGGCCGGCAGATATTTCGTGCCCTTGCCGGCGGCGACGACGCGGAAGCCGCAGGTCTCCGCCCAGTCGACCATGTCGCAGACCAATGCCGGCTGGTCTCCATAGGCCATGGAATAGATCACGCCGGCCGCCTTTGCCCGCGCCGCCAGTAATGGCCCGACCAGCACGTCGGCCTCGACGGTGACCATGACGATATGGCGGCCATTGGCGATGGCGCTGAGGGCATGGCGGGCGCCGGCGGCGGGATTGCCGGTGGCTTCCACCACGACGTCGAGCCCGCCGGTCGCGATCAGCGCCTCGGCATCCTGCGTGAGCATGGTACGCCCGGTCCGCAGTGCTTCGTCGAATGAGCTGGCGATCGCCGCGTCCGCGTCCCAGCCGGTCCGGACCAGCGCTGCGCGGGCGCGCTCAACCGAGAGATCGGCAATGCCGAGGAGATGCAGGCCCGGCGCGGTGCGCACCTGCGACAGGAACATCGAGCCGAACTTGCCGGCGCCGATCAGCCCCACGCGAACCGGATTGCCCGCGCTGGCGCGGGCCTTGAGCATGCGGGCGAGATTCATGGTGTGGCGTCCTTGGCGTTTCCTCGGATGCGCCTTTCCGGCGCTTGTCGTCGCGGTAGGCAGTGTAATCGAGCACGCCGCTACGGAAAGCCGGAACCGTTGCCCCACATATGAACAAAAGATGAAGAGCTCGTTACGGCGTAATTCAGCAAAAAAGGGCAAGAGTGCGGAAACCAATCGGCGAGACTGCGGTTTTCATTGCCGCGGCATCATCTAAGCTCATTGGTGGTCGGGGGCTGGCATCATGCGACTGTCGAGATTTCGCGCACTTGGTGCGCTCGTGGCCGTGCTTGCAGGCATCATGCTGTTCGCGGCACCTGCCGCCGCGGAAAATCCCTTTATCAGCTTCCTGCGGGGCGACTGGCTGCGGCCGCGCCCCTCAGCGCCCATGTCCTATGCACCAGCTATGCCGGACCGGGACGGGCTCTCCATCACGGTGACGCCGCGCCGTCCGCGCACCAGCGGTGGGGGTGGCGTCGTCTATTGCGTGCGCACCTGTGACGGGCGCTATTTTCCGCTGACCGGCGTGTCCTCCTCCACCCACGAGGTGGCGGTCGAGCGCTGCAACAGCTTCTGCCCGGCCTCGCCGACCAAGGTGTTCACCTCCTATGACCGCGAGGCCGGCATCGACGCCGCCCGCTCCAAGGACGGGGCGGCCTATTCCTCGCTCGAACACGCCTATGCCTATCGCACCGAGATCAGCCCGAGCTGCACCTGCAATACCAGCAGCACCATGGGCGTCGCGCCGATGGATGTGATGGACGATCCGACGCTGAAGGCCGGCGATCTCGTCGTCACCGCGAACGGCGTGATGGTGTTCCGCGGCGACAAGGCGCTACCGCATCGCGAGCGCGAATTCACCTCGGCGGTCGACGACCGCAAATTGCCGGCCGCGACCCGCCGGCAGATCGAGGCGCTGGAGATGGCGTCCGGCCTGGCACAAGGCCCGGCCACCGCCACGGCCGCCGCGCCGGGGTTGTGAGGTCGGGCTGCGTTCAACTGCGTAACCCGCCTGCCACCGAAAATGCACTTCCGAAAAGAACCACGTCATCCAGAGGTGCTCGGGCAACGCCCGAGCCTCGAAGGATACCCGTCCCCGATCAAACGCCTACTGGTTCAGCATCCTTCGAGCCTCGCGGAGCCTGTCCTCGGGCTTGCCAAAGGCAAGACCCGTGGGCTCGCACCTCAGGATGACGCGGCTCGCTGTGCCGTGAGCCTCAGCGCCGGGCGCGGTTCTGGATGGCGCGGATGCGGTCGGCAAGGGTCGGGGCCGTTGGCGCCGTCGTCGGACCGGTGGCCTCGTCGCTCTCCCGGTTTTCGTCGTTCGCCGCCAGTATCGCCCGGATCGGGGAATCCGGGCCTTCGAGCACCGCGGTCATGTGCACCACCTCGGCGGCGATGTCGCTCAGCCGATCGCGCAGCATGGCATCCGCGGCGCTTGGTTCGGCTGCGATGGCCCCGTTGGCGGCTTCCGCCGGGCGGGTCTCAAGCGCGCTGCTCAGCCGGGCACGATCCTCGCGCACCTGGGTGAGGGCGCCTTCCAGCATCGTCTTCTCGGCCCGCAGCATCTCGATGGAATCGCGCAACTGCCGGGCGACACCGTCGGCCTCCTGCTTCGCCGCCGCGGCTTCGCCAGCGATGCGGGCGAGCTCGGCCTGCGCAGCGCGGTGCGCGTCTTCGCTGCCCCCGGCGCGGTTGGAAAGCTCCGAAGCCTTGGCCTCCAGCGCAGCGACGTGCTGCGCAAGCGCCTCGGCCTCGGTGCGGCTGGCGGCAAGCGCGGCTTCGACCTCGGTCAGCCGTCCGCCCAGTTCTTCGGCCCGCAGGCGCTCGGTGCCCAGCGTCTCGATCGCCTGACGCAGCGAGCCGCGATCGTCGCCGAGCAGCGCCTGGGTCGCGGCGAACTCACGCTGCAGATCGGCGATCTGGTCTCGTAGGCCGTCGGCCTCGGCGGTGAGAGCGACATTCTCGACCCGCAAACTGTCGGACAGGCTCGTCGCCTCATTGAACCGGTCGATCATGGCGGCGAGGTGCTGCTGCGCCGTCCCGTGGGCGGTACTGAGCGCAGCGAAGGCGCCGTCGCGCTCCGCCAGTTCGTCGACATGGCGGAAGGAGACCTCGGCGAAGCCGGTATTGGCAGTTTCCAGCTCCGCAATGCGGGCAATGCCGGCGTCGCGCTCGGTGCGCAGCTGGAAGAGCTCGGCGCCTTGCTTCGAGAGCTGCTCGAACTGCGTCACGGTGCGCTCGCGCAGCAGGTCGGCATCATGCTCCAGCCGCCGTGCGCTCATGGCGAACTCGGCGCGAAGCTGGTCCTTGTCGGCCTGGATTTCGGCCATCGACACCGGGATGGCGCCCTCGATCCGCTTGGTGGTGAGGCGCACGGCACGCCGCCACACCGCCGGCAGGATGAGCAGCGCCAGCAGCGTCGCGAGCAGGAAGCCCAATGCGGAATACATGATCGCCAAGATCATGCGAATGTCTCACCTCGAATACGCAGGAACCGTAGGGAACATGAACCTTGGGGACAAGCTTAGCGCGAAAAACCGATATTCAACGCGAAAAGCTGCACAGGAAAGTGGCCTGGGAACGTCAAAACGGCCGGGATGGCTCCCGGCCGTTTGCAGCAAAACCTAGAAATGCGTCAGAAGGGGTTCCAGGTCGCGGTCGGCGTGAATTTGAGATAGCCGACATTGGCGCCAAGGCGCACGCCGACGCCGGAGCGGATCGGCACCACCACCATCGGGTCGGCGGCGAGCGCGGTCATGCCGAAACCGGCCACGAAATAGGCCGAACCGGAGATGCCGCCGAAGCGGCGGAAGATGTCGTTTATCGAGCGCAGGTTGTACACGAGGATCATGGTGCGCGCGCCGTCGCCGCCGAAGTCCCAGCCGAGCGACGGGCCCTGCCAGAACACCTTCATGTCGCCGGCGTTGCGGGTATAGAGCGTGCCCTCGCCGTAGCGCAGGCCGCCGACAAAGGCGCCGGAGCCTTCCTGGCCGAGGATGTAGCCGTTGGGCTGGCCCCATTTGCCGTAGGCCCGCTCGATCGACAGCGCCAGGCCGCGGGAGACCTCACCGAAGAAACCGTGGCCCTTCGAGACCAGTTCGTCCTGGGAATAGGCGCCCGGCTGCTGCTGGGCGCTCGCCGGAACGGCGAGTAAAGGCAGCACCAGGAGGGCGAGGCAGGCGATCAAGGAGCGCAGCTTCGGCATTTGGCGTCTCACAAATGGCTTCACGGGAAATGGGCGTGGGCCCCGGACGTGACGCTGCCGTCGCCGCCCGACTCCCGGTAATCAATAACACGGAGTGCGACCTTGGAAAGGCGCGGCGTTGCCGGACCGCGCGAAAGCCGGGCGATGTTGCCCTTATGCCCGGTCTGCGCTCATGCCGCAGCGGCGATGCGGCCCCGCGCCAGGAAGGCGGGCACGATGTAGCGCTCATTGGTGCGGCCATAGGCGATGGGGACGCCATCCGGCCGGGTCACGCTGCCGCCGGCGGCGCGCAGGATGGCGTGGCCGGCCGCAAGGTCCCATTCGCACACCGGCGACAACCGTGGGTAGATGTCGGCGAGGCCCTCGGCGACGAGGCCGAGTTTCAGCGCGGACCCGCAACTGACGCGCTCCTTGATGCCGAGCGCATCGAGCAGGCGCTCGGTATCGGCGTCGAGATGCGAACGGCTCGCCACCGCGATGAGGTCGCTCGCAGGTGCGATGCGGCAGCCGATCGGACGCCAGAGCTGGCGCTCGGCCGTTGCGCCGGGATGCAGGTCGGCCCGGAAGGCGCCCTCGGGTCCGCCGACATAGAGCCGTTCGACCGCTGGCGCATAGAGCGCGCCGAGCGTCGGCACGCCATCCTCGACGAGGCCGATATTGATGGTGAACTCGCCGCGCTCGGCAATGAATTCGCGGGTGCCGTCAAGCGGATCGACGAGCAGGAAGGTGGCGCCCGGGGTCTCGCCGCGGCCCTGCGACACCGCTTCCTCCGCGATCACCGGCACGCCGGGCAGCAGCTTTTCGAGGCGCGCGCGCAGCAATTCCTCGGAGGCGAGGTCGGCGGCGGTGACCGGGCTCTCATCGGCCTTGGTGCCGGCCTCGAAGCCCTCGGCGCGGATGCGCATCACCACCGCGCCCGCGGCAAGCGCCGCCTCGGCGAGGCCGATCAGCAGCGCGGGATCGCGCGTGGCGGAGGAGGGGGCGGGGATCAGTGCTGCGTCGGTGTGCGATGTATCAAGGGGCATGGTGAGGTTCGGCCGCTGCCGGCGCTGCCGAGTTGGACTGCCGGTGGCGGCGGTGTATCACAAGCCGTGTGCCGGCCGCACCCTTTGCGCGATTCGCGCTGCTGCTCCTTGCCCATGTTTTCGACAGGAATCCGATGACGACCGCCATCGACCTCGACAGTCTCGACCTCGCCGCGCTGCTGTGCTCGCGTGTGTGCCATGATGTCATCAGCCCGGTCGGCGCCATCGTCAACGGGATCGAAGTGCTCGAGGACGACAACGACCCGAGCATGCGCGAGTTCGCGCTGGACCTCATCGCCAAGAGTGCGCGGCAGGCTTCCGCCCGTCTGCAATTCGCCCGGCTCGCCTTCGGCGCTTCGGGCTCGGCGGGGGCGCAGATCGACACCGGCGATGCCGAACAGGTGGCCAAGGGCTTCATCCAGGATGACCGCACCACGCTGAACTGGCTAGTGCCGCGCGCCATCCTGCCGAAGAACCGGGTGAAGCTGCTGCTGAACCTGCTCATGGTCGCCGGCGCCACCATCCCGCGCGGCGGCACCATCACCGTGGAGCCGGTCGGCGAGGGCGAGGCCGCCGGCTTCAAGCTGCGCACCGAAGGCACCAGCGCGCGCATCCCGCCGCAGCTGCAGGGCCTGCTGGACGGCGCGGCGAGCGAAGGCGGCAGCATCGACGCCCATGCGGTGCAGCCGCATTATACCGGCTTGCTGGCCCGCGCCGTCGGCGTCGAGATCAAGCTCGCGCTCGATGGCGAAGGCGTCGCCATCCTCGCCGCGCCGGCGACCGCCGACAGCGTGGCGTGAGGGCAGGCTCGGCTCGAGCATCCTTCGTCGCCCGGCTTTGCCGGGCACCTCAGGATGACGTTGCGCCTAAGGAACCACGTCATCCTGAGCTGCTCGCGCAGCGAGCCTCGAAGCATGCTCACGCAGGACAACCTCGGCCCAGCCGCTGCGGAAAGTGCGGGATATCGGCGTAGAGTCCAATACCGTTTCAGCAGACGTTAACGCGGCTTCGCCGACACTCGCGGCGGTGCGTCCTGCCGGCGCGTGCCGCCTGTTCCGTGTTGCCGGCGCGTATGGATCATCATGAGCCGTCCTGTTACCGAGGTGCTGGTCTTCGCCCTCGACGGCATGCGCTTCGCGCTGCCGACTGCCGGCGTGGTGGAGCAGCTTGTCATTGACGGCGACCGCCTGCGCCGTCTGGCACGCCTTGCCGAGACCGGCGTGCTCGGCGCCAGCGGCTTGCCCTTGCTGCGCTTGTCGAGCCGGCTCGGCATAGGCGCGCCCGCCCAGTTGCGCGCCGGGTCGCTGCTGCTGGTCGGCGAGGCCGGCCGCGTGCGCGGCACGGTGCTGCTCGATGCCGAACCGGTCATCACCTTCGCCGAACTGCGCGCCATGCCCGCCACC
Source organism: Starkeya sp. ORNL1 (assembly GCF_012971745.1). Taxonomy (NCBI): domain Bacteria; kingdom Pseudomonadati; phylum Pseudomonadota; class Alphaproteobacteria; order Hyphomicrobiales; family Xanthobacteraceae; genus Starkeya; species Starkeya sp. ORNL1. The sequence goes on from NZ_CP048834.1 coordinate 5,846,705, forward strand.
GTGCCAGAGGCGCCGGCACGCCAGGCAGCGCTCGTCGCCGGCATCGCCGTGCTGCCGGCCGGCGAACGGGCGATCCTGTTGCAGATCCCCACCGGCATCCTGCGCGAGAGCGCGCCGGAAGTTGCGGAGCCGGGCCCCCGGGCGCTGGTCGTGGCGCCTGCGGGAGCGCCGCGCGACCGCCTGCGTACGCTGCTGCGCCGTCTCGGCCATGAAGTGTCGCTCGCGGAGGATCCGCGCGCGGCGCGGCTCTCCGGGCGGCGCTTCGATACCATCGTGCTCGATCTCGATGCCTTCGCCGCGGAGGCCATCGAGCCGCGCGACGGCGTCCGCCTCATCGCCTGCAGTGCCGCTGCATTGCCGCGCGTGCCAAACGGCTTCGACAGCGCTATCCTCGCGGGTGACGTTGCGTCGCTCATCGCGGCGCTGGCGCAGCGCAAGACATTGGCGGCCTGACAAGGTGACGACATAGATGGATGCTTCGACGGTCCGCTCGGATACGGCTGGTGCGACGGTGCCGCACGTCGTCGCCGAGCTCGGTCCGATATGGCTGGCTATACCCGCCGACGAGGTGGTCGAGCTGTTCATCCCCGAGCGCATCCTCGCTCTGCCGCTGGCGCCCGACGGCATTGCCGGGCTTTGCCATCTGCGCGGGCGTGCCGCCGCGGCGATCGACCTTCGGCAGATGTTTCCCGAGCTTGGCCCGCCGCCGGCCCGCTCCCCTGTCGCGGTCGGGCTGGAGAGCAATGGCGGCTTCTACGCGCTGCTGGTCGACGACATTGAGGGCATGGCCGGGCTCGATCACTCCGGCGCCGAGACGGCACCACCGACGCTGCTTGGCCGGTTCGCCAACGGCGTCCATCCGCACGGCAGCCGAACGCTTGTCCGGCTCGACGTGGCCTGCCTGCTCACTGAAGCCGAGCGCATCAGCGGCCCCGCATTGACGCGCGGCGACCGGCAATCCGCTTGAGGAGGCGGCTTCCATGAAAACCTGCCTCGTCGCCGACGATTCCAGCGTCATTCGCAAGGTGGTCCGCCACATCCTCGAGGGCCACGGGTTCACCGTTTCCGAGGCTGCCGACGGACGCCAGGCGCTCGACCAGGTGGGGCGGCACATGCCCGACGGCATATTGCTCGACTGGAGCATGCCGGCGATGGACAGTTTCGACTTCCTGCGCGCGCTGCGCGCCATGCCGGGCGGCGACCATCCGAAGGTGGTGTTCTGCGCGGTGGAGAACGAACTCGCGGTGATCGCCCGCGCCATGCATGCCGGGGCCGACGATACGCTGCTGAAGCCCTTCGACCGCGAAGTGCTGAGCGCCAAGCTGCACCAGGTCGGGCTGATCTGATTTTCTTGTCCCCCGATGTCATCCCGGACGGCCGTCAGGCCGATCCGGGATCGCGTGCCGAAAGGGGCGCATAATCGGCGCGCGATCCCGGCTCTGCGCTTCGCTCCGGCCGGGATGACGACGAGCAGGGAATGCGCATGCTACACTTCCGCTCATGACGCGCATGGCCCGCTTCCCCCTCCTGTCTCGCCTCCTGCTGGTGCTGGCCTTGCTGGCGCTCGGCGGCGAACTCGCGGCGCCGGCATTCGCGACCGCGCTCAGTGCCGGACGCGACATGCCCTGCCATGAACAGATGCGGACGCCCTTGCACGCGGCGGATGGGCCGGTCGCCGCCCGCGGCGAACATCGTCACGGCACCGCGCCGCAACCGGCTGTCGGCCATCTGTGCTGCGCGCTGGCCTGCCTCGTCATCGCGCCGGCGGGGGAGGGGCCGATCCTGTCGCCGGCGCGGAGCGTCGCGGCATGGGATGGTCCTGCGGCGTCCGCATTGACCGGACTCGCCCTGCCGATCCCGGTGCCGCCGCCGCGAACCATCTCCTGAAACCCCGACGATCCCTGCCGCGTTGCTCCGCCTTCATCGGGCGGGAGTGCAGCGGCGCATCCTTCATTCAGGAGACGACAATCATGACCATCATCCGTTCCGCCGTGCTCGGCATCCTGGCGCTGGCGCTCGCCGGCGCTGCCGCGTCCGCGCAGACCATGAACATGCCCGGCATGGACCACAGCAGCCATATGCAGCAAGGCGCTGCGGCGAATCCGTCATCCGAGGCGTTCGAGCGGGCCAATACCCGCATGCATCAGGGCATGACGATGCCCTTCACCGGAGACACCGATATCGACTTCGCCAAGGGGATGATCCCGCACCATCAGGGCGCGATCGACATGGCGAAGATCGAGCTGCAATACGGCAAGGATGCCGAGATGAGGAAGCTCGCCGAGGAGATCATCAAGGCACAGGAAAGCGAGATCGCCTTCCTGAAGGCCTGGCTGGCGAAGCAGGGGAAGTAGTCGATCTGCTTCAACGTCCTTCGAGGCCGGGGCGTTGCCCCGCCGCCTCAGGATGACGTCGCAATTAATTGCACCACGTCATCCTGAGGTGCGAGCGTTAGCGAGCCTCGAAGGATGTTCCAGCCGAGTGACGCTCCCGTCCGCCAAAACAAAAACCCCGCCTCGCGGCGGGGTTTTTCTGTCCGGCGAACCCGGAAGGCGCGGCTCAGGCCGGGATGCGTTCCTCGCTGTCGGTGGGCTCGCGCAGCACATAGCCGCGGCCCCACACCGTCTCGATATAGTTGCGGCCGGAGGAGGCATTGGCGAGCTTCTTGCGCAGCTTGCAGATGAAGACGTCGATGATCTTCAGCTCCGGCTCGTCCATGCCGCCATAGAGATGATTGAGGAACATCTCCTTGGTCAGCGTCGTGCCCTTGCGCAGCGAGAGGAGCTCCAGCATCTGGTACTCCTTGCCGGTCAGGTGCACGCGGGCAGCGGAGACTTCCACCGTCTTGGTGTCGAGATTGACGATGAGGTCGCCGGTCTGGATGACCGACTGGGCGTGGCCCTTGGAGCGGCGCACGATGGCGTGGATGCGGGCGACCAGCTCGTCCTTGTGGAACGGCTTGGTGAGATAGTCGTCGGCGCCGAAGCCGAGGCCCTTCACCTTGTCCTCGATGCCGGCGAGGCCGGAGAGGATGAGGATCGGCGTCTTCACCTTGGCGACGCGCAATCCCTTCAGGACATCATAGCCCGACATGTCGGGCAGATTGAGGTCGAGGAGGATGATGTCGTAGTCATAGAGCTTGCCGAGATCGACGCCCTCTTCACCGAGATCCGTCGTATAGACGTTGAAGCTCTCGGACTTCAGCATCAATTCGATGCTCTGCGCGGTCGCGCGGTCGTCCTCGATGAGCAAGACGCGCATGCCAATCCCCTTCCCTCGCCACGGCCTTTAAGGGGTCAAAACACACGTTGGCCACACCGGCCCGAGCGTTGCTCTTCCCCGCGCCCGGCTTGGCACACCGATTCGACACTCAATAGAATAGAGGTAACAAAACCTGATTCCCCTGCACAAGCGGAAACGCGAAAATATGTTCGAGTCTTACCGCAAGCGCCTGTATCGGAAAAAGATTTTGGCAACCCCAGACTTTGAGTCACGTCTTAACGATTGGGCCTAAGTGAATCTTGCGACTCGCCTTTTCACGCGCGTCGCCAGAATGCACCGGACGTGACACGATCATTAACGGAGCCGGTAAACAAATCGTTTCCATCTCGTTGCCAACTCGAAGAAAGGTGGAACAGACGGGCATCCGGCCGGCGTGGGGTAAGGAAGCGGCAACCTGTCCTTGCGATGATGATGTCGTGCCGTCGCGTAAGGATGGTGCAGGTCGGCACGGCGATGCGGCAAATTGGAATGAATGCGGCAACCGGATGCTAACCTGAGTATCGGAGTATCAGCCGTATGAAATCCCGTGACACGCTCGCCCGCCTCAAGCGGTTCCAGGCCGAAGAAAAGCGTCGGCACTTCGTGCAGATCGAGACCATGATCGCCGATTTCGAGCGCATGGCCACCGATCTCGATCGCGAGATCGCCGCCGAGCAGCAGCGCTCGGGCATTTCCGACCCCAATCATTTCGCCTATCCGACCTATGCCCGTGCCGCCGCGACGCGCCGCGACAATCTCAAGCGCTCGGCCGACGAATTGAAGCAGCAACTCGACGAAGCCCGCGAGGCGCTCGACGCAGCGATGGACGAATTGCGCAAGGTCGAGGCGCTGGGTGAGCGCGAGCGCACCGAGACGCCGGTGGAGATCGCCCGCGCCGGTGCCGCGCGGCTGCGTCACGGCGCGACGATCTGAGCTTCCAGCCTCGCAGGGCCGATGCGCGGGCACCGCCCACGCTGACAGATCTATTTGCAGAAGCTGCTTATTTGTAGAAACCGACGCCGCAGATCAGCGTGCCGACCTTGGTTACATAGCTCTCCTTGGCCACCGGCTTGGTTTCGCCGAGCCGCGGAAATACATAATCGACCTCGGTGATCTGGCCTTCCTTGGCCTTCGCGAGCATTTCCTTGCCGAATTGCTTGCCGGCGGCATCCTTCAAGGTGTTGAGGTTGCTTCCCGCTTGCGCCGGATCGGGATGCGCCAAGGTTGCGCCATCCGCGCCGTTGCAGAACACATAGAGGTCGCGGTCGCCGAAGCCGTCGGCGCGCTTGCGGAATTTCTCCAGCGCCGCCTTCTGGTCCGCCTTGAGGGCGGTGACCGCCCGCTCCAGCATGGCCTTGGCTTCCGCCGCCGTGCCGAACTGGCCCTGCGCCGATGCGCTGCCGGCGAGCGCCAGCGTCAGCACCGCCCAGGCCATGATGTGTTTCCACATTGCCGCCTCCCGTTTTCGTTGGGCGTGAAGCTAGCAGCGGGTGGGATGGTGTCGAGGCCGCTTACCGTTCGATCACCGGGATCTGTGGCGCCGCAGCTAACGGCAGGGTGCCGTTGAGGCGCGGATCGTCCGCCACCTCTATGGCGCGGGCATAGGCGGTGAAGCCGGCCTTCAGATAGAAGCCCACCGCCGCCGGATGATCGAGCGTGCAGGTGTGCACCATCAGCCGCTCGACCGAGCGCGACCAGACGATCTCGTTCGCCCGGTTCATCAGGAAGCGCCCGGCGCCGGCGCCGGTGAATTCCGGCACCACGCCGAAGAAGGCCAGCTCGACCAGCGCCGGCGCCTGCCGGAAATCGAGTTCGAGCAGGCCGACGTCGGCGCCATCGTGGGTGAGGGCATACAGCTCGACCAAGGGATCGCCGATGATGGCGAGCAGCGCCTCATCACTCAACTCCAGGCGGGACAGCCACAGCCAGTCCTCGCCGATGCGGCGGAACAGCGCGCGGTACCAGTCCGGCTGCGGTGTCTCGACCCTGCGTACCGCGAGGGCGGCCTCCGGCTCGCGCATCCGGGCAGGGCGGGCGCGCATCTCCAGATAGGTGACGACGGAGGCGATCTTGCCGGCGGGGATGGGCGTGTAGCCGTCGAGATCGAGCGTGGGGGATGTGTCGGACATGGCGGGTGGATTATAGCGTTCGGCGGCGGTGGGGAAGTTGGCAGGTTGTCCTGCTTGAGCATCCTTCGAGGCTCGCTGGGCTCGTACCTCAGGATGAGGTCGTCTTTGATGAACAACTCATCCTGAGGTGCCGGCCGACGGCCGGCCTCGAAGGATGCTCACGCAGGACACCCAGCGTCACGCGACACCTCACCCGCTTCACACATTCGATTTTTCAGCTATCTTGCGGTGAATTCCATTAATCACATCTACTAAGAGTGAATATATGACGGTCGCCGTCACCATCGAATCCGTCAGCAAGAGCTTCAGCGCCTCCGGCGCCGCCGCGCTCTCCGACGTCTCGCTCGACGTCAAGCCGAGCGAACTGGTCGCGCTGCTCGGGCCGTCCGGCTCCGGCAAGACCACGCTGTTGCGCATCGTTGCCGGCCTCGAGCAGCCGAGCGGCGGGCGCGTGCTGTTCGATGGCGGCGACGCCCTCTCCGTGCCGGTGCGTCGGCGCGGCATCGGCTTCGTGTTCCAGAATTACGCGCTGTTCCGGCACATGAATGTCGCCGAGAATATCGCCTTCGGGCTGCGGTCGCGCGCGCGCGCCGAGCGCCCGGCCGAGGCGGAGATCAGGAAGCGGGTCGACGATCTGCTCGCGCTGGTCCAGCTGGAAGGCTATGGCGGGCGTTTTCCGGCGCAGCTCTCGGGCGGCCAGCGCCAGCGCGTGGCACTCGCCCGCGCGCTGGCCATCGAACCGAAGGTGCTGCTGCTCGACGAGCCGTTCGGCGCGCTCGATGCGCTGGTGCGCAAGGAGTTGCGCAAATGGCTGCGCGACCTGCACGACCGCACCGGCCACACCACGCTGTTCGTCACCCACGACCAGGAAGAGGCGCTGGAACTCGCCGACCGCGTGGTGGTGATGGGCAAGGGCCGGATCGAGCAGGTCGGCACGCCGGACGATGTCTATGACCGGCCGGCCACTGCCGCGGTGTTCGGCTTCATGGGCGAATCGAGCCGGATCGAAGTCGAGGTGAGGGACGGCCTCGCTGTCGCCGGGCCGACCGCGATCGCCGCAGCGACGCAGCCGGTGCCGGACGGGCCGGGCCTCTTGTATGTGCGCCCGCACGATGTGGCCATCGGCCTGCCGGGCACGCCCGGTCTCAGGGGCGCGGTGCGCGGCTTCCGCCGCCATGGCGCCATTCGCCGCGTCGAGATCGCGGTCGGCAGCGCGGTGCTGGAGGCGGACATCGCGCCGTCCGTGCGGGTGCCGGTCGGCGAGCCGGTCGCCGTGCGGCTGGAGCGGGCACGGCTGTTCGCATCCGGTGGCCCCGGCGTCGATTGCCGCGCCCCGCCGCCGCACCAGCCGGGTGACTACGCGATTTGAGCTGTCGCCCTGCGTGAGCATCCTTCGAGGCCCGGCTTTGCCGGGCACCTCAGGATGAGGTTCATTTTGTGAGGACAACCCCATCCTGAGGTGCCGCGAAGCGGCCTCGAAGGATGCTGAAGCAGAACGCGTTCACTGCGTCCGCCGGATGAACGCCCCGAATGCCCGCGGCCCGTCCGCCACCGGCACCTCGCCGACGACCTTCAGCGTCGCGGTGTCGATGACGCTCAGCGTATTGGTCTCCCAGTTCGCCACATAGACGCGGGAGCCGTCGCGGCTGGCGGCGATGCCTTCGGGATATTCGCCGACCGGGATGCGCGCCACCGGCTCGAGGCTTGCGACATCGAACACGCTCACCGTGTCCTCATACTGGTCGGTGACGAAGGCGCGGCCCTTGGCCAGCGCCACCGCATAAGGCCGCTTGCCGACCTTCACCGTGCCGGCCACGGTGCGGCTTTCGAGATCGATCACGCTGACATCGTCCGAGGCGACATTGGCGGTGTAGGCGCGCTTGCCGTCGGCATCGATGGTAACGCCGAACGGGCGCTCGCCGACGCGCACTTCCCCGACCTTGGTCAGGCTCCCGGTGTCGATGATGCTCACCGCATTGGAATCGCGGTCGGCCGAGAGCAGCAGGCGGCCATCCGGCGTCACCGCGAGGCCGGAGGGTGACAACCCGGTCTCCACCGTGCCGGTGATGCGGCCGCTCTCGGCCTCCAGCGCAAGGACGCGCGCGCCGTACCAGTCGGCGACATAGACGGTGCCACCTGACGGATGCACGGCGATGCCGAGCGGCCCGCCGCCGACATCGATGCGCGCCGTCACCGTGCGGGCGGCAGCGTCGATGATGGAGACGACGTGATCGTCGGGACTGGTGACGAAGGCGCGCCGTCCGTCCGGCGTAACCGCGATGCCTGCCGGCTTGCCGAGCACCGGAATGGTGGCGACCACCTTCGACGTCTCGAGATCGACGATATTGAGCGCATTCGCCGGCTGCGAGGTGACGAAGGCCTCGTCGGCAAAGACGGGGGAGGCGAGGACCAGAAGGGCCAGGAGGGCCGCCCATTTCAGGCCGTCATCCCGGAATGGCCGCAAGGCCATATCCGGGATCGTTTCCCGCTCTTTCATGTCACGCGATCCCGGCTCTGCGGCTTCGCCGGCGGCCGGGATGACGACTGCGGAGCGGGAGGGAGAGTAGGGTCGACGATTCCCGGCACCCACGCTCAGCTTCCGCCTTCGACCTTCTTCTTCAGCCCTTCGAGGCCGGCGGTGTAGACGCCGGTCACCGCCTTGATCGCGGCTTCGTCACTCAGCTCCGGCGGCGGGTCGTTGTTCGGGTAGCCGCGATAGAAGGCGCCGCGCCATTCCACCTTGGAGCGCTTGCCGCCATCGAGCGGGGAAACGGTGAGCCAGGAGGAATAATTGGTCACCGGCAGCACCTTCACGTCGACGGCGTTGATCCGGTACATCAGCAGGAAGTTCTGCGGTTCGTATTTGGCGATCACCTCGTCGATGGTGCCCCCGCCCTGCAACGTCACGGTGCGCGTGGCATCCACCGCATTGCCACCCTTGCCCTCGGTCTTGATGACGGCGGGGTGCCAGCTGAAATCCTGGAAATTGCCGATCACTGCCCAGACCTTTTCCGGCGGCGCATTGATCTCGATGGTCTCGCTGACCTTCTGCCGGGTCGGGCCGTGGGCGTCGGCGCCGCCGATGGAGACGCCGGCAAGGAGGGTGATGGCCGCCAGCGCGGCGAACGTCGAAAATCTCATGGCTTCCATCCCGGAAACAGGTTTCGGACCGGACTTTTGCGCCCGTTGCGCCGCATTCTAGGAAGCCGCGACCGGTTCGGGAACCCGCCTTTCGACCCATGCCGCAACGGTGGACACACGCTCCGACGTGCGGTTCAACCGCGCAGCACGGCGAGGAACTCGGCGCCGAAGGCGGCGAGCTTGGCGGTGCCGACGCCCTTGACGGCGGCAAGCTCGCTGCGCGTGCGCGGGTGCTCCACCGCCATCTCCTCCAGCGTACGGTCGGGGAAGATGACATAGGCCGGCACTTCGCGCTCGGCGGCGAGGCGGCGGCGCAGCGCCTTGAGCCGGCCCAGCAGCTCGGCCGCGGCGGGCTCCAGTTCGGCGCCCTTGCCGGCACTGCCCGGGCGCTCCTTGCGGCGCGGGGCGCTGGCGCGCAGTGTGAAGGCGCGGGTGCCGGCGAGGATCGCAAGCCCGATATCGGTGAGGCGCAGCGCGCCGAACCGCGCCGCGTCCGCGGTGAGTGCGCCGGTGGCGATGAGCTGGCGCAGCAAAGCGCGCCATTCCGGCGACGGCCGGTCGGCGCCGGTGCCGAACTCGGCGAGCCGGTCGTGGCCGCGCCCGGTGACTTGCTCGCTGTGCTGGCCGGTGACGACGGCGGCGATATGCGCCGCGCCGAAGCGCTCGCCGGTCGCCCGCACGATGCGCAGGGCCAGCGCCGCCTCGCGGCTGGCATCGGTGACCTTGGGCGGATCGCGGCAGACGTCGCAGGCGCCGCAGGGTTTCGCCCGCTCGCCGAAATATCCGAGCAGCACGGCGCGCCGGCAGGTCACCGCCTCGCAGAACCCGACCATGGCGTCGAGACGCCGTGCCTCGACCTGCTTGCGCTCGGGCTCGGAGGCCTCCTCGTCGATGAAGCGGCGGCGGGTGGCGATATCGCCGGCGCCGTAGAGCAGGCGCGCTTCGGCCGGCTGGCCGTCGCGCCCGGCGCGGCCGATCTCCTGGTAGTAGGCCTCCAGGCTCCCCGGCGCGTCGCCGTGCAGCACATAGCGCACGTCGGACTTGTCGATGCCCATGCCGAAGGCCACCGTCGCCACCATCACGATGCCGGCCTCGGCGAGGAAGGCTTCCTGGTTGGCGGCGCGCGCCTCCTGGCTCATGCCGGCATGATAGGGAAGGGCGCGGATGCCGGCGGCGCTCAGCCGCTCGGCGGTCTCGTCCACCTTCTTGCGGGAGATGCGGTAAATGATGCCGGCGACGCCGGGCCGCGCCCGCACGAAACTCTCGATCTGCTCGGCCGGGCTGCGCTTGTCCTCGACGCCGATCGTAATGTTCGGCCGGTCGAAGCCGGAGACGAAGACCCGCGCCTGGCCGCCGAACAGCCGCTGCACGATATCGTCGCGGGTCGACACGTCGGCGGTGGCGGTCAGTGCCACCAGCGGCACCTGCGGGAATACCTCGCGCAGCCGGCCAAGGCCGAGATATTCGCCGCGGAAGCTGTGGCCCCATTGCGAGATGCAGTGTGCCTCGTCGATGGCGATGAGGTTCAGCGGCAGGCGGGTGAGCGCGGTGAGCATGCGCTCGGTCAGCAGCCGCTCGGGGGCGAGATAAAGCAGGCGCACCTCGCCCGCCGCGACACGGCGCCACGCCGCGACATTAGCCTCGCGCGAGCGGCCCGAGTGGATCGCCTCGGCGCTGACGCCTTCGAGCTTGAGCGCGGCGACCTGGTCGTCCATCAGCGCGATCAGCGGGGAGACCACGATGGCAAGCCCGCCGAGCACCAGCGCAGGCAGCTGGTAGCACAGCGATTTGCCGGCGCCGGTTGGCATCACCGCCAGCGTCGGCACGCCGGCCAGTACCGCATCCACCACTTCCTGCTGGCCCGGGCGGAAGCGATCGAAGCCGAACACGTCCTTCAGCACGCGCCGGCTCGCAGCCTCGCGCGCGGCCGAAATCTCGTGGGGCGACGTCATCTGGTTCATGCGGAGGGCAATTAGGCCTTGAGCGTTACCGTCAGCGGGATTTAGTTGCGGTGCAGAATCAGGGACGACAGGATTCAACGTGACCTTCGGTGTAGCCGCACTTGCGCTCCTGATCGAGGCCGCTTTCGGCTATCCAGCCTGGCTGTATCGCTTGATCGGGCATCCTGTCACCTGGATAGGGCGGCTGATCACGCTGCTCGACCGGCACATGAACCGCGACAAGGATCGCGCCGACACCCGCCGCTTCAACGGCACCATCGCGCTGATCATCCTGCTGTTCTGCGTCGGCGCGCCGGTGCTGTTCATCGAGACCCGGCTCTATGCGGTGCCGTTCGGCGATGTGGTCGCCGCGCTTGCCGCCAGCACGCTACTCGCCCAGCGCAGCCTCTATACCCATGTCCGGCGGGTGGCGGACGGGCTAGAGCACAGCCTCGATGCGGGGCGCACCGCGGTGTCGCACATTGTCGGCCGCGATCCGGAGGCGCTGGACGAGGCGGGGGTGTCGCGCGCGGCGATCGAGAGCCTCGCCGAGAATTTCTCCGACGGCATCGTGGCGCCGGCCATGTGGACCGCGGTCGCCGGCGTCACCGGTGGCGCGCTCTACAAGGCGATCAACACCGCGGACAGCATGATCGGCCACCGCACGCCGCGTTTCGTCGATTTCGGCCGCACCGCGGCGAAGGTCGACGATTTCGTCAATCTTCCCGCCTCGCGGCTTGCCGGCGCGCTCATCATCGCCGCCGCCTTCTTCATCCCCGGCGCCTCGGCGCGCAGTGCCTGGCGCGCCATGCTGGCGGATGCTGCCCGGCATCGCTCGCCCAATGCCGGCTGGCCGGAAGCGGCCATGGCCGGCGCGCTCGGCGTCGCGCTGGCTGGTCCGCGCACCTATGGCGGCAAGCTGGTGCAGGATCACTGGATGGGGCGCGACGGACGCCGCACCGCCAATGCCGGAGACATACGCCGCGCCCTGCGTATTTACCGGTTGGCGGACGCGCTGCTCATAGTATTGGTCGCAGCGATCGTCATCATACTTCTCTAGGATTTGCTTGCGATTTCGAAATTTATTGCATTGACAATTTTCTCGGACTTCGCCGTGCCGGTGGCGGAAATCATTAACCGTCTTCAGGAGCAACGGCGGACTGCGACATCTTATTGCTTGGTGGAATTCTGCACGCACCGCACCATGGGATGACTCGCGTATCGAGTTAAGGGTGCGTTAACCATGTTTCTGCGGCGTCTGGCTGCGTTCTTCACTGATCGCCGTGGCAATGTCGGGATAATCTTCGGGCTCACCGCGGTGCCGGCCATTGGCGTGGTCGGAGCCGGCATCGACTTCGCGCGGGCCAATCACGAGCGCGCCGCCATGCAGAGCATGCTGGACAGCGCCGTGCTGGCCGGCGTCACCGCTGCCGGCAAGGAGGCGACCACCGCCAAGGCGTTCTTCGATGCGCAGGCGGCCGGCCTCAATCTGACCGACGCCAATGCCTCCTTCACCATGGGCGCGGATTCGACGCTGAGCGGTACCGCCACCGGCACGATGGAGACGACGCTGCTCGGCGTCATGCACATCACCACCGTCGAACTCGGCGCCAATGCCGCCGCCAAGGTCTATGGCGCCCCGGCTTCATCCGATCCCGCATCCGATGTCGGCGGCAAGGTGTGCATCCTGCTGGTCGATCCGAATGCGAGCCAGTCATTCCTGGCCAATGGCGGCGCCAAGATCACGGCACCGGATTGCGAGATCCATGTGCGCTCGACCGCCAATCCGGCGGCGATCATCAATGGCAGCACCGATCTCAATGTGCAGAAGATCTGCGTGAAGGGCAGCAAGGTCATCACCAATGGCAGCGGCAAGCCGCCGGTGGAGACCGATTGCGCGGCGCTGGACGACCCCTATGCCGGCAAACTGCCGACGGTCGCGGTGCCCGCCAATTGCACCGTCTCCAATGCCAATTACAACGCCAATGGCGCCGATGTCGATTTGCCTTCAGGCAATTATTGCAACGTCAATATCAATGGCGCCCGCAATGTCACCATGCGGCCCGGCCTGTTCCAGAACATCATTTTCAACGGCTCGACCTCGATAGCGATGGCGCCGGGCCTCTACGTCTTCAAGAACAGCAGCGTCGTCAATTCTGGCTCGGTGATGAAGGGCACCGGGGTGTCGATCTATTTCCCCGACGCCAATTCGAAGATCCAGTTCAATGGCGATGTCACCCTGAACCTCTCCGCGCCCACCGGCGGCGACTATGCCGGCGTGCTGTTCTTCGAGCCGACCGGCCTTTCGAAATCCTCGCTGGTGTTCAACAGCACGGACAAGTCGGTGATCACGGGCATGATGTATCTGCCCAGCCGCAACGTGACCTTCAACTCGGTGTCGAACATCACCGCCCACAAGGTGATGCTGGTCTATAACACCATGATCCTGAACGCCTCGGGCTGGAGCTTCAGCGGCTCCGACAAGGCCATCGCGCTCGGCAGCGGCGCAGGGGAAGGCGACACCGAGGTGCCGCGCCGGGTCGCACTGGTGCACTGAGCGTCGCGCCCTTCCTCACCCCAACTCCTTACATTTGTTCAACTAAGGCCGCCGGCATCGCCGCGGCCTTCAAGATTTCTTCACCTCCCGCTGTGCCACAGCGAAAGGAGGGCTTGCTATTCCGCCATATTGTTCGAAATTTATACTAAATTTGAATCATTGAACTTCGCCGAGGCGACGATGCTTGCCGGTCTGCTGGGTGCCTTCCGCCGCTGTGATCGCGGCAATGTGGCGATGCTGTTCGCGCTCTCCGCGGTGCCGATGTTCGGCGCCGCCGGCATGGCGATCGACTATGCGCGTGCCGTCGATGGCCGGACGCAATTGCAGATCGCGCTCGACGGCGCGGTGCTGGCCGGCGCGGTAGCCCCGGGCAAGGAGGTCGCGACCGCGCAGAGCTTCTTCGATGCGGCGGTGGCGCCGGCGAAGCTGGATGGTGCGAGCGCAAGCTTCGACCTTGCGTCTGGCGCGCTCACCGGCACTGCCCATGCGGTGGTCCCCTCGACGCTGCTCAAGGTGATGCACATCGATAGTGTCGAGATCGGCGCGAACGCGGCCGTGCAGATCGGCAGCAAAGGCGGGGTCTGCATACTGGTGCTCGACCCGAGCGGAGGCCAGGCGCTGCTTGCCAATTCCGGTGCCAAGATCAATGCGCCGGATTGCGAGATCCATGTGCGTTCGACCGCGAACCCGGCGGCCATCTTCAATGCCGGCATATCGCTCAATGTGAAGAAGGTCTGCGTCAAGGGCGCCAACGTCATTCAGAATGGCGGCAAGCTCGCCGTGGTGGAGACATCCTGCGCGGCCATCGACGATCCTTTCGCCGGCAAGCTGCCGACGGTGAGCGTGCCCGGCAATTGCACCAGCCCGCAGCCCTATAATGCCAATGGTGCCGACGTCACGCTGCCGCAGGGCAATTATTGCAACCTGAACATCAACGGCGCGAACAACGTCTATATGAAACCGGGCCTGTTCCAGAACGTTACGTTCAACGGAAGTTCGACCAAGATCCACATGGATCCCGGGCTCTACATCTTCAAGGACACCACCATCGTCAATTCCGGCTCGGTCATGACCGGCACCGGGGTGACACTCTATTTCGCCGATGCCAATTCCAAGATCCAGTTCAACGGCAATGTCACGCTGAACCTTTCGGCGCCGACCAGCGGCACCTACAAGGCTCTGCTGATCTATGATCTTGCAAGTTCCGGCACGGACTGGGTGGTCAACGGCACCGCGGGCTACAAGCTCGAAGGCCTGATCTATCTGCCGAAGCGAAACGTCACCATCAATTCCACCAGCAACGTCACCGCGGACAAGCTGTCGATGGTGGTGAACCGCTTGATCCTCAACAATACCGACTGGAAATTCTCCCCGAGCGACAGCCGCCCGATGGGTGGCACTGCGGGCGCCATCGCCCTCATACGCTGATCGGCGTCGCCAGTTCCAGCAGGTGGTCGAGGTCGATGTGCGCCTCGAGATGCGCGGCCAGCGCATCGAGCGTCGCCTCGACGCCATCCTCATAGGCGACCTGCGCCGGGCCGGCGCCCAGTCGCTGCAGCCAGGCGGCGCGCTGGCGATCATCAGCGAACAGGCCGTGCGCATAGGTGCCGATGATGCGTCCGTCCGGCGAGACCGCGCCCTCGGGCGCGCCGCCGATGCGGCAGAAGGGGCGGGCACGGCCCGGCCCCTCGGTGACGCCCATATGCATTTCATAGCCCACGAAGACGATGCCGTCGGTCGTCTCCCCGGTGACCGCGGCGAGGCGCTTCTCGCCGGAGAGCACGGTCTCCACGTCCAGCAAGCCGAGCCCGGGCACGGCGCCGGCAGGGCCCTCGATGCCGTCCGGATCGGCAATGCTACGGCCCAGCATCTGGTAGCCGCCGCACAGGCCCAGCACGTGGCCGCCGCGCCGCACATGGGCGGCGAGGTCGATGTCCCAGCCATTCGCCCGCAGCGCGGCGAGGTCGGGAATGGTCGACTTGGAGCCGGGCAGGATGACGAGCTGCGCATCGCCGGGCAGGGGGCTTCCCGGCTTCACCCGGATGATTTCGACCGAGGGCTCGGCATCCAGCGGATCGAGGTCATCGAAGTTCGAGATGCGCGGCAGGATCGGCACGGCGATGCGCAGCTTCGCGCCGGGCTTTGCCGGCCGCGCACCGTCGAGCCCGAGCGCATCTTCCGCCGGTAGCCGATGCGCGCCCGCGAAGAACGGGATGAGGCCGAGGCTCGTCCAGCCGGTGCGGCGGGCAATTTCCTCCATGCCGGCCGCGAACAGCGCCGGGTCGCCACGGAACCGATTGACGAGGAAGCCCCGGATCATCGCGGCGTCATCCGCCGGCAGCACCGCATGAGTGCCGACCAGGCTGGCGATTACCCCGCCGCGCTCGATGTCGCCGATCAGCACGACGGGCACATTGGCAGCGCGGGCGAAGCCCATATTGGCGATGTCCGCGGTGCGCAGATTGATCTCGGAGGCCGAGCCGGCGCCTTCCACCAGCACGAGATCGGCCTCATGCGCGAGGCGGGCGAAACTTTCCAGCACCGCCGGCATCAGCGTCGGCTTGATCGACTGGTACTCCGCCGCGCGGGCGGTGGCGTGGACGCGGCCCTGCACCACGATCTGCGCGCCGGTCTCACTCTGCGGCTTCAACAGCACCGGGTTCATATGGACTGACGGCGCTACCCGGGCGGCGCGGGCCTGCAGTGCCTGCGCCCGGCCGATCTCGCCGCCGTCGGCAGTGACCGCCGCATTGTTCGACATGTTCTGCGGCTTGAACGGGCGGACCTTGAGGCCGCGATTGGCGAAAGCGCGGGCGAGGCCGGCGACGATGAGCGACTTGCCGACATCCGAGCCGGTGCCCTGGAACATGAGGGCGCGGGTCATCAGGGGCGTCCTGTTTCAGCATCCTTCGAGGCTCGGGCGCTGCCCGAGCACCTCAGGATGACGGCGCGCCTACAGATGAACGTCATCCTGAGGTGCGAGCGCAGCGAGCCTCGAAGGATGCTCACCCCCGCACCCCTCAAAACTCGACCCCCTTCTGAGCCTTTACCCCGGCGGCGAAGTGGTGCTTCACCAATCCCATCTCGGTGACGAGATCCGCCGCCTCGATCAGCGCCGGCTTGGCGTTGCGGCCGGTGACGACGACGTGCAGCCCGGCGCGACGCCCACTCAAGGCGGCCACAACGTGATCCAAGGGCAGATAGTCGTAGCGCAGCGCGATGTTCAGCTCATCCAGGATGACCAGCCCGATGCGCTCATCCGCCATCAGCTCCAGCGCCTTTGCCCAGGCGCGCTGCGCGGCGGCGATATCGCGGCTGAGGTCCTGGGTCTCCCAGGTGAAGCCTTCGCCCATGGTGTGCCATTCGACCCGCTCGCCGAAGGTTTCAAGCGCGTCGCGCTCGGCCGAATGCCAGGCGCCCTTGATGAACTGGACTACGCCGACCCGCCCGCCGATGCCTTCGTCAGGTCGGCCGAGCGTGCGCAGAGCGAGGCCGAAGGCGGCGGTGGATTTGCCCTTGCCGGGGCCGGTATGGACGATGAGCAGGCCCTTCTCGACCGACTTCTCCGCCACCTCGGCGTCCTGCACCGCCTTGCGCTTCGCCATCTTGGCACGGTGGCGCTCGGCCTCTTCCGGAGTAATTTCTTCGGGCGTGATCGCGCTCATCCCTTCACCTTCAAAGGCAGCCCGGCAACCATCAGCACTACCTCGTCGGCAAAGGTGGCGATGCGCTGGTTGAGCCGGCCCTGGGCGTCGCGGAAGCGCCGCGCCAGCGTATTGTCCGGCACGATGCCGAGCCCGACCTCGTTGGAGACCACGAACAGCGGCGCCTCGCGCGCCAGCAGTGCCGCTTCCAGCACCGCGCTCTCCATCTCGATATCGGCGTCGCCCAGCATGCGGTTGGAGAGCCAGAGCGTCAGGCAGTCGACCAGCACCGGGCGCTCGGGCGGCACGGTCATCAGGCTCGCGGCGAGGTGGTGGGGAGCGTCGATGGTTTCCCAACCCGCGCCGCGCCGCGAGCGGTGGAGCGCGATGCGCTCCACCATCTCGTCATCATAGGCTTCGGCCGTGGCGACGTAGGTCCAGGGCGAGGGCAGGCGTTCCACCAGCACCTCGGCGTGGCGGCTCTTGCCGGAGCGCGCGCCGCCGAGGATGAAGGTGAGTTTCACGCCGCCCGCGCCAGAGCGCGGTTCGCCTCGAGCGCGGCGATCCGTGGACGCAGCCAGCCGGCCAGCCCGCCGAGCAGCACCCAGAACACGAAGCTGGAGGCCACCGAAGCGACGACGAAGCTGTGATGCAGCCCCTCCGGGATCGGCGTCTCGAAGCTCGCCGGCTGCGGTGCACCGATGACGTGCGGGATGAGGATCAGCATGACGCCGAGTGCGGCGAGCAATGGCACGCGGCCGAACACCAGCAGCGCGAGGCCGCCGGCGGTAGCGGCCGCGGTGCCGATCCACCAGATCTGTCGCGCCATGAGGTCGGCCGCCGGCATGGCCGGGAGCTCCGGAGGCAGGCCGAGCTGAGGAGCGAGGGTGAACACCGCGAAGCCGGCGAAACCCCAGAGGATGCCCTGCCGCCAGCCGTCGATGCCGCCGGCCAGCTCGCTTGCCGCCATCAGCAGCAGGCCGAAGCCGAAGCCGGTGAGCACCATGAAGACCAGCGTGAGGCCGTTGCGCTCGAAGCCGTCGCTCGGCGCCCATTCGTCGGCGTCGTGCTCATGAGCGGGCGTGGCGGCATCATGCGCATGTGCCACTGGTGCTTGTGCGGCCGGCGCTTCCGTGGCTTCGGCCGCGCTCTCATAGGTCTCGGCCTTGAGGATCAGCGGCACGGCGCCGACCATGTGGATGCCGGCGGCGACCACGCCGCTGCCGATACCGGCAAGGGCCGCAACGAACAGAATCGTCCTGAAAAGTGACATGCCTGTCCCCCCGCGTGCTCAGTGACAGGGGAAGGCAGTGGCGTGGCGCACGTCGTGCGACGCATTGTGCACGGCGCTGATGTGGGAGAAGCCCACGCCGCCGACCACGAACACGCCGAGCAAGGCGGCGAAGGTGATGGCGAGCGCGCGGGACGCGGGGGTCTCGACGGCAAGGGTCGCGGTGTTCTGCGTGCCGGTCTTCTTCGTATTCATTGCGGTCTCCTGAACCCTCCACCCGAGGGTCGGTTGGCGTTGCGTCGCCGGCCGGTCTCCTGGCTCGCGGGTCTCGGCCTGCTCTCCGCCTTCCCGGCTCGAAAGCCAGTGGCCAGTGGAGAGTGGGCTCGCCGCTTACAGTTGCGGGGGCAGCCGCGGATTCGACGGAATGCTCCGTCCCACCGCGTTCCCGTCTTGCGTCCCGTGCGCACCACGGGAACCGACGACTCCGGCGACTATAGAGGACGCCCGCCGCGCCGCAACCGGGTGCGTTGACATTCGCGATGCCGGCTCCTTTAGTGGCCGCGACCGACGGTTCCTTCCCGCCAGGGAGGGACGAAGAGGGAATGCGGTGCGGAGCGGCCTTGCTGAAAGGCGGCTCCAATTCCGCGGCTGCCCCCGCAACTGTAAGCGGCGAGCCCACGCCTCAAGCCACTGGACGCGATGTCCGGGAAGGCGGCGAGTGGGCGGCGACCCGCGAGCCAGGAGACCTGCCATCGGTCCGGTCGTGTGCGCAGGCGGGGTGCCCGGCGTGCATGGAAGGGCCTCACGGCCCTCGATGGGCATTCGCCCATGGCCGGCGCGCCTCGCGATTTGATTCGTTGGAGACGCCGCATGAGTTCCGACCTCAGAAAAGTGCCGTGCACCATCGTCACCGGCTTCCTCGGCTCGGGGAAGACGACGCTGATCCGCCATGTGCTCACCGAAGCCAAGGGCCGGCGGCTGGCGGTGATCGTCAATGAGTTCGGCGATGTCGGCATTGACGGCGAGATACTCAGGGGCTGCGGCAATGAGGCCTGCCCGGAGGAGAACATCGTCGAGCTGGCGAATGGCTGCATCTGCTGCACCGTGGCGGATGATTTCGTTCCCGCGCTCGACGCCATCCTGGCGCTGGAGCCGAAGGTCGAGCACATCCTGATCGAGACCTCGGGCCTGGCTTTGCCGAAGCCGCTGGTGCAGGCGTTCCACTGGCCGGCGATCAGGAGCCGGGTGACGGTCGACGGCGTGGTGGCGGTGGTGGACGGTGAGGCGCTGGCTGCCGGGCGCGTCGCCAATGATCTCGATGCGCTGGCCGAGCAGCGGGCGGGCGACGCCGCGCTCGACCATGACGATCCGATCGAGGAAGTGTTCGAGGACCAGATCGCCTGCGCCGATCTCGTGGTGCTGACCAAGGGCGATCTCGTCGACCGAGCCGGCGCTGAACGGGCCAAGGCGGTGCTCGATGCCAGCCTGCCGCGTGCGGTGCGGGTGGTGAGCGCGGTGGCCGGCCGGCTCGATCCAGCGGTGCTGCTGGGCCTCGGTGTCGGCACCGAGGCCGACATCGAGAACCGTCGCACCCACCATGATAATGAGCTTGAGCACGATCATGACGACTTTGACAGTTTTGTCATAAATGTCCCCGAAGTCGCTAACCCTGAAGAGCTTTCCGCCCGCATCGCGCGTGCCGCGGAGGAGGCGGGCGCGCTGCGGGTGAAGGGCTTCGTCGCGGTGACGGGCAAGCCGATGCGGCTGCTGGTTCAGGCGGTCGGGCCGCGGGTCACGCAGCAATATGACCGCGCTTGGGGTGCCGGCGAGCGCGCCGGCCGGCTCGTGGTGATCGGGCTGAAGGGGCTTGACCGCGCCGCGGTGGAACGGGCGCTCGGCGTGCTGGAGGCGGTCTAAGAATTGTCGTCATCCCGGAGTGGCCGCAGGCCGTTAATCCGGGATCGCGTGATGCTCTTCTCCTTCCTACGATCCCGGCTCTCCGCTTCGCTGCGGCCGGGATGACGATCCGAGGAACCGGCGACCGGCCATGCACATCCTCACCACCACCAGCGCGACGCTCGACGATCTGGTCGAGCCGGTCGATCTCGGCCAGACGCCGGGCGAGATGGTGGTGGCGTCCTTCACCGACAGCGACCTCGGCGCCTTGGCGCGGGCGTGGCGTGCCGAGCGCGACACGCTGCCCAGCCTGCGCCTCGCCAGCCTGCGCGACCTGCGCCATCCGATGTCGGTTGACCTGTGGGTCGACAAGGTCGCGTCGAAAGCGAAATTTGTCGTCGTGCGCCTGCTCGGCGGGCTCGACTGGTGGCGCTATGGCGTCGAGCGGCTGTCCGTAGTGGCACGGGAAAAGGGCATCGCGCTCGCGGTGCTGCCGGGAGAGGATCGTGACGACCCGCGCCTGAGCGAAGCGTCGACGGTGCCGGCCGCCGAGTTGGAAGCGCTGCTCGGCTATTTCCGCGCCGGCGGGCCTGCGAACATGCGGGCGCTATTGCGCCGGTTGGCGGGGTTGGAAGCGCCGGTGCCGCAAGAGGTGCCGCTCGCGGGCTTCTACGCGTGGTCCCCCTCACCCCAACCCTCTCCCCGTCGGGGAGAGGGAGCAGAAGGCGCTTCGATCGCGAAAGCCCTCTCCCCGTGGGGGAGAGGGTTGGGTGAGGGGGAAGCCCGCGCAAAGGCTGGCTCCGCAATCCCGATCATCTTCTACCGCTCTATGTGGCTCGCCGACGATACCGCTCCTGTCGACGCGCTGTGCGCCGCGCTCGAAGCGCGCGGCCTGACGCCGAAGCCGATCTTCGTCGCCAGCCTGAAGGATCCCGCCTCCGCCGCTTTCCTCACCGAGGCACTGGCAAAGCTGAATCCCACCGCCATCGTCACTCTCACCGCCTTCGCCGCCGGCGATCCCGGAGAGGCGACGGTGCTGGATGCGCCCGGCGTTCCCGTGCTGCAGGCGGTCGTCGCCACCACCAAGCGCGAGGCGTGGGCGAGCGGTGCACGTGGCCTGGCCAGCGCCGACCTTGCCATGCATGTGGTGCTGCCGGAGCTCGACGGGCGCATCCTCGCAGGCGCGCTGTCCTTCAAGGCGCCGGCGGCCGCCGATGACGACCTCGGCTTCACCGGCCTCGTCAACCGGCCGGAGCCGGACCGCATCGCGCAGGTTGCCAAGCGCGTCGCAGCACTGGCGCGCCTGCAAGCGACGCCGCGCGCAGAGCGCCGCGTCGCCGTGCTGATGCCGGACTATGCCGGCGCGCCAGGCCGCACCGGCTGGGCGGTCGGGCTCGACGTGCCGGCGAGCATCCTCTCGCTGCTCGGGGATTTGCGGGCGGCAGGGTATGCGGTCGAGGGCGTGCCGGCGGACGAGCGGGCACTGCTGGGCGCGCTATCCATTCAAGAACCACGTCATCCTGAGGTGCCCGGCGTCAGCCGGGCCTCGAAGGATGCCCGTCCGGGTGGGCGGGGCGAGCATCCTTCGAGGCTCGCTGCGCTCGCACCTCAGGATGACGTGGTTCTTTCAATCGAAGACTATCACGGCCTCCTCGCCGAACTCCCCTCGGCCGCACGCGAATCCCTCCACGCTGCCTGGGGCGATCCCGCCACCGACCCCGATGTCCACGACGGCGCCTTCCATTTCCGCGCCGCCTGGTGCGGCAATATCCTTGTCGGCATTGCGCCCGATCGCGGCCGCCACGAGCATCGACGCGCGGATTATCACGACCCCGCACTGCCGCCGCGCCATGCGCTGGTCGCCTTCGGCCTCTGGCTTCGCCATGTCGCGAAGGTCGATGCCCTCGTCCATATGGGCGCGCATGGCACGCTGGAATGGCTGCCGGGCAAGCATGTCGCGCTGACTTCGGCCTGCTTTCCGGAACTGGTGCTGGGCGCGCTCCCCATCATCTATCCCTTCATCGTCTCCAATCCCGGCGAGGCGGCGCAGGCCAAGCGACGCATCGCGGCCGTGACGCTCGGCCATTTGCCGCCGCCGCTGATCGAGGGCGGGCTCTCCGGCGATGCCCGCGAACTCGAACGCCTGCTCGACGAATATGCGCAGGCCGACGGGCTCGACCGCCGTCGGCGCGAGCGTCTGGCCATGCTCATCGTCGAGGAGGCCGAGCGTACCGGGCTCGCCCGCGAGGCGGGTGTCGGCGGCAACGCGGACGAGGCGCTGAAGCGCATCGATGCCTGGCTGTGCGATGTGAAGGAACTGCGGCTCAAGGACGGCTTCCATATTTATGGCCGCGGCGTCTGCGGCGATGCCGAGCGCGATGCTCTGCTTGCTGCATTGGATGGCCACCGCGTCGCCGCCGGGCCGGCCGGCGCGCCGGGGCGCGGACGCACCGACGTGCTGCCGACCGGGCGCAACCTCTTCACCTCGGACCCGCGCACGCTGCCGACGCCGACCGCCTTCGATCTCGGCCGCCTCGCCGCGGAGGAAGTGGTTCGCGCCTATGCGCAGGCCCATGGCGACTGGCCGCGCTCGCTGGTGCTCGACCTCTGGGGCAGCGCGTCGCTCCGCACCGGCGGCGAGGAGATCGCGCAGGGCCTCGCACTGATGGGCTGCCGGCCGATGTGGGACAACGCGACCGGCCGCATCACCGGCATCGAGGTGCTGCCGACCGCGGCGATGGGCCGGCCGCGGGTCGACGTCACCTTCCGCATCTCCGGCCTGTTCCGCGACCTGTTCCCGGCGCAGATCGCACTGATCGACGCCGCCGTCCGCGCCGTCGCCGCACGTGACGAGCCGGCGGAGGACAACCCGCTCGCGGCTACTCCAAATGCGCCGCGCATCTTCGGCACCGCGCCGGGCGCCTATGGTGCCGGCGTTGAGCAGATGCTGGGCACAGCGACGCGCGAGGAGATGGGCGACGCCTATCTCGGCGCCGCCTCCCATGCCTATGGCGGTGTGGAGGGCGAGGGGCAGGCGTCCGATGTCTTCACCGAGCGCGTTGCCACGGCGGACCTGCTGGTCCATGCCGGCGATGATCCGGGCCGCGACCTGCTGGAGGGCGATGCCGATCTTGCCTTCATCGGCGGCTTCGCCGCGGCGGCGGAACGGCTCGGCAGGATGCCGGACCTTGTCGTCCTCGACACCGCCGATCCGCTGCGGCCGCGTGCGCGCCCGCTCAGTGAGGCGCTGGCGCGCATCGTGCGCGGCCGGGCCGACCCGCGCTATCTCGCCGGGCTGATGCGTCACGGGCCGCGCGGCGCCGCCGAGATGGCGGAGACCGTCGACCGGCTGGTCGGCTTTGCCGAAACCACACGGGCGGTGCCGTCGCATCTGATCGAACTGCTGCACGACGCCTTCCTCGGCGATGCCGCGGTGCGTGATTTCCTGATGACGGCGAGCCCCGATGCCGCGCGCGTGGTGGCGGCGCGCTTCGGCGAGGCGCGCGCCAAGGGGCTCTGGCATCCGCGCCGCAACGATGTCGATGCTGGTCTCGCCGTCGTCAGCGGGGAGGCGGCGGAATGAGCGCTTCCGCGATGCGCCGCGGCGCCTGCCCGACCTTGCCGGCACCGATGGCGACCGGCGACGGCCTGCTGGCACGCATCGCACTGGCTGCGCCGATGAGGCCGAGCCAACTCACGGGTCTGGCAAAGCTCAGCCAATGCTGTGGCAATGGCATAGTTGAGCTATCCGCGCGGGGCAGCCTGCAAGTGCGCGGGCTGACCTCCGCCAGCGCGCCGGATTTCGCGGCGGGCGTCGGCGCGCTCGGTATCGCAGTGCGCGAAGGGCTGGCGGTCGAGACCAATCCGCTCGCCGGGCTCGATCCCATGGCGGCGCTCGATCCGCGTCCGTTGGCGCAGGAAATCGCGCAGCTGGCTTTGCCGTTGGCAGGTGGGCTGGCGCCAAAGGTCACGGTGATCGTCGATGGCGGCGGCGCGCTGCATCTCGATGGGCTCGCCGCCGATATCCGGCTGACGGCGCTCGATGCCGACCGGCTGGCGCTGGAGGCTGGCGGCGTGGCGCTGCGCGTCGTCGAGCGCCACGAGGCGGCGGGGACAGTGTTCCGGCTTCTGGCCCTGCTCGCTGCGCAGGGATCGGCGGCGCGGATGGCAGACCTCGTGGCCCGATCTCTACGACCTCATCCTGAGGTGCCGCCGCAGGCGGCCTCTAAGGATGTTGAAGCAAGGCAACGCCCATCTGTGGCGAGCATCCTTCGAGGCTCGGGCTTTGCCCGAGCACCTCAGGATGAGGTTGTCAAAGAAACCAGTCATCAACGCCCACCCGCCGAGCCCATCGGCATCCACAGCCTCACGGACGGCCGCCTCGCACTCGGCCTCGGCCTCGCCTTTGGCCAGACCGACCATGCCGCTGTGGCCGGGCTTGCGGCGCTTGCCGAACGGGCCGGGGCCTCAAGCGTCGCCACCTGCTTCGGACGCGCGCTGCTTATCATCGGCGTGACCGAGCCGAGCGCCGACATGGGTCGCCGCGAAGCCGCCGCCCTCGGCTTCATCACGGATCCCAACGATCCGCGCCGCTCCGTTTCAGCCTGTCCGGGCCGGCCGGCCTGCGCCTCCGGCCGCATCGAAACGCGCGCGCTGGCGGCTGAACTGGCGCCGCTCGCGGCGGGGCGCAGCCTGCACGTTTCGGGTTGCGCCAAGGGGTGCGCGCATCCCGGTGCGGCCGATCTCACCATAGTGGGGGTGGACGGCGGGGCCGGTCTCGTGGTCGAAGGCGTGCCGCGCGACGCGCCACGGCTCATCGTCCTAGAGACGGAGCTGGCGGCAGCCGCGCACCGCATTCTGGAGAAGCATGGTGGCTGAGGCGCATCCATTCGACTATGTGCGCGACGGCGCCGCCATCTATGAGCGTTCCTTCGCCATCATCCGCGAAGAGGCCGATCTCGGCCGCTTCACGCCGGAGGAGGCCGACGTCGCGGTGCGAATGATCCATGCCTGCGGGCTGGTCGAAGCCGCCACCGCCATCGATTTCGGGCGCGGCGTGGTGCGCGCGGGCCGCGCTGCGCTTCAAGCCGGCGCGCCGGTCCTGTGCGATGCCGAGATGGTGGCGCGCGGCATCACGCGCGCCCGCCTGCCGGCGAGCAATGAGGTGATCTGCACGCTGCGCGATCCCGCCGTGCCGCGGCTGGCGGAGGAGCGCGGCACCACACGCTCGGCGGCGGCGCTGGAGCTGTGGCGGCCTTATCTCGACGGCGCCGTGGTCGCCATCGGCAATGCGCCGACCGCCTTGTTCCGGCTGCTGGAAATGCTGGAGGAGGGCGCGCCGCAACCGGCGGCGATCCTCGGCATTCCCGTCGGCTTTGTCGGCGCGGCGGAGTCCAAGGATGCGCTGGCGGCGGGCGATCATGGCGTGCCGTGGCTGGTGGTGCGCGGGCGTCTCGGCGGGAGTGCCATGACCGCCGCGGCCATCAATGCGCTGGCGAGGGCCGGCATATGACAGGCCGTTTGATCGGCGTCGGCGTCGGCCCCGGCGATCCGGAACTGATGACGCTGAAGGCGGTGCGCGCGCTCGGCGAGGCCGATGTCGTCGCCTATTTCGCCAAACTCGGAAATGGCAGCCATGCCCGCGCCACCGCGTGTGCCCATTTTCGCGTGGGTGCGGAGGAATTGGCGCTGGGCTACCCGGTGACGACCGAGGCGCACCGGCATGACGAGGCTTATCGCGCCGCGATCACCGGCTTCTATGACGACTCCGCCCGCACGGTGGCGGCACATCTCGATGCCGGGCGCACCGTGGCGGTGCTCTCCGAGGGCGATCCGCTGTTCTACGGTTCCTACATGCACCTGCATGTGCGCCTTGCGTCGAGGTATGCCGCCGAGGTGATCCCCGGCGTCACCGGCATGTCCGGTTGCTGGTCGCAGGCCGGCACGCCCATCGCGCAAGGCGATGACGTGCTCTGCGTGCTGCCGGGCACGCTCGACGAGGATGAACTGGCACGGCGGCTGCGCGAGGCCGACGCCGCGATCATCATGAAGGTCGGACGCAACCTGCCGAAGATCCGCCGCGCGCTGGCGAGCGCCGGCCGGCTGCAGCGCGCGCTCTATGTCGAGCGCGGCACCATGGAAGGCGGACACTCGCTTCCGCTCGCCGAGCGCGACGAGGCGCCGGCACCGTATTTCGCTATCGTGCTGGTGCCGGGCTGGGAGGCCAGGTCGTGAGTGGGCGGCTGGTGGTCGTTGGGCTCGGGCCGGGCGACGAGCGCTTCCTGACGCCGCAGGCGGCGGAAGCGCTCGCCGTGGCCGAGGTGCTCTACGGCTATGAACCCTATCTCGCCCGTGTGCCGGAGTGCCCCGGCCAGACCCGCCACGCCTCCGACAACCGCGAGGAGCTTGGCAGGGCAAGGGCTGCGCTTGAGCATGCCTCAAGCGGAGCCAGGGTCGCGATGGTCTCGGGCGGCGATCCCGGCGTGTTCGCCATGGCCGCCGCGGTGATCGAGGCGATCGAGGCCGGGCCTGCCAAGTGGCGCGCGCTCGATATCGAGGTGGTGCCGGGCATTACCGCCATGCTCGCGGTGGCGGCCAAGGCAGGTGCGCCGCTGGGCCATGATTTCTGCGCCATCTCGCTTTCCGACAATCTCAAGCCCTGGGATCTGGTGGAACGCCGTGTGAGGCTGGCGGCCGAGGCGGGCTTCGTCATCGCGTTCTACAATCCGGTCTCGAAGGCGCGGCCGTGGCAGCTCGGCACCGCGTTCGATCTGCTGCGCGGCGTGCTGCCGGCGGGAACGCCGGTGATGTTCGGCCATGCGGTGGGGCGCGTGGACGAGCGGCTGGCGGTAGTGCCGCTCGGCGAGGCGCGTTCCGACATGGCGGACATGGCGACCTGCATCATCATCGGCTCGGCGGAGACGCGCGTGGTGGAGCGGGAAGGAATGCCGCCGCTGGTCTACTCGCCGCGGAGTGCGAGGGCGGCGGGGTGAGCGTTGAGCCACACCATCGCCGCCTCGACGCTGCCTGCCGTCGGCACCTCCGGGCGGGGCGGGCGCTTTACCAGGATCACCTCGATGCCGAGCGTCCGCGCCGCGGCGATCTTGCCGTAGGTGGCATCGCCGCCGCTGTTCTTGGCGAGCACGGCGTCGATGCGGTGCCGCTTCAGCAAGTCGCGCTCCTCCCCTTCGGGAAACGGTCCGCGCGCCACGATATAGTGCGCCTCATCCAGCCGCAGCGGCGGCTCGACCGGATCGACGCTGCGCACCCAATAGGCATGCTGAGGCGCCGCTTCCAGCGCGCTCACCTCGTTGCGGCCGAGCGCGACCAGCACGCGGCGCGACGTCGCACCGAGCAAGCTGACCGCTTCCGCCACATCGGCCGCCTCGCGCCAGATGTCGCCGGGCTGGTGCTCCCAGGGGGCACGAGCCAGGGCGAGCAGCGGTACGCCGGCGAGCCGCGCCGCTTCGGCCGCGTTGAAGGACATGGTGGCGGCGAACGGGTGGGTGGCGTCGACCAGCGCGTCGATCGCTTCGGCACGCAGATACTCCGCCAGCCCGCCCGCGCCGCCGAAGCCGCCGACGCGGATCGTAGCCGGCATATCGAGCGGCTTGCGCGTGCGCCCGGCAAGGGACACGGTGACATTGATGTCGTCGCGCGCAGCGAGGCGTTCCGCCAGCAGGCGCGCCTCGGTGGTGCCGCCGAGAATGAGGATGCGGCGGGTGGACACGTCTATGGCTAATCCCGGTTCCATTGCGCCCGACCATGCGCCGGGCGCGCGCTGGCTGTCCATTGTCGGCATCGGCGAGGATGGCGCGACGGGCCTGTCGCCCACGGCGCAGGCCTTGATCTCCGAGGCGGAGATCGTGTTCGGCGGCCGGCGGCACCTCGCGCTCGCCGGTGACCTGGTGCGCGGCCAGGCGTTCAACTGGCCGAGCCCGCTCAACGACGGCATTGCCGCCGTGCTCGCCTTGCGCGGCCGGCGGGTCTGCGTGGTCGCCTCCGGCGATCCGTTCTTTTATGGCGTCGGGGCCACGCTGGCGCGCCACGTGCCGGCCGCCGAGATGCGGGTGATGCCGGCGCCTTCCGCCTTCAGCCTTGCCGCCGCCCGGCTCGGCTGGGCCTTGCAGGATGTGGTCTGCCTTTCGGTGCATGGGCGGGCGGTGGAACTGATACGCCCGCATCTGCACCCGGGCCGGCAGATCCTTGTGCTGACATCGGATGGCGAGGGACCCGCGGCGGTGGCGCGGCTGCTCGACCGTGACGGTTTCGGTGCCTCGAAAATGCACGTGCTGGAAGCGCTGGGGGGCGGGCGCGAGCGGGTGCGCAGCGGCTGTGCCGCCGATCTGGGCTCCGAGGAGGTCGATGCGCTGAACCTTGTCGGCATCGAGGTCGTCGCGGAGGAAGGCGCGCGCATCGTCCCGTTGACGCCCGGCCTGCCGGACGACTGCTTCGAGAATGACGGCCAGCTCACCAAGCGCGACATTCGCGCAGTGACGCTCGCCGCGCTGGCGCCGCGCCGGGGCGAGCTGTTGTGGGACATCGGCGCCGGCGCCGGTTCGGTCGCCATCGAATGGATGCTGGCCGATCCCTCGCTGCGCGCCGTCGCGGTGGAGGAGCGGACGGTGCGCGCCGCGCGGGTCCGCAGCAATGCGTGGAGCCTTGGCGTACCCGGGCTTGAGGTGGTGGAGGGCCGCGCGCCGGCCGCGTTGGCGGGACTGCCGATACCGGACGCCATCTTCATCGGCGGTGGGGCGGGCGACGAAGGCGTGCTCGACTCCGCCATCGCGGCGCTGCGTCCGGAGGGGCGGCTCGTCGTCAATGCCGTCACGCTGGAGACCGAGGCGCTGCTGCTGGCAAAGCAGGCCACGCTCGGCGGCGAACTGGTGCGCATCGCCGTCTCCCATGCGGCGCCGGTCGGCACCGTCACCGGCTGGCGACCTTCCATGCCGGTCACGCAATGGCGCTGGGTGAAGCCATGACGACGAAGTTCGTCGCCGGCATAGGCAGCCGGCGCGGCGTCACCGCGCGCGAGGTGCGCGCCGCGGTCGAGGGTGCCATGGCCCGCTACGAAGTGAAGCTGTGCGACATCTCGCTGATGGCGACGCCGGCGCTGAAGGGCAGTGAGGCCGGCATCATGACCGCAGCGCTCGATCTCGGTCTGTTGCTGGTCATGGTGCCGCAGGCGCAGATGGAAGCTGCCGCGGCCCGCACCGTGAGCCATTCCGACCGCGTGGTGGCGCTGATGGGCGTGCCTTCGGTTGCCGAAGCCGCGGCGCTTGCGGTGGCCGGGCGGCGTTCCAGCCTGGTCGGGCCGCGCTTCGTGCTCGGCTCCGTCACCTGCGCGCTGGCGCGGGAGGAGGACAAGACGTGAGCGTGCATTTCATCGGCGCCGGGCCTGGCGCCGCAGATCTCATCACGCTGCGCGGCCGCGATCTCATCGCCCGCTGTCCGGTGTGCCTTTATGCCGGCTCCATAGTGCCGCCGGAGATGCTCGCCTGGTGTCCGCCGGGCGCGCGCATCGTCGACACCGCGCCGCTCTCGCTCGACGAGATCGAGGCGGAATATGTCGCGGCCGATGCGGCCGGGCTCGATGTGGCGCGGCTGCATTCCGGCGACCTCGCCATCTATTCCGCGGTGGCCGAACAGGTGCGCCGGCTGGAGCGCCTAGGCATCGCCTATACGCTGACCCCGGGCGTGCCGGCCTTTGCGGCGGCGGCGGCGGTGCTGGGGCGCGAGCTCACCGTGCCGGAAGTGGCGCAGAGCGTGGTGCTGACGCGGGTTTCGGGACGCGCTTCCGCCATGCCTTCGGGCGAGACGCTGGCCGCCTTCGGAGCGACGGGCGCGACGCTGGTCCTGCATCTCGCCATCCACGCGCTGGAACGGATCGTCGCCGAACTCACGCCGCTCTATGGCGCGGAGTGTCCGGTGGCGGTGGTGGTGGAGGCGACGCGGCCGCGCGAGCGGGTGCTGCGCGGGACGCTCAGTGACATTGCCGGGCAGGTGGCGGGCGAGCCGGTGGAGCGGATGGCGCTGATCCTGGTGGGGCCGGCGCTCGGTGCGCAGACATTCCGCGAGAGCGCGCTGTACGACGCGGCGTATCAGCGGCGGTTCCGGGGGCGCGGGTGAGGGCGCACGGGGTGGGCATCCTTCGAGGCTTGGGCTTTGCCCAAGCACCTCAGGATGACGTTCATCTGAAAGAACCACGTCATCCTGAGGTGCGAGCCCACGGGTCTTGCCTTTGGCAAGCCCGAGGACAGGCTCCGCGAGCCTCGAAGGATGCTGAAGCAGGGCAAGCTCCATGACCGCACGCGGCCTCATCATCGCCGCGCCGCGCTCCGGCTCCGGCAAGACCACGCTGACGCTCGGCGTCGTCGGGGCGTTGAGGCGGCGCGGCGTCAAGGTGCGCGCGGTGAAATCGGGGCCTGATTATATCGACCCCGCCTTCCATGCCGCGGCCAGCGGCCGGCCGGGACTGAACCTCGACAGCTTCGCCATGCCGCCGGAACTCATCGACGCGCTGGCGGGCGAGGCGGCGGAGGATGCCGACCTCGTCATCATCGAGGCCTCGATGGGCCTGTTCGACGGCGTGTATGGCACGCCGGAGCGCACTGGCGCGGCGGCGGATCTTGCCGCCCGGCTCGGCCTGCCGGTTGTGCTGGTGCTCGACATTTCCGGCCATTCGCAATCCGCCGCGGCTGTGGTGCGCGGCTTCGCCACCCACGATCCGGCGGTACGTATTGCGGGCGTGGTGCTCAACAAGTCGGCAAGCCCACGCCACCGCGCCCAGGCCAGCGAAGCCATCGGCGCGCTCGGTATCCCGCTCTTGGGCAGCCTGCCGCGCGAGGCGGCGATGACGTTGCCGGAGCGCCATCTCGGCCTGGTGCAGGCGCAGGAGCATCCCGCGCTGGCGGCCCATCTCGCCAGCCTCGCGGATTTTGCTGCGCAGCATGTCGATCTCGATGCGCTGATGGCGATCGGCGCGCCGGTGGCGGCCGGTGCCGCGCCGGCCATCGCGGTGCCGCCGCCGGGGCAGCGGATCGCGCTGGCGCAGGATGCCGCCTTCAGCTTCACCTATGAGCACATGCTGGCCGGCTGGCGACGCGCCGGGGCGGAGGTCGTCACCTTCTCGCCGCTCGCGGACGAGGCCCCGCCGGAGGATTGCGACGCCTGCTGGCTGCCGGGCGGCTATCCCGAGCTGCATGGCGCGCGGCTCGCAAGCGCCTCGCGCTTCCGCGCCGGCATGGTCGCGTTCGCGCAAACCCGGCCGGTCCATGGCGAGTGCGGCGGCTACATGGTGCTTGGCCGCACGCTGGAGGATGTCGATCACAAGACCCACGAGATGCTGGCATTGCTCAAGCATTGCACCAGCTTTGCCAGGCGAAAGCTAAACCTTGGCTATCGCCAGGCCAGCCTGCTCGCAGACTCGCCACTGGGTCCGGCCGGCACCCGCTTGCGTGGTCACGAATTCCATTACGCCACTGTCACGGAACGCGGCGACGATGCGCCGCTTGTCGCGTTGGCGGATGGGCAAGGTAATGAGATGGGTCATGCGGGAAGCCGCAGCGGCCTTGTCTCGGGCGCCTTCTTCCACGTCATCGCCATGGAGTGAATCATGAACGCCTTTCGCCGTCTGCTCGTGCTGTTCGCCGGCCTGCTCGGCGCGGCCGGCGTCGCGGCTGCCGCGGCCGCGGCGCACATGACCAGCGATCCGGCGCTCGCCACCGCGGCGCAGTTCCTTATGATCGGCGCCGTCGCGCTCGCGGCCTGCGCCGCGCTCGGGGCGGCGGCGGGCGGGCAAGGCTGGTCGTTTTCAGATGTTGGCGGCGGGCTGATCGGCCTCGGCACGGCGCTGTTCAGCGGCGCCCTGGCGGCGCGGGTGCTGTGGGACGTGTCGATTTTTCCCATGGCCGCGCCAACGGGCGGTATGGTCCTGATCGTCGGCTGGCTGGCACTCGGCCTTGCGGCCTTCCAGCGCGGGCGCAGCGCGACCACGTGAAACTGGCCAAAAGGTTGCATGCAGATGGATGATGCCCGCGGCGTTTTCGGTCCTCGAAGGACAGGGCCGCGCGGCGTCGAGACGGGAGCATAAGCTGCACATGACAGTCGGGGTCGAAGAAAAAATGCTCGAGAAAGTGGAAGCCGCGCCGCGCGCGGAGCAGCCCGCTGCCAGTGACGACGTCGCGAAGTTCCGCGCCGCCGTCATCGCCAAGCTCACTTATGCGGTCGGCAAGAACCCGGCAGCGGCGAGCGACCGCGACTGGTTCCTCGCCACCGCCTTCGCAACCCGCGACCGCATCGTCGACCGCTGGATCACCTCGACGCGCCAGACCTATTCGGAAGGCCGCAAGCGGGTTTACTACCTCTCGCTGGAATTCCTGATCGGCCGGCTGCTGTTCGACGCGCTGACCAATCTCGAAATGCTCGACACGGTGCGCGCCGCGCTCGGCGATCTCGGCGTCGATCTCGACCGGCTGCGCCAGGTGGAGCCGGACGCCGCGCTTGGCAATGGCGGCCTCGGAAGGTTGGCCGCCTGCTTCATGGAAAGCATGGCGACGCTCTCCATCGCCGCCTATGGCTACGGCATCCGCTACGATCACGGCCTGTTCCGGCAGGTGGTGAAGAATGGCTGGCAGCAGGAATATCCCGAGGACTGGCTGTCCTTCGGCAATCCCTGGGAATTTGAGCGGCCGGAAGTGTTCTACGATGTCGGCTTCGGCGGCTCGGTGGAAGCCGTCGCCACGGGCGGCGATCGCAAGAAGCAGGTCTGGCACCCGAGCGAGACGGTCGAGGCGGTGGCCTATGACACTCCGATCGTCGGCTGGCGCGGCAAGCATGTGAACACGCTGCGGCTGTGGTCGGCGCGTGCCGCCGATCCGCTGCGGCTCGACGCCTTCAACCAGGGCGACCATGTCGGCGCGCTGGTCGAGCAGGTGAAGGCGGAGTCGATCTCCAAGATCCTCTATCCGAGCGACGCCACCCCGGCGGGCCAGGAACTGCGGCTGCGCCAGGAGTATTTCTTCACCGCCGCCTCGTTGCACGATCTGATGCGCCGCCACGTCGACAGCTTCGGCGACGTGCGCTCGCTGCCCGACAAAGTGTCGATCCAGCTCAACGACACCCACCCGTCGATCGCGGTGGTCGAGCTGATGCGTGTTTTGGTCGACGATCACGACCTCGCTTTCGACGAGGCGTGGGACATCACCCAGCGCACCATCTCCTACACCAACCACACGCTGCTGCCGGAGGCGCTGGAGACCTGGCCGGTGCCGCTGATGGAGCGGGTGCTGCCGCGCCACATGCAGCTGATCTACCTGATCAACGCCATGCATCTCGATGCGGTGAAGCAGAAATTCCCCGGCGACGACGCGCTGCTGAGCTCGGTCTCGCTGATCGAGGAAGGGCAGGGCCGCCGCGTGCGCATGGGCAACCTCGCCTTC
This sequence comes from Starkeya sp. ORNL1, assembly GCF_012971745.1. NCBI lineage: Bacteria > Pseudomonadati > Pseudomonadota > Alphaproteobacteria > Hyphomicrobiales > Xanthobacteraceae > Starkeya > Starkeya sp. ORNL1. The sequence continues at coordinate 5,879,943 of NZ_CP048834.1, forward strand.
ATCGGCTCGCATTCGATCAACGGCGTCGCCGGCCTGCACAGCGACCTGATGAAGGTCACGGTGTTCAAGGACCTGCACCGGGTGTTCCCGGACCGCATGAACAACAAGACCAACGGCATCACCTTCCGCCGCTGGCTCTACCAGTCCAATCCCGGCCTGTTGAACCTGCTTGTCGATGTCTGCGGGCCGGAGGTGCTGGACGATCCGGGCGCGCTCAAGAAGCTGGAGCCGCTGGCCGCCGATGTCGCGCTGCATGAGCGCCTTGCCGTCGTGCGCCGGCAGAACAAGGTGAACCTTGCCCGCGTGATCCGCGACCGGCTCGACATCAAGGTCAATCCGGGCGCGCTGTTCGACGTGCAGATCAAGCGCATCCACGAATACAAGCGCCAGTTGCTGAACATATTGGAGACCATCGCGCTCTATGAGGCGATGCGCGCCAATCCGGCGAAGAACTGGGCGCCGCGGGTGAAGATCTTCGCCGGCAAGGCGGCGGCGAGCTATGCCCAGGCCAAGCTCATCATCAAGCTCGCCAATGATGTGGCGAAGGTGGTGAATGACGACCCGACGGTGCGCGACCTTTTGAAGGTGGTGTTCCTGCCGAACTACAATGTCTCGCTCGCCGAGGTCATCATCCCCGCGGCGGACCTGTCCGAGCAGATCTCGACCGCCGGCATGGAAGCCTCCGGCACCGGCAACATGAAGATGGCGCTGAACGGCGCGCTGACCATCGGCACGCTCGACGGCGCCAATGTCGAGATCAAGCAGCATGTCGGCGACGACAACATCTTCATCTTCGGCCTGACTGCCGCGGAGGTCGAGGAGCGCCGCCGCGTCGGCATCGACGAGTTCTCCGCCATCTCGGCGTCGGAGCATCTCGGCGAGGTGCTGGACGCCATCGAGTCCGGCGTGTTCTCGCCGGGCGAGCGCGACCGCTTCAAGCCGCTTGTCAATGCGCTGCGCCACCATGATTACTTCCTGGTGACGTCGGACTTCGACGCCTATTGGAACGCGCAGCGCGCGGTCGATGCCAAGTGGAACAACCGTGACGCCTGGTGGACCTCGAGCGCCATCAACACCGCCAACATGGGGTGGTTCTCGTCCGACCGCACCATTTCCGAATATGCCAAGGACATCTGGAACGTGCCGGTTCGCGCCCCTCGCGCGCCCTGACCGCTGCCGCCCGCCGGTCTTTCGCCGGCTGCCTGATCTGCCCCGGGGGCGCAATGTCCCCGGGATTTGGCGAAATGCGGGTATCCAGTAATACCTGCGGCGAAGTAGCTGCCGATCAAGTGCTTGCAGGCAGTGGACTTTGGCGCGGTGGTAGCGGAACCTTCACTCTCGTCCGGACTTGGTGACGCGTCCGGAGCGCAGGAAAGGTGGTAGAGCATGTTGGCGTGGCAGGCGCCCGACCGCGAGGTCGACGCACTGGTGGGAGCCCGCCATGCTGATCCATTCGCGCTGCTCGGGCCCCATGAGGCAGAAGGCGGCGTTGTCATCCGCGCCTTCGTCCCCAATGCAGCAACCCTGGAAGCCATAGAGGATGACGGCAGCGTCATCGCCGATCTCTGGCGACGCAACGATGCCGGCTTCTTCGAGGGCTTCGCCCCCGGTCGCCCGGTCTGGGCGCGCTACCGCCTGCGGGCCCGAAATGAGGGCGGCGAGTGGGTGCTGCGCGACCCCTACAGCTTCGGCCCCATGCTGGGCGAGGTCGACGATTATCTGCTGATCGAAGGCACCCATCGCCAGCTCTATGAGCGGCTCGGCGCCCATGTGGCGACGCACGAGGGCGTGGCCGGCACCGGCTTCGCGGTGTGGGCGCCCAATGCGGCGCGGGTCTCGGTGGTCGGCGACTTCAATGGCTGGGACGGGCGCCGCCACCAGATGCGCAAGCGCGTCGATAGCGGGCTATGGGAGATCTTCGCCCCCGATGTCGGTGAGGGTACGATCTACAAATACGAGATCGTCTCCCATGACGGCCGGCTGCTGCCACTCAAGGCCGATCCATTCGGCTTTCGCGGCGAGTTCCGTCCCGCGACCGGCTCGGTGGTGGCACGTACCGACGACTTCACCTTCCATGACGAGTTGCACATTTCGGCGCGGGCCGAGGGCGAGGCGCGGCGCAAGCCGATGTCGATCTATGAGGTGCATCTCGGCTCGTGGCGGCGCGGCGAGGGAAACCGCTTCCTCTCTTATGACGAACTCGCCGGCCAACTGGTGCCTTATGCCGCCTGGATGGGCTTCACCCATATCGAATTGCTGCCGATCTCCGAGCATCCGCTCGATGCCTCGTGGGGCTACCAGCCGATCGGCCTGTTCGCGCCGACCAGCCGCTTCGGCGATCCGGACGGCTTCGCACGCTTCGTCGACCGCGCGCACCAGGCCGGCCTCTCGGTGATCCTCGACTGGGTGCCGGCGCATTTCCCCACCGACATTCATGGCCTCGCGCATTTCGACGGCACGCCGCTCTATGAGCACGCCGATCCCAAGCGCGGCTTCCATCCCGACTGGAACACCGCGATCTATGATTTCGGCCGGCGCGAGGTGGCGAACTTTCTCACCGCCAGCGCGCTCTATTGGCTCGACCGCTTCCATGTCGATGGGCTGCGCGTCGATGCGGTGGCCTCGATGCTCTATCTCAATTACTCGCGCAAAGAGGGCGAGTGGTCGCCCAATCCGGACGGTTCCAACGACAACAAGGACGCCGTCTCGTTTGTCAGGCGCGCCAACACCACGGTCTATGCCGAGCATCCCGGCAGCGTGGTGATCGCCGAGGAATCTACCTCATGGGCCGGAGTCTCGCAGCCGGTCCATGCCGGCGGCCTCGGCTTCGGCTTCAAGTGGAACATGGGCTGGATGCACGACACGCTCGACTACATGGCGATAGATCCGGTGTACCGGCGCTGGCACCACGACAAGATCACCTTCGGGCTGATGTACGCCTTCTCGGAGAATTTCGTGCTGCCGATCTCGCACGATGAAGTCGTGCACGGGAAGGGCACCGTATTCACCCGCATGGGCGGCGCCGACGACTGGCAGAAGTTCGCGACCATGCGCGCCTATTATGCGCTGATGTGGGCCTATCCCGGCAAGAAGCTGCTGTTCATGGGCCAGGAATTCGCCCAGCGCTCGGAATGGAGCGAGGAGCGCTCGCTCGACTGGCACCTGATGGATATGGGGCCGCATCATTGCGGCATGCAATTGCTGGTGCGCGAGCTGAACGGGCTCTATCGCCAGCACCCGGCGCTGCATGCGCGCGACTGCGAGCCGGACGGCTTCCAGTGGATCGTGGTCGATGATGCCGACCAGTCGGTGTTCGCCTGGCTGCGCACCGACGGCGAGCATCCCCCGGTGGTGATGGTCTCGAACTTCACCCCGGTGCCGCGCCCTTTCTATCGCCTCGGCCTGCCGCAGGCCGGGCGCTGGCGTGAAATCCTCAATACCGATGCCGGCGAGTATGGTGGCTCCGGCATGGGCAATCTCGGTGGTACGCAAGCATACGACATTCCCGCGCATGGCCAGCCGGCCAGCGCAGAAATCGTGCTGCCGCCGCTTGCAACCGTTTATTTCCAGTTGGACCCGGAGTCATGATGCGCTCATTCCGGGCAGGGCGTGATCGAGGAGTGTCCTTCCAATGACGAGGCCGGCGCAAACCAATGCTCCCATCTCCCGCACGGCCATGGCCTATGTGCTCGCCGGTGGTCGCGGCAGCCGGTTGATGGAACTCACCGACCGGCGAGCCAAGCCGGCGGTGTATTTCGGCGGCAAGTCCCGCATCATCGACTTCACATTGTCCAACGCGCTGAATTCCGGCATCCGCCGCATCTGCGTGGCGACGCAGTACCAGGCGCACAGCCTGATCCGCCACATGCAGCGCGGCTGGAACTTCTTCCGTCCGGAGCGCAACGAGAGCTTCGACGTGCTCCCCGCCAGCCAGCGCGTATCCGAGACCATGTGGTATCTCGGCACGGCGGATGCGGTCTATCAGAACCTCGACATCATCGAGGGCTACGAGCCGAAGCACATCATCATCCTGGCCGGCGACCACGTCTACAAGCAGGACTACGAGGTGATGCTGCAGCAGCACGTCGACCAGAACGCCGACGTCACCGTGGGCTGCCTCGAAGTGCCGCGTAGCGAGGGCAGCGCTTTCGGCGTGATGCATGTCGACGAGGAGGACCGCATCATCTCCTTCCTGGAGAAGCCCAAGAATCCGCCGGCCATGCCTGGTCATCCGGACAAGGCGCTGGCCAGCATGGGCATCTATGTGTTCGAGACCAAGTTCCTGATCGACCAGCTGAAGCGCGATGCCGCCGATCCGAACTCGACGCATGATTTCGGCAAGGACATCATCCCCTACATCGTCAAGCACGGCTCGGCGCGGGCGCACCATTTCTCGCGCTCTTGCGTTCGCTCGACTCAGGAGACCGCGCCGTACTGGCGCGACGTCGGCACGGTGGACGCCTATTGGGAGGCGAATATCGACCTCACCGGCGTGGTGCCCGAACTCGATCTCTACGATCGCGACTGGCCGATCTGGACCTATGGCGAGATCACCCCGCCGGCCAAGTTCGTCCATGATGACGAAGGCCGTCGCGGGCAGGCGATATCTTCGCTGGTCTCCGGCGGCTGCATCGTCTCCGGCTCCTCGCTGCGCCGTGCGCTGCTTTTCACCGGGGTGCGGGTGAATTCCTATGGCAGCATCGAGAACGGGGTGATCCTGCCTTATGTCGAGGTCGGCCGCTCGGCGCGGCTGAAGAATGTCGTCATCGACTCCCACGTGCGCATTCCCGAGGGCCTCGTGGTCGGGGAGGACCCCGAGCTCGACGCCAAGCGCTTCCGTCGTACCGACAAGGGCATCTGCCTCATCACCCAGCCCATGATCGACCGGCTGGGATCCTGAGCCCCATGTCCGAATTGAAGGTCCTCTCGGTCGTCTCCGAGGTGTTTCCGCTGGTCAAGACCGGCGGGCTCGCCGATGTCGCCGGCTCGCTGCCGCTCGCGCTCGTCGCCGAGAACATCGCTGTGCGCACCCTCGTGCCCGGCTATCCCGCAGTGAAGGCGGGCATCGGCAAGGCGGAGGCGGTGCACACCTTCGACCATCTGTTCGGCGGGCCGGCGCGGCTGCTCGCGGCCAAGGCGCACGGGCTCGATTTGTTCGTGATCGACGCGCCGCATCTCTATGACCGACCCGGTGGGCCCTATGTCGGCGCCGACGGCAAGGACTATCCCGACAACGCCATACGCTTCGCCGCGCTCGGCGCGGTGGCCTCGGGGATCGGCTTCGGGCTGGTGCCTGCCTTCGTACCGGACGTGGTGCACGCCCATGACTGGCAGGCCGGCCTCGCGCCGGCCTATCTGCATTATGCCGGCGGGCGCCGCCCGGCCAGCGTGACGACGATCCACAACATCGCCTTCCAGGGGCAGTTCCCGCGCCAGCTGATGCCGGCGCTCGGCCTGCCGCCGCACGCCTTCGCCATCGACGGCGTCGAATATTACGGCATGATCGGCTTCCTGAAGGCCGGGCTCCAGCTCTCCGACCGCATCACCACGGTCTCGCCCGGCTATGTCGGCGAGATATTGCTGCCCGAGGGCGGCATGGGGCTGGAGGGCCTGCTCAACCTGCGGCGCTCCGCGCTGCACGGCATCATCAATGGGCTCGACACCGAGGTCTGGAACCCGGCGACCGACGCGCTGATCGCGGCGCCGTTCGACGCCAGGACGATCAAGGCGCGCGTCGCCAACAAGGCGGCGCTGAAAGGACGGTTCGGGCTCGATCTCGACGCGAAGGCGCTGCTGTTCGGCGTGGTAAGCCGGCTGTCCTGGCAGAAGGGCCTGGACATGCTGGCGGATTCGCTCGGCACGCTGCTCGATTTGGGCGCGCAGCTCGCCGTGCTCGGTTCCGGCGATCCCTGGCTCGCCGAGCGCTTCACCGGTGCCGCGCGGGCCAATCCCGGCCGCATCGCCACCGTGCTTGGCTATGATGAGGCGCTGGCCCATCTGGTGCAGGCCGGCTGCGATGCGCTGCTGGTGCCGTCCCGCTTCGAGCCGTGCGGTCTCACCCAGCTCTCGGCGATGCGCTACGGCGCGCTCCCGGTGGTGGCGCGGGTCGGCGGGCTCGCCGACACGGTGGTGGATGTGAACGAGATGGCGAAAGCGGCGGGCGTCGGCACCGGCGTCCAGTTCTCGCCGGTATCGGCGCCGGCGTTGCAGGGCGCGCTGCGCCGCACCGGGGCGCTGTGGGCCGACCAGCCTACCTGGCGCAAGATCCAGCGCAACGCGATGGCGACCGACGTGTCGTGGCGCCTGCCGGCCGCGCAGTATGCCAGGCTGTTCCGCGACGTCGTCGCGGAGCGCGCGGCATGAGCGCGCTCGCCGTCACCGCCGGCCACCCCGAGCCGCTCGGCGTCACCGCGGATGCTGACGGCGTCAATGTCGCGGTGTTCTCGGCCAATGCCGAGGCGATCGAGTTCTGCCTGTTCGACGAGGCCGACAGCGAGACCGCGCGCATCACGCTGCCGGCGCGCAGCGGCGACGTATTCCATGGGCATGTCACCGGCATCGCGCCCGGCGCGCGCTACGGGCTGCGCGCTCATGGGCCGTGGCGTCCGGAAGCGGGCCACCGCTTCAACCCGCACAAGCTGCTGGTCGATCCTTACGCCGAGCAGCTCGACCGGCCATTCCGGCTCGATGCCGCGCTGTTCGACCAGCGCGCGCTGGGTGCGGCGGAGGACGAGACGGACAGCGCGCCGTTCGTGCCGAAGGCCATCGTTCAGCCGTCCGATGGTGCGCCGCCGGCCGCCCGGAGGCCGTTCGATTGGGGCGACCAGGTGATCTATGAGCTGCATGTGCGCGGCTTCACCAAGCGCCATCCCGGCATTCCCGAGGCGTTGCGCGGCACCTTTGCGGGGCTCACCGAGCCGGCCGCCATCGAGCATCTGGTGCGGCTCGGCATCTCCACCGTCGAACTGATGCCGTCAATGGCGTGGATCGACGAGCGCCATCTGCCGCCGCTCGGGCTCGCCAATTACTGGGGCTACAATCCGGTGGTGTTCGGCGCGCCGGATGTGCGCCTTGCGCCGGGCGGCTTTGCCGAGGTGCGCGCGACCATCGCCAGGCTGCACGAGGCCGGCATCGCCGTGGTGCTCGACGTGGTGCTGAACCATTCCGGCGAGAGCGACGCATTCGGGCCGACCATCTCGCTGCGCGGGCTCGACAACGCCACCTATTATCGCCACGCGCTCAGTGATCCCGGCCTGCTCATCAATGATGCCGGCACCGGCAACACGCTGGCGCTGGAGCGCGCGCCGGTGACGCGGCTCGCCATGGATTGCCTGAGGCGCTGGGCGCGCACCGGGCTCGACGGCTTCCGCTTCGATCTGGCGGCGACGCTCGGGCGGCGGCCGGAGGGCTTCGATCCCAATGCACCGTTCCTCGCCGCCATGCAGCAGGACCCGGAACTGCGCGATCTCGCACTGATCGCCGAGCCTTGGGATATCGGGCCAGGCGGCTATCAGGTCGGCAATTTCCCGGCGCTCTGGGGCGAGTGGAACGACCATTATCGCGACACGGCGCGGCGCTTCTGGCGGGGCGATGCCGGCATGCTGGGCGAGATGGCGACGCGGCTCGCGGGTTCGGCCGACGTGTTTGCCGGGCGGCATCGGCCGCTGTCACGCGGCATCAATTTCGTCACCGCTCATGACGGCTTTTCGCTCGCCGACCTCATCTCCTATGCGGGCAAGCACAATGAGGCGAATGGCGAGCACAATCGCGATGGAAACAGCGACAACCTGTCGTGGAACCACGGCGTTGAGGGACCGAGCGAGGATCCCGCGATCAAGGCACTGCGGCAAGGCGATGCGCGGGCGCTGCTGGCGAGCCTGATCGCCTCGCGCGGCACGCCGATGCTCACCATGGGCGACGAGTGCGGGCGTACCCAGCGCGGCAACAACAATGCTTATGCGCAGGACAATGAGCTGACCTGGCTCGACTGGACGCAGTTCGATGGCTCTCTTGCAGAGTTCGCAGGAGCGCTGGTCAAGCTGCGGCGGCGTCACCGAGCGCTGCGACTTGAGGCGCCGCTGACCGGGCGGCCGATCGATGCCAGCGCGATACCGGATGTCGAATGGCGCGCGCTGGGCGGCGGCGCGGTGGATTGGGGCAATGCGCAGGAGCGTGGGCTGGTCGCGGTGTTCTACGCGCCGGCAAGCGCGAGCGAAGCTGCTGACCGGGTGCTGGTGGCGCTGAATGGCGGCGCGCTGGCCGGTGAGGTGGTGCCGCCGGTTTCGCGCGACGGTTTCGTCTGGCGGGTGGGGGCGGATAGCTCTGTCGAAAGTGTCCGTCATCCCGGCCGCAGCGGCGAAGCCGCGGAGAGCCGGGATCGTTCTCAGGATGAAGAACTGGGGAGCGATCCCGGCTCTGCGCTTCGCTCCGGCCGGGATGACGTCTTCATTGGCTCAGAATCCTTCCCCATCCAGCCGCGCTCGGTACTTATCCTGATCGAGGAGGCGGCACCGCAGGGCGGGCGGCGTGCTACCGATCCGGCGCTGCTGGAGCGGCTGGCGAGTGCGGCCGGAATCGCGCCGGAATGGTGGGATGTCTCCGGCAACCACTATCCGGTCGGCGACGATACCAAGCGGGCCTTGCTCGCCGCGCTGCATCTGCCGGCCGGCACCGGCGACGAGGCGCGCGACAGTCTGGCCCGGCTCTCCGATCAGGAGTTCGGCCGCGACTTGCCTCACGCTCTGGTGGTGCGCGACGGGACGCCGGGTCGGCTGCGGCTCGGCGGTGCGGTGGCGCGTGAGCGGCGGCGGCTGGAACTGCGCCTGCTGCTGGAGGATGGCGGCGAGCAGGTGCTTGTCATCGGCGCGGAAGACGGCGAACGCGCCGAGTTGCAGCGCCCGGACGGGCGCATGGCTCCGGTGCGCTACGTCACGCTGCCGCAACTCCCGATCGGGCGGCATCGCATCGCGCTCGGCGAGGTATCGTGTCGGCTCACCATTGCCCCCGCGGCCTGCTATCTGCCGGAGCCGATGGAGCGCCGCTTCGGCGTGACCGCGCATCTCTATACGTTGCGCCGCGCGGTCGGCGACCAGGGCATCGGCGACTTCACGGCGCTGGGCATGCTGGCCGAGGCGGCGGCGCAGCAGGGCGCGGCGACCCTCGGCCTCAATCCGCTGCACGCGCTGTTCCCCACCGAGCCGGAGCGGGCCAGCCCCTATCACCCCTCCGACCGGCGCTTCCTCGATCCGATCTATATCGACGTCGCGGCGATTGGCGGTGGGGCTGCGGTGAACGCGGCGCTCGCCGCGCAGGCGCCGCACTTCGCCGCGCTGGCAGCGAAAGGCCATGTCGACTACACCGGCGTTCGCGCCGCCAAGGCCGCGGTGCTGGAGGCCGCGTTCGCCGGCTTCGAGGGCGCTGGCGACCCGGACTTCGAGCGCTTCGTGCGCGAAGGTGGCGCAACGCTGCAGCGTTTCGGCCTGTTCGAAGCCATTGCCGCGGCCTATCCGGGAACCGCCTGGCAGGACTGGCCCGCCGAACTGCGCCATCCGGAATCCACCGACGTCAAGGCATTTGCGCAGGCGAACGCCGGCGCGGTGTGGTTCGCGCTGTGGCAACAGTGGGTGGCAGATCGTCAGTTCAGCGCTGCCGCCTCTCGCGCGCGTGCCGCGGGGCTCGAACTCGGCTTCTATCGCGACCTCGCGGTCGGTACCGCGCCGAACGGCGCCGCGGCATGGGTCGACCCCGACCTGTTGATGCGCGGCGTCAGCGTCGGCGCGCCGCCCGATCCGCTCGGGCCCGAAGGGCAGAACTGGAACCTGCCGCCGCCCGATCCCTTCGCGATGAAGCGCGACGGCTATGACGGTTTCGGCGAGTTGGTTGCGGCGAACATGCGCCATGCCGGAGCGCTGCGCATCGACCATGTGATGGGGCTGCGGCGTCTGTTCCTGATACCGGACGGCGCCAGCGGCGCAGAGGGCGCCTATCTCGCCTATCCGTTCGAGGAGCTTGCCGGGCAAGTTGCGCTGGAGAGCGTGAGGGCGCGCTGCTTCGTGGTCGGCGAGGACCTCGGCACGGTGCCATTCGGCATGCGCGAGCAACTCAGCGAGGAGCGCATGCTGTCCTACCGGGTGCTGTGGTTCGAGCGTGCGAATGGTGGCTTCGCGCCGCCGGAGAGCTATCCGGCGATGGCCGTGGCGTGCGTGTCGACCCATGACCTGCCGACGCTGTCCGGCTGGTGGGAGGGCGTCGACATCAATGAGCGCCTGGCCCTCGGCTTCGAGGACGCCGCCGCAGCGAACGAGGCGCGGGAACAGCGGCAGGAGGAGAAGGCACAGCTGATTGCCGCCCTCGTCGAAGAAGAATTGCTCGATGCTCCCGAGGCTCTCGACGGTGCGTTGCCGCAGGACGTGCTGGTCGCGGTGCATCGCTTCGTCGCCCGCACCGGATCGATGCTGGCGCTGACCCAGCTCGACGACCTCGCCGGCGAACAGGTGGCGGTGAATCTGCCAGGCACCGACCGCGAACGGCCGAACTGGCGACGCCGGCTTGCCTCGAGTGTCGAGGAGGTGCTGGCAAGCGCCGCGGCTGAGTCGGCGCTCGCTGCGATGCGCACTGAGCGACCGCGCTGAAGTCACGTTTCCGCTTATCCACAGGAATCTATGCCACCCGGCGCGAGGGATCGCGGCGGGTGGCGGGAGATGTTTTGCCGGCTTACTGAGCCGGAGCCGGCTGTGCCGGGTTCGGTGCCGGAGCGGGCGTGCTCGGTGATGGCGCCGGTGCCGGGGTAACCGGGGCGGGCGAGGGCGATGGCGCCGGTGCCGGCGTGGTCTGGACGTTCGGTGCCGTACTCGGCTGCGGCGTCATTCTCCCCGAATAGTGAACGGCCGCCCAAATGGCGATGATCAGCACGATGGCGGCGATGACGAGGTTCGTGGTGCGGCTCATGGAGCTACCTCCAAAATGAAAGACACGAGTATCGGGCCAGATGCGATGCCAGTTTAAATAAAGCATCCAACGCTCTGTGATCTCGTCGGATCCGGTATCGCAGGCTCTTGCTGTATCAAGGTAGTGTGGCGCAGTCCTCCGTGATTTCGACGGCGCAAACTCCAGACCCGCGCCGGGTATCATGTTCCTGGTACTTGCTCGCACCACGAACTTCCTCTGCGGCGTACCGCAGCGGGAGGTAACGCGCTCGCACCGCCTCGGGTTCCACGCGAAGCTGATTGTGCACCGCCCATGCACGTCAAAGGATGTAGCGGACGGAGCAATCGCGGCTAGACTCAACCGCAATTCGAATCCCGACAGGCTGCGGGCAGCAGCCGAACCCAAGAGCCCGACTCAAGAATGAACCACCTCATCCTTCGAGGCCGGCCTGCGGTCGGCTCCTCGGGATGAGGCGGTTCCGGATCCTGGAATCAGAGGAGACGCCGCCCATGCCGATCTCCGAGTTCGATGTCGTCACGCTGTCCAAGTCCGCGATCCGCGTGATGCATCGCGACGAACACCATGTGTATGAGTTCGCCCTGATCGATGACGGGTGCGGCCGACGCGTCGTCAGCCGCGGCCCGGCCATCGTGTTCGGCCGGCCAAGCAAGGTCGCGGCGTGGGGACTGATCGCCGACGCCGAGTGTGCGGCCCGCAGTGCTGCGCGCGAGTTCGGCTTCACCGACTGAGGCTTTCCACCCACCTTTAACCACGCCATCGCATCGCGGGGTTGTGCGCATTCGCGCGCGTTCCCTCGGTGGCGTGTGCTGCGTAATCATGTATATGGACGGATACATGATCCAAGGGGAGCCTACCCATGATTACCGTCCTGCCTGCCCTTTCCCGTCGTGTCTTCGTGCTCGGTGCGCTTTCGCTGGCGCTGCTGATTGCCCCGCAGTTGCAGCGTCCGGCGGCCGCGCAAGGCGAAACCCCGGTGGTGTTCGCCGCGGCCAGCCTGACCAATGCGTTCCAGGACATTGGCAAGGCCTATAAGGAGAAGACCGGCAAGGACGTGACCTTCTCCTTCGCCGCCTCCTCGGCGCTGGCCAAGCAGCTCGAGGCCGGCGCGCCGGCCGGCATCTTCGCCTCGGCCGACCTGAAGTGGATGGACTACACCGACGAGAAGGGCCTGACGCTGAAGGCGACGCGGGTCACCCCGATCGGCAACAGCCTCGTGCTCATCATGCCGGCGGACAAGGCCAAGGACGTCAAGATCGACAAGAACTTCGACTTCTCCGCCTTCATCGGGCCAAACGGCAAGATCTCCACCGGCCTCACCGACAGCGTGCCGATCGGCGTCTATGCCAAGACCGCGCTGACCAATCTCGGCCAGTGGGACAAGGTGAAGGACCGCGTGGTCGGTGCCGAGAGCGTGCGTGCGGCGCTGGCGCTGGTCGAGCGCGGCGAGGCTGCCGCCGGCATCGTCTATTCCACCGACGCCGCGGTAGCGAAGAATGTGAAGGTGGTCGCCACCTTCCCGGCCGACAGCCATCCGCCGGTGGAATATCCGTTCGAGATCGTGAAGGGCCAGGACAACGCCGCCACCAAGGCGTTCTTCGAGTTCCTCACCGGTCCCGAGGCCAAGGCGATCTACGCCAAGTACGGCTTCGTGGCGAAGTAGCCTGCGTGCTTCGAGGCCGCCCTGCGGGCGGCACCTCAGCATGACGAGGGTGCTTACTGTAATAAGAACCACGTCATACTGAGGTGCGAGCGTAGCGAGCCTCGAAGGATGCTCACCCCAGCGCGCGCTTTCGGTGCCGTGGTTGGAACAGGTCGCGATGCTCACCCCCGAGGAATGGACGGCGGTCTATCTCAGCCTGAAGGTGGCCTTCTGGGCGACGTTCTGGAGCCTGCCGTTCGCCATCCTCACCGCCTGGGTGCTGGCGCGCACCACCTTTCCGGGGAAGGGGCTGTTCGACGGCATCATCTATCTGCCGCTGGTGCTGCCGAAGGTGGTGGTCGGCTATCTGCTGCTGATCGCGCTCGGGGCGCGCGGCTTCCTTGGCCAGTATCTCGATGCCTGGTTCGGCATAAGGCTGATCTTCACCACGGCCGGCGCCATCGTCGCCGCCGCGGTCATCAGCTTTCCGCTCACCGTGAACGCCATCCGGCTGGCGCTGGAGGCGGTCGATCAGGGGCTGGAGACCGCCGCGCGCACGCTCGGCGCCTCTCGGCTCGATGTGTTCTTCTCGGTCACGCTGCCGCTGATGCTGCCGGGCATCCTCTCCGGCGCGCTACTCTCTATCGCCTCTGCACTGGGCGAATTCGGCGCCACCATCACCTTCGTCTCCAACGTCGAAGGCGTCACCCGCACCATCCCGCTTGCCATCTACAGCGCTACCCACATGACGGACGGCGACGCCATGGCGCTCAGGCTCACCGTGGTCTCCATCATCCTCGCGCTGGCCGCGCTGCTGATGGCGAACCTCGTCGACAAGCGCATCCGCATCATGCTCGGGCGCATATGATCGAGGTCGACATTCGCCTCGCCCGGCCGGGCTTCGCGCTCAGTGCGGACTTCTCCGCGCCGGAGGTCGGCGTCACCGCGCTGTTCGGCCGCTCCGGCGCCGGCAAGACCACCATCATCCAGGCGGTGGCCGGCGTGGCGCGGCCGGACGAGGGGAAGATCGTCGTCGGCGACGAGACCTTCTTCGATACTAAGCGCGGCATTGACGTGCCGGTGGAGCGGCGCCGCGCCGGCTATGTGTTCCAGGATGCGCGGCTGTTCCCGCACCTGAATGTCGAGCGCAATCTGCGCTATGGCGAGCGGCGCGCGCGTGTCACCGAACGCCCGATCGGCTTCGATGCGGTGGTCGACCTGCTCGGCATCGGCCATTTGCTGGCGCGGCGGCCGCACACGCTCTCCGGCGGCGAGCGCCAGCGCGTCGCCATCGGCCGGGCGCTGCTCTCGCAGCCGCGTCTGCTCCTGATGGACGAGCCGCTCGCCTCGCTCGACGAGGCACGCAAGCTGGAAATCCTGCCTTATCTCGAACGGCTGCGCGACGAGATGCGGCTGCCGATCCTGTTCGTCAGCCACTCCATCGACGAGGTGCTGCGGCTCTCCGACATGGTGGTAGCGCTGAAGGATGGGCAGCAGATGGCGGCCGGCCCGGTCGCGGACGTGATGTCGCGGCCGGACATATTGCCGGTGGTCGGGCGCTTCGATCTCGGCACCATCCTCGATTGCGCGGTGGCGCGGCATGATGCGGCCTACCAGCTCTCGACACTGACGTTTGCCGATGGCGAATTGCGCGTGCCGCAGGTGGATCGCCCGGTCGGTGCCACGGTGCGGGCGCGGGTGCGCTCACGCGACGTGTCGATCGCGCTGTCGCGGCCGGTCGATGTCTCGGTGAGCAATCTGTTCGCTGGAACGGTGTCGGCGATCCGCCGCATCGAGGGGCCTTATGCCGATGTCGAGATCACGGTCGGGACCACGGCGCTGCACGCGCAGGTGACCCACGAGAGCATCGAGCGACTGGCGCTCAAGCCGGGCCAGCCGGTCTGGGCGATGGTGAAGACGGTGGCGGTGGACAGCCGCAGCCCGTCCTTCAACGGGTCCGCTGGCGACGGTTCGCCGGAAGCGTAGGCGGCGCCGGCGCCTTCGCAGCATGTGTCGCCTGCGTCTCCTGCCAGTCGTCGGCCAGCGCCGCGCGCAATTCCTCGGCCGCCTCGCGCGTGGCTTTCGCACTGTCGCGCTCAATGCCGCGATAGAGACCGATAAGTTTCTCGCCGAACGTCGTGAGCTCGGTGCCGCGGCCGCGCCGACCCGGGAAGGTCTCGACCACGCGCTGGTTGAACATGCGGTCGAGTTCATCGACCAGCAGCCAGGCGCGCCGATAGCTCATGCCCATCTTGCGCGCCGCCGAGAGGATGGACTGCTCGGTGCGGATGGTTTCCAGCAGTTCGATCTTGCCCGGCCCGAGAAAGCGTCCGTCGCCGAAATAGAGGCGGATGAACAAGCCGTCGCGGGGCGCGTCGTGGACATCGGTGTCGGGCGGTGTTTCCGGCATGGATAGGTTTCCTTCCAGTCGCGAGGATAGGGGAGGAGCCGCCATGCCGGAAGCATGTTCAGGCTGTGGAGGTCCGGTTCGGGCGCCGCCGCGCGAGTGCCAGGTCCAGCAGCACCATCACCAGCAGCGAGGCGCCGACCAGCGGGAACACCAACCCGAACAGCGCCATGAGCAGGACGAGGCCGCGCATGGTGCGCGCGTCCGCGGGTGGCGGGGGCACGCCAAGCGTGCCCTTGGGGCGGCGCTTCCACCACATCACGCCGGCGGACACCGCCATCAGCACGATGGACAGGCAGACCGCGAGCAGCACGAGCTGGTTCGCCAGCCCGAACTCCTGGCCCATATGCACATTGATGCCCCACTCCATCGCCTTCGCCGCGGGGCCGTAATCGGCATAGCTGACATCGAGCAGCGGCTTGCCGCTGTACTGGTCGAGATGGACGACACGCTGCTTTGACAGGTCGCCGGGATAGACCGCCGCGGAATAGACGCCGCCCGGTCCATCCGGCAGGCTGAGCGCATAGCCCGGCGCCACGCCGAGCCTGTCGAACGCGGTGGCAGCGGCATCGACGCCGATCGGCTGCATGGTCTTGGGCGTTGACACCGGCATTTTCGCCTGTTCCAGCGACCAGGCGGTGGGGCCGTTGGCATGGGCGAGATGCTCGTCCGACATCGGCACGTTCACATAGACGCCGGACGGGTAGCCGTAATTCGAGCTGTTGGCCCACTCATTGACCTTCTCGCCCCAGAACATCGACCATGGCATGCCGGTCGTCGCGAGAAACCCGATGAAGAGGCCGGCAAAGGCGCCGGTCACCGCATGGAGATCGCGCCAGAACACGCGTCGCTGCGGCGTGCCGCGCACGCTGACCACGCCGCCGGTCTGCTTGCGCGGCCACCACAGATAGAAGCCGGTCGCCACCAGCAGGATGGCCCAGCCGCCGACGATCTCGATGATGGCGGTGGCGCCGGGTCCGAACTCGGCGAGGCTGTGCAGGCGGCGCACCAGCCACATCACCGTGCCGCGGTCCGGCAGTTCGCCGAGCGCGTGGGCGTCATAAGGATCGACGTAGACGGCGTACTTGTCGCCATCTGCGGTCTTCACCGTCACCTCAGCGGAGGAGGTGGGGTTCGCCGGCATGGTGATCTTCACCGCCGTGCCGGGCTGCACGCCGAGCGCGGAGTCGATCAGCCGGCCCGGAGGAAGCGGCACGGTATCGCGCACCTCTACCTGCTTGAGATCGCGGTGCCAGAGCGCGTCGATCTCGTTGTGGAAGAGATAGAGCCCGCCGGTGATGGCGAGCAGCATCATGAAGGGCAGCACCATCAGGCCGGCATAGAAGTGCCAGCGCCAGACGGCACGGTAGAGGCTGGACGGGGCGTCGCTGGACGCAGCTGTTGTGTTCATCGGAATCGGGTCCGGAAATCGAGGATGAGGGAGACGTCGGCGCTCGCCGCCCGCAGGCGGGTAGGGACGGCTCAGTTCGACGGCATGTTGTGCATGTCGTGGCCGGGCATGGCGCTATCCGGCGCCTGGCCCTTCGGGCCGCCCATGCCTTCCACCGCGAACTCCACCGCGACGGTGCCGGCCTTCTCGAAGGTCAGCGTGCCCTTGATGCGCTCGCCCTGCTTCAAGGGCTGCTTCAGCCCGATCATCATCAGATGATAGCCGCCCGGCGACAAAGCGAGCTTGCCGTTGGCAGGCACCTCGACGCCGCCCTCGATCATGCGCATCGTCATCACGCCGTCCTTCTCGGACATCTGATGGATCTCGACATGGTCGGCGACGTCGCTGGTCACCGCGACCAGCCGATCCGGTGCGGTGCCGTGATTCTCGATCGTCACATAGCCGCCGCCGACCTTAGCGCCGCCTGGCGTCATGCGCACCCAGGGATGCGCGATCTCGAGGTCGCCGGCCTTGTACTCATGGGCGAAGGCGCCGTGTGCGGTGAACAGTACGATCGCGGCGGCGAGGGTGGCGAGGCCGATGCGGTCCTCGATGCGGGCAAGCAGACGATGGCGAAGCGTGTTCAGCATGGATGGCTCCTGCGGCCGGACGCATTGTGGCGGTGCCGGCCATTCGACTGACGGGAGGGATTCCGCGAGGCGGAAAGCGCGTCAGGCGAAGGGAGGAGCGCGGGCGTTGTGCAGGCCGCGGGGCGTACCGTCGGGACCAGTCTCGACATCCACCGGTACAAGGATTGCGACCGTGACGGGGTGGGGAGCCTCAAAGCCGACAGCTACGGGAGGGGTACCGGTGCCGACCGACACATTGCAGCCGGTGGTGCAGCAGTCCGGCGTATGGCTCGCCGGATCGGACGGGCTGGCGGGGCCTTTGACGGCACCGCTGCAGAGGACCTGACCGAACCCATCCAGCGCGAATGCGGTACCGGCGTGGGTGCCGGAGGCGAGGCCGCCGAGCAGCCCCTGCAGGACGAGCAGATAGGCGGCGAGGATCGCCGTCATCGTCATCCGCATCGTGCCGCGTGCCCGCTTCATGCAATCTGCGTAGCATGCGGCACGCATCGGTGGAACGCCCACGACTGCGGCGCGTTGCCATGACCTATGGTCAGGGCGCGACGGAGGCACCCATGAAGAAGCGTGCCGCGATTGAAATCATACTGGCGCTTGCGGCGCTGCTTGCGCTTGCGGCCCCCGCCGTAGGGCAAACGCACACCCGGTGCGACGCCAGCAAGGCGCAGGCGGGGGAGGCGGCGACGCCGCCTGGTCCGGGCGACGCGTCCGGCTCCAATCCGGGCTCCACGGGCTCGACCGGCTGGACCGGTGGTACCGGCGGCTCGAACATCGGCACCTCGCCGCACGCGCCGACCCCTGGCTCGCCGAACGTACATCCGGAGACGGCGCAGGGCGTCAATCCAGTGCCGTCGCCGGCCGATCCGACGAGCGGGCCGAAGCCGAATTGTTGAGGGTGCTCTGTGTGGGCATCCTTCGAGGCCCGGCTTTGCCGGGCACCTCAGGATGACGTCGCTTATGTAACCACGTCATCCCGAGGTGCGAGCATAGCGAGCCTCGAAGGATGCTGAAGCAGAGCGCCCGCCTACTGCATCGCCCCCGGCCCGGGGAGCGCGCCGGGTGGGACCTTGCCGAGGATGATCATCCCCAGCACGTCGTCCTGCGTCACGTCCGAGGTGCGTGCGGTGCCGACCAATTTGCCGTTCTTCATCACGCTGACGCGGTCGGCGAGGTCGAACACGTCGTGGATGTCGTGGCTGATCAGGAAGATGCCGATGCCCTCGGCCTTCAGCTGCTTGATCAGCTCCGCGACCTGGGCGGTCTCCTGCGGGCCGAGTGCGGCGGTCGGCTCGTCCATGATCAGGATCTTGGCGTTGAAATGGATGGCGCGGGCGATCGCCACCGATTGCCGCTGGCCGCCGGAGAGGCCGCGCACCGGCTCCTTGAACTTGCGGAAATTCGGATTCAGCCGGCCCATCACCTCGCGCGTCGCCGCTTCCATGGCGACGTCGTCGAGCGTGCCCCACGCCGTCCTGATCTCGCGGCCGAGGAAGAGGTTGGCGGCGGCGTCCACATTGTCGGCCAGCGCCAGCGTTTGATAAATCGTCTCGATGCCGTAGCGCTTGGCATCGCGCGGATTGGCGATGGCCGCCGTCTCGCCATTGATGCGGATCTCGCCGGAATCCGCCTTGTAGGCGCCGGCCAGGATCTTGATGAGGGTCGACTTGCCGGCGCCATTATGGCCGAGCAGGCCGACGACTTCGCCGGGC
This sequence comes from Starkeya sp. ORNL1, assembly GCF_012971745.1. Taxonomy (NCBI): domain Bacteria; kingdom Pseudomonadati; phylum Pseudomonadota; class Alphaproteobacteria; order Hyphomicrobiales; family Xanthobacteraceae; genus Starkeya; species Starkeya sp. ORNL1. The sequence continues at coordinate 5,898,682 of NZ_CP048834.1, forward strand.
ATCAGGTCGACATTCACATGATCGACGGCATGGATGCCGCCGAAGGCGATGCAGATGTCGCGCATCTCCACCAGCGGCGTGCCGGGGATGAGCGAGGCGCCGGGAGGGGCGGAGACGGACGCGGTAGCCTGTGCCTGTTCCATGGTCTCTGCCCTCACTTGAAGCGCTTGCGGTACATGGTGTCGATCCACACCGCGAGCACCAGCACGATGCCGACCACGATGTTCTGGTAGGGCGTGTCGACGCGCATCAGCACCATGCCCGACTGCAGGCTCTGCATGACGATGGCGCCGAGCATGGCGCCCGCCACGGTGCCGGCGCCGCCGGACAGCGAGGTGCCGCCGATCACCGCCGCGGCAATGACATAGAGCTCGTCGAGCGTGCCTTGCGCGTTGGTCGCGGAATTGAGGCGCGCAGTGGATATCGCGGCGCCGACGGCAGCGAGGCCGCCCATCAGCGCAAACACCATCATGGTGACGCGCTTGGTGTTGATGCCGGCGAGTTCCGCCGCTTCCGGATTGCCGCCGATGGCGAACACATAGCGGCCGAAGCGGGTGCGCGTGGTCACGAAGGTCATGATGACGCCGACCGCGAGTGCCACCAGCACCGGCACCGCATAGCCGAAGCTGATGACGAGACCTTCCGGCGGCACTTCGATGCCATTGGCCTCGGCATAGCGGCGGGCCAGCGCGGCGGGCAGCGTATAGGCATTCACCACCAGCGTCGCCGCCACCACGGCGAGGCAGCCGGCGCCGGCGGTGACGAACTCGGCCCAGACCGGCTTCAGCGGGAAGCGGAAGCGCTGGCGCTGCCGGCGGGCCTGGGTGGTGGCGAACAGGATTGCGAGGCAGGCGATCGCCGCCACTACCCAGCTCCAGGTGGCACCGATCGAGCCGTCGGCGCCGCCGCCCATGAGCTTGAAATGGTCGTCGACGAGCGGGATGGTCTTGCCCTCGGCCACCGCCCAGGCGGCGCCGCGCCACACCAGCAGGCCACCCAGCGTGACGATGAAGGCCGGCACGCCGAGATAGGCGATGACATAGCCGTGCAGCGCGCCGATGGCGCAGCCGAGCACGATGCCGGCAAAGAGTGTCAGGACCCACACCGCGGGATGGTTGAAGCCGAAGGCGGGCATCAGATAGCTCACCTGGAACACCGCCATCACCATGCCGGTGACGCCGAGGATCGAGCCCACCGACAAATCGATGTGGCGCATCACGATCACCAGCACCATGCCGGTGGACATGACAGCGATGGAGGAGGTCTGGACCGAGAGGTTCCAGAGATTGCGCGCGGTGAGGAAGGTGCCGCCGGCCAGGAAATCGAAGACGATCCAGATTACCGCCAATGCGCCGATCATGCCGAGGAAGCGGATATCGACTTCCAGCGCGGCGAGCCAGGAGGTCGGTGCGGCCTGCGGCGGTGAGGCCGGCCGCGGCGGCGCACCCGCTGTCGAAATCTCGCTCATGAACTTTCCTCCTGTGCCCGCTGGCCTGCGGGCGGCGGGGTTTCGTCCCCGCCGCTTGCTTGTTGTGCGATCAGTCGCAGGCCTTGACCTTGCCCTTGGCGACGCCCTGGCAGACGGTCGCCTTCGGCACCCAGCCGGCCTCGATGATGACGCCGAGATTATCCTTGGTGATCGGCACCGGCTTCAGGAAAGTGGAGTTCATCGCCACCTTCTTCGGCCCACCGGTGAAGGTGGTGGTGCCGGCAATCGACTTCGGATCGCCGCCCTTGGCGAGCTGGAGCGCGATTTCCGCCGCCTTCTGGCCGAGCACGCGGGAATCCTTCCACACCGAGACGGTCTGGGTGCCGAGAGCGACGCGGTTCAGCGCGGCGAAATCGGCGTCCTGGCCGGAGACCGGCACCGAGCCGGCAAGGCCCTGCGCGGCGAGCGCGGCGACAGCGCCGCCGGCGGTGCCGTCATTGGAGGCGACGACGGCATCGACCTTGTTGTTGTTCGCGGTCAGGAACTGCTCGGTGTTCTTCTGGGCGTTGGCGGGCAGCCAGCCGTCGGTATAGGCCTCGCCGACATTCTTGATGTCGCCCTTGTCGATGGCCGGCTTCAGCACTTCCATCTGGCCGGAGAACAGGAAGTCGGCGTTCGGATCGGCGGCCGAGCCCTTGACGAAGAGGTAGTTGCCCTTCGGCTTCAGCTTCTGCACCTCGGCAGCCTGGAGGCGACCGACCTCCTTGTTGTCGAAGGTGATGTAATAGGCATAGGGGATCTCGATGAGCCGGTCATAGCCGACAACCGGAATGCCTTCGGCCTGGGCCTTGGCGATGGCCGGGGCGATGGCGTCGGAATCCTGGGCGAGGATGATGAGGGCGTTCGCGCCCTGCGCGATCAGCGCCTCGACGTCGGAGAGCTGCTTCGAGGCAGAGGACTGGGCGTCCGCCGAGATGTACTTGGCGCCGGCGGCGGCGAGCGCCTTCTTGATTGCGGCCTCGTCGGTCTTCCAGCGCTCTTCCTGGAAGTTCGACCAGCTTACCCCGACCACGGTGTCGGCGGCCCGCGCGGCGCCGACCGCCAGAACGCTGACCAGCGCGGCGGCGGAAATCGTCAGCGAAAGTCTCATGCATTCCTCCCAAAAATGCCGGCGGGCGATGCCGTCCCGGCTTGACCGCACACACTGCACCGATCGCACCGGCCGTCCACCCCATCGTACTGACCGGTGACTGTAACAGACGCGTTGCGCAAGATGAGTTGCGTGCCTCAGATTTTGAGGGCAACATCTCGCCATGTCCAGACCCCTTTCACGCATCACCCTGCAGGACGTCGCCCGTGAGGCCGGGGTTTCGCTCGCCACGGCGGACCGCGTGCTCAATGGACGGACCGGGGTGAGGGGAGTGACGGCGGAGAAGGTGCAGGCCGCGGTGGCCCGGCTCGGCTACCGGCCGAATCTCGCGGCGGCACGCCTGGCACGCGGCGAGACCTATCGCTTCTGCTTCGTGCTGCCGGTGGGCTCCAACGTCTTCATGCGCCAACTGGCCGAGCAGGTGGCCAGCACCGCCGACTGGGTCGCTGCGCAGAACGCCTATATCGACACGCTGCGGGTCGATGTCTTCGCGCCCGAGACGCTGGCCGCCGCGCTCGAAGGGCTGATCGGGCATTATGACGGCGTCGCCGTGGTCGCGCTCGACCATCCGCAGGTGCGGGCCGCGATCGACGATCTGGTCGATGCCGGCATCGCCGTGGTGACGCTGGTCTCCGACGTGCCGTCCTCGCAGCGCTTCCATTATGTCGGCATCGACAACATCGCCGCCGGGCGCACCGCGGCGACGCTGCTCGGCCGCTTCGCCGGCGGGCGTACCGGCGCGGTCGGGCTGATCCTCGGCACCCCGGCACTGCGCGACCATGCCGAGCGGCAGTTCGGCTTCATGCAGGTGATGGCCGGCGAATATCCGGCGCTGCATGTGCTGCCCCCGGTCCAGAGCCTCGACGAGGACGACCGCGCCCATGCCGTCACCGAGGCGATGCTGCGCGCGCATCCCGACCTGGTCGGGCTCTATAATGTCGGCGCCGGCAATCGCGGCGTCGCCACCGCCATCACCGGCACCAATCGCGGCAGCGACTTGGTCTTCGTTGGCCATGACCTCACCGACGACACCCGCCGCTTCCTGCTGCGCGGGGTGATGGACGCCGTGATCAACCAGGATGCCGGCCACCAGTCGCGCTCGGCGGCGCGGGTGCTGCTGGCGCGCTGCTCCGGCGAGCCCTTGATGACCGAGCAGGAACGTATCCGCATCGACATCTTCGTGCGGGACAATCTGCCGTGACCCTTATTCCAGCAACGCCAGACGAGGCTTGATCCTTATGTTCCTCGGCCTCGATATCGGTACCTCCGCGGTGAAGGCCGTGCTCGTCGACGGCGAGCAGCGCGTGCTCGCCACCACCGAGGTTCCGCTCGCCATTTCCCGCCCGCATCCCGGCCATAGCGAGCAGGATCCGGAGGAGTGGTGGCAGGCGACACTCAAGGCCATCGATGCCTTGAGGGCCCAGCAGCCGGCGGCGCTGTCGGCGGTGCAGGGGCTCGGCCTCTCCGGCCAGATGCATGGGGCGGTGCTGCTGGACGCCTCCGGCGCCGTGCTGCGGCCGGCGATCCTGTGGAATGACGGCCGCGCCTTTGCCGAGTGCCGCGAGATCGAGGAGCGCTTTCCGGCGCTGCATCGCGTCGCCGGCAATCTCGCCTTTCCCGGCTTCACCGCGCCGAAGCTGTTGTGGGTTCGGCACCACGAGCCCGACATCTTCGCCCGCACTGCCAAGGTGCTGCTGCCGAAGGCCTATGTCGGCTATCGCCTCACCGGCGAAATGGTGGAGGAGATGTCGGACGCCTCCGGCACGCTCTGGCTCGATGTCGGCAAGCGCGACTGGTCGGACGAGGCGCTCGCCGCGACCTTCATGACGCGCGAGCATATGCCCCGGCTGATCGAGGGCAGCCAGCCCGCGGCCCGGCTGAAGTCGGAGCTTGCCGCCCGCTGGGGCATGGCGAGCGCGCCCGTCATCGCCGGCGGGGCAGGCGACAATGCCGCCGGCGCGGTCGGCCTCGGGGCGATCCATCCGAACGACGCGTTCGTCTCGCTCGGCACCTCGGGCGTGCTGTGGGCGACCACGGACCGCTTCGCCCCCAATCCGGAATCCAGCGTCCACGCCTTCTGCCACGCCATTCCCGCGACCTGGCACCAGATGGGTGTCATCCTCTCCGCCGCCTCCGCGCTCGGTTGGTGGGCGCATGCGGCGGGTGAGGAGCCCGGCGATCTGCTGAAGCCGCTCGGCGATGCGCCGAAGGCGCCCTCGAGTGCGATCTTCCTGCCGTATCTCTCCGGCGAGCGTACGCCGCACAATGACACGGTGATCCGCGGCGGCTTCCTCGGGCTCGACCATGATGCCTCGCGCGGGACGCTGACCCAGGCCGTGCTGGAAGGCGTTGCCTTCGCTTTCAGGGATTGCCTCGACGCCCTCAAGGCCGCCGGTACTCGCCTCGAACAGGCTGATGTCATTGGTGGCGGCTCGCGCTCGCGCTTCTGGATCGCCATCCTCGCCAGCGTGCTCGACCTGCCGCTCAACCGCGTGGCGGACGGCGAGCGGGGCGGGGCGTTCGGCGCGGCGCGGCTCGCGCGCATGGCCGCCACCGGCGAATCCGCCGCTGCCATCTGCACCCCGCCGCAGCGGATCGAGACCATTGCGCCCGACCCGGCGCTCGTCGCGGCTTACGCGGAACAGCATGCGCGCTATCGCGCGCTCTACCCGGCACTCAAGGGAGTCCTGTCATGAATGCCCCCGCCCGTTTCTTCGGCGAGATCCAGCCTTTGCGCTATGAGGGTCCGGAAAGCCGGAACCTCTACGCCTATCGCTGGTACGACAAGGACCGGATGGTGCTCGGCAAGCGGATGGAGGACCATCTGCGCTTCGCCATCGCCTATTGGCACTCCTTCACCTGGCCGGGCGGCGACCCGTTCGGCGGTGAGACCTTCCTGCGTCCCTGGATGCACGGCGGCGACGAGATGGCACTCGCGCGCGCCAAGGCGGATGTCGCCTTCGACCTGTTCCGCATCCTCGATGTGCCGTTCTTCTGCTTCCACGACCGCGACATCGCCCCGGAGGGCAAGTCGCTGAAGGAATCGAACGCGAACGTGCGCGCCATCGCCGACGTCTTCACCAAGAAGATGGAGACCGAGAAGGTGCGCCTGCTCTGGGGCACCGCGAACCTGTTTTCCAATCGCCGCTTCATGGCGGGGGCCGCCACTAACCCGGATCCCGACGTGTTCGCCTATGCCGCGGGCCAGGTGAAGCATGTGCTTGAACTGACTCATGAACTCGGCGGCCAGAACTATGTTTTGTGGGGCGGCCGCGAGGGTTACGAGACCCTGCTCAACACCGACCTGAAGCGCGAGCTCGACCAGATGGGCCGCTTCCTCAACCTCGTGGTCGAGCACAAGCACAGGATCGGCTTCAAGGGCACCATCCTGATCGAGCCCAAGCCGCAGGAGCCGACCAAGCACCAATACGACTTCGACGTCGGCACGGTCTATGGCCTGCTCTGCCGCGCCGGACTGCAGGATGAGGTGAAGGTCAATATCGAGGCCAACCACGCCACGCTGGCCGGCCACAGCTTCGAGCACGAGATCGCCATGGCGGCGGCGCTGGGCATTTTCGGCTCGATCGACATGAACAAGGGCGACGCCCAGTCCGGCTGGGACACCGACCAGTTCCCGACCAATATCGAGGACACCGCGCTGGCCATCTACGAGATCATCAAGGCCGGCGGCTTCACTACCGGCGGGATGAATTTCGACGCCAAGATCCGTCGCCAGTCGCTGGATCCCGAGGACCTCCTGCTCGCCCATTCCGGCGCCATGGATTTGTGCGCCCGCGCGCTGCTGGTGGCGGCGAAGATGGTGGAGGACGGCGCGCGGCAGCGTGCGGTCGACGAGCGCTATGCCGGCTGGAACGGCCCTGAAGCCAGGGCGATGCTCTCGGACGAGAGTTCGCTTGCGGACATTGCCGCGCGCGTGGAGGCCGAGGGCCTCGACCCGCAGCCGCGCTCGGGTCGTCAGGAGCGACTGGAGAATCTGGTGGCGAGCTATTTCTGACCATGTCGATGACGGACGATCAGGCGACGAAGATCATGCAACTCCTGCTCTCGCTTGATCGTCCACTCGGCGAACTCATGACGCTATCGCGAGAGACTGCTGACGTGGCCTTGAAGAAAAAGCTCGATGATGCGTGGGAAGATATCCTGCAAACGCAATTCGAGATCATCGAACGGATGCGCTCGATCTACCCGCATCTGAAAGCATACGACTAAACGCCAAAAGGCGCCGCAAGAGCGCTCGAGGCACATCATGGGAGGAGTGAATGGCATCCAATGTGAAGGGGCCGGCGATCTTTCTCGCCCAGTTTGCGGGCGATCAGGCGCCGTTCAATTCGTGGGACTCGATCTGCAAATGGGCGTCCGAGCTCGGCTATGCGGGGGTGCAGATCCCCTCATGGGACGGGCGCCTGTTCGATCTCGAAAAGGCAGCGTCCTCGAAGGATTATTGCGACGAGATCAAGGGCGTGGCGGCTGGGCACCGGCTGACCATTACCGAATTGTCGACCCATCTCCAGGGTCAGCTGGTGGCGGTGCATCCGGCGTTTGACGAGGCATTCGACGCCTTCGCCCCGGCGGCGGTGCATGGCAAGCCATCGGCGCGCCAGGCCTGGGCGGTGCAGCAGATGAAGCATGCCGCGAAAGCCTCGCAGCATCTGGGGCTCACCGGCCATGTCTCCTTCCCCGGCGCGCTGGCCTGGCCGTTCGCCTATCCCTGGCCGCAGCGCCCGGCGGGCTTGGTCGAGACCGCGTTTGCCGAACTCGGCAAGCGCTGGACGCCGATCCTCGATGCCTTCGACGAGGCGGGGGTCGATGTCGGCTACGAGATCCATCCCGGCGAGGACGTGTTCGACGGCGCCACTTTCGAGATGTTCCTCGACGCGGTGGGCGGCCATCCGCGCTGCGGCATCAATTACGACCCCTCGCACTTCGTGCTGCAGCAACTGGATTATCTCGCCTTCATCGACATCTACCACGAGCGCATCACCGCGTTCCATGTGAAGGACGCCGAGTTCAATCCGACCGGCCGGCAGGGCGTCTATTCCGGCTATGCGCCGTGGGTGGACCGTGCCGGGCGTTTCCGCTCGTTGGGCGACGGCCAGGTCGATTTCAGCGCGATCTTCTCGAAGATGGCGCAGTACGGCTATGACCGCTGGGCGGTGCTGGAATGGGAGTGCTGCCTGAAGCACCCCGAGGACGGCGCGCGCGAGGGCGCCGAGTTCATCAAGCACCACCTCATCCGCGTCACCGAGAAGGCATTCGACGACTTTGCCGGCGGCTCCGTGGACCAGGGCAAGGTCAACCGGATGCTGGGGCTCTGATCCTCCAGGCGTCATCCCGGACGGCCAACGGCCGATCCGGGATCGCGGGACGATAGGGAGCCATCTTTCGGCGCGCGATCCCGGCTCTCCGCTGCGCTACGGCCGGGATGACGACGAACGAACAAAACCAGGGAGAACACCAATGTCCATCGAAGGACGGGGAGACGGCGGCTCATCGGGCCGTATCCGGCTCGGCATGGTCGGCGGCGGCGAGGGGGCGTTCATCGGCGCGGTGCACCGCATCGCGGCGCGGCTCGACGACCAGTATGAGCTGGTGGCCGGGGCGCTGTCCTCGACGCCGGAGAAGTCGCACCGCTCCGGCGCGGCGCTCGGCCTGGCATCGGATCGCGTTTACGATGAGTTCGCCATCATGGCCAAGGCGGAAGCGGCGCGGGCCGACGGCATCGAGGTGGTGGCCATCGTCACGCCGAACCACATGCATGCGCCGGTGGCGAAAGCCTTCCTTGAGGCCGGCATCCATGTGATCTGCGACAAGCCGCTGACCACAGATCTCGATTCCGCTCATGCGCTCAAGGCATTGGCAGGACAGACGAATCGCATCTTCGCCGTGACCCACAACTACACCGGCTATCCGATGGTGCGCCATGCCCGCGAGATGGTGGCGAATGGCGAGCTCGGCGACATCCGGGTCGTCCAGGTGCAGTATGCGCAGGACTGGCTGACCGAGCGGCTGGAGGATAGCGGCCAGAAGCAGGCGGCGTGGCGGGTCGACCCGGCACAGGCCGGGGCAGGCGGCTGCATCGGCGATATCGGCACCCATGCCTACAATCTCGCCGACTACATCACCGGGATTCCGGTCCGCTCGCTCTGCGCGGAACTGACGACCTTCGTGCCCGGGCGCCGGCTCGATGACAATGTGCAGATCATGCTGCGCTACGCCAATGGCGCGAAGGGCTTCCTGTGGTCCAGCCAGGTGGCGCCGGGCAATGAGAATAATCTCGGCATCAAGATCTATGGCACCAAGGGCGGGCTGGAATGGTGGCAGGAGCACCCGAACCAGCTGCATTGGTCGCCGCTCGGCGAGCCGACCCGGGTGATCGCACGCGCCACCGGCGCCGCGGGACTGGCGGCGGGGCGGGTGACGCGAACGCCGTCCGGCCATCCCGAAGGCTATCTGGAGGGCTTCGCCAATATCTATAGCGAAGTGGCACGCGCCATCCGCGCCGCCCGCACCGGCGAGTCGCTCGATCCGGCGGTGAACTTCCCGACGGTCGATGACGGGGTGAAGGGTGTCGCCTTCATCGAGGCGGCGGTGAAGTCGTCCAGGGCCGGGGCGGTGTGGGTGGAGCTGTAGGCTCTGCTCCGCTCCTCGCAAGACGTCATCCCGCCTACCTGTGAAGTGTCATCCCGGACGGCCGGAGGCCGATCCGAGATCGCAGGAAGGCGTTGAACGGCACTTTCTTACGATCCCGGCTCTCCGCTTCGCTGCGGCCGGGACGACGCCTGTTTGAAAGACGACGGCCGCCGTCTCTCAACGTAAGTCTGACCCGCTTTCATCTTGCACGCCTCTCACGTTCGTGCTGATGTGCGTACCTCAGAATATGCCGCAAAGTTTAGCTTGCGGTGTTTAGTAAAGTGCGTTCTACTAAACATATCCCGTATGATCGGCCCGTTAGAAGCTGGCGGCGGGGAGGAAACGTTACTCAGCGTCATGACCGTCCCTCGCCAGCCAAGCGGGGCGATGCCCTAGCGGCTTGCCGGCGTCTCTCGCCGGGCCGAAAGGGCATGTCCGCATCCGGTCATCGATAGCCAACGGGAGGAGGAACACCCATGAGGAAGCTGTTGGCGGCCGCCGCCGCGCTCGCCGCCTTTGCCGTGGCGCCGCTCGCGCCCGCGCAGGCCCAATCCAAGCAGATCACGCTGTGCTGGGCCGCCTGGGATCCGGCGAATGCTTTGGTCGAACTGTCCAAGGACTTCACAGCGAAGTCCGGCATCCAGATGAAGTTCGAATTCGTGCCGTGGACCAGCTTCGCCGACCGCTTCCTCAACGAGCTGAACTCGAAGGGCAAGCTCTGCGACCTGCTGATCGGTGACAGCCAGTGGCTCGGCGGCTCGGCCGAGAACGGCCATTACGTCAAGCTGAACGACTTCTTCGCCAAGGAAGGCATCAAGATGTCGTCCTTCCTGCCGGCCGCCGTGGAAGGTTATTCCACCTGGCCGAAGGGCTCCGACAATTACTGGGCGCTGCCGGCCATGGGCGACGCGCTCGGCTGGACCTATCGCAAGGACTGGTTCGCCAAGCCCGAGCTGCAGCAGGCCTTCAAGGCCAAGTATAATCGCGACCTGGCACCGCCCAAGACCTGGGACGAGCTGAAGCAGGTGGCGGAATTCTTCCAGGGCCGCGAGGTCGACGGCAAGAAGGTCTATGGCGCTGCCATCTTCACCGAGCGCGGCTCGGAAGGCATCACCATGGGCGCCACCGCCGCGCTCTATCCCTATGGCTTCGAGTATCAGAACCCGAAGAAGCCCTACGACATGGAAGGCTTCGTGAATTCGCCGGATTCGGTGAAGGGTCTGGAAGCCTACAAGGCGCTGTTCAAGTGCTGCACGCCTCCCGGCTATACCGACGCCTACATGCAGGAAGGCTTGGACGCCTTCAAGTCGGGCCAGGTGGCGATGATGATGAACTGGTTCGCCTTCTTCCCGGGCCTCTACAAGGACGAGAAGGTGGGTGGCGATCGCATCGGCTTCTTCGTGAACCCGAAGGCGAAGATCGCGGCATCCCCGCTCGGCGGGCAGGGCATCTCGGTGGTCTCGTACTCCGCGAACAAGGACGCCGCGCTCCAGTACATCAAGTGGTTTGCGCAGGACGATGTGCAGGCCAAGTGGTGGTCGCTCGGCGGCTATAGCTGCGCCAAGTCGGTGCTCGAGGCGCCGGGCTTCCCGAAGTCGGCGCCGTTCGCGGCGGACTTCTTGGTCGCCATGGGCCAGGTGAAGGACTTCTGGCAGGAGCCGTCCTATGCCGAGCTGATGCAGTCGATGCAGAAGCGCGTGCATGACTATGTGGTGGCCGACAAGGGCACCGCGAAGGAAGCCCTCGATCTGATGATCAAGGATTGGCAGAAGACCTTCAAGGAAGACGGGCGGATCTGACGCCGTCTTAACCTGGGGCGATACTTCGGCCCCAAGCAACGTCATCCCCGGGCTTGCCCCGGGGATCCACGGCCTCGCTCCGGCTGGTCAGCGACGTGGATGGCTGGCGAAGCCGAGGCGACAGCCTCGGCGTCTCTCAACAGGCGGCGACCTGAGGTCGCCTTTGCCCGGCCATGACGAATGGGAGGTGGTGACCTCCGAATGTTTTCGCGATCCCGGATAGTCGCCTACGGCGCCCTCCGGGATGACGAAGCCGAGGAGCGGGTGTCGGAAATCCCGCGCCATTGCAGTTTTGGAAACGCCATGACGGAAACATCCACGGTCAGTCATCTCGCGCGGGGCGCCGCCGAGGCGACGCCGGAGCCGGTCGCCCGGCGCGTGCGGGGCCTGTCCGACCGGGCCATTGCCTGGGTATTCATCGCCCCGACCATCATCCTGCTGCTGGCGATCAACATCTTTCCGCTGATCTGGACCATCCAGCTCTCCTTCACGAACTACCGGGCGAACCGGCCGAACGCGGCGGTGACCAATGTCGGCGTCGAGCATTACTCCAATATCCTGTCCGATCCCGACGTCTGGCATTCGATGCAGGTCACCGCGCACTTCGTGCTGTGGACCATCGTCATCCAGACCGTGCTCGGCTTCGCGCTGGCCTATCTGATCGACCGCAAGTTCCGCGGCCACGGCTTCTGGACCACGGTGATCCTGATCCCGATGATGCTGTCGCCGGCGGTGGTGGGGAATTTCTGGAAGTTCCTCTACCAGCCGCAGATCGGGCTGTTCAACTACATCGTCGGCTTCTTCACCGGGATGGACCCGTCTTCCTTCCAGATGATCGGCGATGTCCGGCTGGCGCCGTGGTCGATCATCATCGTCGATACCTGGATGTGGACGCCCTATGTGATGCTGATCTGCCTCGCCGGGCTGCGCTCCATTCCCGATTACATCTATGAGGCGGCGGAAGTCGACCGCGCCTCGGCGTGGCGGCAGTTCTGGTCGATCACGCTGCCGATGGCGATGCCGTTCATCATGCTCGCGGTGCTGTTCCGCGGCATCGAGAACTTCAAGATGTTCGACCTGGTGAACCTGCTCACCTCCGGCGGCCCGGGCTCCACCACCGAAGTCGCGTCCATTACGCTGAAGCGCGAGGCGTTCGAGAAATGGCGCACCGGCTATTCCTCGGCCTTCGCGATCATCCTGTTCGTCACGGTGTTCGGGCTGGCGAACATCTATGTGAAAGCGCTGAACCGGGTGAAGAGTCGATGAGTGTACTTAGTTTGATTGGGCAAGGGCCCCTCACCCCAACCCTCTCCCCCAGGGGGAGAGGGGGCAAGGAGCGCCGTCTTCACCTCTCCCCGACGGGGAGAGGTCGGATCGCGGTAGCGATCCGGGTGAGGGGGCGCATCGGCGCCGAGGAGTCCTGACATGCCCGGCATCTCAACTGCCCATTCGGTCGTCGAGCCCTCCGCGCTGTCGAAGCGCATCGCCTGCGGCGTGGTGATCCTCTATGCGCTGATCGCCATGATCCCGCTGGTGTGGATCCTGCTCACCGGCTTCAAGACGCCGCCGGATTCCATCTCCTATCCGCCGAAGCTGGTGTTCGCGCCGTCGCTGGAGGGCTATTGCAACCTCTTTACCACGCGCTCGCGGCAGACCCCGGAATACATCGCCAATCTGCCGCCAGCGAACGGCATGTGCGACGAGATCGCCCGCAACCGCAACATGGTGATCGCCGGCCCGTCGAAGTTCGCGCCGCGCTTCCTCAACTCGCTCATCATCGCCTTCTCCTCGACGCTGCTGGCGGTGGGGCTCGGCACGCTGGCGGCCTATGGCTTCTCGCGGTTCAAGGTGCCGCTGGCGGATGATCTTTTGTTCTTCATCCTGTCGACCCGGATGATGCCGCCGATCGCGGTGGCGATCCCGATCTACCTGATGTACCGCGAGCTCGGCCTCTCCGACACCAGGCTCGGCATGATCCTGCTCTACACCGCGGTGAACGTCTCGCTGGCGGTGTGGCTGCTCAAGGGCTTCATCGACGAGATCCCGCGCGAATACGAGGAGGCCGCGATGATCGACGGCTATACGCGGCTGCAGGCATTCCGCAAGGTGGTGCTGCCGCAGGCGGCGACCGGCATCGCGGCGACTGCGATCTTCTGCCTGATCTTCGCCTGGAACGAATATGCCTTCGCGGTGCTGCTGACCTCGGGCGAGGCGCAGACCACGCCGCCATTCATTCCCTTCATCATCGGCGAAGGCGGCCAGGACTGGCCGGCGGTGGCGGCGGCGACGACGCTGTTCGTGATCCCGATCTTCGTCTTCACCATATTGCTGCGCAAGCACCTGCTGCGCGGCATCACCTTCGGGGCGGTGCGGAAATGAGCGCGACCGATCACACGCCGACGCCTGCCGCACCCGCCAAACCGTTCCGGCTGTTCCGCCGCGGGCCGTGGGAGAACGTCGCCACCATCGTCATCGCGGCAGGGGTCATCATGCTGATGCAGCCCTTCTCGATCGAGCTCTATGGCTGGTCGTTCCTGACCACGCTCATCGGCACCGCGATGTTCATCATCGTCTCCAAGTTTCCGGACTAGGACCATGGCGCAGATCAAGGTCGAAAACCTGCACAAGGCATTCGCCGAGTTCGTGGCGGTGCAGAACTCCACCTTCACCGTGGAGGATGGCGAGTTCTTCTGCCTGCTGGGCCCATCCGGCTGCGGCAAGACGACGACGCTGCGCATGATCGCCGGGCTGGAACTGCCGACCTCCGGCACCATCACGCTGGGGGGCGAGGATGTCACCTATCTGCGGGCGGCGGAGCGGGACATCGCCTTCGTGTTCCAGCTGTTCGCGCTCTACCCGCACATGAATGTCCGGCAGAACATCGGCTTCCCGCTGAAATGCATGGGCCTGCCGCAGGCCGAGATCAGGGCGAAGGTCGAGGCCGCGGCGCGCACGCTGCGCATCACCCATCTGCTGGACTCCCGCGTCTCGGGCCTGTCCGGCGGCGATCGCCAGCGCATCGCGCTCGGCCGCGCCATCGTGCGCGAGCCGGCTGCCTTCATGATGGACGAGCCGCTGGGCGCGCTCGATGCCGAGTTCCGACATCTGATGTGCGGGGAATTGCGGGCGCTGCACGACCGCTTGAGGGCGACCACGGTCTATGTCACCCATGACCAGATGGAAGCCATGGCGATGGCCGACAAGATCGCGGTGATGAACCGCGGCATCATCGAGCAATATGCCGCGCCGCAGGAAATCTATGACCGTCCGGCGAGCCTGTTCGTCGCCGATTTCATCGGCTCGCCGCCGATGAATTTGCTGAACTTCTCGGGCACGCTGGCGCCGGGCGCCAGCGAAGTCCGGCTCAATGACGCCGCCATCCGTGTGCCCGAACTGCGTGAAGGGGTGGGCGAGCGCTCGCTGGTGCTTGGCGTGCGCCCCGAGCATGTGCGCTTCTCCGACAGCGGCGCGGTGCGCGGCGAGGTCTATGGCACCGAGTATCTCGGCACCACGCAGATCGTCACGCTCAACACCCCGAGCGGTTCGCTGAAAGCACGCGTGCCCTCGCACCTGAAGATCAATACCGGCGAGCGACTGGGGCTCGATTTCCGCGCCGACCGCCTCTCGCTGTTCGATGCCGGCAGCGGGCGCGCCATCCGCACCGCCTTGCATGATGGAGTCGCCAATGGCTGAGGTCAGGCTGGAAGGCGTCACCAAGCGCTTCGGCACCAACACCGCGATTTCCGACATCTCGCTCACCATTGGTGACGGCGAACTGGTGGTCCTGCTCGGCCCCACCGGCGCCGGCAAGACCACGACGCTGCGCCTCATTGCGGGGTTGGAAAAGCCGGATGCCGGGCGCGTCACCATTGGCGGGCGCGATGTCACCGGCATCAATCCGGCGGAGCGCGACGTCGCCTTCGTGTTCCAGCAATATTCGCTCTATCCGCACCTCTCGGTGTTCGACAATCTGGCCTTCCCACTGCGCTCTCCGGCCCGGCGGGTGCCGGAGGACCAGATCAAGCGCAAGGTCGGCGACGTGGCGCGGCTGCTGCGCATCGAGGACAAGCTGGGCAACAAGGCGACCCAGCTTTCCGGCGGGCAGATGCAGCGTGTCGCCATCGGCCGCGCGCTGGTGCGCAAGCCCTCCATCTATCTGATGGACGAGCCGCTTTCCTCGCTGGACGCCAAGCTGCGCTCGGAATTGCGGCTGGAACTGAAGCGCATCCAGCAAGAGCTCGGCGCCACCATCCTCTATGTGACGCACGACCAGATCGAGGCCATGACCATGGCCTCGCGCATCGGCGTCATCGACAATGGCCGCCTGGTGCAGGTGGGCACGCCGCGCGAGATCTATGAGAACCCGGTGGATCTCCACGTCGCGCAGCGGCTCGGCCAGCCGGGCATCAATCTGGTGCCGCGCGCGCTGCTCCCGGATGTGCCGGCGCCCGCCGCGGCCGAGACCATCGGCGCGCGCACCGAGCATGTGCGCATCGCCAAGGTGAGCGAGGCCGACGGCATCGGCACGGTGCGCTGGATCGAGCGGCTCGGCGACCAGAACCATTTGCATGTCACGTTGAAGGGCCGCGAACTGGTGACGCTCGGCGATCCGGATTCCGAGCTGTCGGTCGGCGATAATGTCGGCGTCGAATTCGTGCGTCCGCTCTATTTCGATGCCGACGGCCGGCGGATCGGGGTGTGAGGAGGCAGACATGAAAATCGGCTTCAACATGCTGCTGTGGACCACCAAGGTCGGGGAGCAGCACCGCGCCATCCTCGAGGATCTGTGCACCACGGGCTATGACGGCATCGAAGTCCCGGTGTTCGACGGCAAGCCGCATTATTACGACGCGCTCGGCCGCGTGCTCACGGGCGAGGGGCTGGAATCCACCGCCATCACCGTCATTCCCTCGCACGAGATGAACCCGATCGGCGATGATTCCGCGCAGCGGGCCAAGGCCCTGGACTATGTGAAATGGGCGATCGACTGCACCGCGGCGATGGGCGCCAAGGTGCTGTGCGGGCCGCTGCATTCGACCCTCGGCCATTTCAGCGGCGCCGGGCCGAGCCAGGCGGAGCGTGGCCGCGCGCTCGAATTCCACCATCTGGTCGGCGACCACGCCAAGGCCGCGGGGGTGGTGCTCGCGGTCGAGGCGGTGAACCGCTTCGAATGCTATTTCCTCAACACCATGGACGATCTCGCCGCCTATCTGAACGAGGTCGACCATCCCGCGGTGTCGGGGATGTATGACAGCTTCCACGCCAATATCGAGGAGAAGGACCCGGTCGCTGCGATCGGCCGCAACATCCGGCACATCGCCCATGTCCACATCTCCGAGAACGACCGCGGCACGCCGGGCAGCGGCCATGTCGATCTCGCCGGCACCTTCAAGGCGCTGAAGAGCGGCGGCTATGACGGCTGGCTGACCATCGAGGCGTTCGGCCGCACGCTGCCGGAACTGGCGGCGGCGACGCGGGTCTGGCGCGACCTCGCGCCGTCCTCGGCGGAGATCTACCGCAAGGGTTATCGCGCGGTCAGTGATGGCTGGGCCAGAGCATGATGCCGAAAAGTGCGACGCGGTTTTCGGGCGACATCATGCTCAACTTCTTGGAATCGATCACGTTTTATGAACTTGGATAAATCTGAATTCATCGTGATCTTGGCCTGGCTCAAGCATTGCTCAAGGAAACGCACAGCATGGATGCGGCATTGCAGAAGCAATTGATCAAGGCGGTGGCGGGCACCGTGATCGCGCACGCCGAGGAACTGACCACGCTCGACCAGGCGATCGGCGATGGCGACCACGGGCTGAACATGAAGCGCGGCTTCGAGGCGGTGCTGGCCGATATTGACGGGCTTGCGGCAAAGCCGCTGCCGGATGCGCTCAAAGCCATCGGCACCCAGCTGGTGATGAAGGTCGGCGGCGCTTCGGGCCCGCTCTATGGCACTTTTTTCCTGACGCTCGGCAAGACGCTGCCGGCGGAGCCGACGAGCGTCGACGTCGCCCGCGCTTTTGAGGCGGCGCTCGAGGCGACGCGGGCGCGCGGCAAGTCGGAGGCCGGGCAGAAGACGCTACTCGACGTGCTGACCCCGGTGCTCGACGAGATGAACAGTGACGGCGCCGACCTGCCGGCGCGGCTCAAGGCCCGCGCCTTCGCCGCCGCCGAAACCACGGTGCCGATGAAGGCGGTGCGCGGACGCGCCTCCTTCCTTGGTGATCGTTCTATAGGCCATATGGATCCCGGCGCGCGATCGTCTTCGCTGATGATCGCGGCAGCCTGCGACGTGCTGGAAGGCTGAGAATGTCCAACGCAAATTCCTCGAACGTCGGAATAGTCATCGTCTCGCACTCGGCCAAGGTCGCGGAGGGCGCCGCCGACATGGTGCGCCAGATGGTCGGCGATGCGGTGCCGCTCGCCTTTGCCGGCGGCAATGCCGAAGGCGGGCTTGGCACGGACGTTGCCGCGATCATGGCGGCGATCGACGCCGCCTGGTCGGAAGCCGGCGTTGCGGTGCTGGTCGATCTCGGCGGCGCCGAGACTAATAGCGAGATGGCGGTGGAGATGATGGACGAGGATCGTCGCGAGCGGATCGTGATCTGCAATGCGCCGATCGTCGAAGGCGCGGTGATCGCCGCGACCGAAGCGTCGGGCGGCTCCCCGCTCGATGTGGTGAAGCGCACGGCGGAAGAGCTTTCGCCGGTATGAGACGGAGTGCCCGATGAGCGATGCCCAGGTTCCTGGCGTCAAGGTTTCCGGAGCGGCCGAGCTGACCAATGCGGTCGGGCTGCATGCCCGCCCCTCGGTGAAGCTGACGCAGCTCGCCAAGTCGTTCGGCGCCGCCATCGAGGTCGGGCTGTCTGCGGACGGGCCGTGGGTCGATGCCAAGAGCCCGGTGAAGATCATGCGGGTGAAGGCCGCCAAGGGCGCGACGCTGTATTTCCGGGCACAGGGCGCGGACGCCGGCAAGGCGGTGGCGGCGCTGGTCGATCTGGTGGAGCGGCGCTTCGACGAGGAGGAGGCCGAGGCGGCCGGCGAGGGCTCGGGAGGGGCGGCGTGAGCGAGGTCCGCCTCCAGGGCCACAGCGCCTCGCCCGGCCTCGCCGCCGGGCCGGTGGTGGTGCTGGCGGCGCGGACCGCGTCGCGGCAGGCGACCGGCGACCCGGTGCGCGAGGCGGAGGCGCTGCGCGCCGCGCTCAAGGCGGCTGCCGCCGACATCGCCGCGCTGGCGGAACGCACTGGGGGCGAGGCGGCGGACATGCTCGGTTTCCAGCTTGCCCTGATCGAGGATGATGCGCTGGCCGAGGGCGCGTTCGATGCCATCGGCGCCGGCATTCCCGCCGACCATGCCTGGCGCGAGGCCCTGAATGCCGAGATCGCCGGCTATGAGGCGGCGGAGGACGAATATTTCCGCGCCCGCGCCGCAGACCTCACCGATGTGCGCGACCGTGTGCTGGCCGAGTTGAATGGGGAGAGTGCCCACGCGCCCACCTCGGGCATCGTCGCGGCGCATGATCTGCCGCCCTCACGCTTCCTCGGCATGGACTGGTCGCAGGGCGGGGCCATCCTCCTGGCCGCCGGCAGCCCGACCAGCCACGTCGCCATGCTGGCGCGCTCGCGCGGCATACCGATGATCGTCGGCCTCGGTGGTGATCCGGCCCGGCTCGCCGGCGAGGTGCTGGTGGACGGCGCGACCGGTGCGGTGGTGATCGACCCGTCGCCGGAAACGCGCCGCGCCTTCGAGAGCCGGCGCGGCGAGGATGAGGTGCGCGCCGCAGCGGCCGCGACGGGCCTCAAGGAGAAGGCGGCGACTGCCGACGGCACCGCCATCGCCGTGCTTATCAACATCGCCGAGCCGGATGAACTGGATGGTCTGGATCCGGCGATCTGCGACGGCATCGGCCTGGTGCGCACCGAATTCCTGTTCCACGGCGCGGGCGCGCTGCCCGACGAGGAGCACCAATATTCGGTCTATCGCCGCATGGTGGAATGGGCGGTCAGCGATGGCGTGCAACGCGCGGTCACCATCCGCACGCTCGATGCCGGTGGCGACAAGCCGATAGCCGGGCTCACCGAGGATGGCGAGAGCAACCCCTTCCTCGGCGTGCGCGGCATCCGCGTCTCGCTGAAGCACCCCGAGGTGTTTCGCGTGCAGCTGCGCGCGCTGCTGCGCGCCGCCGTCCATGGGCCGCTGAAGGTGATGTTGCCAATGGTGACGGTGCCGGAGGAGATCGAGGCATCGCGCCGACTGATGAGCGAGGAGTTCGCCGCGCTCAATGCCGCCGGCGTAGCGGCTCGCCAGCCGGCGCTCGGCATCATGGTCGAGGTGCCCGCGGCCGCCATCGCCATCGACATGTTCGATGCCGACTTCTTCTCCATCGGCTCGAACGACTTGACGCAGTACATCACCGCCGCGGCCCGCGACATCGGCAATGTCGCCTATCTCGCCGACCCGCTGAATCCGGCGGTGTTGCGCATGGTGGAGCGGGTGGCGGCGCGGGGCGCCGCGCTCGGGCGCGAGGTGAGCCTGTGCGGCGATGCCGGCGGCGAGCCCGCCATCATCCCGCATCTCATCGCCGCCGGGCTGCGCACGGTGTCGATGGCGCCGGTCCAGGTGGCGGCGGCCAAGGCGACGATCCGTGCCGTCGATCTTCGGCGCGCCGCCGCCGTGGAGGCGGGCGCCGTTTGTCAGGACGCCGGCAAATGAACGAGATGGCTCCCGCACGGCTGGGCGCGAGCGTCGCCGAATACAAGGGCGTGCTGCGCCGCGTGCTCGACAACCGGCCCTCCGGTACGCGCCAGCGGCTGGCGCTGGCGCTCGGCAAGAACCGCTCCTTCGTCTCGCAGATCGCCAACCCGTCCTATCCGGTGCCGATCCCGGCACAGCATGTCGAGACCATCTTCGAGGTGTGCCACTTCTCGCTCGACGAGCGGAAGAGCTTTCTCGATGCCTATCGCCACGCCCATGCACGTCGCAAGCTTGATGCCGGCGATGCGCCGAAGCGGCGCGTCATCTCCATCACCGTGCCGGACCTAGGCGACGCCCGCCGCAACCATGCGGTGGATGAGATGGTCGCCGAGTTCGCGGCGCGCCTCGCCCGGCTGGCGGAGGATATTTCCTGATTTCCTGAAAGCGCGGATGTGCCCGCAGAGGCACGCCACATCGGAGGACACCCATGAAGAAGCTCATCAATGCGCCGGAAGCCGTGCTCTCCGAGAGCCTCGACGGCTTTGCCCGCGCGCATGCGGATCTCATCACCCTTGGTGAGGAGCGCAAATTCGTCGCCCGCCGCCAGCTCACCCCCGGCAAGGTGGCGCTGATCTCCGGTGGCGGCTCCGGCCATGAGCCGCTGCATGCCGGCTTTGTCGGCTACGGCATGCTCGATGCGGCGTGCCCCGGGCAGGTCTTCACCTCGCCGACGCCGGACCAGATGGCCGCGGCGGTGGAGGCGGTGGAACAGGGCGCCGGCGCACTGTTCATCGTGAAGAACTACGAGGGCGACGTGATGAACTTCGAGATGGCCGCGGAGATCGCCGGCCGCGAAGTCGCGCGCGTGCTCACCGATGATGATGTCGCGGTGGAGGCCTCGACCTGGTCGATCGGGCGGCGCGGCGTTGCCGGCACGATGGTGGTGGAAAAGATCCTCGGCGCCGCCGCCGAGCAGGGCCGCTCGCTCGCCGATCTGGTCGCGCTGGGCGAGGCGGTGAACCGGGCGACGCGCTCCATGGGCGTGGCACTCACCTCCTGCACCGTGCCGGCCGCCGGCAAGCCGACCTTCGAGATCGGCGAGGGCGAGATGGAGATGGGGGTGGGCATCCATGGCGAGCCCGGCCGGCGCCGGGTCGCGCTGGCCCGCGCCGATGCCATCGCCGAAGAGATGCTGGAGGCGATCCTGGCCGATCTGCCGGGAGCGCAGGGCGCGCCGTGCCTGTTGCTGGCGAACGGCTTCGGCGGCACGCCGCTGATGGAACTCTATCTCATGGTCGAGGCTGCGGGCCGCATTCTGGACAAGCACGGCATCAGAGTGGCGCGCCATCTGACCGGCAACTACGTCACCTCGCTCGACATGGCCGGCTGCTCGCTGACGGTGACCGCGCTTACCGATGAGATGATCGGTTTGTGGGATGCACCCGTGCAGACAGCGGCGTTGAGATGGGGACGATGATATGTCGATTGATCACGCCCTCGCGCCATTTGTCCTGTAGCGATTGACATCGCAACAATTCCCCAGTTCGATCTCGCGCCTGTCAACCGTTTGTCAGTGACTTGCGGCTTGACTGGATGCGGGCTGCCGCGGACAAGGGCGGCAAGGTATTAAAATAGGAATGCGACCATGCGGTTGTCTGTTCTGGCTTTGTCGCTCGCCGTCCTTCTCCCCGTTGCGGGCGCCACTGCCCAGACCCGGCCGCCGGCCGATCTGCGCAACACGGTGATGGAGATCGACGAGAAGCCGGGTTACGTCCCTTCGGACGATGAATCCCAGCTCGATCCGGCGTTCCGTCGCCAGCCGGTGTATTTCCGCACCACCGAGCCGCCGGGCACCATCGTCATCCACACTTCCGAGCGCTTCCTCTATCTGGTGCAGGGCAACAACCGGGCGCTGCGCTACGGCATCGGTGTCGGGCGCGAGGGTTTCCAGTGGGCCGGCATGCAGAAGATCAGCCGCAAGGCCGAGTGGCCGGACTGGACGCCGCCGCCGGAGATGATCCAGCGCCAGCCCTATCTGCCGCGCTTCATGGCCGGCGGTCCGGGCAATCCGATGGGCGCCGCGGCGCTCTATCTCGGCGGCACGGTCTATCGCATCCACGGCACCAACATGCCGCAGACCATCGGCAGCGCGGTGTCGTCGGGCTGCTTCCGGCTGGTGAACGCCGACGTGGCGGATCTCTACCAGCGCGTGCCGATCGGCACCAAGGTCGTCATACGGCAGGCGCCGGAACTCTGATAAAGCGGCCGCGGACAACGCGAGCGGACACGGGTAAACGGGGATGCACATGATGGGCTTGGGGAAAATGCTGGCGGCTGCCGGCCTGGTGCTGGCGGGCTTTGCCGGCCATGCGGCGCAGGCCGACACGCTCAGCGACGTTAAGGCGCGCGGCACGCTGAATTGCGGCGTCAGCCAGGGGCTGGCCGGCTTCTCGGCGAAGGACGACAAGGGCGTATGGTCCGGCTTCGACGTCGATGTCTGCAAGGCCATCGCGGCCGCGGTATTCAACGACCCCTCGAAGGTCAACTACGTGCCGCTCTCGGCGGAAGCGCGCTTCCCGGCGCTCGCCAAGGGCGATGTCGATGTGCTGTCGCGCAACTCGACCTGGACGCTCTCGCGTGAAGCCGGACTGAAGCTGCTGTTCGCCGCCGTCTCCTATTATGACGGCCAGGGCTTCATGGTGCGCAACGCCAAGAATTACACCTCGGCGCTGGAACTCGGCGGCATCAAGATCTGCACGCAGAGCGGCACCACCAGCGCGCTGAACGTCGCGGACTTCTTCCGCCAGAACAAGATGACGTTCGAGCTGATCGAGCTGCCCACCGTCGACGAGGTGGTGAAGGCCTATGACAGCGAGAAGTGCGACGCGCTGACCACCGACGTCTCGCAGCTCTATGCGCTGCGGCTGAAGCTGGCCAAGCCGGGCGATCACATCGTGCTGCCGGACGTCATCTCCAAGGAGCCGCTCGGCCCGGTGGTCCGCCAGGGCGACGATGCCTGGCTGAACATCGTCAAGTGGAGCTTCTATGCCATGCTCAATGCCGAGGAACTCGGCATCGACGGCACCACGCTCGACCAGGCGATGAAGTCGGAGAAGCCGAATGTGAAGCGCTTCGTCGGCGCGGAAGGCGATTTCGGCACGCAGCTCGGCCTCACCAACGATTGGGCGGTGCGCATCGTCAAGGCGGTGGGCAATTACGGCGAATCCTTCGAGCGCAATGTCGGCGCCAATTCCAAGCTCGGCATTCCGCGCGGCATCAACCAGCTGTGGAGCGCCGGCGGCATCCAGTACGCGCCGCCGATGCGCTGAGCCCGGGCGACCGCGATGGCAGCCGGAGGCGGGGTGCTCGTCACCTTCAATCCCGGCTCCTCGACCATCAAGATCGGGCTGTTCGCGATCGATCGCGGTTCAGCCCGGCGGATCGGCCAGGGCATGATCGATCTGCGCCAGCAACCGCTGGTGCTGCACATCGTCGAAGGCCCGAACGCGGCAGACATCCCGCTGAAAGCGCAGGTCGCGGACGAGCTCGATGACGTGCTCGACGAGACGCTCGGCTGGCTCTCCAAACATTTCGAGCATGAAGGGCTGGTCGCTGCCGGGCATCGCGTGGTGCATGGTGGCGACGATTTCCATGGGCCGGTGCGGATCGATGACGCGGCGCTGCAAGCCATCGAGGCGCTGGTGCCTCTGGCGCCGCTGCACCAGCCGCAGAGCGTCCGCCTGATCACGGCGATCCGCCGGTTGCGGCCCGGACTACCTCAGGTTGCCTCGTTCGACACCGCCTTCCACCGCACCCAGACCGACATGGTGCGGCGCTTCGCGCTGCCGCGCGCGATGTTCGACGAGGGCATCAAGCGCTACGGCTTCCACGGCCTGTCCTACAAATACATCGCTAGGGCCTTGCAGCGGCAGGCGCCGGCACTGGCGCAGGGGCGCATCGTGGTCGCGCATCTCGGCAGCGGGGCGAGCCTGTGCGGGCTCGCGGGAGGGGCGAGCCGCGACACCAGCATGGGGTTCTCGACGCTCGACGGCATCCCGATGGCGACGCGCTGCGGGGCGCTCGATCCCGGCGTACCGCTGCATCTGCTCGCCAACGGCATGTCGCGAGAAGAGTTGGAGGACCTGCTCTATCACCGCTCCGGGCTGCTGGGCGTCTCCGGCATCAGCGCCGACAGCCGGGCGCTGCTGGAAAGCGATGCACCCGAGGCGCGCGAGGCGATCGAGATGTTCGCCTTCCGTATCGCGCAGACCGTGGCCTCGATGGCGGTGACGCTCGGCGGACTGGACGGCATCGTCTTCACCGCGGGAATCGGCGAGCACCAGCCGCAGGTGCGGGCGCTGGTGTGCGGGTATCTCGGCTGGCTCGGCGTGGCACTGGACGAGGGCGCTAACGTGGCGAATGCGCTGCGGATCGACGGGGCGGGGTCCAAGGTCGCGGTACTGGTGATCCCGACCGACGAGGAACAGGTGATCGCCGACGAGGCGGTCGGGGTGCTCAGTCTTTCGTGATGCCGTCATCCCGTACGGCCGTCAGGCCGATCCGGGATCGCGAAAACGCTCTTCATCGTCACGCGATCCCGGCTCTACGCTGCGCTTCGGCCGGGATGACGACGAGTGGTGGGAGGAAGACGTCACTCCCCCCGCCATTGCGGCGTGCGCTTGGCCAGGAAAGCATCCACGCCCTCACGGAAATCGGCGCTGCCATAGGTGCGGCGGATCAGGTCGGCGTCGGGGGCCTGCAGATCCACCGAGAGCCGGCGCAGCATCTCCTTGGTCACCTGGATGGTGATCGGGGCGTGGCCCTTGAGCCGGGTGCATATCTCCTCGACATGGGCATCGAGCGCGTCGGGGGCGAGCACCGTCACATAGCCGGTCGGCATCTCCTCGGCGGTCGGCATCTCCGCGAGCAGCAGCATGCGCTTGACGAGGCTGACACCCAGCGTCGCGGTGAGGCGCTGGACATTGGACGCCGAGAGACAGTTGCCGAGCGTGCGGGCGATCGGCACGCCGAAGCGCGCGCCCGGGGTTGCCACGCGGAAGTCGCAGGCGTTCGCCAGCGCCATGCCGCCGCCGACCGCCCAGCCTTCGACCACGGCGATGGTCGGCACCGGCACAGCCTCCAGCAGGCCGACGAAATGCTCCACCTTCTCTTCATAGGCGACGCCGTCGCGCCCGGACGAAAAGGCGCGGAACTGGTCAATGTCGGTGCCGGCGACGAACGCCTTGCCGCCGGCGCCGCGCAGCACGGCGACGCGGATGGCGGGATCGGCGGCGATCGCCTTGCAGGCGGCGCCGAGTTCTTCATACATCCGCCAGGTCATGGCGTTGCGTGCGGCCGGGCGATCAAAGATGAGGCGCGCCACCGCGCCGTCGATCTCGAGACGGACGGTACCTTCGCCCGCGGAAGGTTGGGCCGGAGTGTTGGCGGCGATGTTCATGGTGCAAAGGCTCCGCGGGCGGTGAATTCTTCCAGCGCCGAGGCATCGACGCCGATCTCGCCGAGCACGGCCTGCGTGTGCTCGCCGAGCAGCGGCGGATGCAGGCGCACCTGCTGCGGCGTGCCGGAGAGCTTCACCGCGAAGCCGATGTTCGACACCTTGCCCTCGATCGGATGGTCGATCTCCATGCGCATGTGGCGATGCCGCCCGTGCTCGCTCTCGAACGCTTCGGGGTAAGTGTACATGGTGCCGGCGGGGATGCCGACGGCAAGCAGCGCCTCCACCCATTCGTCGGAGGTGCGGGCAATGAAGCTCTTCTCCAGTTCCTCGATCAGCACCTCGCGATTGGCGAGGCGATCCGGGTTGGTGAGGAAGCGCGGATCCTCCAGCAGTTCCTTACGGTTCAGCGTCTCGCACAGCAGCGCCCAAAGCTTCTGGTTGGTGGCGCCCATGACGAAATAGCCGTCCTTGGACTTCACCGCCTGATAGGGGGCGCTCATGCGATTGGCGGTGCCGAGCGGGATCGGCTGGGTGCCACGGCCCCAATATTCGGAGATGTCCCAGATCGAGAAGGCCAGTGCCGCCTCGAACAGCGAGGCATCGACATACTGGCCCTCGCCGGTGTTCTTGGCGCCGATATAGGCGGCGAGCAGGGCATAGGTGGCGAACAGGGCGCAGCCGATGTCCGCCACCGGCACGCCGGCCTTCACCGGCGGGCCGCCAGGATGGCCGGTGACGCTCATCACGCCGGACATGGCCTGCGCCATCAGGTCGAAGCCGGGGCGGCCGGCCCACGGGCCGCTCTGGCCGAAGCCGGAGATCGAGGCATAGACGAGGCGCGGATTGATCTTCGACAGCGTCTCGTAATCGCACTTCAGCTTCTTCATCACCCCGGGGCGATAATTCTCGACCAGGATGTCGGCGGTCTCGACCAGCCGGTAAAAGACTTCGCGGCCGGCCTCGCTCTTCAGGTTGATCGCCACCGAACGCTTGTTCCGGTTCATGTTGAGGAAGCCCATGCTGTCGGGCCCCTTCATCTTGAACCCCATGGCGCCGCGGGTCTGGTCGCCGGTGCCGGGCGGCTCGATCTTGATGACGTCGGCACCGAGATCGCCGAGCAGCATGCAGCTATAGGGGCCGGCCATCACCTGGCTGACATCGAGCACACGCACGCCGGCGAGCGGGAGCGGCCGGGTCGTGGCGGCGTCGCTCGCCTGGCGCTGCGGCGTCGCATCCGGGCGGGTCTGGTCCAGCACATCGCTCATCGGTCGGTTCCCTTGCTTCTCGGCGCGGCCGTGCCGCACATGCATTCTCAATCAATAATTACGTTTGATCCGGAGGTGGCCTCGGAAGCGGGCCGCACCGGGCACATTCAGGCTGGCAAGGGCTGGCGACCCTTGCGGCTGCGGGCAGGCGCTTCCTCCGGCATGGCGGAGGGGGCGACGACCCGGTCAATGAAGGCGCGGGCGATGCCGGCAGTGGTGCCGGTGACATGCTCTTCCAGCAGGGCCGAGAGCCGCGCGCTATCGCGCGCCTCGAATGCCGCGATCATCTGCTCGTGCTCGGCGACGGCGTCGGCCCAATGCTCCGGGCTCTTGCGCACCACGAAGCGGCAGGCATGAATGCGGGTGAGGATCTGCTGGTAGAAGGCCGAGAGCGTCGCATTGCCGGCGATCTCGAAGAAAGCTTCGTGGACCAGCCGGTTGTGGCGCAGATACTCGATCTCGTTGCTGGCCTCGAAATGCTCCATCATCCGGTCGTGCAGCGCGCGTACGCGGGCGATGTCGGCGTCCGTTGCGCGGGTGCAGGCAAGCGCGCCGGCAAGCCGCTCCAGCGAGGCCATGATGGGGAACAGCTCGGAGATCTGCTCCTCGGTGATGCGGGCGACGATGGCGCCGCGGTGCGGCAGGATCTGTAAGACGCCTTCCGCCGCCAGCACCTTCAGCGCCTCGCGGATCGGGGTGCGGGAGACACCGAAGCGCTCGCACAGCTGCTCCTCCGGCACCTTCTCGCCGGGGCGCAACTCACCTTGCAGGATCATCTCCCGCAGCGGCGCCACGAGCGATTCATGCAGGGAATGACGAACGATCTGTCCGGCTGCCATCATCGATCCTGACGCTGCTTCGAAAGTATTATGAACAGCATAGACGCGATTCTTGCCATCAGGAATTCTCGCCTCACGCCGCTTCCGCGTTGCGACCGCCCAGCAGGCTGCCGCCGGTGATAGCGCTGACGGCGGGCAGCAGCAGCAGGAAGATGCCGATGCCCATCATGGTGGCGACGAGGCCGTTGGAGAAGAAGATCGAGGCCGAGCCGTCCGAGGTCAGCATCGCCTGGCGGAAGGCGTCTTCCGCCTTGTCGCCCAGCACCATGGCGAGCACGAACGGCGCCAGCGGATAATCGAGCTTCTTGAACACATAGCCGGCAATGCCGAAGCCGAGCGCCAGCCAGATGTCGAAGCTGTGGCTCGCAACTGTGTAGGCGCCGATCACGCAGACCACGGTGATCATCGGCCCGACCACGGTGAAGGGCGCGCGCAATATGGTGGCGAAGAGCGGCACCGTCGCCAGCACCAGCACTACGGCAATGATGTTGCCGAGATACATGGATGCAATCAGGCCCCAGACGAAATCCGGCCGGGTGGTGAACAGCATCGGGCCGGGCGAGAGACCCCAGATCATCAGCCCGCCCATCATCACTGCGGCGGTGGCCGAGCCGGGAATGCCGAGCGCCAGCATGGGCAGCAGGGCGCAGGAGCCGGCGGAATGGTCGGCGGTCTCGGGCGAGACGATGCCTTCCGGCTCACCCTTGCCGAAATGCTTGCCGCGGCGCGAGAAGCGGCGTCCGAGCGCGTAGCTCATGAAGGAAGCGGCGGTCGGCCCGCCCGGGGTGATGCCCATCCAGCAGCCGATCAACGCGCTGCGGATGATCGACACCCAGTAGCGCGGCACTTCGGCCAGCGTGCGGAAGATGGTGCGCAGATCGAGCTTGGCTTTGACGCCCTCGAACTTCAGCCCCTCTTCCATGGTGAGCAGCAATTCGCCGAGGCCGAACAGGCCGATCACCGCGACAAGGAAGGAGATGCCGCCGATCAACTCGTCCAGTTCGAAGGTGAGGCGGCTCTCGCCGGAGATTGTGTCCATGCCGATGGTGGCGGCGGCGAAGCCGAGCATCATCGACACCAGGGTCTTGAAGGGCGAGCCGCCGGCCATGCCGATGAAGCTGGCGAAGGCCATGAAATAAACGGCGAAATATTCCGCTGCGCCGAAGCGCATGGCGAACTGCGCGACCCAGCCGGACAGCAGGGTGATGACGATGACGCCAGTGAGCGCGCCGATGCCGGCGGAGGAGAAGGCCAGCGTCAGCGCCCGCACCGCCTGGCCCTGCTTGGCCATCGGATAGCCGTCGAAGGTAGTGGCGACGGAGGAGGGCTCACCGGGGATGTTGAACAGGATCGAGGTGGTGGAACCACCGAACAGCGCCCCCCAATACATCGAGGTCAGCAGGATGATCGCGGAGATCGGATCCATGGTGAAGGTGAGGGGGAGCAGCAGCGACACGCCGTTCGGCGCCCCCAGGCCCGGCAGCACGCCGACCACGAGGCCGAGCAGCACGCCCACCACCATGATGAGGACGTGGTGCGCGGTGAGCGCCACCGCGAAGCCGTCCATGAGCTGGCCGAAATTACCCATGATGCATTCCCGCCCGGCTCAATAGATGCCGAAATGATTGAGCACGGGTCCCTTCAGCAGCGGGACCATGAACAGCTCTTCGAAGATGATGAAGTTCACCGCGACGACAAGAAGCGCGATCAGCAGCGCCACATGCGGGCGGAATTTGGCCGCGGTCCACATGGCGTAGAACACATAGATGCCCATGCCGATATAAAGGCCGAGAAAGCCCGAGATCAGCGCGAAGCCGACGATCGGCAGGAAGAAGGCGGCGACGGTGCGAAGCCGCTCGCCATCGAGGAACGGCGCGCTGCCGGCCTCGCGGCGCATGAGCGCCTGCAGGGCGGTGGCGGCGCTGCCGAGCATGATGAGGCAGCCGACATAGAACGGGAAATAGCCCGGCTGCGGGCCGCCATCGGCCCATTCGATGCCGTTCTGCAGCGAGCCGTAGCACACCACGGCGCCGATCAGCGCGGTGGTAGCGGCAGTGACGACCTCCATGGCCGGACGGGATATTTCCATGGCACCTGTTCCGTGGGCTACGGCATCGAGCGGGGCGCGAGACGCGGGGCGTTGCCACCCCGCGTGCCCTTCGCGCTGGGACCGGGCATCACTGCTCGGCGCGAAGCCAACCGTTACGCTTGTACATTTCCGAATAGCTCGCCTTGTGCGTGGCGATGAAGGCCTTGAACGCGTCGCCGGTCAGCACCTTCTGAATCTGAGCGCCGCGCTCGGCATAGGCCTTGAACTCCGGCGCCGCAGCCGCCTTGGTCAGGAGCGCGGTGTAGTAGGCGAGGGCTTCCGGTGGCACGTTTGCCGCCATCCACACCGTGCGCGGCTGGGCGAAGCTCTTGATGTCGAGGCCGGCCTCGATGCAGGTCGGCACGTCGTTCCATGATTTGCCGTCGGCGATCACCGTCTTGTCGGCGAGGCGGGCCTCCTCGAACACGCAGAGCGGCTTCTGCACGCCGGCCTTCCACTGCTCGACGCTCTCGCTCGGATTATTGACGTTGGCGTCGATATGGCCGCCGGCGACCTGGATCGCCGCCTCGCTGCCGCTCTTGTAGGGGATGTAGGTGAGGTCGACGCCGCCGGCCTGCTCGATCAGCGTCATCAACGTCTCGTCGGCCTCCTTGGCCTTGGCGCCGCCGACCTTCAGCTTGCCCGGCGCTTCCTTGGCCTTGGCGATGAAGCCCTTCACGTCCTCGATGCCGGAGGTCTTCGGGTTCACCCAGAGGATGAAGGGGTCGAACACCATGGCGGCGACCGGGGTGAGGTCCTTGCCCGCGTCATAATTCAGCTTGGAGGCGAGCGGCAGCACATAGGCGTCCTGCGTGCCGAAATAGAGCTTGTAGGGATCGCCGGGATTGGTCTTGGCGTAGACGAAGGTCTCCGCGCCGCTGCCGCCGGCCTTGTTGCTGACGATGATCGGCGTGGTGAGCAGTTCGTTCTTGCTCAGCGCCGACTGCACGACCCGCGCGAAAGTGTCGGTGCCGCCGCCGGGACCCGCTGCCGCCACGAATTCGACCGGACGGTTGGGCTTCCAGTCGCTCTGTGCGCTCGCCGGCACGATGAGGGCGAGCGAGACGGCAAGCGCGGTCACTGCGTGTTTCGGCATCAAAGCCTCCCTGATGGATGTTCTTGGATTGGCGGTTAGCCAGCTTGTTGGCAAGACCGTAACGCATCAATCATTTCACATCAATAATTATAGATGCGATTTTCAGTGAGCTTGTTTGAGGTGTCATCCCGGCCGGAGGCGCAGCCGTAGAGCCGGGATCGCGTGCCGAAAGTGGCACTCCTTCCTGCGCGCGATCCCGGATCGGCCTTGCGCCGTCCGGGATGACGCCAACGGGTAGGGGCAGGGAAGGGTGCTACGCCAGCAGCCGCGCCAGCCGGTCGTAATTCTCGATCTCGCCATCGCGGATCTGCGCGGCGAGCACGGTGTCGCGGGCCTCGCCGCTTTCATAGGTCATGGTGATGGTGACCCGCGTGCTGCCGGCACATTGGTCGAACACCGTGGTGATGACGGCGCCGCCCGGATACCAGGCCGGCTCGAAGCGCTCGGTCTGCACCAGGCGTTCCGGGCGGACCACCTCGCGGAAGCTGCCGCTCCAGCCGATCTCGTCCCCGGGCGGGCGGCGCATCAGGTAGCGATAGGCGCCCCCACGCACCGGGTCGATGGCGCAGATGATGAGCGAGCGGCTACCGGGCCCCAGCCACTGTTTCACCAGCTCCGGCTGCGTGAAGGCGTCGAACACACGCTCGCGCGCGGCGTCGAACTCACGCTGCATGACGATCTCGCGCGCGCCTTGAGCGAACAGCCTGAGCGTGCCGAGATGCTTGATGGTGGTCTCGCCAGCGTTCGTC
This sequence comes from Starkeya sp. ORNL1, assembly GCF_012971745.1. Lineage (NCBI taxonomy): Bacteria > Pseudomonadati > Pseudomonadota > Alphaproteobacteria > Hyphomicrobiales > Xanthobacteraceae > Starkeya > Starkeya sp. ORNL1. The sequence continues at coordinate 5,929,895 of NZ_CP048834.1, forward strand.
ATCGCCGGCTCCGTCAGATCCTGGCGACCAGCGCCGCCAACTGGTCGGCGCACTGGCCCCAGCCTTCATGGAAGCCCATCGCCTCATGGGCCTTGCGATCCTCGGCATTCCAGTGGCGGGCGATGGCGGTGTAGGTCGTGCCGCCCTTGCCATTGTCCTCGAAGGTGATGATGCCGGTGAAGAAGGGCTTGGCCGAGGGCTTCCAGGCGGAGACAAAGGCATCGGTGAAGACGATGCGCTCATTGGGCACCACTTCGAGATAGACGCCGTGCATCGGCATGTCGGTGCCGTCGGGCCCGCGCATCACGATGAAGCTGTTGCCGCCCGAGCGTACGTCGGTTTCCACGACCGGCGTCGTATAGGGCCGTGGCGCGAACCACTGCTTCATCAGTTCCGGCTCAGTCCAGGCGCGGAAAAGCTTCTCGCGTGGCGCGTGGATCTCCCGGGTGAGCACGAGATCGCGCTCGGCATCGAGGGTGGTCGCAGGCCTGGTCGTCATCGTGTCCTCCTTGGCGGGTTCCCACTAAGGACGAACGAGATGCCGCCAGACCGACATAGTCGACACGATTTCGACGCGGATGACGTTGGGGAGGTGCTGTTGGAGCATCCTTCGAGGCCGCTTCGCTGCGCCTCAGGATGACAAAGCCGAGCCACCCAGCTTATTCCGCGGCCTCCTTGCCGCGGTCGGTGAGCGATTCGAGCACCATCGCCGCCTTGTGGCGCAGGTGCTCCTTCAGGATGGCACCGAGCCGGGCAGTGTCGCGGGCACGCAGCGCCACCATCATCTGCTCATGATCCTCGACCGCCTCGCGCCAGCGCTCGGAGGATTTCTGCGCGATGAAGCGGACCGCGTGGATGCGCACCATCAGCGTCTGGTACATCTGCGTCAGCGAGTTGTTCGCGGCGATCTCGAAGAACGCCTCGTGGATCTGCCGGTTCAGCTTGAGATAGGTGGCCGAATCGGTCCGGCGGTAGGCGTCCACCATCAGCGCGTGCATCGCCTCGAGCCGCGCAACGTCTTCCGGCGTGGCGCGGGCGCAGGCCGCTTCGCCGGCCAGCATCTCCAGCGCGCCCATGATCGGGAACAGTTCGTCGACCTCGCTCGGGGAGATGCGGGCGACGCTGGCACCGCGGTTCGGCGAGAGGATCAGAACCCCTTCATTCGCCAGCACTTTCAATGCCTCGCGCAGCGGCGTGCGGGACACGCCGAAGCGCGAGCAGAGCATCTGCTCGGAAATCTTGTCACCCGGTTTCAACTCGCCACGCATCAGCATGTCGCGTAGCTGCGCGGCGAGCTCGCCGTGCAGGCTGCGGCGTGGGATGACGGCGGTGTCCGGCATGACCATTCGATCGACCTCGAATTGGGGAACTCGCCTCTAGATTGCTCCCGCCAGCGGGTTTGGCAAGCCGGCGTTGCTATTCCTCATTCGGCGGCCGCGCGCAGGGGGCTGGCGGCACTCTCGGCGAGGTAGTCGAGTGCCGCCTGAACGCCGCCCTTGCGATGCGGCACGCCGGCGATCGACAGCCCCATCTCCACGCCGGACAGCGCGCCGAGGATGGTGAGGTCGTTGGTGTCGCCGAGATGGCCGATACGGAACACCTTGCCCGCCAGCTTGGTGAGGCCGGTGCCGAGCGACATGTCGAAATGCGCCAGCGTCTTCTCGCGGAAGCCGTCGGCGTCGTGGCCTTCCGGCATCAGCACCGCGGTCAGCGAGGACGAGTAATATTTCGGCTCGCGGCACAGCACTTCCAGTCCCCAGGCCCGCACCGCGCGGCGTGTCGCCTCGGCATGGCGGTCATGGCGGGCGAAGACGTTCTCGAGGCCTTCCTCGTGCAGCATGTCGATCGCCTCGGCGAGGCCGTAGAGCAGATTGGTGCCGGGCGTATAGGGGAAGAAGCCGCGCTCATTGTGCGGCAGCATCTCTTCCCACGACCAGAACAGCTTCGGCGACTTCGAGGCCTTGGCGGCAGCGAGCGCCTTCGGCGAGAGCGCGTTGAAGGACAGGCCCGGCGGCAGCATCAGGCCCTTCTGCGAGCCGGAGACGGTGACGTCGACGCCCCATTCGTCATGGCGATAATCGATCGAGGCCAGCGAGGAGATGGTGTCGACCAGGTACAGCGCCGGGTGGCCGGCGGCATCGATCGCCTTGCGCACCTCGTCGATGCGGGAGATGCACCCCGTCGAGGTCTCGTTATGGACGACGCAGACCGCCTTGATCTCGTGGTTCTTGTCCTCGAGCAGCCGCGCCTCGATCTGGGCGGCGTCGGCACCGATGCGCCAGTCGGAGGCGATGAATTCGGGGACAAGGCCGAGCTTGATCGCCATGTTCTTCCACAGCGTGGCGAAATGGCCGGTCTCGAACATCAGCACCTTGTCGCCGGGCGAGAGCACATTGACTAGCGCCGCTTCCCACGCGCCGGTGCCGGAGGCGGGGTAGATGATGACCGGGTTGGCGGTCTTGAAGATGGTCTTCATGCCGTCCAGCACGCGCCGGCCCAGCTTCTGAAATTCCGGGCCGCGATGGTCGATGGTCGGCATGTCCATCGCCCGCAGGATGCGGTCGGGAACCGGAGTCGGCCCCGGAATCTGCAGGAAGTGGCGCCCGGCGACACGGGCGGCATTGCTGGACATAGGATCCTCCATAGACGGCATGCGCATTGACGATGTGGCTTCGCTCTTGCCGAAATGAATTATGAATGCAAAATTCAGTCAAGTCCATTTGCGCCGTCGGGACGCACTATGTGGACGCAAATGTGTGAGGGAGGAAAACATGGCGGCACGGCTGGCGCCGGGTCTGGAGCGGCGCCTGAGGTCTGAGATGACCGGGGACGTGCTGTTCGACCGTTTCAGCCGAGGTCGCTATGCGACCGATGCGTCGTTTTACCAGATCATGCCGATGGGTGTGGTGGTGCCGCGTACGGTCGAGGAGGCCGAGCGCGCCATCGCGCTGGCCCGCAGCGAGGGTATTCCGGTGCTGCCGCGCGGCGGCGGCACCTCGCAATGCGGGCAGACCATCAATGAGGCCTTGGTGGTCGATGGCTCGAAGCACCTCAAGCGCATATTGGAGGTGGATCTTGAAGGGCGGCGCTGCGTGGTTGAGCCGGGCATCGTGCTCGACGACCTCAATGCACAGTTGAAGCAGCACGGCCTGTGGTTCCCGGTCGACGTCTCCACGGCGAGCCGCGCCACCATTGGTGGCATGGCCGGCAATAATAGCTGCGGCGGGCGGTCGCTGCGCTACGGCACCATGCGCGACAATGTGCTCTCCATCGACGCCATGCTGGCTGATGGGGCCAAGGCGCATTTCGGGCGGGTCGACCACAATCTCTCGGAACTGCCGCCCGATTCGCCGCTGGCCCCGCTCGCCCGCGACCTGCTGGCGCTGGGTGGGCGCGAGGCCGCGGAGATCGCGGCGCGCTTCCCCAAAGTGCAGCGCCGGGTCGGCGGCTATAATCTCGATTCGCTGGTGCCGAATCCGGCGGGCTACAACCTCTCCCATTTGCTGGTCGGCTCGGAAGGCACGCTCGCTTACTCGACGAAGATCGAGCTCAAGCTCTGGCCGCTGATCGGCAAGAAGGTTTTGGGCGCCTGCCATTTCGGCAGCTTCTATGCGGCGATGGATGCCGCGCAGCATCTGGTCAAGCTGAAGCCGATCGCGGTGGAACTGGTCGATGCGACGCTGCTCAAGCTCGCCAGCGAGATCGCGATGTTCCGTCCGACACTGGAGCGCTTCGTGCGCGGCCAGCCGGAGGCGATCCTGCTCGTCGAGTTCGCCGAGGATGACGACGAGAATGAGCGCCGGCTGAAGCTGCTCGCTGACACCATGGGCGATCTCGGCTTCGGCTGGGACCGCAGCGGCGCCAATTGGGGCGGGGTGGTCGAGATTCGCGACGCCGGCTTGCAGGCCGCCATCGCGGATGTGCGCACCTCCGGCCTCAACATCATGATGTCGATGAAGGATGCGGGAAAGCCGGTCTCCTTCGTCGAGGATTGCGCGGTGCCGCTGGAGCATCTCGCCGACTATACCGACCGCCTGACCCAGGTGTTCGAGAAGCACGGCACCAGGGGCACGTGGTACGCCCACGCGTCGGAGGGGTGCCTGCACGTGCGCCCGGTGCTGAATTTGCGCCTCGAGAAGGACGTCAAGGCGATGCGCGCCATTGCCGAGGATGCCTTCGCCATGGTGCGCGAATACAAGGGTTCTCACTCCGGCGAGCACGGCGACGGCATGGTGCGCTCGGAGTTCCACGAGCCGATGTTCGGCTCGCGGCTGGTACACGCCTTCGAGGAGGTGAAGGACCGCTTCGATCCGAAGGGGCTCTACAATCCCGGCAAGATCGTCCACCCGCCGAAGTTCGATGACCGCACCCTGTTCCGCTATTCGCCGGACTATCGGGTGGAGGGCTTGCAGGCGGCTCTGGACTGGACCGGCTATTCCGGTGCGGGCGGCGGGCTGCAGGGCGCCATCGAGATGTGCAACAACAACGGCGCCTGCCGCAAATCGGCGGGCGGCGTGATGTGCCCCAGCTACCGCGTCACCCGCGACGAGCGCGATGTTACCCGCGGGCGCGCCAACACGCTGCGGCTCGCCATTTCCGGCCAACTCGGTCCCGATGCGCTGGCCTCCGACGAGATGATGGAGACGTTGAAGCTCTGCGTCTCCTGCAAGGGCTGCCGGCGTGAATGCCCGACCGGCGTCGACATGGCGAAGATGAAGATCGAGGCTCTCGCGGCACGTGTGAAGGCCAAGGGCCTGACGCTGCACCAGCGGCTGGTCGCCTATCTGCCGCATTATGCCGGCCTTGCCTCAAAAGCGGCGTGGCTGATGAATGTGCGCGACCGGCTACCCGGCGCTGCGGCACTCTCGGAGAAGCTTGCGCAGTTCAGCGCGCGCCGCTCCCTGCCGCGCTGGCGCACCGACGCCTTCCGCGAGGAAGCGACCACGTTCGGTCCGGAGGGTGGGCGCGAGGTGGTGCTGTTCGCCGACACCTTCAATCGCTGGTTCGAGCGGGAGAATGTCGATGCCGCACTCAGCGTGCTCACCGCCGCCGGCTATCGCGTGCACATGCCGGCTCCGGTCGATGGCACGAAGCGCGCGCTGTGCTGCGGGCGCACGTTTCTCTCGGCCGGCCTGGTCGACCAGGCGCGGGCCGAGGCGAGGCGTGTCCTTTCGACCTATGCGCCGTTCGTGGCGCGCGGCGTGCCGGTGGTCGGGCTGGAGCCGAGCTGCCTGCTCGCCTTCCGCGACGAACTGCCCTCGCTCATTCCCGGCGAGGACACGCAGCGGCTCGCCGCCCACGCGCTGCTGATCGAGGAGTTCCTGGCCCGCGAGGCGGAGGCCGGGCGGCTGATGCTGCCGCTCGGCCCGGTGGCTGACCGGGCGCTGCTGCATGGCCATTGCCACCAGAAGAGCTTCGGCGTGATGGGCGCGGTGGAGAAGACGCTGCGGCTCATTCCCGGGCTCAAGGTGGAGACGGTGGAATCCAGTTGCTGCGGCATGGCGGGCGCCTTCGGCTATCACTCGGAGACCATCGACGTGTCGCTGGCCATGGCCGAGCTGTCGCTGCTGCCGGCGGTGCGCAAGGCGGAAGCCGGCACGCTGGTGGTGGCCGACGGCACCTCGTGCCGGCACCAGATCCATGACGGCGCGCAGCGCGATGCGGTGCATGTCATCCGCGTGCTGGCGGCGAGCCTGGAGGCCGCCCGCGCCGATGCGCCACGACATCTGGAGGCCGCCGAATAGCCAGGCTTGATCAGGCAGCCCCGCCCGCCTATCGGAATGAACCCGTCGCCAGCGAAAGCCACGTACCCATGACCGTCCTCAGCCTTGCCGCCGCCCAGACCATCCTCACCACCGCGCTGGAGCATTGCCGAAAGGGCAAGTTCCTGCCCATGGCGGTCGTCGTGCTCGATGCGCGCGGCGCAGTGAAGGCCTCGGCGAGCGAGGACGGCACCAGCCTGAAGCGTTTCGACATCGCCCATGGCAAGGCCTATGGCGCGCTCTCGCTCGGCATCGGCTCGCGCTCCATCTTCAAGCGCGCCAAGGAGCAGGCCTTCTTCGTCGCCTCGGTGACCAATGTGGTCGGCGGGGCGCTGGTGCCGGTGCCCGGCGGCGTGCTGATCCGCGATGCCGAAGGCGTGGTGATCGGCGCGGTCGGCATCTCCGGCGATACTTCGGACCATGACGAAGCGGCGGCAAACGCGGGCATCGCCGCCGCCGGCTTCAAGGCCGACCCCGGCGCCGACTGACGCAACCTCTCCCGACGTATAGTTGCATGCTGCCGCCCCGCCGCCTTATCAAAGGTGGTGGGGAAGGCTCATGACACCCGATCAGGTCCTGTTGCTGCGTTCCGGCTTCGACAAGCTGCGTCCGATCTCGGAACAGGCAGCAGCGTTGTTCTATGCCCGGCTGTTCGAGATCGAGCCGGAGGCGCGGATCCTGTTCAAGAGCCCGATGCCGGAGCAGGGTCGCAAGCTGATGGCGACGTTGGCATCCGTCATCAACGGCATTGACGAGATGCACCTCATGCGGCCGGCTGTGCAGAATCTGGGTCGCCGCCATCATGGCTATGGCGTGACGCAGGCGCATTTCGTGCCGGTCGGCGTGGCGCTGCTGTGGATGCTGGAGCGCTGCCTCGGTGACGATTTCACGCCGGCGGCGCGGGACGCCTGGCTCGCCGCGTACACCGCGCTCGCCGACATCATGATGCATGCGGAATAAGCCGACCGGCCTGTCGCTTCGTCAGCCGAAAAGAGTGTCCCGGCCGGAACAGCCCCGTCCCTCGGTCGTTGGCAAACGGCAGGGGGCGATAATCCAGACAGGAGATACCTCATGGCAAATCGCGAACAGGAGCATCGTGGCGGTTCCGGCAACTTTGCCGAAAATCGCGAGCGCGCTCGTGAGGCTGGCAGGAAGGGCGGCGCGCACAGCCATGGCGGCCAGCAGCACAGCCAGAGCGGCGGCGACGACCGCCAGCAGGGCGGCGAACGTGACGGCTCCGGCAATTTCGCCAATGATCCGCAGAGCGCCGGGGAGGCGGGCCGCAAGGGCGACCAGCGTTAGAGCATCCTGAAATCAAGGCACTTTTCGATCCTTCGGACGGTTCGATCCGAACGGGAAGGGCGCTTGCCGTTCCATCTCCCGGTTCGATCGCCGCCCGGCGCGGCCCGGCTCCGCGCCGGGCGGTGGTGTCGCTCGGGAAACTTCATGGATTCCCAACATGTTCGGAACCATGGCCGGCAACCTGCGTTGACATTCGTTCAACACAAGCGAGAGTATTTCGCCATGGGCGAGTTTCGCGGCCATGGCGGCGACTAGGGCACGTTTACCGACAAGCCGTCAGGCCGCTGAACGCCCGGCATCCAGGCGAGGAGAAGCGCCATGGACTTATATATTGCGCCTTACGACATGATCCCGCCGGCCCTGATGCCGCCGTTGCGCGTGCGGGCCGGGCAGGCGTTCTACAATATTGCCAACCTCGATGAGGCGCTGGCTTTTGCCCGCGCCAACCCTTATCCGAAAGGCGACCACGAAGGGCTGATCCGCCGCCTGCAAAGCGCGGACGAGCCGGACGAGATCATCGAGGCGGGCAATGCCTTCCGCTGGTGGGCGGAGTCCAACGGCATACTGGTTGAGCGCGGCCTGCCGGGCTGAGACCAGCTGGCAACACGGCGGGAGGTTAGGCGATGGACCAGCCCAGCACGGATTTCGTCGAGTTCGAACACGGCCCGGTCCGCGTCGCCGGGCGGGACGGCAAGGTGGTCGCGCTTTCCGCGCTCTGGCTGGCACGCGGCTTCCTGCAGGAGCAGGTGCCGACGCCGGAGACGCAGGAAATCATCCGCCAGATGGACATGGCGAGCGACGAGGACGAGGCCCATCAGGCATTGCGCAGTTTCTGCGCCTGGGCCGACGCGACCGGCGTGCGCATCGCGGCGTGAGCATCCTCGAGAGGATGACCTGAAACTCCTTCTCGAGGCGAGAACCACGTCATCCTGGGTGCTCGGGCGCCGCCGGAGCCTCGAAGGATGCTCATTATCGTGGGACGCCGTTTTGCTTCATCATCCTTCGAGGCTCGCTGCCGCTCGCAACTCGGAGCCTGACCGAAAACTCCAATTGGCCCTCATCCCCGGACTTGATCCGGGGATCCAGCCCACCCGGGAGAAGTCTGGATCCCCGGATCAAGTCCGGGGATGAAGGTGGAAAGGTGGCTCTTCAACGGATAAGTCGAATTTTGAGTCAGGCTCTCAGGATGACGTGGCTATTTTCAGGATGACACCGGTAGGCGGAAATCGGCGTGCCAGCCGAGATCAGCGTGCGCTTTCTCGGCGGAGACCGGTCCACCCGGCTCGGCGATGTTGAAAATGCCGTGCTCGCCGTGGTCCATGGCGAGCATCGCCGCATGGGCCGCAGCGTCGACATGGAGCGCGACGCCTTGGGGCGGGGCATCGACACCGGTGCCCGGGCCATAGAAGCGGCCATAGCGCAGCACGACGCCCTCGATCGGCGGCGCGTTCAGCACGTGCTGTTCCAGCGCGGCGACGCCGCGCACGCTGGTCCCGCGCGGGCCGTCCGCCGCGAGGTCGAGCGGATCGGCCTCGGTGTGCGGCTCCGGGCCCGCCGCATAGGCCCAGGCAATGCTCTGGGCCACCATCCGCCGGGCTCCGGCCGCTCCCGCTGCGGCGACGAGGTTCCGCGTGCCCTCGTCGCGGATGCGGGCATTGTTGGCGATCGCCGCCGCCATCTGATCCGGCGCGAGGCCGGCGGGCAGGTCGGTCAATTGGTGGATCACGATCTCCGGCCGGAACGCGGCGACGGCACGCGACAGTGCGTCCGCATCGAACACATCCACCACCACGGCGGTGAAGCCGGCGGCGCGTAGCGCATCTGCCTTGGCGGGCGAGCGGGTGGTGCCGGCGACATCATGGCCGGCGGCGCGGAGCAGCGGCGCCAGCCGCCGCCCTATGGCGCCCGAGGCGCCGGCGAGAAAGACGCGATATCCCATGAGTCTATTTCCGTTTGAGGCGACGCCCTGACCTCAGGCGCGTATCTTGCCGTCCTCGACGCAGCGCTTGTCGAAATCGGCCTGCGCGACGTCGATGGCGTCGATATTCGCCTGTGCCCAACTGCCGAGCGCCATCACCGGCACGCACAGCGAGCGGCCAAGCGCGGTCAACTCGTAGTCCACGCGCGGCGGAATGGTGGGAAACACGGTGCGCGTCACCAGTCCATCGCGTTCCAGACCGCGCAGCGTCAAAGTGAGCATGCGCTGCGAGATGCCCTCGACCATGCGCTTCATCTCATTGAAGCGGCGCGGGCCATCGGCGAGCAGCATGACGATCAGCACGCTCCATTTGTCGCCGACGCGCGCCAGTACGCGGCTGACCTTGCGGCACTCCGTATTGTGGAAACCTCTATGTATCTCAGTCACTTGGCTGTGCCCTGGTATAGCGAATGTGCCTTCTTGCGTTATCTAATGGCAGGCACGTAATTAGTCCAGGTCACATTTCGTAACCGGTCAGGACATTATGAGCCACCGCACCCTTCTGCACATCGATTCCAGCATTCTCGGCGAACATTCGGTCAGCCGCACGGTGAGCGCCGCCGTGGTCGCGAACCTGCGCGCCGCCGATCCGTCGCTGAGCATCGTCTATCGCGATCTCGCCGGCACGCCGCTGCCGCACGCGACCCCGGCCAGCATGCCGGCCGACCATCCGCTCTCCGGCGGCGCCGGCGACGCGGTGAGCCAGCAGGCGCTGGACGAGTTCCTCGCCGCCGACATCGTGGTGATCGGCGCGCCGATGTACAATTTCACCGTGCCGACGCAGCTGCGCGCCTGGATCGACCGCATCGTCGTGCCCGGCAAGACCTTCAGCTATGGCGCGAACGGCGCCGAGGGCCTCGCCGGCAATAAGCGCGTCATCGTCGCGCTGTCCCGCGGCGGCATCTATTCCGATCCGGCCTTCGCCGCGATCGCCGAGCATGCCGAGACCTATCTGCGCTTCATCCTCGGCTTCATCGGCGTGAAGGCGCCGGAATTCATCATTGCCGAGGGCATCCAGGCAGGCTTGCGCGAACAGGCGCTGGAAAGCGCTCTGCGCAGCGCCGGAGAATTGAAGGCGGCTTGAGAGCCTTTTGCTTCATTTCGTCATGCCCGGGCTCGTCCCGGGCATCCACGACCTTGCGCAAGTGGCAACCGTGGATGGCCTGACGAGCCCGGCCATGACAAACGCGATCCCGGATCGGCCATTCGGCCGTCCGGGATGACGATGAACGGTTAGAGGATCACCCCGCCAGCGCGGTCGGCTCGGCTTCGTTGCTGGCGCCGGCAGCGAGCTTGCGGAAGCGCACCAGCGTGTAGACGCCGAGGCCGACATTCTTCGCCTCGATCAGCTCCGCGGTGCCGTTCTTCTGCGCCCAGGCGTGCAGGCGGGCGAGCTGGAATTCCGGGCGCCAGCCGAGCTTGCGGGCGCGGCGGGCGAACCAGCGCTCGAACGAGGCGCGCAGCCCCTCTTCGGCGCCGAGATGATTGACCAGGATGATCTCGCCGCCCGGCTTCAGCACGCGGGCGAGTTCGTCCAGCGTCTTCTCCGGCTGCGGCACCACGGTGATGACGAACTGGGCGATAGCGACGTCGAAGCTGTTGTCGGCGAAGCCGAGATCGGCGCCGTCCATCAGGAACAGGCCTTCGACGTGGCTCAGGCCGTCCTTCTCGACGCGCTCGCGGGCCTTCTGCAGCATGGGTTCGGAAATATCGACGCCGACCAATCGATTGCTGCGCTTGTAGGAGGGCAGGGCGAGGCCCGTGCCGACACCGAATTCGAGGATACGTCCGCCGACCCGTTCCGCCGCCGCAATCGCCGCCTTGCGGCCGGCGTCGAACACCGCACCGAACACCACGTCATATACCGGCGCCCAGCGGGCATAGGCTTCCTCGACGGTCGCGCGGTCGAGATCGGTCGTCGTCATATTTCCCCCCAAACCTGCGGCTCGGTTAGCGAATCAGCTCCTGAGAGTATCCGTCACCATGACCGCTTCTCGTGTCAAAGCAGTGAATGCCGGTGCGCGACGTATCACCCCGCCACCCAGCAGGCGGGCCGCCTCGCCACCGTCTTCGTAGAACACGCATGCCTGCCCCGGAGCGACGCCTTCTTCCATGGCATGCAGATGAACCGCAACGGTGCCATCGGGTTCCCGCGCCAGATGGCCGGGCACCGGGGCGCGGGTAGAGCGCACCTTCACGTGCAACTCACGCTCGGCGTCGAGCGCGGCCTCGATCGGCTCATCGCCCAGCCAGTTGAGCTCGTCGACCCGCACCACCGAGACTCCCAGCGAATGGCGCGGCCCGACCAGTACGCGGCGGGCCACGGCGTCGATGCCGACCACATAGAGCGGCTCGGAGGAAGCAATGCCGAGGCCCTTGCGCTGGCCGATGGTGTAGCGCATCACGCCATTGTGCCGGCCGAGCACACGGCCATCGAGATGCACGATCTCGCCGGGCTCGGCGGCTTCCGGGCGCAGCTTCTCGACGATGTCGGTGTAGCGCCCGGTCGGCACGAAGCAGATGTCCTGGCTATCCGGCTTGTCCGCGACCTTGAGGCCGAAGCTCTCGGCGAGCGCGCGCACTTCCGGCTTGGTGGTCTCGCCCAGCGGGAAGCGCAGCATGTCGATCTGCTCGCGCGTCGTCGCATAGAGGAAGTAGCTCTGGTCGCGGGAGAGATCGAGCGGGCGAAACAGGCCGCGCCCGCCCTGCGGCAGCGCCCGGCTGGTCACGTAATGGCCGGTGGCGAGGATGTCGGCGCCGAGGTCGCGCGCGGTCTCCAGGAGGTCACGGAACTTGACGGTGCGGTTGCAGTCGACGCAGGGGATCGGTGTCTCGCCCGCGGCATAGGCATCGGCGAAGCGCTCGATCACGGCGTGGCGGAACCGGCTCTCATAGTCGAGCACGTAATGCGGGATGCCGAGCCGCTCGGCGACCATGCTGGCGTCGTAAATGTCCTGGCCGGCGCAGCAGGCGCCCGGGCGATGGTGCATCGCCTCGCCATGGTCGTAGAGCTGCAGCGTGACGCCGATCACCTCATAGCCAGCCTTGGCATAGAGCGCTGCGACCACCGACGAATCCACGCCGCCCGACATCGCCACCACGACGCGGGTCTGGGCAGGGGAACGTCCGGTATCGTCGAGCAGGATCATGAGGCGGCGGAACGCGGGAATCTGGCCGGTGTTGCGCGCCGTCTTGCGCAAGGGACTCGGGCCCTGGTTACCATGGTTTACGGACCAAGGTTTTACGGGTGGTGCGGCCGCGACGCAAGCCAAGCCGCAGCGGGGCTTGCCGGCGTCCGCTGGCTCATCGCCGGGAAGTGATGCGTAGCGGGCTGGCAATCGGCGGGAAGCGGCGTTTGATGGCGGCTCTTCGGCGTTCCCCCGATAAAGGTCGGCCCATGAACATCGCCCCGAAATCCCGCCTTCGCACCCTGCTTGCCGCGCTTGCGGCGAGCGCCGTCCTCACCGGCGGCGCGCTGGCGCAAGGTGCGCCGCCTGCCGCGCGGCTCGCCGCCACCGTGGTGAAGGCGGATGGCGACCGGCTCGAGGCCACGGATAGCAGCGGCAAGCCGGTGAGCTTCAAGCTGCCGGACAATCTGCGGATCACCGCGGTGGCGACGGCCTCGCCCGAGGAGATCAAGCCCGGCAGCTTCATCGGCAGCGCCGCGCTGCCGGGGCCGAACGGCACGCTGACCGCGCTGGAGGTGCACGTCTTCCCGCCGAGCATGCGCGGCACCGGGGAGGGACACAGGCCCTGGGGCACGGACCCGAACGCCTCCATGACCAATGGCACGGTGGGTGATCTCGTGGTCTCCAACGGGCGCACCATGACGGTGAAGTATGGCGAAGGCGGCGTGCAGACCATCGTGGTGCCGCCCGATGTGCCGATCGTGACCATCGACAAGGGCGACCGCGCGATGCTGGTGCCGGGCGCGCACATCGTGGCGTTCTATGCGCGCGGCGACGACGGCACGATGGTCGCGAGCCGGGTGACGGTGGGCAAGGACGGCACCGTGCCGCCGATGTGATCTTCGACCTTAGGCTGGCATTGCCGTGGCTTTGCTCAAGCATTGATACGGCTATGCTCGAGCATCCTTCGAGGCTCGCTGCGCTCGCACCTCAGGATGACGTGGTCCTTCTAAATCGACGTCATACTGAGGTGTCCGGCACAGCCGGGCCTCGAAGGATGCTGAAGCAGGACAACGCATCGCTCGCGAGAGGTACGCCGTGGCCGGCGTGCGACAGTCGTTAACCATTTTCGCCGCAGTGCGGCAAGTAAACGAAGCGTTTCTCAAATATTAATAAAATCCGACAGGAAGACGCCTCAAAACCCTGTGATTCGTTTAGGGAAAAATTCATCGCTCTCGCGTAGCGTTACCCTCGATTGGGTGTGTTTAGTGAGCGTACCAATGACCGAACCCTATCGGCCTAGGGTCAAATACGTAATCGGGCCGGATGGCAGTCCGTTAACCATTGCGGATCTGCCTCCGCCCGAAACCAAGCGCTGGGTGATCCGTCGCAAGGCGGAGGTGGTTGCTGCTGTGCGCGGCGGCTTGCTCAGCCTCGAGGAAGCCTGCAAACGCTACACTTTGACTACCGAGGAGTTCCTGTCCTGGCAGGCCTCCATCGACCGTCATGGCCTTGCCGGCCTGCGCACCACGCGCATCCAGCAGTATCGGCAGTAGTCGGCCGCTTTACTTCGGCGATCTTGCGAATTCTTGTCACGTAAGCCCCGGCCTCGCGCCGGGGTTTTCGTCTGCGCCTACAGGCCCGCCAGGAACGCCGCCAGCTTCTCACCAGCGGGTTCGACCGCGCCGTCATTCATGATGGTGAGATCGGGCGCAGCGCCGAGAGCGGGTTCGCGCGCCAGCCGCCCGGCCCGGGCGTTGGCGTCCTCGCGCCCGCGCGCGGCGATACGGGCAGCGAGCACCTCGGGCGGCGCGGTGATCAGCACCAGCTTCACGTTCGGATAACGCGCCCGCGCCTCGGCCACTGCGGCGCGCGAGCCATTGGCGACCACGGTGCGCCCCCCCGCCAGCGCCGCCTTCACATCCGGGCCGAGTGCATAGCACAGGCCATTGGCCCGCCAGGCGAGGGCAAAACGTTCCGCGGCAATGCCGTCTTCGAATGCGGCCTCGTCGAACGGCTCGTGATCCTCGGTGCCATCCGGGGCCCGGTTGACGAGGCGGCGGGCGAACACGATGTCGGATCGAGCGGCAAGCCGCGCCTTGGCGAAGGCGAGGAGCGTATCCTTGCCGGCACCGGAGGGGCCGACGACGAACACCAGCAGGCCCGATCGCACGCTCGCCTCCGGCTGTGTGTCCGGCATCGTCCCGTTCATGGTCAGGACACCCGTTCGCCTTGCCGCCACACCGCGCGCACCACGGGCACGGCAGATTCTCCGGCGTCGGCGACAGTGACGCGGATCAGGTCGGCGCGCAGCCCTTCGGCGATGCGGCCGCGGTCGGTCAAGCCTGCCGCTGCGGCCGGATTGGCGCTGACGGTCCGTACCGCCGCGGGTAGCGAGATCTCCGGTACCCGGCGCGGCAGGTCGAAGGCGGCGAACAGCAGGCTCGCCGGCACATAATCCGAGGAGAGGATGTCGAGCACGCCCTGCCGGGCCAGGCTCTCGGCCGCGACATTGCCGGTGTGCGAGCCGCCGCGCACCAGGTTCGGCGCACCCATCAGCACGCGGATGCCGGCCTGGTGCGAGCCCGCCGCGGCGCGCTCGGTGGTGGGGAATTCGGCGATGGCGACGCCGTCGGCCACCGCCTCGGTGACATGAGCGTCAGTGGCGTCGTCATGGCTGGCCAGCACGATGCCGCGCTGGCGGGCATGGGCGACGAGGCGGTCGCGATTGGTGCGGGCGTGCAACTCGTGGGCGCGCAGGCGCTCGGCGACGATGATGTCCATCTCCTCGTCGGTGATGCCGCTCTTCTTCTTGTAATAGCTGCGGAAATGCTCCTCGCTGAGGAACTGCCGCTGGCCCGGCGTGTGGTCCATCAGCGAGATCAGCCTCACCTCGAAATCATCGAGCAGGTCTTCGGTGTCCTCGACCACGCCGTCGGCCGCGACTTCGCAGCGCAGGTGCACATGGTGCTCGGCGCGCAACAAGCCGGCCTTCGCCGCCTGGTTGACGGTGGCGGCGATCAGCGCGGCGTCGCCATCGACGCCGACCGCCTTGCGATCGGGCCAGACACGCAGCGAGTCGAACACCGTGGTGATGCCGGAGGCAGCGATCTGTGCGTCGTAGGCGATCACCGCGGCTAATGGATTCCAGCGCACGCGGGGGCGCGGGAACAGATGGCCCTCGACATGGTCGGTGTGCAGCTCGACGAGGCCGGGCAGCAGATAGTCGCCTTTCAGGTCGAGCGCGCCGGGCGGCACGGCACCGCTGCCGATCTCGGCGATGCGCCCGTCGCGCAGCACGACATGGCCCTCGCGCACTTCGTCGGGCAGCACCAGCCGGGCATTGGCGAGAATAGTGTCAGTCATCGATCCCTCAGGCCGCGGCAGCGAATTGCGTCACGTCGATCACGCGGTCGCAGACCGCATCGCGCACCTCGGCATCGTGGAAGATGCCAAGAATGCCGACACCCTCGCGCTTCTTCTCCTCGATCAGGGCGATCACCACGGCGCGGTTGGCGGCGTCGAGCGAAGCGGTCGGCTCGTCCATCAGGAGCAGCGGGCGGTGGGCGATGAGGCCGCGGGCAATGTTCACGCGCTGCTGCTCGCCGCCGGAGAAGGTCGCCGGCGGCAGTGCCCATAGCCGCTCCGGCAGGTTCAGCCGGGCGAGCAGTCGACCGGCGCGGGCGCGCGCCTCGTCGCGGGCGACGCCGTCGCCGATCAACGGCTCGGCTACCACGTCGAGTGCGGAGACCCGAGGTATGACGCGCAGGAACTGGCTGACATAGCCCATGGTGGAGGCGCGCAGCCGCATCAGCCGGCGCGGCTCCGCGGTGGCGACATCGACCATCTCGCCGCCGTCAGCGACCAGGATGGCGCCGGCATCGACCCGGTAATTGCCATAGACCATCTTCAGCAGCGAACTCTTGCCGGCGCCCGAGGGGCCGCCGAGCGCGACGCATTCGCCGGCATCGAGCGTGAAGCCGGCGCCATTGACCACCGGCAGCCGGGCGCCGTCGCGCAGATGCAGGATGAAGGTCTTGGAGAGACCGGAGACGTCGAGAAGCGCGCTCATGCCGCCAGCACCGAGGAAACCAGAAGCTGCGTATAGGGCTCGCGCGGATCGTCGAGCACCTGATCGGTAAGGCCGGTCTCGATGACGCGGCCATGACGCATCACCACCATGCGGTGCGAGAGCAGCCGGGCCACCGCGAGATCATGGGTGACGATGATGACGGCGAGGCCGAGCTCGGAGACCAGCGTGCGGATGAGGTCGAGCAGGCGCGCCTGCACCGAGACGTCGAGGCCGCCGGTCGGCTCGTCCATGAAGACGAGGCGCGGGCGGGTGACGAGGTTGCGGGCGATCTGCAGGCGCTGGCGCATGCCGCCGGAGAAGGCGCGTGGATCATCGTCGACGCGATCGGCGGCAATCTCGACGCGGGACAGCCAATCCAGCGCCTCGTCGCGGATATTGCCGTAGTGCCGCCAGCCCACCGCCATCAGCCGCTCGCCGACATTGCCGCCGGCGGAGACCGCCATGCGCAGTCCGGACTCGGGGTTCTGCCGCACGAAGCCCCAGTCGGTGCGCATCAGCAGCCGCCGCTCGGCCGCGCCGAGGCTGGCGAGATCGCGGGTCTGCCCATCCCGCATGCGGTAGAGCACGCGCCCGGTTGAGGGAGCGAGTTCCGTGGAGAGCAGGCCGAGCAAGGTCGACTTGCCGGAGCCGGATTCCCCGACCACAGCCAGCACTTCGCCGGGATGCACTTCCAGCGAGACGTCGCGGCAGCCGATGCGCGCGCCGTAGTTTTTCGAGAGGCCGTCTGCGATCAGGAGCGGGATGTCGGTCATTCGTCTCCGCTCCTCAAAGAAGAGGGCGTGCATGTGAGCATCCTTCGAGGCTCGCTGCGCTCGCACCTCAGGATGAGGTTGGTTGAAAAGGCGACCTCATCCTGAGGTGCCGGCCTGTGGCCGGCCTCGAAGGATGCTGAAGCCGAATGACCTCTGTGAGGTTTCATGGCGCCATCTCCCCGCGATGCCCTTCCTTCTGCCGGCCCTCGCAATAATCCGTGTCCGAGCACACGAACATGCGCCCGCCGGCATCGTCGAGGATCACCTCATCGAGATAGACGCCCTCGGCGGCGCACAGGGCGCAGGGCTTGGCGAAGCGCTGGACGCGGAAGGGGTGGTCGTCGAAATCGAGCGAGCGCACCCTGGTGTGGGGCGGGATGGCGTAGATGCGCTTCTCGCGGCCAGCCCCGAACAATTGCAGCGCCGGGCTGTCATCCATCTTCGGATTGTCGAATTTGGGGATGGGCGAGGGGTCCATCACATAGCGGCCCGCCACCTCCACCGGATAGGCGTAGGTGGTGGCGATGTGGCCGTGCCGGGCGATGTCCTCATAGAGCTTCACATGCATGAGGCCGTATTCCGCCAGCGCGTGCAACTCGCGGGTCTCGGTCTCGCGCGGCTCCAGGTAGCGCAGCGGCTCGGGGATCGGCACCTGATAGACCAGGATCTGCCGCTCGGAGAGCGGCGCCTCGGGGATGCGGTGGCGGGTCTGGATGATGGTGGCGTCCGGCGTCGAGGTGGTGGTGGCGATGCCGGCGGTCTTCTCGAAGAAGCCGCGGATCGCCACCGCGTTGGTGGTGTCGTCGGCGCCCTGGTCGATCACCTTGAGTACGTCGTCCGGGCCGAGCACGGCGGCGGTGACCTGCACGCCACCGGTGCCCCAGCCATAGGGCATCGGCATTTCGCGGCTCGCGAACGGCACCTGATAGCCGGGAATGGCGATCGCCTTCAGAATCGCGCGGCGGATCATGCGCTTGGTCTGCTCGTCGAGATAGGCGAAGTTGTAGGTGATCTCCGGCATGCCGCCCGAGTGCGTGTTCATCGGAGCGTTCATTCCGCGGCCTCCCGCATCTCGTCCTCGCGCTCATTGCGCATGCGGCGCACCAGATCGAGTTCGGCCTGGAAGTCGACATAATGCGGCAGCTTCAGATGCTCGACGAAGCCGGTCGCCTGCACATTGTCGGAGTGGGACAGAACGAACTCCTCGTCCTGTACCGGAGCGCCGAACTCCTCGCCGAGTTCCTTCCAGCGCAGCGCCCGTTCGACCAGCGCCATGGACATGGCCTTGCGCTCGCATTGCCCGAAGACGAGGCCATAGCCACGCGTGAATTGCGGCGGCGCGTCGGCGCTGCCCTGGAACTGCGTCACCATCTGGCACTCGGTGACCTGGACGGTGCCGAGCGAGACCTCGAAACCCAGCTCCTCGGCGAAGAACGACACCTCGATATCGCCGAAGCGGATCTCGCCGACGAAAGGATGGGTGCGGCCGAAGCCGCGCTGCGAGGAATAACCGAGCGCCAGCAGGAAGCCTTCATCGCCGCGGGCCAGCGTCTGCAAGCGCGCAGCGCGGTCGACGGGAAAGCTGACCGGCGCACGGGTGATATCGAAGGGCTCGCTGCCGTCATCGTCCGGGGAGGGTTCGATCAGCCCCTCGGCGCCGATCAGGTCGGTGACGCGCGGCATCGGGCCGGCGTCCACGATGGCTTCGGGCGCGTCGGCGGTGGCGTCGGCCGGGTCGGCGGCACTGAGCGAGGTGTCGAGCAGCCGGTGGGTGTAGTCGAAGGTCGGACCGAGCAATTGCCCGCCCGGCAGATCCTTGAAGGTGGCGGAGACGCGCCGGCGCACCAGCATGGCGGCGGTGTCGATGGGCAGCGAATTGCCGAAGCGCGGCAGCGTGGTGCGGAAGGCGCGCACAAGGAAGATCGCCTCGATCAGGTCGCCGCGCGCCTGCTTCACCGCCAAAGCGGCGAGCGCGGTGTCATAGAGCGAGCCCTCGGCCATCACCCGGTCGACGGCGAGCGAGAGCTGGGCGACGATCTGGTCGAGCCCGATGCTCGGCAGGTTCTTGTCGCCGCGCCGCCGCTTGGCGAGCAGTTCGTGGGCGTTGCGGATGGCCTTCTCGCCGCCTTTGGCCGCGACATACATCGGTCAAGCCTCCACGATCGCGATGGAGCGCGGCAGCGCGGCGACGCCGCCCGGGCCGGCCAGGATGAGATCGATGCCGCGCGGGAACAGCGCGCGGTTTGCTGTCCAGCGGGCGGCCAGGTCGGCCGGCAGCGGCTCGGCGTTGAAGTAGCGCACGCCTTCGATGCCCGGCCCATGAAGCTGCAAACCCGTCGTCGCGAAGCGCTCGACCTGCAGGATCAAGGTCGCGGATGCGTCGGGATAGTCAGGCGTGCCTTGCGCGAAGATCGAGAAATCGGGCAGCCGCGCCGGATCGGCGACCAGTGCGAAGCGGGCCGCAGCGGGATCAGCGACGATTGTCGCACCGGTATGGAAGCGCAGGAAGGCACCAACTTCGGGTACCGCCGCCAGCACCGGATCGAGCCAGAGCGGGGTCTCGTAATCGGCAAGAGCCAACGTCACCGCCGCCGCCTCGATCGAGAGTGGCGCAGGCGGGGCGAGATCGAGGGTCAACGGCTCGACGGTTCCCGGCCGGGCCAGCGCCCACATCACGGCGCGGAATACGGCCTGCGAATTGAGCACCGGGTCGGCGAAGCCGGGCGCCAGGGTGCTGGCGAGGGATTTGGCGGCGGAGAAGGTGGGCGGCGACATCTAGTCCTCCCCGCGCACGAGTGTGAAGAACTCGACCTTGGTCGCGGCGGTCTCGGCCCGCACGGTGCCGGCCTCACGTGCCAGCCGCTCGCGCACCGGCGCCAGCGCCGCTTCCACCGCGAGCCGGCGGCCGGCATCCTGCCACAGCGCATCGATGATCGCCGCCGCGCGTGCCGATTGCGGCGCGCGGCCGAGCCGGTAGCTGAAGCCGGCAGCGCCACCATCGAGCCGCACCGCCGCCCGGCTCACCGTCGCCTCGCCGAGATTAAAGGGGGCGCCATCGCCGCCGGTGCGGCCACGCAGCATGACGAGCCCGACTTCCGGCGCCCTGAGATCGATGGCGGTGGGGACCGGTGCCAGTGCGTGCAGCATGGAATCGAGTTCGGCCGGTTCCGCGCGGGCCAGCGCTGCCATGGCTTGCCGCCGCGCTGCTGCCTCGGGGGAGGCCTCGCGATCCGTCGGGTTTTCAGTCGGCGTTGAATTTTCAGTGGTCATGGCCGTCTCTGAGTGGCCGGCTTCATTCGCCGGGAGCAGGACGGAAGAGTTTGTATATTTATCTATACAAACATGCAAGGGCGTGATTTAAATTGGGCTCGCCCTAGTTTGTTCGGACGTAGCGATGACCGACAACACTGTGATGACGCCACCAACTGCAGACGATGTCGCCCGCGGCTCGGGCGTGGCGTTGTGGAAGCAGATTGCCGAGCGCATCGAGGCCGAGATCGTCGAAGGCCGGCTGGCGCCGGGCGCGCGGCTGCCGACCGAAGCCGAACTCTCCGAGCGCTTCGGCGTCAATCGCCACACGCTGCGCCGTGCCTTGGCGACGCTCACCGATCAGGGGCTCATCGAGGCGACGCCGGGCCGCGGCACCTTCGTGCGCGAGCCGCCGCTGCGCTACCCGATCGGCCCGCGCACCCGCTTCTCGGAGATCGTCTCGGCGGAGGGGCGCGAGCCCGGCGGGCGGGTGACGGGTTCGCGGATCGAGCCGGCGACGCCTGATGTCGCTGCGGCCCTCAGGATCGCGCCGGGCGACGACGTGCTGCGCATCGAGATGGTGCGCGATGCCGACGGCGTGCCGATCACGGTGGGCAGCCACTGGTATGTCGCCGAACGCTGCCGCGACCTCGACCTCATCACCGCCGCCACCGGCTCGGTCACCCGCGCGCTGGAGACGATCGGCCTCGGCGATTATCGCCGGCTGGAGACGCGCATCACCGCGCGGCTTGCCGATGAGGAGGAGCGTCGTCACCTCGCTCTCGCGCCGGGCCGCACCGTGATGGTGGTGGAAGCCATCAATGGCGATGCGCAGCGCCGGCCGATCCAGTTCTCCCGCGCCCGCTTCTCCGCCGACCGCGTGCAACTCGTCGTCAAGAGCTGACGCGCCCGGCGGATCGCATCACGCGATGATGTAGACGATCTCGTAGGTCGCGGGGTCGACGATGATGATCCGCCCGTCAGCCATGACGAAATAGCGGTAGCCGCGATATTGCGGCACGATCTCCACCACTTCTCGCGGCAGCACCTGCAACTCGACGGTCCGCGGCACCGCGACGCCGACGCCCACATTGAAGGTGATGTTCGTCACCGGCCTTGCATGCTGCTTGGCGAAGGACTGCCGCACGCTCGTGCGCTTCTCGGCGCTGAGCGCTCCGATCCCGCCGGTCGGGCCGGAATCGGCAGTCGACTTCTTGCGCGGAGTGGTCTGTTCCTGCGCCGCCTTGCCGGACTTGGGCATGGGAGCGGCTTCGCCCGGGGCAGGGGCGGCCTCGCCGGTTTGCGGGCGGGTCCCGGAAGGGCTGGTGGCGCCCTGCGGCATTTGCTGCTGGCGTACCGCGGGCTTTTGCGGGGTGCCGGGCGTAGTGGGCACGGGCTGAGCGCCGGTCTCCGGGAGCGGCGCCGGCGCTTGCGCCGGAGCCGGGGTGGCGAGCAACAGCGGCAGGGCCGCCACTGTGGTGAAAAGCATGGTGCGCATGATCGTCTCCATGAAATGTCGCGATCAGACGTCTGCCGAGGCCTGCCGGCCTCGCTCTGGCGTTACGTCGCATCCGACATCGCTGTAACGATCGGCGTACGAAGAGTTTCCGCGATGTGCAGAAATTTCATGGATTTCCGGACGATAATACTGGAGGCGAGGTAAATATAGGCCGCAAGATCGGCCGGATACCTCTTGTTAGATCGAAAATTGCTTTTCAAGCAACCACGTCGAATTTCCAACAGACCGCTCAGGCGGCGCGCTCGACCTTTTTGCCGGCACGGTTGCGCTCCTGCGCGAACGGGCTCAGGCCGAGCCATTGCTGCATCGAGGCGGCGATATGGGGATCGCCGTCGAGCTGGAGTCGCTTTTCCTCGATCTCGCCGCGCACATTGGCAAATCCCATCCAGATCGCCGTCAAGGTGCGCAACGAGCATTGCACATAGAGGTCGATCTCGAAGCCGGGATCGGTGGAGCAGAGATCGACCTTGCGGCCGTCGACCACCATCCAGAATTTCTGCCGGGCTGCCGCCAGTTCCGGGAAGTGGAAGCGGATGGTGCAGCGCTGCGGCGGCATCGGCGTCGGATCGAGGTGCCGGCGCATGTCCCACATCAGCAGCGAGGGGTCGAGCTTCTCCAGCGATTGCTCGGTCTCGACCCAGCGCTGGCCCCAGAAGCCGAGCGTCATCACCACGCCGCGCAGATCCTCGCCGGCCGGCGTGAGATGATATTCGAACCCGTCATCCCCGCGCCGCACCTCGATGATGCCGGCATGGGCCAGTTCCTTGAGGCGCTTCGACAGCAGCGTCGGCGACATGCGCGGCACGCCGCGGCGCAGATCGTTGAAGCGCCGACTGCCGCACAGCAATTCGCGCAGCACCAGGGCCGTCCAGCGCGTGCAGACGATCTCCGCCGCCATCGCGACCGGGCAGAACTGGCCGTAGCTCGCAGTTATTTCCATCAAGGCGATCCTCTATCGAGCCGCCGAACCCAGAGTAAGATTACGCCGTCCCGTGGCACCGCACGAGTACATTTTTTGTACTTGATGACTGCTCTTGGAAGGCAAAGGATCACCGTGCCCCCTGCCTAGGAGCAGTACGATGACCGTTGCGACACAAACAGAATTCTCATCCGCGACACCTCTGGAGATCCTTGCGATTGCTAAGGAACTCGGACCGAAATTCGCGGAGCGTGCAAGATCAGCCGGTGATGACGATGTCTTCGTCTCGGAGAATTACAAGGATTTGAGAGCCTCGGGCCTCGTTGAAGCCGGCGTGCCTGCCGACTTCGGCGGCCGCGGCGCCGATGTCGGCCAGCTCTGCGCCATGATCCGCGAACTGGCGCAGCATTGCGGATCGACCGCGCTCGCCTTCGCCATGCACACCCACCAGGTGGCGATCCCGGCCTGGCGCTGGACCCACCAGCAGGCTGCCCCGGTGGTGCCGCTGCTGAAGCGGGTGGCGGCGGAGCGCATCATCCTGCTGTCGAGCGGCGGCTCCGACTGGATCGAAGGTTCCGGCAAGGCCGAGCGCGTCGAAGGCGGCTACAAGATCACCGCGCGCAAGGTCTTCACCTCGGGATCGCCGTCCGGTGACCTCTTGATGACGGGCGCGGTGCTGGAGGGCGAGCCGGAAGGCCCGCTGGTGCTGCATTTCGGCGTGCCGATGAAGTCGCAGCACGTCTCCGTGCCGCTGACCTGGAAGGCGCTCGGCATGCGCGGCACCGGCTCCAACGACGTGGTGATCGACGGCCATTTCGTGCCGGAGGAGGGGGTCGCGCTGCGCCGCAAGCAGGGCGAATGGCACATGCTGTTCCACATCATCTCGATGGTGGCGTTCCCGATCATCTATGCCGCCTATCTCGGCGTCGCCGAGAGCGCGCGCGATATCGCGCTCGGCATGGCGAAGCGTCGCGCGGCGGACCCGCATGTGGTGACGCTGGTTGGCCAGATGGAGACCGAGTTGCGTGCGGCGCAATACGCCCATGCCGGCATGATCGCTACGGCAGAGCGCGGCACGCCGTCGCCGGAGACCACCAACGAGATCATGATCGGCCGCTCGCTGGTCGCGCGCCATGCCATCGCCGCGGTCGAACTGGCGATGGAGGCCGCGGGAGGCGCCGCCTTCTTCCGCGACAACGGCCTGGAGCGCCGCTTCCGCGACATCCAGGGCGCCCGCTACCACCCGATGAGGAGCGGCGCGCAGCAGGAGTTCGCGGGGCGGCTGGCGCTCGGGCTGGATACCGCGCGGACATTTTAGGTCCGACCGGGGGCGGACGCGGACGCGTCGCCGGACCGAACGGTCCGGCGACGCCCGTTCTCCCGGCTTCCACTTCCACTCACATGATGCAGCGCATCGCCAAGGCGATGTGTCTCAACGCGTCCCTCGTTCACGAGGAGGATCTGATGTTCACGACCAGCGAAGCTACATTCGGGGCCGAGGGCGGTTCGACCGGATTGCGGTCGGCCGCGTCGCTCCTGAAGGCTTTTGCCGTCTGGCTCTACCGTCGCCCTTTGGCGGCGAACCGCCATTGCGTGATCCGCCGAGCGAAAAGGGAACTGCTCGACCTGCCGGACGTCCTTCTGAAGGACATGGGTGTCAGCAGGTCCGAGGTCGAGACCCTCGTCCATTATGGCCGTATCGATGGATCGGTGGGTGTGCCCGGCCGTGCCGGGTCTGCAAGGTGGCGCGTGCTGCCGTGACGATCACGGCCTTTGCCTGCACAAAGCCCGGCTAAATTCAGGCCGGGCTTTTGCTGTCGCTCACGAGCGCAGGCGACGCCATCGAACGCAGATAGTGTTCGGCATGCTGGAAGTAGTTCTCGGCGGCGACCGTGTCACCCATCGCGACTTCTGTTCTGGCGAGCGCCAGATAATGTTCGTATTTCTGCTTCGCGCCGCCATTCTCCCGGCGGGCAAGCCGGGGCATCGAGCGGGCGGATCTGTTCGGTTCTATATTCATGGCTTTCCTCAGCCGAGCTGCTCGGCGATGATTCTCCGGACCTCTTCGCGGCTCAGGCCGCAAGGCTCGGGTTTCCAGTCTGGGCTGGATTTCACTGGGGTAATTTCTTGATTGTCGTGGCGCGGCTCGATCGGCCGCATATGCTTCTGGAGTTTAGTTTTCATGTTTCCTTCGGCCGCCCGGCTAGATGGGCGGCATTTGTTGCGGGGCGGCAAAGGTGCAACCCGGCGAGCTGTCATCGACAGCCTGTAATTTCGGATAATCTGATTTGCCGGCTCGACGCTCCGAAAACGCGCCGCATACCCAAGGTGACCACCGACTAAGACCTAGGTAAGGCGCGGGTCGAAAAAATCAAGAGTAACAACAAGAAGCGGCCCGGCGGGCGACCTGTCCGCGGCAGGCCGACGACGCGCCTCGGATCAGGTCTGGCCGGCCATGCTCACTTCCCGTCCGCAATTTTTTCCGCGGTGTCCGGCGTGCCGGGCGCATTTACCGGATCGCCGAGCGAGGGCTGGAAAGTCTGCGGCTTATCATCGGTCTTGGAGCCGACGATCTGCATGGAATTGCCGAGCGAGCGCATGGCTTCGGTCAGGGTTTCAGAAAGGATCCTGGTCATTTGTGCCTCCTATGTTGACGAATTGGGAAAGACATCGCGGCGGGACATCACAAACGATGCGCTTGCCGCGTCACCAAGCGATGGAGGCAGATTAGTCATCCGGCGCTGGCGCTGATATTATATCGAGGCGTAATCAGTCCATAAGACGGTTTCACAAGCTCATATCTTGGTTTGTGCTCGCCGCTACCGCGCACGCTCGAATCGGCGGCGGACCACCGGCCGGTGCCGGGGGCGCGCCTGGGCCCTCGACCATATTCGAGTATGATTGTGCCCCCGCCCCATTGGGACGAGGGTCGGTTCGGGCGCCGGTGAAGTTCTCTGAGATACTCGCCGTACGACTGCCGTGCCGCCGAAAGCCTGCAACATAGGGGAGGCAGCAATGAGTGCCTGGATTCGACCTCTGGTGGTCGCCGGCGGGATCGTCGCGATTTTCCTGCCGACCTGTCTCTGGGCCGATGGAAGCGGGCCTCCCGCGGCCGTGAGCTCCACGGCTGGGCAATATAGCGACAAGGATGGCAATCCCACCTTCAACATATCAAAGGATGGGACAGTCGATTGGTACACATCGATCGGCTACACCCGGTACACCGCGAACTGCATGCAGTGCCATGGTCCGGATGGGCTGGGGTCGAGTTTCGGGCCTGCACTCACCGATGCGCTGCAGACGCTGAGCTACAGCGATTTCGTGGACACCGTCACGAACGGCAAGAAGAACGTGAGCGCGAGCCAGGATCTGGTCATGCCGTCATTCGGCGTCAATCCGAACGTGATGTGTTACCTGGATGCGATCTTCATCTATCTGCGAGCACGCTCCGATGATGCGCTCGGGCGCGGCAAGCCCCAGAAAAGTGAACCGCGGCCGCCCGGCTACAGCGCTACCGAGGATGCCTGCATGGGCTAGTTTCGCCCAGACGGAAGCCCCGACGGAAGCTGGTAATGACCTATATCCAAAACCCCGCTCTCAAATATGCGAGGACTGGGGAAGGTTTTGAGCTGCCCGTCCTCGATGTCTCAAATCCCAGCTTCGCCATTCCAGAAGAGTTCGCGGACCTCGATGCCGTACGAGCATCGATCGCCGAGGAAATGCGACAGCGGCGATTCATTCCGCGCTTTGTGATGCGCCTCATGTTTCGCGCCGCGGCCAGGAATTCGCGTCTCATGACTGCGATCGTCGATCCAAAGGCGAGATATCTCGATGGTATTTCCACCTATGTCATGAAACTTGGCGCGGACAATCTGGTCCCGCCCTTCGATACGGCGATCGATCGCAAGGTGGCGGGGTCTCCGCACGGCACGATGTTACGCCTTCGGACCCGACAAACCGTATGTTTGCTGGCGCGGGCCATTGCTGATGACGCGGCATTCGCGAGCGAACAGCCGCTTCATTTGATCAATATCGGCGGCGGTCCGGCGCTCGACAGCGTAAATGCGCTCGTTCTGCTGAGACTCAGCCACCCGCAATTGCTGAGCCGCGAGATTGTCATCCATGTGCTGGACGGCGACAGCCAGGGCGCGCTTTTCGGAGCGAACGCACTGGCCGCCCTGCAGGCGGAAGACGGTCCTCTCGCGGGCGTCGACGTGCGGCTGGAGCGGCGCGACTACAATTGGAATGAGCAGGAACCGCTGGGACGCTTGATACGGGAGGTGAAGGCGGGAGGAGGCGTTGCCGCGGTATCGACGGAAGGGGCGCTGTTCGAATACGGAAGCGACGCCGCGATTGTGGAAAATCTCCTCGCTCTTCGCGAAGGCGGCGTCACCCGCCCTGTCGTCGGCTCGGTGACCAACGCCGACCCGCTCCGGCGCCGCATAATCGCCATGAGCGGGTTTGACCTGATCGCGCGCGGAATCGATGGCTTCCGGCCCCTGGCGGCACGGGCCGGTTTTGCAATTACCGATGTCAGGGATGCGGTGCTGAGCAGCCAGGTGTTACTTCACGCGGCTTGAGCCTCAGCGCAAATCCCTGCCGTCGTCACTTCGCAGTTTCCAGCATGTGCTCGACCGCGCCGATTGCCACCTCAAGGTCCGCGATTTTCCGCAGGGCGTTGTCGGACGGAATGGTGCCGGCCTCGGCGGCGGCGTGGATGAGTTCTTGCTGCGCTTGCAACAGGCGGTCACGTAGTTCTGTCAGTTTTGTTCGCATGGTTCCTTCGCGCTTCATGAGCCCTTTGAACTTCTAGGGCTCTCACCGCTCCGGTCAAGCCAGTTGAAGGCCGGACCGACACCGGGTCAACAGGGTGACCTGGAGAGCGGGGGCTGCCATTCCCAAACGATTGCACGGGCAATGGCGGTCATAGCAGAGGTCTATCGTGTTCGCGTCGCGAATATTGAAGGTATAAATGCTTCCCATTGCGCGACAGCTTAGCGCAAGTTGGAGTGCGGTTTCGTCATTCAAATGGAATGGCTGAATTTCCGCCGCCGTGGCGAGAAGCGACCCGCAGCGGTCGGGCGTGGGCCTGCGGTCGAAGCTGCGTGCCGTGCGCACTGTTCCGCAGAACACGCCGGATGGCGGTCGGATCTTGGCGCCACGGTCATTGCCCGGCAGTGGGACGGCGCTGCCCCTACTTGTGGCGCTTGCGCATTGATCGGTGGACTGGGCATCAACTCCGACGCCAAGTCGTCACTTCCACGTCTGACGGCCGGGAGCATGCCGTCAGGCTGCCTGCGCCCTGCCGAGTTCGACGTTGCCGCGGATCTCGACCTCTATCTCCAGGACCGACATCGGCGTTCCGCGTTCGAGGCGAACCTTCACCGCATCGCGGTCGCAGGGCACGCGCTTGGCGACCGCCGCGAGGATGTCCTCCCGCAGGCTGGACAACAGGTCGTCACCACCCAGCACCTGGCGCTCGTGCGACAGCAGGATCTGCAGTCGTTCGCGCGCCTCCGGCGCGCTCCCGGTGGTGGAGAACAGCTTTTTCCATAGGCTCATGCCGCCCTCCTGAGGAATTTGCTGAACAGGCCGAGGCGCTGCGTCGTCGGCACTTCCACCGTCAGGTTCTCGCCCTTGAGGCGTCGGGCGGCATCGACATAGGCCCGGGCCGGTGCGCTCGCCGGATCATGGATCGAAACCGGCACGCCGAAGTTCGAGGCTTTCAGCACGTCGGGGCTCTCGGGAATGATGCCGAGCAGCGGAAGCGAGAGGATTTCCAGCACGTCCTCGGTCTTCAGCATGTCGCCGCGGGCGGCGCGCGCCGCGTCGTAGCGCGTCAGCAGCAGCCGCTTGTCGACGGTTTCGCCGCGGATCGCCTTCAAGGTCTTGGCGTCGAGGATGCCGACGATGCGGTCGCTGTCGCGGACCGAGGAGACTTCCGGATTGGTGACGACGACGGCGATGTCGCAATGGCGCATGGCCAGCGTCGCGCCGCGCTCGATGCCCGCCGGGCTGTCGCAGATCACCCAGTCGAACTGGGTCGCCAGCTCGCCGATCACCTTGTCGACGCCTTCTTCGGTCAGCGCGTCCTTGTCGCGGGTCTGCGACGCGGGCAGCAGGAAGAGGGTTTCGACGCGCTTATCCCGGATCAGGGCCTGCGACAGCCGGGCGTCGCCCTGGACGACGTTCACGAGGTCATAGACCACGCGCCGCTCGGCACCCATGACCAGGTCAAGGTTGCGCAGGCCGACGTCGAAATCGACCACGGCCACGCGGTCGCCTGTTCGCGCCAGTGCGGCGCCGAGGGCGGCAGTCGTCGTGGTCTTGCCGACGCCGCCCTTTCCCGATGTGACTGTGATGATCTTCGCCATGACCTGCTTCGCTCCTAAAGTGCGGCAAACCGCATCGCGTCATTGTCGAGCCACACCCGGACGGCCTGGCTCCGAATGTTCCCGTCGAGGTCTTCTGCCGTCATGTACGCGCCGTCGATGGCGATCAGCTCGGCTTCCATCCGCGTGCAGAAGATCCGCGCCTTCGAGCCGATCGTCGCGCCGGCGATCGCCCGTCCGCACAGTGCGCCATAGACGTGGATCGAGCCGCCGGCGATGATCTCGGCCCCCGAAGCGACCGATCCGACGACGGTGATGTCGCCCTCGAGGCAGACGATCGACTGGCCCGATCGCACCTTCTGCTCGATGAGCATGTTGACCGGTTCCGCCGGCTTGCTCGGTTCGGCGGGAACCGCGATTTCGTCCGAGATGGCGAGAGAAATATCCCGGCCGCCACGCAGCATCGGCGGCATGCTGGCATCGACCATGCTGGGGCGGACACCTTCGAGCCCGACGAGGCGCACGCCACGCGCCGCGAGCTCGCTGATCCAGCGCTCCAGTTCAGGTTTGCCGGCCGCGGTTCCACCCATGTCGAGCACCACCGTGCGGCCGGTGAAGAAGCCGGGCGAGCGCTGTAGCCAGACGTCGAAATCTGCGAACCACTGCTGGATCGGCGCGTCGGCGACGAGCGTCATCGCGACAAACGAGCGACCGCGGAAGCGGATGGATGGACCGGAGCGGCTGACAGCACTCACCGTTCGAATCTCCCTTTGTTCAAGAGAGATTCAGTTAATCTTGGTTAATGGCTGGTTAAGACGCTGGTCTGGTTGGTGATGTCCGGCGATGGGATGCATCCAGGTACCGGCGGGCACAGTTGCTGTCCGGGCTCTCGCGTGAGCGGCCGGCCCGAGGGGGCTTCGCGGCATCCGGTGCCCGGGTGCCGCGCGGTGTATCCGATGGAATCGCCGACCGGTGCGAGCACCAAAATCTTGCTCGTTACTGATGTGGCCTGGCGAAGACTGCCGTTACGTCAGAGTAAACCATCGCTTCAAATAGATGAGAGCGCCGCGAGCAGGCTGAAGGCGGCGGTCGCCTCGGATGCGGAATGCTTCAAAATCCGGGGCTTGCATTTTCTGATGTGAGAACAGTTCGTTGCCCGAAAGTGCGAAGAAGATGCAGCTTGAGCATCGTCCTTTGTTTTTAATTGTTATAAGTCGATGCTGCTTGTTATTGTAACGATTACAGAATACTTGGCTTGACTGAATTGGCCGGCCACGACCAAACCCCCGCTGTCGTCACCTTTCGACGACTTGTCCTCGGGGCCAGGCTTGCATGAAACTCTCGATATTTAGTGTGGCGCTGGCGCTGGTGAGCGCTGCTCCTCTCGTTGCCAACGCGCAAGACGCCTCGTCCCCGGGAATCACGGTCTACAACGCCCAGCATGAGAGCCTGGCGCAGGCGTGGGCCGATGGCTTCACCAAGGAGACCGGCATCAAGGTCACGCTGCGCAATGGCGGCGATACCGAATTCGGCAACCAGATCATCCAGGAGGGCGCCGCGTCGCCGGCCGACGTGTTCCTGACCGAGAACTCCCCGGCGATGGTCCTCGTCGAGAATGCCGGCCTATTCGCGCCGCTCGACGCCGATACCCTTGCGCTGGTGCCCGACAATTTCCGGCCTGCGAGCGGAAAGTGGACCGGCATCGCCGCGCGGAGCACGGTCTTCGCCTATGACAGCCGGAAGCTGAAGCCCGACCAATTGCCGAAGTCGCTGATGGATCTCGCCGATCCCTCCTGGAAGGGTCGTTGGGCGGCGTCGCCGTCGGGCGCGGATTTCCAGGCCATCGTGGCGGCGATGCTCGAACTCAAGGGCGAGCAGGCGACCGCCGCGTGGCTGAAGGCGATGAAGGAGAACTTTACGGCCTACAAGGGCAACAGCACCGCGATGAAGGCGGTCAATGCCGGCCAGACCGAAGGCGCCGTCATCTACCATTATTACTGGTTCGGCGATCAGGCGAAGACGGCCGAGAACAGCAAGAACGTGGCGCTGCACTATTTCCGCAACCAGGATCCCGGTGCGTTCGTCAGCATTTCCGGTGGCGGGGTGCTCGCCTCCAGCAAGCATCCCAAGGAAGCCCAGGCCTTCATCAAATGGATCGCCGGCAAGGGCGGCCAGGACGTGCTGAAGACCGGGAATTCGTTCGAATACGCCGTCGGCATCGGCGCGCAATCGAATCCGAAGCTGGTCCCGCTGTCCGACCTGCAGGCTCCGAAAGTGGAGCCCTCCAATTTGAAGAGCAAGCAGGTCACCGACCTGATGACGGCGGCCGGGCTGCTCTAGCACCACCGACACGTCGCGCTCATGGCTCCTGCGGAATCACGGTTTCGCAGGAGCTTCCTCACTGTTCGGATACGCCATCGGCATGGACACCTCGCGATTGGCCGCCGGCCTCGAACACGTCAGCTTGGATGTCATGCGTAGCGGGCGCCGCCGCGCGCCTTCACGCCGCATCCGCTGGATGCCGATCCTCGCCATAGTGGTATCGCTGGCCACGCTGCTGCCGCTGGGCTTCGTGGTGTGGGCGGGCATCGCGACCGGCTGGGGCACGGCAGCCGCTTTGATCTTCCGTCCGAGGGTTGGCGAACTCCTGACCAGCACGGTCCTGCTCGTGGTCTGTACGCTGCCGCTCTGCATCGTGCTGGCTACCGCCTTGGCATGGCTGACGGAACGCAGCGACCTTCCCGGCGTCCGGATCTGGGCTTGGCTCGCCGTCGCACCGCTGGCTATTCCCGCCTTCGTCCAGAGCTATGCCTGGATCACGCTGTTTCCCGGCCTGCACGGGCTGTTCGCCGGGGTGCTGATCTCGACGCTCGCCTATTTCCCGTTCCTCTATCTGCCGGTTGCGGCGACGCTGCGCCGGATCGATCCAGGCCTGGAAGAAGCGGCCGCCTCGCTCGGCCAGCCACCGTGGCGGGTGTTCTTCCGCGTCGTGGTCCCGCAATTGAGGCTGGCGCTTTGCGGCGGATCGCTGCTGATCGGCCTGCATTTGCTGGCCGAATACGGACTCTACGTGTTCATCCGGTTCGATACCTTCACCACCGCGATCGTCGAGCAGTTCCAGTCCACCTTCAACGGACCAGCGGCGAACATGCTCGCCGGGGTGCTCGTGCTGTGCTGTCTCGGGCTGCTGGCGCTCGAGGTGGTGCTGCGCGGCGAGCGGAAATATGCCCGCGTCGGCTCGGGGGCATCGCGGCCGGCGCCGCGGACACGGCTTGGACGACGCAGGATCATCTGCGTGCTGCTGCCGGCTGGCGTTACGTTGCTCTCCATCGGCGTGCCGCTACTCACGATCGCCCAGTGGCTGGCCGCCGGCGGCAGTGCGGTGTGGCAGGCCGACGCCATGGTGCCGGCGCTGATGCAGACATTGGGCCTTGCCATTGCCGGCGGCGTGGTCGCGACGCTCGCGGCGCTGCCGATGGCGTGGCTTTCCGTTCGCTCGCCCGGGCCGCTTTCCCGGCTGCTGGAAGGCAGCAACTACATCATCGGTGCGCTACCCGGCGTCGTGGTGGCGCTGGCGCTGGTCACCATTACGGTGCGCGTCGTGCTGCCGCTGTACCAGACCTCCGTGACCCTGATCTTCGCCTACGCGCTGATGTTCCTGCCGCGAGCCCTCATCAGCCTGCGGGCGAGCATCGCGCAGATCCCGATCGGGCTCGAGCAGGCCGCCGCCAGCCTCGGGCGCTCGCCGGCGCGGGTGATGTCGAGCATCACCTTGCGGCTTGCCGCGCCCGGCGTCGCGTCGGGGATGGCGCTCGTGGGGCTTGGCATCACCAATGAGCTCACCGCCACCCAGATGCTGGCCCCGAATGGGGTGCGCACGCTGGCGATGGCGTTCTGGTCGCTGAGCGGGGAGATCGACTATGCCGGCGCGGCACCCTATGCGCTGATGATGGTGGTGCTGTCGGTGCCGCTGACATGGGTGCTGTATGCCGAATCGAAGCGGATTGCCGGCCGATGACCATGCTTGAACTGAGGGCCGTGACGAAAGCATACGGCAAGGTCACTGCGCTCGATGGCATCGAGCTCAGCGTCGCCAAGGGCAGCCGGACCGCGATCGTCGGACCGTCGGGATGCGGCAAGACGACGATGATGCGGATCATCGCCGGCTTCGAGGCGCCTGATGCGGGCAAGGTCATGCTCGATGGCGAGACGCTGGCGGACCATGCCGGCATCGTCCCGGCCTATAGGCGCAAGATCGGCATCGTGGCGCAGGATGGCGCGCTGTTCCCGCATCTGACCGTTGGTGAGAATATCGGCTTCGGATTGCCGCGGGCGGATCGCGACCGGGATGCGCGGATCGCGCGGCTTGCCGACCTCGTGGGGCTCAGCAGTTCGATGCTGGCGCGGCGGCCGGATGAACTGTCGGGCGGCCAGCAGCAGCGGGTGGCACTGGCCCGCGCCTTGGCTCTGGAGCCGCGGCTGATGCTGCTCGACGAGCCGTTCTCCGCGCTCGACACCGGCCTGCGTGCCAGCACCCGCGAGGCGGTGGCGGCACTGCTGGGCGACGCCGGCATCACCACCATCCTCGTCACCCACGACCAGGAGGAGGCGCTTTCCTTCGCGGACCAGGTGGCGGTGATGGACAAGGGTCGCTTCCTGCAGGTCGGACCGCCGCGGGAGATCTATGCGCGGCCGGCAACTCCCGCTGTCGCGAGCTTCCTGGGTGATGCCATTTTTCTTCCCGCGACAATCGCCGCCGGATCGGCCCTATGCGCGCTTGGGCGCATCCAAGTCGCGGACATGGTGTTTGCCGGGTCCGCAACCCTCATGCTGCGACCCGCGCAGGTTTCCCTCGCGCGGGTGTCAGATGCAGAGATCGACAATAGGGACGACGGCGTGCGCGGGGTCGTCATGAGCGCCAGCTATGCCGGCGGCCATTCATCGTATGCGCTGAGCGTATCGGGCGGCGGGTCGGTTGCGGCGGACGACAGTGCCGCCATCATGCTGCGCCTGGCCGCCGCCGATCCGCCTGTCGCCGGGGATCGGGTTCGCGTGCGGCTCATCGGCAGCGCGCATTTTTTCCCGAATTAAGGGACCACCGGGCGGCGTCGGCAATGCTCGCTGCGGCTATAGACAGCTGAGGCTTGTGCGTGCCCGCTGGTGCGGGCGGAAGATACGCATGTGTCGCGACCAGTCGCCGGCTATCTGCCGGCACCGCATCAGCCGCTCCAGATAACCCCAGGGCAGACTGCCGCTCGCCTCGCCGAGAAAGATCGCCCATGTCTCGGAGGGGACCGGCTGGCCGGGCAACGAATGTTCGATCGAGCGCATCCGCTTGATCATTTCGGGCGTCATCAGCACTTTGTCTGTGACGTCGTCGTCATCATCGTCAAAGCAGTCGCACACGGTGATCTCCAAGGGGGCGTTAGTGCGAGACCGCCATGCGGCTGACGGCATGCCCGCGTAATAGCGTGCTACCGGCCGTAGAGATACTGAACCGGCCGGTCCGGGTAAATCGACGGCCTTCTTGACTGCCGGTCTGCCTCAGTCACTTAAAGGCCCGTCAAATCTGTACCCGAAATGTTCGATCTCGGATCCGCAGAGCTGCCCGACCAACAAGCGGGTATTTTCATCATACAGCTCGCAGTAATTATAACGGGGGCCCACTTTCGTCTGCTTCAAGCTCTGGCCAGGGATATTCAAATGTTCGCAAAGTGAGGCAAAGTCGGCATCAAGGTTTTCGTAGCGACCGACGAAATCCACGGCGATCTGATCGTCGATCGTGTAGATGGACCATGTGCTGACAAGATGGCTCCATTTCTTGAATAGGTCGTCCCCATCTTTTAGTCTGCACAAAAATTCCTGAAATTCCATGCGGGGCGGGTCAGACTTTCGCGTTAGATAAAAATATAGCGACGCCATTCGCGCGTAGGGGTTGCGGACGAAGGTAAACTTGAAGTGTCGCCGCCACGCCCTCTCATCGAAGCGCCGGACCTGTGTGGCCGTTGGATGGTCGACCAACGGCCCGAAGTGCCGATGATATTTCTTGTCCTGCAGGCTCAGGATGCGTCTCGTCTGCTGGGAGCGCATTCCCATAGCGGTTAAAGCAGCGGAAAAGCGCCGAGTCTGAAACGTATCCAGGCGGGCGCGCAGGTTTGGTCTCATTCCCATTTGCAATCTTTCACGCTGAGCGCCCAAGATAATGTCTAGGGGGCCGAGGTGAGGCGCGAGAGCGAGGTTAATTGAGCTGCCCGCAGTCTTGGGGCAATGAAGGAATGTGAACTTGCGACGATAAGAAATAATCAATACGGCCCCCACCTGTCGACAAGCATAATAACGTCTCAGCGCTTCGCTGATCTTTGGATTCCTCGAACGCAAATATTCTGGCCAACACCCAGGGTCACAAAAGACACAGCATCAGGTCGGCGCCTCAATCGATCAGCCTAGCCATCGAGGCCGACAGACGAAATCGCCAAAATAAGCTTGTCTGATCTCGGCATGGATCGCTTCTTGCCGTCAAGGCGTGACCATCACGTCACGTTCCGGCTCCCGGCCATTGTTAGCGCTGGCGATGCCATCAAGGTAACCTCGGCGCTCGGCCATCAACAAATTTCTACGATGAGTCGGGAATGTCACCTTGGACGGCTAGGCGGTCGTCCCGCCATATCCCGGAAAATCCCGCCTTATCCCGCCAATTTTCACCGCCGTGGCGACTAGGTGGCGACAAGCCGCGATTATCCCCAGCCTGTCGACAAGGGCGCTATCTCGCAAGTGATTGAAATGTCTTAGGTCCGATTGGTAGCGGAGGAGGGACTCGAACCCCCGACCCCAGGATTATGATTCCCGTGCTCTAACCAGCTGAGCTACTCCGCCGCCGGGGCAGGTGCGTGTAACGCCGTGCCGCGAGGTGCGGGATATAAGGAACCGGCCGGAGACGTGTCAAGCGCAGACGCTGCCCGGCCGCATGCTTACCACCGTGGCGCGGTCACCAGCGCGGTGCGGGTGGCAGGCGGCCTTCGATCTCGTGCAGGCGGCGGCGGGTGCCGGGGGTGGTGTCGCGGGGCAGGCGGTCGAGGGCGAAGAACTCCACCGCCTCGATCTCGCGGTTCGGCAGAGTGAGCAGCGTGCCGGTGCGGTAGCGTTCCACCACATAGACCGCGACATGATCGCGCCGCGACGCGAATGAATTGAAGAACACGCCGTGCAGCGCGGGCTCGCCTTCGACCTTGATGCCGGCCTCCTCGTCGAGCTCGCGCGCCAAAGCCTCGCGCAGCGTCTCGCCGGGCTCGACGCCGCCGCCGGGAAACTGCCAGCCGGACACATAAGTGTGGCGCAGCAGCAGGACGTGGCGCTGCGGGCTCAGTATCACGCCGCGCACGCCGAGCGTCATGCCGCGCGAGAACCGCCACCACAAATGGGCGAGGGGGCGCCAGGCCGGTCCGCGGCCCGGTTCGGTCGGCAGCGGCGTCTCGACGCCGGACGCTCCTGCACCTTCCTTGCCGGTGCGTCGGCTGGTATGGAAGCGGTCGTGTTCGTGCTCGGCCATCTCACCGATCCCCATCTCGGCCCGTTACCGCGTGCCCGCCTCGCGGAACTCGCGGGAAAGCGGGCGCTCGGCGTCATGAACTGGCGGCGCGGCCGGCGCTCGCGCTTCGCCGCAGGCACCATCGATGCGCTGGTCGCCGACATCAAGGCCAATGCGCCGGATCATATCGCAGTTACCGGCGACTTGGTGAATGTCGGCTTGCCGGCGGAGTATGAGACCGCGCTCACCTTCCTGGCGAGCCTCGGTGACGGCCAGCATGTCACGGTCGTGCCCGGCAATCACGACGCCTATGTGCGCTCCACCGCCCATCACGCGCTTCTGAACTGGGGCGACTATATGCGCGGCGACGGCGCGGCCGGCGACGTCACCGTGGAAGAGGCGTTCCCGTTCGTGCGGCGGCGCGGCGACGTGGCGCTGATCGGCGTGTCGAGTGCGATCCCCACCAATCCCTTCATGGCCACCGGCCGGGTCGGTCGGGCGCAGCTGGCGCGGCTCGGCACGGTGCTGGACGAACTCGGGAGGGAAGGGCTGTTCCGCGTGGTGCTGATCCATCATCCGCCCTGTGGGCCGCGTCCGGGCCACAAGCGGCTGATCGATGCCGACGGTGTGCGCGCCTGCCTGACCAGGCACGGCGCCGAGCTGGTGCTGTGCGGCCACGACCATCACCCGATGGTGGAGCAACTCTTCGGGCCGCGCGGGCTGATCCCGGTGGTGGAGGCGCCCTCGGCAGCGGCGGGTCCGGAGGATAAGCGCTGGCCCGGCGGCTATCACCTCTATCGCATCGAGCGGACCGGCGAGGGGCTGCATAGCTGGCGCTGCACTATGGAAGCGCACGGCTTCGCGCGCGGCGAGACCGGCGTGGCTCTTCGCACGGTGCGGATATTGACGGCGCCGCCGCTCGCTACCGCCCGCTGAAGACCAGACCGAGCCCGAGCAGCAGCACGATTCCGGCGACGAGGCCGGCCAGGAACACCAGTATGGTGCCGCCGCGGCTTGCCGGCGCGACGGGTTGCTCTTCCGTGACGACCGGCAGCGGCCGGCGACCGGCCTTTTTCGGCATCGGGAGCGGGGCGAGCGCATCCGCCTCGCTGGCGAAGGAGGTCAGCACCTGCTCGCGGGCGATCAGGCGGCGGGCGACATAGCGTGTCACCGCATCGACGATGTCGGTCGGATTGGCGCTTTCCGCCAGCACGCGGCGGCCGGAGCGGCTATCCTGGAGGAAACGGTAGGTGCGGCGGTCGCGACCCATGGCGATGTGCGCCACCATGTCGACAAACAGCCGCGGCGTCTCGCCGGGCATCAGGCCGCGGTCGAACAGGTCGGCATGCTCGACCGGCACTTCGGCGAACACCGGCTCCAGCATCTCGTTGAGCATGGCGAGGCGGGCGAGCTCGGCATCGCGCAGTTCCACGACCACCCCGGCCTGTTCCGCCGCATCCACCCGCGCCGCGCGGATCGCATCGCGGAGCGAAAGCGCCGGCGGCTCGCCGCGGCGACGTCCGATGTCGTCCATTTACTCTACCCTCGTCACGACGAATTGAGAGTAGCCGCTGCGGCAGGGTTCCACCAGATGGCAGAGCGATGACGGCTGTGGACGTGAGCCGTCATCGCATCGGGCGTGGATAAGGCGGTAAGTGTCAGGCCGCCTTGGCCAGCGTGTCTCGACCATGCGGCGCGTCGAGATCGAGCACCGGGCCGACGGGGACGATACCGGTCGGGTTTATGGTAACGTGGCTCTCATAATAGTGCCGCTTGATGTGGGTGAAGTTCACCGTCTCCTTCACGCCGGGCACCTGGTAAAGCTCGCGCAGATAGCCCGACAGGTTCGGGTAGTCGGCGATG
Organism: Starkeya sp. ORNL1; assembly: GCF_012971745.1. Taxonomy (NCBI): domain Bacteria; kingdom Pseudomonadati; phylum Pseudomonadota; class Alphaproteobacteria; order Hyphomicrobiales; family Xanthobacteraceae; genus Starkeya; species Starkeya sp. ORNL1. The sequence goes on from NZ_CP048834.1 coordinate 5,968,317, forward strand.
CGGCGGATGTTGCATTTGAAGTGGCCGACATAGACCGGATCGAACCGCGCCAGCGTGGTGAACAGCCGCCAGTCGGCCTCGGTCAGCCGGTCGCCCAGCAGATAGCGGCTGCGGGAGAGGCGGTCGTCGAGCTTGTCGAGCGTCTCGAACAGCGCGGTGACGGCTTCTTCATAGGCATCCTGCGAGGTGGCGAAGCCGGCCTTGTAGACGCCGTTGTTCACCCGGTCGTAGATCTCGGCGTTCAGGGCATCGATCTCGGCGCGCAGCTTCTCGGGATAATAGTCGGTCTTCACCTCGGTGAAGGCGCCGAACGCCGAGTTGAACATGCGGATGATCTCGGCGGACTCGTTGTTCACGATGGTGCCGCGCTTCTTGTCCCACAGCACCGGCACGGTGACGCGGCCGGAATAATGCGGATCAGCCTGCAGATAGACCTCATAGAGCCGGCTCTTGCCGAGCACGGTGTCGGCCGTCGCGCCGGGGGAAATGCCGCCCGCGCCATTGCCGAACGTCCAGCCCTCGCTGCCCATATGCGGGTCGACCACCGAGACCGAGATGATGTCTTCGAGCTTCTTCAGCTTGCGGAAGATCAGCGTGCGGTGCGCCCAGGGGCAGGCCAGCGAGACATAGAGATGATAGCGCCCGGCCTCGGCTTCGAAGCCGCCTTCGCCGGTCGGACCGGCGCTGCCGTCCGAGGTGATCCAGTTGCGGAAGCGGGTGACGGTGCGCTGGAAGCGGCCGCCTGTGGATTTGGTGTCGTACCACTGGTCCGACCATTTGCCGTCGACGAGCAGGCCCATTGCGGTCTCCTTGGGAAGGGGTCGACCGAGAGACTAGCGGGTTTGGGGATGGGATGTGTGCAATATTGATTGCTTGAAATGACGAGAACTAATGCGTTTGTGCAATCTTGTATGGCTTGAGCATCCTTCGAGGCTCGCTGTGCTCGCACCTCAGGATGACGTGGTTCGCTAAAGCGACGTCATCCTGAGGTGCCGGCCGGAGGCCGGCCTCGAAGGATGCCCACTCGCACAACCCCTTCACCTTCCCTCCCGCTTGTGCTATCCGGCCGCACCCTCGGAGATGGTCATGAGATTCCGGCCGGCCCAGCGACGACGAGATGAGCGAGCCCGCGCTTCCCGCGCGCGCCTGTTCGTCTGCCCGCTCTTGGCGCCGTGAGGATGCGGACGCTCGGGGCGGGTCTTTGACTCGCTTGATGTCCCGAGTGCCAGAATGACCGAACTTTCCATCACGCTGCTGCCCGAGCAGCCTTCCGACGAACCCGCCATCGAGCGGCTGGTGGCCCGCACCTTCGGGCCCGGCCGGTTTGCACGCACCGCCTATCGGCTGCGCGAGGGCAATCCTCATGTGCGCGAGCTCTCCTTCACCGCCTATATCGGCACCATGCTGGTCGGCTCGGTGCGGCTCAGCCCGCTGCTGATCGGCGAGGCGCCGGCGCTGCTGCTCGGCCCGCTCACGGTGGAGCCGCCATTCCGCGCGCACGGTATTGGCCGGCGGCTGGTGGAACGCTCGCTGGAGGCGGCGAATGCGGCGGGGGCGAAGCTGGTGCTGCTGGTCGGCGACGAGCCCTATTATGGCCGCATGGGCTTCCTGCGCATCCCGCGCGGGCAGGTGACGCTGCCTGGTCCGGTCGATCCGGACCGGGTGCTGGTGTGCCCGCTTCATGGCGGCGGCATAGAGGGCGTCACCGGGGCGGTGCGGCCGGACTATGTGCGGGTGGAGGCAGTAGGGGCCTGACCCCTACCGGCCTTCACCCTACCGGCCTTCCCTTGCCCAGGCCGCGGCGATGCCGGCCATCAGGATCAGCAGCCCCGACAGGCCGGCGAACAGCGGGAACAGGCCGAGGCCGCGCACCACGCTGACCTCGCGCATGGCAAGGCCCATCCAGTCCTCGCCGGCATAGCGCTCGCCGGAGCGTACCGCCACCACGCGCGGCACGCCGCCGGCAAGGTCGGCCATGCGCCAGACGCCGCCGTTGGTCGCCGTCACGATGGGTTTCAGCGTCTCCGTGGTCGAGGTGACCTCGGCGAATTCCTTCGGGTTCAGCGGGCCGACATTAACCAGGGCCGTAAAGGTGCCGTCGGTCGCGCGCCACAGGCCCAGCGTGTCGGCCGGGAAGGTGGCGCGGAACAGCCCCGGTTCGGCGGCGGAGAGCGTCATGGTGCGGGTCTGGCCGGTCGGCGTGGTCACCGTGACCGGGTTCACCGCATCGCCCATGGTCTGACGCTCGATGACGATGTCGCCGCCGCGCGCCACCATGCGCAGCCGCTCCTCCTCGAGGTCCGGCTCCTTCATCAGCCAGTGCGAGAGGCGTCGCAGCAGGTCGATATAGGGGCCGCCGCCCTCATAGCCGCGCGCCCACAGCCAGATATGGTCGGACAGCAACAGCGCGACGCGGCCCTCGCCGACCCGGTCGAGCAGCAGCACCGGCTTGTTGCCGGGAGCCTCGAGCACGCTGGTGCCCTTGGCGCCATTGGTGTCGATGACGCGGAAGAAGCGGCTCCAGTGCGGCGGGTTGCTCTCCGAGCCCGGCAGCGCGCGGGTCACCGGATGACGCTGGCCGGCATCGGTGATGTGCGCGTAATAGGGCTGCTCGGTCATCTTGCCGGTGGGCTCGGCGGGCAGGATGGATTCCAGCGGGGTCTGGAAGATCGATCCGTCCGACACATAGTCGGCGCCGGCGGCGACCAGCACGGCGCCGCCCTCGCGGACATAGCGCACGATGTTGTCGAAATAGATCATCGGCAGCACGCCCTGCTGGGCGTAGCGGTCGAAGATGATCAGGTCGAAATCCTTGATCTTCTGCTGGAACAGCTCGCGAGTCGGGAAGGCGATCAGCGAGAGCTCGTTGATCGGCGTGCCGTCCTGCTTCTCCGGCGGGCGGAGAATGGTGAAGTGGACGAGATCGACATTGGCGTCCGACTTCAGGAGGTTGCGCCAGGTGCGCTCGCCGACATGGGGCTCGCCGGAGACGAGCAGCACGCGCAGCTTGTCGCGCACGCCGTCGATGGAGACCGCGGCGCGGTTGTTCACCAGCGTCAGTTCGCCCTGAAGGCCGGCGGCCTCGATCTCGACGATGTTCGGGCCGGCATGGGTGATCTCGACATTCACTTCCGCCGGCTGGCCGGCGGTGACGATGGGCCGGGCCACCACCTCGCCGTCGCGGCGCACGGTGACGCCGACGCGGGCGCCGGCGGGCGCGCCCTCGTCCTCGACGCGATAGCCGACGGTCTGGGTCTGGCCGACAATGCCGAAGCGCGGCGTCGAGGTCAGCGCGACACGGCGGTCGCGCTCGCCGGGATGGCCGGAGATGATGGCGTGCACCGGCGCCCGGAAGCCGAGCGCGGCGGCGGTGGCGGGGATGTCGTGGACCCGGCCGTCGGTCAGGAAGATGGCGCCGGCGACGCGCTCCGGCGGCACGTCGGCGAGCGCGGCGGAGAGCGCCGTGAACAGGCGGGTGCCGTCGACCTCGCCGGAGCCGGACCCTGCCTCCACCCACCGCACCTCGGCATTGGGGAAGCGCTCGAGCCGTTGCTTCAGCTCGGCGCGGGCGGCTTCCGTCATGGCGGTGCGATCGCCGAATTCCTGGCTGGCGCTCTTGTCGACCACCACCGCGACAACGGTGGAGAGCGGCTCGCGCTCCTCGCTGGTCAGCGACGGGTTGGCGAGCGCCAGCACGGCAAGCGCGATGGCGAGCGCACGGAACACTGCGCCGCGGGCGCGGGCGACCAGAACGAGAGCCGCAACGAGCAGCGCCACGCCGCCGACCGCGATGAGCCAGGGCAGGGGGATGAGCGGATCGAAGGAGAGGCCGAGATTCATGCGGGACGTCCACATTCATCCGCCGTCATCCCGGACGGCCGCAGGCCGATCCGGGATCGTAGGAAGGTGTTGATCGGCACCTTCTTGCGATCCCGGCTCTCCGGCTGCGCCTGCGGCCGGGATGACGACGTGGGGAATGAGAGGAAGAAGAAAATCATCACTGCCCCAGTCTTTCGAGCAGCGCGGGTACGTGGACCTGGTCGGCCTTGTAGTTGCCGGTCAGCACGTACATCACGAGGTTCACGCCGGCGCGGTAGGCGAACTCGCGTTGCCGCGGTTCGCCGCCGGTCATCGGCAGCAAGGGCTGGCCGTCGTCGGAAACCGCCCAGGCGCCGGCCAGGTCGTTGGAGGTGATGATGACCGGCGAGACGCCGTCGCCGGCGCGGGCCGGGCGCTCCTCGCCGTCTTCCGTCGGCGGCAGCGCCTCCACCCAGGTGGTGCCGGTGTTGAAGCGGCCGGGGAAGTCGCGCAGCAGATAGAATGCCTTGGTCAGCACATGGTCGCGCGGCACCGGCTCCAGCTCGGGAATGTCGAGACCGTCGAGGATAGCGCGCAGCGCATCGTTCTCCGGCGTGCCGGAGCCGTTCGAGCCGGGCAGCACCGTCTCGGCGTCGCGGGTATCGAACAGCACCGTGCCGCCCTGCTTCATGAAGCTGTCGACGCGGGCGAGCGCGGCCGGCGTCGGCTTCGGCGCATTGGCCAGGATCGGCCAATAGAGCAGCGGGAAGAAGGACAGCTCGTCGCGCGAGGGGTCGACGCCCATCGGGTCGCCGGCCTCAAGTGCGGTGCGCTGGCCGAGGAAGTCGGTGAGGCCCTTCAGCCCGGCGCGGCTGACCTCGTCGGTCGCGGCATCGCCGGTGATGACATAAGCGAGCCGCGTGGCGCTGGTCGCCTTCACCGCGAAATCGTCGTCCGCGGGGGTCGGAGCGGCGCGTGCGACAGGTGGGCCGGCGGGCGGCGGCGGCACTTGCGCGCGGGCATCCGACACGCCGCCAAGCGCCAGGGCGCAGGCGAGCAGCAGGCTCGCCGCGGTAGCGGCGCGGCGGGTGGTGAGGCGCGCGAGACCGCCGGAGAGCAGGAACACGATCATGGCATCGATCAGCAGCAGTGCGAGCAGCCCGAGCAGCATCGGCGCCCGCAGGTCGCGCGGTGCGGCCTCGCGATAGGGCTCGATGCGGCCGAGGGAGGACAGGTCGAGCGGGGCCAGCCGATCGCGCGGCAGCAGCGTGTTCACCGCGACAAGGCCTTCCGGCGGGCCGTAGAAGCCGGGCGGATGGTCGGCGCTGGCGCGGCCATTGAAGCCGGTGGAGATCGCCTTGGCGGTGGGCGTCACCGGGCGGAAGGCGCCGAAGCCGTCGAGCAGGCGGCTCGGCGCCACGGTCTCGCCGCTCGGCGCCGCGCTGCCGTCATTCGCCGCCGCCTCGGCTGCACTGGCGCCGCCGAGCGCCACCACGCGGCGCAGCATGTCGACGAAGGCGCCGGAGATCGGCAGGTTCGACCACGAGGTGTCGGCGGTGACGTGGAACAGCACCAGCATGCCGTTGCCGCGCTTCTCGCCGGTGACGAGAGGCGTGCCGTCGGCGAGCGTCGCCCAGGTGCGTGATTGCAGCAGCCCGTCGGGCTCGGCGAGCACCTGGCGCTGCACCGTGACGTCGTCCGGCACGGTGACATCGCGGAACGGGCCTTCGCCGGAGAAGGAGCCCAGCTTCTGCGGCTGCTCCCAGGACAGCGAGCCGCCGAGCACGCGCCCGCCACGCCGCAGCATCACTGGCACCAGATCGTCGGAGCCGTTGGCGAGGCGCGGGCCGGCGAAGCGGACCAGCACGCCGCCGCCCTCGATCCAGCGCGCCAGGCGGTCATGGGTCTCCGGCGGGATGGTCCCGATGTCGGAGAGCACGATGACCGGCAGCTTCTGGTCGATGAAGCGCTCGATGGCTTCCGAGGTGCCGCGCCCTTCGGACGGGCGCAGATCGGCGAACGGGCCGAGCGCGCGGGTGAGGTAGTAGGAGGGCGCCAGCAGCGGCTGACGCTGGTCGGCGGTGGCGCCGGAGACCAGGCCGACGGCGCGGCGGCGCCAGCGCTTGTCGAGCAGTTGCACGGCGCCGGCCGAATGCTCGTCGACGACCTCGAGGCGGGCCACCTCATTGCGGATCTCGACCGGGGTCTCGAAGCGGGCCTCGGTCTCGCGGGCGCCCGGTTCGAAGGTGAACGGCGCGTCGCCGAGCGGCAGGCCGCGCATGTCGAGCGCGCGCACCGTGCCTTCACGCGAGGAGGTGTCGCGGTCGCCACGCAACACCTTCACGGTGAGCGCCTCGACGCCATTGTCGGCGGCAGCGAGCGCCAGCGGCTCGCGCAGGCCGCCGGCGAGCGTGGTGAGCGGATGGTCTCCCACTGCGCGCTTGAGATCGGCGGGAAAGCCGTCCTCATCCGCCAGCTCGATGCCATCGGAGAGATAGACGACCGAGGCGTCGGGCGCGGTCTGCAGCGCCTTCTCTAGGCTCGCCAGCGCGGCGTGGCGGTCCGGCAGGTGCGGCACCGGCGCCAGCGTGCGCAGCCGGTCGCGCGCTTCGCTCGGGCGCAGCACGCGGATGTCGAGCGGCGGCTCGCCGGTGGGGATCAGTATGATGCCGCGATTGCCGAGATCGGCATCGGCGACCGCGCCCGCGGCGCTGGCGCGCCGTGCTTCCCAGCTGGAGGCGGCCGGCCAGCCGGAATCGATCAACAGCACCACCGGGCCGGACGCCGCGGGACCGGCGACCGGCGGATTCCAGATCGGGCCGGCCGCGGCGAAGATGACGATGGCGGCGATCAGCAGGCGCAGCGCGGTGAGCCACCACGGGGTGCGCGCCGGTGTCTCTTCCTTAGGCGGGATGTCGAGCAGCAGGCGGGTCGGCGCGAAGGCGATGCGGCGCGGGCGCGGCGGTACCAGCCGCAGCAGGAACCACAGCAGCGGCAGGCCGACCAGCGCCCCAAGGATCAGCGGCGAGGTGAAGGCGAGCGGGAAGGAGCCGAACAAACCCATCATGCCGCGCTCTCCGTGGCCGTGCCCTGCACCCCCTCGTCGTCCATCATATTGGTCGGTCTTGCGGCCTGCGCGTCGGCGAGCGGCACGCCGCCGCTCATACGGGCATGCAGTGCCAGCAGCAGTTCGCTCGCCGGGCGGTCGGTACGGTGGACAATGAAGGTCCAGGTGCGCCGCTCGGCCTCGTAGCGGATGGCGGCACGGTGGCGGGCGACGCGCTCGACATAGTCCTCGCGCACCGTCTCGGCGCGGCCAATGGTCAGCGTGGTGCCGCTCTCAGGCTCGCGAAATTCCACGCGGCCGGAGAACGGGAAGGTTTCTTCCGCCGGATCGCACACCTGCACCACATGGCCGTGCGCGCCGGTGGCGGACAGGCCGGCGATGCTGGCGATCACTTCGGGAGTCGGGCTCCACAAATCGCCGAGCACGATCACCTCGGCGAGCGGGGAGGGCGAGAATTTCGGCGGCAGGCTTGGAATATGGCTGCCCTGCATGCTCGGTGCATGGACGATTGCCTCGGCCATCTTCTCGACGATGCCGCGGCTTGCCGACGGGCGCATGATGCCGGGAATGCCGACGCGCTCGCCACCCTTCACCAGCAGTTCCGCCAGCGCGAAGGCGACGACCAGCGCGCGGTCGCGCTTGGTCTCCCAGACCAAAGGCGAAGCGAACACCATGGAGGGCGACAGGTCCGGCCAGATCCACACGGTGTGGGCGGCTTCCCATTCGCGCTCGCGGACATAGAGATGATCGTCGCGGGCGGAGCGGCGCCAATCCACGCGGTTCGACGGTTCGCCATCCATGAAGCGGCGGTATTGCCAGAAATTCTCGCCGGTGCCGGCGCGCCGTCGGCCATGCAGGCCGTGATAGACGCTGGCGGCGATCTTGCGGGCCTCGAGCACGAGGCGTGGCATCGCGGCGACAAGGCCTGCTGCATCCTGCGCCGCGCTATGGACGGCGGTATCGGCGTCGAACTCCACCCGCTTAAGTCCCCCCTCAGCCGATCTTCGCCACGAGCTTGCGGATCACGCCCTGCACGCTCTCGCCATCGGCGCGCGCCGCGAAGGTCAGCGCCATGCGGTGCTTCAGCACGGGCTCGGCGAGCGCGGCGACATCGTCGATGGAAGGGGCGTAGCGGCCGTCCAGCAGTGCACGCGAGCGCACCGCCAGCATGAGCGATTGCGAGGCGCGGGGACCGGGCCCCCACGAGATCGCCTTGCCGATCGCGCCGGTTTCCGGGCCCGGGCGGGCGGAGCGCACGAGGGTAAGGATAGCCTCGACCACCGATTCACCGACGGGAAGGCGGCGCACAAGGCGCTGGGCGGCGGCAAGATCCTCGGCGGTCATCACCGCGCGCGGCTTGGTCTCCTCCGCGCTGGTGGTGTCGAACAGGATCTTCCGCTCGGCGTCGCGGTCGGGATAGTCGACGTCGATCTGCATCAGAAAGCGGTCGAGCTGGGCTTCGGGCAGCGGATAGGTGCCTTCCTGCTCCAGCGGGTTCTGCGTCGCCAGCACATGGAACGGCTTGGGCAGATCGTGGCGCACGCCGGCGACGGTGACGTGGCCTTCCTGCATCGATTGCAGCAGGGCCGACTGGGTGCGTGGGCTGGCGCGGTTGATCTCGTCCGCCATCAGCAATTGCGCGAACACCGGGCCGGGAATGAAGCGGAAGGAGCGGCGCCCGCCGGCGCTTTCTTCCAGCACCTCGGCGCCGAGAATGTCGGAGGGCATCAGGTCCGGGGTGAACTGCACGCGGCGGGCATCGAGCCCGAGCACGGTGCCGAGCGTTTCCACCAGCTTGGTCTTGGCGAGGCCGGGCACGCCGACGAGGAGGCCGTGGCCGCCGGAGAGGATGGTGATGAGCGCATGTTCGACCACCGCCTCCTGGCCGAAGATCACCGCGCCGATGCCGGTGCGCGCGGCGCGTACATTCGCTGCCGTGGTCTCGGCATTGCGGATGATCATGGCGTCGAGCGATTCGAAATTCTCGCTGGTGGCGGACGTCATTATTTCATGCTCCTGACCATTCGCTGGCTATGTTGCATTGCAACATCAAACATTGCAACGCACCAGGTCGGCATCCATCGGCCGACGGCAATCCGGCTGTCGTAACGTTGAGCTTACGCTATCTTGCCACCGCGTCGACCATGCGGCAGTGCATCACGACTGCGCGATTACGCTTGTGTGAAGCGGAAAGACCTATGAATCCAAGCGTTTCGGCGCGACTTGAGGAATTGGTGAACGCCGCTAAGGCCGTGGATAGAGGCGGCCTACCACCGGTGGAGCGCTGGAATCCGCCGGATTGCGGCGAAATTGACATGCGAATCGGGCGCGACGGAACGTGGTTCTATGCCGGAACGCCGATCAATCGTCCAGCCATGGTGCGTCTGTTCGCCTCCGTGCTGACGCGCGAGGGCGAGCGCTACGTACTGGTCACGCCTGTGGAGAAGGTGGGCATTTCCGTCGAAGACGTGCCGTTTCTCGCCGTCGACATGGCGAGCGAGGAGATGGCCGAGGGAAACCGCCTGGTTTTCCGCACCAATCTCGACGACCTCGTCTATTGCGACGGGGGCCATCCGCTGCGCTTCGAGACCGATGGCGCGACCGGCGGCCTGCGTCCCTATATACATGTGCGCCGCGACCTTTGGGCGCGCCTCACGCCGGCCCTCGCGCTTGACCTTGCCGCCCTCGGCGAGGTGCGGGAGGTAGAGGGGGAGGCGATGTTCGGCGTCGCCTCCGCCGGAGCCTTCTTCCCCATAGTGCCGGCCGCGGCGCTGGATATGTCCTGATGACCGCCTTCGTGCCGCCTCCCGCCGCCTCGTCCCCCGGCCTCGCCGACTTCCTCGAGCGGGCGCGCACGCGCCTGCATTCCGCCCCGTCGGGCGACGCGCGGGCGGGCGACCATGACCTCATGCCCGAGCTGCGCGCGCTGGTCGACAGCGCCGCGATCCGCGAGGCCGCGGTGCTGATCCCGGTGATCGCGCGCCCTGAGCCGACGGTGCTGCTGACGCTGCGCTCGGCCCATCTGCCGAACCATGCCGGGCAGATCGCGTTTCCCGGCGGCAAGGTCGACAAGACCGACACCGATGCCATCGCCACCGCGCTGCGCGAGGCGGAGGAGGAGGTCGGGCTGGAGCGCGAGCGCGTCGCGCCGCTCGGCTATCTCGACACCTACCTCACCCGGACCGCGTTCCGCATATCGCCGGTGGTGGCGCTGGTGGAGCCCGGCTTTGGGCTGACGCTGAACCCCGGCGAGGTCGATGAGGCGTTCGAGGTGCCGCTGGAGTTCCTGATGAGCCCCGGCAACCACCAGCGCCATACCCGCGAGGCCAATGGGCTGACGCGGACCTTCCACGCCATGGCCTATGACCAGCGCTTCATCTGGGGCGTCACCGCCGGCATCCTGCGCAACATGTATGAGAGGATGTACGGCTGATGGCGCGCGTCGCTCTCACTGAGCTGTTGCTGTTTCTCGCGCCGTTCATCGTGTTCGCGCTCTATCTGCGCTTCGGGCGGGGGCTCGATTCCCTGCTGGCCGGGTGGTCGACGACGGCGTTCGCGATCTGCACGCTGATCGCGGTCGTGCTCGTCGCTGGCAGTCTCTACGTCATCGAATGGGAAGGCCGCGGGCCGACCAAGGGCCGCTACGTGCCGCCCGCCTGGAAGGATGGCGTGCTCACCCCGGGGCATATCGAATGAATCCGCTGCTGGCGCGCCATCCGGGCCTCCCTCTGGTGTTCGACGCGCTCGATCGCGACGGCGAGGAGGTGCGCATCGTCGGCGGCGCGGTGCGCGATTGGCTGATCGGGCGTGGCGTGCGCGCCGACATCGACCTCGCCACCACGGCGCTACCCGACGAGGTGGTGCGGCGGGTCGAGGCCGCCGGGCTTAAGGCGGTGCCGACCGGCATCGAGCACGGCACGGTGACGGTAATCGCGGCGGGCGAGCCATTCGAGGTGACGAGCCTGCGCGAAGACGTCGAGACCGATGGGCGCCGCGCCAAGGTGATGTTCGGCCGCGACTGGGCACGGGATGCGGCGCGGCGCGACTTCACCATGAACGCGCTCTATATGCGCCGCGACGGCGAGGTGGTGGACCTGGTCGGCGGCCAAGCGGATGCCGAGGCCGGCCATGTGCGCTTCATCGGCGATGCCGACCAGCGCATCCGCGAGGATTATCTGCGCATCCTCCGGCTGTTCCGCTTCCACGCCGCCTATGGCCGCAGCCCGCTGGACCAGGCGGCGCTGGCGGCCGCCGTACGCAACAGGGATGGCCTGGCGAACCTGTCGCGCGAGCGGGTGCGGGCCGAACTGATGAAGTTGCTGGTCGCGCCGCGCGCCGCCGAGACGCTGCGCGAAATGGAATCTGCCGGGCTGCTGCAGCCAGTGCTCGGCGGGGCAGGGGACGTCGAGGTTTTCGGCCGGTTGGCCGTGATCGAGGCGACGCTGGGCCTCAAGCCGGACGCCGTGCGCCGGCTCGGCGCGCTGGCCGTGCGCACCCTGGAGGATGCCGCGCGATTGAAGGTGGATCTCAGGCTCTCCAATGCCGAGGCGCAGCGGCTCGAAGACCTCGTAGGTCCCGCCGCAACGCCGGGGATGTGCGAGAAGGGGCAGCGCGCGGCGCTCTACCGTTTCGGGCGCATCAAGTACGACGACCGCGCCCTGATCGCCTTTGCCCGTGCTGGCGCGCCGCTCGACGACGATGGCTGGCGCGCGCTTCTCGACCAGCCGAACCGCTGGACCCCGCCGGTCTTCCCGCTCAATGCCGGCGCCTTCTTTGCGCGCGGCCTGCCGCCGGGGCCGGCGCTTGGCGCCGCCCTGAAGCGGGCCGAGGAGCTTTGGATCGAGCGTGGCTTCCCCAACGAGCCGCTGGCTCTCGTCGAGATCGTGCGTGACGCGATGGGCCTCAGTGCTTCCTGAGCTCTGCTCGAGTGTGGCGCAGCGACCAGGTCTCCCATGCCGCGACGATCACCAGAACCGCGCTGGTGAGCCCCGCCAGCACGATGGGCTCCAGATGCGAGGCAACCGGCACGAGCAGCGCCAGCAGCACAAGGCCGATGATGTGCGACAGCGGGAAGTTTCCCGCCACCGGCCATTTGAACAGCCCGACACCGGCGAGATAGAGCGCGGGCCCCCCGATCATCGCGGCGATGGCCGGCCGCTCCAGATGGCCGATCGGATGGGCGAGCACCAGTTCGTCAGCCACCGCGCACACCACGATGCCGGCGACCACCAGCAGGTGCGTATAGGTGTAGGCCTGTCGCGCCAGCTTTCCCGGATCGTTTGATTTCGCGATGTGCTCGGCGCTGCGTTCGGCGCCGACGTCGAAATAGATCCACCACATGGCGATGGTGCCGACAAAGGCGGTGAGGAAGGCGCTGACGGAGAGCAGGTTGATCTGCGCCTCGGCAAAGGTGGCGCCGGTGACGAGGATGGATTCGCCAAGCGCGATAATGACGAACAGGCAGCAGCGTTCGGCAAGATGGGCGCCCTCGACATCCCAGTCCCCGGTCTTCGAACGGCCGAGATTGGGCACGCGGAAGCCGAGCGAGGGCGCGACATATTCGAGGCCGAGCGCCATGATCCAGACCATCAGCCGCGCCTCGCCATCCATCAGCCCGCCGGCGATCCAGAAGATGGCGGAGAAGCCGAGCCAGATGGTGATGCGCTGGAAGTTGCGGGTGTTGCCGGGGCTCGAATCGCCCAGCGCCCACAGCACGAACAGCGAGCGCCCGACCTGCATCGACACATAGGCAATCGCGAACAGCAGCCCCTTCTCGCCGAACGCCTCGGGGATCGAGGTCGAGAGCAGGAGGCCGAGCAGCATCAGCACGAGCAGCGCAAGCCGCACCGGGGTACGGTCGGGATCAAGCCAGTTGGTCACCCAGGAGGTGAAGATCCACACCCACCACACCGCGAGGAACAGCAGCAGCGTGTGCAGCGCGCCGGCGAGGTCGAGATGCGCCAGCAGCGTGTGCGAGAGCTGGGTGATGGCGAAGACGAAGACCAGGTCGAAGAACAGTTCGACATAGGTGACGCGGGCGTGCCCGCCCTCGTGGCGCGAGCGAAGCAGATTGCGCGGCGACATTGGTGAGCCCCGATTACCGATTCGCCCATCTTAAGCGGGGCCGTGGCCGGCACCATGCCGTCACGTGAGGCGTGCTACCTCACCCTGAGGATCTGATGGAAAATACCAACAGACCCTCGTCCCCGGGCTTGACCCGGGGATCCAGCCCATCCGCATGCACCCGGTCGAAGTCTGGATCCCCGGGTCAAGCCCGGGGATGAGGGCGGAGAGCGGGCTCTCTCAGCGGAAGGGGCGAACTTTGGGTGAGGCTCTGAGGTCGCTCAGCGCTCGTCTTCGTCCTCGTCTTCCTCGTCTTCGTCCTCTTCCTCGCCTTCGAGCTCGGCCTTGGAGAGCAGGACAGGAGCGAATTCGTGGGTGCGGAATTCGCCCACCGTTTCCTCGAACCAGATGCAGCTCACCTTTTCCGCGGTCGCCGTGACGACGGTGAGAAGCGGGCCGCCGGACTTGAGTTCGACGACATCGCCGGGTGCGAATTCCATGGGGTAGCTCCGTGTTCGAGATTTCGCCTGTCTAGCGAGCGCGCATGACGATGCGATCACGGACGGACAGTCAATGAAAAAGGACACTCAACGAAAAAGCTGAAAGCGACATGTCGGGACGCAGGCGGCCGGTTCGTCCTGTGGAAGGCCGGAAAGAACGGCGTATCGAAAACGGGAAAGGGAATTGCCAATGGCAAAGGAGATGTTCGTCAACCTGCCGGTGAAGGATCTGCCGCGTTCAATGGCGTTCTTCCGTGCGCTCGGGTTCGATTTCAACATGGATTTCACCAATGAGCAGGGCGCCTGCATGGTGGTCGGCCCCAATATCTACGCCATGCTGCTGACCGAGCCGTTCTTCCGGACCTTCACCGACAAGACGGTGATCGATTCCCACAGCCAGGTCGAAGTGCTGGTGTGCATCTCGGTCGAGGATCGCGCCGGCGTCGACGATATGGTGGCCAAGGCCAAGGCGGCCGGCGGCAAGGTGCCGCGGGAGCCGCAGGACCATGGCTTCATGTACGGCCACGGCTTCCAGGATCTCGACGGCCATGTCTGGGAAATCATCGCCATGGCGTCCTGATCGGGATGCCTCGAGATAGCGTGCCATGCGCGGTGCGCAGGCGGTGCCGCCGCGAATGAGGGTTGCGGCGGGCTCGCCGGCTTGTCAGGGTAACTTCGTCTCCCCTCTGGTCTCGGCTGCTCCCGCCTTCATGATGACCCTCGTCATCCTCGCTTCCTCGCTGCTGATGATCGTCATCGGCATGGTGCTGCTCAAGGCGCATGGCGTCGCGCTGCTCGGGATCGGCGCGCTGTTCGCCGCCTCGGGCTTCGCGCAGCGCGCCTGCGTCCCTGATGGTTCCGGCTCGCTGTGCCTTGGGCTCGGGCCGGGTCTGTCGCCTGCGCTGTACGCCTTTGCCCTGGTGTTCCTGGTGCCGGGCGTGCTCAAGCTGGCGCTGCGCATGCGGCGTCAGGGCTGAACGGATTCACGGCCACTTCACCACCGGCGGCATCGAGGAGAGGATCGAATCGACATTGCCGCCGGTCTTCAGCCCGAACACCGTGCCGCGATCGTGCAGCAGGTTGAATTCGACATAGCGACCGCGGCGCACCAGCTGCTCCTCGCGGTCCCTGGCGGTCCACGGCGTTGCGAAATTGGCGCGGACCAGGCGCGGATAGATGTCGAGGAAGGCGAGGCCGACATCGCGGGTGAAGGCGAAGTCGGCGTCCCAGTCGCCACTGTCCAGCCAGTCATAGAAGATGCCGCCGATGCCGCGCGGCTCCTTGCGATGCGGCAGCCAGAAATACTCGTCGCACCACGTCTTCAGCCGCTCATAGTCCGCCACCGCGTGCGGCGCACAGGCACCGCGCATGGCGGCGTGGAAGGCCGCCGCGTCGACATCGTCCTGGGTGCGGCGGCGCTCGAGCAGCGGGGTGAGATCGGCGCCGCCGCCGAACCACGCCTTTGAGGTGACGACGAAGCGCGTGTTCATGTGCACCGCCGGCACATGCGGATTGGCCAGATGGGCGATCAGCGAGATGCCGGTGGCGTGGAAGTGCGGATCTTCCTCGGCGCCGGGGATCTGCTTGCGGAACTCCGGCGCGAACGTGCCGTGCACCGTCGAACAGTGCACGCCGACCTTCTCGAACAAGCGCCCGCGCATCATCGACATCACGCCGCCGCCGCCCGCAGCGCCGGAATGGTCGGTGCGCTGCCAGGGGGTGCGGACGAAGCGGCCGGGGGCGCCCTCATAGAGCGTCGCCGGTGCCTCGTCCTCCAACGTCTCGAAGGCTGCGCAGATGCGGTCGCGCAATTGCTCGAACCAGGCGCGGGCAGCAGCCTTGCGCACATCGAGCGTGCCGGTTTTGCGATGATCCAGCCGATCGGTGCTGGTCTTGGCGGTAGCTTCGGGCATCGGGGCCTCCCTCATCGGAGCGCTACAGTGACATTTGTTCTGAAGCGATCCGGGCGCGGCGGGTTTGATCCGCCGCAAGGCACGTGAATCTTAGCCGGTGAATTTCGGCGGGTGGATTTTGCGGGAACGTCGCTTCGCACGAAAGCTCTCCGTCGTCACCTTTCCGCCGACCGACATACTGGTGCCGCAACCGGCCACCATAAGCGCGACATGCTGACCCGCCTGTTCGCCTGGTTCGAGAATCTGGTCGATCCGTTCCGGCCGGCGCCGATCGTGCGTCCGCCGGAGCGACTCACCGCATTCTATTGGCACTTCGTTCGGCAGAGCGGCTGGCTGTTCGTGGCGGCGCTGGCGGCCGCCTTCCTCGTCGCCATCATCGAGGTCGCGCTGTTCCGCTATGTCGGGCAAGTGGTGGACCTGCTGCAATCCTCCTCGCCGGCGACGATCTTTACCGAACACGGCAGGCTCCTCGCCTGGATGGCGTTCGTCGTGGTGATCGCGCGCCCGCTCGCCAATGCGCTGCACGATCTGCTGATCCGCCAGAGCATCAATGCCAATGTCGCCAGCCTGATCCGCTGGCAATCCTATCGCTGGGTGGTGCGGCAGAGCCTCGCCTATTTCCAGGGCGATTTCGCCGGCCGCGTCGCCAACCGGGTGATGCAGGCCGGCCCGGCGATACGCGGCTCGGTGGTCGAGGTGATCGATGCGCTGTGGTACGTCACCGTCTATGCGGTGAGCGCGGTGGTGCTCTTTGCCGAGGCCGACTGGCGCCTCGCGGTGCCGATCGTCCTGTGGATCACGCTCTATATCGTGGCCCTGACCCTGTTCGTGCCGCGCATCCGCAACCTCTCCAAATCGACCTCGGAAGCCAATTCGCTGCTCTCCGGGCGCATCGTCGACAGCTACACCAATGTGATGACGGTGAAGCTTTTCGCCCATGGCGACCGCGAGGACGGCTATGTGCGCGACGCGGTGACCGCGCACAACGAGGCGTTCCGCCGCCAGCAGCGGCAGATCACGCGGATGTCGTTGTCGGTCAGCTTCCTCAACAGCTTGATGCTGGGCGGCGTCGGCGGGCTCGGCGTCTGGCTGTGGTCGATCGGGGCGATCAATCTCGGCGCCATCGCGCTCTCCACCGGCCTCGCCATCCGCATCACCAACATGTCCGGCTGGATCATGTGGGTGGTGACCGGCGTGTTCGAGAATGTCGGCACGGTGCAGGAGGCGATCCTGACCATCGCCCGGCCGCACACCGTGCTCGACCGCGACGGCGCGCCGGCGCTCAAGGTGACCAGGGGCGAGATCCGCTTCGAGAATCTGCGCTTCCATTACGGGCGCGGCTCCGGCGTGATCGAGAATCTCGATCTCACCTTGAGGCCCGGCGAGCGGGTAGGGCTGGTCGGCCCGTCCGGCGCCGGCAAGTCGACGCTGGTGAGCCTGCTGCTGCGCTTCTACGACGCCGAGGGCGGGCGCATCCTGATCGACGGGCAGGATATCGGCGCGGTGGCGCAGGAGAGCCTGCGCGCCCAGATCGGCGTGGTTACGCAAGATACCTCGCTGCTGCACCGCTCGGTGCGCGACAATATCCGCTATGGCCGGCCGGAAGCCTCGGACGAGCAGATCGCGGCCGCGGCCCGCCGCGCCCATGCCGACGCCTTCATCGAGACGCTGGTCGATCCGCACGGCCGGAGCGGGCTGGAGGCCCATGTCGGGGAGCGCGGGGTGAAGCTCTCCGGCGGCCAGCGCCAGCGCATCGCCATCGCCCGCGTGCTCCTGAAGGACGCGCCGATCCTCGTGCTCGACGAGGCAACCTCGGCGCTCGATTCGGAGGTGGAGGCGGCGATCCAGTCGAATCTCGACGAGCTGATGGCCGGCAAGACGGTGATCGCCATCGCGCACCGCCTCTCGACCATCGCCCGTATGGACCGGCTGGTGGTGATGGATCATGGCCGCGTGGTCGAGACCGGCACCCACGCCGAGTTGGTGGCGCGCGACGGTCTCTATGCACGGCTGTGGCGCCGCCAGTCCGGCGGCTTCATCGACGCGGATGAGCAGGTGGGGCAGGCGGCGGAGTGACGCGGTCCCCGAGGTCTGGATTCGCGGGTTACGCCCGCGGATGAGGGAAGTTGCAAAACCACCTATCCACCCTCATGCCCGGGCTTGACCCGGGCATCCAGAGACCTCGACATCTCGCCGGTGGACAAACATTGGGTGTACATCTTGGCCAGCCGCAGAAACGGCACGCTCTACGTGGGCGTGACGCGGATCTTGCGCGTCGCATCCACGAGCACCGTACGGAACTCATGCCGGGCTTCACTGAGAAGTACGAGGTGAAGCTGTTGGTTTATGCAGAGCCGCACGATACCGCCTTGGCTGCAATCCAGCGGGAGAAGAATATCAAGCATTGGTCCCGCAAGTGGAAACTCGCGCTTGTCGAGCGCGACAATCCCAACTGGCGCGATCTTTATGACGATCTCGTCTGAAGTCTGGATCCCCGGGTCAAGCCCGGGGATGAGGGTGCTCTTGGGGCTAGTGGACGCGTTCTTTGAGGCTAGCGGTAGGTGGCAGGAGCAAACCCTCCGACCTGCCGCAGCGCTTCCCCCGCGATCATCGCGCCCGCCACCGCCACGTTCAGCGAGCGGGCTCCCGCTACCATTGGGATGATCACCCGCGCGTTCGCCCGCGCATGGACCGCGTCCGGCACGCCGGCGCTCTCGCGGCCGAGGAGGAGCACGTCGTCGGCGAGGAAGGCGAAGTCCGCATAGGGAATCGCACCTTTCGTGGTCGCCAGCACCAGGCGGCGGCGCTCGCTGGCCCGCCATTCCTCGAACGCCGCGAACGATGAGTGGCGGTGGATCGCCGCACGGTCGAGATAGTCCATGCCGGCGCGGCGGAAGCCGGCATCGCCGACGGGAAAGCCTGCCGGTTCAATGATGTGTAGCGCCAGGTCAAGGCAGGCGCAGAGTCGCGCCAATGTGCCGGCATTCTGCGCGATATCCGGCTCATAGAGCGCTAGGACGAGGCTCATTCCATTTTCTCCGGCAACGGGTTGCCGTGCGCGCTCAAAGGCTGCGACGGGGCAGGACGGACTGCCGCACTGCGCTCATCTGGACAAGGGGCGATGACGATGCAATTAGAGGCTCTCGAAGGTACCCGCCCCCATTTTCGGGGCGCGCACCGCGTCGCGCCTGGCCCGGGGGCTCCCGCATGGGGGAGGGCACCGCGCGAAAGGCAGGGTCGAGGGAAAGGGAACCGAACGTGGCAGTAACTGGAACGGCGGAACCCACTCGCCGCGACTTCCTCTACATCGCAACCGGCGCTGTCGGAGCGGTGGGAGCGGCAGCGGCGGTCTGGCCCTTCATTTCCCAGCTTCAGCCGGATGCTTCCGTGCTGGCGCTCTCCTCGACGGAGGTCGATCTCGCCCCGATCCAGGAAGGCCAGATCGTCACGGTGAAGTGGCGCGGCAAGCCGGTCTTCGTATGGAACCGCACCGCGAAGGACATTGCCGAGGCGAAGGGGGTCGCGGTCTCCGCGCTGCTCGATCCCATCGCCCGCAATGCCAACCTGCCGGCCGATGCTCCCGCCACCGACGAGAACCGGGCCGCCCGCGACAAGGAGCGGTGGCTCGTCGTCATCGGCATCTGCACCCATCTCGGCTGCGTACCCATCGGCCACGCAGGCGAGTATGATGGCTGGTTCTGCCCGTGCCACGGCTCGGAATATGACGGTGCCGGACGCGTGCGCCGCGGTCCGGCTCCCGAGAACCTTGCCATTCCGCCCTATCAATTCGTGTCCGACACGAAGATCTCCATCGGCTGAGCCGGCGTCAGGGACCTTGCATCAATGAGCGGACACGCGACATTCGAGCCGAAGAACCCGGCGCTGAAGTGGTTCGAGAGCCGGCTGCCTCTGGTGGGGCTGGTCCATTCCTCGTTCGTGGCCTATCCGACGCCGCGCAACCTGAACTACTGGTGGACCTTCGGCGGCATCCTCTCGCTGATGCTCGGCGTGCAGATCATCTCCGGCGTCGTGCTGGTGATGCACTACACCCCGCACGCGACGCTCGCCTTCGACTCGGTCGAGCACATCATGCGCGACGTCAGCTATGGCTGGCTGCTCCGCTACATCCATGCCAACGGCGCCTCGATGTTCTTCATCGCGGTGTACATTCACATGTTCCGCGGCCTCTATTACGGGTCCTACAAGGCCCCCCGCGAGGTGCTGTGGATCCTCGGCGTGATCATCTATCTGCTCATGATGGCGACCGGCTTCATGGGCTATGTGCTGCCTTGGGGCCAGATGAGCTTCTGGGGCGCCACCGTCATCACCAACCTGTTCTCGGCCATCCCGGTGGTCGGCCCGACCATCGTCGAGTGGCTATGGGGCGGCTTCGCGGTCGACAATCCGACGCTGAACCGCTTCTTCTCGCTGCATTATCTGCTGCCCTTCATGATCGCCGGCGTCGTCGTGCTGCACATCTGGGCGCTGCACGTGGTCGGCCAGAACAACCCGACCGGCGTCGAGCCGAAGTCGGAGAAGGACACCGTGGCATTCACGCCCTACGCGACCATCAAGGATGGTTTCGCGATGGTGTGCTTCCTGATCTTCTTCTCCTGGTTCATCTTCTACATCCCGAACTATCTCGGCCACGCCGACAACTACATCCCGGCCAATCCGCTGGTGACGCCGGCGCACATCGTGCCCGAATGGTACTACCTGCCGTTCTACGCCATGCTGCGCTCGGTGCCGGACAAGCTCGGCGGCGTGCTGACCATGTTCGGTGCCATCCTGGTGCTGTTCTTCGTGCCATGGCTCGATACCTCGAAGGTGCGATCGGGCAGCTACCGCCCGCTGTTCAAGCAGTTCTTCTGGATCTGGATCGCGGTGTGCATCGGGCTCGGCTGGCTCGGCTCGAAGCCGGCCGAGGGTGGCTACGTGATCGCCGGCCGCATCCTCACCGTCTGGTACTTCGCGCACTTCCTCATCATCCTGCCGCTGCTCGGCCTGTTCGAGAAGCCGAAGGCAGTGCCGGCCTCGATCACCGAGGCGGTGCTGGGCAAGTCCAGGGGCGGTGCGCCCGTCGCCGCCGGCGTCTCGGCGCCCGACGTCAAGGGTTGAGCGGAACGGATACGATGAACAAACTCATGTCTCTCCGCTCGCTCACCCTCGGTGCCGCCGCGGCCCTGCTGCTGGCGGGTGCCCCCGCCGCCTTCGCGCAAGAGCACGGCGCGCCGCAGCCGCACCGCGAAAGCTGGTCCTTCGCCGGCCCGTTCGGCAAATACGACCAGGCGCAGCTGCAGCGCGGCTTCCAGGTGTTCAAGGAGGTCTGCTCCTCCTGCCACTCCGCTCACCTGTTCGCCTTCCGCAACCTCGCGCAGGAGGGCGGGCCGGGCTATTCCGAGGACCAGGCCAAGACGGTCGCCGAAGAATACAAGGTGCAGGACGGGCCGAATGATTCCGGCGACATGTTCGAGCGTCCGGCGCGGCTTTCCGACCGTTGGCCTTCGCCCTTCCCGAACGAGCAGGCGGCGCGTGCCTCGAACGGCGGCGCGTTCCCGCCGGATTTCTCGGTGCTGGCCAAGGCGCGGACCTATGAGGTGGGCTTTCCGGGCTTCCTGATCGACGTGCTGAAGCAGTATCAGGAGCAGGGTCCGGACTATATCCACGCGCTGCTGAACGGCTACAAGGACACCCCGCCGGAAGGCTTCAATCTGCCGGAAGGCGCGCACTACAACGAGTACTTCCCCGGCCACGCCATCAAGATGCCGAAGCCGCTGTCGGACGACCAGGTCACCTATAGCGACGGCACCCCGCAGACGGTCGACCAGTATTCCCGCGACGTCGTCGCCTTCATGATGTGGCTCGCCGAGCCGCACCTCGAGGCGCGCAAGCGCATCGGCTTCCAGGTGATGCTGTTCCTGATCCTCTTCGCCGGGCTGCTCTACTTCACCAAGAAGAAGGTGTGGAAGAGCGTGCACGACCACGCCTGAGCGCGACGCTCGGTACGGATTGAAAGGGCCCCGATAGGGGCCCTTTGCATTTGGTGCGATGGGGCCGCTTTGCTGAGCATCCTTCGAGGCCCGGCGTTGCCGGGCACCTCAGGATGACGTCGTGTTTAAAAGAGCCACGTCATTCTGAGGTGCTCGCGCAGCGAGCCTCGAAGGATGCTGAAGCAGAGCGACACCCGTCCGCGATGCATGCACGCTGAGGAGCGCACATGAGCAGGCCCGCGCCCGGCGGCGAGTTCCGCTTCGCATTCCTTATCGAGCCGCCCTTCTGCTATCGCGCGGCCGACGGAACCGTCACCGGCTGCGACGTCGAGGTCGCGCGCCATGTCGCGGGTGCACTCGGCTACGCTTCCTTCGTCCCGGTTGAGACCGAGTTCGCCGAATTGCTGCCCGGGCTACAGGGCGGAAGCTGGCATATGACGACCGGCATGTTCGTCACCCCGGAGCGCGCCCGCCGCGTGGCCTTCTGCCGGCCGGTGTGGGCGCTGCCGGACGGCCTACTGGTGGCGGGCGGCAATCCGCGGGGTATTGCGGGCTACAACTCGCTCGCCCGCGATGCCGGTTTGCGGCTCGGCGTGGTGCAGGACCAGATGCAGCATCGCACGGCGCTGGATCTCGGGTTGCCGGAGGCGCGCATACGCATCTTCGCGAACTATCCCGAGGCGGCTGCCGCGGTCACGACCGGCGCGGTCGATGCCTATGCCAGCGTGGCGATGGCCCATGCCGGTTATCTGGCGGAGCATCCGGCGCTGGCGCTCGCAGTTGTGGAGGTCCCGGCCGGCGAAAAGGCTGCGGCTCCCGGCGCGTTCGCGGTGGAGAAGTCGGAGACCGGCTTTCGCGACGCGATCGACACGGTGCTCGCCGATTTCCTCGGCTCGCCCGAGCATCGCGCGCTGATGGCCCGATTCGGCTTCACCGACGCGGAGGTCGATCGAATAGCCTAAGCCTCCAGCCGTTCCACGAAGACGCAATTGGTGAACTCGAAGACCAGCCGGCCATACTGGTTCGAGCCGCGCTCATGGGTGAAGACGAGGCCCCATTCCGGCCGGCTGGCGCTCGGCTTCTTGGCGGCGATCTCGCTCTCATAGGTCAGGGTGTCGCCGGCATACACCGGCTTCAGCCATTTCATGTCCTTGAAGCCGGGGGAGGGGCCGACGCGCGGGACGCGCTCGCCACGGGCACGCAGCGTCTCGTGGGTGCGCCCTATCGCCTGTGCCCTGAGCCGTGCCCAGATCGCCGCGGTGTGCCAGCCCGAGGCGGCGAGCCCACCGAACTGGCTGCGCGCTGCCGCTACCGGATCGACATGGAAGGGCTGCGGATCCCAGGTGCGGGCAAACGCGATGATCTCTTCCGCCAGGAAGGTGTGCGAGCCGAGCGCCGTCTTGTCGCCGATGTCGACGTCTTCGAAGAAGTTCATCTGCCGCCCCTCACGCCAGCCGGGCGCCGGGATTGCGCCGGCCGAACATGATGGAACACACATTGTCGAACACCACCGTGCCGGTGGCGTCGAGCAATTCGAAGCGGAACTTCACCAGCCCCATTTCCGGCCGGCTCTTCGAGGCACGGGTTTCCAGTACGGCGCGGCGCAGCGTGAGCACCGCACCCGGATAGACCGGCCGCAGGAATCGCGCCTCGTCGACGCCCGGCGAGCCCATCGAATCGGTTTTCAGCAACAGCCCGTCGGCGAGCAGCCGCATGAAGATGCAGCAGACATGCCAGCCGGACGCGGCGATGCCGCCGAGCCGTGTCGCCTCGGCTGCGGCATCGTCGAGATGCAGCGGATCCGGGTCATATTGCCGGGCGAACGCCATGATGTCCTCGCGGCCGACGACATAGCGTCCGCCGGTCGCGACTTGACCCTCGTGGAAGTCTTCCCAGAAAAGCATCGCCGTCCCGGCCTCCCCGCCCCGCCGTCACAGCCCTGACAATGAGATGACAGGCGACGACGTTCCGTGCGTCAAGGGCATAGGAGATGCGCGTGGGTTAAAACGCGCTCAGGTGTTGAAGCGGAAGTGCAGCACGTCGCCGTCGGCAACGACATATTCCTTGCCTTCGAGGCGCAGCTTGCCGGCCTCGCGCGCGCCGGCCTCGCCCTTGCCGCGCACATAATCGTCATAGGCGATGGTCTCGGAGCGGATGAAGCCCTTCTCGAAATCACTGTGGATGACACCAGCCGCCGCCGGCGCCTTGGTGCCTGCGGTGATGGTCCAGGCCCGCGCTTCCTTGGGGCCGACGGTGAAATAGGTGACGAGCTTGAGCAGGTCATAGCCGGCGCGGATGACGCGGTTGAGGCCCGGCTCGTCCAGATCGATCGCCTCCAGATATTCCTTCTGCTCGTCGGGCGGCAGCACCGCGATCTCGCTCTCGATCTTGGCGGAGACGACGACGGCCTTGGCGCCTTCCTTGGCCGCCTGCTCGAACACCTGGGCGGACAGCGCATTGCCGTGCTTCGCCGAGGCTTCCTCGACGTTGCAGACATACAGCACGGGCTTGGAGGACAGCAGGCCGAGCATGCGGAAGGCGCGCTCCTCCTCCGGCTTCACGTCGACCAGCCGCGCCGGCTGGCCTTCGCGCAGCAGCACCAGAGCGCGGTTCATGAGGTCAAGGATCTCCTTGGCCTCCTTGTCGCCGCCCTTGGCCTTCTTCTCGATGGCGACGATGCGCTTCTCGAGGCTGTCGAGGTCGGCCAGCATCAACTCGGTCTCGATGGTCTCGATATCGGCGAGCGGGGCGATCTTGCCGTCGACATGGGTGATGTCGCCATCCTCGAAGCAGCGCACCACATGGGCGATGGCGTCGCATTCGCGGATATTGGCGAGGAACTGGTTGCCGAGGCCTTCGCCCTGCGAGGCGCCGCGCACCAGGCCGGCGATGTCCACGAAGGTGAGGCGGGTCGGAACGATCTGCGCGGAACTGGCGATCTCGGCCAGCGTGTCGAGGCGCGGATCCGGCACCGCCACCTCGCCGACATTCGGCTCGATGGTGCAGAACGGATAATTCGCCGCCTGCGCCGCCGCGGTCTGCGTCAGCGCATTGAAGAGGGTCGACTTGCCGACGTTCGGCAGGCCGACGATGCCGCATTTGAAGCCCATGGGGGTCGCTGCTCGTCGTGATCGGGATGTTGCTGCTGTGGTTAGGCAAGCCGGGCGCGGTGCGCAAGTCCGATGGCGGCTTTCCGTATCATGGCGCCGGCACGACCTATCCGGCCGGCTTGCCGTTGGCGCCGATGCCGCGGGCTTCCAGCAGCAGGTGCATGCGGCTCTGGAACTCGTCGGGCTTGCCCTTCACCAGCAGTTCGGCCAGCTCGGCGCAGCCGTCGCAGACGGCCTCGAGCCAGGGGCGCTCGGCCTTGGCGAAGTCGTTCAGCACATAGGGCATCACCAGCGCCTTGTCGCCGGGATGGCCGATGCCGAGCCGCACGCGTCCGTAATCGTTGCCGCAATGGGCGGTGACGGAGCGCAGGCCGTTGTGGCCGGCATTGCCGCCGCCATGCTTCACCCGCACCTTGGCGGGCGGCAGGTCGAGCTCGTCATGGAAGACGTAGATGTCCTTGAGCACGATCTTGTAGAAGCGCTGCGCTTCCGCGACGGCGCGCCCGCTGTCGTTCATGAAGGTCTCGGGGAGCAGCGCCAGAACCTTTTCGCCGGCGATCTCGCCTTCGCACGCCGCGCCCTGGAAGCGCCGGCGCCACGGCGAGAAGCGATGGCGGCGGACGATCGCGTCCACCGCCATGAAGCCGATATTGTGCCGGTTGCCGGCATATTTCGGGCCGGGATTGCCGAGCCCCGCGAACAGGAACACGGGGGCGTCCTCCCGGCCGGAAATTCAGGTTCAGCTCTTCTTGGTAGCCGGAGCAGCAGCCGCAGCCGCAGCGGCGGCAGCGTCGTCGGCATCAGCTTCCTTCAGGCCCGACGGCGCGCTGATGGTGACGAGCGTGTCGTCGCCATGGCCGGCCCAGGTCACGCCGACCGGCAGGGCGATCGAGGAGAGATGCACCGAGTCGCCGATCTGGGCATTGCCGAGATCGACATTGATGGCGTCGGGGATATTGTCGGCCGGCACGTTCAGCGACACCGAGTGGCTGACGATGTTCAGCGTGGCGCCGCGCTTGATGCCCGGGGAGGTCTCGGCGTTCACGAAGTGCACCGGGATATCGACCACGAGCGTGGCGCCGACCGCGACCCGCAGGAAGTCGACGTGCTGCGGCAGGTCCTTGATCGGATCGAGCTGGTAGTCGCGCGGGATCACGCGGTGCTTCTCGCCGTCGACATCGACATTGAAAAGCGTGGAGAGGAAATGGCCCGCATAGATGGTGCGGGTGATCTCGGTATAGTCCAGCGAGATGCCCAGCGGGGCCTTGCCGTCGCCGTAGATCACGGCGGGCACGCGTCCGGCGCGGCGTTCTGCACGAGCGGCCCCCTTGCCGACCTTCGCGCGCGCCGTCGCCTTCAGTTCCTTGATGGCGGTCATGGCTTTCAAAGTCCTTCGTTCAAATCCCCAACGCGGATTTGGACCGCGCAGGCGGCCGTCCCGTCGGGATGGTTCGTGTTGATGCCGCTCCGGCGCGCCTCCAGGGGTGCGGATAGGCCGGGCGACGGGCGCGCTCATAGCAGCAAAGCCGTTACAGGGCAATGATGCGCGCGGTTTACGACGCAGGCGAACGTCAGAACTTTCCGACCACGCCAGCGCGCACCGTGTCGCTCGGAGCTGCCGTCGGCGCGGTGGAGCGCTCTACCGAGATGAAGCGCTGGTAGTTGCCCTGGCCGCTGCGCATCTCCACCGAGGTCGTCGTCGCCTGGGTGTCGCCCACCTCGAGCTTGGCCCCGATGCTGTCATTGGCGCCGAGGCCGTACGGCGCCAGCGGTATGGTGTAGGTGCCGCCGAGCATGAGGCTGTCATAGACCGAGAGCGTGCCGGTGCTTTCGGCCGCGCCGAAGCCGCCGACGCCATAGACGCTCCAATTGTCGAGCACATAGCCGAGACGGCCCTTCACCTCGCCCGATCCGCCGCCGGCATTGCCGTCCATCGGGTCGGAGATTGGCGGGGTGGTGGAGACGCTGGTGATGATTGCGACCTGCGCCGGGCCTTGGCGCAGGTCGAAGCTGGTTGGCAGCGGCTGGGCTGGAGCCGCCTTCACAGGTTGCGTCGGAACCGTCGCCACCTTGCGCGGCGGCGGCATCTCGACGCCATCGCCGATGCCGAGATCGAGCGAGGTCCAGAGCGAGGGCATCTCGTCGGTCGCCTCGTCCGTGGTCTCGTCGCCCGGCAGCAGGGCGATGGACTGCGGCCCGTCGGCGTCAGTCGGAGGGGTGGCGTTCAGCTGGTCGGCGAGGCCAAGGGCCTGGCCCGACTCGTCGGGGGCAGCGTCCTCGGCTGGCGGCGGGGTCACGACGATGACGATGCCGGACCATGGATCGGCGCCGCCGCGACCGGGAATCGTGCCGGTGACGACCGGGGCCGGTTCGGCTGGCGCACCTGATGCGTTCGAGGTGCCGTTGACATCCTCGCTGGTCGCCTCCTGGGCGAGGCAGGGCGCAGCGAGCAGGGGCAGCAATGCGGCGGCGAAAAAGGCGCGCTTCATGGCTGGCGCTTCCGTTTGATTCAATGAGCCGGAAACATGCGGGTCAATCGTGGAGCCAGCATGGCGCACCGCACAAAACGGCCGATTCGGTGGATTTCAACCGTTGGACGCAGGTGGAAATCGGAGGCATCCCCGTAAGCGGCTGATTTTGATGCCGTCGGCTTCAGGGCGACGCGGCCGGAAATACGCCGGTTCGCGCAATACGAGTCCCAGCTTGACCGCTGCGGCAGAACCGAATGGCGAAATCTTGGCGGGGAGGCTACTCAATCGAACAGGCTGGAGACGCTTTCCTCGTGCGCGGTGCGCCCGATGGCCTCGCCGATCAAGGTGGACACCGAGACCACCCGGATATTGCGGGCGACCCGCACCGCCTCGGTCGGCTGGATGGTGTCGGTGATCACCAGTTCTTTCAGGTTCGAGGCGGTGACGCGCGCCACCGCTCCGCCGGAGAGCACGCCATGGGTGATATAGGCGTGCACTTCCGTCGCGCCGCGCTCCAGCAGGGCATCGGCGGCGTTCACCAGCGTGCCGCCGGAATCGATGATGTCGTCGACCAGGATGCAGCGCTTGCCGTCCACATCGCCGATGACGTTCATCACCTCGCTCTCGCCCGGGCGCTCGCGGCGCTTGTCGACGATGGCGAGCTGGGCGTCGATGCGCTTGGCCAGCGCGCGGGCACGCACCACGCCGCCGACATCGGGCGAGACCACGGTGATGTTGCCGAGATCGAAGCGGTTCTTGATGTCCTGCACCATCACCGGCGCGGCAAACAGATTGTCGGTCGGGATATCGAAGAAGCCCTGAATCTGCCCGGCATGCAGGTCGACGGTCAGCACACGGTCGGCGCCGGCATGGGTGATGAGGTTGGCGACCAGCTTGGCCGAGATCGGGGTGCGGCCGGAGGAGCGGCGATCCTGCCGCGCATAGCCGAAATAGGGAATCACCGCGGTGACGCGGCGGGCCGAGGAGCGGCGCAGCGCATCGGTGATGATGAGCAGCTCCATCAGATGGTCATTGGTCGGGAAGGAGGTCGACTGCAGGACGAACACGTCCTTGCCGCGGACATTCTCCTGGATCTCGACGAAGATCTCCATGTCGGCGAAGCGCCGGACCACGGCACGTGTCAGCGGGGTCGCCAGATAGGCGCCAATGGCCTCCGACAGCGGCCGGTTGGCATTGCCAGCGACCAGCTTGATCGACCCGTTATTGGTGGACATTCCGGCGCGCTCCCAGCCGTCCTTTCGGCGCTCGGGCCGTCGCACGGCCGTCGCGAAGCCCTGATAGGCGGCCGCGCCCGCGCTGTAAAGCGGGTGACGCAACGTCGCTTGCGGGGTGGTAACCGCCGTGTTGCCGCAGTGCCGTAATCAGTGCTCGGGCGCGAGCGCCAGCGCACCGGTGGACGGGGCTGCATCGGCCGGCGCGCCAACCGGTTCCGCGCTGGCGACCGGCGGGCCGTCATCCGGCCGCACGGCAGGCGGTGCGGTCGCGGGAGCCGGCTGCGGGGCAGCCGCCGGGCGGGCCGTCGCCGGCGCGCCGTCGAGCCGGGAGGCGATCTCGGTCAGGCTCTGCGCGGCGATCCGGTTGACCACGTCATCATTGCAGCGCGCCCAGACGTCGGCGCCACTGCCGACCTGTTCGCTGCCCGCCACGCGCAGCACGCGCACGCGGTCCTTGTCGAACACGTCCCAGGCCCAGTCGACTGTGCCCTTATTGTCCTCGACGCTGGCGGCGAGATAGCCGCGCACGCGATAACCGGCATCAGCCTCGCGCGAGACCACGCGCACGTTGCGGGCGTCCGCCTCATTGGTGAGGCTGGCGACCAGCTTGTTGAACACCGGTTGCGGCGGGCCGTCGATGGATTCGAAGGCGATGGCGCGCGAAGGCCCCGAGGCGCCGACCGAGGCTCGTGCGGTCGGGCTGTTGCCGCTGCCCGTCTGGCAGGCGGCGAGCAGAAGCGCGGCCAAGACGGCCGCCGCTGCCGGCATCAGCCGACGGCTCCGGGGGTCGATCATAAGCGCCAATCCCTGTCCGCCGGTCGCGCCGCGTGTCGTCCCGCCAGGGAACGCCGCGCCGTCGCCAGCTACCAGGAAGTGTTAATATCAGTTTACGATTAGGTCCAGCGGCGCCTGGGTGAGGCATTCATTGCCATCCACCGTGACGAGAAATGTCCGGCCAAGGCACATGGCGGTCCCGGTCTCGCTGTCCATCAGGATCATGTGCGCGAACATGACCATGCCGGGCTCCAGCATCCAGTCATTGTCGGCATAGAACATCGGCGGATCCATCCAGGATGGGGTGAACTTGGCGCCGAGCGAATAGCCGCAGGCGGCGAGCCGATGCTTCGCCAGGCCGTGGCCGTCCATGACATGGGCGTGGGCGGCGAACACCTCGCCGGCGGTCCTGCCGGGCACGATGGTATGGCCGCAGGCCTCCATTGCCTGCCGGGCGGCGGCGAACAGTTCCAGATGCCGGTCGCGCGGCGGGCCGACGACCACCGTCTCCATCATCGCCGCATGGTAGCGGCGATAGGCGCCGGCCCATTCGAGGGTGATCTGGTCCTCGCTGCCGAGTTGGCGGCGGCCGGACTTGTAGCGGCAGAGCAGGGCGTCGCGCTCGGAGCCGATGATGAACTCATTGGCCGGATAGTCGCCACCGCCCTTGAAGACGGCGCCCTGCATGGCGGCGAGGATGTCCCCCTCGTCGATACCGGGGGCGATCAGCTCCACCGCCGCCTGCCGGGCGGCCAGGGCGAGCTTGGCGGCCTGCTTCACATAGATGATTTCGGCCGCCGACTTCACTGCGCGCAGCCGGTCGACGAGGCCGGAGGCGTCCTCCAGCGTCGCGAAGCCGTCGAAGGCAGCGTCGAGCTTGCGCCCGTTCGCGGCGGTAAGTCCGTAGCTGTCATACTCCACGGCGATCCGTGAACTCTTGCCGCCAAGTTCTTCCACCATCTGGCGAAGCTGCTCTTGGGGGGTGGAATCCTTGCGGTCTTCCCAAAGTCGGATATCGGCGACGATCGAGGTGTGCTGGGCCTGCCGCAGGTCCGCCGAGCGGGTGAGCAGAGCGAGCCGACCATCGGCACCAAGCCACAGCGCCTGGAAGAAGCAGAAGCCGAACGTGTCGTAGCCGGTCAGCCAGTACATCGACTCCTGCTGGAACATCAGCAGGCCGTCGAGCTTGCGTGCGGCAAGCTCCGTCAGCAGCCGCTGCTTGCGGCGCTCGAACTCGGCCGGGGTGAAATGCAGGGCCATGGCGCGTCAGACCAGGGTTATGGCGGCGATCAGCCGGCCATAGTCCGGCTCGCCGCGATGGGTGGTACGCCGATAGCTGTAGAAGCGCTCGGCATCGGAATAGGTGTCGAGGCACAGATCCTCGACCTGGCCGACGCCGAGGCGGTGCAGGCGCGCGGCGATATAGCCCGGCAGGTCGAACATCGAATGATGCTCGCGATCCGATGGTGCGAAGAAGCGGATATTGGCGTGGTCGAGCGCCGTGACATTGTGGACGAATTCCGGGCCGACCTCATAGCTCTGCTGGCGGATCAGCGGGCCGATCGCGGCGACGATGCGCTCCGGCCTGGCGCCAAGCTCCGCCATCCGCGCCACCGTCGAATCCAGTATCCCGCCGACCGCGCCCTTCCATCCCGCATGGGCGGCGGCAACGACCCGGGCCTGCGCATCCGCGAACAGGATCGGCCCGCAATCGGCGATCGAGACGCCGGCGGCGATCCCCGGCGTCGCGGTCGCTACCGCGTCGGCTTCCGGGCGCTCGGCCCAGGGGCCGTCGACGATGACGCAATCAGCCGAGTGAACCTGATAGGCGGTGAGGAAGCGCTCGGGGGTAACGCCAAGCGCGGCTGCCATGCGGGCGCGGTTCTCGGCGACGCGCTCGGGCTCGTCGCGCGAACCGGTGCCGCCGTTCAGCGAGGCATAGATGCCTTCGGACACACCCCCCTGCCGGGTGAAGAAGGCGTGGTGGATGCCGGGCAGGGCGCTCAGGGCTGGCGACAGAATCTTCATGCGGCTTCCTCGTCCGGGGCGAATCCAGCCACCTCATGCATATCAGGATGCACGATGGCGAGCGCCTTGAAGAGTTCCCCCATGTCGCGGGCGCCGCGTCCCGTCAAGCGCGCCGCTGCGGCGTCGACGGCAGTGCGGGCTTCTGGCGCGGCGTCGCGCTTCAGCCGCTCGGCGCGCTGCGTGAGGCCGAGGCGCTCGAGCAGCGTAGCTTGCGTGACCGGACCGAAGGCGCGCGCACCGGCGGCCTTCGCCGCACGAGCAAGAGCGCCGAAATCGACATGTGCGGTCAGGTCTGCTTCGCCCGGGTGCGCCAACGGGTCATCGAAGGCGTGATCGCGCAGTGCCTGCAACGTGTCGCCGAAGCCGCCGGCATGGCCATAATCAATGGCGAGCACGGCGCCGCCCTGCATTGTCACGCGTTCAGCGAGCGTGCGGGCGATACCGAAGCCGGCGGGACAGATTTCGAAGATGCTGCCCGGCGGCTGGCGGACGAGACGGGCTTCCGCCTCCGCGTCGAGCCGGGCCCCGGGACGCAGGCCCCAGCTGAGCGCCCCGTCGTCGGCGATGCCGACCATGCGCTCGGCAAGGCCTTCCGGCGTGCGGATGAACTGGCGGATCGGCAGCGCGTCGAAGAACTCATTGGCGAGCGCTATCAGCGGGCCGGGCGGCAACTCGGCCACGCGCGCGCACCATTCGACGGTGTAGGCGGCCAATGTCTCCTCCTGCCTGGCGCGCAGGCGCTTCGAGGCCTCCACCAGCACCACCCGCATGGCGTCGTGGAAGCCGGGCACGATCCGCGTCGCGCGCAGCATGTCCGCCATCATGGTGCCACGGCCGGGGCCGAGCTCCGCGAGCACAAAGGGCGAGGGGCTACCAATGCGCAGCCAACTGTCCGCGGCCCACAGCCCGAGCAATTCGCCAAACACCTGGCTGATCTCGGGGGCGGTGATGAAATCGCCCTTCGCCCCGAACACCTCGGCCGTGGTGTAGTAGCCGCTCGCCGGATCGAACAGGCAGCGCTCCATATAGTCGGCCGCCGTCATCGGTCCGGTGGCGGCGATATCGCGCGCCAGCCGCCGGCCCAGTTCGGTGCCGCCCGCGCCCATCAGCTCTGCGGCGCGGCTTGCAGCGCCGGGCGGCGCATGGCGCGGGCAATGAGGGTGCCGCCGACCAGCAGCATCGGCAGCGACAGGATCATGCCCATGGTCAGCCAGCCGCCATAGAGATAGCCGAGCTGGACGTCGGGCTCGCGCACGAATTCGATGGCTATGCGGGCGCAGCCATAGAGGAAGACGAACAGGCCGGCGATGAGGCCCGGCCGGGCCAGCGCGCCGCGGCGCACCGCGAGCATCAGGATGGCGAACATCAACAGCCCTTCGAGGCCGGCCTCATAAAGCTGGCTCGGGTGGCGTGGCAGCTCGCCAGCATTGGGGAATACCATGGCCCAGGGCACGTCGCTCACCCGGCCCCACAACTCGCCATTGATGAAATTGGCGAGGCGGCCGAGGAAAAGTCCGATCGGCACCACCGCGGCGGCGATGTCGAGCATGGAGATCAGCGGCAGGCGGCGGCTACGGCAGAACAGCCACATGGCGAGAATGGAGCCGAGGAAGCCGCCATGGAAGGCCATGCCGCCATGCCAGAGGGTGAGCGCCTCCAGCGGGTGCTCGAGATAGTAGGAAGAATTATAGAACAGCACATAGCCGATGCGCCCACCGAGGATGACGCCGAAGGCGATCCACACCACGGCGTCGTCGAAATCCTGCGGCGGGATGCGCGACTTGCCGCCCCACAGCGCATCATTGGCGCACAGCCGCTTCGACAGCCACCAGCCGAGCAGCAGGCCGCCAATGTAGGCGAGCGCGTACCAGCGTATGGCGAAGGGGCCGAGCTCGATCAGCACCGGGTCGATATGGGGGAAGGGGAGGGCAAAGAGCATCGGCGCGATTCCGGAAGCCTGCGTCGCGCCGTCTTGCCCGCGTCGCGTGGCTGGATCAAGACGGGGGGCTCCATTCGCTCGTCGTCATCCCGGCCGCAGCGCAGCGGAGAGCCGGGATCGCTCTCCGATGTTTGGGCGATCCTGGATCGGCCTTGCAGCCGTCCGGGATGACGACAAGTTGGTGTCCATCCTCAACCAAAACCCGTGAAAACGCCGCCATGCCCTTGCAGCGGGCGGCGCGGCGCACCATTGTCCCTTGGCAAGGCGACACGCCCGGAGACGAAGGACATGACCCAGACCACCGGCCGCATCTTCGACGAGTTCGCACGGCTGATGAACGACGCCGCCGGCGTCGCGACCGGCGTGCGCCGCGAGGCCGAGACCGTGATGCGCTCGCAGGCGGAGCGCGTCCTGCGCGAGCTCGACGTGGTCACCCGCGATGAACTCGACACGGTGCGGGATCTCGCCAGTGCGGCGCGCGAGGAGAATGAGCGGCTCGCCGCTCGCATTGCCGAGCTCGAGACGCGGCTCGCCAAACTCGAGGCGGGACACTGAACGGGGCACGCAATGCCTGTCGCTTTGCCTGGGCTGTGGACGTGGCCTCTCGAGGCTTGCCGCATTCAGGCGAATCCCGGACACCAGACACGCGGTCGCACCCTGGCGATCGCGGCCAGACGGTCGTAGCGAGGTACGCATTCAGCGCGATATAGTGGGTGATGTGGCGATTCGTTTGATATCTCAAGTGGTTCGCCGGCTCTGTATTCGCGTTGCGTGCGTTCGACCCTCCCCGCGTCCATCCTCGCGAGGTCGAGCATGACCTATACCGATTTCGAAGCCGAGACCCGTGCCAATCCGCTCGATCAGGTCGAGCGCATGGCGGCGTTGAACGAATGGTCGTTCGAGCGCTCCGCCGAGGACGAGATCACCATCTCACTCGAAGGCCGCTGGACCGACTGCCACGTCTCCTTCCAATGGATGGACGAGGTGGAATCGCTGCACGTCGCCTGTGCCTTCGACCTCAAGGTGCCGGAGAAGCGCAAGACCGAAGTGCTGCGCCTGCTCTCGCTCATCAATGAGCAGATGTGGGTCGGGCATTTCGACCTGTGGTCCAAGGAAGGCGTCATCATGTTCCGCCACGCCTTGTTGCTGGCGGGTGCGGAGGCGACCGACCGGCAGGTGGAAGTGCTGATGGAATGCGCCGTTGAGGCGGTGGAGCGCTATTTCCCGGCGTTCCAATTCGTCGTATGGGCAGGCAAATCGGCGCGCGAGGCGATGGACGCCACGCTGTTCGAGACGGTCGGCGAAGCGTAAAGGCAGGCGCGCGCCGGCCAGCGAAGGAGCTGCCGTGCGGGTGCCGCCATGCCAAGCCTTTCCGATATTCCCGGTCGCGTCATACTGGTCGGCGCCGGCAAGATGGGCGGCGCCATGCTGGAAGGCTGGCTCTCGCTCGGGCTCGATCCCTCGCGCATCGCGGTGATCGATCCCGGCCCGCCGCCGGAGATCGCGGCGCTGCTGGCGCACCATTCCATTCCGCTCAATCCGCTGAATGGCGGCCCGCCCACTGTGCTGTTGCTGGCGGTGAAGCCGCAGGTCGCACCCGGCGTTCTGCAAAAGGTGGCGCCGCTCGCCGATGCCCATACGCTCGTCGTCTCGGTGATGGCCGGGCGCACGCTGGACTTTCTCGAAGCCGCCTTTGCGCCGGGCATGGCGGTGGTGCGCTCCATCCCCAACACGCCCGCGGCGATCGGGCGCGGCATCACCGTGGCGGTGCCGAACGGTGCTGTCACCGCCGACCAGATGAGCATTGCCGACGCGCTGCTGCGGGCCACTGGCGGGGTGGAATGGGTCGAGGACGAGGCGCTGATCGACGTCGCCACCGCGGTCTCCGGTTCCGGGCCGGCCTATGTGTTCCTGCTTGCCGAGGCGCTGGCGCAAGCCGGCGTGGCCGCGGGCCTGGCGCCCGACATGGCCGATCGGCTGGCGCGGGCGACGGTCTCCGGGGCAGGGGAACTCATCGCCCGCACCGGCATCGATCCGGCGACGCTGCGCAAGAACGTCACCTCGCCGAACGGCACGACTGCCGCCGCGCTGGCGATCCTGATGGACGAGAAGGCCGGCTTTACCCCGTTGCTCACCGAAGCAGTGGCGGCGGCGGCGCGGCGCTCGCGCGAACTCGCGAGTTGAATGGAGGCCTGGACACGCGTGTCATGATGTAGAGCATGTTCCGCAAAAGTTGGGAGACTTTTGCGACGAGAACATGCTCCACCGTACTGCATCTAGAGCACTATCTTATCGCTCGGATTATTCCATCCGGCGGATAGGGCTCTCGCCCCTTCTCCTGAGGCGATTGCGGGCATAGCTTCAGGTGAGGCGACGCAAAAGCGAGGAGGCTCCCATGGCACGTTCTCCCGGCGGTTCCAAAGGCGCGGCGGCGGCACCCGCCGGCCGCGACGCAATCCTCGAAGCCTTCCTCGCCTTGCTCGGCGAGAAGTCCTTCGATTCCATCAGCCTGCTCGAGGTCGCCAACAAGGCGGAGGTGAGCCTCGCCGATCTGCGGGCCTCGTTCGGCTCGACCTTCGACATGGTCTCCGCCTTCATCCGCGACACCGACCGCAAGGTGCTGGCGAGCCAGGGCAACGACATGGATGACCAGTCGCCGCGCGACCGGCTGTTCGACGTGCTGATGCGCCGGCTCGATGCGCTGGCGCCGCACAAGGCGGCGGTGCGCTCGCTGGGTGAGAGCGCGCGGCGCCACCCGATGTTCGCGCTCGGCCTCAACAAGCTCACCGTGCGCTCGCAGCAATGGATGCTGGCGGCGGCGAAGATCGACGTTGCCGGCCTGCGCGGCGCGGTGCGGGCGCAAGGGCTTGCCGTGCTGTTCGCCCGCGTGCTGACGGTGTGGCTGCGCGACGAGGATCCCGGCCTTGCCCGCACCATGGCGACGCTCGACCGTGAGCTCGACAAGGGTGAGCGGGCGCTCGGCCTGATGCACAATGTCTGCCGGATCGCCACCTGCGGCGGCCGGCGACGCCGTTCACGCACTGAGCCGGAACCCGATGCGCCGCTGGCGGCGTGACGCAATCTGCATTGGAGGACGCTTTGAGCCTGGCACCCATTGAGTCCATCGCCTTCGGCGACTTCCTCAAAGTCGACATCCGGGTCGGCACCATCATCCAGGCCGAGCCGTTCCCCGAGGCGCGCAAGCCGGCGATCAAGCTGATGATCGATTTCGGCCCGCATGTCGGGGTGAAGAAGTCCTCGGCGCAGATCACCGTGCACTATGCGCCGGAGGACCTGATCGGCCGCCAGGTCGCGGCGGTGGTGAATTTTCCGCCACGCCAGATCGGGCCGATCATGTCGGAAGTGCTCACCCTCGGCTTCCCGGACATGGAGGGCGAAGTGGTGCTGTTTGCGCCCGACCGCGAGGTGCCGAACGGGGCGCGACTGTTCTGAACCATCTTCCCTTGAGGATGGCCGCGCCTTTTCTTGTCGTGGCCGGGCTTGTCCCGGCCATCTCGGCCTCTGAAGGCGCAGTCAGGTATCGAGATCCCCGGCGAAAGCCGAGGCTGTTGCCTCGGCGTCTCCCGAGAGACGGTGACCATAGGTCCCCTTTGGCCGGGGATGACGGTCGATTTCGCAATTATGGGTCGTCTTCTCAGAAGTGGTAGTTGATGCCGACCCGCACGGTCTGCCATTGCGCGTCGGCGGTGTTGGACGCGTTGACCACGCGGCCGCCGGCGTTGGTGTCGTTCCTATAGGCAGGAGTGGAAAGGTCGACCTTGGTCGATCCGAGATCGGTGTAGAGATATTCGGCCTTGATCGACCAATTGCTGGCCGCTGCCGGAAACCATTCCACGCCACCACCAAGCGTCCAGCCGACTTTCGTCTCGCTGGAGGAAGCCTCACCCGACCAATGCGATCCGGCAAACCCCAATTGTGCGTCGGGCAGAAACCCGCCAGTGTAATTGAGCTTCTGCCGGACGCTGCCATAAGCGAGACCGCCGGTACCGTAGATGAGCAGCGAGTCATTGAACGTCGTCACGCCAAGACGGGCGCGAACGGTGCCGAACCACTCGACCTCCTGGGTTACCTTGGAGTTTCCCTCGACCGCCCAATAATTGGGGTCGTTCGGATCGAATGCCGGGAAGAGCTGAATGGATGTCGTGTCGGAGGCGGATGCGTCGCCTTTGAGCCCGCTCCATTGGAAGTCGGTTTCCACGCCGAACAGCACGGAAGGCTGGAAGACGAAATTATAGCCGATCTGCCCGCCGCCAATCACGCCGTCTAGGTTCGCCGAGGTTCTCCAGGACGGTCCCTCGTTGGTGTACCACTCGGTGTCGAAACTATCGTGGGTGGTGTTCTCGTAATAGGTCTGGCCACCGGTGCTGTGACCACCCGCATTGAAGCCATAGCCGATGTTGAGGCCGCCATAGAAGCCAGCCCAATTGGGCCCGACCGGGACCACCGGCGCGGCCTTCACGGGATAAGCCGCGGAAAGGTCGGCGGCGTATGCCGCCGGCGCGGACACCACGGTCGCCAGCAATATCAGGACGAGCCTTTTCATAATCCCCAGGATCCCCAATCGATGGGCGAATAACCCACGCCCCCGTGAAGCAGTGAACTGCCCACGGAACGATCCGCGAAATGTGCGAACCAGCCTCAAGATCGTTGTTTATAAAGTGCACTACAACTCTAGGCTCGTTCTGATTGTATCGGCAAGGCGTCTAGTTCGGGAAATAGAAATAAATAGAATCGGTTTTGCAGGTGATGCGTCGCCGCCACAGTCCCGACACCCGGTTCAGCGAGTCCGTGTCGAGACTAGCTCTCGAACCTGACTTCATTATTCCGTAGGGGCACGGTTCCGGTGACCATTCTTAAAGGTCGATCCTTAGCCGACACCTCAAACGACCCCGTTTATGAGAATGGCGTCCTGCGGAGGCGCGGGTACTGCGAGTCTCAAGGAGAGCTGAAGCGCACCGGCGACGGCGCCATAGCGTGCCTGGCTAGACCGGAATTCGCACGGTGGCCCGCAATCCGCCGAGCGGGCTATCCCCGAGCACGATGTCGCCGCCATGGGCGCGAGCGGCGTCGCGGGCGATGGTGAGGCCGAGGCCGGAGCCGCCGGCATCCTGGTTGCGGGCGTCGTCGAGCCGCAGGAAGGGACGGAACACGTCCTCGCGGCGGTCGGTCGGGATGCCCGGGCCGTCATCGTCGACCGTCACCACCAGCCAGCGGGCGTCGCGCGCGCCATTGATCTCGATCCGCCTGGCATAGCGCCAGCCATTGGCGACGAGGTTGCCGATGCAACGGCGGAAGGCGTCGGCGCGCACCGTCACCTGCGGGGCGCCGCGGAAGCTGGCGCTGGCCCGGGCGCCATGGCGCTCGGCGTTCACCCGCATGTCGTCGAGCAAGGCGGCGACGTCGACCTGCACCGGCGGCTCGCCGGCATCGTCGCGGGTGAAGGCGAGATAGGCCTCCAGCATGCTTTGCAGTTCGTCGACATCCTTGCGCAGCGCGTCGGTCTCGCGATCTTCGAGGAAAGCGAGTTCCAGCTTGAAGCGGGTGAGGATGGTGCGCATGTCGTGGCTGACGCCGGCGAGCATGGTTGTGCGCTGTTCGATCTGGCGCTCGATGCGACGCTTCATCTCGATGAAGGCGCGCGCGGCGCCACGCACCTCGCGGGCGCCGCGCGGGTGGAAGTCCACCACCTCGCGGCCCTTGCCGAACGCCTCCGCGGCATCGGCCAGCGCCTCGATCGGCTTGATCTGGTTGCGCAGGAACAGGATGGCGACGGCGAGCAGCACCAGCGAGGTGCCCACCATCCAGATCAGGAAGATGTGGGAGTTGGACAGATAGGCCTGGCTGCGCTTGGCGAAGACCCGCAGCACTTGGCCATCGAGTTGGACCCGCACCTCGATGAGGTTCGAATTGCCGACCGTGTCGGTCCAGAACGGCTTGCGCAGCCGCTTGCCGAGCTCGCTGGTGAAATTGGAATCGAGGATGGAGAAGAACGGCTTCGGTCCCGGCGGCGGCAGATGCTGGCCGGGCAGGAAGTCGAGATTCATGTTCATACGGTCCTGGGCGATGTCCTTGATCCGCTCCAGGTCCGCGGCGTTCGGGAAGGCGAGGGAGAGGTCGACCAGTGCCGTGATGTCCTGCGAGACCGCGGCGGACAGGCGGCGGGTGACGGTGTTGTAGTGCCGCTCCATGAAGACGAAGGCCAGCACCGATTGCAGCACCACCATCGGGGTGACGATGATGATGAGCGAACGGGCATAGAGCCCCTTCGGCATGACGCGGTTGAACCACGCGCCGAAGCGCTCATTGTTGCGGCGGGCACGGGCCAACACCTTGCGCAGCCGCGCTTCATAGCGGCTCTTCGGCATGACGCGGTTGAACCACGCCCCGAGGCGCTCATTGTTGCGGCGGGCACGGACCACCACTTCGCGCAGCCGCGAGCGGGCTGCGCCGAGGAGCGGATGGGTTTCGGGCAAGCTCAAGTGGCGACAACCAGGCGGTAGCCGATGCCGCGCACGGTCTGCACATAGACCGGATTGGCGGGATCGCGCTCGACCTTGCGGCGCAGCCGGTTGACCTGAACGTCGACGGCGCGGTCGCCGGCATTGGCGCCGGGAGCGACCAGCGCCTGGCGCGGCACCGTCTCGCCCGGACGCTCGGCCAGCACGCGCAGCATTTCGCGTTCGCGGTCGGTGAGGCGCACGGCCTCGCCATCGCGGGAGAGCTCGCCGCGCTCCAGATGGAAGACGAAGCTGCCGAAGCGCACGCTCTCGATCGCCTGCTTGGCCGGGATCGCGGAGCGCTTGAGGATATTGCCGATGCGCAGCAGCAATTCACGCGGCTCGAACGGCTTCGGCAGATAATCGTCGGCGCCGATCTCCAGGCCCTTGATGCGGTCTTCGGCCTCGGCGCGGGCGGTGAGCATCAGGATCGGCACGGCCGAGCCGTTACGCACCGATTTCGCAAGCTCGAGCCCCGATTCGCCCGGCATCATGACGTCGAGGATCAAGAGATCGAAGCTGAGGCCACCGAGCCGGCCGCGGGCGTCCATCGCCGAGGCGGCGGTGGTGACGCGGTAGCCGTGCTCGGTGAGGAAGCGCGAGAGCAGGTCGCGAATGCGGCGGTCGTCATCGACCACCAGCAGATGCGGCGCGTCGTCCGCCGGTTTCGTTCCGCGCCGCACGCTGGCGGGAGCGGCCTCGGTGTGGTTCAGCATGGTGGGCTCCGGTTAGCCGCCACGGCCGCGCGTCGCATCTTCGGCGGCGCGATCGGCCCGGGCGATGAGCTTCTCTATGGGGCCGCGATCCTCGGGGTCGATCATCGAAACGAG
Source organism: Starkeya sp. ORNL1 (assembly GCF_012971745.1). Taxonomy (NCBI): domain Bacteria; kingdom Pseudomonadati; phylum Pseudomonadota; class Alphaproteobacteria; order Hyphomicrobiales; family Xanthobacteraceae; genus Starkeya; species Starkeya sp. ORNL1. The sequence goes on from NZ_CP048834.1 coordinate 6,008,553, forward strand.
GAAGCGGCGGGCATTCTCGCGGGCATTGGGCCCGCACTCGGCGAGCGCACGCTCGATGCGGCGGGTCTGCAAGTTGACGAAGTCGCGCGCCAGCGCTTCGCCTTTCGGGGTGAGGTAGAGCAGGCGCTGGCGGCGGTCGGACGAGCCGGCGCGGCTGTCGATGAAGCCCTGGTCCACCAGTTCGCGCAGCACGCGCCCGAGGCTCTGCTTGGTTATGCGCAATATGTCGAGCAGGTCGGTCACCCGCATGCCGGGGTGGCGGTTGACGAAGTGCAGCACGCGATGATGGGCCCGGCCGAAGCCGAAGCGCTGCAGGATGTCGTCGGGGTCGCTCACGAAATTGCGATAGGCGAAGAACAATAGCTCGATCAGGTCGATCATGGGCTCGGCACCGGCTCCAGCACCGGGCGCCGTTGCGTTAACCGCACCGCCCTGGCGTTGGGCCAGCGGGACGTCCGCCTCGTGAGGGCGGAATGGGGACGGGACATTTATGTCAGCCATGTTGACTTTTTTCGTTATGATCGTTACCCAGAAGCCCCGCTCAACGAAAGGATCGTTCGGCAGCGCCGTCCAACCCTTTTAAAAAGCGAGGTCGCCATAATGCCCCTCTCGGGGCCGGCGAACGATAACGGGAGTTGCGCCGCGAGGCAAAGATTTGAGCCGGGAGGCAAAATCTCCCGGTGTGGCGTGGGCGGCCCGAAACGCTTAAACCAGAATGTGCCGGGCAGCGCGCCAAGGACGCCCGGACGTGCATCGGAGATACGACGATGGCAGGCGAGCCTTTCGACAAACGCAGCGGTTTCATCTGGTATGACGGCGCGATGGTGCCGTGGTCCGATGCCAAGGTGCATGTGCTGACGCACGGCCTGCACTATGGCAGCTGCGTATTCGAGGGCGAGCGCGCCTATGGCGGCGAGATTTTCAAGCTGGAGCAGCACACCGCCCGGTTGAAAGAGAGCGCCCGGCTGCTGGAATTCGAGATTCCGTTCAGCGAGGCCGAGATCAATGCGGCCTGCCGCGAGATCCTGAAGGTGCAGAAGCTCACCGACGCCTATCTCCGCCCGGTCGCGTGGCGCGGCTCGGAGATGATGGGCGTGTCGGCGCAGGCCAACACCATCCATCTCGCCATCGCGGCGTGGGAATGGCCGAGCTATTTCGACCCGGCGCAGCGGCTGAAGGGCATCCGCATCGACATGGCGAAGTATCGCCGTCCCGATCCGATGACCGCGCCCTCGACCTCGAAGGCGGCCGGCCTCTACATGATCTGCACCATCTCCAAGCACGCCGCCGAGCGCGCCGGCTTCGCCGACGCTTTGATGCTCGACTGGCGCGGCCGAGTGGCGGAATGCACCGGGGCCAACGTCTTCTTCGTGAAGGACGGCGTGATCCACACGCCGGACGCCGATGCATTCCTGAACGGCATCACCCGTCAGACGGTGATCGAGCTCGCCAAGCGCCGCGGCTATCAGGTGATCGAGCGCGCCATCATGCCGGAGGAGCTGGAAAGCTTCGACGAGTGCTTCATCACCGGCACCGCCGCCGAGGTGACGCCGGTGTCGGAGATCGCCGGCCGCCACTATCAGCCGGGTCCCGTCACGCGCACGCTGATGGAAGACTATATGGCCGAGGTGCAGCCGAAGAAGCAGGCGGCGTAAGTCGCGCCGCTTCCCGTGAGTTCAAGGGGCCGCCTTCGGGCGGCCCTTTTCGTTTAAAAGCACCACGTCATCCTGAGGTGCGAGCGCAGCGAGCCTCGAAGGAGGCTGAAGCCGAGCGACGCTACTGCGCCGCGTCGCGGTGCGCCGGCACCCAGCGTCCGGCGGCCTCGTCGTCGTCGTGCTTCGCCGCGACCCAGGAGGAACCACCGACACGTTCCTCCAGCTTCCAGAACGGCGCCTTGGTCTTCAGCCAGTCCATCAGGAACTCAGCGGCGGCAAAGGCGGGGCCGCGGTGGGTGGAGGCGGTGACCACGAGGACGATATTGTTGCCCGGCACCAGCCGACCATAGCGGTGGATCACAGTGGCGCCGGTGAGCGGCCAGCGGGCGCGGGCCTCCTCGACCAGCCGCTCGATCTCTTCCTCGGCCATGCCGGGATAATGCTCCAGCGTGAGCGCACGGATCGGCGGGCCACCATCGCCGGCGTCGGCGCGGCACAGGCCGACAAAAGTGACGACGGCGCCGACATCGTCGCGCCCATGGGTCAGCGCCGCCGCTTCGTCGGCGGCGTCGAAGTCCTCGTGCTGGATACTGACCGTGAACATGTGGCTATGTTAGCGCGACCTCAGCCGCCGGTCATCGGCGGGAAGAACGCAACCTCGTGCGCGCCGGCGAGCGGGGTATCCGGCTTGGCGTGCACGCGGTCGATGGCGGCGCGCACCACCTTGGGATTCTCGAAGGCATAGGCGTAGCGCTCGTCCCGTCCCGCGAGCCATGCCGCGAGATCGCCGACGGTGTGCACGTCGGCCGGCGGATGGACTTCCTCCGCCTCGCGGCCAATGCGCTCACGCACCCAGGCGAAATAGCGGACGGTGAGGTGCAAGCTAGCCTTCCTCGATCAGGTGCCGGGCGCCGGCGCGGAAATAATCCCAACCGGTATACAGCGTCAGCAGGGCTGCAATCCAGAGCAGCACGATACCGACCAGCGTGGTGCCGGGCAGGATCAGGTCGGCGGCGGGGCCGGCGAGCAGCACGCCGACCGCGACGAGCTGGGTCGCTGTCTTCCATTTGGCGAGCTGGGTGACGGGCACGCTGACGCGCACCTCGGCGAGGAACTCACGCAGCCCCGAGACCAGTATCTCGCGGCAGAGGATGACGATGCCGGCCCAGAGCGACCAGCCGCGAATGGTGCCGTCGGAGGCCAGCATCAGCAGCGAGGTCGAGACCAGCAGCTTGTCGGCGATCGGGTCCAGCATGCGGCCGATGGCGGATTGCTGCGACCACGCGCGGGCGAGATAGCCGTCGAAGAAATCGGTGATGGCCGCCGCGAGATAAAGGCCGAGCGCAATCCAGCGCAGCCAGATGCCGCCAGCGAGGATGTCCGCCCAGAACAGACAGGCGGCGAGAAGCGGCACCGCCGCGCACCGCCCATAGGTGAGCAGGTTCGGCAAAGCAAAGGCGTGGCCCCGCTTTACCGGCGATGACTCGACGGCAGCAGTGCGGCTCGAGGTGACATCGACCATGGGATCGTCCGGTTCCGGATCAAAGGGAGGTAGACACCGAAGCGGCCCGCGTCAATCCGTGCGGCGTCATGTCCCGCAAAGGTGTTCGGTTTGATGGTGCTGGAGGGAGGTCTTCGGCTTGAGCATCCTTCGAGGCCGCCTGCGGCGGCACCTCAGGATGACGTGGCTCTATAAAAGCGACGTCATCCCTGCGAGCGCCCACGGGTCTTGCCTTTGGCAAGCCCGAGGACAGGCTCCGCGAGCCTCGAACGATGTTGAAGCGGAGCGACTCACGCCGGCTTGGCGTGGAAGAAATCATAGACCGCCTTCGCGGTGCCCTCATTGATGCCGGGTACGGCGCCGAGATCCGAGAGCGACGCCCGTTCGATCGCCTTGAGCGTACCGAAATGGCGCAGCAGCGCGCGCTTGCGGGTTGGGCCGACGCCGGGGATCTCCTGCAGGCCTGATTGCGTGATGTCCTTCTTGCGCCGGGCGCGGTGCGAGCCGATGGCGAAGCGGTGGGCCTCGTCGCGCAGGCGCTGCACGAAATAGAGCACCGGATCGCGGGGTTCCAGCCGGAACGGAGCGCGGCCGGGAATGAAGAAGTTCTCGCGGCCGGCATCGCGGTCCGGCCCCTTGGCGACGCCGACCAGCGGTACGCCGGTGATACCGAGCTCGGCGAGGACGTCGGATGCGGCCTTGAGCTGGCCGAGGCCGCCATCGATCAGCACGAGGTCCGGCCAGGAGGAGTTTTCATCGTCGGGACGGGCAGGGGGTGGCGCGAGGGTTTGTTCCGTCTCCCCAGCGGGGAGAGGTGGCCCGCGAAGCGGGTCGGTGAGGGGGGCGTGCCCAAACGTGTCGTCCGCGCTCTCCCCCTCACCCCAACCCTCTCCCCGTGGGGGAGAGGGGGCTACCTCTTCCCGCGGCTCCTCACGCAGCAGACGGGAGAAGCGGCGCTTCAGCACCTCGCGCATCATGCCGTAATCGTCGCCGGGGGTGAGGTCGTCCGACTTGATGTTGAACTTGCGGTACTGGCTCTTGGCGAAGCCTTCCGGCCCGGCGACGATCATGCCGCCGACCGCATTGGTGCCCATGATGTGGCTGTTGTCATAGACCTCGATGCGGCGCGGGGTGGTCGGCAGGTCGAAGCTGAGGCGCAACTCGTCCAGCAAGCGTGCCTGGCTGGCGCTTTCCGCCAGCTTGCGGCCCAGCGCCTCGCGGGCATTCTGCATGGCGTGCTCGACCAATTCGCGCTTCTCGCCGCGGCGCGGCACCGACAATTCGACGCGATGGCCGGCATGGGTGGACAGCGCCTCAGTCAGCAGTTCGGCCTCCGGCACGTCGTGGCTGAGCAGCACGAGGCGGGGGCAGGGCTTGTCCTCGTAGAATTGCGCGAGGAAGGATTCCAGCACCTCTCCCGGCTCCAGCGAGCGGTCAGCGCGCGGATAGAAGGCGTGGTTGCCCCAATTCTGCCCGGTGCGGAAGAAGAACACCTGCACGCAGGTCGCCCCTCCTTCCTGGTGGATGGCGAAGACGTCGGCCTCTTCCACCGAGCGCGGATTGATGCCCTGCGAGCCCTGCACCGCAGAGAGCGCGGCGAGACGGTCGCGCAGTGCCGCCGCGCGCTCGAATTCGAGGTCCTCGGCCGCCGCTTCCATCTCGTGCGCGAGCTGCTCCTTCACCGCCCGGCTCTTGCCGGAGAGGAAATCGCGCGCCTCGCGCACCAGCTCGCCGTAATCGGTATGCGAGAGCTCGCCGGTGCAGGGCCCGGAGCAGCGCTTGATCTGGAACAGCAGGCATGGCCGGGTGCGTGCCTCATAGAAGGAGTCGGTGCAGGAGCGCACCAGGAACGCCTTCTGCAGCGCATTGATGGTGCGGTTCACCGCCCAGACCGAGGCGAAGGGGCCGTAATAGTCTCCCTTCCGATTGCGCGCGCCGCGATGCTTGGTGATCTGCGGCGAGACATGGTCGCGGGTGATGAGGATATAGGGGAAGGACTTGTCATCACGCAGCAGCACGTTGAAGCGCGGCTTCAGCTGCTTGATGAGGTTGGCCTCCAGCAGCAGCGCCTCGGTTTCGGTGCCGGTGGAGACGAATTCCATCTCGCAGGTCGCCGCCACCATGCGCATGATGCGCGAGGTGAGCCCGGTAGGACGGGTATAGGCGATGATCCGCTTCTTGATGCTCTTGGCCTTGCCGACATAGAGCACCGCGCCGTCCGCCCCCAGCATGCGGTAGACGCCGGCGCCGTTCGGCGCGTGCTTCACGGCGCGCAGGATCGCGGCGCGGCCGGTGGCGAGCGAACCGGGCGGCGGGGGGGCCTCGTCAGCCTCATCGATGAGCGGCAGCGCCTCCTCTTCGAGTTCGACGATGTCGTCATCGGTCTCGAGGTCGGGCTCGGGAATGTTCGGGCGGGATGTCATGCGCCGCTAAAATATGGATTCGCCTGCTCCGGGAACAGGGGGCATGCGGTGCCGGTCCCCAACACACGGTGTTGCCCACTACGCACGCACCATCCATGCACAAAACGCAGCGCAGCTGACGTTGGGGAGCGGATTGTGGCTGGCGATTAGCACATGCTAAACGGCCTCATGATCATAGCGACCCGCCATACGGCCACCCATGGCCTGCTTAACCTCCTTACCGGCGCCTTGTGCGTCCGGGCGGGCGGCTGATCGCGCGATCGATCATTTCTCCCCCGGCACGCGAAGGTCGCGATGCCGGATCCCCCGCCAGCGAACCTTCGCCTGCCTCCCCGCCCGAGGTGAACGGCATGACGACGATACCCCAGCAACAGCGCGCGGCCGATGCCCTGCCATTGACCGGCTATATGCTCGGTGCGGCGGGCGCTATCCTGTTCTCCGCCAAGGGCATCATCATCAAGCTTGCCTATGCCGAGGGCATCGATGCCGAGACGCTGCTCGCCTTGCGCATGCTGCTGTCGCTGCCTTTCTATGTCGGCATTGGCATCTTCGCGATCCGCGCCATGCGCGAGCGCGGCGAGGAGCTGCCCTCGCGCACTTTGGTGCTGCAGGCTGCCGGCATCGGCGCGCTCGGCTACTGGTTCTCCAGCTATGTCGATTTCCTCGGGCTGATCTATATCTCCGCCTCGTTCGAGCGGCTGATCCTGTTCACCTATCCGCTGTTCGTGGTGCTGTTCGGCGCGATGTTCTTCCGCCAGCCGATCAAGCGGCGGGCATTGCTGGCCTTCGGCCTCAGCTATGCTGGCCTCGCTTTGATCTTCATGCAGAACTTCTCGGCGATCGGGCAGAACGCGACGCGCGGCACCGCTTTGGTGCTGGTGGCGGCGATGAGCTTCGCCCTGTACCAGCTCACCGCGCGCAAGGTGATCGGGCAGATGGGTTCAAAGCTGTTCACCTGCATCGCCATGGGCGCGGCTTCGGCGGCGACGCTGACCCAGTTTGCCATCCTGCGGCCGATCTCGGCGCTGGCGGTATCGCCGCATCTGTTCGCGCTGTCGGTGGCAATCGCCATCGGCGCCACGGTGTTGCCGAGCTTCCTGATGAACGCGGCGCTGCAGCGCATCTCGGCACAGGCGAACTCGACCATCAGCACGGTGAGCCCGGTCGCCACCATGATCCTCGCCGTCTTGATACTGGGCGAGACGGTGACGCCGCTCGAACTTGGCGGCGCCATCCTGGTCATGGTCAGCGTCAGCTGGTTCACGCTTGCCGACAGCCGGCGCTGAGCCTCAATCGGCGCTAAACCTCAATCGACTTGGGTATCCTCGGTCTCCCAGGCGAGATGCTGGCCGCCATCGACGGCGAGCATCTGGCCGGTGACGCTGGACGCCTCACTGAGGAAGATCACGGCACTGGCGATCTCCTCGGGGCTCGGGCCGCGGCCGAGCGCGACAGCGGCATGCTGGCGGGCGAAGTCGTCCAGGCTCTGATTGATGCTGCGCAGCGTCGGCCCCGGCGCCACGGCATTCACCCGCACGCGCGGAGCCAGCCCCTGCGCCAGCATGCGGGTGGCCGACCATAGGGCGGACTTGGCGACCGCGTAGGACAGATAGTTCGGCGTCGGCTTCAGCACGCGCTGGTCGATGATGTTGACCACGGCGCCGCTCATGCCGGCGGGCATCGCCTTCGCCAGCGCTTCGGTGAGGAACACCGGAGCGCGCAGATTCACCGCGAGATGACGATCCCACCGCGCCACGTCGAGATTGCCGACCGCGTCCGGATGGAACTCCGAGGCGTTGTTCACCAGCAGCCGGATCGGCCCCAGCGCGGCGATGGCCTCCGGCACCAGGCGGGTGACATCGGCCGGATCCGAGAGCTCGCCATAGATGAGGGCGGCGCGCTGGCCGGCCGCCTCGACCTCGCTGCGCGCGTCCAGGCATTCCGTGCGCTCCGAGCGCATATGGATGGCGACATCATAGCCGGCGGCGGCCAGAGCGCGCGTTACCGCACGGCCAATACGCACCGCCCCGCCCGTGACCAGCGCCACCTTTCGAATCTCCGGCACGCCGTTCCCTCCGTAGCTCGTCCGCCCTGTTCTTTCTTGCGCATGTTTGCGAGCGGCGTCCATTGCCGGCGCCGGTCGCGGCTATTGCGAGGGCGAATGCGTGCTACCTGGACAAGTTGCAGTGGCCACGCTGCGTCAGGTATTGGGGCATTCTGTAACATCCATGCCACAGTCATCCGCTTGCCGTCGGTTGATCGTGGCGGAAATGTTGCGACGTATTGGGAGCTTTTCTGGCCGTAATTACCTACGCAGATGCAGCGTATACGCGGCGGCGCAGCATGACATCACGGCTGCGTGAGGCGGGGCCGCCACGATCACATTTCCTATTCTGCCGCATTCCAGCCCTCGACATGCCAAGCTGCGCCTCTATCTCCACCACCGACGCATTGCCCACAGTTGGCCAATGTCTGTTCGCGTTAGTTCGCCCATCACGGTCGGAGAGTAAGCATGATGAAGACGACCCTCGCCGCGGCTGTTGCCGTAGCCTCGCTACTTGGCGCAGCACCGGCATTCGCCGCGGATATGCAGCAGCCCTATCCGACGAAGGCCCCGCCGCTGGTCGCGGTCGCGCCGCCCTTCAGCTGGACCGGCTTCTATCTCGGCGGCAATGCCGGCTATGGCTGGGGTTCGGGCAAGGAAGGCATCGACAATCTCAGCCCGGATGGTTTCCTGGGCGGTGGTCAGGTCGGCTTCAACTATCAGTTCGGCAATAATGTCGTGCTCGGTGCCGAAGCCGACTTCCAGGGTTCGAACCTCAAGGACTCCGGCTATAACGGCGTCTTCGATACCCGCTCCAAGATGGATTATTTCGGCACCGTCCGCGGCCGCATCGGCTACGCGTTCGACAATGTGCTGCCGTATCTGACCGGCGGTCTCGCCTGGGGCCACAACGAGATCGAGAATCTCGACCTCGGCATCACCTCCGACAACACCCATGTCGGCTGGACGGTGGGCGGTGGCCTCGAATACGCGCTCAGCAACAACTGGACGGTGAAGGCCGAGTACCTCTACATGGATCTCGGCGACGAATTCTATGACAGCATCGGCGACGACGCAGGGCTGAAGGCCAGCACGGCGCGGATCGGCGTCAACTACAAGTTCTGATCCTGCTCCTCGCCGTCGGCCCTGTCGGGTCGGCGCACGGCGGGAATGATCCAAGGCCCCGGGCTGCAAGGCCCGGGGCCTTTTCGTTTCTTTGCTTCGCTCGACTATTATATTAGCGCGATATTAACCAACCTAGCGCTCTGCTCGTCTGTCAAAGTCGATCTATTAAATATTTATATAATTGATTATGATGTTATTAAGCATGATATACTTTGTCATTACATTAGTGTGGGGCGACGTGCCTGGCGTGTTGCTTTTTTACAATAGATAATGCTGTGGCAAAGGCCTATGTACTTCGCAACGAAACACGGAGTACGTAAGTCATGTATCGCAAGCTTCTTGGCGGCACCGCGATTGCTCTTGCCCTGGCGGCCTCGCCGGCGCTCGCCGCCGACATGGGCTATCCGGTCAAGGCCCCGCCGATGATGGCTGTCGTGCCGGTGTTCACCTGGACCGGCTTTTATATCGGCGCCAATGTCGGCTATGGCTGGGGCGACGCCAACGGCTATTCGCCGTATGACAACAGCGATTACGCGATCATTACCGGCTTGGTCACCTCGGGAAGCGGCGATCCGGACGGCTGGTTCGGCGGCCTCCAGGCCGGCTACAATTACCAGTTCTACAACAATGTCGTGCTGGGCCTCGAGGCGGACGTCCAGTTCGCCGACATGAAGAGCACCTACAATTTCGGCTACACGGTCACCGATCTCGGCTCGACGCCGGCCAATGACGCCGACTTCGGCGTCTATGGCAAGTACACCACCAAGATCGACACTTTCGGCACCATCCGCGCCCGCCTAGGCTATGCGATGGATCGCTTCCTGCCCTACGTCACCGGTGGTCTCGCCTGGGCGAACGTGAAGGTTTCGGGCAACACTTTCATCGACGGCGACAACCTGTCCGGCTGGTCCGGGTCGCACAGCGACACCTATTGGGGCTGGGCGCTCGGCGGCGGCGTCGAATATGCCTTCACCGACAACTGGACGATGAAGGCGGAATACATCTATGCCGATCTCGGCTCGACCAGCTTCGACGGGCTGTTCAACGAGCATGATCTCGACTTCAGCATGCAGACCCTGAAAGTGGGCGTGAACTACAAGTTCTGAGCGTGGGGCCTCGGGGGGAGGTTGTCGAGGCCGGGGCTGGTCCGCCCCGGCCTCTTTCTTTTGTCTGCCACAAAGGCTGACCGGCAATTGCATGCCGTGACGGCGATGTTTTCCCTCTCCTCGAGGGGAGAGGGAAGTAGAGGCAGTCCGTCACCCCGGAACGCGCGTCGCCTCATAGGCCGGCACCCGCGCGGCGAAGCCGTCGAGCCACTCGACCAGTGCCGGATGGTCCTCGCGCCAGACGCCGGCAAAACGCAGGTCGAGATAGCCGAGCGCGCAGGCCAGAGCGATCTCGCCGGTATCCGCTACCGCGGACACACCGGCGGTTGCCGGAGGCGCGGCCTCGAACGCCTTCAGCCCGCGGGCGACCTTGCCGGCCTGCATGTCGAGCCACTTCTCGCTGCGGATCTCCTCGGGCCGGTAGCGCGCCTCATAAATCTGCAGCAGCGCCGCATCCATGATGCCGTCGGCGAGCGCCTGGGTCCCGAGCACAATAAAGCGCGGCTCGCCGGCGGTCGGCAGGATGCGCCCGCCGCCGGCCTCGGCGTCGAGGAATTCCAGGATCACGCGCGAATCATAGAGCGGCACCGCGCCTTCGCGCAGCAGCACCGGGATCTTGCCGAGCGGGTTCTGCCCGCGCAGGCTGTCGTCCGGATTATTGGTATCGGCCGGGACGATATCGAGGTGCACGCCGCACAGGACGGCGCCGATCTTGACCTTGCGGCCGAACGGGGAGGGCGGGGAAGAGCGAAGCTGCATGGCGCGGAACCTCGATGAAGCGGCCGGGAAAAGGAGCGCACGCCTCATACGCCGCGCGAGTGCCGTGCGCGACGGTTTTCTATCCAGGCTCAGCGGGCGTTCAGTCGGCGGGTTGAATATCGACGGCCTTGGGGCCCTTGCCGCGCTTGTCGGGTTCGATCTCGAAGCTCACACGCTGCCCCTCATTGAGGCTGCCGAGCCCGGAACGCGTGACCGCCGAGACATGCACGAAGACATCCCGACCGCCGTCGTCCGGGCGGATGAAGCCGTACCCCTTTTCAGTGTTGAAGAATTTGACGGTCCCCTGCATCGCCATCGTGCCCTGCTCCTCACCCACGTTCGGGTGCTCGCCCGCCGGGCCGAACATCCGCAGGGTCGGATAAGCAAAACCGGTGCCGCGCCGCGTTGCTTCCTTGCGCTCGACGCGTCGCCGCGCTCAATGCTCCGGCATCAGCCAGCCGACCCGCACCCGCCCCTTGCCGTCCGCGGCGAGCACCGGGGCAAGGGCGTTCAGGATCACCCGCAGCTCATCCGCCAGCGTGAAGGGCGGATTGACCACGATCATGCCGCAGCCGGAGAGCCTGTCGGCCTGTCGTGTCGCATAGATGTCGAGCTCGATGCGCAGCGTCTTCGGGATCTGGGCGTGGGCGATCTCACGGCGAAACGCATCGACCGCGCGTATGTCCTTGATCGGATACCACAGCGCGAACACGCCGCCCGGCCAGCGGCCATGCGCGGTCTTGAGGCCCTCGGCGAGGCGGTGGAACTCGCCGGCCTGTTCAAAGGGCGGATCGACCAGCACGACGCCACGCCGCTCCTTGGGCGGCACATAGGCGGCGAGCGCCTGCCAGCCATCCACCGGCAGCACCTTGGCGCGGGCGTCGCCCTTCATCACCTCGACCAGCGCGGAGCGCACGCCGGGCTCGGTCTCGCAGCAGACCAGCCGATCCTGCGGGCGGGACAGCACCTTCGCAACCAAGGGCGAACCCGGATAATGCCGTGGCAGGCCGTCGGTGATGCCCTGCGGATTGGCAGCGTCGAGCGCAGCGCGCCACGGCGCCAGCAGCGCCTCGGCCTCGGGCGGCAGGGCGGCCCGCAGCACGGCGCCGACGCCGGCTTCCCACTCGCCGGTGCGCTGCGCCTCGTCGGACCAGAGGTCATAGAGGCCGGCGCCGGCATGGGTGTCGATGACGCGATAGGCGCCGTCCTTCCTGGCGAGATAGGTGAGAATGCGGGCAAGTACGACGTGCTTCAGCACATCGGCGAAATTGCCGGCATGAAAGGCGTGGCGGTAGTTCATCGAAAGCCGGGTCCGCTCAGCCGCCCCGCATCGGCGGCATGGTGATCTTGCCGGCGCGGCAGGCGCGGCGGTCCACGGCCGGGCAGGAGGTGAAGCCGAGCGAGCGATCCATGCAGATCCGCACCTCGCTGACCCTGCCGTCCTCGCAATTGACCGCGATCATGTCGGCGGCGAGCCCGGGATTGGCGACGCGGAAGGCGTTCTCCACCTCCGGCGCCGAGGTCGTGATCGGCCGCGTGACATTGCGGAACTGGCCGGGGATCGTGACCTTGCCGAGGGCGTTGCGGACCGCGTCGAAATAGGCGTCGGGATCGAGCCCGGAGCAGGTGCCGTGCTTGCGCCATTCGTGCAGCACGAGGCCGCGGCCCGGCATCACGTCGAGCATGCTCCGGAGCGTCGCCTCCGGCACGCGCGGGGCAGGGTACTGGCAGTCCTGCGGCCAGCCCTGGTCATATTGCGGCCAGAGGCCATGGACCACGAAGGCGAACGGCTTGCCGCGCCGGCACTGCGAGGGATCGGCCCGATCGCCGGCATTCGCGCAATAGCTCGGCGACCAGGACAGCGAGAGCACGTAATAGTCGAAGCGTCCCGGCTGGCCGTTCTGCTGCGCCGATGCCGGACCGGCGAATGCGAGCAGTCCGAGCAGCGCGAGCGCCCGAAGTACCAGTCTCACGGCAGCGCCATCTTGCAGTTCGGCGCATAGCCCCAGCCGCGGTCGAGCCCGACGACGCACCATTCCACGCCCCAGGAGAAGCCGATGAAGCCGCCATCCTCGATGATGGAATAATAGACGGTGTGCTTCACCGGCGGGCGGGTGCCGTCGGAAACGAAGGCGCGGGCGGCGCAGTAGCGGCGCGGCTGATACTCCTCGCCCCAGGGGCGGAAGGCGACCTGGCGGACCTTGTCGAAGGATTCGATCTTGAGCGCCGAATTCCAGAAGCGGCCCTCGGTGGTGGAAAAGCGATCCTGGATGCGCGACAGCGCTGCCGGCGTGTCGCAGGCGGGAACGTCGCCATCGAAGTTCGGGCCGGAGAGCCAGAAATTCTTCTCGAGGAAACTCGCCGCCTGGCCCGAGGCCGCGGAAGCGAGGAACAAGGCGGCCCCGGTGAGCGCGGCCAGGCTGCGCCTTGCCAGCGTGCTGCGATGTGCCGTCAGTCGTGCGCGCATGTCTGTAACTCTCCGAGCCCCTGTGCGGACGATGCTTCGCCCTTGCGGCGCGGTCAATAACGGCACGGCAACACTGTACGGGAAAATGTTGCGTGCTGATCGGCTTGAGCATCCTTCGAGGCTCACTGCGTTCGCACCTCAGGATGACGTGGCTCGGATGAACGTCATCCTGAGGTGCCCGGCGGAGCCGGGCCTCGAAGGATGCTCAAGCAGAGCTGTGCTGAAAAAGTGATTCCGAATTTGCTGGCAGAGTGCTGAAATCGCTGGAGAAAGCCGGCCTCCTGACAAACTGATTCCGTTGCCGACTTCATATTCCGATTCAAATCAGCCGGATCACGTAGAGCTTGCGCGTGGTCTCGACGACTTCCCAGACGCCCTTGAAGCCGGGACGCAGCACGAAGCTGTCGCCGGCTTCGAGGCGCACCGGCGGTTCGCCGTCCTCGTGCAGGATGGAGACGCCCGAGAGCAGCGAACAGAACTCCCACTCCTCATAATCGACTCGCCAGGCGCCGGGACTCGATTCCCAGATGCCGGCGAACAGGGCGCCGTCGGGAAGGGTCTCGAAATTCCAGGTCAGATGGCGGGGATCGCCGGAGACGATGCGCTCGGGCAATGGCGCAGTCTCTTCCGGTGGGCCGAGACGATCCGGGTCGAAGCGCAGCAGGAAGGACATAAGGATCTCCGAAAAAGGTACGGCGAGAGCCATCCAGGCCCTCGCCGTACGGTATAGCGGCGGGCGCGTCAGCCGATCAGCTGAAGAAGCCCTTGATGGTCGACCAGATGCTCTTCGCCGGAGCCGCTTCCTCGGAGCCGGTGGCGGAAGCTGTCGCCGGCGCGGCGCCGGGCGTGATCTGCGACTTCGACACCGTCGCCGGCGTGATCTCCTTGAAGATGGCGAGCTTGGCCAGCGTTGCCGGGCCGGCGAAGCCGTCGACATCCAGGCCATTCTTGGACTGGTATTCCTTAACCGCCTTCTGCGTGCCGGGGCCGAACTTGCCGTCGGCGGTGACGCCGATCGCCGCCTGCAGCTTCTTCACCGCGTCGCCCGAAGAGCCGACGCCGAGCAGGACCAGCTCATAGAGGCCCATGGCGGTGAAGGTGTCGGGGCCGGCAATGCCGTCCACCGCGAGGCCGTGATCCTTCTGGTACGCCTTCAACGCCTCCTCTGTCTTGGGACCGAACTCGCCGTCCGCGGGAACGCCGAGCTTCTCCTGGAGCACCTTCACCGGCTCGCCAGAGAGCCCTTTCTTGAGTATCGACATCGGGTCGCCCCTCCACACTGATGACGGCCCACGGCCGTCGCGAGGGCTGGATGAGAGCACAGCTTTGCGACAGGAGGAACGGGGTAGCCGGAACGCCGTGGTTTCAAGGTGTATTTCATGAAAAGGGAGGGGTGCCTTCCGGCACCCCCAGATACGCTCACAAGTACGCACGCGCAGGAGATCTTCGCGGCTGCGAACCGCGCCTATTCGGCGGGAGCTGGGTGGGCGCCCTCCATCATCGGTGCTTCATCCACCGTGTCGACGGCGGCATATTTGGCGCAGCCGAACAGGAAGCCGGCGACCACGAGATAGGCGAGCGATACGCCGGGCGTCACCGCGATGCCCACCATCTCGCCATGCATGAAGCCGAAGAAGGTGAGCACCGCCCCGGCCAGCGCGAAGGCCGCGGCGTGGGTGAATTTCCGCTCGATGACGAAGACGCCGATGGCGCCGAGCACCAGCCCGACCAGAATGGCGCCGCCGCCCATGATCTCCAGCCCGTGATAGAGCACGCCGACGGCGCCAAGCTTCTCCATGCCGAGCGCGTGCGCCGAGGTGCCGGCGACGGCGAGGGAATTGTCGATCAGCAGCTTGGCCCAGGCGGCGAGATGCGGTGTGAGCGCCAGCACGATGGCGGGGGCGTGCTTGATCGGCGTGGTCTGGAACGCCTGCGCGCCGATCAGCATGCCGATATAGAGCAGGATCGGCGAGATCGCGACGACCGGGATCAGCGCCAGCAGCACGGCGATGATGCCGCACCAGGCCAGCAGGATCACCGCGACGCCGGTCGCCAGCGAATAACCGATGCGCCCGCCCATCGACTTCCAGCCGGGATGGCCGATGTACACGGCGTTGATGAAGGGGTTGCCCATCAGACAGCCGATCAGGCTGACCACGCCGTCGGCGGTGAGCACCCGCGTCGTCGGATAGTGGTCGCCGGCGGCTTCCGCGCTCTCGACATTGTCCATGGCCTCGACGAGGTCATAGATGCCGAACGGAATGGCGGTGACGAGGATCACGCCGAGATATTTGAAGCCGTGGAACACGTGGTCGATGGCCGGCATCGGGATCTCGAAGCCGAAATTCGCCACCGAGGCGCCGAGCTTTTCCAGACTCATGCCGCCATAGCCGAGCCCGAAGAGGTTCGAGCCCCAGGCGATGATCATGCCGACCGCAATGGCGATGAGGCCGGCCGGGATGCCCTTTGGATAGCGCACGCCGCCGAACCAACTCGCCAATATGATGGCGAGGCAGGTGAGGCCGATCACCGGCGTGGTGAAGATCTCGAAGGCCGGGCGCATCGAGATGAAGGCGACGGACACGCCGGCCAGCGTGCCGAGCAGCGCGGCGCGGGGCGTGATGCGGCGGATGTAGGGGGCAACGAAGCCTCCGATCATCAGGATGAAGCTCTGGAAGAACACCCAGACCAGGCCGGCTTCCCAGCCCTGGACCGGATCGCCGGTGGAGGCGCCGATGGGCAGCATGATGACGAAGGTGACGACGAACATGTGCGGCACGGAAATGCCGGAGGGCAGCGCGCAGACATCTTCGCGGCCGGTCTTCTTCGCCAACTGCCAGGCGAGGAAGGCGTAATAGGCGGTGGACAGGAACATCATCAGCCCGACCGCCGGCAGGATGCGGCCGAACACGATCTCCGGCGGCATCTTCAGCACGAACTGCAGCAGGCCGGTCAGCACCAGCATGTTGACCAGGATGTTGGTGCCGAAGCCGAACAGGGCGTTCCAGTCGCCCTTGGTCCAGATCATCGGCCGCATCCCCATGCGGGCCGGTGAAATCGGTGTCATCTCGCTCGCGCTCATCGCCATTGTCCCCCGTGTGTTGCTGTCACTCGATGCGCACGCGTCGTCGTCACGCTGCTTTCGCTTCCGCGCCGAGCGCGCTCGCGAAGGCGACGGAATTCGAGACCCAGCCGAAGATGCCGCCCTGGGCCTTGATCATCTCGAGGCCGACGCGGTGGAACTCCGGGAAATAGGAGGCGCAACAATCGGCCATCGCCACGCAGCGATAGCCGCGGTCATTGCCCTCGCGGATGGTGGTGTGGACACAGACCTCGGTGGTGACGCCGCACACCAGCAGCGTGTCGATGCCGCGGTTCTTCAGCATCAGTTCGAGGTCGGTCTGGTAAAAGGCGCCCTTGCCGGGCTTGTCGAGCACCGGCTCGCCGGGAAGCGGATAAAGCTCCGGGATGATGTCGTGGCCGTCCTCGCCGCGGATCAGGATGCGGCCCATCGGGCCGGCGCAGCCGATGCGCGCGGTCGGCGCGCCGCGCTCGACCTTGGCCGGCGGCGCGTCGGCCATGTCCGGGCGGTGGCCTTCGCGGGTGTGGATGACCAGCATGCCATTGGCGCGCGCCACGCCCAGCGCCCGCTTGCAGGGCCCGACCGCAGCCTGCAGCAGCGACACGTCATTGCCCAGCGTCTCGCCGAAGCCGCCGGGCTCCAGGAAGTCGCGCTGCATGTCGATGATGACCAGCGCGGTGCGTGCCGGATCGAAGGCGAGCGGCGCGGGTTCGGCGGCAAGGCTGAGCAGTGTCATGGGCGGCTCCGCTTGGCTGGATGTCCGGAGGCGGCAGCCGATGGCGCCGCCATGCATACAATGTCGTATGCATGAGGTGTGCCATTGCCGATTATTTGCCCACATCTGTCTAAGGCATTGAAAATGTGCGATCGATTTGAGGGATGAGGTCCGCGTCCAATCGTACCTGCCTAGAAACTGTGACGAGTTTGCCTAGAGAGACGGCGCGCCTCGCGCACATCTGGGCGCACAGGTGCCCCCTTTTCCCATTGAAGAAGGCGTCCCATATTCCCGCCATGCCCAAAGCCGCCAGACCCGGCGGATTCGGAGAGCGCTCGCAGCGCGCCTTCGAACCCGCGCACGCCGCCACGCTGGACCCGAAGCTCGCCGAGAAGCTCGGCGTGGCCCCGACCTCCGGCGCCTCCGCCACCGTCGCCGCGCTCTCGGCGCTGATCGAGACCGGTCGCCCCGAGGTCGACGGTCAGGTGTGGATGCCGCACCGCCCCTCGCGCCCGGAGAAGTCCGAAGGCGGCGTGCCTTTCGTCATCAAGTCGGACTACACGCCGAACGGCGACCAGCCGCACGCGATCGACGAACTGGTGGTCGCGGCGAACCAGGGCGAGCGCGACCAGGTGCTGCTCGGCGTCACCGGCTCCGGCAAGACCTTCACCATGGCCAATGTCATCGAACGGGTGCAGCGCCCGGCCCTGGTGCTGGCGCCGAACAAGACGCTGGCGGCGCAGCTCTATGGCGAGTTCAAGAGCTTCTTCCCGGACAATGCGGTCGAGTATTTCGTCTCGTACTATGACTACTACCAGCCGGAAGCCTACGTCCCGCGCACCGACACCTTCATCGAGAAGGAATCGTCGATCAACGAGCAGATCGATCGCATGCGCCACTCGGCGACGCGCTCGCTGCTGGAGCGCGACGACGTCATCATCGTTGCCTCGGTGTCCTGCATCTATGGTATCGGTTCGGTCGAGACCTATGCCTCGATGACCTTCAAGATCGCGGTCGGCGACCGCATCGACCAACGGGGCATATTGGCCGACCTCGTCGCCCTGCAATACAAGCGCATCCAGGGCGATTTCGGCCGCGGCACCTTCCGGGTTCGCGGCGACGTCATCGAGATCTTCCCGGCGCACTATGAGGACCGGGCCTGGCGGGTCTCGCTGTTCGGCGACGAAGTGGAGAGTATCCAGGAGTTCGATCCGCTCACCGGGCAGAAGTCGCAAGACCTGAAATTCGTGAAGGTCTATGCCAACTCGCATTATGTGACGCCGCGCCCGACGCTGATCCAGGCCATTACCGGCATCAAGAACGAGTTGCGCCATCGGCTCGAAGAACTGAACGCCATGGGCCGCTATCTCGAGGCGCAGCGCCTCGATCAGCGCTGCACCTTCGATCTCGAGATGATGGAGGCCACCGGTTCCTGCGCCGGCATCGAGAACTATTCGCGCTGGCTGACCGGCCGCCGCCCCGGCGAGCCGCCGCCGACGCTGTTCGAATATGTGCCGGACAATGCGCTGATCTTCGTCGACGAGAGCCACGTCACCGTTCCGCAGATCGGCGCCATGTATCGCGGCGACTTCCGCCGCAAGGCGACGCTGGCGGAATACGGCTTCCGCCTGCCGTCCTGCATGGACAACCGGCCGCTGCGCTTCGAGGAATGGGAGGCGATGCGGCCGCAGACCGTGCATGTCTCGGCAACGCCTGGCCCATGGGAGATGGACCGCACCGGCGGCGTGTTCGTCGAGCAGGTGATCCGTCCGACCGGACTGGTCGATCCGCCCGTGGAAGTGCGCCCGGCGCGCACCCAGGTCGACGACCTGCTCGGCGAGGTGCGGGCGACCGCGGCGAAAGGCTACCGCACGCTGGTGACGGTGCTCACCAAGCGCATGGCCGAGGACCTGACCGAGTATCTGCACGAGAACGGCATCCGTGTGCGCTACATGCATTCGGACATCGACACCATCGAGCGCATCGAGATCATCCGCGACCTCAGGCTCGGGGCGTTCGATGCGCTGATCGGCATCAACCTGCTGCGCGAGGGTCTCGACATCCCGGAATGCGCGCTGGTCGCCATTCTCGACGCCGACAAGGAGGGCTTCCTGCGCTCCGAGACCTCGCTGGTGCAGACCATCGGCCGCGCGGCGCGCAACGTCGACGGCCGGGTGGTGCTCTATGCCGACCACGTCACCGGCTCGATGGAGCGGGCGATGGCGGAGACGCAGCGCCGCCGCGACAAGCAGGTGGCGTGGAACACCGAGCATGGCATCACGCCGGAGAGCGTGCGCAAGGCGATCGGCGACATCCTCAACAGCGTCTATGAGCGCGACCACGTCACGGTGGATTCGGGACTGGCCGAAGCGCCCGCCGCCTATGGCCACAATCTGGCGGCGGTGATCGCGGATCTTGAGAAGCGCATGCGCGCAGCGGCGGCGGATCTCGACTTCGAGCAGGCGGCGCGGCTGCGCGACGAGATCAAGCGGCTGCAGGCCACCGAGCTTGCCATCTCTGACGATCCGCTGGCGCGGCAGGACGCCATTGACGACCGCACCGGCGGCTATCGCGGCGAGCGCAAATATGGCCGCGCCGCCAACCTTCCGGCGAAAGGGAAGGGTGGCAAATCCGGCAGCTCCCGCACCGGTGCGGCGATCCGCGCCGAGGAACTCCAGGCCGCCTATGATCCCGGTGAGAATGATCGGTCGGCGGGCTCGCGCATTGTCAAGCCGTCGCTGGACGATATGGGCCCCGGCACCGACCGCACCGAGCCGCTTGGCCCCGAAGGCTGGACCCGCCCGGAGCGACCGGACCCGATGACCAAGGGCTACAAGAAGGGCGGACGGCGCAGCCGGCGCTGACGGCGCCGGCAAGCACATTGCCCCAACGTTGACAAGAAATTCCGTGCGGCTTCAACTCCCGGTGTCGAGTATCCGGGGGTAGGCAAAATGAACTTCACGCAGGCGATCACGTCCGGCTTCAATCGGTATGCCGACTTCACCGGGCGCGCTTCGCGTTCGGAATTCTGGTTCTGGGCGTTGTTTACCTGGCTTGCCAGTCTGGTCGGCAGCGTGTTCGACGTGGCGCTGTTCGGCTACCAATTCGCCGCCGTGGCCTCGCCGATCAGCGGCGTGGTGAGCCTTGCCTTGCTGATCCCCTCGCTCGCCGTCGGCGCCCGGCGCTTGCACGACATTGACCGCACCGGCTGGTGGCAGTTGCTCGGGCTCACCGGCATCGGCTTCATCCTGCTGCTGGTCTGGTGGTGCTTCAGGGGTACGCCGGGTTCGAACCGCTTCGGGCCCGATCCGCTCGGCTCCGTGGTTCACTGACCCGACCGCCGGCGGCCCTATTCCGCCGCGACGAGGGCGCCGGATGCGGAGGGTTCGCTCCGCGGCCGGCGCGGCTTGTCGAGGTAACGGTTCAACGGCTTTTCCAGCCAGCGATGCGCGACGACGGCCAGCGCCACCGACGCCATCAGCGTGACGGGGACGAACAGCAGCATCGAGCCGGCCATCGAGCCGAGCGCTGCCTTCCGCCACGCCAGCGCGACGATGTTGATGACGAACGGGTGCGCCAGATAGAGCACATAGCCTGCCGCAGCGGTCTTGGCGGCGCGGTCATAGAGCCAGTGCCTGGTGGTCGGCTGCGGCGCGAAGGCGAAGCCGGCGCAGATCATCGCTGCGGGAATGCCGGCCCAGATGAAGCGTAGCGGCAAGGAGCGATCGGGCCACGCAGTGACCGCCAGCAGCAGCGCGAAGCCGCCGAGCGCGAGCAGTACGCCCTGGCTCCGGCTCAGCCGCGCTCCGCGCATGAACAGGCCGGCCAGCCCCATGCCGAAGACGAACTCCAGCATCACCGGGTTGCTCCAGTATTTCAGCACCCAGACATGCTCAGGCACGAACGGGTAGGCCAGCGCGGCGAGGGCGATGATGCCGGTAATCAGGATCATGCCGGCGCGAAGCGGCAAGGTGAGCGCCATCGCGAACAGCACGCTGAACAGGATCTCATAATTCAGCGTCCAGCCCAGGATGAGGATGGGCAGCGTCTCGCCGTCCTGGTTCGGCCAGGGCACGAAGAACAGCGAGGCGAGAAGATGCTCGACGCTGAAGGAGGCGTGCGCGACCTCGCCGGAGAACAGGAACATCGCCAGCACCATCAGGCCGGTGAACAGCCAGTAGAGCGGTATCAGGCGCGTCAGGCGGCGGCGCAGGAAGCGGGCGCCTTCGCCGGCGCCACCGAACTGGCCGCGGCTGGCATAGAAGGTCGCGAAGCCGCTGATGACGAAGAAGATATCGATCCGGTTCATCTGCGAGAACGGATCCATCGGCTGCGGCATGTGGAACAACTCGACCGCCTCGTGCAAGGCATGGCCATAGACCACCTGCACCGCGACGAGGATGCGGAGTAGTTGCAGGTTCTGGAGAAGAGCCGGCCGGGTCGCCTGCATTCCGAACATCCGCCAAGGGTGACTTGCACCGTTGGTTTGTAAGGATGTTCGTCCGCTAACGAAAGGCGCGCTTGGCGAGTTAGTTAAAAATTAGAAACAAATTATACGAAGTATCGAGTGCCGTTACGTCAAATAAAAGAGGGCGCGCGGCGAACCGCGCGCCCCTTGTGATCAGGTCTGCTGGATGGCGCTTACCGCCCACTCGCCGCCGGGGCGGCGGGTGAAGGTCCAGAACTCGGCGGCCTGGGTCGGCCGGTCGAGATCGCCCTGCACCAGACGGCCGGTGGCGCGGTCGACCACGGCGTCCTTCAGCTGGTAGCGCATGGCGACGGTGGCGTAGTCCTCGCCATCCTCGTTCCAGGCTTCCGATAGGTCACCCTGCAGCAGCTTGATGTCCTCGAGCCGGTTGACCAGCCCGTCGCGGGCAAGTTCGTCCAGCTCCTCCGAGATGTAGCCGAACATCTCCGGCGTCAGCCGGCGCTGCAGGGCAGGGCGGTCATCCTTGCCATAGGCGGTCTGCACCTCGGTGAGCGTGTGCTCGAAGGCGTCGAAGTCGCTGCCCTGGAGCTTCAGCGGCTTGCCGCGCGGGCCGGTATTGAAGCCGAAGCGGCCGGGTGCCGCGCTGGCGGCACCGGTGCTGCCGGCAGCTGGCGCGCCGCCTTCATAGGCGTCGCGGTTCATCGTGTCGGGGCGCGGCCCGCCGGCATAGGACGGCTGGTTGCGCGAGCGCAGCCAGCCCATGACGAGGCGCACCACGATGAAGATCAGCCCGACCTGCAGCAGCAGGCCGAGAATGCCGGACAGGCTGCCGAGGCCGGAGAAGAAGCCGGAGCCCATCAGCAGGCCGAACAGGCCAGCGCCGAGCAGGCCGCCCATCAGCCCGCCCATGAAGCCGGGCCGGTTGAAAAAGCCGCCGCCGGGCTGCTGGCGCGGCGCTGCGGTGTTCATGCCGGGCTGTGTGGGCTGGTTCGGGGTGGCGGAACGCTGCATCGGCTGTGCGGTCGGCGCCGTCGGGGTCGGCGCCGGGGTCGACCAGGTGCGGGTGCCGCGGCTGCCGAAACTGCCACCGCGCCCGACGCGGGCATCGGCATTGTCGGCAGCGACCATGGTGCCGGCAGCGAGGACCAACGCCGCGAGCGCGACGCGCAGCGAGGTGCGACGAACACCGGTGGATTTCGAGGAGCGAAGCATCTGTTCCATATCCATGACGCGGCAACATACGACTTGCCGCAACGTCATCTCATATGGGGTGTGGGAGAGGTTTTGTCACGCGCTGCTGCGCACGAATCATTGAAACCACACGCAAGAAAGAAATTCGTAACCACGTTCACAATGTGTTACATTCGCAGCGGGTTTGGAAATAAACTGGAAACTAATTGGGGACAGCTTCGGTTGCACGAACGGCGGACGTCAGGCGCGAGACAGCGTCGGCGCATCGGTCTTCGAGACAGGGAACGCCCCGGAAACGGGCGTAGTGCTTCATGGCCCGTATCTGCATCAATCTCGTGCTTGGGCTTTCGCCGCTTCTGCTGCCCGGTGCCCTGCTGCTTCTCGGCATTTCCTGAGAAGCTGCTTCGCGACCCGACACATCCGGAGAGAGCCATCGCACCTCGCCGCGCACCGTGGCGGGGTGGGACTCGTTTTGAACCTGCTTGTCCGGGAAGGACGGCGAGCGGGCGCTTTGGTGCGCGCCGGTGCTCAGAAGCCGAGCACGAATTCGATGGCTGCGATCGAGCCTGCGGGCGCTGAACTGGTTGGGCGCTTCACGGCGGCACGCTCTGGCGCGTCGGTAGCGTCGGCGCGCAAGGTTGGTGCCGTGTAGTGCGCGCGCGAGCGCTCGGCGGTGGCGGCGACACTCTCGCCGCGGTTCACGATCCTGGTCGAAGCCCTGGCCATTCCAGCCTCCTCGAAACGCAATGCGGGCACTGTGGAGCCGGTCCGTTCCGTCGTCGGTGACCGTCGTCACACTTTGTGTCCGCCACTCGAACAAGGGCCCTTATATAGGGACGGCACTGAACGCTTGCTGAGCGGCCCGTTCAGATAAGTCGCCGATCGGTTCAGCTTCGCGGCGCGGATGGGGCGGAACAAGGATTTGTCGTGGCATCAAATGGCCGCGGCTCGCGGGGCGTCCCTTGCAACCGGCGGCATGTTAATTGCTACGTTCGTCGCATCAGCCGGAGCGTGTCGCCATGTCAGTCGCCCTTTCCATTGCCAAGCCCGCCGATGCCGACACCGAAGGCGATCTCGATCTCTCGCTGCGTGACGAGATCCGCATGTTGGGCCGTGTGCTCGGCGACACGCTGCGCGACCAGGAAGGGGAGGCCATGTTCTCCCTGGTGGAACAGGTGCGCCGCGTCTCGGCGCGCTTCCATCGCGAGGAGGATGAAGGCGCGCGGCACGAGCTGGAGCTGATGCTCAACGGCCTCGGCCCGGACCAGACCATCACCCTGGTCCGTGCCTTCAGCTATTTTTCGCATCTCGCCAACATCGCGGAAGACCAGCATCTGCTGCGCCGCACCCGTGCCGACAAGGCGAGCGGCGCCGGGCCGCGGCCGGGAACTCTGGAGCACGCGCTGACCCATGCCCGCGCGGCGGGCATTTCCGTTGCCGAATTGCGCAACTTCTTCTCCAAGGGCTTGGCGAGCCCGGTGCTGACCGCTCATCCGACCGAGGTGCGGCGGCGCTCCACCATGACGCACGAGGCACGCATCGCCGAACTGCTCGCCGAGCGCTCGCGGCTCGCCCCGACGCCGGAGGAACTCGATGCCATCTCAGAGGAACTGCGCCGCCGGGTGCTCACGCTGTGGCAGACCAATCTGCTGCGCAAGACCAAGCTGACCGTGCTCGACGAGGTGGCGAACGGCCTGTCCTATTACGACGCCACTTTCCTGCGCGAGCTGCCGCGGCTCTATGCGGCACTGGAGGACCGGCTCGCCGCCATCGAGGGGCGCGAGGATGCGCCGGAGGTCGGCTGCTTCGTGCGCACCGGGAGCTGGATCGGCGGCGATCGCGACGGCAATCCGTTCGTCACCTCAGATGTCACCAAGCAGACCATGCGGCTGCAAAGCTCGATCGCGGTGCGCTTCTATCTCGACGAGTTGCTGGCGCTGGGTTCCGAGCTTTCCATCAGCACCATCCGCGTCAAGGTTTCCGACGAATTGCTGGCGCTGGTCGACAGCTCGCCCGACCATTCGCCGCATCGGCGCAACGAGCCCTATCGGCTCGCCGTCACCACCATCGCGGCACGGCTCAAGTCGACGGCGTTCCGGCTCGAAGTGGCGGACCTCGCCGGTATCACCGAAGCGCCGAACGCGCCGCCTTATGCTTCGGCTGCCGAGTTCAAGGCCGATCTCGACGTCATCGACCGCTCGCTGAAGGCCAACAAGTCCGGCGCCATTGCCCGCGGCAAGCTGCGCGCGCTGCGCCGGGCGTTGGATTGTTTCGGCTTCCACCTCGCCATCCTCGATTCGCGCCAGAGCTCGGATGTGCATGAACGCTGCGTTGCCGAGCTGTTCGAGGTGGCGTCGCCCGGCACCAATTATTCGGGCCTGCCGGAAGGCACCCGGGTCGCCATGCTGCTGCGCGAACTGACCACGGCGCGGCCGCTGACCTCGCCCTTCGCCAAATATTCCACCGAGACGGTCGGCGAGCTGGACATGCTGCGCACCTGCGCCCGCATCCACAGCATCTATGGCCCGCAGGCGATGCACACCTGCATCATCTCCAAGGCGGAGAGCGTCTCCGACATGCTGGAGGTGGCGCTGCTCCTGAAGGAGGTCGGCCTGGTCGACCCGGCCGGCTCCAGCGCCATCGACATCGTGCCGCTGTTCGAGACCATCGGCGATTTGCGCAATGCCGCCAAGGTGATGGAGCAGACCTTCCGCCTGCCGGAATACCGCAAGCTGGTCGACAGCCGCGGTGGCATGCAGGAAGTCATGCTCGGCTATTCCGACAGCAACAAGGATGGCGGCTTCGTCACCTCGGGCTGGGAACTCTACAAGGCCGAGATCGAGCTGATCGAGGTGTTCAAGCGCCACGGCGTCGGGCTGCGGCTGTTCCATGGCCGCGGCGGCTCGGTCGGGCGCGGCGGCGGGCCGAGCTATGACGCCATCCTCGCCCAGCCGGGCGGGGCGGTGCAGGGCCAGCTGCGCATCACCGAGCAGGGCGAGATCATCTCGTCCAAATATTCCAACCCGGCGGTCGGTCGCGGCAATCTCGAAATCCTCGCCGCCGCGACGCTGGAGGCCACGCTGCTCTCCGGCGACGCCAAGGCGCCGCGCGACGAATATCTCTCGGTGATGGACGATCTCTCCAACGCCGCCTTCGCCGCCTATCGCAACCTCGTCTACGAGACCCCGCGCTTCGAGGACTATTTCTGGGAATCCACCGTCATCAACGAGATCGCGACGCTGAACATCGGCTCGCGTCCGGCCTCACGAAAGAAGACGCGGCGCATCGACGATCTGCGCGCCATTCCCTGGGTGTTCTCCTGGGCGCAATGCCGGCTGATGCTGCCGGGCTGGTACGGCTTCGGCTCGGCGGTCAATCAATGGCTGGAGAAACGTCCGGACGGGCTGCCGTTGCTGCAGGAAATGTATCGCGAGTGGCCGTTCTTCCGCACTCAGCTCTCCAACATGGACATGGTGCTCTCCAAGAGCTCCATCGCCATCGCCTCGCGCTATGCCGAGCTGGTGGAGGACCGGGCGCTGCGCGAGAGCATCTTCGGGCGCATCCGGGTGGAGCATCAGGACGCGATCGAGGCGCTGCTGAAGATCGCCGAGCAGAGCAAGCTGCTCGGCAGCAATCCGCTGCTCGACCGCTCCATCCGCAACCGCTTCCCCTATATCGACCCGCTGAACCATGTGCAGGTCGGGCTGCTCAGGAAGTACCGTTCCAGCGACACCGACGAGCGGGTGCTGCAGGGGATACAGCTGACGATCAACGGGATTTCGGCGGGGCTGCGCAATAGCGGGTGAGGGGCGGGGAAAGATCGAGAGCCACGTCATCCTGAGGCGCGAGCGCAGCGAGCCTCGAAGGATGTCCACCCCGATGAACGCCCGCTGCTTCAACATCCTTCGAGGCCGCTTTCGCGGCACCTCAGGATGACGTTGCCCTCATCGCCACCGCTGCCGCTATCAGTTCGGCATTTCCGGCCGACATCGCGCCGGACGGCAGGTCCCGTCCGTCCTCCAGCCCGATGCGGCTGTCGAGGCCGAGGCGCAGTGCTTCCTCATGGAGCGGCCAGACCGTCGCATCGAGGCCGTGCAGCAGCTGTGGCAGCGCGATCCCATGGTCGGCAAGCACCTGCCGGATGCCGGCGGCGACCGCGAGACCTTCCACGGCATCCTGCTCGTTGATCTCGATCAGCACGCGCAGGCAGCGTCGCGCGTCGGGAAGGTGGGCGAAGCGCTCCGCATCCGCCGCCGACCAGAGGCCCGCCTCGACACCGACGCCCTTGCCCAGCATCTCCACGATCAGCTGCGGCGCATCCTGCTCGACCAGGTTGATCGAGACATAGTCCGGCAGAACCCTCCAGCGCGAGATCGGCAGGCGCCGGGCAATGCCGCCGGGCGGGATATCCCAATGGGTCGAGAGGCCGACGGGAATTCCCGGAACCATCGTCCGCACCGCGGTGAGCGCGGCGGCGACGAGGTCGGGTTCCAGCGTCTCGATGCCCGCGGCATCGCGCGGATGGATATGCAGTTCCGCCGCCCCGGCGGCCACGGCGCGGCTGGCGTCGGCGGCAAGTTCGTCGGGACTACAGGGCATGGCCGGATGGAAATCCTTGCCGCGCCCACCATTCAGGCAAGCCTGGAGCATCATGTCCTTCCCCCCGAAACGACTCACCCCGCACTATACCCCGCGCGCTTCAGCCGCATGACCGTGCGGTCGAGCGCCTGCAGGAATTCCGAACGGTCGCGCGGGCCGAACGGGCGCGGCCCGCTGGTCACGGTACCGGCCTCGCGCAGATCCTGCATCAGATTGCGGGTCGCCAGCTGCATGCCGATGGAGGAGGGGGTGAAGGCCTTGCCGGTCGGCGCCAGCACCTCGGCGCCCTTGGCGACGCAACGGGCGGCGAGCGGTACGTCGGCGGTGATGACGATGTCGCCCGGCTCGGCGCGCTCGACGATCCAGTCATCGGCGACATCGGGCCCGGCGGCAACCGCCACGCGCTCGATCCAGTCCTCGCGCGGCGCGTTGATGTAGCTGTTGGCGACCACGAAAACGTGCAGGCCGTGGCGACCGGCGACGCGATAGGTCTCGTCCTTCACCGGGCAGGCATCGGCGTCGATATAGATGACCACGGGTTTCAGCGCATAATCCGCCAAGTAGAAATGTGACACCAAAGAAAGAAGGGCTGTCCTTGCGGACAGCCCTTCCCATGTCAAGCCGCGGTTCGGCCCGGTAGCGCCCAGAAGGTGGCGCGAAACGTCGCGTTACGCTGCACGGACCTCAAAAGAGGCAAGTGTCCAGGTCACGGATACCGACGACCGCGGATCAAGACGATCAGACACTGGATCACCTCCTTTCAATTGTTGACGACAACAGCAGTTTATCCAGATTTGCTGATTCGTCACCCCATGCACGAACTTCTCCCTTCACATACGGTTACGGTGTGACATGTCGGCAGCTATGGGGAGATTGGGATGACGCGATGGAAGGTCCTGTTGGCGAGCCTCGCCATGTGTCTTTCGCTGGCCGCGCCGGCCCTTGCCCAGCAAGCCTCCGACACGCTGGCGCCGGAGCGGCCGGGCGGCGCCACCGCCACGAGGCCGGCGGTGACGGCGAAGAACTGGATGGTGGCTGCGGCAAATCCGCTGGCCGCGCAGGCCGGTGCCGAGATGCTGCGCGCCGGCGGCAGCGCGATCGATGCCATGGTCGCCGTGCAACTGGTGCTCGGCCTGGTCGAACCGCAATCCTCGGGTCTCGGCGGCGGATCGTTCCTGGTCTATTGGGACGCCACGGAGCGCAAGCTCACCACTTTCGACGGCCGCGAGACCGCGCCGATGGCGGCGACGCCGCTGCTGTTCCAGAACGAGAAGGGCGAGCCGCTCGGCTTCATGGCGGCGGTGGTCGGCGGGCGTTCGGTCGGCACGCCCGGTACGCCGCGCCTCCTGGAGGTGGTGCACCGGCGCTATGGCAAGCTCGCCTGGGGGCGGCTGTTCGAGCCGGCCATCGGGCTGGCCGAGCAGGGCTTCGACGTCTCGCCGCGTCTCGCCGGGCTGGTCGCTGCGGAAGGCGACGCACTGAAGCGCTTCGCCCCGACCACCGCCTATTTCTTCCCCGATGGCGCGCCCCTGAAGGCTGGCGCGGTGCTGAGGAATCCGGCCTATGCCGCGACCCTGCACGCATTGGCGGAGGAAGGGGCGGACAGCTTCTATTCCGGGCCGCTCGCCGCCGAGATCGTCAGGACAGTGCGCGAGGCGTCCGGCAATCCCGGCGTGCTGGCGGAGGGTGACCTTGCCGCCTATCGGGTGAAGGAGCGCTCACCGGTCTGCGGGCCGTATCGCGGGTTGGAGGTGTGCGGCATGGGACCGCCGAGCTCGGGCGCGCTCACGCTCGGCCAGATCCTCGGCATGCTGGAGCCCTATGATCTGAAAGCGCTGGGGCCGACCTCGCCGGAATCCTGGCGGCTGATCGCCGATGCCTCGCGGCTCGCCTTCGCCGACCGCAACCGCTACATGGCGGACGAGGATTTCGTGCCGATGCCCACCAAGGGGCTGCTGGCGCCGGACTATCTAAAGGCCCGCGCCGAGCTGCTGCGCGGCGACGATGCGCTGCCGGAGGTGGCTGCCGGCATGCCGAAATGGGACCATGCGTTGCTCAGCCCGCCGGCTTACGCGGATGACGCGGCGCTGGAGCTACCCTCCACCAGCCAGATCGTCATCGTGGATGCCGATGGCAACGCGCTCTCCATGACCACGACCATCGAGAACGGCTTCGGCTCACGGCTGATGGTCGGCGGCTTCCTGCTCAACAACGAACTGACCGACTTCTCCTTCAAGAGCCAGGAAAATGGCGTGCCGGTGGCGAACCGGGTCGAGCCCGGCAAGCGTCCGCGCTCCTCCATGACGCCGACCATCGTGCTGAAGGACGGCAAGCCGGTGCTGGCGCTCGGCTCCCCGGGCGGCAGCCAGATCATCGGCTATGTGGCAAAGACGCTGGTGTCTCACCTCGACTGGGGCATGGATATCCAGGCGGCGGTGGCGGCACCCAACGTGCTGGCGCGTTTCGATGCGGTGGAGATCGAGAAGGGCACCAGCGCCGAGGCGCTGGAGCCGGGACTGAAGGCGCTCGGCTTTCCCGTGAAAAGCGCGGAGATGACCTCCGGCGTGCAGGCGATCGCCATCGGCGAGGGTGAGCTGACCGGCGCCGCGGATCCCAGGCGCGAGGGGATCGCGATCGGCGAATAGGGACCGGGCGTCCATCGTCTGACTGGTGTCATCACGGCCGAAGCGCAGCACAGAGCCGGGATCGCTTCCCGATGTTTGCGCGATCCCGGATCGGCCTGACGGCGGAGGCTGTCGGCGCCGTGGGCGCCAAGCTGGAGGCTTGCCCCGTTTGCCCGGTGTCATTTGGTCGGCGGGTCGACCTTGATGCCCTCGGGGCCGACCTCGATGCGCAGCGAGTGCTGCTCACGCTCGTAAGCCTGATAGGCGAGCACCGCAGCGACCACAGCCAGGATCGCGATCACCGCATAAAGCACGTTTCGATTCATCACTTGTCCCCAATCCCCGCCGCACCGGCGGCGAGGATGAGAACGGGCGTGTCGGCATTACGTTCCTGCCGCGCGCCGATCGGCCGCGGCAGGAACGGCCGGGACAGGGGCTAGCGCCCCATCAGCGCACTCTGGCAGCCGGGCGACAGCGAGGCGGCGTTGGCGCGCAGGCACGCAATGCCCCGGCCGCCGCCGAGCGGCACGGTGCTGCACAGTCGGCGGAAATCGGGGCCGCAGGTCTGGCGCACGATCATGATCTCCTGGCGCGGTGTCAGTG
This sequence comes from Starkeya sp. ORNL1, assembly GCF_012971745.1. Lineage (NCBI taxonomy): Bacteria > Pseudomonadati > Pseudomonadota > Alphaproteobacteria > Hyphomicrobiales > Xanthobacteraceae > Starkeya > Starkeya sp. ORNL1. The sequence goes on from NZ_CP048834.1 coordinate 6,038,876, forward strand.
CCACCGGCGGGCGAGCCATCGTCGCCGGCTGAGCGGCCGCAGGCGGCGCGGTGCCGGCGGGTGCCGCGGCAGCGCCGCCACCGACCGCGCCGACCGCCTTCTGACAGGAGGCAGACAGGCCCGCCATGTTCTGCTGCAGGCAGGCGAGGGCGGCGGATCCGCCGGGCTGCACGCCGGCGCAATTGGCGCGGAAGTCGGACTGGCAGGCGGAACGGATCGCGCTCTGCTGGGCCTGCGTCGGCTTGGTGGACGGCGACGGCTTCGCGGCTGCCGGCGGCTTGGCGGCTGTCGACGGCTTGGCTGGCGTCGTCGTCGGGGCGGCAACGGGAGCCGTGGCGGGCGCTGTCGACGCTCCCGCATCCGGGGATGACGCCGGAGCCGTGGTGGTGACGGGGGCCGTCGTCGTGGCCGGTGCCGCCGTAGCGCCGCCACCGATCGCGCCGACTGCCGATTGGCACGCGGGCGAGAGCTTCGCCATGTTTTGCTGCAGGCAGGTCAGCGCCGCCTGGCCGCCGGGCTGTACACCCGAGCAATTGGCGCGGAAGTCGGACGGGCAGGCGGAGCGGATGGCGCTCTGCTGGGCCTGCGTCGGTTGGGCGTTCGCGGGCATGCACAGCCCGATCAGGGCAAAGGCGAGGGCAGCGGCAGTGCTCGGCAGATGAAGTGGACGCGGCATCATTTGGTTTCCTCCCGGAGGGAGCCGCACGATAGCCGATAGTCTTCTCAAAACTACGACGTCGCGTGTATCAGAAATCACCCGCAACCACGTGACCCTTCGGCAGCTTTCACCTTCGCCGCATTGCCGCAGATCGCATGCTCCCGCATCATCGCCGCACGGCAAGCGGGGCAAACCCGCGGCAACCTCCGGAGCAAGACCATGGATCTCGGACTAAAAGGCCTGCGTGCGCTCGTCACCGGCGGCACCAAGGGCATCGGACGGGCGATCGCGGAAACCTTCGCCGCGGAGGGCGCTGACATCGCCATCTGCGCCCGCAAGCCGGATGAAGTGCAGGCGGCGGTGAATGCGCTCGCGAGCAAGGGCGTCAAGGCGACCGGCGGCGCGCTCGATGTCTCGGACGGGCCGGCGCTGAAGACCTGGGTGGCCGACGTCGCCGCCGAGTGGGGCGGGCTGGACATCGTGGTGGCGAATGTCAGCGCACTCGCCATCGGCGCCGATGAGGAAAGCTGGAAGGCGGGCTTCTCCACCGACATGATGGGCACGGTGCGCCTGGTCGATGCCGCCATGCCCTATCTGGAGAAGAGCCCGCATCCGGCCATCGTCACCATCTCCAGCGTCTCCGGCCGCGAGGTGGACTTCGCCGCCGGGCCGTACGGCACCTTCAAGGCGGCGATCATCCATTACACACAGGGGCTCGCCTACCAGCTGGCGGCCAGGGGCATCCGCGCCAACAGCGTCTCGCCGGGCAATACCTATTTCGAGGGCGGGGTGTGGCACCAGATCAAGGACGGCAATCCGGAGCTCTATGCCACGGCGCTGGCTCTGAACCCGACCGGGCGCATGGGCACGCCGCAGGAAATGGCGAACGCCGCGGTGTTCCTGGCGAGCCCTGCGGCCAGCTTCATCACCGGCACCAACCTCGTGGTGGATGGCGCACTGACACGCGGCGTGCAGTTCTGAGGGAGCACTTGGTTCCCTCTCCCCGCTGGCGAGAGGGACTATCCCGGACATGGCCCGCGGCCGTTCCAGAACGTGGTCAGACACTCACTGCGGGACTGGGGCGCAGTTCGCCTGCCCCGGCGGGCAGCGCACGCTTGGGTTGAGGCCGGCGCCCGGCATGTCGGAGCGGAACTGGCCCGGCCGCCAATAGGGATTGGGCGGCGGCGGCTGGTAGCTTCCGCCCTTGCGGATGGTCGGGGTAGGGGTGGATGCGCCCGGATTCCGCAGTACCGAGTTGCCGCTATATTGCGCGCTCGCCGGAGCGGCGAAGCCAAGCGCCACAGCTGTCAGGATCACGGCGGCGCAGACGGTCTTGATGGGCGACAGGGTCTTCATGGACATGAGCGTGTCCTCCATCAGCTATCCTCCATGACAAGCCCCAGCGAGCACGGCGGTTTCATGACAAGGCGTACGCATTGTCGTGACCCAGTGCAAGCGATGGGCAAGCGCACGGCAGCGTGGCAAGGTGATGCGGTGTGCGGAACGGGGAAAGCTCATGGCTGAGGATGGTGTCCTGATTTGCGGGGCCGGCCCGGTCGGGCTCACGCTCGCCATCGAACTGAGGCGCTTCGGCGTGCCGGTGCGAATCATCGACAAGGCCGCGGCCCGCACCGACAGGTCCAAGGCGGTGGTCATCTGGTGCCGCTCGCTCGAACTGTTCGCGCGTGCCGGGCTGGCGGACAGCCTCGTGGCGGCCGGCAACAAGGTGCCGCACGGCAGCATCCTCGACGGCGCCGAGACTATTGCGCAGCTCGACTTTGCCGAGCTGGAGACACTCTATCCGTTCGCGCTGGTCATTCCGCAGACCGAGACCGAGCGGATATTGGAGGAGCACCTCGTCACCCTCGGCGTCAGCGTCGAGCGGCAGACCGAGATGACCGCCTTCACCACCTCGGACACCGGCGTGAGCGCGACGTTGCGCGCCGCCGATGGCGCCGAGCGGCAGGTCGCGGCCGCGTCGCTGGTCGGTTGCGACGGCGCGCATTCCACGGTGCGCCATGCGCTCGGCTTCAATTTCGAGGGTTCGACGCAGATGAGCGACTGGCTCTTGGCCGACCTCATGCTCGCCGGGCCGATCGGCGAGGATCGCATCCTGATCTATTGGCACGCCGACGGCATCCTCGCCATTTTCCCGATGGGCGCGGGACGTTTCCGCATCGTTGCCGATCTTGGTCCGGCGCAGCAGGAGGGACCGCGCGCCGATCCGACGCTCGCCGAAGTCGTGGCGCTCGTCGCTGAGCGCGGGCCGCAGGGCATCACCGGCAGCAATCCGATCTGGCTCACCTGCTTCCGCATCAATGAGCGCAAGGTCGAGCATTACGGGCAGGGCCGCGTCTTCCTCGCCGGCGATGCCGCCCATGTGCACAGCCCCGCCGGCGGGCAGGGCATGAACACCGGCATGCAGGATGCCTTCAACCTCGCCTGGAAGCTCGCTTTGGTGCACGCCGGCGGCGCCGGGCCGAAGCTGCTCGATAGCTATTCGATCGAGCGCAGCGCGGTCGGCGACCTGGTGCTGAGCAATGCCACCCGCCTCACCGACATGGCGCTGCTGCGCAATCCGCTGGCGCAGGCGGTGCGCAACAGCGTGGTGCATTTCGTGCTCGGCCTGTCGCAAGTACGGCGCAAGGCGGAGCGCCAGCTCGGTGAACTCGACATCACCTATGCCAAGAGCCCGCTGAGCGTTTCCGTCGTGCCGCCGCCCGACGACCTGCCGGATGCCGGCGAACGGCTGCCCGTGCCGGTGGCGGGCCTTGGCGCGCGGGCGCTGTTCACGGTGCTCGGCAATGCCGGCGAGCCGGCGGCGCTCGCCGCCGAGTATCCGCATCTCGTCGATGCGGATACCGGGGACGATCCGCCGGGTGAGGGGCTGTGGATCGTGCGGCCGGACGGCTATGTCGGGCTGGTCGCGGCGCCTGGCGATCTGCCCTCCGCGCAGGATTATCTCGAGGCTGTCGGCCGCGGGCGCCGACTGGTAGAATGGTGAGGAGCAGGGGCGAGGTATCCCTCTTATGTCCTCGTCCGCTCATGCAACCTGTGCTAATTGACATGTGTGAATCAGCTCGGACGTGAGGCTGTTATGAGTGCGTCGCTTCACCCTGCTGCTCCCCACCATTTACCGCCATTCATTACCGCGCCGGGCGACACCGACATCCTCATGGTGGTGATGGCGGTCTTCCTGATTGTCGCCGTATTGGCCGTCGGCCTCCTGTTCCTGCGGCTGCACACCCTGCCGGAGCGCATTGCCCACAAGTCCAAGAAGCTGCAGTTCGAAATTGTCGCTGTGTTGGGCCTGCTGGCCCTGTTCACGCACATTCATGCTTTCTGGGTGGCCGGCCTGGTGCTGGCCTTGGTCGACTTGCCAGATTTCGGTGGGCCGCTCGGCCGGATGGCAGGATCACTCGAGAAACTCGCCGGGTTCGCGCCGGGCCGTGGCGCCGAGGGAGTGCCGGACGATCCCGCCGCCCCGCTGGCGCATGACCATGGCGACGCGCGCGAAGAGACGAAGGAGCTGACCCATGCTTGAGCTCCTCCTCTGCTCGCTGCTGACGATCTTTCCGGACTATCTCTATCGCCGCTACGGCCAGGGCAAGCGGCTCGGCAAGGAGATCACGCTCTATTCCGTGTTCTTCGAGCTGCGCTGGGGCATCACCATGTGCCTCATGCTCACCATCGGGCTGATCACGGTGATCTTCTACAATCACCCCTCGACCAGCAATGCCATATTGTACTTCAGGACCGTTCCGATCATTTCCGAAACCAACGGGCGTGTCGCCGAGGTCTATGTCAGCGGCATAAGCAGTAGGATCAAGCAAGGCGAACCGATCTTCCGGCTCGACAGCTCCGCGCAGGAGGCGGCGGTGGAGTCCGCGCATCGCAAGATCGCCGAGGTCGACGCGGCTCTTGTGGTGGCACGGACCGACCTCCTGGCCGCGGAAGGCCGGATCCAGGAGGCGACGAGCGCGTACCAGCAGTCCATTGACGAGCTGGACATGAAGCAGGAACTGATGCGGCGCAACTCCGCCACCGTCACGGTCCGCGAGATCGAGCGGCTGCAGAATGTCGTGGACGGCCGGAAGGGGAGCGTCGCTGCCGCTACGGCGGCAAAGGACGCGGCCGAGGCGCGTATTTCCACACTTCTACCCGCCGAGAAGGCCAGCGCCCAAGCTGCCTTGGCCCAGGCCGAGGTGGACCTGTCGAAGACCGTCATCCGCGCCGGCGTGAGCGGGCATGTGGAGCAGTTCGGATTGCGGGTGGGCGACATCGTCAACCCATTCATGCGTCCTGCCGGTGTCCTCATTCCCGAAGGTGCCGGGCGGAAAGCCATAACGGCGGGCTTCGGTCAGATCGAAGCCCAGGTCATGAAGGTCGGCATGGTCGCCGAAGCAACGTGCGTGTCGAAGCCTTGGGAAATCATCCCGATGGTGGTGACAACGGTGCAGGATTTCATCGCCGCCGGCCAGTTTCGTGGTGGCGAGCAATTGGTCGATCCAAACCAGGCGATACGACCGGGAACCATATTGGTCTTCCTCGAGCCGCTTTACGAGGGCGGGCTCGAGGGCGTGACGCCCGGCAGCAGCTGCATCGCCAATGCCTATAGCAGCAATCATGACGAGATCGCCAAGCCCGGCACCGGCGCCCTGCGCGGCTTCGTCCTCCACGCGGTGGATGCCGTCGGCCTCGTTCATGCGGCGCTGCTGCGCGTGCAGGCGTTGCTGCTTCCGATCCAGACCCTCGTGTTCGCCGGACACTGAGGCTCGGTCTGCCGCTGGCGATATTGCGCGTTTGCAATATCGTCAGCGCTATATCACTCATTTCGTTGCGACAGTGTCGGTGCCATCCTGCCTTCAACAACGGGCCGGATGGCTCCCTTTCCAAGGCAGGAAAGAAACACGACATGCGCAAGATGCTCTTCATCGTTGCTATCGCCAGCGTCGCCGCTTTCGGCCTCGTCAATGCCGCCAACGCCTTCAGTCGCGACCCGCAGGGCCGCTGCATATTGACTGAACAGGTGGAGAGCGCGCTGGCGCCCCACGTGCTCGGATTGCTGATGCTCGGAGCGAGCGATGCCCCGGCGACGCAGGTCGCGGGGCGTTAGTTCACCCCGCCGGTGTGACGCTCGGCGTGCTCGGCCGGATCTTCCGGCCGCAGAGCGCCCGAGCGATTGACGAGGACGGTGACGAACCACAGCAGGACGCCGACGCCGATCAGGATGCCGGCGATGCGATACTGCGCGGGATCGCGCCCGGTCCACGGCCCGGCGAGGAAGGCGCATGTCAGCGCCCCGATCACCGGCAGGAAGGTCGGCGTGCGGAAATGCTTGTGCTCGACCGGATCTCGCCGCAGCACCAGCACCGCGACGTTCACCACGGTGAACACGCAGAGCAGCAGCAGCGCCGTGGTGCCGCCCAGCGCCGGCACCTGGCCGACGAAGCTGATCAGCGCGAAGGCGAGCAGCGTGGTGAAGCCGATCGCGATATAGGGCGAGCGGCGCGTCGCATGTACCTTGCCGAGTGCAGAGGGCAGCACCCGTTCGCGGCTCATGCCATAGACCAGCCGGCTCGCCATCAGCATGTTGATCAGCGCGCTGTTCGCCACCGCGAACATGGTGATGAAGCCGAAGATCCAGAGCGGGAAGCCCGGCGCGCCGGCCTGCACCACCTTCAGGAGCGGCGTCTCGCCTTCGCCGAGTTGGTCGGGCGCGACCAGCGTCACCGCCGAGATCGAGACCAGCACATAGATCACGCCGGTGATCACCAGCCCGGCGAGCAGCACCTTCGGGAAATGCCGGCAGGGGTCCTTGCACTCCTCGGCCATGTTCACCGAATCCTCGAAGCCGACCATGGCGAAGAAGGCGAGGGTGGTGGCGCCGATCACCGACCAAAACACGCCGCGGTCGCCCACCGGCTGGAACTGGGTGATACGGGAAACGTCGCCTTGCCCGACGCCGATCGCCCACAGCCCGATCATGATGATGATCAGGAGACCGGTGAGCTCGACGAGGGTGAGCACCACATTCGCCTTCACGCTCTCGCCGACGCCGCGGAAATTGACGATCGCCACCAGCGCCATGAAACCGAGGGCGATGGCGGTGACACCTGCCGCGCCGAGATCGCCGAGGCCGAAGCTCGCCACCATGTTGGCAGCGAAGGCGCGCGAGGCGGTGGAGGCCGAGGTGATGCCGGAGCACATCACCGCGAAGGCGACAAGAAAGGTGATGAAATGGATGCCGAAGGCGCGGTGCGTATAGAGCGCGGCGCCGGCGGCGCGGGGATATTTGGTCACCAGCTCCAGATAGGAGAAGGCGGTGACGAGGGCGACGGCGAAAGCGACGAGGAACGGCAGCCAGACCACGCCGCCGACCTGCTTCGCCACCTGCCCGGTGAGCGCATAGATGCCGGTACCGAGAATGTCGCCGACGATGAAGAGGAGCAGTAGCCACGGGCCCATGACCCGGTGCAGGCTCGGCTCGGCGGTGGGTAATGTTGCGATTACGCCCTGTTCTATCGGGACATCAGTCATCGACGTCGCTCCCCTTGGGTCAAGCACACAATGCTAATGCGCCAAGGGCGGTATTGTTCAACTACTCCCGGTGAGTTCCGCTCAAGGTGGGCTTGAGGTTGGCCTGAGCCGTGCTCAAGCAATGCCAGGTCGCTACAGAGCTTGACCCGGGTCAATGCCGCGCCATGTCCGCCTATGCGAAGGTGTCGTATCTGCAGGGTGTCACGGCAACGACGATTTTGCGGGCGTATCGTCGACGGGACGAGACGCCACGGTGCGAGGAGAGCGATATGGACGCGGCGACCGCCCAAACCCCGGCTCAGGCGAGCGGGCCACTGGCCCCCGACGAACTGGGCCGCATGAATGCCTGGTGGCGCGCGGCCAATTTCCTCTCGGTCGGCCAGGTCTATCTGCTGGCCAATCCGCTGCTGCGCGAGCCCTTGACGCTCGAACACGTCAAGCCGCGCCTACTCGGTCATTGGGGCACGGTGCCGGGGCTGAACTTCGCTTACGTGCACCTCAACCGCATCATCAAGGCGCGCGACGTCGATATGCTGTTCATTGCCGGGCCGGGCCATGGCGCGCCGGGCGTGGTCGCCAGCACCTATCTCGAAGGCACCTATAGCGAGACCTATCCCGATGTCTCGCAGGACGAGGACGGGATTTGCCGGCTGTTCCGGCAATTCTCGTTTCCGGGGGGCATCCCGAGCCATGCGGCGCCGGAGACGCCGGGCTCGATCCATGAGGGCGGCGAACTCGGCTATTCGCTGAGCCACGCCTATGGCGCGGTGCTGGACAATCCCGAGCTGATCGCGGCCTGCGTGGTCGGCGACGGCGAGGCGGAGACCGGTCCGCTTGCCACCTCGTGGCACGCCAACAAGTTCCTGAATCCGGCGACCGACGGCGCGGTGCTCCCGATCCTGCATCTCAACGGCTACAAGATCGCCAATCCGACCGTGCTGGCGCGCATCTCGCCGGAAGAGCTGGAGGCACTGTTCCGCGGCTATGGCTACCAGCCGATCCATGTCGAGGGCGACGATCCCGAGACCATGCACCAGAAGATGGCCGCAGCGATGGACGAGGCGTTCGACCTGATCCGCGACATCCAGCATGCCGCGCGCGAGGAGGGCGCCACGGAGCGTCCGCGCTGGCCGATGATCATACTGCGCAGCCCCAAGGGCTGGACCGGGCCGAAATTCGTCGACGGCAAGAAGACGGAAGGGTTCTGGCGCTCGCACCAGGTGCCGTTCAGCGACATGTCGAAGCCCGAGCACGTCACGCTGCTCGAAGAGTGGATGAAGAGCTACAAGCCGGAAGAGCTGTTCGACGAGGCGGGCAGGCTCAAGCCGGAGATCGCTTCGCTCGCCCCGTCAGGCGCACGGCGCATGAGCGCCAATCCGCACGCCAATGGCGGCGCGCTGCGCCGGCCGCTGCGGCTGCCGGACTTCACGCAGTACGCGCTCGACGTGCCGCATCCCGGCGGCGTCGAAGGCGAGGCGACCTATGTGATGGGTACCTTCCTGCGCGACGTAATGAAGGCCAATGACGCCACGCGGAACTTCCGCGTCTTCGGCCCCGACGAGACCGCGTCCAACCGGTTGCAGGCGCTGTTCGAGGTGACGGATCGCGCCTGGGATGCCGCGACCATTCCCGAGGACGACCATCTCGCGCCGGACGGGCGGGTGATGGAGATCCTCTCCGAGCATACCTGCCAGGGCTGGTACGAGGGCTATCTGCTCACCGGCCGGCACGGCCTGTTCTCCTGCTACGAGGCGTTCATCCACATCGTGGATTCGATGTTCAACCAGCATGCGAAATGGCTGAAGACATCGCGCGATATCGCCTGGCGCCAACCCATCGCCTCGCTGAATTATCTGCTCACCTCCCATGTCTGGCGGCAGGACCACAATGGCTTCAGCCATCAGGATCCCGGCTTCATCGACCATGTGGTGAACAAGAAGGCGGACATCGTGCGGGTCTATCTGCCGCCGGACGCCAACACGCTGCTGCATGTCACCGATCACTGCCTCCGGAGTTATGACCGCATCAATGTCATCGTCGCCGGCAAGCAGCCGCAGGCGCAATGGCTCGACATGGATGCCGCCATCCGGCATTGCGAACAAGGCATCGGCATCTGGGAGTTCGCCAGCAACGACAAGGGCGGCGAGCCGGATGTCGTCATGGCCTGCGCCGGCGACGTGCCGACGCTGGAGACGCTGGCCGCGGTTGACCTGCTGCGGGGTTATTTTCCGGAGCTGAAGATCCGGGTCGTCAATGTCGTCGATCTGATGACGCTGCAGCCGAAGTCGGAACACCCGCATGGGCTGACCGATGCCGATTTCGATGCGTTGTTCACCGCCAACAAGCCGGTGATCTTCGCCTATCACGGCTATCCGTGGCTGATCCACCGGCTGGCCTACCGGCGCACCAACCACGACAACATGCATGTGCGCGGCTATGTCGAGGAGGGCTCGACCACGACGCCGTTCGACATGGTGGTGCGCAACCGGCTGGACCGCTTCCATCTGGTGGCGGATGTCATCGACCGGGTACCCTCGCTCGGCGCTTCGGCGGTCTACGCCAAGCAGGCGATCCGCGACAAGCTGATCGACCATGAGCGCTATATCCGCGCCCACGGCCTCGACATGCCCGAGGTGCGAGACTGGAAGTGGCCGGCGGCGTGAAGCTTATCGCTTCGAGGTGACGAGCCGCCAGGCGTTCCCGGCGATGCCGGCGCCGGCCAGGAGGACGAGGATGAGGCCGAGGACGGACGCATTGACCGCCACCGTCACCAGGCAGGTCAGCCAGAGGCCCACGCTGGAGACGACGCAGACGATACCGAGGTCGATATCGCCGGCCTTGTCCGTATCCTCCGGGCGGCGCGTGGTCGCGGCCGGGTGTCGAACGGGCGTGTGCATGAGCCATCTCCGTTGACGGGGACCATAGCACGCATGACGCGCTGCGATATCCTCGTCGGGCGAGGAGCACCGTTGCAGGGATAGCAACGGTGGCGGCGGGCTCCAGCCGTCATCCCGGCCGGAGGCGAAGCCGGAGAGCCGGGATCGCGCGAGGCTGCCGATCAACACCTTCCTACGATCCCGGATCGGCCTTCGGCCGTCCGGGATGACGAGATGTGAGTCTTTACGCCGCCGCCTTCGCTTCCTTCCGCCGCGCGTGGAGGATGAACTCGGTGTAGCCATTGGGCTGGGTGCGGCCCTCGAAGACCAGGTCACGCGCCGCCTTGAAGGCGACGCCGTCATAGGACGGCGCCATCGGCCGGTAGGCGATATCGCCGGCATTCTGCTGATCGACCACCCTGGCCATGCGGCGCAGCGTCTCCTCGACCTGCTCGGCGCTGACAATGCCGTGCAGCAGCCAGTTGGCGACGTGCTGCGAGGAGATGCGTAGCGTGGCGCGATCCTCCATCAGCCCGACATCATGGATGTCCGGCACCTTGGAACAGCCGACCCCCTGGTCGATCCAGCGCACCACATAGCCGAGGATGCCCTGGAGGTTGTTGTCGAGTTCCTCCTGCACCGCCGCCGGCTCCCAATTGCCGCGGTCGAGCACGGGAATCGTCAACAGGTCGCGGCGCGAGGCCGGCTGGCGATGGCGCAGTTCAGCCTGGCGGGCGAACACGTCGACCGCATGGTAGTGCAGCGCGTGCAGCGTCGCCGCGGTGGGCGAGGGCACCCAGGCGGTGTTGGCGCCGGCCAGCGGGTGGGCGATCTTCTGCGTCAGCATGTCGGCCATGCGGTCCGGCATCGCCCACATGCCCTTGCCGATCTGGCCGTGACCGTCGAGATGGGTCTTCAGCCCGGCATCGACGTTGGCATCCTCATAGGCCTTGATCCAGGCTTGGGCCCGCATCTCGTTCTTGCGCACCATCGGGCCGGCCTCGATCGAGGTGTGGATCTCGTCGCCGGTGCGGTCGAGGAAGCCGGTATTGATGAACACCACCCGCTCGCGGGCGGCATGGATCGCCGCGGTGAGATTGGCGCTGGTGCGGCGCTCCTCGTCCATGATGCCGATCTTCAGCGTGCTAGGTGCCATGCCGAGCAGGCTCTCGACGCGGGCGAACAGTTCGACGGCGAAGGCGACTTCCTCGGGGCCGTGCATCTTCGGCTTGACGATATAGACCGAGCCGGTGCGGCTGTTGCGGATCGGACCCGAGGCCTTCAGGTCATGCAGCGCGATCAGCGAGGTCACCGCGGCATCGAGCAAGGCTTCCGGGATCGGCTGGCTATTCGCATCGAGCACGGCGTCGGTCATCATGTGGTGGCCGACATTGCGCACCAGCAGCAGGCTGCGGCCGTGCAAGGTCAGCGTACCGCCGTCCGGCGCGGTGTAGACGCGGTCTTCCGCCAGATGGCGCTCGACGCTCTTGCCGCCCTTGTCGAAATGCGCGGACAGGGTGCCCTTCATCAGGCCAAGCCAGTTGCGATAGACCGCGACCTTGTCCTCGGCATCGACGGCGGCGACGCTGTCCTCGCAATCGACGATGGTGGTCACCGCAGCCTCGACGACGATGTCGGCGATGCCGGCGGCGTCATCGGCGCCGATGCGGTGATTGCGATCGATGACGATCTCGACATGCAGGCCGTGATTGACCAGCAGCACCGCCGAGGGTGCCAGCTCCGCACCACGATGGCCGGCGAAGCGGGTGGGATCGGCAAGCGTGGTGACGGCGCCGTTCTTCAGCGTGATTTCCAGCGCGCTGTTCTTCACGCGATAGGCCGCGGCATCGGCGTGGGAGCCCTTGGCCAGCGGCGCCGCCTCGTCGAGGAAGGCACGGGCGCGGGCGATGACGCGGTTGGCGCGGATCGGATTGAAGGCTCCGGCGCGGGCCGCGCCGCCATCCTCCGGCAGCGCATCGGTGCCGTAGAGCGCATCGTAAAGACTGCCCCAGCGGGCATTGGCGGCGTTCAGCGCGTAGCGGGCATTGGTCACCGGCACGACCAATTGCGGGCCTGGAATGCGCGCCAGTTCGTCATCGACCTGTTCGGTCGTCACCTCGAAGGCCGGCGGCTCGGGGAGCAGATAGCCGATCTCGGCGAGGAACACCTCATAGGCGGCGGGTTCGACCGGCTTGCCCTTCTGGGTGCGATGCCACTTGTCGATGGCGGCCTGCAACTCGTCGCGGCGTGCCAGCAGTGTGGCGTTGCGCGGGGCGAAGTCCGCCACCAGGGCGGCGAAGCCTGCCCAGAAAGCGGCTGGCGCAAGCCCGGTGCCGACGATCGCTTCGTCATTGACGAAGTCGAGGAGCGCTGAATCGATTTTCAGACCGGCCATATCCACACGGCTCATTCCATATCCCCCACGCCAAGGCGCGACAAAACAGCCCAAGTGCTGCTTGCAGCATAGATATGGTGCGGCGCAAGAGTGAAACTGCATTCTGAATGCATTTTCTGCGCATGCCTCCCATTCGGGTTGGGCATGGCAGAGCTATGCCGCGGTCATTCCCCGGTCAGCTCGCGATTGCGGCGGCTGACCTCTTCGCCATAGCGCCGGATGGCGTGGGCCTCGCTCAATATGCCGATGAGGCGGCGGCTCTCGCGGTCGGCCACCACGGCGACGGTCTCGCTCTCGGCCTCGTCGAACAGAGCGAGCGCGTCGCGGATGGTGGTGCCGGGCAGCAGCATGCGCTCGGCATCGCGCAGCAGCGCTCGCACAGTGGCCGGCGGCTCGTCCTGATAGAGCAAGGCCGGCGGTACCATGCCGGCATAGGAACCGTCCGCCTCGACCGCGACCAGATAATTGGTCGAACCCGGCGGGTATTTCCGCCGCGCCTCGGCGACCTCGAGATCGGCTTCGACCTGCGGCACTTCGAGGCGCATCAGCGAGCCGACGGTAAGCTCGCGCAGCCAGCCGATGTCGTGCGCGCTGCGGATGTTCTCGCCGCGCAGATGGAAGCGCCAGGTCGCGAAGGAGAAGCCGAACAGCCGGCGCGTGACCAGCGACGCCGCACCCGCCGCGCCGAGCACCGCGAGCGTCAGCTTGAGATCGCTGGTCATCTCCAGCGCGAGCAGCGTCATGGTCATCGGGCCGCCGACGATGGACACCGCGAGCGCGCTCATGCCGACCAGCGCATAGAGCGTGGGGTCGGCGGTGTGCCCCCACGGCAGGAAGGCAAGACCGCAGGCGAACAATCGCCCGGCCAGTACGCCGAGCAGCAGCGAGGCGAAGAACAGGCCGCCGCGAAAGCCGGAGCCGATGGAGACCGAGGAGGCGAGCGCCTTGGCGAGCAGGAGCAGGGCGATCTGCGGCAGGCTCTGCTCCACCGCGAGATACATATGCACGGCACCATGGCCGGCCGAGAACACCGCCGGTGAGAACAGCGCCAGCGCGCCGACCCCCAGGCCGCCAATGGCCGGGCGCAGGAAGACCGGTACACCCGAGCGGCGGAATCCTGCCTCGATCAGGGTGGCGCCGCGCATGACGGCGATGCCGGCCAGGCCGCAGAATATGCCGAGGAGGATGAGCGAAGGCAGGTCCGCCGCGCCGACGCCGGCGACCACCGGCGGGGTGGCGGCCATCAGCGAGGGGTCGAGCATGCGCCTTGTCACCGTCGCGGTGAAGGTCGCTGCCATCACCGGCACGAAGGCGGCAATGGAATAGCTGCCGAGGATCAGCTCGAAGGCGTAGAAGGCGCCGGTCAGCGGGGCGTCGAAAGCCGCGCCGATAGCGCCGCCGGCAGCGCAGCCGACCAGCAGCCGCAGGTCGGCGCGGCGCAGATGGAACAGCATGCCGATGCGCGAGGCGAACCCGCTCGCCGCCTGGGTGTAGCCGGCCTCCAGCCCCACCGAGGCGCCGACGCCGCTCGACACCGCGGTCTGCACCGCGACGATGAGGCTGTCGGTGAGCGACATGCGCCCGCCATGCAGCGCATTGGCCTCGATCGGGTCGACCGGCTGGCTGCGCTTTCGGAAGATCAGCCAGGAGGCGATGCCGAACGCCAGCCCGCCGAGTATCGGGCCAAGCAGTGTCAGCGTGGGGGCAATGTCCGGGGTGACGGAGAGATGCTGGCCGGCGGGGATGCGGAAGATCAGCTCGTGCAGCGTCTGCGTCATCCAGCCCATGGCCAGCACGCAAAGACCGGCGAAGACGCCGATGAGCGAGGCCAGCAGCACGAAGCCGACCTCGCTTGCGCGCACCAGCGCGCGCAAGCCATGCGCACCGTCGGGCGGCGGCTCAGGCGCGCCGGCATCCGGGCCGGCCGGAGTGTCGGAGCTGGCCACGGTCTGCTCGCCCGATCTGTCGCGGTGCGCGTGACTTCTCACGCGCGCCGCGGGCTGGCAAGCCGTTGCGAAGCGTCAGCTCTTTCGATGATGCAGCACGCGGCCGATCAGGTTCAGCAGCAGCTGTGCGGCGAGGATCGAGGTGACGCCGGCCGGGTCGTATTCGCGCGCCACCTCGACCAGATCGATGCCGACGACAGTACCGCGCCTGGTGAGGCCGTCCAGCAGCTCCAGCACCTCGTAATAGGCGAAGCCGCCATGGCTTGGCGTGCCGGTGCCCGGCGCGATCGATGGGTCGAAGCCGTCAATATCGATGGTGACGTAATAGCGCGCGCCGGCAGGGATGCGCTTCAGCACGGCTTCAGTCCCCAGCTTGCGGATCTGGCGCACGCTGAGGATGTCGCTGCCCATGGCGCGCGCCGCCTCATAGCCCTCGCGAGCGGTGGAGGAGACGTTGCGGATGCCGAGCTGGGTCAGCCCCGTCACATAGGGTCGCTCGGCGGCACGGCGCAGCGGGCTGCCATGGCCGTTACGCACGCCATGGCGCTCGTCGACGAAATCGAGATGGGCGTCGAACTGCACGATATGGATCGGCGCCTCCTCGGAGAAGGCGGCGACACAGGGGATGTTGATGGAATGGTCGCCGCCCAGCACCACGGGCAGCGCGCCGGCCTTGAGGATCTTGCGCACCGCGAACTCGATATTGTCGTGGCTGCGCGCGGTGTCGGTATGGATCATGTCGGCATCGCCGATATCGACGATGCGGGTCTTGTCGGCCGGCAGATAGACGACGTCGTCCTCATGGTCATAGGCGCCGGCATGGCCGAAGGCGAACAGCGTCGAGGCTTCGCGGATGGCCCGCGGGCCCGAGCGCGCGCCGGAGCGCCATTGCGTGCCGAGATCGAACGGCGCGCCGACGATGGCGACATCGGCCTCGATGCGATCCCAGTCGAGCTGTAGCGGATACTTGCCGAAGGTGCAGATGCCGACGAAGGGCAGGTCCAGCCGGCCACTCTCATAACCATGGCTCATGCTGCGGCTCCTTTCGCCTTCTCGACCGCGCCGGCGAGCACGCAGAGCAGCTCGAACATGATGGTGGCGCCGGTCAGCGCGGTGAGGCCGGACGGATCGAAGGGCGGGGCGACCTCGACGAGATCGGCGCCGATCAGGTTTAGGCCGTCGAGCCGGCGCACCATCTGCTGCGCCTCGCGCGTGGAGAAGCCGCCGATCTCCGGCGTGCCGGTGCCGGGCGCCTGCGAGGGGTCGATGCCGTCAATGTCGAAGGTGACATAGGTCGGCTGATCGCCGACAATCGCGCGCGCTTCGTCCATCACGTCCTTCACGCCGCGCTCGACGAACTCCTCGATGAAGATCATCCGCACGCCGCAGGCTTTGGCGAAGTCGTAATTGTCGGCGTCGGAGATGGCACCGCGCAGGCCGATCTGCACGAAGCGCCTGGGATCGATCAGCCCTTCCTCGATGGCGCGGCGGAACGGCGTGCCGTGATTGTAGCGGCTGTGGCCGAAGAAGCTGTCATAGGTGTCGGAATGGGCGTCGAACTGGATCAGCCCGACCGGCCCGTCGCCGGCGAGGCCGCGCAGGATCGGCAGGGTGACCAGATGGTCGCCGCCAGCCGAGAGCGGGCGCGCGCCGGCCGCCTTCACTTGCGTATAGTAGCCGGAGATCAGGTCCAGCGTGCGCATCAGGTCGATCGGGTCGATCGGCACGTCGCCGCAATCGGCGACGCGGGCGCGGTCATAGGGCGAAACGCCGGTGACATGGTGCACGCGGCGCATCAGGCTCGACTGGTTGCGCAGTTCGCGCGGGCCATGGCGGGTGCCGGCGCGGTTGGTGACACCGCCGTCGAACGGCACGCCGAGCATGGCGATGTCGACCTCGGCGGGTGTCGCCAGCGGCAGGCGCATGAAGGTCGGAATGCCGGCGAAGCGCGGCACGCTACCGGAATCGACGGGTTCGAAACGCGTGGACATTTTGTTGTTTTCCTTTTGTCATTACGGAACCACGTCATCCTGAGGTGCCGCGAAGCGGCCTCGAAGGATGTTCGCCTCCTGTGGCCGCCTCCTGCTTCAGCATCCTTCGAGGCTCGCTATTCGCTCGCACCTCAGGATGACGTCGTCGGTGAGGGCTAAAGCCCGAACTCCTTGCGGACCGCCTTGGCGATCAGCGCGACGTGGTCGGTCATGATCCAGCCGCCCTTCTCGGCGGTGGAACCTCTAGCGTCGGCGAGCACGCCCGAGGGCGGCAGGCCGTAATCCCTAGGCACCGGGAAGCGGTCATAGGTCGGGAACTTGGCCGGCCCGTCGGAGGGCACCTTGTCCATCTCGACCAGCTCGGGCTTCAAGAGCAGCATGAGCGAGGTCTCGAGCAGGCTGGCGTGCTCCAGTTCGGTGCCGGGGAAGCCGTCGGGGAACAGCCGGTCGAGCGTCGCGCGCTCGACGAAGTCCCAATACTCGAGGCGCATCACCTCCATGTCGGTGATGCCGTCGCGGCGCAGTTCGCGCAGGCCAAGATCGAGGCCTTCGACCGAAGGCCAGGAATTCTCGAAATGGCCGTTCAACACCACGAGCCGGCGCACGCCGTGATGGCCGAGGCCGCGAATGACGTCGCGCACCACCAGCGAGAAGGTGTTGGCATCAAGGCTCAGCGTGCCGGGGAACGCCTCGCCGCCGCCCGAGCGCGGCATCGACTTGTAGCCATAGGGGATCGTGGGAGCGACAAGGCCGCCGACCTCGCGCGCCACGCGCTCGCACACACCGGTCGGCAACACGACATCGACGTTCAAGGGCAGATGCGGGCCGTGCTGCTCGGTGGTGCCGAGCGGCAGGAACACCGGCGCGCCGCTCGCGACCTTCTCGGCGAATTGCGGCCAGCTCAGTTCGGCCAGATAGACGCTGTCGACCATGTTTTGCCCCTCGTTGTCTCAGTGCATCTTTTTCAGTGCATGCCCGCGCCGCCGTCGACACTGATGCATTGGCCGGTGATGAAGCCCGTCGCGCGGCTCGCCAGGAACAGCACCGCCTCGGCGATCTCTTCCGGCTTGCCGATGCGGCCGAGCGGGTTGGTGGTCTCCAGCGCCTGCTGCGCCGCGTTCATCGCTGCGAAGTTGAGCAGCGGGGTGTCGACCGGCCCCGGCGCCACCGCATTGACCAGCACGCGCGGCGCCAACTCGCGCGCCCAGGAGCGGGTCAGTGAGATGATGGCGCCCTTGGTGGCGCAGTAACCGGAGGCGCCGGCGCGGCCGAGATAGGCCAGCTCAGAGGCGGTGTTGATGATGCGGCCGTGCTCGCCGAAATGGCGCAACGCCTCGCGGGCGACGAGGATGGTGCCGCGCACATTGACCGCGACCATGCGGTCGAAGGCATCAAGGTCGAACGACGAGAGCGGACTCTCGAGATCGATGCCGGCGCAATTCACGACGACATCGAGCCCGCCGAGATGGGCGGACGCGGCCTCCATGGCGCGCACCACCTCGGCTTCCTGCGTGAGGTCGGCAGCGACCATGTGCCAGTCCCCATTGCCGGGGCGCAGATCGAGGCCGACAACGCGGGCGCCGGCGGCGGCGAGGCGCGCGGCGCAGGCGCGGCCGATGCCGCTCGCCGCGCCCGTCACCACGATGCGCAGATCCTTGTGGGGGTCATTCACCACGGAAATTCTCCACGATCGACGCCGAGGCTCTGGCCGGTGATGTTGCTGGCCAGGTCGGAGGCGAGGAACAGATAGGTGCCGGCGACGTCGTCCGGATCCATGAAGCCGGGCAGGATCTGCGCGGCGACGATGTCGCCCAGCAAGGCGTCCGGCTCGACGCTCTGACGCTCGGCCATGACGTTCAGCGAGCGTAGCGAAGCCTCGGTGCGCACCCAGCCGGGGCACACCGCATTCACATTGATGCCGCGCGGGCCGAGCTCCTTGGCCCAGGTCTTGGTGAGGCCGATGACCGCGTGCTTGGAGGCGACATAGGCGCCGAACAGCGCCTCCGAGCCGCGCGACCACACCGAGGCGGTATTGACGATGCGCCCGCCGAGCGGGATGCGCGGCAGCATGGCGCGGGTGGCGAGGAAGGTGCCGACCACATTGATCTCGACCACGCGCCGGAACGTTGTCTCGTTGGCGGCGCCGCCGTCGTCGAGCGGCGTTATCAGCTCCAATCCGGCATTGTTAACTAGCACATGCAACTGCGGGATGGCCTCCGCGACCGCGGCGAGCTGGTCGGCCTTGGTTATGTCGGCCTGGTAGCCCTTCGCGCCGAGCCGTTCGGCGACTTCGACGATGTCCTCATTGTCGGCCAGCATGTGCAGGTCGGCGCCCGCGGCGGCGAAGGCGCGGGCGATGCCGAGGCCGATGCCTCGGCTCGAGCCAGTGACGAGGACGGTGCGTCCGGACAGGCCACCGAGTTTCATGCTGCGCTCCCGGCATAAGTGCGCACGAGGTGCAGCACCTCGTTGCGCAAGGCGAAGAAATCGGCGCCGTCGCGCATCTCCAGCGTGCGTTCCTCGCCGAGGCGGGCGCGCACATCGATATCGGCCATGATGCGAGCCGGGCGCGGCGAGAACACCACGACGCGGTCGGCAAGGAACACGGCTTCCTCGACATCGTGGGTGACGAACACCACGGTCTTGGCGTCACGGCGCTGGATGCGGCGCAGCTCGGTCTGCAATTGCTCGCGTCGCAGCGCGTCGAGCGCGCCGAACGGTTCGTCCATCAGCAGCACGTCGGAGCCACAGGCGAGCGTGCGAGCGATGGCGATGCGTTGGCGCATGCCGCCAGAGACCTGGTTCGGGTAGGCGTTGGAAAATTCATAAAGCCCGACCAGATCGAGATAATGATCGCGGCGGGCGAGCTTCTCTTCCTCGGACAGATCCTTGCGGTAGTGCATGCCGAAGGCGACGTTCTCGGCCACCGTCAGCCAGGGGAAGGACGAATAGGACTGGAACACCATGCCGCGGCGACGGTCCGGCCCGCCGACAGCCTTGCCCTGCAGGCGGATCTCGCCGGTGCTCGGGGTGTCGAGACCGCCGACCATGCGCATCAGCGTGGTCTTGCCGCAGCCGGAGGGGCCGAGGAAGACCACGAACTCCTTGTCCTGCACGGCGAGATCGAAGGGCGTCGCGACCACTTCCACCGCGCCGAAGCGCTTGGTGACATGGACGAATTCGAGATGGGCGGCCATGGCGTCGCTCCTCACAGATAGCGGAAGGCGCGCCGGTGGAGGAGGCGCAGGAGCTGGTCGGTGAGAAGGCCGATCAGGCCGATGAGGACGACGCCGGCCATGACTTCCGGCGTCTTCATGTAGCGGCGCGCGGTCCAGATGACGAAGCCGAGCCCCGAGCTCGCCGCGACGATCTCGGCAATGATCAGATAGGTCCAGCACCAGCCCAGCGTGATGCGCAGATTGTCGACGAGGCCGGGCAGCATGGCGCGGAAGGCGACATCCTTCAGGACCTGCCAGGGCTTGGCGCCGATGGTGTAGGCGATCTCGATATATTCGTGCGGCACCCGGCGCATGTCGTCGGCCACCAGCAGCACCAGCTGGAAAAAGGTGCCGAGCCAGAGCAGGAAGATCTTGGTCTCCTCGCCGACGCCGAACCAGATGATCGACAGCGGCACCAGGGCCGGCACCGGGAGATAGCGGATGAAGTCGATCACCGGCTCGATGGCAGCGCCGAACGCCCGGTAGCCCGACATCAGCATGCCGATCGGGATCGCCATCACCGCCGCGAGCAGGAACGCGGCCCAGACCCGGAGGATCGAGACGCCGGCGTGCCAGGCGAGGTTCTGCTCGGCGAACATCCGCCGCATCGCGTCGAGCACGGCGCTCGGTGCGGGGAAGAACAGCGGATTGGTAAGGCCGGCGCGGGCGACGACCTCCCAGACCGCGAGCAGCAGCAGGCTCGCGCCAACCGCGATGGCGCCGCTGACGAAGGGCGGCAGCGGCGCTCGCAGCCGGAACAGGTCGCCGATCCGGAAGCTGGTGGTGGCGTGAGTATCTGCCGGCGCCGCCATTTGCCCAACGGCGCCGGCAGAGGCATCGCGACCGAGGGGGGCGGTTCCGGCCGCGACTTCCGTCATCTGATGCTCCCGGGCGGGTTCGGTCAATTGGCCATCGCTCACTTGCTGGCTGCGACAGCCGCCATTACCGACGGGTCGATCTGCTGGGCGGCGACGAGCTTGTTGTCGGCGGCGCCGTTTTCGAGGTTCAGCGCCATGACGGTGTCGAAGATGCCGTAGAGCGTGCCGGGCTTGGCGGGCGTGCCGATCAGCGCGCTCGCGTCCTCCAGGCTGGTATAGACCAGCGAAGTGTCGAGGATGTCCTTCACCTCGGCTTCGCTCAGATTGTAGTGCGGCGCCGCCAGCTTGATGAAGTCGGCCGGGTTGCTCTTGTAATAGGCAACTGCCTTGTAGATGCCCTTCAGGAAGTTCTGGTACTTCTTCGGATTGGCCTTGAGATCATCCTGGCGGGCGGTGATGACGTCGATGATGATGTCGCTGTCCTTGGAGGACAGCAGCAGCTTCGGCTTGCGCGCGGCATGCGCAGTGAGCGCCTGCGACATGAAGGGCTCGTAGCTCGCCACCGCGGCGACCGAGGAATCCGCGAACACCGCCACGGTATCGGCGGTGGCGATCTCCTTGATGTCGAGGTCCTTCAAGGTCAGCCCCTTCTGCTTCAAAGCGAGCTGGAGCAAGAGTCGGGCCGGGATGTTGGGCTCGGCGGCAATGGTCTTGCCCTTGAGGTCGGCGACGCTGGCGATCGAACCGTCGGCGATCACGCCGTCACCGCCGAGCGACCTGTCGATGGTGCCGATGATGATGCCGGGGGTCGAGGCATCGCGCGGGCGACCCTGGTGCTCGCCGACGGTGCGCATGTCGACATCGATGTCGCCGCGGGCGAAGGCAGCCATGACGTTGGCGCGGTCGTCCTCGAACTTCATGTCGACGGTGAGCCCCATCTCCTTGAAGTAGCCGAGGTCGGAGGCGACCAGCACCGGGGCGAAGCCGGGCCAGGTCGGGGCCAGCACGCGGATGGTGTCGGCGGCGTTGGCGGGGCCGGCCGCGAGAAGGCCGAGCACGGCGAGGGCGGAGAGATTGATTCTGGCGTTCATTGGCGACGCTCCTTTGGAAGGCGACGCATGCTCCCGCAATTTCACATGCAGGAAAATTGCTTTTAATGAATGCTTACATCGGTAATCTTCGATGTCCGCATTTTCGGAGCCAATCCCATGCGCCGCCTCGACAATATAGACCTGCGGCTGCTGCGCGTCTTCGTCGTGCTGGCGGAGGAGGGCGGCTTCCACGATGCGCAGATCGCGCTGAACCTCACCCAGTCGACGCTCTCGACCCATCTGGCGGCGCTGGAGCGAAAGCTTGGCAGCCAGCTGTGCGAGCGCGGCCGTGGTGGCTTCCGGCTGACGCCGTTCGGCGAGTCCACCTTCGCCGCGGCCAAGCAGCTGTTCGACGACATCGACGCCTTCCAGGGCCGCATCGGCCGCGATCAGCGCCGGCTGGTCGGGCGGCTCAGGGTCGGCATTGTCGACGGCGTCGTCACCAGCCCACAGCTCGGGCTGCAGACCGCGCTGTCGCGCTACACCGCCTATGCCTCGGAGGTGTTCGTCGATCTCGAGCTCGGCACGCCGCTGGCGCTGGAACGCTCATTGATGGACGGCGCCCGGGATATCGTGGTCGGGCCGTTCTCGCAGAAGGTGCCGGGCATCTCCTACATCCCGCTCTATCGCGAGCCGCAGGCGCTCTATTGCGGGCGCGGCAATCCGCTCTATGAGCTGCCGGGGCGCGAGATCAACCATCAGCGTATCGAGGAGGCGCTGTTCTCGGTGCGCGGCTATCGCCACCTCGACGACCTCTACCGGGTCAATCATCCGCGTGCCAGCGCCTCGGTGGTGCACATGGAGGCGCAGGTGATGATGATCCTGTCCGGCCGCTTCATCGGCTATCTGCCGCGCCATATTGGCGAAGATTGGGTGCGGCGGGAGCAGATGCGGGTGCTGCGGCCGGAGAGCTACGGCTTCGAATCCGCGCATTTCGTCGCGACGCGGCGGCTGAAGGGCGAACAGCCGCTGGTCGATGCGTTCATCCATGAACTGAAAGTGCAGGCGCAGCCGGAACGTGCACGGCTACCGCTGCCGGCGCAGGCGCCGGTGTGAGGGGACTTGGTGCCTTTTCAACCGACGTCATCCCGGACGGCCGTCAGGCCGATCCGGGATCGCGCAAACATCTGGAAGCGATCCCGGCTCTTCGCTTCGCTGCGGCCGGGATGACGGCTAATTGCCGGCCCGAAACAGCTCCAGCACCGACGACAACCTATCCGTCGCAAGATCGACCTCGCCGAAATCGCCGCCCGAGGGGAGATATCCGACCACATAAAGCCCGCCGGCGCGTGCGGAGGTTACCCCGGAACGGCTGTCCTCCACCGCCACCACCTCGCCCGGTTGGAGGCTGAGCTTCCGGCAGGCGGCGAGGTAGGGTTCAGGATCGGGCTTGCCGACCGTCACATCGTCGAAGCTCAGCGAGAACTCGATGATGTCCTCGATGCCGAGCGACTTGATATTGGCGTCGACCACGCGGCGCGCCGAATTGGAGACGCACACCTGGCGGACGCCGAGCCCGGCAAGTGCGCGCATGGTGGCGACCGCCTCGGGAATGGCGACCAGCCGTTCATAGTGGCCGACATAATGATCGTTGATTGCCTCGTGCCAGTCCGCCTCGATGATGTCGGCCGGCAAGCGCGGGGTGAGCAGCTTCCACACATCGCCGACATGGATGCCGCGGAACGCCTGGTCCGGCAGGTCGGAGAGGTCGACGTCCCAATTGTGGCCGGCGGCCAGCAGCGCCTCATGGTGCAGCGGCTCGCTGTCGACCAGCGTGCCGTCAATGTCCCAGGCAACGGCGCGGAAGCGGGGTAGGTTCACGGCAAATCCCTCAGCCGGCGATAGAGCTCGCGGAAGCGCCGGTAGCCGGCACCGTAGACTTCTGCGTTGCGCGGATCGGGCTGCACCTGCTCGCTATATGCGACGAAGCGCGCAATGCCCGGCCAATCGGCGAGGCCGACGCCGACCGCCGCGGTCCAGGCGGCGCCGAGCGAGGAGCCGGGATGGCCGTTGAGCCGCTGCACCGGGCGTTGCAGCACATCGGCGACGATCTGCATCCATACCCGGCTGTGCGAACCACCATCGGAGACGAAGAAGTGGTTCGTGGCGTGGCCCATATCGTTCAGCACCTCGATATGGTGGGCGATGGCATAGGCATAGCCCTCCAGCAGCGCGCGCCAGAGATGGCCGATATCGTGCGAGAGCGTCAGCCCGTCGATGACGCCGCGCGCCTGCGGATCATGGATCGGCGTCTTCTCGCCGAGCAGATAGGGCAGGAAGACGAGGTCATCGGCACCCGCCGGTTTCGCCGCCGCGAGACGGTCGAGATGCTGGTGGATGCTGATGCACTCGCGTTCGGCAGCCGCGGCCTCGCCACCGGCGAAGGTGCGCACGAACCAGTTCAGCCCGGAGCCGCCGGTGGACATACAGCCATTGGGCATGAACAGGCCAGGGACGAGGTGATAATCGAGATAGAGCCGGGGATCGGGCCGCACCCGGTCGGTGGCGGTGAGCACATCGATAGCGCCGCCGAACTTCAGCAGCACATCGCCGGCCTTGGTGACGCCGGCACCGAGTGCCGAGGCGATCATGTCGGCGGCACCACCAACCACCGGGGTTCCGACATTGAGCCCGGTCGCGGCGGCGGCCTCGGGTGTGACGTGGCCGATCACCTCGTGCGAGGCTGCCTTGCGAGGCACCGCACTGCGAGGGATGCCGGCCCAGGCCACGAGTTCGTCGTCGATCTCGTGGCGGGCGACATCGACGAACCCGGCCTCCAGCGCCCAGTTTTGCTCGACCGCGCGCTCGCCGGTGAGCTTCCAGTTCACATAGTCATAGGAGCCGAGCACGGTGGCGATGCGGGCGAAGACGTCCGGCTCGTGTCGGGCGATCCAGCGCAGCTTGGCGGTGACCAGTTGCTGGTTAATGCCGTTGCCCGCCTTGGCGATGAATTCGGCCTCGTCCTTCTCGGCGCGCAGTTCGCCGACCTCGACGCCGCAGCGCCCATCGCTCTGCTGGATGGAGGGACGCAGCACGGCGCCGTCTTGATCCAGCAGCACCACGGCCGGAAGCATGCCGGTGACGCCGATGGCGGCGATCTCGCTTGGCTCGATACCCGACGTCGCGATCAGTTCAGCCGTGATGGCGCGAACGTTCGCCCACCACTCGGCCGGATCCTCTTCGGCCCAGCCGGCATGAGGCGAGGAGAGCGTCACCGGCCGCGACGCGACACCCAGCACCTCACCGGGGAGCCGGACGAGGAGGCCGATGGTCGAGGTGGTGCCGATATCGAGGCCGAGGACGCAGGGCATGGAGGTTCAGCCGGTTCAGCGCAGCTTGTTCACGACGTCCATGAAGCGGGCGACGCGGCCGGCATCGACCGCATTCCAGGTGTTGCCGTCGACCTTGAAATGGGTGCCGATGACGACGCCGCTCGCCAGCGAGAGGATGTCGCGCACATTGTCGATGTTCACGCCGGTATTGGCGAACACCGGCACGTCCTTCACCGTCTCGGCCACGCTGCGCAGATGCGACTGGTCGGCCGGCTGGCCGGTCAGCGGGCCGGACACCAGTATGGCGTCGGCGAGCGAGGAAAACACCGCGCTCCTGGCGCGCAGCTCGATCGGGCGCTGGTCGAGCGAATGGGCGAACTCGGCATTGATGTTGAACAACAGCTTCATGTCGTCACGGCCAAGATTGTGGCGCAGCCGCGCGGCCTCGGCGCAGTTCGGCTCCCACAGGCCCATGTCGGAGGCGAACAGGCCGGTGAAGATCTCGCGCACGAAGCTGGCGCCCGTCACCGCGCCGATGGCGACACTGGCCTGCGGATCCCACAGATAGTTCACGCCGAATGGCACCTTGAGCGAGGGCTTCACCGCCTGGACGATCGCGGACATCGCCGCGACGCCCTCGGGCGCGGCCTTGAAGACGTAGGGCCGGTCGTTCTCGTTGCCGAACATGATGGCGTCGACGCCGCCGGCCTGGAGCTTCTCGATGTCCGCCAGCACGCCCTCGACCAGCTTGTCGAGGCCGCCATCGGCATCATAGAGCGGGGCGCCGGGCAGGGCGCCGATATGGGCCATGGCGATGACGACCTTCTTCTTGTCGCCGAAGCACTCGAAAACCATCGTGGACACTCCTTGAGAAACAAGCGGGGCTTCAGGTCCCGGCAGGCACTGGGGCGACGCGCACGTCGACGCGGGCCGCGGCAAGGGCGGCGGCGATGCGCGGTGGTGGCTCGGCATCAGTGACGAGCATGTTGATGTCGGTGAGCGCGCCGACCTGCACCAGCGACATGCGCTGGAACTTGGCGGCGTCGCAGAGCAGAATGCGGATGCCGGCGCGGCGCAGATAGACCCGCTTCATGTCGGCATCCTCGAAGGAATAATCGAAGAAGCCGTCGGCGGTGACGCCCGAGGCGCCGATCACCGCGACGTCGAACCACAGTTTCTCGAACTGGGCGATGGCGGTCGGACCCCAGACCGACATCTCGTCGGCGCGCACCCGGCCGCCGGCGACATAGACCTCCGGCGCGGTGCCGTCGAGCGCGGCGGAGACGCGCAGGCTGTTGGTGAACACCTTGATGTGCGGGACGTCGCGCAGATGCTTCGCCATCAGATAGGTGGTGGTGCCGACATCGACGGCGACGGTTCGGTGGCCGGCGACCAGCGAGGCGGCGAGCGTGGCGATGGCGTCCTTGGCTTCCAGCCCGCGGCGCAGGCGCGCGTCGAAGCTCGGCTCGTCGCTGTCCATGATCGCGACAGGGGGTGCTTCGGGTGCCACCGCGCCGCCATGGACGCGTACCAGCCGGCCGTCGCGCTCCAGCTCCAGCAGGTCGCGGCGGATGGTCATGTCGGAGACGCCAAGCTCCGCGGCGATGGTGGCGACGCTGACGGCGCCGCTGGCACCCAGCTGATCGAGGATGCGGGCATGGCGCACCTGGGAGAGCACGCGCGGACGCTCCTCGCCGCGCGGCGCGTTCTCGCCGTGTGGTCCCCGAGGCGCAGAAGGCTCAAATGAGAGGTCGTCGGCCATCGTCGCATCCGAAGCATCGGGCCGGGCGAGGGGAATCCGTCGCCATGCCTTGCGGCCCTAGTCCTACCGCACAGATCAAACAAATTCAAACATAAGAACTCACTTGATGTGCGTTTATGTTGAGATACTGTACACCTCTCACACGAGGATGCCAGCCCATGACCAGCCCTTCCGCGATGTATCCCGAACTCGCCGGCCGACGCGCTTTCGTCACCGGCGGTGCCGCCGGCATCGGGCGTGCCATTGCTGAAGCGTTGGCGCGGCAAGGCGTGAAAGTGGCGGTCGGCGACATCAATCTCGACGCGGCGCGCCGCACTGCGATTGAACTCGGCGGCGGGGCGATCGCGGTTGAGGTTGATGTGCGCCATCGCGAATCGGTGGAGAACGCCTTCGCCCAGGTGCTCGCCGGATTAGGGGATTGCGACCTGCTGATCGCCAATGCCGGCGTGTCCACCATGACGCCGGCGCTGGAACTGACCGACGAGGAATGGGACTTCAATTTCGCGGTCAATACCCGCGGCGTGTTCCTCACCAACCAGGTCGCGGCGCGGCATTTCGCGGCGAGCGGCAAAGGCTGCATCGTCAACACCGCCTCGCTCGCCGCCAAGGTCGGCGCGCCGTTCCTGGCGCATTATGCCGCCTCGAAATTCGCCGTGCTCGGCTGGACCCAGTCGCTGGCGCGCGAACTCGCCGCCAAGGGCATCCGCGTCAATGCGGTGTGCCCCGGCTTTGTCGCCACCAGCATGCAATCGCGCGAGGTGCAGTGGGAGGCGAGCCTGCGTGGCATCGAACCCGAACAGGTCATCGCCGATTATGTCGCGCAGACCCCGCTGGGCCGCCTCGAACAGCCGGAGGACGTTGCCGACGTCGTCGTGTTCCTGTGCTCCGACCAGGCGCGCTTCATGACCGGGCAGGGGATCAATGTGACCGGCGGGGTCTATATGACGTGAGGGGACGAGGACGAGGCTCCGGGCCATGCGACCTCATCCTGAGGTGCTCGGGTGAAGCCCGAGCCTCGAAGGATGCTCCCACCGAGTGACGTTCCTCTGCTTCAGCATCCTTCGAGGCCGCCTGCGGCGGCACCTCAGGATGAGGTGGCTAGGTTCGAGGTCGGCACCTTCATGTTCGAATTCACCGCCATTGACGTGACATTGCGTTCATTTTAGCGCTTGCCATGTTCGGATTTGTTTCCGTACTATTCCCCGCCTAGCCCGACCGCCGGCTCCCGCGAGGAGTGCGGGCGGCCAGAGGAATGCCGATGTCGTCGATCGAGCTCGATCATG
Organism: Starkeya sp. ORNL1; assembly: GCF_012971745.1. Lineage (NCBI taxonomy): Bacteria > Pseudomonadati > Pseudomonadota > Alphaproteobacteria > Hyphomicrobiales > Xanthobacteraceae > Starkeya > Starkeya sp. ORNL1. Next base: position 6,066,726 of record NZ_CP048834.1, read on the forward strand.
TCTCCAAGCTCTACGCCAACGGCGCCTATGGCGTCCGCGACGTCGATCTGAAGATCGAGGACGGCGAGTTCGTGATCTTCCTCGGCCCGTCGGGCTGCGGGAAATCGACCACGCTGCGCATGATTGCGGGCCTCGAGAGCATCAGTGCGGGCGAACTGCGCATTGGCGGGCGCAGCGTGAACAATGTCGCGCCGCGCGACCGCAACGTCGCGGTCGTGTTCCAGTCCTACGCGCTCTATCCGCATATGAGCGTGCGCCACAATATGGGCTTCGGCCTGAAGATGCGCGGCGTGGCCTCCGGCGTGATCGACGACAAGATCAAGGAGGCGGCCAACCTCCTCGGCCTCACCCCCTATCTCGATCGCAAGCCGGCCGCGCTCTCCGGCGGCCAGCGCCAGCGCGTAGCGCTCGGTCGCGCCATCGTGCGCGATCCGGTGGCGTTCCTGCTCGACGAGCCGCTCTCGAACCTCGATGCGCAGCTGCGCGCCGAGATGCGGCTCGAACTGGTCAAGCTGCATCGCCGGCTCAACCGCACCATCGTCCACGTCACCCACGACCAGGTCGAGGCCATGACCATGGGCGACCGCATCTGCATCATGCGCGAGGGCCGCATGATCCAGGTCGGCAAGCCGCTGGAAGTCTATGCCGACCCGGTCGACACCTTCGTCGCCCGCTTCCTCGCCACGCCGCCGATGAACCTCATTCCCGCTCGCCTGCAAGGCGAGGGTGACGGGCTGACGGTTTCCGCCGACGGACTGAACGTGGCGGTGCCGGACCTGCACCGCGCCGCCTATGCGCCGGCCGCCGGGCGCGAGGTGATCTTCGGCATTCGCCCGGAGGATTTGCACGAGACCGAGGCGCCGGGCCTGCAAAAGCTCGACGTCACCGTGGTGGCGATGGAAGCGCTCGGCGTCGAGAACATCCTCATCGGGCAGATCGGCCGCGAGCGCCCGGTCGAGATCGCTGCGCGCCTCAGCCGCCATTTCACTGCGCCGGTTGGCGCCGTGGTCCCGCTCTATGTCGACGCCCGGCCGATGCATCTTTTCGACCCCGAGACCACCAGGGCTCTGCCGCGGCCGAGCCTCGGCATCCTCAAGCCCTGAGCGAGAGCGGAGGAGACCATCATGCGACGCATCGGACTGCATCTCGGGCTCCTTCTGGTCTCCGCCGTCATATTGATCCCGCTGCTGTGGGTGATCCGCACCAGCCTGCTGCCCGAACCGCTGTCCTATTCGCCGGAGCTGCTGCCGGACGTGACGTTCGACAACTACGTCGCGCTGTTCACCAGCACCCGCTACGGCCAGTCCTATCTCAACAGCCTGATCGTCGCTTTCGGCTCGGTGGTGGTGGCGCTGCCGTTCGCGGCGATGACCGGTTACGCCTTTGCCCGCTTCAAGACCAGCGGCAAGGCCGGGCGGTTCGCGGTGCTGGCGACGCAGATGCTGCCCCCCGTCGCCATCGTGCTGCCGACCTTCGCGCTGTTCAGGATGTTCGGCCTCACCAATTCGTTGACCGGGCTGATCATCGTCTATGCCGCGCTGAACCTGCCGTTCCTGATCTGGATCCTGATGGGGTTCTTCGAGGGCATCCCGGTCGATCTCGAATGGGCGGCGATGACCGACGGCGCCACCGCCTGGGGCGCGTTCTGGCGCATCGTGCTGCCGGTGTCGCTGCCCGGCATCGCTGCCGCCGGCGTGCTCGGCTTCATCCTCACCTGGAACGAATTCCTGTTCGCGCTGGTGCTGAGCGGTCCACAGACCGCCACCGTGCCGGTCGCGCTCGCCGCCCTGCAGACCTCCAACGGCGTGCAGATCGCCAAGGTCTCCGCCGGGGTGGTGCTCGCCGTCCTACCGCTGGTGATCGCCTCGCGCTTCATCCAGCGCTTCATCGTGCAGGGCCTGACATTCGGCAGTGTGAAGTAATCCGCCATGCCCCCGGGCATGCGCCAACAAACGGGCAGAACGCCCGCCCAGAGAACAGGAGAACGAGATGACAACTAAGCGCAGCCTATTCGCGGCATTGCTCGGGGCGAGCATGCTCGCTTCCGCTCTCCCCGCGAGCGCGGAGCCGATCACGCTCCGCGCGCTGATGGAGGACGTGCCGGAAACGCAGATCATCGAGGCGATGCTGCCGGAGTTCACCAAGGAAACCGGCATCAAGGTCGAGTTCGAGAAGATCGGCTACGGCGACATGCACGACAAGCTGGTCGCCCAGCTGGTCTCGCCGGAGAGCTACTACAATCTGCTCGAAGTCGACTTCCTCTGGGCCGGCGAATTCCCCGCCGCCGGCTGGCTGGTGGACCTCAAGCCCTTCGTCGAGAAGTCGGGTTATGACCTCAAGCCCTTCATCCCCTCGATGCTGGAACTGCTCGGCCAGACCAAGGACCAGCTGCCGCTGATCCCGATGTACAATTACTCGATGGGCCTGATCTACCGCACCGACCTGCTGGCCGATCCCAAGCTGCAGGCCGCCTTCAAGGCCGCGACGGGCAAGGAACTGGCGCTGCCGACCACGCTCGAGGACTATGTCCGCCTTTCCAAGTTCATGAAGGCGAATGCCGGTGTGGCCGGGGCGGCGATGCAGGCGCAGCGCGGCGACCCCAACGCCATGGAGTTCTCCAACTATCTGTTCTCGGTCGGCGGCTCCTATCTCGGCGCGGACCGCAAGGTGACACTCGACAGCCCGGCCGGCCTCAAGGCGCTGGAGCTCTATGCCGACAACGTCAAGAACGGCGCCCAGCAGGGCGCGCTCTCGGCGACGCTCGACGACACCATGCGGCTGATGTGCTCGGGCCAGGCATTCAGCATGGTCACCTATTGGTGGATGCTGCCGCAGATCGACAACAAGGAGAAGTGTCCGGCGGTCGCCGGCAAGGTGGCGCTCTCGGTGATGCCGGGCGGCCATGGCGAGAGCGGCGGCTGGGGCTGGGGCATCCCGAAGAACACCACGCCGGAATCGCAGGAAGCGGCGTGGAAGTTCATCCAGTGGGTGCAGAGCCAGAAGGTCTCGGTGGCGCGTGCCCTCGAAGGCCACGCCCCGGTGCGCAGCGACGTCTATCAGGACGCCTCGGTGCTGAAGAAGTATCCGTTCTACGGCAAGGGCCTCGACGTGGTGGCGTCCGGCAAGTCGTTCCCGATCTTCGCCTATTCGGCGCAGTATGAGGACGTGCTCGGCGCCCAGCTCTCCCTCGCTGCCGGCGGACAGGCCAAGCCCGCCGACGCGCTGAGGGCGGCCGCCGACGGCCTGACCCAACTCCTCAACAAATGACGCGAACGCATGTCCGGGACCGCCTTCGGGCGGTCCCGCGCAGCCCCGGCGCGGCAGCCCAGCCCCCCGCCGCCGCGCCGGGCGCTTCTTTCGGGAGCCGTCACATCCTCTTCCCTCTCCCCGTTGGGGAGAGGTGGCCCGCGAAGCGGGTCGGTGAGGGGGCTCACGGCTGCAGAGCGAAGAAGACCCCTCACCCCAACCCTCTCCCCATCGGGGAGAGGGGGAAGAAGGCCGGGTGGGCATCCTTCGACGCCGCTTCGCGGCACCTCCGGTTGACGTCGTAGGAACCAAGAAAGAGATCGGATGCGCGTGCTTGCCTTCGCGGATCGGGACTGGCGCACCGGCTGGGCCTTCGCCCTGCCGGGCCTCATCACGCTCGTCGTGGTGATGGGCTTTCCGCTGGTCTATGCGCTGCTGATCTCGCTGTCGTCGCTGACACTGCTGAAGCCGATGCTCCAGCCCTCCGTCGGGCTCAGGAACTTCGCGACGGTGATGGCCGACCCGCTGTTCTGGGGCGCGGTGTGGCTCACCATCAAATATTCCGTCGTCACCGTGGTCGGCGAGTTCGTCATCGGCCTCGCGGTGGCGATGATGCTGAACCGCACCGTGACGATGAAGCCGGTCTATTTTGCCATCCTCACCATCCCGATGGCGATGTCGCCGGTGAGCGTCGCTTTGATCTGGCGCATGCTGCTGCAGCCCAATCTCGGCATCGCCAACCAGCTGATGGAGGCGCTCGGCCTGCCGCGGCTCGACTGGCTCGGCTCGGCCGACCTCGCGCTCTGGACCATGGCCGGCATCGACATCTGGCAGCAGACTTCGTTCGTGGTGCTGATCCTCGCCGCCGGCCTCGCCGCGCTGCCGCGCGACCCTTACGAGGCGGCCGAGGTCGACGGCGCCAGCCAGTTCCAGCAATTCTGGTACATCACCTTGCCGATGCTGCGGCCGGTGGCGGCGATCGCCGTCATCATCCAGCTCATCAACGAGTTCCGCACCTACGACCTCGTCTACGTGCTGACCAAGGGCGGGCCCGGCACCTCCACCGAGATGCTCAGCTTCTTCGCCTATCGCCGCGCCTTTCTCGGCCTGCACCTCAATGAGGGCGCGGCCGCGGCCTTCGTGCTGCTGCTGATCGTGCTGGGCCTCACCATCGCCTTCTTCGCCACGCTGGAGCGGCGGCGCTAGCCTTGCTGCCCGCGCGGTTGGCCGGACGGCGCATCAGGCTCTATAACAGCACTCGGATGCCGTCTGGCGGGACGTCATCGAACAGTGGGGGCTATCATGTCCAACCGTATTTCTTTTGCCGGCACCTTTCGTTCCGTGCGGGCGCCGATCGTGATGGCGCTGCTGGCGCTCTGCCTTGCCGGCTGCGGCATCAACAACATCCCGACCAATGAGGAGAAGGCCAAGGCGGCGTGGAGCGACGTGCTGAACCAGTATCAGCGGCGCTCCGACCTGATCCCGAACCTGGTCGAGACGGTGAAGGGCTATGCCCAGCAGGAAAAGGACGTGCTGACCCAGGTGACGCAGGCGCGGGCCAACGCCACCTCGATCAAGGTCGACGCCTCGACCATCACCGATCCCGAGACCTTCAAGAAATTCCAGGATGCGCAGGCCCAGCTCTCCGGCGCGCTGGGCCGGCTGATCGCGGTGTCCGAGGCCTATCCGGACCTGAAGTCGAACCAGAACTTCCTCGCCTTGCAGTCGCAGATCGAGGGCACCGAGAACCGCATCGCGGTGGCGCGGCGCGATTATATCGACGCGGTTCGGGTCTATAATACCGAGCTGCGCACCTATCCCGGCGCGCTCTGGGCGATGACGCTCTATCGCAACAACAAGCCGATGGAGACCTTCACCATCCCCGAGGAGCAGATGAAGGTGCCGCAGGTGAAGTTCAACTGAGCGGGGGCGGCTGATGCCGTCGCGCGTCGCGTCAGGTTTGGCTTCGCTCGCGCTCGCCTTCGGGCTCGCATTTCTGTGTCTGCTGGCTCCCGCGCGCGCCGAGCTGACCTTTCCCCCGCTCACCGGGCGGGTGGTGGACGCGGCCAGTATCCTCAACCCCGCCGCCCGCGCCGCGCTCGACGCCAAGCTGGCAGCGCAGGAAGGCAAGACCACCGATCAGTTCGTGGTGGCGACGGTGCCCTCGCTGCAGGGCACCTCGGTCGAGGACTATGCCAACCGCTTGTTCCGCGCCTGGAAGCTCGGCCAGGGCGACAAGAACAATGGCGCGCTGCTGTTGGTCGCGCCCAATGAGCGCAAGGTGCGCATCGAGGTCGGCTACGGCCTGGAGGGCGTACTCACCGACGCGGTGACCAGCACCATCATCCAGACCGCCATGCTGCCCGCCTTCCGTAGCGGCGATTTCGCCGGCGGCGTCACCAAGGGCGCGGACGCGGTGATCGAGGTGCTGAACCTCGATCCGGAAGAGGCCAAGGCCCGCGCCCGGCAGGCCGAGAAGCCGGCGATGAGCCCGGACGACTGGCTGCATCTGATCTTCTTCGTGCTGATGATCGCCTTCTGGATCTACGTCTTCTATCGCTCGACGCGGGGCGGCGGCGGGCCCGGGGCCGGCTATCGGCGCGGGCGCGGCGGCGCGGTGGTGATACCCGGCGGCATCTCGACCTGGGACTTTCCGCGCGGCGGCGGCGGGGGCGGCTGGTCGGGCGGCAGCGGCGGCGGATTCTCCGGCGGGGGTGGTTCCTCCGGCGGCGGCGGCGCCTCGGGGAGCTGGTGATGACCCACGTGCTGACCGAGAGCGAGCACCACGCCGTCGCGGCCGCCATCCGGGCCGCCGAAGCGACGACCGCTGGCGAGATCCGCGTCGTCATTACCACGCAGCCGCTGGTGCGCCATGCCTTCTACGCGCTGATGTGGGCGGCGCTCGCTGCCCTCGTGATGCCCTGGCCGCTGGCGCTGTTCACCGCGCTCAGCGTGCCGATGCTGCTGTCGCTCCAGGCCATCGTGTTCGTGCTGGTCGGCGCGCTATTGCTGTTCTCCCCGCTCGGCCCGCTGGTGGTGCCGCCCTCGTCACGGCGCGCGGCGGCGCGCGGCGCGGCGATCGACCATTTCCTTGCCCATGGCATCCACCAGACGCGCGAGCGCACCGGCGTCCTCATCATGGTGGCGCTGCCGGAGCGGCTGGTCGAAGTGGTGGCGGATGAGGGCATTCATTCCCGCGTTGGCCATGAGGCGTGGCGGACGGTGTGCGCGCTGGTGCTGGCCGGCGCGCGCGAGGAGCGCCTGGCCGAGGGGCTGAGCAACGGTGTCGCCGAAGCCGGCCGCATTCTCGCCGCCCATGTGCCGCCCAGGCCCGGCGACACCAACGAGCTGCCGGATCGGGTTGTGGTTATCTGACCGGCTCGGGCCGCGGCGCCGCGGTACGGGCAGTACGGAACTCGCGCGGCGAGGCATCGAACATGTGCCGGAACTCGCGGGAGAAATGCGCGGCGTCGGAGAAGCCGCAATCGAAGGCGATCTGGGTGATGCTGCGCGGGCTGTTCTCCAGCAGCCAGCAGGCATAATCCAGCCGCAGCCGCCGCTGGAACGCCGCCGGCGAGGCAGAGAGCGTCGCCGCGAAGGCTCGTTCCAATTGCCGCGGGCTGCATCCGACATAGCGGGCGATGGCGTCGATCGAGGGCGGGTCGTCGAGCCGCTGCTCCATGAAATGCACCGCCTGATGCACCCGGGCATCGGCGATGGCGGTAAGGTCGGCGTAGAAATGCGCCTGCGGCAGCGAGGCGGGACGCATGCCTTGCAGCATCATGTGCCGCACCGCCTGGTTGGCCTTGCCGCGCCCGCAATGGCGGGTGACGAGATAGAGGCCGACATCGATCGCCGCGGTCGAGCCGGCGCAGGACAAGAGGTCGCCCTCATCGACGAACAGCTTGTCGGTGACCGGGGTGAGGCTCGGGAACTGGGCCTGGAAGGCCTCGAGCACGTTCCAGTGGATGCACACGGTGCGCGCGCCGACGAGGCCGGCCTGGGCGATGGCGAAGGTGCCGGTACACACCCCGATCAGCCGCACCCGATGCTCGAAGGCGCGGCGCATATAATCGAGCAGCGCTGGCGGGTGACGCTCATTGAGGTAGTCATTGCCGCCGCAGATCGCGATGTAGTCGAAATTGGTCGGGTCCAGCAGCGGCTTGTTGCCGCTCGCGATCACCCCGCAGCTCGACTGCCGGTCGGCGCCCCCCAGGCTCATCACCGTCCATGAGGCATGGATCTGCCGGCTGCGGCCGCCATGATCGGCGGCGAGGCGCAGCGCGTCGATCAGCCCGCCAAAGGCGGCAAGGGTGAACTGGTCGAGCAGCACGAAGCCGACGCGCAGCGGCGAGGCACGACCCGGGATTGTCGCGGAGATCGGGTCCGGCCGATTCCCGAGGGCGACGTCGCTGCGTTCCAGCTGGTTGCGTTCCATGTCGCGCATATCAAAGTTTCTGGCCCGTTCCTGCAAGCCCGGCGGGCAACGCAGCGTCATGATCGCGGCGCCTGCACATGAGGGGAGAACAACATGGCACGCATGCACGGTCTGATTACGGCTTCGGTGGTCGCGCTCGCGGCTGCCATCGCTCCCGCCTCGGCGCAGGAGGCGATCCATGTCGCCTGGTATGGCGGCAATTGGGGCGACGCCTTCAAGGCGTGCGTCGCCGACCCGTTCACCAAGGCGACCGGCGTGCCGGTGGTGCCGGAGGTCGGCACCTCGACGGTGACGCTCTCCAAGCTGCAGCAGCAGAAGGACGCGCCGACCATCGACGTCGCCTGGATGGATGGCGGGGTGAGCGAACTCGCGGCCAGCGCGGGCGTGGTCGAAAATCTCGACCCGGCCGGCATCCCGAACCTCAAGGACGCGCTGCCGGAGGCGATCTACAAGAATGCCGGCACAACTTATGCTGTTGGAACAGGCTATTACTCGCTCGGCCTCACCTACAACACGAAGGAGGTGAAGACCCCGCCGACCTCCTGGAACGACCTCTGGAAGCCGGAATATGCCGACGCGGTGACGATCCCGTCGCCGTCCAATTCCTCCGGCGTGCCGTTCCTGTTCTTCCTCGCCAAGATCTGGAACGCCCCGGCCGGCGACTTCGCCCCGGTGTTCGCCAGGATCAAGCAGCTGAAGCCGGCGCTGTTCTTCGATTCCTCGGGCGCCGCCAGCAACGCCTATCAGAGCGGCGAGGCGATCATCGGCGCGCACTTCAATGTCGGCGCCTTCGATCTTGCCGCCAAGGGCCTGCCGATCGCCTTCACCGTGCCCAAGGAGGGCGTGTGGGCGACCGATGCACGCCTCCATCTGGTGAAGAACGCGCCGCGCAAGGCCTCGGCGCAGAAGTTCATCGACACTGCCTTGACCGCGGACGCCTCAAAATGCCTCGCCGAGAAGCTCTATCTCGGCCCGGCGGTGAAGGGCGTGACGGTCTCGCCGGAAGCCGCGCGCAAGCTGCCCTGGGGCGAGAGCGGCTCGGTCGCCAATCTCTTCCTGCTCGACTGGAATCAGGTCAACGCCAAGCGCGCGGAACTGGTCGACACCTGGAACCGCGAGATCGCCCGCAAGTGAGCCCGCTGCTGACCATAGATGCGGTCTCCAAGCGTTTCGCGGCGCATCATGCGCTGCGGGACGTGCGGCTCGACATCGGGGCCGGGGAGTTCATCGCTCTCCTGGGCCCGAGCGGCTGCGGCAAGACCACGCTGCTGCGCTGCATCGCCGGCTTCCTTAACCCCGACGAGGGCCGCATCCTGATCGACGGCGTGGACGTCACAAGCATCCCGCCGTATCGGCGCCCGCTCAACACGGTGTTCCAGAGCTACGCGCTGTTCCCGCACATGAACGTGCTGGAGAATGTCGGCTATGGGCCGCGCCGGCAGGGCGTGCCGAAGGACGAGGCCAAGCGCCGCTCGCTGGAGGCGCTCGGCCTGGTCGGCCTCTCCGATCTCGGCGCCCGCCTGCCGCTCGAGCTGTCCGGCGGCCAGCAGCAGCGTGTCGCCTTGGCCCGTGCCATCGTCAACCGGCCGAAGCTGCTGCTGCTCGACGAGCCCTTGAGCGCGCTCGACCTCAAGCTGCGCCGGCGCATGCAGATCGAGCTGAAGCACATACAGGAGAAGCTCGGCATCGCCTTCATCTTCGTCACCCATGACCAGGAGGAGGCGATGACGATGGCGAACCGCATCGTCGTCATGAATGCCGGGCAGATCGAGCAGGCCGGGACCGCCGCCGAAATCTATCGCGCGCCGCGCACCCGCTTCGTCGCCGAATTCGTCGGCGAGGCCAATCTCATCCCCTGTTCACCGGCGGCCCCCGGGCGCGTGCGGCTGGCGGTGAACGGCGCCGAATTGAACGCGCCCGCCGGCGGATCCCTTGCCATGGTGCGGCCCGAGGACGTCCTGCTGCTCGACGGGCCGCAGGACGGCCTGCTCTCGATGCCGGCCATCATCGAGGATGTCGTCGCCATTGGCGGCATCACCACGCTGCATATGCGCGCCGGCGACATCGCGCTGAAGGCGACCCGCCTCGGCCTGCCGGACGACACCCTGCGCCCCGGCGCGGCGGTCACGGTCGGCTTCCGGCCGGCCTCCGTGCACCTGATCGCGGAGTAGGGCGGTGACCGGCGCGCGCACCACGCTGCTCTTCCTGCTGTTCGCGCCGGTGGCGTTCTTCGCCGCCTTCTTCCTGGCGCCGATGGCGGTGGTGCTGTTCTCCAGTTTCACCGCGCCGGACGGCAGCCCGACCTTCGCGCATTACGCCCGCGTGCTGCTCGACCAGTATCATTGGGAGGTGCTGTGGGTGACGTTCCGCATCGCGCTTCTCACCACCGTGATCTGCCTGCTGATCGGCTTCCCGCTCGCCTGGTATCTGGTGCGCATCGTGAAGTGGCGGGCATGGCGGCGGGCCTGCGTCATCCTCATCATTGTCCCGCTCTTCACCTCGAACATCGTGCGCTCGTTCGGCTGGATGGTGCTGCTCGGCCGCACCGGCCTCGTCAACGACGCGCTGGTCTCGACCGGCCTGCTGGCCCGGCCGATGCGCTTCCTCGGCACCGAGACCGGCATACTGATCGGCCTCGTCTATATCCTGCTGCCCTTCGTGGTGCTCTCGGTCGGCAATGCGCTGGCGAAGATCGACACCGCGTTCGAGCAGGCCTCGGCCGATCTCGGCGCCGGGCCGGCGCGCACCTTCTGGTTCGTCACCTTGCCGCTCTGCCTGCCGGGCGCGGTCTCCGGTGCCATCATGGTGTTCGCGCTGGCGGTCAGCGCCTATGTGACGCCGGCGCTGCTGAGCGGCGGGCAGATCACCGTGTTCTCCATGCTGATCTTCCAGCAATACAGCTCGGTGTTCGATTTCCACTATGGCGCCGCGCTGAGCGTAACGCTGCTGGTGCTGACGCTGCTCTTGGTCGGCATGGCCGGGCGCATCGGCGAAGCGGGGAGGCGGGCATGATCGCGCGTCTCATCGTCCGTCTCGTCGCGTTGCTGGCGCTCGCCTATCTGGTGCTGCCGCTCATCGTCATCATCGGCGCCTCGCTGACCACGACCAGCTATCTCGCCTTCCCGCCGGAAGGGCTAACGCTGCACTGGTACAAGGTGATGCTGGACGATCCGTCCTACGTCGCCGCCTTCACCACCTCGACGCTGCTGGCGCTGGCGGCAACCGTGGTCGGCATCGTGCTTGCGGTGCCGGCGAGCCTTGCCTTGGCGCGCTACGACTTCACCGGCCGCGCGGCGCTATCCGCCATGCTGCTTTCGCCGCTGGTGCTGCCCTATGTCGTGCTCGGCGCGGCGCTGCTGCAATATGGCGCGGCGATCGGGCTGGTGCGCTCCTTCGCGGCGCTGCTGGTCGGGCACGTCATCATCGTCATGCCCTTCGTGCTGCGCTCCATCCTGCCGCTGCTGACCCCCGAGCAGCGGGCGCTGGAGGAAGCCTCCGCCGATCTCGGTGCGCGGCCGGTGACCACCTTCTTCCTCGTCGTGCTGCCGCAGATCCGCTCGGGCATCGTCGCCGGCGGGCTGCTCGCCTTCATCTCTTCCTGGATCAATGTCGAGTTGTCGATCTTCAACACGACATCCGAGCTGAACACCATCCCCGTGAAGATGTTCAACTACGTCCAGTACACCATCGACCCGACGATCGCGGCCGTGTCCGCAATAACCATCGTCGTCGCGGCCGTCGCCATCATCCTCATCGACCTTCTGATCGGCCTCGACATGCTGTCCGAGCCGCGTCAGCCCTAACTTATGGAGCCTTCCATGATGCGCAAGCAGGATATATTCGACGTCGTCTACACGCATACGGAGGGCGAGCCGCTCTGCATCATCCATAGCGGCATTCCCTATCCGGCCGGCTCCACCATCCTGGAGAAGCGCGCTTTCCTCGAAGCGAACTATGATTGGGTGCGCCAGGCGCTGATGCGCGAGCCGCGCGGCCACAAGGACATGTTCGGGGTATTCCTCACCCCGCCGTCCTCGCCGGACTACGATGCCGGGCTGATCTATATCGACGGCACGCAATATTCCCACATGTGCGGCCACGGCACGATCGCGGTCGCCATGGCGATGGTGGCGCTCGGCATGGTGCGGCGCAATCCGGATGGCGTGACCACGATCCGCTTCGAGACCACGGCGGGCCTGGTGCTGGCCGAGGTTGGATCGGAAGGCGACGAGGTGCTGTGGACCCGCTTCGAGAACGTGCCGGCCTATGTGGCGGCGCAGGACGTGCCGTTCGAACTGCCGGGCATCGGTCCGCTCAAGGCCGACATCGTGTGGGGCGGCAATTATTTCGGCATCATCGATCTGCGCGGCACCTCGCTGCGCATCTCGCCGGAGAACGGCTCGGTGCTGTCGCGCTACGGCATCATGGCGCGCGAGCAGATCCGCCAGCGGGTCAACATCCAGCACCCGACCGCCGGCCACATCAACAATTTCAACTTCGTCACCTTCTGGCACGAGCCGACCATCGAAGGCGCGTTCTACAAGAACGTCCATGTCTTCAGCGCCGGCCAGCTCGACCGTTCGCCGGGCGGCACCGGCACCAGTGCGATGATGGCGATGTTCGAGGCGCGCGGGCAGCTCGCGCTCAACCAGCCGATCCGCTCCGAGGGCCTGCTCGGCACCGGCACCTTCGAGGGCTGCCTGATCGGTGAAGCGAAGCTCAACAGCGTGCGTGCGGTGCGCCCGACGGTGAAGGGCACCGCTGGCCTGCTCGGCACCGCGCGCTGGGTGATCGACCGCAACGATCCGGTGGGTGCCGGGTTTCTCGTGGCGTAAGCCGGCGCCGCGAAGTCCGCGCGTCGTGCCGTTGCGCCGGCGGCGAGAAAGATAGGGTGGGCGGCTCGCCGAAGCGGGTCGTCCGTCCTATCTTTGTTCCCACCATGCCCCAGCGATCCGGAAGCGCCGATCTGCCCCTGCATGGCGGCCGTGTGCCGCCCTGGCTGGCGGAGCGCATGACGCGGCTCGGCGCGGTGATCTGCGAGGCCATCGTCCAGCATTATGGCCGCGACGAATTGCTGAGCCGGCTGGCCCATCCCTTCTGGTTCCAGTCCTTTGGGGCGGTGATGGGGATGGACTGGCACTCCTCCGGCATCACCACCAGCGTCATCGGCGCGCTGAAGCGCGGGCTGGCGCCGCTGTCGGGCGAGCTTGGCCTGCATGTCTGCGGCGGGCGCGGCAGGCATTCGCGCAAGACGCCGCAGGAACTGGAGGCGATTGGCGCGCGCATCGGTTTCGATGGCGCGGCGCTCGCCACCGCCAGCCGTCTCGTCGCCAAGGTCGACAGCGCCGCGGTGCAGGACGGCTTTGATCTCTATCTCCACGGCTTCATCGTCGCCGATGACGGCAAATGGGTCGTGGTCCAGCAGGGCATGAGCGACGAACGCCGGCAGGCGCGGCGCTATCATTGGCTGTCGGAGGGGCTGAGCAGCTTCCTCGACGATCCGCATTCCGCGATCGAGGGGGAAGGCAAGGGCGAGATCGTCAATCTTGCCGACCGCCGCGCGGAGAAATCCCGCCACGCCCAGCTCGACCTGCTCGCTGCGCTCGGTCCCGATGGCATCGCCCGGCAATATGCGGCGCTCATAGAAGTGCCGGAGCCCGCGCCGGCTCCGGAGGCGGAGCAGATGCTGCTGCCGCATCTGATCATGCCGGCGCATCACGAAGTGCGCGCCGAGGACGTGGTGCAGCCGCGCTTGCAGGCCGCGCTCGCCGCAGCCGCCGATCGCGGCCCGGAGGATTTCGCCGACCTTCTGCTGGTGCCCGGCGTCGGCGCCCGCACCGTCGAGGCGCTGGCGCTGGTCGCCGAGGTGGTTCACGGCACGCCCTGCCGCTTCACCGATCCGGCGCGCTTCTCCTTTGCCCATGGCGGCAAGGACCGGCATCCGTTCCCGGTGCCGATCCGGGTCTATGACCAGACCATCGAGGTGATGAAGTCGGCCATCGGCAAGGCCAGGCTCGGCCAGTCCGAGGAACTGGCGGCGATCCGGCGCCTCGACGACCAGACCCGCCAGCTGGAGCGCGCCGCCGGCGGGCGAAGCTGGGACGAGGTGGTGGCCGAGGAGATGCGCATGTCGCCGAGCTATGGCGGGCGCAGCGTGTTCGGCTGGGAGCCGGGCTAGGGCCCAACCGCTTCGAGCGCATGCGCCGCCGAATCCTGCCGGCCGCGGACAAAACTTCTGCACCGATTGTCGAAAGCGTCGGTCCTTCCCCGACATTGGCATGACGGGACATGATGTCCCGGACACCGAAGCGGAGTTTCCGATGCGCTACATGATGCTGATCCACCACGACGAAGCCGCGCTCGCCAAGGCGCCGCCATCGCTCTGGGGCGACTACGCCGCCTTCAATGAGGCGATCGCGAAGGCCGGTATCTCGTACCAACCGGGCAACCGGCTCCAGCCGAGCTCGGCGGCGAGCACCGTGCGCGTCGCCGGCGACAAGGCCGCCGTCCTCGACGGGCCCTATGCCGATACCAAGGAGCAGCTCGCCGGCTATTTCATGATCGATGTGCCGGACCTCGACCAGGCGATCGTCTGGGCGACGCGGTGCCCGAGCGCGCGCTATGGCAGCATCGAAATCCGCCCGCTTCATACGGCCTGACATGCCGGCGGAGACGAGAAATGAGGCGGGGCGAGCGGCCGAGCGCGTTGCGCGCGAAAGCTTCGGCCGGCTGGTCGCCTTCCTCGCCGCGCGGCCGAGGGATGTGGCCGCCGCCGAGGATGCGCTGTCGGAGGCCTTTGCCGCGGCGCTTCGCCAGTGGCCCGAGCGCGGCATTCCCGACAACCCCGCCGCGTGGCTCCTGGCCGTCGCGCGGCGGCGCGGCACCGACGCAGCGCGGCGGCGCGCGGTCGAGACCGGCGGCGCGGACCTTCTCGTGCTGATGGCGGAGGAACTTGAGGCGGTGGCTTCGTCGCCCGAGGCGATTCCCGACCGCCGCCTCGCGCTCATGTTCGCCTGCGCGCATCCGGCGATCGACCGCGGGATGCGCGCGCCGCTGATCCTCCAGGCCGTTGTCGGCCTCACTGCGATGGACATCGCGGCAGCATTCCTCGTGCCGCCCAGGACCATGGGCCAGCGGCTGGTGCGGGCGAAGAACCGCATCCGCGACACCGGCATCCCGTTTCGCGTGCCCGACCGTGAGGAACTGCCGGAGCGGCTCGACACGGTGCTCGAGGCGATCTACGCCGCCTTTGCGCGGGGTTGGCACGAACTCGACGACAGCGCCCCGCGGCTCGCCGAAGAGGCGATCTGGCTCGGCCAGGTCGTGGTGGGGCTTCTCCCGGACGAGCCTGAGGCGAAGGGAATGCTGGCGTTGATGTTTTATGCCGAGGCCCGACGCCGGGCGCGGCGGACCGACGGCGGGGCATTCGTTCCACTGGAGGAGCAGGATGTCGCCCGTTGGGACCGGGACGCGCTCACCACGGCGGAACGGCTCTTGAGCGAAGCGAGCGCCGCCGGGCCGAGCGGCCGCTATCAGATCGAGGCGGCGATCCAGTCGGCCCACGTTGCGCGGCGGCTCGGTGGCGCCGCGACGTGGCCGGCGATCGTCGCCCTCTATGATCACCTCCTCGCGCTGACCGGCTCGCCGGTCGTCGCGCTCAACCGCGCGGTCGCTCTCGCCGAGACCGACGGCCCGGGCGCGGCGCTCGCCGCGCTCGACCCACTCGGAGCCGACGAACGGCTGGCCGGCTACCAGCCCTATTGGGCGGCGCGCGGCGCTCTCCTGGTCCGCGCCGGCCGGACGAGCGAGGCGCGGGAAGCGCTGACGCTCGCGCTCGGCCTCGCTGACGATCCCGCCGTGCGGGCCTATCTCCGCGCGCGGCTCGACGGGCTGTCGGAAACCTCCATCGACACAAAGGGGCGCACCCAATAGGGAGTCAGGCGCCCACCGAAGGTACACTGTGGCGGAACTCTGCTTCGCGCCGCTCGTTGCCGTAGCGATTTCAGCGCGCGAGGGGCTTTCATGCCGCAGGTTTCACTCACCAAGGACCGTGCCGACGATGGCGCGACAGCGCGGCCCGTGGTCTTCCTGCCGACTGGTGGAAGCTCGTCCGACCATCGGGCGCTCACCACGAAGGAGCTGGCGCGCCGCATCGCCCGGCTGACCGGGAGCGAATTCCTCGGCGCCCACAGCGAGCATATGGCCGGTGGACGCCCGCTCTATTTCGTGCCGGACAGCACGCTCGATGCGGTCCTCGCCGAACATCTCGGCATTGTCGGCCCGCGCGACCTATTCGGTGGCGTGGTCCGGTTTCCCTTCATGGCCACCAAGGCGATCTCGCACGCGCTGGTCTCGCCCGATGCGGCGCGGGTGGAGGGGTGGCAGCCGGCCTTCACCGATGCGGTACGTGAGGCGACGCTGCTCGGCTTCACCGCCTTCTCGCGGACAGACGCACTGGCGGCCGCGGCGCTGCTGCTGGAGCGCGGCCGGGTTCGGCTGAAGGCGCCAGCTGCGGACGGCGGTGTCGGGCAGAGCGTGGTTGCCGATCAGCGGGAGTTCGACGAGGCGCTGGCCGCCACGGACGAGGCGGACTTCGGTGTCCATGGCCTCGTCATCGAGGAGGATCTGGCCGACGTCACCACTTTCAGCGTCGGCGAGATCCGGATCGGCGACGCGCTCATTGCCTATTGCGGCACCCAGCGCACCACATTGGCCAATGACCATTCGATCGCCTATGGCGGTTCGCGCCTGTTCGTGGTGCGCGGCGGCTTTGCCGAGCTTGCCGGTGCCCGGCTGGCGCCGCTTGCCTTGCAGGCAGCCTCGCTCGCCCATCTCTACGACGCGGCGGCGAACGCGCATCTGCCGGGCCTGATCGCCTCCCGCCGCAATTACGATGTCGCCGCCGGCAAGGATGGCCGGGGCATGTTGCGCGTCGGCGTGCTGGAGCAGTCCTGGCGGCTCGGCGGGGCGAGCGGCGCTGAGATCGCCGCGTTCGAAGCTTTCAAGGCGGACCCCCGGCTGGTCGCGGTGGAGGCGGCGTGCGTCGAGGTCTACGGCCATCGCGCACAGGTGCCGGACGACGCCGTCGTCTATTATCAGGGCGATGATCCCGCGGTCGGCCGGCTCACCAAATATGCGCTGATCGAGGCCCGGCATCATGCATTGTGACGCTGTCTGCATTCCGGTCGACGGCACCCATGTCGACGGCACCTTCGCCGTGCCGCGCACCGGCGTGCCGGGCATATTGTTCCTGCATGGCTGGACCGGCAGCCAGGCCGGCGACCTGAAGCGCGCTGCCAAGATCGCGACGCTCGGCTGCGTCTGCCTCACCTTCGACTTGCGCGGCCATGCGGCGACCGAGGCAATCCGCATGGACGTGACACCGCGCGAGAACCTGCACGACGCCGTCGCCGCTTATGATGCGTTGGTCAACCATCCCATGGTCGACAGGTCCGCCATCGCCGTGGTCGGCAGCAGCTATGGCGCCTATCTCGGCACCATATTGTCGACGTTCCGCCCGGTGCGCTGGATGTCGCTGCGGGTGCCGGCGCTCTATCGCGACGCGCATTGGACCCTCGCCAAGGGCCGGCTCGACCGCCTGGACCTCACCTATTACCGCAATGAGAAGGTCGATCCCGAGGACAACCGCGCGCTTCGCGCCTGCGCACGCTTCGAGGGTGACGTGCTGATGATCGAATCCGAGCACGACGACCTGGTGCCGCACTCGACCATTGCCAACTACATGACCGCATTCCGCCATGCGCGGTCCATGACTTACCGCGTCATTACCGACGCCGACCACGCACTGTCAGAGGTCGCCCACCGACAGGCCTATACGGCCCTGCTGGTCGACTGGATCCGCGAGATGGTGCTCGGCGCGCGGTGAGGGCGGGCTCCGTCAGGAGGCCTTCGCCCTCGGCTCCGTATCCTCGTCGAAGTCGATGTCGCCGGCGACCAGCACCTCCAGTTCACGGACGATCGTGGTGAGGTTCGCTTCACTGACATCGATCTCGAACACCTCGCCGCGGTCGTCGATGATGTGGATGATGAAGCCGTGCGCGCCACGCTGGGCGCCGAAGCCCTCCAGCGTGCGTTTCTGCGGTTGCGAATGCATGATCGGACCTCCCCCGGAAAGCGGTGGTACTGCATTCGGTCAAACGGCCAGAGGCGGCCGAGGTTCCCTGACGCTCATGCCGGCGTGATCGCGCGAGGGGAACGCATCGCGCGCCGAGACATTCCCCCTCAGGAACTCAGCCCATCCGATCAACAGGAAGAATAGTCATGGCTTTACTCGTTTCCCGTATGGCGCTGGCGGTTTGTCTGGTGCTCGGCGCGTCGGGCGTGGCCTGGCCGCAGACCGGCGGAACCAGCGGCACGGGGGGCGCGTCCGGCGCGGCCGGGGCCACATCGCCGGGCACTGCGTCGCCAGGCACAGCCGGCGGACTACAGACCAACGCTCCGGCTCTGAATGCTCCGACCGGTGGCAACCCGGCCTTGCGCAATCCGTCCGCGGCGTCACCGTCGCCCAACAGCGTGGTACCGCCGCCACGGGTGCCACCGACGCCGCAGCCGACCTGCGTGACCCAGAATTGCGGTGTCCCAAACATCGTCGCGCCACCGCGCTAGCACATGTTCCGAAAAAGCGATGAGAACATGAACTAAACTATGGAATGTTAGGCTCTATACGCTCGTATGATTTCATGCGAGCGTATGGATCCTAAGGAATTACTGACGTAACGGCCGCTCATGCGGGTGTGATCATAAGGACCGGCTGTATCCGGAACCTGGGCCGCACTGCGGCATTGCGGTTTGCGGAGGGCATTCCCACTCCTGACGGAGAGGAGATAGTCCATGACCTTATCCATCCCCCGCATGACACTCGTACTCGGCCTGCTGCTCGCCGGCACCGGCGCGGCTTCCGCACAGATGGCCGGCGGCACCGGCAGTGTCCTTGGCAGCACCAGCAATGGGCTCCAGACCAATGCTCCGGCGCTGATGGCGCCCACGGAAGGCGATCCGCTTTTGAGCAATCCTGCATCCCTCGAGCCGACGCCGACCCTCGGCGTACCGGTGCCGCGAGTTCCGGCGACGCCGCAGCTCACCTGCGTGACGCTGCAGTGCGGCTTGCCGACCAGCACGACGCCGCTCATCGAGACCGAGCCCCGCATGGCGACGACGTCGCAGATGCCGGGTTCGCAAATGATGGGTTCGCAAATGATGGGTTCGCGCATGATGACCCCGCACATGGCTGGGCGGATGCGCTAGGCAGTTTCTCCGGCCACAATGAGGAACGGCCAGTCGGCGGCGAGGTGCAGTTCATCGTCGGCTTCCACACGACGCCCGGAGAGCAGGTCCGTGCCGGCGCCGCCGTGCCAATGCAACGCGGCGGTGGTCTGTGCGGGCATGCGTGTCGGCACCGCGACGGATATGTTCTCGCGCCCGCTCGACCGGGTGAAGCCAAACCAGCGCCAGGGCGATGGTGCGAAGGCGAGCGGTGCATAGTCGCCGGAGACGAGCGCGTCGCCGCTCTGCCTCGCCTGCAGCAGCCGATGGACGAGGTCGAACTTCGCCGCCTCGCCCGCGTGGTGGGGCGGCGCGGCCGTCAGCAACGCCTGGCGCCCGGTCCAGTCGACGGGCCGCCTGTTGTCGGGATCGACGAGCGAGTAGTCCGGGCATTCGGTGCCCTGGTAGAAGTCCGGCGTTCCCGGCAAGGTGAGTTGCAGGATGGTCTGCGCCAGGCTGACGAGGCGAGCAGGGCGCTCGATCTCCGCGAGCATGCTGGCGAACTCGTCGCGATAGCGGGCCGCGTCCGGCGCGCCGATGAGCGTCCGGGCGAAACGCAGGCAGCCCTCTTCATAGGCGGCGTCCGGCGTCTCCCATGAGGAGTGCCGCTTGGCCTCGCGCAGCGCCTTCACCAGATAGCTTTCCATTCGTTCCGGCGAGATCGGGCACGCGGCGAGCAAGGTCTGCTGGATCAGCCGGAAATCGACGTCGTCCGGGATCGCTTGCCCATTCATGGACTGTCGCAGCGGCGCGCAGAGCGTTTCCGCGCGCGCCACGAAATCCAGCCAGCGCTCGGGGATGAAAGACAATGCATTCAGCCGTGCCCGTGTCTCCGGACCGCGCTTGGTATCGTGCGTGGCCAGCGGGATGAGGTCGCTTGAGCCGGCGGCCGCCCGCGCCGCGAAGCGGGCATGCATCTCCTCCGGTTCGCGCCACGGAACCTCGACATTGCCGCCGACCTCATTGGCCGAGAGCAGCGTCACATTGCGATAAAGCTCGGTGTCTTCGAAGCCCTTGGCCATGGCAGGGCCCGAGAGCTGCTGGAAGCGCGAGCGAAACTGCCGGTCGCTCTCGGTCTGCGGCGCCTTCAGACGTTCCAGCAGGAGCGAGGCGGCGGCAGCCGTGAGCGGATCTTCGCTCCGCGCCGCCGCGTCCGCGATTTCATCCCAGATCGCCGCGTCCTCGGCGGAGTGCCGGTCGAAGGTGGCGTAGCTGCGATAGACCGGGCAGTGCACCAGCAGCGCCACGACGCCGCGGCGCAGCGCGGTCTCGGTGAGGTCGGCCGCGCGCATGGCCTCGTCGAGACCGTCACGGGCGAGGCGGGCGAGCGCGTCGACCTCGGTGGCGAGGCTTGCCTGCAGCACGTCGCGCTTGGCCGAAGCGACGCGCTCGGCCGGCGTACCGGTGATGAGGTTACGCGCGCGCAGATCCGCATCGAAGGCGCGCCAGCCCGCTTCGTCGATGAACAGGCCATTGAGGTCGTTGAGCCGCTCATAGCCGGTGGTGCCTTCAATGGGCCAGTCGCGCAGCGTCTCGTGCCGCTCCAGTATCTTCTCGACGAGGATCGGCACGTCGGGACCGACGGCGGCGCGCAGGTCGTCCAGATAGCGCGCCGGATCCATGAGCCCGTCTATGTGGTCGACGCGCAGGCCGTCGACCTTGCCGGCGCGCACCAACTCAAGGGCGAGGGCATGGGTCGCGGCGAACACCTCGTGGTCTTCGACCTGTACCCCGATCAGGTCGGTGATGTTGAAGAAGCGGCGATAGTTGAGATCATCCGCGGCGGTGCGCCACCAGGAAAGGCGCCAGTGCTGGGCGTCCAGAATTGGCTGCAGGTCGGCGGCGTCCAGCGTGGCTGCGAGTGCCTCGCGGGCCAAGGGCAACACGACGCCAAGCGTGGCACGCGCCTTCGCGATCCCCGACGGGGAAAGGTTGCCATCCGCAAGCCCGGCCCAGGCCGCCGCGGCATCGCCCAATGCGGGCTCCGCGCGCGCCGCTGTGGCGAGCAGCGCGGCAGCGCTTGCCGCAGAGAGCGGGTAGCCGTTCTCGCCATAGGCGACGGCGAGCAGCCGCCCTGTCGCATAATCCGCTTCGAGCTTGATCGCGCCGGCCGCGAGGCTCGCCTGCAAGGCATCGCCGAGCACCGGGAGCAGTATCCGGCCATGCTCGCGATCGGTATCCCACTGGATGTCGAAGAATTTGGCCGCGGGGGCGGCGCGGCCGAATTCCAGCACGTCCATCCAGTAGGGATTGTGCGGCGAGGCGGCCATGTGGTTCGGCACGATGTCGAGGATGAGGCCGAGCCCGCGCCGGCGCAGTTCGGCATGCAGGCGCTCGAAGCCTTCCTCGCCGCCGAGCTCCGGATTGATGCGGTTGGGGTCGGTGACGTCGTAGCCGTGCCGCGAGCCGGGCACCGCCGCAAAGATCGGCGAGGCATAGAGATGGCTGATGCCGAGCTCCGCGAGATAAGGCACCAGCGCTTCAGCCGCGGCGAAGGGGAAGTCGCGGTGGAACTGCAGGCGATAGGTGGCGGTGAGCCTTGGGCGGTTCATGGCGGCGTCACCCAGACAGCACCGGCAAAGGGACCGAGCGCGAGACGTCCATTGGCGTCGACCGCGGCGTCGCCGACGTATTCCGCAGGCGGTTCATGCGGAGCATCGACCAGCACCGGCGAGCCGATCGGATTGATCGCCATGGTGAGCGCACCGGCGGCGAAGCGCCAGGTGATGCGCAAGGTGTCGCCGTCGCGCGCGCTCTCCGCGCCGAGATAGCTGCTGCCGGTCAGCGGCCAGATGAGACGGCGGCGGGCCTGCGTGAGATGCCGGAAGGCCGCGAGTTCCGCCTGCGCATGCGTCGTCGCGAAATCGGCGGACGCGATCTTTGCGGATCGGAACGTCGCCTCATCCAGCGGGTCGGGGAAGCTCGCCGCGGCATCGGCGTGCTGGCGGAAGAAGTCCGGAAACTCGCTGCGCCGGCCGTTGCGCACCGCTTCCGCGAGATCACCATCGAAGTCGCAGAAGAACGGGAAGGGCGTCGCCAGTAATGCCTCCTCGCCCATGAACAATAGCGGGATCTCCGGCGACAGCATCAGCGCGAAGCGCAGCAGCGTGAGGCGTTCAGGCGGCACCGAGGCCGCGAGCCGGTCGCCGAGCGGGCGGTTGCCGATATGATCGTGGTTCTGGATGAAGGACACGAACGCATCGGGCGGCAGGCCGGAGGACGGCGCGCCGCGCGGGTGGCCGCGGGCGTCCGGATAAGGATCGCCCTGGAACACGAAGCCTTCGCTCAGGGCACGTGCAGCGCCCTCGATCGGGTCGGCCGCATAGGGCGCGTAATAGCCGCCGCGCTCGCCGGTCGCCAGCACGTGGAAGACATGGTGCCAGTCGTCGTTCCATTGCGCGGTGTAGAGCGCGTCGTCCCGCGTCATCCAGCCGGAGGCGTTGTCGTGGTTTTCCAGCACGAGCCAGGCGTCCGGCTTCACCGCGCGGCAGCCGGCCGCCAGTTCGCGCAGGAAGGTCTCGACGCCGTTGGTCGCCAGCGCATGGACGGCATCGAAGCGCAGGCCGTCGAAATCGAGCGCGGCGAGCCAGTATTGCGCGTTCTCGATGAAGAAGGCCCGCACCAGCGGGTTTTCGAGATCGATGGCGGCGCCCCACGGCGTCGCTATGTCCTCGCGGAAGAACGACTTTGCATAGAGCGGCAGGTAGTTCCCGCTCGGGCCGAAATGGTTGTAGACGACGTCGAGCAGCACTTCGATCCCGCGCGCATGGGCGGCATCGATAAGGGCACGCAAATCCTCGCGGGTGCCGTAGCTGCGGTCGGCGGCGTAGAGCAGCACGCCGTCATAGCCCCAGTTCCAGCGGCCGGGGAAATCGGCGACCGGCATCAGCTCGATCGCGGTGAAGCCGGCCCCCGCATAATGATCGAGCCGATCGGTCAAGGCGCGGAACGTCCCCTCCGGCGTCGCCGTGCCGACATGGATCTCCGCGATGACCGCCTCGTGCCATGGCCGCGTCCGGCGACCCGAGGGGGGCGGCAGGCCGGGCTGGATCAGGCTCCAGCCATCGGCGTCATCCCTCTGCCCGCGCGAGGCCGGATCGGGCACGTCCTGGCCGGCGACGCGAAAGCGATAGGCGGTGCCGGGGCCGGTGCCGGGAACGCGCAGCGTGTACCAGCCGGCCTCGCCCGCCTGCATCGGGTGCGACTGCGCGCCTTCGATCAGCAGCTCGACTGCACCCGCGTCCGGTGCCCACAGGCGGAAGGTGGTGGCGTCGGACTCGACCAGCGGGCCGAAACGCGGAGTCACGGCCGCCACTCCCACAGCACCAGCGTGCGCGCCGGCATGGTGAAGCTCTCGCCGGGGCGGGTGCGCCTGCCCTCCAGATCGCCGCTGGTGCCGAGGATCACCTCCCAGCCGCCGCTTCGTGCCGGCGGTGTGGTGAAGGGCACGTCGACATGGGAGGCGTTCAGCATCACCAGCAGCGAATTCTCGTCCGCCGTGTCGGGCGCGAGGCGGACGGTGATGCACTTGCTATGCGGATTTTCCCAGTCCGCCGCGGTCATGCGCTTACCGCCATTGGAGAACCAGGAGACGTCCGGCTGGCCGAGCTCATTTCGGGCGCCGGTGAGAAATTCCGGCCGCGACAGCGCGCTGTAGCGCTGGCGCAAATCCGCGAGCCGAGCGACGAAGTCGGTCAGCTCGGGCTCGTTATTGCTCCAATCGACCCAGCTGATGTCGTTATCCTGGCAATAGGCGTTGTTGTTGCCGCCTTGCGAGTTGGAGCGCTCGTCGCCGCCGAGCAGCATCGGCACGCCCTGGCTGAGGAAGAGCGTCGCGAGCAGGTTCTTCTTCTGCCGCCGGCGCAGCTCGAGGATGGCGGGGTCGTCCGTCGGACCCTCGGTACCGCAGTTCCAGCTTTTATTGTCGTCGTGGCCGTCGCGATTATCCTCGCCGTTCGCCTCATTGTGCTTGTCGTTGTAGGAGACCAGATCGTCGAGGGTGAAGCCGTCATGGGCGGTGATGAAGTTCACGCTCGACCATGGCCGGCGCCGGCCTTCGCCGAATATGTCCTGCGACGCGGCGAAACGGGCGGCAAAGCCCGGCAGCAGGCCTTCCGAGCCGCACCAGAATTCGCGCACCACGTCGCGATAGTCGCCGTTCCATTCGGAGAAGCCGGGCGGAAAGGCGCCGAGCTGGTAGCCGCCCTGGCCGATGTCCCAGGGTTCGGCGATGAGCTTGAGCCCGCCGAGCGTCGGATCCTGCAGGATGGCGTTGAAGAAAGCGTGGCCGGGATCGAAGCCGTCCGGCCGCCGGCCGAGCGTGACCGCAAGGTCGAAGCGGAAGCCATCGACGCCATATTGCGTGACCCACATGCGCAGACTGTCCATCACCATCTGCAGCACACGCGGATGGGCGGTGTTCACGGCATTGCCGCAGCCGGTCATGTCGTCATAGTAGCGCGGGTCGTCCGGCATCAGCCGGTAGTAGGAGGCGTTGTCGATGCCGCGCCACGACAGCGTCGGGCCGAGATGGTTGCCCTCGCAGGTGTGGTTATAGACCACGTCCAGGATCACCTCGATGCCGGCCTGATGCAGCCGATCCACCGCCTCGCCGATCGCGTCGAGCCCGTCCTCGCCGAGATAGCGCGGCTCGGGGGCGAAGAAGCTCAGCGTGTTGTAGCCCCAATAATTCGACAGCCCGCGCTCGATCAGGTGCCGGTCCTGAGCGAAGGCATGGACCGGCAGCAATTCCAGCGCGGTGACACCAAGGCTCGCCAGATAGTCGACGATTTCCGGCTGGCCGAGCGCGGTGAAGGTGCCGCGAATGTCTTCGGGGATCAGCGGATGGCGCATGGTAAGGCCGCGCACATGGCCCTCATAGATGACGGTCTTGTGCCAGGGAACGCGAGGATGGCGGGCGGCCGCGTTCGGCTGGCCCGCTACGACACGCGCTTTCGGCATGAAGCGCGCGCTGTCGCGCTCGTCGAGCACCAGGTCGGCGTCGGGGCCGGCGCCGATGGTGTAGCCATAGAGCGCATCGTCCCAGGTCAGCTCGCCCACCAGCATGCGGGCATAGGGGTCGAGCAGCAGCTTGTTGAAGTTGAAGCGGTGACCGTCCTGCGGCGCCCAGGGGCCGAGCACGCGCCAGCCATAGACCTGGCCGCGGCCGACGCCCGGCAGATGGCAATGCCAGACACCATTGGTGCATTCGCGCAGGTCGATGCGCTCCAGCTCGGTCTCGCCATAGCGATCGAACAGGCAGAGCGTGACGCCGACGGCATTGTCCGAGAAGAGCGCGAAATTGGTTCCAGTACGGTCGACGGTAACGCCGAGCGGGAAGGCATAGCCGGGATTGACGCGTCTCATCTGGCGGCTGGAACCTCAAGCGATGGTGGCGGGAAGTGCCTTGCAGCAACCCCGCTCGTCCCGTTCGCGTTCCGCGCCGCAAGGCCTTTATTTCCGCCGCTGCCGGCCGAAGCTCAGGAGAGCTCCCTCCAGTCGGCTCCGCCGAACAACGTTTCGCCGGTATGCGATCCCGGCACCAGGATCGATACTTCGTGGCCGGCCCTGACGGCGTTCGACGCCGCATTCACCGCCGCCTCGAAGGCGGCCTCCTTGGTGACATAGGCCATGATGGTCTCGTCGCTACTGGTCTCGTCATCGTGCGCGATCCGCCAGGCGCCTGCGGCGCCGACGATGCGATAGGTCTCGATATGGCTCTCGATGTTCATGGCAACCACTCCTGCGCGGTTCCTGTGAATCAACGAGCCTGGTGGCATCTACGTTCCGTAGGAACGCTATT
The DNA here is from genome assembly GCF_012971745.1 of Starkeya sp. ORNL1. Taxonomy (NCBI): domain Bacteria; kingdom Pseudomonadati; phylum Pseudomonadota; class Alphaproteobacteria; order Hyphomicrobiales; family Xanthobacteraceae; genus Starkeya; species Starkeya sp. ORNL1. The sequence continues at coordinate 6,092,495 of NZ_CP048834.1, forward strand.
GATCCGGGAACCCAGCCCAAGGAGCCAGCCGCACCTATCCGACAAGGGTCGCCTTCACGGTCGCGACCGCACGCAGGCTCAGCGCGGCGATGGTGAGCGTCGGGTTGGCGGTCGCCGAGGTTGGAAACACCGCGGAGCCGAGCACGAACAGGTTGCGGTGATCGTGGCTGCGCAGATCCTTGTCGACGACCGAGCTTTTCGGGTCATCACCCATCCGCGCCGTGCCGATGATATGGCCGGCGCCCTGTGCGTCCGGGCTATGCTTGATCTGCGTCGCGCCGAGGCGCGCGAAGATGTCGTCATGGGCGGCGACGGAGGCGGCGAAGCCAGCCTTCACATAATCGTCCAGCCGGTAGGTGATGTGTGGCAGCGGCACGCCGTACATGTCGCGCTCGTCGGCATCGAGGGTCACGCGATTGTCCGGCTCCGGCAATTGCTCGACCAGCGAGGCGAGGCGGATATGACGCGAGGCCTGGTCGCGCAGCGCCGCGTCGAGCGCTTTGCCGCGCAGGCCCTGCTTGGCAAGCTCGCTCGCGGTGGAGATCGGCGCGCCGGTCGGCCAGGACCATCCATCATTGCCGATCTCGATGCGGAACGCACCGCGCTCCCGCCGGAAGTTGCCATCGCGCACATTCTCGATGCCCGAGGTCGAGAGCGGGCCACGATAGGGATAGAGCGGCGCCGGCGCCAGCGCCCACGACAGCTGGGTCGGATGGTCCATCAGGTTCCGTCCGACCTGATCGGAGCTGTTGGCGACGCCGTTCGGCAGGGTCTCGTTGCGCGAGGCGAGCAGCAAGCGTGGGCCTTCGATGGCGTGGGCGGCGATGACGAACACCTTGCCCGTGGCAAGGCCCTCGCTGCCGTCCCAGCGCTTGAAGCGCACCGCGGCGATGGTGCGGTCGGCGGCCACGTCGAGCGCAACTGCCGTGGTCTTCTCGTGCAGCGCCGCACCGGCGGCGACGGCGCGGCCGAGATGCACGGTGGCGTCGTATTTCGCTTGCACCGGGCAGACCGGGATGCAACTGGCGTTGCCGCAGCACGCCATGCGCTCGTCGCGCTCGACCGAGTTGCGGCCCTGCGGCGTGGCGCGAACCTCATAGGTCGTGCTCTTGAGCACGTCGCCGAATGCCTTGTCGAGATAGGTCGGTTGAATGACCGGCATCGGATAGGGCGTCGAGCGCGGCGAGCCGAGCGCCTCGCCGGAATCGCCGGAAACTCCGATCTCGGTCTCGGCCTGGCCGTAAAACGGCTCGAGCTCGTCATAGGAGACCGGCCAATCGACCGCCTGGCCATACGCCGTCTTCAGCCGGAAATCGTTGGGCACGAGCCGCAGGCAGGTACCGAGCCAGTGCCATGTCGTCCCGCCGACCACCTTGAGGTAGGTGCTGGCGAACTTGTCCGGGCCGCTCTGGCGGTACCAGAAATCGAGATTGTCGGAGACGGGATGCATCGCCTGCGGCACCGCCGGGTAGGGGCATTCCGGAACCTTGATCACCGCCTTCCAATAGGCATCGACGGCATTGGCGCGGTCGACTGTGGCGCCGGCCTCCAGGATCGCGACCTTGACGCCGGCTTCAGCGAGCTTCGCCGCGAGTAGCGCGCCCGCGATGCCGGAACCCACGATGATGACCTCGGCGGTGATGGTGTCGGCCATTCGTCGCGCTCCTGGAGCATATCCTTTAGAATATGCTCCAACTTGTTGAATCTAGAGTGTTTTCTTATCGATCGGATGTCTCCATCCGAACGGAAAGGGCTCTGGGTCGTCAGCCGGGCAGCTGCGACCAGTAGCCGGTTTCGCCGCCGCAATTGCCCGGCGCCTTGGTGAAGCTAAGCGCCTGCCAGACCAGTGCGTGGTCGAAGGTGGCGACAGCTTCACCCTTGCCGGTCGAATAGACGCCGGAATACCAGGCGGCGACGATCGCATCGCCCAGCTCCCGGTCGGAAGTGGGATCCGCCACGAGGCGCTTGAGGGCGTCGCCATTGCCGGTGGCGATGAAGCCGCCGAGCAGGGTGGTCGCGACATCCCGGTCGACGAGTGAGGCGGGCGCGCCGGTGAGGGTCGTGGAGAGCGCGAGGAAGCCGTTGACGTCGAGGTCGCCGTCGGCCGCCGCGAATCCATTGGATCCGGCGGTCGCGAGCGCAGCGGCGAGGGCGCCCAGAATGGCATCGCGGCGGGTGAGAATCGGCGGCATGTCCAACCTGCTTCTTTAGAATGATTGGACATCAAGACGGCGCACCCGGCAATCGATCGTTGGGATTCGCCTTGCGCCGGTCGCTTCCTGTTCAAGCGTTGTCATATATTCCATGGCTACCGTGCACTCGATGACCTGCTGGCCAGCGTTTACGATTGCGGCAAACCGCGCTAGCAGCGGGTCCGAGGGAGGATACGGATCCGATGATGTTCGAGACAGCGGCGACCCCCGAGGGCGCCATCGACCGGTTGGAGACGCTCTACAGGGCAGCGCGGCGGGCGCTACGCCATGACCTGAACCGCTTCTTCGAGACCGGACAGGCGCCGTCCGCCGAGGAACGGGCGCGCTATCGCTACCCTCTGCTGCGCGTGACCTACCAGGCGGTGGTGCCGACGGTGGTGAGGACCCGGCGCGGCTATGCGAAGTTCGCGGTGCCGGGCGTCCACCAGACCACGGTGACCCAGCCCGCCGAATTCCGCTCCTATCTCCTCGATCAGTTGCGGCCGCTCGTCGATGAGTATGGCGCAACCATCGAGACCGGCGTCAGCCGCCAGGAGATTCCCTACCCTTACGCACTCGACGGCGGCGATGAACTCGGGCGCGGCGACGTCACGGCCTCCGAGCTGGCGCGGCATTTCCCGACGCCGCTGCTGTCGCTGGTCGGCGACGAGATCGCCGACGGCACCTTCGAGCTGGTGGAGGGCGAGCCGCGCCCGCTCGCGCTGTTCGATGCCGTGCGCGTCGACTATTCGCTGCGCCGCCTCGTCCACTATACCGGGACAGACTGGCGAGCCTTCCAGTCCTGGATCCTGCTGACCAATTACCATCGCTATGTCGACCAGTTCGTCCGCTCCGGCCTTGCGGAGATCGAGGCGGGAACGGCCGAGGCACTGGTGACGCCGGCCGGCATTCGTATCGACCGCGCCAGCATCGACGCCACTGCCGCCGAGCGCGTGATGTCCGCGCCCTGGCACCGTTTCCAGATGCCGGCCTACCATCTGGTGCGGGCCAGCGGGGCGGGCGTGACGCTGGTGAATATCGGCGTCGGCCCCTCCAACGCCAAGACCATCACCGACCACCTTGCGGTGCTACGGCCGCATTGCTGGCTGATGGTCGGCCATTGCGGGGGCCTGCGGCAGACGCAGGTCATCGGCGATTATGTGCTCGCCCACGCCTATCTGCGGCAGGACGGCATTCTCGACGAAGTCGTACCGCCCGACATCCCGATACCTGCACTTGCCGAAGTACAGGTGGCGCTGCAGCAGGCGGCGGCGGATGTCACCGGCGAGGGGGGCGACCTGCTCAAGCGGCGCCTGCGCACCGGCACCGTCGTCACGCAAGACGACCGGAACTGGGAATTGCGCTGGACCCAGGAACGTCGGCGCATCAACCTCTCGCGTGCCATCGCGGTGGATATGGAATCCGGCACCGTCGCTGCGCAGGGCTACCGCCTGCGGGTGCCCTACGGCACCTTGCTGTGCGTGTCCGACAAGCCGCTGCATGGCGAGATCAAGCTGCCTGGCGCCGCCAACGCTTTCTATGAGCGCGCCGTCGGCGAGCATCTCAAGATCGGCCTCGCCGCGCTGGACAAGCTCAAGGAAGCCGGCGACATCATCCATTCGCGCAAGCTCCGCTCCTTCGACGAGCCGCCCTTCCGCTGATATGCCCTTGCCTGGGCGTAGGCATGCCGGAGCCAAGGCCGCGCTCTATCCGATCCGCGAACTGCGTGTTCGTCGTTTCGTGTTCACGGCGTCATCTCCTGCTGCCATTTCAGTGCGTCAATGGTTCCCGGCGTTGGCGGTCCCCAGGAACCGGCGCGCCATCGGAGCCGTTGACCCACAAAGCGCAACCGATCGGGTGTGTCATGGACGACCGCGAGCAACGTATCCGTGAGAAGGCATTCCAGCTCTGGCTGGAGGAGGGCCGGCCGGAGGGCCAGCAGGAGCGGCATTGGGCGCTCGCCAGCGAGCTGGTGGTGATCGAGGACAGCCAGATCGACACCAGCGTTCCGCTGGCGGAGATCCATGCCGGCGAGCCGGTCGTGCCGGTCGAGGTGCTGGAGAATGCCGGCGAATTCCCGGCCCTGACCGACCCGGGCGAAATGGCGATCCCGCACAGCACCGAAGCGGCGGCACCCGAGGCCGAGCCGACGCTGGAGGCGCCGGCGCTTGCCGCTGAACCGCCGCTTGAGGGGTCGCAGGCCGACATCCCGCCGGCACGGGAGGAGGGGGCAGCCGTGGCGCCTGAGGCGGTCGAGCCGACACCGGCGGAGCCGGCCAAAAGCGGGTCGATCTGGGAAAGCCTCGGCCTCGGCCGGAGCAGCAAGAGTTCCTGACGCCCGGTGCAGGGTAGCCGGTACGGCCCGCCGGCCGGGCGTTCATTTCCGTCTGGCCCCACGAACTTATCGCTCAGATGATCCCATCCGGGCGATAAGACTCTAGGCTTTCCTTACGAATTCGGCGCGCAGGACCAGTCCCTTGATGCCCGGATAGCGACAATCAATCTCCTGCTCGTCGCCCGTCAGATAGATGGTCTTGATCACCGTTCCGCGCTTGAGCGTCTGATTGGCGCCCTTGACCGGGAGATCCTTGATCAGCACCACGCTGTCGCCGTCGCTGAGCAGGTTGCCTACGGAGTCGCGCACCTGGACGCCGGCCGCTTGAGCTTTCAGGGCTGCGTCGGTGGGGCTGAGCCACTCACCCGTCGCTTCATCATAGACGTAGTCGCCGTCCGTACTCATTCATTCTCACCGCGTCACATCCGATGGCGGCATCATAAGCGAAGGTTCGGCGAACCCCCACCTTGATGTCCCCTGGGCGCGCATGCCCCGGCACTCTTGGTCCGGTCAACAGGCCTGGACCACGCCGAGCGCAGGAGAGCCTGTATCGAACCCCGGATACAGTATTAAGGTCGAACCTTCTTGCCGACCGGCGAGCAATGACGGAGGAGCCCAATGTTCATCGAGTTCGCGTCCGTGACCTCGGCCTTGCGCGGGCTGCTGCGCGACGGGCTGGGCGATGATGTCGTGCTGTCGAGCCGGCCGATCGACGAATTGCTCAGCCAGCCCGCCGGGCGCAACACGCTCAATGTACTGATGCTGTCGACGTCGCCGATGCGCAGTTCTGCGTCGCTGCCCTCGCTTGCCGCGGGCAGTCGCCTTCGACCGGCGCCGACCTTCGAGCTGCTCTATCTCGTCACGGCGCTCGGCACCGAGGATCTGATGGCCGAGGTGCTGCTGGAGCACGCGGCGCGGCGGTTCAGCGACATCGCGGTCCTGACGTCGGCACGGGCCGGCCTGTCCCTCGCGACCGATGGCGCGCCGCTGATCGGAACGGAACGGGCGGACTGGGTAGAGCATGACGGGCGCCTCGCCATCACGCCCTTCGCCGCCGATCTGCCGACCTGGCTCAGTGTCTGGTCGACCTTGCGATCCAGTTGGCGCCTGTCGGCGATGTACACGGTCTCGCCGGTGGCGCTGGCGCCGGGCGACACCACCCCGCCGGTGCTGGACCGGCTGGGCTGAACACCCATGGCGCTGTTCGAGAGCATGCTGGTCCTGGTGACGCTCGCCGTCATCCTGCTGCAGGTCTCGCGGCGCCTGTCGATTGCCTATCCGACGATGCTGGCCTTTGCTGGCGCGGTGGTCGCGGCGTTGCCCTTCGCGCCCGAGATCAGGATCGAGCCGGAACTGATGCTGGCGCTGTTCGTGGCGCCGGCGCTGCTCGATGCCGGCTATGATTTTCCGCCGCGTGCGGTGCTGCGCAACTGGCTGCCACTGCTGGCGCTCGCCGCGGCGGCGGTGCTGCTCACGACAGCCGCCGTCGCCTGGGTCGGCGTTGCGCTTGCCGGATTGCCGCTGGCGGCGGCGATCGCGCTGGGCGCCATCGTCGCGCCGCCGGACGCCGCGGCCGCCACCGCCATGCTCGGCCGGTTCTCGCTGCCGCGCCGCACCGTCACCGTGCTGAAGGGCGAGAGCCTGCTCAATGATGCGGTCGCGCTGCTGATCTTCACCGCCGCCGTCGGCATGGCGAGCGGCCCGACGGAGGCCGGGCTGATGCGCGAGCTGGCACTGGCGGCGCCGGGCGGCGTGCTGTTCGGTCTCGCGGCGGGCGCGGCGTACCTTGCCGTCTACGGCTTTCTCGCCGGGACGTTGGGCGGCACGGTATTCAGCTTCGTCGCCACCTTCGGCGTCTGGATCATCGCCGAGCGGCTGCATTTGTCCGCCATCCTGCCGTGGTCGCCTGCGGCATGACGATTGCGCGCTACATTCCAGAGCGGCAGACGGCGCTGGAGCGGGTGCATGCCTATGCGGTGTGGGAGGCGGTGGTCTTTCTGCTCAATGTGCTCGCCTTCCTGCTGATGGGATTGCAGGCACGGGCCATCGTCACTCGGCTCGACCCGGGCCAGCTCGGCCGCGCGCTGGCCTTTGCCGCGGTGGTTCTCGCGGTGGTCATACTGGTCCGCGTCGTCTGGGTGATGCTCTATAACCGCGCGATCAACCTGGTCTACGTGGCGATCGGCAAGCCGGGTGCGCCGACGCTGGCACAGGGGATCATCGTCTCCTGGTGCGGCATGCGCGGGCTGGTGACACTGGCGACGGCTTTGGCGCTGCCCTTCGACTTCCCGGGCCGTGACCTGATCGTGCTGAGCGCCCTGGCGGTGGTACTCGGCACGCTCGTTCTCCAGGGGCTGACGCTGGGACCGTTGATCCAGATGCTGCGATTCCCGCCCGACAAATCGTTCGACGCGGAACTCGCCAGTTCGCGGGTGAAGTTGCTGGACGCTGCGATTGCCGATCTGGACGGCCGGAACGATGAAGCCACCATGCAGCAGCGCGACATGTACGAGGCCGATCGCGCCATCGCGCTGAAGGGCAAGAACCCGCGCGCGCTCTCCCCCACCGATGATCTCCGCCGCCAGAGCATCGCCACCAAACGGCACGAGCTCGCCCGCATGCGCCGCCACGGCGAGATCGAAGACGATGTGTTCCACGCGATGGAGCAGGAGCTGGACTGGGCGGAGCTCGCCGTGGCGGCGCCGGCGGATCGGGAGATCGTCGAGTCCTGAGAGCCTGACCGAAAACTCCAGTACGCCCTCATCCCCGGACTTGATCCGGGGATCCAGACTTCGACCGGGTGCATGCGGAGGGGCTGGATCGCCGGATCAAGTCCGGGGATGAGGGTGGAAAGGTGGCTCCTTCAACGGATAAGTCGAATTATGAGAAGGCTCTGAGGTACCCAGCGCCCGGTCACTCTGGATCGCATATTTCAATTATCTTGAAATATTGAAAATCCTGGATAGGGTGAACTGATGGTTCGCTCCCATCATCACCCTTCGTTCGATGACCTGACGCTCGATGGCGTGCTTCACGCGCTGTCGGACCCGACCCGGCGCGACATCGTCGTGAAGCTGCTGGCGGAAGGCCCCATGAATTGCGGCGACGCCTGCAAGACGCTGCCGCCGTCCACGGTGCATCATCATCACCGCATCCTGCGGGAGGCGGGGCTGATCCGTTCGGAACGGAAGGGAGTTGAAGTCGTCAACAGCATCCGGCGGAGCGACGTCGATAGCCGCTTCCCCGGACTGCTGGATGCCATTCTCGGCCAGCACAGCGCATAGGAAATCCTGCTATGGAATATCGGCAACTCGGACGTTCGGGCCTCAAGGTGCCCGCGCTCAGCTTCGGCACCGGCACTTTCGGTGGAACCAATGAGTTCTTCCAGCGCTGGGGCCAGACCGACGTCGCGGAAGCGACCCGCCTCGTCGATCTCTGCCTCGACGCCGGCGTGAATTTCTTCGACACGGCGGATGTCTATTCGCAGGGCGCGTCGGAGGAGATACTCGGCCAGGCGCTGAAGGGCCGGCGCGACAAGGCGCTGATCTCCACCAAGGCGACGTTTGCGTTCGGCGAGGGTCCGAACGACGTCGGCTCCTCGCGCTACCATATCGTGCGCGCCTGCGAGGCGAGCCTGAAGCGGCTCGGCACCGACCATATCGACCTTTATTTCATGCACGGTTTCGACGCGCTGACCCCGGTCGAGGAGACGCTGCGCGCGCTCGACGACCTCGTGTCGAGCGGCAAGATCTCCTATATCGGCGCCTCCAATTTCTCCGGCTGGCATTTGATGAAGTCGTTGGCGACCTCGGAGAAGTACGGCCTCGCCCGTTATGTGGTCTATCAGGGCTACTACTCGCTGATCGACCGCGACTATGAGTGGGAGCTGATGCCGCTCGGGCTCGACCAGGGCGTCGGGCTGATGGTGTGGAGCCCGCTCGGCTGGGGCCGCCTCACCGGCAAGATCCGCCGCGGCCAGGCGCCGACCAGTGGGCGCATCGCTTCCGGCGGCGACGAGCGCGGACCGATCGTCGATGACGAGCATCTGTTCAAGGTGGTCGATGTGCTCGACGAGATCGCCAAGGAACTCGGCAAGAGCGTGCCGCAGGTCGCGCTGAACTGGCTGCTGCAGCGCCCGACCGTCGCCAACATCGTGGTCGGCGCCCGCAACGAGGAACAGCTCAAGCAGAATCTCGGTGCCGTGGGCTGGTCGCTCTCCGCGGAGCAGGTGGCCCGGCTCGATGCCGCCAGCCACAAGACGCCGGCCTATCCCTATTGGCACCAGCGCGGCTTCGACGAGCGCAATCCCAAGCCGACGAGCTGGTGAGACGAAGAACCTCCGGGCCGCGGCGTGCCGCGGCCCGGAGGTGTTAAGCCTGGATCAGCGGCTGCGGCGGTTGCTCTCGATCTGGCGCGCAATGTAGGGCTCGACGCCCTGCACCGGTGCCGGCCCGGCCGACGTGGCATTGCGCCCCTCGGTCACGGGCGCGGCGTGCACCGGCGCCTGCCCATGGTTGACGCGGCCGACGCTCTGCTTCCAGCCGTCGCCCCAGGTGCGGTCGCGGCCCGCGGCGTCCGCCGCGGTAGCAAGGCCGAGGATCGTGGCGGCAGCCAGAGCAATGGTGAGGATGGTGGTCTTCATGGTCGTATCTCCCGTCCAAGGCCCGGGGCCTCGGAGCGCTATGAGGGTGTTGCCGAACGCGGCAACGAACATGGCGAGGAGAATGGCTTCCGATACCGCATCGGTAAACAGGCTGCAGAGCAACGCACTGTTTCCGATAAGCATATAATCAGGTCTTGAAATTGCGGATACGTTATCAGTTCTACATATTGTTACAGTCGTCGCTCAAATATTGTTGATATGGCGCAACGGTAGCGTTTTTTGGACTCGTTAGCACTTGACGGTGATTGTCTCGGCCGGTGTCAGGCCGGTCCGTCCTGCTCACACGATCTCGTTGAGCAGGCGGGCGACAGCGGACATCCGCGCGATGTTCTCCAGCAGCAGGTCGACCACGCGCGTCTCGTAGCGTCGGGTCTCGCCGGCGCTGTGCGGCGTCACCAGAACGTTCGGAAAGCGCCAGATCTCCGAATTCGCCGGCAGCGGCTCCTCATAAACGCAATCGAGCCCGGCGCCGGCAATGGCCCCCCGGCGCAGCGCGTCGATCAGCGCCGGCTCATCGACGACACGGCCGCGCGCGACATTGACGAGGTGCGCGCTCGGCCGCATGGCGGCGAGAGCGGCCGCGCCGATCAGGCCCTCGGTCTCTGGCGTGAGCGGGCAGGTGAGAGCTACGAAATCGGCCTGCGGCAGCACGTCGAGCAGTTGTGCCGGCGTCACCATTTGGGACACGGCCGGCACGGCGACCGGATCGCGCTTCACCCCGATCACCGTCATGCCGAAGGCGTTGGCCAGCCGGGCGAGCCGCGCACCGATGCGCCCCAAACCGACGATCAGCAAGGTCTTGCCGTCGAGTTCGTCCTCGCGGCGCGCGCGGTCGCTGATCATCGGGCGCCAATGCTGCCGGGCCTGGAAGTCGCGTGCCAGATGCAGATGCCGCGTCAGAGCGAGCATCAGCGCCATGGCGTGCTCGGCGACGGCAATCTCGTTGCCGCCCTGCGCGCTCGCGAGCTTTATGCCGCGCTCGCGCAGCACGGCGCGCGAAAACTGGTCGGTGCCGGCGCTGATCGACTGGATCAGCCGGAGCCTGGGCGCATGCTCCACCAGCTCGTTGCGCCACAGGCCGGAGACGACGAGCACATCGGCCTCGCCGACCCGCCGCTCCAGTTCGGCGAGGCTGCGCACCTCGAAGGATTCCGCTGGCTGTCCGCGCGTCAGGAATTCGTCGCGCAGCTGATAGGCGGCGTGGGCAAAACCGATGGTGAGGCGAGGAGGCTGGTCAAGTTCGGCCATGGCGGGGATACACCAATGCTAAGCCAATGCTGCAGCAATGGCATCGCCCATTGCCTGCGTGCCGACGATCCTGGCGCCGGGCAGAGCGAGGTCCGGCGTGGCGATGCCGGCGGCGAGCACGGCGCGCACCGCATTCTCTACCCGTACCGCGTCTTCTTCCATGGCGAAGCTCTGGCGCAGCATCATCGCCGCGGAGAGCACCGTGGCGATCGGATTGGCGAGATCCTTGCCCGCAATGTCCGGGGCCGAGCCATGGATCGGCTCGTACATGCCCTTGTTGTTGTCGCCGAGCGAGGCGGAGGGCAGCAGGCCGATCGAGCCGGTGAGCATCGAGGCCTCGTCCGACAAGATGTCACCGAACAAATTGCCGGCGACGATGACGTCGAACTGGCGCGGATTGCGCACCAGGCTCATGGCGGCGGAATCGACAAGTTGATGGGTGAGCTCGACATCGGGATAGTCGCGCCCGACTTCGCTCACCACCTCGCGCCACAGCGCCGAGGTCTCCAGCACGTTCGACTTGTCTATCGAGCACAGCTTGCGACGGCGGCTGCGCGCGGCCTGGAACGCGACATGGGCGATGCGCTCGATCTCGGAGGCGCTGTAGCGCATGGTGTTGATCGAGGCGCGCTCGCCATCCGGTGTGTCCACCCGGCCGCGCGGCGTGCCGTAATAGATGTCGCTGTTCAGCTCGCGCACGATCAGCATGTCGAGGCCGTCAATGACCTCGGGCTTCAGCGTCGAGGCATCGATCAACTCGGGGAACAGCATCACCGGGCGGAAATTGGCGAACAGGCCGAGTTCCTTGCGCAGCCGGCGCAGCGCGGCGCCGGGCTTTCGGGTGTGCGGCAGGTGATCATATTTCGGCGCGCCGACGGCGCCGAATAATATGGCGTCGGAGCGCAGCACGATGTCGAGCGTCGCCGGCGGCAGCGGATCGTCGGCCGCCTCCAGCCCGGCGCCGCCGACGGCGCCCTCCTCGAAGCTGAACCGCTCGCCGCTGCGGCCGAGCGCGCGCAGCACCTTCACCGCCTGCGGCACGATTTCGGGCCCGATGCCGTCGCCCGCCAGAATGGCGATCTTCTTCATTGCGAACTCCACGTGGAGCGGACGAGGGGATGGATCACTTGATCTTCGACATCAGCTCGGTGATGCGGGCGACTTCGCCGGACCAGTAGGCGTCATATTGTTTGGCGTCCATGTAGCGGATGTCGAGCCCCATCTCGCTGAACTTCGCCTTGTATTCCGGCGAGTTGGCGATCTTGCCGAGCGCTTCGCCGATGCGCGCCGCCATCTTCGGATCGACGCCGGCCGGGAAGGCGAAGCCGCGCGAGGTGCCGGAATAGATCTTGAAGCCCTGCGATTCCGCGGTCGGCACGCCCGGCGCATAGGCGCTTTCCTGCTTGTCGAACACCGCGAGGATGCGCACGCGGCCGGACTTCACCTGCGCGACGAAGTCGCCGACGCTGCCCTGCACGGCATCGATATTGCCGCCCAGCAGCGTGTTCAGCGCGAGGCCGGAATCATTATGGAAGATCGGGGTGAAGGCGGCGCCGGAGGCCTGCTCCATGGCAATGACGTCGAGATGCTCGCGCCCGCGCGGGCCGACGACGCCGATGGTGCGCTCCTGCGGCTTCGCCTTGGCGGCGGCGATCAGGTCGCCCAGCGTCTTGTAGGGGCTGTCGGTGCGCACCGCGATGGCGCCGGCGTCGTACGAGAAATTGCCGATCGGGGCGAAGCTGTCCTTGTTGAAATTCGCCTTGCGCGAAGCGTCGAGCGTGAGGGTGATGGCGGTCGGCAGCGAGATCAGGCCGAAGGTGTAGCCGTCCTTCGGCGCATCCGCGAGCGCCTGCACGCCGACCTGGATGCCGGCGCCGGGCCGGTTCACCACCTGGAACGAGGTGCCGGGGAATTCCTTCTCCAGCGCGGCGGCGACGAAGCGGGCATTGATGTCGGTGCCGCTGCCGGCCGAGCCGGCAACGATGACGGCGAAGCGCTTGCCCGGCTCCGGATAGGTCTGCGCCGAGGCGGGCAGGGTGGTCACCAGACCGACGCCGGCCGCGGCGAGCGCGGCGGCGAGGATCGCACGGCGCGTGGCGGCGCCGATATGCATGGACTTCATCTTATCCTCCCTGTTCCGGGCGGCTTGGGCCGCCGGCGATTGGCGCGATGCGCGGGTGGTCGTGAACCAAATCCAACCAAATCCATATCAATTCGTACCCGCCGGGACGGCCGAGTCAATTGCCGGTCCGAGCGCCTGCATCAGTCGGTGGCGTCCTTGCCGAGCTGGCCGCGGGCCTGCCGCGCGCGGCGGCTCCACAGCGGCACCGTCAGCACGATGACGCCGCAGACCAGCAGCACGCAGGCGAGCGGGCTGCGGAACAATATGTCGATATTGCCACGCGAGATGCTGAGCGCTTGGCGCAGCGCCTGCTCCATCAGCGGCCCGATGATGAGAGTGAGCGCGATCGGCGCCAGCGGGAATTCGAGCTTGCGAAGCACCACGCCGATGAAGCCGAACAGCAGCATCACCCAGACATCGAACACGGCGTTGTTGACCAGGTAGGTGCCGAGGCAAATGAACAGGATTATCAGCGGGTTAAGGATGCCGACCGGGATCTTCAGGATGCGCACCCACAGGCCGACCAGCGGCACGTTGAGCACCAGCAGCATGAGATTGCCGATGATCATGGAGGCAATGATCGGCCACACCACTTCCGGCTTCTCGCTGAACAGCAGCGGTCCCGGCGCCAGCCCGTTCATGATGAAGGCGCCGAGCAGGATGGCGACGCTCGGCGAGCCGGGGATGCCGAGCGTGAACAGCGGGATCAGCGCGGCATTGGCGTGCGAATTGTTCGCCGTCTCCGGCCCGGCGACACCCTCGATGGCGCCCTGGCCGAAGGTCCAGGGACGCTTCGACACCGCCTTCTCCACGCCATAGGAGATGAAAGAGGCGAGCGCCTGGGTGGTGCCGGGCACCAGGCCGAGGAAGAAGCCGAGCACGGTGCCGCGGGCAATCGGCCCGGCGGAATCCTTCATGTCCTGTTTCGTCGGGTAGAGGGAGGCGAACTTCGCCTCGCGTAGCGTCGGCGGCGGGCCTTCGGCCGCCAGCAGGATCTCGGAGAGGCCGAACAGGCCCATCACCACAGGCACGAAATCGAGGCCGCCGAGCAGGTTGGTGAAGCCGAGATCGAAGCGCGGCGTGCCCATGGTCGGGTCGGTGCCGATGGTGCCGAGCAGCAGGCCGAACACCGCCATGGCCAGCGCACGCAGCATGGAATCGCCGGCCAGCAAGGCCAGGGTTGCGAGGCCGATGAATAGCAGCGCGAAGAATTCCGGTGGCCCGAATTTCAGCGCGACGTCGGTGAGGAGCGGCGCCAGCAGCACCAGTGCCAGCACCGCCGCGGTGCCGCCGATGAAGGAGCCGATGGCGGCGATGCTGAGCGCGGCGCCGGCGCGGCCCTGGCGCGCCATTTCGGTGCCATCGAGCATGGTGACGACGGAGGCGATCTCACCCGGCACGCTCATCAGCACGGTGGAAATGGTGCCGCCGTAATAGCTGCCATAGAAGATCGCCGCGAGCATGATGATCGCGCCGGTCGGGTCGAGCTTGTAGGTGAGGGGCAGCAGGATCACCATGCCGCCGGCCGAGCCGATGCCGGGCAAGACGCCGACCAGCGTGCCGACCAGACAGCCGATCAGCGCGTAGAACAGGTTTTCCGGCGTCAGCGCGATGCCGAAGCCGATAACGAAATCATAGAGACTGCTGGTCATCGGCTAGAGCCCGATCGCGCTGAGGAGGCCGAACGGCGTCGCCGGCAGGAACACACCGAGCCATTGCACGAAGGCGTAGCCGACGCCGACGCTGCCCACGAGCGCGACGACCAGCGCGGTCGGAAACAGCCGGACCCGGTTCACCAGCATCAGCACCAGCAGCACCAGGAACATGGTGACGACGAAGCCGGCGCGTTCCACGGCGAGCGCGAAGAAGGCGATGGAGCCGAAGGTCACGCCCATCTGCATGGCCGGGGTGCGCGCCGGGATGATGTCCGCCGGCAAAGCCGGGGACAGGCCGGAGAGGCTGAGGGCGAGGATGGCGAAGGACAACAGCGCCAACGCGCCGCCGAGCCACATCGGAAAGAAGCCCGGGCCGGGGCCGACCGGCGTGTAATAGACGAGGTCGATGGCGTACCACATCACCCACAGGCCGAGCAGGCCGAAGCCGAGCGCCACCAGCCGGAACAGCACAAGGCCGATGCCGCTTGCCGTCGCTGACGGCGCGTCGGCGATGGGCTGCGCCGGAGCACCTGTCGGATTCGCCATGCTTCCTCCTCGATTGCTTCTTTTTGCCGCCTTCCGGCGGTTGCCTCAGGCTGACTGCAATTGCCGCTCGAGAGAAGCCTGTCTCAGCTTTGAGAGCGTGGTCCGCGCGGTGATCGCCTCGGGATCGGTCACCACTTCGATCAATGCGCTGCCTGGGGCGGCGAGGGCGCGCTCGAGGCTGGCCGTGAAGTCGGCGCTCGCTTCCACGCGTTCGGCGTGGAGGCCATAGGCGCGGGCCAGTGCGACGAAGTCCGGGTTCTTGATCTCGGTGGCGATGACGCGGCCGGGGAACTCGCGCTCCTGATGCATGCGGATGGTGCCGTAAATGCCGTTATTCACCACCACGAACAGCACCTTCAGCCCATATTGCACGGCGGTGCCGATCTCCTGGCCGTGCATCTGGAAGCAGCCGTCGCCGGAGACCGAGAGCACAGTGCGCCCGGGATGGACGACCTTCGCCGCGATGGCCGCCGGCACGCTGTAGCCCATGGCGCCGGAGGTCGGCGCCAGCTGGGTACGGTAGTCGTGGAAACGCCAGTGGCGATGCACCCAGCCGGTGTAATTGCCGGCGCCGGAGCAGACGATGGTGTCGGCGGGGAGCGCTTCGCGCAGCGCCACCATCACCTCACTGAAATTCACCGCGCCGGGCAGGGGGCCGGGAAGCAGCGTCCGCTCGTAATCGGCCCGCGCCTCGGACAGCCACTCGCCGCGCGCGTGGGGGGCGTCGTTGCCGCGCGCGGCGAGCTGCCCGGCGACCACGGCCGGGCTGGCCGCGATGGCCAGATCGGCCTGGTAGACCCGTCCGAGTTCGTCCGGGTCGGCATGGATATGGGCGAACGGCTTGCCGATCCGCGGCGGCTTCACCAGCGTGTAGCCGGCCGTGGTCATCTCGCCGAGCCGCGGGCCGAGCGCCACCAGCAGGTCCGCCTCCTGCAGCCGCCGGGCGAGGCTGGGCTCGGCGCCGACGCTGAAATGGCCGACATAGTTCGGATGGTCGTTGTCGACATAGTCCTGGCAGCGCAGCGACACCGCAACCGGCAGGCCGCGCCGTTCGGCATAGGCCATGAGCTGCCGGCCGGCCTCGCCGGTCCAGCCGCCGCCCCCAACCATCAGCAATGGCCGCGCGGCGCCCGCGATCATCGCCTCCAGCCGCTCGAGCTGGTCCTCGCGCGCGGCAGCGGGAATGGCCTGCGCCTTGATGCCGGGCTCCGGCGCCTCCTCGACCAGATCGGACAGCACGTCTTCCGGCAATGACAGCACGACCGGGCCGGGGCGGCCGGCCATCGCCACCTGGAAAGCGCGGTGGACATATTCCGGGATGCGCGCGGCGTCGCTGATCTCCGCCGACCATTTGGCGAGCGGGGCGAACATCGCCGCGAAGTCGACCTCCTGGAAGCCCTCGCGATGGCGCATGCCGCGCGCCACCTGCCCGATGAACAGCACCATCGGCGTCGAATCCTGGAAGGCGGTGTGCACGCCGGTCGAGGCATTGGTGGCGCCGGGCCCACGGGTGACGAAGCACACGCCCGGCCGGTTGGTCAGCTTGCCATAGGCCTCCGCCATGTTGGCGGCACCGCCCTCCTGCCGGCAGACGATGAGACGGATCCGCTCACGTTCCTCGTAGAGCGCGTCGAGCACGGCGAGATAGCTCTCGCCCGGCACACAGAATGCCGCGTCGACTCCCTGGGTCAGCAGTGCTTCGACCAATATGGAGCCGCCGGTGCGTGGCGTCTGGTTGGTCCGCATTTCGTTCTTGCCGTCCTGCAACGCCGACTCCAGTTGCCATTTCCAACCAATGTGAGCCAATATGGACCAAATGCGAACAGCCTGACAAGCCGTGGCGCATGGTACATTTCGCGACGTGTCGTCCTATAATCGGGTCTGCAAGCAGAGAATCCCTTGACCATTGGAGACGTTAGGACCTTGGCCGGTACTGCCGAAATTTCCGGCGCGCGCGCTGTCTCCGACGCGAACAGCCACGCCATCTATCGCAGCCTGAAGGACCGCATCGTCGGCGGCGGCTTTCCGCCGGGCACGCGCCTGCCGACCGAGCGCGCGCTGGCCGAGCGCTACAGCGCCGCGCGCAACACCGTGCGCAAGACCATGAACCGGCTGGTCGACGAGGGGCTGGTGGTGCGCCATGTCGGGCGCGGCAGCTTCGTCGCCGAGACCTCCGCCAATGATGGAGCTGAGACGGAGAACTACAAGCTCAGCGAACTGCTGGAGGCGCGCCTGCTGTTCGAGCCGCGGCTCGCCGAACTCGCGGTGGAGCGCGCCAGCGAGGCGGAACTCAACGGCCTCTTCAGCCATCTCGAAGCGCTGCGCTCGGCGCAGTCCTGGGTGGATTTCAAGGAGGCGAAATACGCCCTCCACCTCGCCATCGCCCGTGCCTCGAAGAACCGCTTCCTGGAGCGCATGTTCGAGGAAGTCGTCGCTTCCCGGCGCAAGGCCGGCTGGGCGCGGCCGGGTGGCCATCTGGTGCCGCTGCCGATGCTGCGCGACGCCGCGGTGCGCGACAACGCCGCCATCGTCGAGGCGCTGCAGGCGCGCAAGGGCGAGGTCGCCCGCCAGCTGATCTGCGAATATCTGCAGCGCACGCTGATGTCGATTTCCGGCGATTGACGTCGCGGCAGCGGCACGAGCGCTCCGCACAACGACCCCAAGCCTTTGTGCGCGCACGGAAACGGCGTATATGAGCGCCGGTTGTTCGAGCAATTCCAGGATAGATGCGATGCCTGCTTACCGTTCCCGCACCACCACCCACGGCCGCAACATGGCCGGCGCCCGCGGCCTGTGGCGCGCGACCGGGATGAAGGACAGCGATTTCGGCAAGCCGATCATCGCCATCGCCAATTCCTTCACGCAGTTCGTCCCGGGCCATGTCCACCTGAAGGATCTCGGCCAGTTGGTGGCGCGCGAGATCGAAAAAGCCGGCGGCGTCGCCAAGGAGTTCAACACGATCGCCGTCGATGACGGCATCGCCATGGGCCATGACGGCATGCTCTACAGCCTGCCTTCGCGCGAACTCATCGCCGACAGCGTGGAATACATGGTCAATGCGCATTGCGCCGATGCGCTGGTCTGCATCTCCAATTGCGACAAGATCACCCCCGGCATGCTGATGGCGTCGCTGCGCCTCAACATCCCCACCGTGTTCGTCTCCGGCGGGCCGATGGAAGCGGGCAAGGTGGTGCTGAAGGGCAAGGAGGTCGCGCTCGATTTGGTCGACGCCATGGTGGCGGCCGCCGACGAGCGGGTGCCCGAGGCCGATCTGGCGGCGATCGAACGCTCCGCCTGTCCGACCTGCGGCTCCTGCTCCGGCATGTTCACCGCCAATTCGATGAACTGCCTCACCGAGGCGCTCGGCCTCTCGCTGCCGGGCAACGGCTCGACGCTGGCGACCCATGCCGACCGCGAGCGCCTGTTCGTCGAGGCCGGCCACATCATCGTCGATCTCGCCCGCCGCTGGTACGAGAACGACGACGCCAGCATCCTGCCGCGCTCGGTGGCGAACTTCACCGCGTTCGAGAATGCGATGAGCCTCGACATCGCCATGGGTGGCTCGACCAACACCGTGCTGCATCTGCTGGCCGCCGCCCATGAGGGCGAGGTGCCCTTCACCATGGACGATATCGACCGGCTGTCGCGGCGCGTTCCCGTACTCTGCAAGGTCGCCCCGGCAAAGTCCGACGTGCACATGGAGGACGTCCACCGCGCCGGCGGCGTCATGGCCATTCTCGGCGAGCTGGCGCGAGCCGGGCTGATCGATGTCGAGCAGCCGATGATCCATAGCGCGACCCTCGGTGACGCGCTGAAGCGCTGGGATATCGTCGAGACCGGCAGCGACGCGGTGCGGACCTTCTTCCGCGCGGCGCCCGGCGGCGTGCCGACCCAGGTTGCCTTCAGCCAGGATCGCCGCTGGGACGAGCTCGACCTCGACCGCACCTCCGGCGTGATCCGCGATGCCGAGCACGCCTTCTCCAGGGATGGCGGGCTTGCCGTGCTGAAGGGCGATCTGGCCGAGGATGGCTGCATCGTGAAGACCGCCGGGGTCGACGAATCCATCCTAGTGTTCTCCGGCCCCGCCAAGGTGTTCGAGAGCCAGGACGATGCGGTCAGCGGCATCCTCGGCGGACGCGTGAAGCCGGGCGAGGTGGTGGTCATCCGCTATGAGGGACCGCGCGGCGGCCCCGGCATGCAGGAGATGCTCTATCCGACCAGCTATCTGAAATCCAAGGGGCTGGGCAAGGCCTGCGCGCTGGTCACCGACGGCCGCTTCTCCGGCGGTTCCTCGGGCCTCTCCATCGGCCATGTCTCGCCCGAAGCGGCGGAAGGTGGGCTGATCGCGCTGGTCCAGGATGGCGACCTGATCGAGATCGACATCCCGAGCCGCTCGATCCGCCTCGCTGTCGCCCCCGAGGTGGTCGCGGCCCGGCGCGCGACTGAGGAGGCGCGCGGCGCGGATGCGTGGAAGCCGCACCAGCGCAAGCGCAAGGTCTCGACCGCGCTCAAGGCCTATGCCGCTTTCGCCACCAGTGCCGCACGCGGCGCGGTGCGCGACGTCGACCAGCGAAAGTAGCGCGCGAGCGGCAGTGACCTGCTATCAGGCGTTTGTTTCATCGGAGATGTTTCATGACGCGCCTCGGCAGTGCCGTGCTTCTCGCCATCCTGCTGACCACCGGCGGCGCACTCGCCGATACGGCGCCGGCGAGCCTTCCGGCGCCGATCACGGTGAAGCCGCTCGCTTCCGCCACCGAGACTGCTTCGGGGCAGGCGATCGCCTTCCCGCAGGGACCCGGACGCGTGGTGGTGTCGGAATATGTCATCGCGCCGGGGGCGGTCCTGCCGCTCCACCAGCATCCCTATCCGCGCGTCGCCTATGTGCTCCAGGGCATGCTGGAGGTCACCGACAAGGACACCGGGCAGGAGTTCAACTACAAGCCCGGCGATGTGGTGATCGAGGTGATCGGCCAGCGCCATTTCGGCCGGACCACGGGTGCCGACGCTGTGCGGCTGATCGTGTTCGACACCGTTCCCGCGGATGTCCCGGGCAATGTGGTCCTGGAGAAGTAGGCGAGGCACCCCGCTGCGAGCGGTCGCCTTGCGCGCGGCAAATAAATTGTCGGGCCGGCGATTCTGCACTACTGAACGTCATGTCTTTAGAACTCACTCACCAACGTCCGTAGTCCCATGAACATGAATGCCGCGGCTGGGATCGCCCAGCGCGCCACCATGCCCGTGCTGATCGCATTGAGCGTCACGCACCTGCTCAACGACATGATCCAGTCGCTGATCCCGGCGATCTATCCGATCATCAAGACCACCTATGCGCTCGATTTCGGTCAGATCGGGCTGATGACGCTGACCTTCCAGATCACGGCCTCGCTGCTGCAGCCGCTGGTCGGGCTCTACACCGACAAGCATCCGATGCCGTATTCGATGGTGGTCGGCATGGGATTCACTCTGGCCGGTCTCGTCGGCCTCGCCTCGGCCGGCAGCTATCCGCTGCTGCTGCTGGCCGCGGCCTGCGTCGGCATCGGCTCTTCGATCTTCCATCCCGAAGCGGCACGGATGGCACGCAATGCGTCGGGCGGGCAGCACGGCATGGCGCAGGGCATCTTCCAGCTCGGCGGCCAGACCGGCGGCGCGCTGGGGCCATTGCTGGCGGCCTTCATCATCGTGCCGAGAGGGCAGGGCAGCGTCGCCTACTTCTCAGTCGCGGCGCTCATCGCCATGATCCTGATGGCCTGGACCGCCGGACGACACATCAACATCGGCAAGCAGCGCGCCGCTGCCGCTCTGGCTTCGGATGCCGTCATCAAGTCTTCGGTAACGCGCCCGGCAAGCGTGGCGCTGCCGATCACGATCTTGATCGTTCTGCTGTTCTCGAAGAACGCTTATACGTCGAGCTTCAGCTCATTCTATACGTTCTTCCTGATCGAGAAATTCGGCGTGTCGGTGCAGGCATCGCAGATGATGCTGTTCTTGTTCCTGGCATCCTCGGCGGTCGGCGCGCTGGGCGGCGGCATTCTCGGCGACAGGGTCGGGCGCAACAAGATCATCTGGTTCTCCATCCTCGGGGCGCTGCCCTTCACGGTGATGCTGCCTTATGCGGATCTGTTCTGGACCGGGGTTCTCACCGTGATCATCAACCTGATCATGTCGAGCGCCTTCGCCGCCATCCTGGTCTATGCGATGGAATTGCTGCCGGGTCGCATCGGCCTCGTCGGCGGCTTCTTCTATGGGCTGTCGTTCGGCCTCGGCGGCGTCGCCGCGGTGGTGCTGGGCGAGGTGGCGGACCATGTCGGCATCCAGACCGTCTATCAGATCTGTTCCTTCCTGCCCGCCATCGGCCTGCTGGCCTGGTTCCTCCCCAGCCTCAAGCCGACCCACCTGCGATAGCCGCGGCCCGGCTCAGGCCAGAGGGGCGACGATGTCGCCCGGCGCCGGCGCCCGCCGTCCTCCGAACCGCTCCGCGGCCTTGCGGCAGAGCACGTAGAATATCGGCGCGAAGATCAGGCCGAACAGCGTCACCCCGATCATGCCGGAGAACACCGCGGTGCCGAGCGAGCGGCGCAGCTCGGCGCCGGCGCCGCTTGCCAGCACCAGCGGTACCACGCCGAGGATGAAGGCGAGCGAGGTCATGATGATCGGGCGCAGCCGCACACGTGACGCCTCGACCGCTGCCTCCACCGTGGAACTGCCGAGATCCTCGCGCTGGCGGGCGAACTCGACGATCAGGATGGCGTTCTTGGCGGCGAGGCCGATCAGCACGATGAAGCCGATCTGCGCCAATATGTTCACGTCCATCGACATCACCAGCAGGCCACTGACGGCGGCGAGCAGGCACATCGGCACGATCAGCATGACCGAGAGCGGCAGCATCCAGCTCTCATATTGCGCAGCGAGCAGCAGGAAGACGAAGACGATGGAGGCGGCGAACACGATCAGCCCGGAATTGCCCGCGAGCCGCTCCTGCAAGGCGAGCTCGGTCCACTCGACGCTGTAGCCGGCCGGCAGCGTCTGCGCGGCGATCTGCTCCATGCGGTCGAGTGCGGCGCCGGTGGAGGTGCCCGGTGCGGCGGCGCCCTGCACCTCGGCGGCGGCCTGGAGATTGTAGCGCGGCATGCGGTAGGGCCCGGTGCGCTCCTCGAAGGTGGCCACCGAGCTCAGCGGCACCATGGCGCCGGTTTCGCTGCGGGTCTTGAAGCCGGCAATGGTCGCCGGGTCCTGCCGGAACGCGCCGTCGGCCTGGGCGCGCACCTGGAAGGTGCGGCCGAGGAAGTTAAAGTCGTTCACATAGGACGAGCCGAGATAGACTTCGAGCGTCTCGAACACCCGGCTCGCCGGCACGCCGAGCATCTCCGCCTTCACCCTGTCGATGTCGGCATAGAGCTTCGGCGTCGCGGTGTTGAAGGGGGTGAAGACCCGCACCAGTTCCGGATGCCGGGCGGCGGCAGCGACGACGTCGCGCAGCACCGCCTCCAGTTCGACCGGCGTCGCGCCATTGCGGTCCTGCACCATCATCTTGAAGCCGCCGGCATTGCCCATGCCGCGCACCGATGGCGGCTTGATCGGGATGAGGCGCGCCTCGGTCAGGTCCGCGGTCTTGCCCGGCAGCGCCGCCATCAGCGCATCGACGCCGAGATTGCGACCCGCTCGCTCGGCGAACGGCTTCAGGATGACGAAGGCGACGCCGTTGTTCGAGGCGTTGGTGAAGGTCGCGCCGTCGAGGCCGGCAATGGCGACGACATGAGCGACGCCTTCCATCGCCATCACGCGGTTCGACAGCTCCCTCATGATGTTCTCGGTGCGCGACAGCGACGAACCGGGCGGCAACTGCACGGCGGTGATGAAATAGCCCTGGTCCAGCTCCGGGATGAAGCCGCGGGGGGCGCGCTCCATCTGGAACGCAGTCAGTGCCAGCAATCCGGCATAGGGCACCAGCATCAGCGCGCCGAATCTCAGCAGGCGCCGGGTCAGCCCGCCATAGCCCGATGAGAGCCGGTCGAAGCCGGCATTGAACGCACCGAGGCCGCGTTGCACCCAGCCGAGCGGGCCGCGGGACGGACGGGCATTAGCGTCGTGCGGCCTCAGCAAGAGCGCGCCCAGGGCCGGGCTCAAAGTGAGCGAGACGAAGGCGGAGATCGCCGTCGCCGTGGCGATGGTGACGGCGAATTGCCGGAAGAACTGGCCGGTGATCCCCGGCACCAGCGCTGCCGGGATGAAGACCGCACACAGCACCAGCGCGATGGCGAGCAGCGCGCCGGAGATCTCGTCCATGGAATGGTGCGCGGCGTCCTTGGGCGACAGGCCGCTGCGCAGATGCCGCTCGATGTTCTCCACCACCACGATGGCGTCGTCGACGACGATGCCGATGGCGAGTACGAGGCCAAGCAGCGACAGATTGTTGAGCGAATAGCCGAGCGCCGACATCACTGCGAAGGTGCCGATCAGCGAGATCGGGATGGCGAGGATCGGGATGATCGCCGCCCGCCAGGTCTGCAGGAACAGCAGCACCACCACGACCACCAGTACGATGGCTTCGGCCAGCGTCTTGTAGACCTCGCTGACCGATTCCGCGATGAACAGCGTCGGGTTGAAGGGGATGTCGTAGGCGACGCCCGCCGGCAGGCGCTCGCCGAGCCGCCGCATCTCCGCGGCGACGCGCTCCGCGGTCTCCAGCGCGTTGGAGCCGGGCTGCTGGAACACCTGGACCGGCTGCGCGGCGCGCCCGTCGAAATTGGCGGCGGCGCGATAGCTCTGCGCGGTCAGTTCGACCCGCGCGACGTCGCGCACCCTTGTGACGCGGCCGTCCGCATCGGTGCGCACGATGATGTCCTCGAACTGCGCCGGATCGGAGAGCCGGCCGAGCGTCTCGACATTGAGCTGGAACGCGCCGTTTGTGGGCACCGGCGGCTGGTTCACCACGCCGGCGGCGACCTGCACGTTCTGAGCCCGCAGCGCCTCGACGATCTCGCCGGCGGTGAGGTTGCGTGCGGCGACCTTGTCGGGATCGAGCCAGACCACCATCGCATAGTCGCGCGAGGACGGCATGCGGACATCGCCGACGCCGGGCACGCGCAGCAGCGCGTCGCGGATCTGCAGCGTCGCATAATTGGCGAGATAGAGCTGGTCGCGCGAATTGTCCGGCGAGAACAGCATCACCGCCATCAGGATGTCCGGCGAGCTCTTGCGCACGGTGACGCCGAGCCGGCGCACGTCTTCCGGCAGACGCGGCTCGGCCACCGCGACGCGGTTCTGCACCAGCACCTGCGCCTCGTCGACATCAGTGCCGAGGGTGAAGGTCACAGTGATGGCAAGCTGGCCGTCGCCGGTCGCCTGCGAGGACATGTAGAGCATGTCCTCGACGCCGTTGATCTCCTGCTCGATCGGCGCGGCGACGGTATTGCTGACCACCTCGGCGGAAGCGCCGGGATATTGCGCATTCACCACCACGGTGGGCGGCGCGATCTCCGGATATTGCGCCACCGGCAAGGTGGCATAGCCGGCGAGGCCGACGAGCACGATGAGGATCGACATCACCGTCGCGAAGATCGGCCGGTCGATGCAGAAATGAGCCAGTCGCATCGTCGTCCCTCAGTTGCCGAGCGCGGCGGCGCCAAGCGCGGCGGCGCGCGGTTCCGGATCGGCGGATTGCGCGGTCACCTTCTGGCCGGCGCGGGCGCGCAGCAGGCCGCTCACCACCACGCGGTCATCGGGCTTGAGGCCGCCGCGCACGATGCGCAGTCCGTCCGGCTGGCGCGGGCCGAGCTCGATCCTGGCGGTGCGCACCGTGTTGTCCGGATCGACGGTGAGCAGCACGCGGTCTGCCTGGTCGGTCAGCAGCGCGCTTTCGGGTATGAGCATCGCCTCGTAGCTGGCGGAGAAGGGCAGGCGCACGCGGCCGAACTGGCCGGGCGTGATGAGTCCGCCGGCGTTCGACAGCGTGGCGCGGGCGCGGATGGTGCCGGCGCCGGCCTCCAGCCGGTTGTCGACGAAGTCGATCATGCCCTTGTGCGGCCAGTCCTTGTCGGCCTGCGCGCGGGCCTCGACCGGGATCTGCCGGCCGTGCATGGCCGGCAGCGCGCCGGCGAGCGCGGCCTGCTGATAGGCAAGCAGATCCTGCTCGCTGATGTCGAAGACGAAATAGACCGGATCGAGCGCCACCACCGTGGTCAGCATGGCGCCGTCGCTCACCAGCGCACCGATGTCGAGCCGCCGGTTGGAGACGCGGCCGGTGAACGGCGCCTTGACCTCGGTGAAACCAAGCTCGATCTCGGCGCGGCTCACCGCGGCTTCGGCCAGTGCGCGGGCGGCGTCCGCCGCTTTCTTCTGCTGCCGGCGCTGGTCGAGCGTTGCCTGCGACACCGCATTGCTGCCGATGAGCTGCTCGGCCCGCCGCAATTCGAGGTCGGCCAGTTCGACCTGCGCGGCGGCGCTGGCGAGTTGTGCGCGAGCTTCGTCCAGCGTGGCGCGGTAGGGGCGGGGATCGATGGCGAACAGCTGGCGGCCCGCCTCGACGATCTCGCCGTCCTTGAAATCGATCGACTGGAGATGGCCGGTGACGCGGGCGCGGACCTCGACGGCGGCGCTCGGTTCGAACCGCCCGGCGAATTCTCGCCACTCCACGATCTCGCGCGCCAGCGGGCGCGCCACCACCACGGTAGGCGGCGCCGGCGGCTGGACCTGCGCCTGCGAGCGTGCCCCGTACGGGCCCTGCCACAGCAGGCCGAGCGCGAATAGGGCGATGCCGGACAGGACTGTCCCGGTCAGAAACGTGCGATGACGAGCCATTGGCGATGACCTTGAAGCGGCACTGAAAGCCTGCCGCGTGAGTTGGAGCGCCCGCATGGGCAACGGCTCGAAGAGGGGGCGAGGCCGGCGTCGTGCGGCGCCGTGGTGGGCAACTTGGTGCCAGTGCCGGGGAATGCCGGCCTCGCGGCCACGCGCACGCCGGATGGGGGCGTTCCCGGCGCGTCGCGGCTTGGTTGATCGCTATTGCTGGCTGATCATGTCGGGATCGACCACGCACACCGTTGGTCGCGATGTGGTCGGTGCCGGCGGATTGGCTGCTTGCGCTGTCGCGGCGGCGCAAGGCGGCCGCGGATCGGCAAGGCTGTTGGCAGGGCTGGACAGGTTCAGCACGGCTGCGACGGCCAGGATGGCGAGATCATGCACCGGTAGCTCCTCCATCGACGTGGCAGCGGGTGGCTGTTCGATGGAGGAACCCTATCGGGCGAATGTCGCGGATATTCCCCGGCGGACGCGGGAGTTTGTCTTCAGCTGTCGCCGATCCCGCGACGCGTACGCTTTGATACACTCGTGCGCGACGGGTCTGCGTTTCGGGCGTCGCCGGGATCGGCTCGCAGGTGGCGGCCAAGAAGGCGGCCAGTAGCGAAGGCGGCCAGTAGCCCGGAGTTCTAGAAAAACGCGTGCGCGACGGCCAGCGCCCACAGCGAGACGATATCGTTGCAGTACCACGCGGCGCCGAGGATCGGAGAGACGAGGGCCGCGCCGCCACCAACACCGACAAGGGCGTCGCGGAAGAGATTGGCGCCGATTTCAACATCGTGCTGCATGGCGGCTCCCTTCGCCCTTTTGGGGCCTCAGAAGCCGCCTGCCGGATGGAGATGGCAGGGGCTCCTGAGGCAAGCCTGGCCTGCCCACCTGGGGGGCGAAAGACGGGCTGGCCAGTCAACCGCTTGGTCGACTTGAGGAGCATCGCCAAATACGGCGCTCCGGCCAATTATCCGGTAGATCGCGCCGACAATACTTCGGTATGGGTTGGGCCAGCTTCGGGGCGACTACGATGAGTGATCTCGCCAGCGGACGATCGATCAACGCTGGGCGGGCGGCCCCAGCACCTCGCTCGTGTAGGTCTCGACCAGCGCGCTGAATGGCCGCCCGTCGGCCCGCTCCAGCACCGCCCGATGCTGAAGCACGACGCGCGGCAGCGCGACCGGCGAACCGGAACTGCGGCTCTCCGGGCTCCATAGCAGCTTCGCCGACATGGTCTCGCGCCGAAAATCGAGCGGGGCGACGACACGGCCGAAGGATGTATCGGTGGTGTCGAGCGTCCGGTTCATTTCCGGCGTCAGCAGGGCCGGGACATACCAGTTGTCGGCTTCGGACAGCACGCGCTCGCCGCAGCGCAGCCGGACCCGACGATAGGCGACCGGCTCCTGCGGGCCGACCTGCAGCAGTGCGCGGATCGACGCATCCGCAGGCTTGTCCTCGCCGCGGACGCGATCGGCAACGATCTTGGAGCCCGCCGGCGCGAGCTGACGCGATGCGCACCACCGATCCAGCGTGAGGGTGGCGCTGGCATTGCCGAGGAGCTCGGCATTGAGCGTGTGCAACAGGGCCGCGACGCGCAGCGGCTCCAATGGCCCGCTGGCCTCTGACCGTGCCGATGAGGTTGCGCTGGCGAGACAGGCGGCGGCCAGCAGCGCACGCGCCAGGACGCGTTTACTTCTTCCAGCAGCCCGGAGTGCCAGCATGGAGAAACCAAGGATCATTCAGCGGCACCGAACCCAAGTAAACAGACGACTGACAGGACTCCCCCGGCCAAGTATCGGGAGCCGGCGAGCCATGGGAGATTTCCCTACCTCGGGACGCAATCGCGGACAATCGATCAGAAGCTGTCGAACCGCAGGGCGAAGGGCAGCAGAAACAGCCCGGTTCCCAGCAGCGCAATCTCCAGCAGCACATAGGTGCCGACCATCCAGCGCCGCGGCGCCGGATGGTGGACCAGCAGGGTGGCGCCGACGAACAGCGTGATCACGCCGGCGAGGATCGGGACGAGCACCAGGCCAAGATTCATCACGGGTGAGAGCCCTCCGCCGCGCCGCCGCCATAGCCGTCATGATGCACGGTCTTGCCGCGGAACACCCAATAGGCATGCGCCTGATAGGCCAGCACGATCGGCAGGATGATCACGAGACCGACGGCGATGAAGGCCAGCGTCTGCGGATCGGCGGCGCCGTCCCACACCGTCACGGTACGCGGCACCACATAGGGCCACATGCTCACCACCAGGCCGATGAGGCCGAGCAGGAACAGCGCGATCGACAGCACGAAGGTGCGTGCTTCCGACCCCTCCCACAGGCCGCGCCAGATCGACAGCACGACGGCGAGGGTGATGAGCGGCACTGGCGCCAGCAGGAAGAGGTTCGGCCAGGCGAACCAGCGCGCCGCGACTTCGGGCACGCTCCAGGCACTCCACGCGCTCACCAGCAGCATCATGGCGCCGGAGAGGATGAGAGCGGCATGGGCGATCTCGCGGGCGAAGACCTGGGTCGGCCCGTCGGTCTTCCAGATCAGCCAGCCGGCGCCGATCAGCGCATAGCCGCCGACCAGCCCGATCCCGCACATCAGCCCGAGCAGGCTGAAGAAGCTGAAGGCGCCCCCAGTGAACATGCCGTTCTCCACCGGCACGCCATTGATCAGCCCGCCGAGGATGAAGCCCTGGCACAAGGTCGCGAGTACGGATCCGCCGGCGAAGGCGATATCCCAGACGATGCGGAAGCTGGTCGCCTGCAGCCGGAAGCCAAAGGCCACGCCGCGGAAGATCAGCGCGAACAGCATGAACATGATCGGCAGATAGAAAGCCGGCAGCAGCACGTAATAGCCGGCGGGGAAGGCCGCGAACAGCAAGGTACCGCCCATCACCAGCCAGGTCTCGTTGCCGTCCCACACCGGCTCGATGCTCGCCATCATCAGGTCGCGGTCGGCATCGCGCGGCGCCGCGAGGAAGATGATGCCGACGCCGAGGTCGAGGCCGTCGGCCAGCACATAGATCGTCACGCAGAAGGCGGCGAGCGCTCCGAAGAACAGCGGAACATGCTCCGCCTGCATCAGCTCCGTCATGATCAAGCTCCCGCCTGTTCGGCGCGGCCCAGGGCCGGCGCGGCATCATCGTTGTCGAGAAGGCCCGCATTGGTCCGGTCGAGGCCCGGATGCTCGTGTGTCGGCGGCCCTGATTCCGCCGGTCCCTTGAGGGCGATGCGGGCGGCGAACCAGAAGAAGGCAAGCAGCAGGACGTTGTAGACGGCAAAGAAGATGAGAAGGCTGGTGGTCACGGCGCCGAAACTCACCGGCGCGGCGGCATCCACGGTCCGCATTTGGCCATAGATGATCCAGGGCTGACGGCCGGCCTCGGTCACGGTCCAGCCGGCCAGCACGGCGATGAAGCCGAGTGGTGTCGCCACCATGGCGAGGAGCTGGAACCAGCGGGTCTCGAACAGCCGGTGGCGCAGACGCAGGATGAGCCCGGTGACGGCGGTGGCGAGCAGCACGAGGCCGACGCCGACCATGATGCGGAAGGCGAAGAACACCACCGGCACATTCGGCTGGTCCGCCGGTGGCACGGCTTTCAGGCCCTGCACTTCGCCGTCCCAGCTATGGGTCAGATAGAGGCTCGCGAGGTGCGGGATGTCGAGCGCATAGAGATTGCGCTGCTGCGCCATGTCCGGCCACGCGATCACCGTCATGGCCGGGCCCTTTGTGGTGTCCCACAGCCCTTCCATGGCGGCGAGCTTGGTCGGCTGATGTTCCAGAGTGTTGCGGCCGTGGAGGTCGCCGATGAGGATCTGCGTGGGGGCCAGGACCAGCGCCAGCCACATCGCCAGCGAGAAGGCGGTACGCGAGGCGACGAGGTGCTGGCGGCGCCACAGATGGAAGGCCGAGACCCCCGCCACCACGAAGGAGCCCGTGAGGAAGCTCGCGGTGACCATGTGCGCCAGCCGGTAGGGGAAGGACGCCGTGAAGATCACCGAGGCCCAGTCGACCACGTGGAAGATGCCGTCGGCGTCCGCCACCGCGCCGGCGGGCGTCTGCATCCAGCTATTGGCGGCGATGATCCAGGTGGCGCTTATCAGTGCGCCGCTCGAGACCATCAGGCATGCGAAGAAATGCGCGCCCTTGCTGACCCGGCCCTCGCCGAACAGCACGATGCCGATGAAGCCGGCCTCGAGGAAGAAGGCGGTCAGCGTCTCGTACATGAAGAGCGGGCCGAGCACGTTGGCTACCGCGCGCGAGTAACCCGCCCAGTTGGTGCCGATTTCGTAGCTCAGCACGATGCCGGTGATGACACCCATGCCGAAGCCGAGGGCAAAGATGCGCGTCCAGAAGCGCATCAGGTCGCGATAGACGACGTTTCCCGTCCGCCACCACAGGGCGCTGAGCAAGGTGACGAACCAGGCGATGCCGATGGTGAAGGTCGGCCACAATATGTGGAAGCCGATGGTGAAGGCGAACTGCAGCCGGGCGAGATCAACCGCATCCATGGTCAGAGCGCTCCCGTCCCGGCGGTGGTCTTTACCAGACGCACCGGCACACCCTTCGAGGAGGGGGTGAAGCTCTGCGGGTCGTGCGCATAGAGCGGCACGAGCGGGTTGGTCTCGGGATAATAGGCGGCGCAGCTGCCCGCCGGGAACGCATAGGGCACCACGCGGAAGCCACGCACCGCCCGCTCGATCCCATCCGTCGAGATCGTCACGATATCGACCCGGTCATCGGCCGCGAGGCCACGCCGTTCCATCTCCTGCTCGTTGAGGAAGATGACGTCGCGCTGGTTGTAGACACCGCGATAGCGATCCGAGAGCGAATAGAGCGTGGTGTTGTACTGGTCGTGGCTGCGCACCGTGGTGAGCCACAGCGCGTCCTCGTCGACCACGCTCGGATCCTCGCCGAGCCCGTCATGGCGGAGGAAGTTCGCCTTTCCGGTGGCGGTCGCCCATATCCGCTCGCGGGCGAGCGAGGTGAGGTGGAAGCCGCCGGGCTCCTGGATCCGGGCATTATAGGCCTCGAAGATCGGGAACACCGCCTCGATGTCCTCGCGGATCAGAGCATAATCGGCGATCCGCCGTTCCCAGTTCACCACCGAGAGTGCGCCGAGCGTTGCCCGCGCCATGCCGGCGACAATCGCCGGCTCGCTCTTCAGGTGCTCCGAGGCCGGCGACCTGACGCCGGCCGAGGCATGCACCATCGACATCGAATCCTCGACGGTGACGGATTGCGGGCCGCCGGCCTGCATGTCGATCTCGGTGCGGCCGAGACAGGGCAGGATCAACGCCTCGCGGCCGTGAACCAGATGGCTGCGGTTGAGCTTGGTCGAGATGTGGACTGTCAGCGCCAGCTTGCGCATCGCGGTCTGCGTCAGTTCCCAGTCGGGAATGGCGGCGACGAAATTGCCGCCCAGGCCGATGAACACCCGCACTTCGCCGCGGATCATCGCCTCCAGCGCGGTGACGACGTTGTGCCCATGGGCGTCCGGCGGCTCGAAGCCGAACCGAGCCTTGAGGCGATCGAGGAATTCGCGGGTCGGCACCTCGGTGATGCCGACACTGCGGTCGCCCTGCACGTTGGAATGTCCGCGCACCGGGCACATGCCGGTGCCCTCGCGGCCGATATTGCCGCGCAGCAGCGCGAGATTGGCGAGTTGCTGGACGTTCTGGGTGCCATGGCGGTGCTGGGTGATGCCCATGCCGAAGACGAGGATGGTGCGCTCGGCCTTCGCATAGACGCGGGCGGCTTCCTCGATGTCGGCGTGCGACAGGCCGGAGGTGCGCTCGATGTCGTTCCAGCTCGTCGCCTCGAGATCGGCGATCAACGCCTCGATGCCGACACTGTGCCCGTGGATGAAGTCCCAGTCGAGCACCGGAGCACGCTCCTCGCGGCGCGCTTCGGCGTCCTCGGCGACGAGCCACTTCATGATGCCCTTGAGCACCGCGATATCGCCGCCGACCCGCACCTGGAACACGCGCGAGGAGATCGGCGTCGAGGTCAGCGTCGCCATCTCCACCGGGTTCTGCGGCGCCTGGAAGCGCTCCAGCGCCCGCTCGCGGAACGGGTTGAATGACATGATGGTGGCGCCCCGGCGCGAGGCATTGCGCAGATCGGTCATCATGCGCGGCGAGTTGGTGCCGGGGTTCTGGCCGAAGATGAAGATCGCGTCGGCCTTCTGGAAATCCTCCAGCAGTACCGTGCCCTTGCCGACGCCGATCGATTGCGGCAGGCCGACGCTGGTGGCCTCGTGGCACATGTTCGAGCAGTCGGGGAAATTGTTGGTGCCGAATTCGCGGGCGAACAACTGGTAGAGGAAGGCGGCCTCGTTCGAGGCCCGGCCCGAGGTGTAGAACTCGGCCATGTTCGGATCGGGCAGCGCGTTGAGGTGGCGGGCGATGGTGGCGAACGCCTCGTCCCAGCTCACCGGCACATATTTGTCGGTATAGGCCTCGTAACGCATGGGATTGGTGAGACGGCCCTGCATCTCGAGCTCGAAGTCGGTCATCGCCTCAAGCTCGCTCACCGTGTACTCGGCGAAGAAATCGGGCGTGCAGCGCTTGGTCGTCGCCTCCCAGGCGACGGCCTTGCCGCCATTTTCGCAATATTCGAACGGCGAGGTCTGCTTGGGGTCAGCCCATCCGCAGCCGGGACAATCGAAGCCGCCCGGCTGGTTCATGTGAGCCAACAGCGCCATGCCCGACACGGCGATATCCTGCTCGGCGAGAGCGGTGCCCATGGCCTTGAGGGCGCCCCATCCACCGGCTGGGCTGTGATAGGGGCGAATGGTCTTGACGATGCTCATTGGGCACCTCTGGATTTGTTTTTTTGTCGAGGGGGAAGCGGCGAAATGGCTACGCCTGGGCGAACTCGGAGTTCGCGCAGCGCCACTGGTACGGCGTGTCGCCAACGAAGCGGCGAAACACGGTGGTGAAGTGCGCCTGGGTCTGGAAGCCGACACCAAGCGCGACCTGCACCAGTGAATCGCGCGTCTCCAGCAGCATCTGCTTGGCGCGCTCGATCCGCTGGCGCATCACATATTCATGCGGGCGCATGCCGGTGGCGACGCGGAACTGTGCCGCGAAATGCATACGGCTGAGGCCGGCGGCTGCCGCCATGCCGGCCAGGGTGATGGCCTCGCTGATATTCTCCTCGACATAGGCGGCAACGCGCTTGAGCCGCCATTTGGGCAGGCCGGACCGGGTCTGCTGCTCGGCCGGTGGGGCTGGCTGGAGTTCCGGCTGCGGCTGCGTCCGCAGGCTCAGCATCCGCGTGACGATCGCCAGGCGCAGCGCATCGGCATAGACCGCAGCGGCTTCATCCTCGCGATCGCCGAGCTGCGTCAGCGCCCGGGAAAAACGTTGCACCACCGGATCGTCATTGGCCGCGTGCCCTGGCGCCTGGTTGGCGGCGGCGTCTTCAGCGAGCCTGCCGTGGTCGAACTGGAGATGGAGGGCACTTTCGCTCGCTTCACTGCCCGAACCGACGGCCAGGCGCAAAGCCGGTGCGGCGACGTTGCCGAGCGCGGAGATTGAGATCACCATATCCATGGTGTCGAGGCGGATCGACAGCCGATCCTCGACCGGGTCACGCACATCCGCGGTGGACCGGGGATCGCGCACGGCCCCATC
The DNA here is from genome assembly GCF_012971745.1 of Starkeya sp. ORNL1. Lineage (NCBI taxonomy): Bacteria > Pseudomonadati > Pseudomonadota > Alphaproteobacteria > Hyphomicrobiales > Xanthobacteraceae > Starkeya > Starkeya sp. ORNL1. Next base: position 6,125,675 of record NZ_CP048834.1, read on the forward strand.
GATCAGCTCCGGAGAGAGGATCTCCCCGGCCGGCACGCGGGAGGAGAAGCCTGCGTAAAAAGGCGAGACGTGCAGTGACATGATCGGACCCCCTTGGTTGCCGAAATAGATCCAGGTCAGGGTCAAGTCGTGTTCGAGGATAATCTTGCATCGCGGGTTGATAGTCTTCCGCTATACGCTTGATGTGTGCCTCGTCTCGACCTGACCTAACGCTGACGTTCGGTTATCAAGAGTATTTGAGCCTCGCTCACGCACCATTGTACGAGCGTTTGGTTGGTAAGGGGATGGGTTTAGCTCACTCATACTTTGGTGTGACTCCTTGGAACGAGTGGCACTCCCCAGATGGAAATACGGCGGACTCGCAAGGATCCGGTGTTCCCGAAAGAACCACCATTCTTCTTGCGGCAATGGAGGATGAACACTCGCACTTCAGAGGGATGCGAACCGATGTCCGCGAAGCCGGCCACCCATCCGCAGCGCCTGATATTGCTGCTGGTTCTCGTACTCGCCGGCGCCGGCTATGCCGCCTGGCGGATCGAGACACCGGCAGTGGGAGCACAGGTGCCCGTCGTGCCCACCGTCCCGGTCCAGGTGGCGAGCGCTGCCCGCCGTGACGTCCCGGTCTATCTGACCGGCCTCGGCACCGTGACCGCCTTCAACTCCGTGACCGTGCACACGCGCGTCGACGGCGAGTTGCAGCAGGTGCTGTACAAGGAAGGTCAGGACGTCAAGAAGGGTGATGTCCTCGCCGTCATCGATCCGCGTACTTTCCAGGCTGCGCTCGACCAGGCGAACGGCAAGCTGCAGCAGGACAGCGCCACGCTTGATAACGCGCGGATTGTACTGGGGCGCGATGCCCAGCTCGGCAAGAGCGACTTCGCCAGCCCGCAGACCATCGACAACCAGCGCAGCATGGTCCAGCAGCTCGAGGCGCAGGTGGTCCAGGACCACGCCATGGTCAGCACGGCGCAGACGCAGCTTTCCTACACGCGGATCACCGCGCCGATCGACGGGCGCGTCGGGCTTCGTCTCGTCGATCAGGGCAACATCGTCCACGCCACCGACACGACGGGACTGGTGGTGCTCAATCAGATCCATCCGATCTCCGTGGTCTCGACGCTGCCGCAGGAGAACGTCCAGGCGGTGCGCGCGGCGCTGGCCGCCGGCGTTGCACAGGCGCAGGCGATCTCCCGCGAGAAGGGCTCCGTGCTCGACACCGGCACGGTCGAGACCATCGACAACCAGATCGATCCTTCGAGCGGGACGTTCCGCCTCAAATCGAACTTCCCGAACAAGGATGACAGCCTCTGGCCCGGCCAGTTCGTCGACCTGAAAGTGCGGGTCGCGATGCTGAGCAATGTGCTGACCGTGCCCTCCGATGCGATCCAGCGCGGTTCGGACGGCCTGTTCGTCTATGCCGTCGACAAGAACGAGACGGCGAACCCGGTGCCGGTCAAGGCCGGGCAGATCTCGGAGGGTAGCGCCGTCATCGAGAGCGGGCTGGAGGAGGGGCAGCGTGTCGTGGTGAGTGGCCAATACCGGCTCAGCCAGGGCACAAGGATCACGGCCACGCCTCCGGGTGAGATAACGCGAGCCGCCGAGGGGACGAAATAATGTCGATCTCCTCCTGGTTCATCCGTCACCCCATCGGTACGTCGCTGCTGATGGCGGGCATCCTCATGGTCGGCGCGGCCTGCTTTCCGTTCCTGCCGGTGGCGCCGCTGCCGCAGGTCGACTTCCCGACCCTGTCGATCTCGACCCAATTGCCGGGTGCGAGCCCCGAGATCATCGCCGCCTCGGTGACGCAGCCGCTGGAGCGGCAGTTCGGCGAGATTCCCGGCGTCACGCAGATGACCTCCGTCAGCACGCTGGGCAACAGCTCGATCACGCTGCAGTTCGATCTGGACGTCGACATCAATGGCGCGGCGCAGGACGTGCAGACCGCGATCAACGCGGCCGGCGGCCAGCTGCCTACCAATTTGCCGGCGCCGCCGACCTATCGAAAGGTGAATCCGGCGGATCCGCCGATCCTGGTGCTGTCGCTCCACTCGGACACGCTGCCGATCATCCAGGTCGACGACTATGCCGAGAACGTGCTCGAACAGCATATCAGCCAGATCAGCGGTGTCGGGCAGGTCTCCGTCCTCGGCCAGCAGAAGCCGTCGGTGCGGATCCAGGTCGACCCGGCCAAGACCGCCAATCTCGGCCTGTCGCTGGAAGATATCCGCCAGGCTATCGTCACCACCACGGTGAACGGGCCGAAAGGCACCGTGCAGGGCCAGACGCGAACCTTCACGATCTATGACAACGACCAGCTCCTTGCGGCGGCGCCGTGGCTGGATTCGATCCTGGCCTATCGCAACGGCGCGCCGGTTCGGGTGCGCGATATCGGCACCGCCGTCGATGCGCCGGAGAACGAGCAGCTCGCCGCCTGGGCCGACGGCAAGCCGGCGATCCTGCTTGCGGTCTTCAAGTTGCCGGGTGCCAACGTCATCGACACCGTCGACCGCATCAAGGCGCAACTGCCGAGCCTGACCGCGCTGGCGCCCGCGGCGCTCAAGGTCGACATCATCAGCGATCGTACCGGCACCATCCGCGCCTCGGTGCAGGATGTCGAAAAGACACTGCTCATCACCATCGTGCTGGTGGTCGCCGTGATCTTCGTCTTCCTGCGCAGCCTGTGGGCGACGGTGATCCCGAGCGTCGCCGTGCCGCTGGCGCTGATCGGCACCTTCGCCGCGATGTACGCGCTCGGCTACAGCCTCGACAATCTCTCCCTGATGGGGCTGAGCATCGCCATCGGATTCGTGGTGGATGACGCCATCGTCATGATCGAGAACATCGAGCGGCACCTGGAGATGGGCAAGACCCCGCTCCAGGCCGCGCTCGACGGCTCGGCCGAGATCGGCTTCACCATCCTCTCCATCAGCCTGTCGCTGGTCGCCGTCTTCATCCCGCTGCTGTTCATGGGCGGCATCGTCGGGCGCCTGTTCCGCGAATTCGCGATCACCGTGACCATCACCATCGCGGTGTCGGCCTTCGTCTCGCTGACTTTGACCCCGATGATGTGCGCGCTGTTCCTCAGGCCCGCCGAAAGCCGCACCCACGGTCGGCTCTATCGGCTTTCCGAGCGCATGTTCGACGGCCTGCTGAGCGCCTATCGCACGACGCTCGACATTGCGCTCGACCATCACCGGATCACGCTCTGCGTCTTCCTCGCCGGGGTGATGGCGACAGGCACGCTATTCTATTACATCCCGAAAGGCTTCTTCCCGCAGCAGGACACCGGCCTCCTTCTCGGGGTTTCGGAGGCGGCGCAGGACGTGTCCTTTGCCGAGATGGCCAAGCATCAGCTCGCGCTTGGCAAGGTGGTCGCGGCGGATCCCGATGTAGCCTCGGTGGGCATGACGATCGGCTCGTCCGGCGGGCAGACCATGAATAATGGCCGCATGTTCATCGCGCTGAAGCCTCGGGACCAGCGCAGCGCCTCGGCGTTCGATATCATCCGCAGGCTGCAGAAGCCGCTGTCAAAGGTGGAAGGGGCCGCGCTGTTCCTGCAGGCGGCGCAGGATCTCAATGTCGGCGGGCGCGTGGCGCGCACGCAGTTCCAGTACACGCTGCAGGACGGCGACATCACGGAGCTGAACACCTGGGCGCCGAAGCTGCTGGCCAAGCTGAAGGCGCTGCCGGAGCTGACCGGTGTCGCCACCGATCAGCAGTCGGGCGGCGCGACGCTGACGCTGACCATTGACCGCGACCAGGCCGAGCGGTTCGGGATCGACCCGACCGATATCGACGCCACGCTCTATGATGCGTTCGGCCAGCGCCAGGTGACGCAGTACTTCACGCAGCTGAACAGCTACCACGTTATCCTCGAATTGCTGCCGGAGCTGCAGAATTCACCGCGCGCGCTGGAGCAGCTCTACATCCATTCGCCCTTGACCGGCGATCAGGTGCCGCTCAGCGTGCTCGCCAAATGGACCTCGGAGCCCACCGGATTCCTGTCGATCAACCACCAGGGCCAGTTTCCGGCGGTGACGCTGTCTTTCAACCTCGCGCCCGGCGTCGCGCTGGGTGATGCGGTGGCGGCGGTCCATCGCGCCGAGCAGGAGATCGGCATCCCGCCCACGCTGACCGGCTCGTTCCAGGGCAATGCCCAGGCGTTCCAGGCCTCGCTGGCGAGTGAGCCCGCGCTCGTGCTCGCCGCGCTATTGGTGATCTATGTGATCCTTGGCGTGCTCTATGAGAGCTACGTGCACCCCCTGACCATCCTGTCGACCCTGCCGTCGGCCGGTCTCGGGGCGCTCGCCGTGCTCTGGGCGTTCGGCTTCGACTTCTCGATCATCGCACTGATCGGCATCATCCTGCTGATCGGCATCGTGAAGAAGAACGGCATCATGATCGTCGACTTCGCCATCGAGCGCGAGCGCGGCGAGGGCATGTCGGCGCACGACGCGATCCGCGAGGCCTGCCTGCTGCGCTTCCGCCCGATCCTGATGACGACGATGGCGGCGCTGCTCGCCGGCGTGCCGTTGATGCTCGGGACCGGCACCGGCTCGGAACTGCGTCAGCCGCTCGGCTATGCTATCGTCGGCGGGTTGATCGTGAGCCAGTTGCTTACCCTGTACACGACGCCCGTCATCTATCTCTATCTCGATCGCCTGGGCCGCCGCCGGCAGGACAAGCACGCGCCCACGGTCGCGCAGGGCGCCTGACGCCGCTTTTCTCGCGTGGCATAAGGCGCATCCGGAATGCGGCGTGCGATCGGAGAAGAAACCTAACGCACGCTACGTCATGTGTAGCCCGAGCGCGCCGGATAGTCCGGTGAGCCGCAAGGTGAACGGCCGACGCGCCAGTATTCGCGGCCTTCACGACTGACAAGTGAGGAGATTGGAAATGGATGACCTGTCCCGCCGCAAGCTGCTTGCGCTCGGCGCAGTCGGCGGCGCAGTCGTTGCCGCCGGTTCGGCCAATGCCGCCACTTTCGGCAACCCCGACCAGCCCGCAGAGGGCGCGATCAATTCGACACCCGGAGCGCTCTCCAATCCCGGGCCGCAGAACACCGCCTTGGAAGCCCAGCTCCCGTCGTTCCAGAATCCGCCGGCGACCGATGTCGGCAGCATGCCGATGATGTGGTCCTCCTTCAACATCATGCCGAAGCGCATACAGGCCGGCGGCTGGGCGCGGCAGATCACGGCGACCGAGTTTCCCGCCTCGACCGCGGTGTCCGGCGTCAACATGCGGCTCGGCCCGAACGGCGTCCGCGAGATGCATTGGCACCTCGCCGGGGAATGGGCGCTCATGACCAATGGGCGCTGCCGCGTCACCATGCTTGATCAGCAGGGCCGGGCCTATGTGCAGGATGTCGGGGCCGGCGACCTCTGGTTCTTCCCGGCCGGCTGCCCGCACTCCCTCCAGGGCCTCGGGCCCGAGGGCGCGGAATTCCTGCTCGTCTTTGATGACGCCTTCCAGTCGGAATACAACACGCTGCTGCTGACCGACTGGATCGCCCATACGCCGCCGGACATCCTGGCGCGCAATTTCGGCGTCCCGGCCGACGTCTTCAAGAATATCCCGTTGCATGACCTATGGATCTTCCAGGGCAAGGAGCCGCCGGCGCTCGCTGTGGATCAGGCGGCCGTCGCCTCGGGCGGCACGCCGCCGGAGCCGTTCACCTTCTCGCTCACCGCCACCAAGCCGGTGAAGGAGAATGCATCCGGCCGCGTCCAACTTGCCGACAGCCGCAACTTCAAGGTCTCCAAGACCATCGCCGCCGCCATCGAGACGATCAAGCCCGGCGGTCTCAGGCAGATGCACTGGCACCCGAATGCGGACGAGTGGCAGTACTGGATCAAGGGCCAGGGCCGCATGACCGTGTTCAATACCGGGCCTCGTGCGCAGACCATCGACTTCCGTCCCGGCGATCTCGGCGTCGTGCCGAAGAGCCAGGGCCACTACATCGAGAACACCGGCGACGAGGAAGTGCAGATGCTCGTGGTCTTCAAGGCGCCGGAATACCAGGAGGTCGATCTCTCCGACTGGCTGACCCACGCGCCGCCCGAGCTCGTGGCCCAGCATCTCAATATCGACCCCGCCGTGCTGGCGCGGTTCCCGAAAGGCCAGCTCGGCATCCAGCCGGGCTGAGCAGGCGCTGGAATTGGCGCTCCTGCATCAAGCTCCGTCGCGTACGGTAAGCGAAGATAGGCCTAGAGTGGGTGACCCGCTGGAACGCTGTCCGGCGGGTCACTGTCAGGTCCCCGCGAAGGAGCGCTGCAATGAGCGAAGATACCTCGGTACAGGCGGCCATCGAGAAGGTCGCCGCCGATAATGGCGTAAGCACTGGAGCGGCGCAGGCACTGTTCGACGCGCTCGCCGCTGGCGGCGGTACCATGGCGCAGTTCAGTCATCCGGAACTCGGCGGCATGGGCCAATGGTCGCGCGGCGGCATGCTGATGATCGGCGACATGTTCAATCATGGACTGAAGGCCCGCGTCGATCGCATGTGCTCGCAGCTCGCCGAACTCGCTGCGCGCCATCCGCGTGGGCTGCATGGTGACGCGGCATCGGGCGGCATGCGGGGCTGGTGGCCGGAAGGCCTTGGGATTCCGAGCTCGAGCGGCGCCCAGAACGACATGCGCTATGCCTTCTTTCCGAGCGAGCGCAGGCTGGCGATCAGCGATGGCGGCGATGTCACGGTCTACGATACCGAGGACCACATCATTTCCGGCGTCTCGCAACAACAGGGCAGTTCCCGAAACCTCGCCTTCACCAGCCAGAAGGGCGACGTGAAACTGAGCGATCTTCGGCGGGTCTCGCGTGGGGGCGACGAAGCCCGGGCGCCTGTGCCCACGCCCACCGCTGAAGGCGTGCGAACCGAGGCAACGGGTGCGGATGAGATATTCCGCAGGATCGAGGGCCTTTCCGAACTGCTCAAGAAGGGCATCCTCACCGAGGACGAGTTCCGGGCGAAGAAGGCGGAACTCCTCGCCCGGCTATGAATGCCGTCGGCGAGGTGAGGGGAGGAGCTTGCTTAAAGTTGCGGGCCCGATGTGATAATAACTGTACGCATCGTCGGGCGCCGATACGCTCCGCTTCCACTTCATCGTGAGTAGACAATGCGCTGGCTGCTTGTGGCCGACCTGCACTACTCGCTTCCCAAGTTCGACTGGCTGCTGCAAATCGCCGCCGATTATGACCTCGTCATATTCGCCGGTGATGCGCTGGATGTCGGCTCGATCGTCGATTTCCGGGCGCAGACCCTGGTCGTGCGCAAGTATCTCGAACGCATCGCGGGCATCACGCCGATCATCGTGTGCTCGGGGAACCATGATCTCGACTCGCGCAGCGAGGGCGGCGAGAAAGTGGCCCGGTGGATCAACGATCTGCACACCGCGGGGATCGCCAGCGATGGCGACAGCATCGTGCTGGGGGACACGCTGTTCACGATCTGCCCGTGGTGGGACGGGCCGGTAGTGCGCGAGAAGCTCACCGCGCAACTCGAAGCCGACCGCGCGCGCCGCTCCGGCTTGCGCTGGGTATGGGTCCACCATGCGCCACCGAGCGCTTCACCGACGAGTTGGTCCGGCAGCCGCTCGCTCGGCGATACCGATCTCGAACAGTGGATTGCCCGCTACAGTCCCGACCTGGTGATCGCGGGTCATATCCACCAATCGCCCTTTGTGAAGGACGGCTCGTGGGTCGATCGCGTCGGCACGACCTGGGTCTTCAATACGGGTTTTCAGTTCGGCGCGCCGCCCGCCTTCATCGCGCTGGACATCGTCGCCGGGGAGGCGGTGTGGATGTCCGCCATGGGCGTGCAGGTGGTCCGGCTCGATGCGCCGCTGCATCGACCCATCGCTCCCGCATCCGCGCTGCCGGCCTGGTTTGGAGGTGGAAAGTCGGCTGCCGCCGCCATGGGCTACGAGGTGCTGGCCCGGCCCTGAATGGCGCGGTCTCGCGCGCCGTCATCCATGCCCGGATCGCGATCGGAGCCGGGATGGAAATCGCGTTCCTGTTGATGCAGGAGCGTCTCCAGCACCTCGCCCACCATCTCCAGGTGATCGCCCGATCCGGAAAACTGCTGCTTCAGGTCGACGAGATAAGTCGTCGCCGCCTTCAGCCGAAATGCCAGGAGGCGTGCGATCAACCACGAAAGCTCGGGATGGGCGCGGAAAAATGCTTCGGCATTCTCGGCGACGCGCACCGTTGCCTCGCCGAGCACCCGGGCGGTCGCGGTATGCGGGGTGCCGAGCAGGTAGGACATCTCGCCGACGAGCGAACCGGGCTCGTCGAGAATCGTGACCTGGGTGTCGCCGCGCAGCACCTCGATGCGACCGCTGACAAGCACATAGACCCGGCCGGTGCTTTGACCCTCCGCCAACAGCACCGTGCCTCCGGCCATGTGCTGCTCCGGCAGGTCTTCGCAGTGCTCAAGAATCGCGCGCATTCAGCTGGCCTTCGCCTTTCTGAAGGTAAATTCAGAACCTGAAGGCAATGCTAGTGCATGGCGCCCGACCGGCGAAGCGGTATCGCACCGCTTGTGCCGGATCTGTTTCTCCAGCCGCCTGCCTACGCCGCGCGCCGCTCGGCACGGCGTTCTTCGACGTCGACGACGACGATCTTGCCGTGCTCCCGCATGTCGGTGCGCCAGCAACGTTCATCCAGAACGCCGGCTTTCGCCTGTTCGCGCGCTTGCCGATCGGCATCACCGAAATCATCCGCGTCGATCATGACTTCCGCAATCTCGCGGCTTGCGACCGTACGTTCCAGTTTGATCGTGAAAATAGCCATTGACGGTGCTCCTCTGGTTCGGGTCGAGGGTGCCCGTCATGGGCCGGCCGAGCTTCCCAGGCTGCCCGGCTTTTGCCGATTTGCCGGATGGACGGCGTCGCACCCGAACGGAAAGAGCGCTAGTCCTTCCGCAACGCCGCCCAATTCGCGACGGTATCGAACAGCCGGATGCGTTCAAAAAGCGCGTAGAACCGCGTCGCGAAGCCGTTCACGACGAACGCCCGCACCACGTGGAACGCTGTCACCAGCCCAACCGATAAATGCAGTGTCTGCGCGGTGACCGCCATTTCGGTGGTGCCGCCGGGTGAGGTGCCGAGCGCGGCGCTGGCGAAATCAAGGCGGGTGAGGCTGGAGACCGTGAACGCCACGGCGAGCAGCATGGCGGCAAGCGCCAGCGTGTGCATCGTGCTGATGGCGAACAGCCGAGGCAGCCGCATCACCATTTCGCGGCGGAAGCGGGCGCCGATGGCGAGCCCCATGAACATCTGTCCCGTGGCGAACAGCCAATACGGCATGCGGCCGTGCAGCAAGCCGATCGAGGTCGCCGCGCCGGCGCCGATCAGCGCCCCGATCATCCAGGGATTGTTGAAGCGCAGCAGCCAGGCGACGCCGATGCCGACGATGCCGCAGCCGAGCGCGGCGAACAGCATCGGCCAGGTCAGATAGGCCTGCACCGCGAGGTCGTTGATATCGCCATGGATGCCGAGGCTGACGATCAACTGCGGCATGATCAGCACCAGAAGTGCGACACGCATCGCCTGTGACACCGCGATCGGTTCCGCATGGGCGCCGACCAGCGACCCGATATTCGCCATCTCCGAGAGACCGCCCGGCACCATGGCGAAGAAGGCGGTCTTGCGGTCGAGCCGGGCGAAGTGCGCGAAGAACACTGAGACCACGCCTGACAGCAGCACGGCGACAAGAGAGGTCACCACGATCACCGGCAGGAAGGCGACGATGCTCTCCAGCACCACCGCGGTCACGCTGAGGCCGATGCTGGTGCCGATCACCAGTTGGCCGAAGCGGCGCCCGAGCAGCGGGGCGAATACCGGCTGTCCGAAGATCGACATCGCCGCGGTCACCACCAGCGGGCCGAGTGTCCAGGCCAGCGGCACGTGCAGCCAGGCGGCCAGCGCGCCCACCACGATGGATATGGCGAGGCTGATGAAAGCCCGTGGCGGAGGCAGCCGAAACCGGCCGGGCGAGGGCTTCGCCGCGGCGGCCTCGGGACCGGCGGTCAAGCTGCCACGCGCTGTGCAGGGTCGCGCCGCAGCAGTTCGACCAGCCGGTGGGCGTGGTCCAGCCTCTCCATGCCCAATATGGCCTCGATGAGCGCGTCGCGTTGCGACTCGGGAAGCAAATGGTGGGTCAGCTTGTTGAACTTGTCGACAAGGTCGGCTTCCGAGGCGAACGAATATTCACTGCCACGCGGCGCCTCGCGGGTCTCGGCCTCGACGCTGCCGTCGCGATAATGCACCTCGACCCGCACCTTGTGCCGGAACTTCGAACCGAGCGCGGTGATGGCCGGATCGTGCCGCACCTCCACCTTGCGGGAGAGCTCGATGCGGCGCTGGTCGGTCACGCAGGCCTCGTCGAACTGTTCAACAAAGACATCGCCTTCCAGCAATAGCGTGGCGACGCAGAACGGCAGATTCAGCTGCGCCGAAGTCAGCCCCTCCGGGCGATAGGGCCAGCCGACATGGTCGGCAGTGACTTGCGAGCCATACACCACGATGTGGTCCAGCTGGTCGAGCGTGAAGGGATGGCGTTCCTGGATGGCGCGGATGGCATCGAGCGTGGTGTGGTTGCTGCCGACGCAGGAATAGAATTTCAGCGAGATGCGCATCGTCTCCCAGCGCTCGCCGAGGCCGGCCGTCAGCTCGGTGAGATTGTAGCGATCGGTCGAGCGCGAAAAGGTGCCGCAGAAGCCGCCATAGGGCGCCTCGAACACGTCGAGGATGCCGGTGAAGCCGGCATTCGCCAGCAACGCCGCATAGAGCCCGCTTTGCGCGGAGCGCCCGGCATGCATCCGCTTCACCATGGCGCCGTACTGCGCCGCCATCAGCCCGGCGGCCTGCGTGCCGGCAATGCCGAGAGCGTGGACGGTCTGTTCCTCGGTGAGGCGCAGCGCGCGGGCGGCGCCGGAGGCGGCGGAGAACACGCCGACCGTGGCGCCGGAGTGCCAGCCCTGGCCGATATGCTCCTGGCCCATGCACATGCCGACCCGCGGGCCGATCTCATAGCCGGCCACCGCTGCGGTCAGCAGGTCGCGCCCGTCCAGCTTGCTGTCGGGCGTGATGGTGGCAAGCAAGGCGGGGAGGGTGACGGCACCGACATGCAGCACGCCCTGGCGATGCACGTCGTCGAGCTCGAAGCCCTGGATCTGCGTGCCGTTGAGCAGGGCAGCGTTCGGCGCCGAGAGCGCCTGGTCGGTGCCCCAGATCGGCGTGGTGCGGGTCGCGTCCAGCCCGGTGAGGGTGTCGCGCAATATGTCGGTCCACGGCAGATGCGCGCCATAGAGCCCGCAGCCGAGCGAATCCAGCACCAGCAGCTTGATGCGCTGGCGCACCTCCTCCGGAATGTCCTCATACTTCAGCGAGGATACGAACGCCGCGATGCCGCGCGTGTACGGGTTGTCGATGCTATGCGCGGCCATAAGGCGCCTCTCCCATGAGGTGTTTTGATGTCGTGTTCTGTGAACGTCTTTTGATTGATTCAGGCCGGCAGCACGGTCTGGGCGATCTGGGCGTCGAGCTGCTCGTAATCGAAATAGCCGATGCGGTCGTAAAGCTCGGCGCGGGTCATCATCTCCGGCAGATAGGCCTCGGCATTGCCGTCACGGGCGAGCGCCACATAGAACTTCTCCATGGCGCGCGAGGCGACGCGCAGCGCGGACACTGGATAGATCACCAGCTCGAAGCCGAGCTCGGTCCAGTCCGCCACCGAGACATGCGGGGTGCGGCCGAACTCCGTCATGTTGGCGAGGAGTGGCGCGCGGACCTCGGCGCGCACCCGCTGCATGTCCTCGCGGCTGGTCATCGCCTCGACGAAGATGATGTCGGCGCCGGCATCGATGTAGCGATGGGCACGAGTAATGGCGTCGTCGAGCGATTCCGCCGCCGCATCGGTGCGTGCGCAGATCGCCATGGTGGTGGCGGCGCGCTTGGCAGCGGAAATCTTGCGGCACATGTCGTCGGTGGAGACCAGGCGCTTGTCGTTGAGATGGCCGCATTTCTTGGGGAATTGCTGGTCCTCGATCTGGATGCCGGCGACGCCGACCGATTCCAGCTCGCGCACCGCGCGCATCACGTTCAGCGCCTCGCCGAAACCGGTATCGGCATCGACGATGAGCGGTAGCCCCGAGGCGCGCACCACGGTGCGGGCGGCGCGCCAGACGTCTTCGAGCGTGGTCAGGCCAAGGTCCGGCAGCGCCATCGAGGCCGAGAGGGCGGCGCCCGACAGATAGAGCGCGCGGAAGCCGGCGCGCTTGGCCAGTACGGCGGAGATGCCGTCCCAGGCGCCGGCGACGGCAATGCCTTGTTCGGAGCCGAGCGCCCTGAGGTCGAGAGCCGGGCTGGCGTTGGCCTCAGCCCCGTTGAGCCATGTCGCTGTCATTATCCCTCCCTCGGGATCGAGTGGTGCGACCAATCGATCCCTGAACCCTCTTGGCGCGCGGTCAGCCTGGCTTGCGTGCGGCGCGCATGGAATTGAGCAAATTCTCCCGCGAGGCGCGGATGTGCTGCGCCATCAGCAAGGCGGCAAGGTCGCCATTGCCGGCGATCACCGCCTCGGCGATCCAGCGGTGCTCCTGCAACGCCTTGCGGCCGCGTCCGCGGCTGGAGCCGTGCTGGCCGCGCAGCAGCGAGATGATGTCGCGGAACTCGTCGCCGCAGATGCGCCAGACCACCTCGTTGCGCGAGCCCTTGATAATCAGCAGGTGGAAATCCCAGTCGGCCGGCCCGCGCGGATAGGAGGTGGCGTTGGCCTCCGTCATCTGCGCTTCGTGGGCGTCGAGCGTCTCGGCGAGCCTGGCCCGCTCCACCTCGGTCATGTGCTGGGCGGCGAGGCGCGCGGCGAGCGCCTCCAGCGCCTCGCGCACATCATAGAGCTGGGCGACGGCGTCTATATCGGGCGAGACCACGCGCGAGCCGACATTCGGCTCATAGGTGACGAGGCCCGACGAAGATAAACGTCGAATGGCTTCACGTATCGGCCCGCGGCTTATCCCCAGGCGCTGCGATATTTCCAGCTCATTGATCCGGCTGCCCGGCTTCAGGCGCCCATCTTCAATATCCTTGCGCAGAAGAAGCATGACCCGATCGGCGAGCAAGCCGCTGCTGCGCGCCTCTCTGTCTGTTTCTACGTTCGTGTCGACAATCTGTACGTTCGAATCGACAATTTTCATTGAAGATTGGCATGCCTTTTGAGTTTTTGAGCTTGAAACGAGGATACTCCGCGTCGTCTCATCTCTGATCGTCACGATAATCGACGTCCGAGCTGTAGACAATCCCAAAACTGGTGTCTACAATCTCAAACATCGCTTCCCTGCTGTGGTTTTCCGCTGCGGGTCCGGACGCATCGATCCGGCGCGTCTCCCTGTTTCCTAGAGGGCGGTATGCTGCTCGAACGGCTTTCCCAGCGCGCTATCGCGGTCCGACTCGACGATGTGCCCGAGGACGGCCTGGCGATTGCCAGGCTTGCCATTCTCGACACCGTCGGGGTGACGCTGGCCGGCGCTTCCGAGCCGTGCACACAGATCGCCGAGCGGGCGCTGGGCGCAGTCGGAAAGGGCACTGCCACCCTGTTCGGGCGCTCGGCGATGGTCGGGCCGCTCGACGCCGCCACCATCAACGGCACCGCCTCCCACGCGCTCGATTTCGACGATTGCAGCAACTCGCTGGGCGGCCATCCCTCCGCGCCGGTAGTGCCGGCGCTGTGGGCGCTGGCCGAGCAAGAGGGGGCGAGTGGCGCCACGGTGCTCGACGCCTATGTCACCGGTGTCGAGGTCGAAACCAAGATCGCCCGCGGCGTCAATTTCCATCATTACGAGAAGGGCTGGCACCCCACCGCGACGCTCGGCACCTTCGGCGCCGCGGCCGCCTGCGCCAAGCTGATGAAGCTCGATGCGTTGGTCTTCACCAATGCGCTCGCCATCGCCTGCTCCATGGCGAGCGGGCTGAAGGCCAATTTCGGCACCATGACCAAGCCGTTCCATGTCGGCCAGTGCGCGCGCAATGGCCTCTATGCCGCGCTGCTCGCCCGTGAGGGGCTGAGCGCCAATCCCGCCGCCATGGAGGATCCGCAGGGTTTCCTCATGGTGTTCAACGGCGAGGGGAAGTTCGATGCCGAGCGGATGATCGACGAGTTCGCCGCGCCCTTCGATCTCATGGAGCCCGGCATCGCCTTCAAGCGCCACCCCTGCTGCGCCTCCACCCACCCGGCAGTCGACGCGCTGCTGCGCATCACCGCCGAGCATGATCTCGAAGCCGCCGACATCGCCGCGATCCGCTCCTGGACGCATCCGCGGCGGCTGCGCCACACCAACCGGCCGAACCCGCAATCCGGCCTCGATGGCAAGTTCAGCGTGCAATATGTGCTGGCCCGCGCCGTGCTCGACGGCTCGGTGCGGCTCGACCATTTCGAAGATGCCGCGGTCCATGATCCGCAGGTCCGCGCCTTCATGAGCCGCATCGTTGCCGAGCCGCATCCCGAAGCGGTGATGGAGAGCACCGAGCATTTCTTTGCCGATGTCGAGGTGACGACGACCTTCGGCGAGACGTTCCGCACCTATGTCGACCGTCCGCTTGGCCGCGACCGCGACCATCCGCTGCCGCCCGGCGCGCTCGAAACCAAGTTCCGCGACTGCGCCGCGCCGGTGATTGCGGATGACGCCGCCCGCGCCATCGAGGCGGCGATCCTCGGCCTGGAGACCCAGGCGAACATACGCACCATCGGCGACGTGATGCGCGAAGGGGTACGCCAGACGGAGCCGCGCCGCGCTGCGTTCGGCTGAGGTCGGCCCAGAAACCGGAACCGGAAAAATCAAGAACACTTCAGGGAGTAGATATGTCGGACCCGAGCCCGAGCAACATCGACGACGCGCTGCGCACCAGGCCGGATGTGGTGGTGGTGGGCGGCGGCAATGCGGCGCTGTGCGCGGCAATCTCCGCCCATGAGGCCGGCGCGCGCGTCGTGGTGCTCGAGGCCGCGTCGGAGGAAGAGCGCGGCGGCAATTCGCACTTTACCGGCGGCGCCTTCCGCTTCGCCTATCGCGGCGTCGACGATCTGCGCGAAGTCTATCCCGGCATGACGCAGGACGAGATCGACAATGTCGATTACGGCTCCTATTCCGAGGAGCAGTTCCTCGACGACATGTTCGAATTGACCGAGTACCGCACCGATCCGGAGCTATCGGAGCTGCTGGTGCGCTCCAGCCTCGAGACGGCGAAATGGATCGCCCGCCAGGGCGTCAAGCTGCAGCCCGGCCTCGGCCGGCAGGCCTACAAGGTCGACGGCAAGTTCAAGTTCTGGGGCGGCCTCGCGCTGCACATCTGGGGCGGCGGCAGCGAGCTTCTGAAGGCGCTCTATGCCAATGCCGAGCGCCGCCGCATTCCCATCCTCTACGACACCCCGGCGATCGAGCTGCTGCGCGAGGGCGACGCAGTGACCGGGCTCATCGCTCGCCATCGCGGCGCACGGGTGAAGATCGAGGCCGGCGCGGTAATCCTCGCCTGCGGCAGCTTCGAATCCAATCCGGAACTGCGCGCCCGCTATCTCGGCCCCGGTTGGGACATGGCGAAGGTGCGCGGCACCCGCTTCAATATGGGCGAGGGGCTGATGATGGCGCTGCGCGCCGGCGCGCGTCCGCACGGCAACTGGTCCGGCTGCCATTCCGTCGCCTGGGACGTGAACGCGCCGCCGTTCGGCGACCTCACCATCGGCGACCAGTTCCAGAAGCACAATTATCCGTTCGGCATCGTCGTCAATGCCAAGGGCGAGCGCTTCCTCGACGAGGGCGCCAATTTCCACAGCCACACTTATGCGAAGTATGGCGGCGAGATCCTGAAGCAGCCGGGCATGTTCGCCTGGCAGGTGTTCGACGCCAAGGTCAGCCATCTGCTGCGCGGCGAATACCGCATCCGACGTGTCACCAAGGCTGAGGCGAACACGCTGGAGGAACTGGCGGCCAAGCTCACCGGCGTCGATCCCGAGGCCTTCCTGCGCACCGCGCACGCCTTCAACGCCGCCTGCCGGACCGACGTGCCGTTCAATCCGAACGTCCTCGACGGACGCGCCACGCAGGGGCTCGCGCTCGACAAGTCGAACTGGGCCAACCCGCTCGATACCGCACCCTTCCATGCCTACCACGTCACCACCGGCGTCACTTTCACCTTCGGCGGCTTGAAGGTGAGCGCGAATGCCGAGGTCGAGGACCTCTATAGCGGCGTCATCCCCGGCCTCTATGCCGCCGGCGAGATGGTCGGCGGGTTGTTCTTCCAGAATTACGCCAGCGGCACCGGGCTGATGTCCGGCGCCACCTTCGGTCGGTTCGCCGGCGCCCATGCCGCCGCCTATGCGACGCGCTCCATGGCCGAAGCGATCTGACGCCAACAGTGCTTCACGACGCCAATTTCATTGGATCCGGACGCAGAATCCGGCCGTAACGAGGTGAGGGAACGACATGAGACGAGACACGCGTTTCGGATGGAAAAGCCTGCTGGCCGGCATCGCCGCCTTGGCGGCGATCGCCGGCATCGCGCCGGCAAGCGCGCTGGATCTCGCCGGCAAGCGGGTCACGCTGATCATCCCCTATCAGGAGGGCAGCGGCTCCACCATTCATGGGCGCCTGTACGCGCTGGCGCTGGAGCGCGCTCTGCCGGGCAAGCCGACCATCATCGTGCGCAACATCGATGGCGGCGGTTCGGTGCGCGGCATCAACCAATTCTATAAGGATGCCCGTCCCGACGGCATGATGATCGCGGCGATCGGCACCGGCACCTTCTTCCAGTACATTCTCAAGGACTCGGCAGTGGCCTATCCGCTGCCGGAGTTCCGCCCGTTCGTCACCTCGCCCTTCGGCCTCCTGGCCTATGCCCGCACCGATCTCGGCCTCGGAAAGGACTATGTCGAGAATGTCCGCAAGCTGATCGCCAAGCCCCCGGTCTATGGCGGTTCGGGCGCAACCTCGTCGGACCTGCCGGCGCTGCTCAGCTTCGACCTGCTGGGCATCCGGCAGAAGAACGTGTTCGGCCTCAGCAACGCGGAATCCCGCGCCGGCTTCGAGCGCGGCGAGTTCTCGCTGAAGTACGACAACGCCGCCTCCTGGGCGGAAGAGGTCAAGCCGCTGGTGGATGAGGGCACCGCGACGCCGCTCTTCACCTTCGGCCTCGAGGTCGACGGCAAGATCGTCCGCGACCCGACCTTGCCGGACGTGCCGACCTTCCTGGAGCTCTATGAGAAGGTGAACGGCAAGCCGTTGTCCGGCATCGAATATGCGGTGTGGAAGGCGCTGTTCAATGTGCGCGTGATGGGCTCCAAGATGCTGGTGCTGCCGCCCGGCACGCCGCAGGACATCGAGGATGTCTACACCAAGGCTGCCGCCGAGGCGCTGCGCTCCGACATCCTCACCGGTCCGCAGGCCAAGCTGGTGCTCGGCGAATATCCGCAGAGCGTCGGCGCCGCCTCCGAGGCGGTGTTCAAGGCCGGGCTCGGCATGACCCCCGAGCAGCAGAAATGGCTGCGCGACTGGCTGAAGCAGCGCTTCGACATCGCCGTCGCCGACTGATCCTCCAGGACGGCCGGCCGCATTCAGCGGCCGGCCCCTTTTCCCCATTCGTTGCTTGCCGCGGGCTCGACACCCGTCGCGCTTGGGAATTTCCATGGACTTTTCCGTCCTTCAGTACGCCGTGCCGGCCCTGGTGCAACTGCTCACCGGTCCGCATCTCGTCTATCTGCTGTTCGGCGTGGCGCTCGGCATGGTGGTGGGCATCCTGCCCGGCATTGGCGGGCTATCCGGCATGGCGCTGGTGCTGCCCTTCATCTTCGGCATGGATCCCGGCCCGGCGCTGGCGATGCTGATCGGCCTGACCGCGGTGCCGGCGACCTCCGATACCTTCAGCTCGGTGCTGATCGGCGTGCCGGGCGGGGCAGGGGCGGCGGCGACCGTGCTCGACGGTTTTCCCATGGCCAAGCGGGGCGAGGGCGCCCGCGCCCTCAGCGCGGCGTTCAGCGGTTCGCTGATCGGCGGCCTGTTCGGCGCGCTGGTGCTGACCTTCGCCTTTGTCGGCGCCCGCCCGCTGCTGCTCGCCATCGGCTTCGGCGAGCAATTGATGCTCGTGGTGCTCTCGCTCACCCTCGTCGGCATGCTGACCGGCGAGAACGTGGTGAAGGGCCTCGCCTCGTGCGCGCTGGGACTCTTGATCGGTACCATCGGCTCCTCGCAGGCCACCGCCGAATATCGCTTCACCTTCGGCTCGCTCTATCTGTCGGACGGCGTGCCGCTGGTCATCGTCGCGCTCGGCGCCTTCGCGCTGCCCGAGATCATCGACGTGCTGCGCCAGCACTACGCTATCTCCCAGGTCGACCTTGTCGGCCGCGGCTGGATCCAGGGCATACGCGACGTCATCAAGAATTTCGGCCTGGTGATCCGTTGCTCGGCGATCGGCGCGCTCACCGGCATCCTGCCCGGCATGGGCGGCGGCATCGTCGGCTGGGTGGCCTATGGCCACACGCTGCAATCATCCAGGGACCGTAGCCAGTTCGGCAAAGGCGACGTGCGCGGCGTCATCGGGCCGGAATCCGCCAACAATGCCAAGGAGGGCGGCGACCTCATCCCGACCCTGTTCTTCGGCATTCCGAGCTCGGGCACCATGGCGCTGCTGCTCGGCGGCCTGGTGGTGATCGGCATCACGCCCGGCCGCACCATGGTCACCAACCATGTCGACCTGATCTATCTGATCATCTGGTCGCTCGCGATCGCCAATGTGCTCGCCACCATCATCAGCATGGGCCTTGCCAGGCCGATCGCAACGCTGACCGCGATCCGCTTCACGCTGGTGGCGCCGTTCGTCATCGTGATGATCTTCTTCTCCGGCTACCAGGCCAAGACCGACTGGGGCGACCTCGTTGCGCTGCTCGTGGTTGGGCTGGTCGGCATCTATATGAAGCGCTTCGGCTGGTCGCGGCCGGCGCTGCTGATCGGCCTGGTGCTGTCGCAGCGCCTTGAGGCGTCGCTCTACCGCACGGTGCAGATCTACGGTCTCGACATCTTCCTGCGGCCGATCGCGCTCGCCATCCTCGCCGTCGCCATCATCTCCATCTTCTTCGCGGTGCGCGCCAAGGTGCGCATGTCCACCGAGACCTCGGGAGTGTCGGACGCATCGCGCCGGGTGATCTGGCCACAACTGGTCTTCGTCGGCGTGCTGACGGCGTTCGTGGTGGCACTGGCCGTCGATGTAAGCCGGCTACGCTTCCTTGCCAATGTGTTCCCGCTCATCGTCGCCGCGATCTGCCTCACCATGCTGGCGATCGTCACCGTGCAGATGCTGCGCCGGAGCACCTCGCCCGGCCTGCTCTATGACGCCGACGCCGAGGCCCGCGAGAGCGGCGAGAGCGGCACCCGCAGCACGCTGGCACTGGCCGGCCTGATGGCGGCGCTACCCGGGCTCGCCTTCTTCATCGGCTTCTTCATGGCCGCGCCGGTCTATGTTTGCCTCTTCCTGCGCAAGCTGGGGGAAGCCTCCTGGCTGTTCTCCATCCTGATGGCGCTCGGCCTCGGCCTGTTCCTCTATGCCATGGGCGAGGTGCTGCAGGCCGAGTATGCCAGCGGCCTGCTGCAGGATTTCGTGCGGCTGCCGCCGCCCTTCGGCGGAGGCTGATCCGACATGACGCTGCTGCTCGACAATGACGAACTCGCCCCGCTGATCGATGCGCGTGAATTCGTGGAAGCGGAGGACATCGCCTACCGCGCCTTTGCCGGCGGTGAGGGCGTGAGCACGTCGCGCATCGACCTGCAATCCGCTCCCGACGCCAATGGCGCCAACTACCAGCTCGGCGTGACCCTGGGCATGGCCGGCAAATATGCGGCGCTGCGCATCAAGTCGGATATGGTGTTCCAGCGACTGGTCGACGGCAGGCCGCGCAAGGAGAAGTTCTGCATAGAGCCCGGCACCTATATGGGCCTGATCCTGGTGTTCGACCGCGCCAGCGGCGAACTCGCCGCCATCCTCCATGACGGGCTCCTGCAGAAGATGCGGGTCGGCGCGGATTCCGCGCTCGGTGCGCGCTACATGTCGCGGCCGGATTCCTCGGTGCTCGCCATTCTCGGCGCCGGCGGCATGGCCCGTGCCCATGTCGACGCCATGCGCGCGGTGCGGCCCATATCCAGCGTGCGGGTGTTCAGCCCGACCCCGGCCAATCGCGAGGCCTTCGCCCGCGAGATCACCGAGCGGCACGGCATCGAGGCGGTGGCGCTCGATGATCCGGACGAGGCCTGCCGCGGCGCCGATCTCGTCGCCTCCTGCGCCAGCGCCATCGGCCCGGTGATCTTCGGCCGGCAATTGGAGCCGGGCATGCATGTCACCTGTATCGGCGGCACGCTCGATCGGGAAGCCAATGCCCGGGTCGATGTGGCGCTGCGCTTCGGCCTCTCCCAGGTCCCGGTGGAATTGGGCGGGCTCGCCTTTGCCGACGAATGCCTCACCTTTTCGGAGGTCGGCGGCAAGGCGGCGCACGCGGGTACGCGGCGCTATGCCGATGTGCCGGCGGAGCACCGCGTGAGTTTCGCCGAGCTGCTGACGGATCCCGGGCGCGGGCGCACCAGCGACGCGCAGATCACCTTCTCCGAGCGCGGCAACATATACGGCCTGCAATTCGCCGCGGTGTGCGGGCGCCTGGTGGAGCGGGCGCGCGCCGCAGGTGCCGGGCGCACGCTCGATACCGCGCTGTTCCTGCAATCCATTCGCAATTGAGGACGCAGCATTGGACGCACGGCGCAGCCTCCGCCCGCTGCTCAGTGAGCAGCCGATCCTGGTGTCGCCCGGCGTCTATGACGGCTACAGCGCCCGCCTCGCGGAGCGTGCCGGCTTCGCGCTGGTCTCCACCACCGGCGCCGGCCTCGCTAATTCCCGGCTCGGCGTGCCCGATGTCGGCCTGTTCTCGGTGCGCGACAATCTCGAAGCCTGCCGCGTCATCGTCGCTGCCACCAGCCTGCCGATTTCGGCCGATGCCGAGACCGGGTACGGCAATGCCGCTACCGTGCATTATGTGGTGCGCGCCTTCGAGGACGCTGGCGTCTCGGCGGTGAGCATCGAGGACCAGCTGGCGCCGAAGCGCTGCGGCCATCTCGCCGGCAAGGAGGTGATCCCGACGGCGGAGATGGTCGGCAAGATCCGCAGCGCGGTCGATGCCCGGGCGAGCGAGGATTTCCTCATCATCGCGCGCACCGACGCCATCGCCGTGGAAGGCATCGAGGGCACGGCGGCGCGCGCCAGGGCCTATGAAGCGGCCGGCGCCGACGTGATCTTCCCCGACGCCGTGCGCGGGCGCGAGGACATTGAGCGCCTCGTCGCCGCCGTAGACATTCCGGTGCGGATCAATATGGGTTTCGGCATCCGCACCCGCTCCACCACGCCGCTGATGTCGGTGCGCGAATTGCGTGAGATCGGCGTGCGCTGGGTCAGCCTGTCGCGCCTGCTTCCCGCCGCCGCCATCCACGGCATGACGCAGGCGCTCGCGGTGATGCGCCAGGCGATCGACGGCGACGTGATGATCGAGCGGCCCGACCTCGTCGCCGATATGCGCGAGATCACCGAGCTGATGGGCTACGCCGAATACATGGAGATCGAGCGCCGTTTCCTCGACGAGGAGCACGTCGCCCGCAAATACGAGGCCGGGGGCGAGCCATGAGCGTCGACCCCCTGTCGGTGCTGCCTTTGGCCGGTCACTGATCGCCGGCGACGTCGGCAAAAAATCGGGAGGCTCGCCGCGGGTTGGGCGAGCCTCCCGAGGAGGATGTGGCGGCCCGGTCGGGAGGGGACGGGGGAGCGGGCGGCCAGTGACGAGAAGATCGCTTACCGCCGGTCGCCTGAGAATCATCCGCTAGGTAATGCGGGCCCATACTTGGGTATGGGGGCGGCAACGGTGCTTTGGCACCGCCGCCGGTCTTGCTTGATACGGATGGCTGTCCCCTTGCTCGCGATCTGGCTCAGGGCGCCAGATGGGCCTTGATCTCGGCCGACATCTGCCGGATCGCGGCCTCAGGCTCGGGGTTGGTCAGGATGCCGTTAAGCAGCACGAAATCGTGGATCATCCCGTTGTAACGGGTGGCGATCACGGAAACGCCAGCCTCCTTGAGCTTGCGCGCGTAGGCTTCGCCTTCATCGCGCAACGGATCGTTTTCCGCGGTGATGACCAGGGCCGGGGGAAGCCCCTGCAGCTCCTGCAGGCTGGCGCGCAGCGGCGATACATAAGGGTTGTCGCGGGTCTTGGCGTCCGGCGCGTACAAGTCCCAGCCATACTTCATGAACGCGCGGGCGAGAAACCGTCCGGTGCCGTATTCATGGTACGACGCGGTATCCACGCTGGCATCGGTGGCCGGGATCATCAGCACCTGGTAGCTGATCTTCGGGCCGTTGCGGTCCTTGGCCATGAGCGCCAGCGCTGCCGACATGTTACCGCCCACCGAGTTGCCCGCCACCGCGATCCGGCTACCGTCCGCATTGAACTCTTCGGCGTGAGCCGCGACCCATTTCAGTGCGGCATAGGACTGATCGAGCTGAGTGGGGAAGCGCGCCTCAGGCAAGGAGGTATACTCGACAAACACTCCGATCTGGCCGGAGCCGACCACCAGATCACGCAGCAGACGCTGATGGTTCTGGAAGTTGCCGACGATCCAGACGCCACCGTGAATGAACAGCAGCACGCCGGGTTTGCCGGTGATCTGCTCGGGCTTCATGATGTAGATCTTCACGGTTTGACCATCCTGGGTGATGGTCTGCTCGGTGGTGTTCACCCCCGACATGTCGACGGGCGTCTTGTTCTGAAGGCCAGTCAGGATCTCCTGGGGTTTCGGTTGGGGGAGTTCCCAGAACGGGCTCGAGTCCTTGTTGATCTCCTGCAGGAAGGCGCGAACCTGGGGATCGATCCGAGGGTCGGTGGCGGCATTCGGGGCCGCTTGGACGGGCTGGATCATAAGGCTTGCTCCGAGGCTGAATGTTACGAGCGAGGTGAGGAACTTCACGGTCATGCTCCGAGGAGGTTGCACGCAACCGCCGAAGTAGCCTGCGAGGAGGGGATGCCGCTTCTGTCAAATGACCAGTCCGATGACGGATCGGCGGTCAGCTCGCGGTATGGCGTGCTTCGGCAACGATGGGGCGTAGCCCGGACCGCGACGTGATGCCGGTCTTCGAGAAGATCCGATGCAAGTGGTAGCCAACGGTTCTGTGAGACAAATAGAGCCTGGCGCCGATTTCCTTGTTCGAGAGTCCTTCGGCAGCGAGCTGGGCGATGTGAAGCTCCTGTGGGGTCAGCGCCTCCCACGCGTGCTCGGTTCGCCGGCGGCTGGCCTCGCCCGAAGCGCGCAGTTCCTCTCGTGCGCGGTGGCTCCAGGGCGAAGCGCCGAGCGCATCGAAAATGTCACGGCTCTCACGCAGCGGGGCCCTCGCATCGGCGGGCCTGCGCTGGCGGCGCAGCCACACGCCATAAGCCAGCAGAAGACGTCCTCGTAAAAATGGCCACTTCTTCGCTGCAGGTCCAAGACCTCGCAAGAATAATGGTTCGGCGTCTGCAGGCGCTGCGAGCAACGCTTTGCCGTAGGACAGCATCGTCTCGACCCACGGCACGGGGATTGGAGCCGAGACGCGCTCGACCTCGTCGATGACGCCTTGGGCGGCTTCAGCATTCCCGGAGAAAACGGCGGCTTCCACGAAATCCGCGAGACCGAAGAATTGAAGGCCGGGATTGAACGCCGGATCGGCGGGCGCGAAAAGGCGTCGCAGATGCTCGTAGGCCTCCCAGTGCCGGCCTGCTCCGATCGCGGATATGCCGCGCGCAATCTGCAACATTGCGAGCAGGAAACTGGCACCGATGGACAGCACCAGGCGTTCGGCGTGCGCCGCATGCGCTTCGGATTGCTCAAGATTGCCCTGCATTCCGGCGAGCTTGGCTTTCACGATCGTGGCGGCGGCGATCCACAGGGTGCCGCCGGTCTCTTCGGCGAAGCGGACGGACTCCTCGGCCTCCCTCATGGCTCCCGGCCAATCGCCGACCTCCATCTCGGCCCACCCCTGCGCAAAGAGAACGCGCGCGAGATCGCTCAGCCGTCCCTGCGCGCGCAGCGCGGCACTGGATTCGGCGAGAAGGCTTACGCCGAGGTCGAAGGCGCCTATGACGTTGGCGGTGCTTCCGAGGATCCGCGCTACAGCAGGATCACCGTCCCTTGTTTCAGAAAGCCGCTGGAGCTTGACGCGCACGGCGCCTCCCAGCCGAAGCGGCTCGACATAGGCAGTTATCGCGATCGAGCGGGGGTCCGTCTCCGGCAACTCCAGTTGGCTTGCCGCGATGAGGATTCGTGTGCGCAGTTCGTCGCTGGCGTTGCTCCACCAGCAGCGTTGCGCGGCGCGCCACAGGAGGTTGCTTGCCAGATCCTTCGCGCCGGCGGCGTAAGCCTGGGCGGCGAAGCCAATCAAGGCAGGGATCTTCGCGGGATCGTCGATCGTCGGAGGCTTGCTGATCTCTCGACACCACCCGATCCGTACCGGTGCGAGTTGATGCGATTGGTCCACATCGACCTGACCCAACAGACGTTCCAGCAGTTCCGGCTGTCCCAGGTCAGCGGCAAGTTCGGCGGCCCGCAAAAGCCGGTCGCTTTTGGCTCTTGCGGTGCTGCTTAGTCGCGCTGCGGTTTCAATGACCTCGATCGCCATGGCCACTGCACCTCGGCGCAGCGCGCGCGTTGCCATCTGATCGTATTCGCCGGCGAGTTCATCGTCAGATCCGATGATCGCCGACGCACGATGCCATAGCTGACGATCCAGCTGACCCCGAATGGTCGCCGCGAGCGCGGCATGGATGCGCTGGCGGGTCGCCAGATCGGCCGCCTGATGCATGGCCGAGCGAACCAGAGGGTGGCGAAACCGCACCTCCGTTCCGTCAATCTCGATCAGCTTGGCGGCGATCGCAGGCGTCAGGGCATCGACGCCCACGCGCTCGCCCAACACTGCTTCGCAGGCATGCAGGATTTCGTGGAGCGATGTCTCGTCGTTTTCCGCCGCAACGAACAGCAGCGTTCGGGTCGTATTGGGGAGTTCCGACAAACGACTTGAGAAGGCGCGCTCCAGGCGCTCCGTCAGCGGAAGCCACGGCGTATCCCGGGCGTCTGCCACCCGCTCGCCACGGGGCAGTTCCACAAGGGCCAGAGGATTACCGGAAGCTTCCTTTAGGAAGCGGCTGCGCAGATCGGCTGAAAGATCCGGCGCGTGCGCATCCAGCAGGTGTTCGGCGTCGGCAACGTCAAGTGTTGAAAGCCGGTGTCGCAACGTCGAGGCATCGCCGAATGGACGATTGAAGCCATCGCGCATGGCCACCAGGAGAGCGATGGGGTCCGAGCTCAGCCGGCGCGAGATAAAGGCCAGCACGTCATAGGTCGCCTGATCCAGCCACTGCGCATCGTCGGCAATGAGCAGTATGGGCGTGCGTGCAGCGCGTTCGGTCAGCAAGCTCAGGGTCGCAAGCGCCACCAGAAAGATGTCGGGCGCGCCCATGTCGTCCTGCATGCCGAAGGCGGCGAGCAGAGCGGACCGCTGACGGGGAACCAGGCCCACGGCCCGCTTCATCAGCGGGCGCACCGCCTGCTCAAGTGCTGCGAACGGCAAATGAACCTCGGCAAGGACGCCGGTCATGCTCAGTACGGAAACGCCGCGTTCACTCGCTCGGTGCCTTGCGACCTCGAGGAGCGCAGATTTCCCGATCCCGGGCTCGCCGCTGATAACGAGCGTCGAACCACCTTGATCGATCCGGTCAACCAAATGATGGATAAGGGCAATGTCTTGCTCCCGACCCTGCAGGACAAGGGGCGCAGATCGGGCGCTCGCACGCTGTTTCTGTTGCGGCGAGCGTGGCTTGTTCGTCAGTTTGGCCATCGCACAACCGTTGGAGACACTACGCCAAACCTACTTTAGCTTATTCGTTTATAAACAGCCACTTGACCGCTCCAGCCCGCTCCCGAAAGTTTGTGAGCCATGCCGAAACGGAGCGGAAACAAATAGGCGGTAGGATTTCCAGGATTATCGGCCAGGCCGCGCCCGAAAGTTGGGGTTCTGGCCGATAGCGCCCCTAAAATTGCGCGTGGACGACGGAAACCGCCCCCATGACGAACCTGACCATACGCCAGCGGATCCTGGCGAGCTTCTTGGCCGTGTTGGCGGTCCTGTCGTGCGTAGCGGCCGTCAGCTACTACTGGTTCCTGGAGACGGAGCGCGAGGCGACAACCGTCGAGATGAACACGGTCCCTGCGCTCTCTTCCAGTCTGCAGATGATGACTGCGTGGGCCGAAGGGCACAGCCTGCTGCGCGAATTCGCATTGCAGGAAAATCCAGCAGATCGGAGCCGCGTTGCCGGCCTGATCGCCGCAAATCGCGATACGCTGAACCGCCTCATGTCGGCCTACCAGACGACGATCGATACGGAGGACGACAGGCGCAACTACGAGGCGCTGCGGGCGCTTTCGGGTCGATTCTTCCCGGCCGAGGATGCTGCGCTGGCCGGGGCTGCTACGGGTGGCTCCAATGCCGATATTCGCGCGTCGATACGGAACGAGCTGGAGCCGCAGCTTTCGAAGATCCAGGTGGCTCTCAAGAATACGGTCGACTTCAACCAGCGCGAAGCCGACAACTCGACGAGGAGAATCGTATCGGTCGTCCGAACGGCCGAACTCGGCCTGATCGTCGGCTTCCTGATCGCGGTCGCGCTGTCGATCCTCTGCGGCTACCTGCTCTTCCGCGCCATAACCGTGCCGCTCGGCAAGCTACTGCATATTGTCGAGGTCATGCGACAGGGTGATTTCAGTGAAAGACCGAAGCTTGAGCGGCGCGACGAGTTCAGCACGCTGGCCGACGGTTTCAATGCCATGGCCGACGATCTCACCACGCTGATCGGGCAGGTGCAGAAGTCCAGCATCCAGGTCAACACATCGATCACGGAAGTCGCTGCAACGTCCAAGGAGCAGCAGGCGACGGCGAGCGAGATCGCCGCGACCACCACCGAGATCGGGGCGACCTCGAAGGAGATCTCCGCCACTTCGAACGAGCTGGTGCGGACCATGGACGAGGTCTCTGCCGTCGCGGAGCAGACGGCAACGCTTGCGGGCGGGGGCCAGGCCGGGCTGTCGCGCATGGAAGCCACGATGCGCCATGTGATGGACGCCGCCGGCGTCATCAACGCCAAGCTCGCCGTGCTCAGCGAGAAGGCCGGCAACATCAACCAGGTCGTGACGACTATCACCAAGGTCGCCGACCAGACCAACCTGCTCTCGCTGAACGCCGCCATCGAGGCCGAGAAGGCCGGCCAATATGGCCGGGGCTTCGCTGTCGTCGCCACCGAGATCCGCCGCCTCGCGGACCAGACCGCGGTGTCGACCTACGACATCGAACAGATGGTCAAGGACATCCAGTCGGCGGTGGCCGGCGGCGTGATGGGCATGGACAAGTTCTCGGAAGAGGTGCGGCGCGGCATGCTGGAGGTGCAGCAGGTCGGGGGCCAGCTCTCCGAAATCATCCAGCAGGTCCAGGGCCTGGTACCCCGCTTCGAGATCGCCAACGAAGGCATGCAGGCGCAAGCGACCGGCGCCGGACAGATCAGCGATGCGCTGTCTCAGCTTAGCGAGGCTGCGCAACAGACTGTCGAATCGCTGCAACAGTCGACCCTCGCCATCGACGAGCTCAACCTGGTCTCGAGTGGCCTGCGCAACTCGATCGCGCGGTTCAAGCTTCGCGCGTGATCGAGCGGGAGAGCGGACGTTGCTGTTCCTGATGTTCCACGTTGGAGGCGATCGATATGTTCTCGATGTAGAACAGATCGAGCAGGTGCTGCCGCTCATGGACGCGAAGGGCCTGCCCGGCGCGCCGCCTGGCGTCGTCGGCGTCATCAACTATCGTGGCGCGCCCGTGCCGCTGATCGATCTGAGCCAACTCGCGCTCGGCAGACCGTCGACGCCGGTGATGAGCACGCGGATCATTCTCGTGCGCTATCCGGCGGAGGGCGAGGAAGCCCACCGCCTCGCCATTTGTGCGGAGCGGGTGGTCAAGACCATCCAGCGCGACGCAGCGGATTTCGTTGCCACCGGCGTCGAGGCGGGGACGCCGGACTATCTCGGGCCGGTTGTCTCGGACGCGGACGGGCTCATCCAGTGGATACGCGCCGAGGCGCTGCTCACCGACGAGATTCGCAGCATATTGTTCCGGCAGGCCGGGGCCGGCGCATGATGTTGGCAGATGTGGAGAAACTGCTTCGTGAAGCGATCGGCCTGCACGTCGAGACGGTCGGCGGATCCGTGGTGCAGTATGCACTGAAGCAGCGCATGGCGGCCTGCCGCTTCACGGAAGCTTCCGAATACTGGCGGCTGCTGACAAGCTCGCGCCAGGAACTCCAGGAACTGGTCAACGCCGTCATCATTCCGGAGACCTGGTTCTTCCGCGATCGGGAAGCCTTCGCCGCCATGGCTCGCCATGCGCGAGCGAACCTCCGCCCCGGGTTGCCCATCCAGATGCTGAGCCTGCCCTGCTCGAGCGGCGAGGAGCCTTATTCGATGGCGATGGCGATGTTCGATGCGGGCTTCGCCGCGTCGGACTTCACGGTCGACGGGGTCGACGTCTCGACCCGCAACATCGCGGAGGCGACGCGCGCGATCTACGGACGGAATTCGTTCCGCGGTGCCGACCTAGCCTTCCGTGCCCGCTATTTCGATCCTGTCGATGGTGGCCACCGGCCGAACTCGGCTGTCCTGAAGCAAGTGCGGTTCAGCGCGGGAAACCTGTTTGATCCTGCCGCGACCTCGGGCGCGGACTCCTACGACATCGTGTTCTGTCGCAACCTGCTGATCTATTTCGACCGGGAATTGCAGCAGCGCGCCCTGGACCGCCTGCGGCAGCTTCTGCGCCTCGGCGGGCTTCTGCTGGTGGGTCCGGCGGAATCGAGCCTGCCGACACTCTTCGGCTTTGCCTCGGCGCGAACGCCGATGGCCTTCGCCTTCGTCAAACAGGAGTCAGTGCCCCAGGCCGCGCCGGTCGCGGGGTCTGGCGTCCAGTCTCCGGCCAGGCCGGTGAAGGCCCGACGTCCCACGGCAACCCTCGCTCGCGTCGGGGATGTGGATCCTGCAAAGGCCCGCGGCCTGGCGCCGGCCCGACATCTGCCTATCTCGAAACCGCTCAATGAGCCCGCATCGCCTCTCCAGAAGGACGATCCGGCGCAGCGAAGTCTCGAGGCGGTCGAGCGGGCGGCGAATGCGGGACGCCTCGAGGAGGCGAAGCAGGCGGCGCACAGGCACATCGAGACCTTTGGCCCTTCGCCCGGCATCTTCTACCTGCTGGGCCTTGCCCATGACGCCGGCCGCGCGGTGCCGGAAGCCATCGAGAATTATCGCAAGGCACTGTATCTCGCTCCTGACCATCGCGAGACGCTTGCCCACCTGTCGCTCCTGCTGGAGCGCCAGGGTGACATGGCTGGTGCAAAGGTGCTCAATAGCCGGCTCGGCAGGATCGCGAAGAGGAACGGCATCGGATGAGCGCCGGAATTGATGCCGAGCCGTCCGAGCGGTCAAGAGAAGACGCCGTCGGCGGCCAGATCGCGGATGGGCTGCTCGATCGGCCATTACCGGCAGGATACCGGGAGGAATGGGCGCGGCACTTCGCCGAGCCGGATCGGCGCGCCGCCGAAGAGGAGGGCGGCGAGGATCGCACGGTCGTTCTGTTCCGGATCGGCGACGAATGGCTGGCGCTGTCGACCGGCCTGTTCCACGAGGTGGCCGAGCCGCGCCGCCATCACTCGCTTCCGCACCGCCGCGATAATCTGGTGCTCGGCATCGTCAATGTTCGTGGCGAGTTGCTGGTCTGCGTTTCGCTGGCAGCCCTGCTGGGGATCGCCGAGGCGAAAACGGTGGAGCGCGGCGACCGGACCAAGGCGTTCCCCCGCCTGGCGGTGATCGGCCGCGATGGCCGGCGCGTCGCCTTCCCCGTCGACGAGGTGCATGGCGTCCATCGCTACGCGACGCGGGACGTCGTCGACGTACCCGTGACAGTCGGCAAGTCGGCATCGTCCTTCGCATCCATCATGATCGCCTGGAAGGGCCGCACCGTCGGCCGGCTGAACGACAAGCTGATTATCGAAACGCTCGACCGGAGCATCGCATGAGCGGGGAGGACCTCAGCCAGTTCTCCATGCTCGATCTCTTCCGGGTCGAGCTCGAATCCCAGTCGCAGGCTCTTACGGCGGGCCTGCTCGCCCTTGAGCGCGATCCGGTCGCCGCCGACCATCTCGAAAGCTGCATGCGCGCGGCCCATTCACTGAAGGGCGCCGCACGGATCATCGACCTCGAGCCCGCAGTGCGGATCGCGCACGTCATGGAGGAATGTCTCGTCGCGGCACAGCGCGGGCGGCTTCGCCTTCGGCACGAACATATAGATACCTTGCTGAAGGGGGTGGACCTGCTCGCTTTGGTCGCTTCCGGGGCGCCGGCGGGCGGTGCTGCGGCGGAGCCGGAGATCGCGCGCTTCCTGCGCACGCTGGAGCAAGCCTCTGCGGGAGGGGATGTCCCCGGCGCCGGCAAAGTACCGGAGGAAGAGCCAACCCTATCCGCCCCGGCGCACGCCCTGGAACCGGCGGCGCCGGCCGACGCCGGCCTTGTCGAGCCTGCACCGCAGCCTGGTCCCGGCTCGGACCGGATGATCCGCATAACGGCAGACGCCATGAACCGATTGCTCGGGCTCGCCGGCGAATCGCTGATGGAGGCTCGCCGCCTGCGTCCCTTCGCCGACCGGCTGCTGCGGCTGAAGCGACATCATGACCAACTCGCCAGGGCCTTCGACGAGCTCAGCGCGACGCTGCGATTAGCCAACAACGACGATCAAATCGGACAGGCTCTCTCGACCACGCAGGAGAAGCTCGTCCAGAGCCGGGACTTTCTCATCGAGCGCCTCGCCGAACTGGATTCCGTCGATCGACGGGCCACAGACCTTGCCAACAGACTCTATGCGGAGACACTGGCTAGCCGGATGCGACCGTTCGAGGACGGCGTGCGTCACTTCACGCGCACCGTGCGCGACCTCGGCCGCGCGCTCGGCAAGAACGTGAGGCTCGAGATTGTCGGCGGCTCAACCGGCATCGACCGTGACATACTCGATCAGCTCGACGCGCCGCTCGGCCACCTGCTCCGCAACGCCATCGACCACGGGATCGAGATGCCGGACGAGCGGATCGCCGCCGGTAAGCCGCCAGAAGGTGTCATCCGGTTAGAGGCGCGGCACAATGCGGGTTTGCTGCAGATCCTTGTCGCCGACGACGGACGAGGCATCGATTTCGAGCAGCTCCGCCGCGCAATCCTGGCCCACCAACTGACCACGCGTGAGACGGTCGGCAGCCTGAGCGAAGCCGAACTGCTCGAATTCCTGTTCCTGCCCGGCTTCTCGATGAAGACGACGGTCAGCGACATATCGGGCCGTGGCGTCGGGCTCGATGCCGTCCAGGCCATGGCCAAGCAGGTGCGAGGGCTTGCCAGCGTGTCCTCGACGTTCGGCTTCGGAACGCAGTTCCTGCTCCAGCTGCCGCTCACGCTGTCGGTGATGCGGACCCTGCTGGTCGAGGTGAGCGAAGAACCTTATGCCTTTCCGCTGGCCGGAATAACGCGGACTTTGGTGCTGTCCCGCGATGCGATCGAAACACTTGAAGGCAGGCCGCATTTTCGCTTCGGCGACCGCCAGGTCGGCCTCATCACCGTGCATGAGATACTCGACCGCGGGGAAGCACGGTTGGACCGGGCGGAGCTGCCCATCGTCATCATAGGTGAGGGCGCTGATTCCTACGGGCTTATCGTCGACCGTTTCCTGGGCGAGCGCGAGCTCGTGGTGCGTCCGCTCGATCCGCGCCTTGCCAAGGTCAAGGATGTGAGCGCCGCGGCGCTGATCGAGGATGGCTCTCCGGTCCTTATCATCGACGTGGACGATCTGATCCGCTCCGCCGAGAAGCTCACATCGTCAGGGCGGCTCCGCACTCTGCAGCGGGCCACGGCGAGTGCCGACCCGGCACGGCGCAAACGCGTCCTGGTGGTGGACGATTCACTCACTGTCCGCGAACTGGAGCGCAAGCTGCTTGACCAGCATGGCTATGATGTCGAGGTTGCTGTCGACGGCATGGATGGCTGGAATGCCGTACGCTCGGATCCGTTCGATCTGGTGGTCACCGACATCGACATGCCGCGCATGGACGGCATCGAGCTGGTGACGCTGATCAAGCGCGACGTCCGGCTTCGAAGCCTGCCGGTGATGGTGGTTTCCTACAAGGACCGCGAGGAGGACCGCCGCCGTGGGCTCGATGCCGGAGCGGACTATTATTTGACGAAGGGAAGCTTCCACGACGACACGCTGATCCAGGCGGTCGCGGACCTGATCGGTCCCGCGTCCGAGTGAGACCGTTCCGGATAGTCATGATGAGGGCAGGGCAATGAGGATCGGAGTCGTCAATGATCTGCCGATGGCCGTGGAACTGCTCCGGCGCGTGATCGCCTCCGCGCCCGCGCACCAACTCGCCTGGACCGCGACCAACGGGCGCGAGGCGGTGGAGGCATGCCGGCGCGACCTGCCCGACCTCGTCCTGATGGATCTCACCATGCCGGAGATGGGCGGCGTCGAGGCGACCCGGCGCATCATGGCGGAGACCCCTTGCCCGATCCTACTGGTAACGGCCAGCATCGACGCCAACGTTCCCGGCGTCTACGAGGCGATGGGCTACGGCGCGCTCGACGCGGTCGATATTCCGTCGGTAGTTCCGTTCGAAGGCATGGCATCGAACGCCTCGCTGCTGCTGTCGAAGATTGCCACGATCGGCAAGCTGGTGGGCGACAGCGGCACGCGGCGCCGGGCGATGCCGCATGCACTCCCAGCGTCCGGAGCAGTCCGCAAGCTCATCGCCATTGGCGCCTCCGCGGGCGGTCCGGCGGCGGTCGCGGCAGTGCTCGGCGGACTGCCCGGCGATATTCCTGCGGCCCTCGTGCTGGTCCAGCACGTCGACGAGAAGTTCGTCCCGGGTCTGGCGGACTGGCTGGGTCAGCATACGGCCCTCCCGGTCCGCCCGGCGCAGGACGGCGACAGGCCGGAGGTCGGAGTGGTCCTCGTTGCTGCCACGAGCAACCATCTCGTCTTCAAATCCGCCACCGAACTTGGCTATACGTCCGAGCCACGCGACTATCCTTACCGGCCGTCCGTTGACGTCTTCTTCGAAAGCGCGGCACGCAGGTGGGGGGGAGAACTGTTCGGTGTGTTGCTCACAGGAATGGGTAGAGACGGTGCGCGGGGGCTCAAGACGCTCCGCGATGCGCATCACCTGACTATTGCGCAAGACCAGGCGACCAGCGCCGTGTATGGCATGCCCAAGGCGGCAGCCGCGATTGGTGCAGCCGTCGACATCTTACCGCTCAATTCGATTGCGAACCGGCTCATCGAAGCCTGTGCGACCACGTATTGAAGAGGCTTCCGCATGTCCAGCGAACCGGGCGCAGCGTCAACTTTTCTTCCTCCGCTGTCGGACAACTATCTGTCCATGGTGCTACTCGTCGATGACCAGGTGCTGATCTGCGAAGCGGTCCGGCGCGCCCTGCTCGGCGAGTCCGATATCGATTTCCACTACTGCACAGCTCCGCTGGAAGCGGTCCGCACCGCCGAGGAGATCAAGCCGACGGTGATCCTGCAGGATCTTGTCATGCCGGGCATAGATGGGCTTGAACTCGTGCGCCAATACCGGGCGACGCAGGCGACCCACGCCGTGCCAGTCATCGTTCTCTCCACAAAAGACGAGCCGAGCACAAAAAGCGACGCATTCAGGGCTGGAGCCAACGATTACCTCGTCAAGCTGCCGGATCGCGTCGAGCTCATCGCGCGGATCCGCTACCACAGCAGGGCCTATCTGGACCATGTTCAGCGGGACGCGGCATATACTGCCCTGCGCGAGAGCCAGCGCCAGCTGTTGAACGCAAATCTCGAACTGCAGCGATTGACGCGGATTGACGGACTGACCAGCCTCGGAAATCGGCGCTATTTCGACGAGTATATGCAGGCGGAATGGCGGCGTGCGCAGCGGACAAGGGCAACAATGTCCCTGCTGATGATCGATGTCGACAACTTCAAGCGATACAACGACGCCTATGGGCACCTGGCCGGTGACGAGGTGCTGAAGCAGGTCGCCGGCGTCATCCAGACTGGTGCCGGCCGCGCCGGCGATCTGGCGGCCCGCTTCGGTGGGGAGGAGTTCGTCGTCGTCCTGCTCGACGCGCCACTTGAAGCGGCAGGAGCAATTGCCGAACGCCTTGTCCAGCAGGTGCGTGATCTTGCCATTCCGCATGGCGCGGGCCGGGTGACGATCAGTGCCGGGGTCGCATCGGCGGTGCCCAGCGATGCGACGTCGCCGGACGACGCCATTAATGCCGCCGACATTGCGCTATTCCGGGCTAAGGCCGCGGGTCGAGACAGGGTGGAACTTAACGTCGCGATTGCATGATTGTCGTTCGGAGCGGCACACTGCCGGCAGCGCCGACGTTCGTGCGAAGGCGATTTTCTCCAGGTGCCGGTACGCACAAAGACCATGGGTACCCTGGGCGCAGGCGAAAACGCCCGTAGGGCGGTTGTCCCGTAAGCACCAAGTAAAAGCATTCCAATCATCAGTTGCATGCACTGGTGTGCGTATCGCATAAATACCGCCCACACGTACTACGCCATGCCCCGTGTTATCGATCTTGGATCCTGTCAAATGTCATGGACGAAGACTCGCCGGGCGTTCATCCGGGAAACCGCGCTCGGTTTCGGCGCTTTCGTAGCCTTTGGCGCCAGCAGCGCCACAGCACACAACGCCTCCTCATTGATCGAGAACGTGAGCTCGGCCTGCCGGCGGCTCGCGCCGCTCGGGTGGCGACAGCTCCTGCTCGACGCGACAGCAGGCGGGCTCGACATCACGTCGAACGACCTCGCCGCTGAACTGACGAAGGATTTGCCCCAGATCGACCGAAGCTTCCCGGGCTTCGGCGATTTCACGCTCGCCGGCAGGCGGGCGGTCGAAGCCGGTCGGCCGGAGCGCAGCCTGCTGTATCACGCGCTGGCGTCGCCCACCGTGGTGGCCGACCGCAATGGCGGTGAGTTGCGGGGCTTTCCGACACTGGCCGAAATCGAGGCGGTCGAGAACTACGTCTATGGCCTTTCCCCACCCAGCCTTGATGAAGTGCGGCAGCGGGCAAACGGCCAGCCACTGGGAATGGTGGTCTTCGCTCCGCAATATCAGAGCGCCCCGATGTCGGTGCATTCCCGGCACGCGGAACTGTGCTTCTCGCGCACCGGCATCACGCGACTGGGGACTCTGCCACCATTGTACGACGCGCGGGCGCGCAACTTTGTCTCGCTGGATGATGCTCGGCCGTTCGACTTCCGGGTCACCCCCAGGCGCTTCAGCGCTTATCTCGCCGTGCAGATGCGCGGCACCTCCGAGACGTTCGGACCACAAGACCGGCTTCCGGGAGACAAGGACCTGGCCTTCTGGGTGCCGGTCCACAAGCTGTTCAGCGGGCGCGAATGCATTGCCGGTCTTGATCTTCGCGTTGAGCTGAAACGCGACCTGCGCAATGACGGTCTCGCTCAGTTCCATCGCTTCCTTGATCTTGCCGGATTGAAGAACAACTGGCGTGGCGAAGATCTGGAGAATTTCCCGTTCGTCATAAAGGATGCGATGATCGGATCACTTTCCGAGCGCCCCGATTTCGGCGACGGCGTCCTCGAGCCCCGGCCGAATACCCTGATCACGCAGGCCCAATACCAGGGTCGCATGCTGACCTTTCCGGTCGACGGGCGATACACGTCGGATCCCGAAAATCTTCAGCTCGCGGCGATGCAGGTGCTGCCGCTCGGCACGCCGAACCCGCCCCCCGGCGAACCGCGATACATGCTGGATACGTACCAGGACACGCAGCGCCCCGCGCCGGAATACATCAATATCCGCCATCGCGTCCTGCCGAATGGCCAGATCGACAATCTGAACCTGCGACCCGACATGGACGACATCATAGCCCGCGGCGGCTATGAGGCGCTGCATTATTTCGACGGTGTCGGCGACGGATGGGTCGAGGTCGACTGCCCCCAGCTGGCCGACCGCGTGGATGCGATCCACCCGGCCTATTGCACGGTCGGGCTGCCGGATTTCTTTCCCAAGGTCACGCAGCGCGACTTGATGGTGTGGTGGCGCACCAAGGTGCCCGAGCCGATCCGCGACGCGCTCTGGGCCATTCAGCCCCTGGCGCTGTCCCAGACGCGTATCGCCGGGAACATCACGCTGCCGGTCGGATTCAGCCTCGATGACACGACGATCACCGCCATCGTGACGCAGCCCACCGAGGCTGCGCAGACTTCCCAGCAGCCAAACGGCCCCTGGACAGTGCAGAAGACCGGCCTTCCCGACGGCTCGCCGGGCCTGTTCGATCCGGGATGGGAGACCAGCCAGGGCGTCTACTATAACGATCCGAACCGCCCCTTGCAGAAATTCATGGCCGGCTATGCGCTCGGCTCGCCCTTCATCGAGGATGCCAAGCTTTGCGCGGCGCTGGGCGCCTATTGGCCGGGAGTCGCGCCGGATTCGACGCGCACCTTCGTGCCGGACAAGCGCATCGGCGGCGAGTTCTATCCATACCCCACGATCGCCCCGCTCACCGACCAGGAGATCGGAAGCGCGCCGCTCGAGGATGGGAGCTACCTGCCGTGGGACGGGGTGCGCGGTCCGACCCTGCGGGCAGCGGGGAGCGCGCCGGTGGTGGCCTACGCGAATGCCAATCGCGTCGACTATATCGACATGGTCGGCACCATGACGGCGGCGCTTACCTCGCGCGTCGACACGCCGGAGTATCAGGCCCGCATCATGGCGATGCAGGCCGTTTACTGGGCGCTCGGCATCCATGACCCGGACTTCGTGGCGCGCTTCGGCAAGCCCGCGGCAACCTACAAGGTGCTGCAGGCCAAGGCGGCCTGGGCCGTCTTGTCGTTCCAGGTGGTGCGGGCCGACGATCCCGGGTTGCAGGCTGCGGAAAAGGCCGCGGCCCAGCAGCTTGCCGGTCCGCGGCGCTACGCGATCCATGTCTATCGCTGGGGGAAGGAGACGCCCGATCCGCTCGACATCCACATCAGCCTCGTGGAAGTACTGGAGCAGGGCCGGGCTTACGTTTCCGGCAACACCGTACTGATCCAGCGCGACAACGGTCCATGGCTGACAGACAATTCGATGCCGACGTAGTCGTTGTCGGCGGCGGGCCTGCGGGCAGCGCCACGGCGATCGCCTGCGCATCGCGCGGTCTGCGCGTCGTGCTGTGCGAGCGCGAGCCCGGCGCCCGGGATCGGCCGGGCGAGACGCTTCATCCGGGAGTGGAGCCGTTGCTCGCGCAACTCGGACTCGCCGCCCGGCTGCCGGAGGTGGTCGGCGCGCGCCACGACGGACTATGGATCGAATGGGGTGGTCCCCGCCGGTTCGAGGCATTCGGCAGTGACGCCGCCGGGCCGTGGCAAGGGCTTCAGGTCTGGCGTGCAGATTTCGACGCGCTGCTGCTCGATCGAGCCCGATCACTGGGAGTCGTCGTGCGCGAGCACTGTGCGGTGGCCGGGGTGCTGGAGCACGGCTCCATGCCCGGCGGTGTGATGACATCGACCGGGCCGATCACGGCGCAGATCGTCGTCGACGCCACCGGTGCCTCGCGCTGGCTGGGGCGCACCATGGGCATTGCCAGCCCGGCCCGCTCGCCGCGACTGGTCGCGCGGTACGGCTATGTCGAGGGTTCGTGTCCCGCCCGTGACGAGGCGCCGCTGCTGGTCGGGAACGCATCGGGATGGACGTGGTCCGCACGGGTGCGTCCGCGGACCTATCAATGGACGTCCATCCGCTTCGGCGAGCGCGCCGTTGGCGAAGTGCCGGATGAACTCCGGGGCCTTGCCGCCCTGGGTCCGGAGCGTGGTGCTGACGTGACCTGGCGCATGGCTGAGCGGACGGCCGGCGCCGGCTGGTTCATGGTCGGCGATTCCTCCGCGACCCTGGATCCGACCTCGTCCCATGGCGTGTTGAAAGCGCTGCTTTCGGGAATGACGGCAGCTC
This sequence comes from Starkeya sp. ORNL1, assembly GCF_012971745.1. Taxonomy (NCBI): domain Bacteria; kingdom Pseudomonadati; phylum Pseudomonadota; class Alphaproteobacteria; order Hyphomicrobiales; family Xanthobacteraceae; genus Starkeya; species Starkeya sp. ORNL1. The sequence continues at coordinate 6,163,835 of NZ_CP048834.1, forward strand.
ATTTGATCGCCGCCAGCATCGCCGGAAAGGCGCCTGCGGACGAGATCGCGGCTGCCTATCATGAATGGGTCGGGGGATGGTTTGCTGCCGACGCCGCACGACTTCGTGACTTTTACAGGAGTATTGGCGCAGACTGCTTCGCGTAACGCCAAATTCCGCAAGTTACCCCCTGACACGTTCTATGCCCTTCGAATTCAGGCTCGATGATGGACCTCTGATCAGCCGGGATTTCCTGCACAGTGTCGGGCGCCATCGGCCGATGGTCGCGCGCCGGTACCGGCTGCCGCTAGGTTCGCTCAGCGTGGAGTGATCGATCCCGCTGGAACATGCCGTTTCCCCGCATGTTTGGCCGACAGCCATCTGCAATTGCGCAGCGGGGTTGCATTCAATGAAAATCGAGACATTCGAGACAAGCGGGGCGCTGGGCGATCGTCCAGCTACCGTGGTCTACGCCGCACCACCCTTCCACGCCATGCTGGCCGTCGTACCGGCGACCTGCTTCGTCGGGGCGCTGCTCACCGACCTCGTCTACTGGCGAAGCGCCGAGATGATGTGGGCGGATTTCTCGGCATGGCTGGTCAGCACCGGCGTGGTGCTCGGCTGGCTGTTTCTCATAGTCGGCCTCATCGAGATCGCCGCGCGGCCGTCGCACCGTCGCCGCGAGGGCATCTGGGCCTATCTGATCGGCAATCTGGTGGTGCTGGTCTTCGCCACCCTGAACATGCTGGTTCACACCCGCGATGCCTGGACCTCGGTGGTGCCCTGGGGGCTGATCCTCTCTGCCGCGACCGTGGTGTCCCTGATCGGCACCGCGTCCTTTGGCTGGACCATGATCTACCGCCCCCGTCCCGGAGTTACTGTCCAATGAAGCGCAAATTCATTCCGGCCGGCCGCACCGCGGCTCTCGCGGTGCTGTGCTGCTCGACACTGGCGATCGCCGCCTATGCGGCTGACCGGTTCGATCCCCAGACCCAGATCGGGCCGAACCCGGTCCTGCCCGAGCCTCACCAGTATCTTTTCCCGCCGATGCACCTCGCCGAGGTGATCGGCTGGAAAGAGGGCGAGGCGCCAACCGTCCCGGCTGGCTTCAAGATCGAGGCGCTTGCCACTGGCCTCCAGCATCCGCGCTCGCTGTATGTGCTGCCCAACGGCGACGTGCTGGTGGTGGAATCCAAGGCGCCCCCCGCTGCTGCGGTGAAACGGCCCAAGGACATCGTGATGGGCTGGGTCGAAACCTGGGTGACGTCGGGCGGCGACACCGGGGCCAGCAACCGCATCACCCTCCTGCGCGACGCCGACGGCGACGGCAAGCCGGAGACCCGCTCGGTGTTCCTCGACCATCTCAATTCGCCGTTCGGCGTCTCGCTGGTCGGTGGCGATCTCTATGTCGCCAACACCGATGCCATCGTGCGCTATCCGTACAAGGACGGCGACACCAAGATCACTCAGCCAGGCACCACGCTTACCGAGCTGCCGGGCGGGCCGATCGACCATCACTGGACAAAGAGCCTGGTCGCCAGCCGCGACGGCAAGCTGCTCTATGCCGGCGTCGGTTCCAACAGCAACATCACCGAGAACGGCATCGAGGCCGAGAAGAACCGCGCCGCGATCCTCGAGGTCGACCGTGCCACCGGGCGCTGGCGCGTCTTCGCGAGCGGTCTGCGCAATCCCAACGGGCTGAGTTGGGAGCCGCAGACCGGTGCGCTGTGGGCGGTGATCAATGAGCGCGACGAACTCGGCCCCGACCTGGTGCCGGACTACATGACCTCGGTGAAGGACGGCGCCTTCTACGGCTGGCCCTACAGCTATTATGGCCAGCATGTCGATCCGCGGGTGCAGCCGCAGCGGCCCGACCTCGTCGAGAAAGCGATCGCGCCGGACTATGCGCTGAGCTCACATGTCGCCCCGCTCGGGCTTGCCTTCAACACAGCCGACGCGATGCCTGAGAAATATCGCGGCGGCGCCTTCGTCGGCGAGCACGGCAGCTGGGACCGTGACCAGTTCAACGGCTACAAGGTGGTGTTCGTGCCGTTCAAGGACGGACGCCCCAGCGGCAAGGCCGAGGACTTCGTGACCGGCTTCCTCGATGCCGATGGCAAGGCGCGCGGGCGCCCGGTTGGCGTCGCGATGGACAAGAGCGGCGCTCTTCTGATCGCTGACGATGTCGGCAACACCGTCTGGCGAGTGACGGCCAGCGGCTCGTCGTCCTGATCCAGAAGACTCGCAGCGCAGCGTAGATGCGCACAGTGCCTCGCCATCGCCGCATGGGCGTGCGATCCGCAGGGCATGGCGGCAATGAGATGGCGATGAGCCCGCGCTCGCTGCACGCCTTTGGCGAACTCTACCGCAATGGCGGGCAGGCGTCTGATGGCCGGCAACTGGTGCCGGCCTCGTGGATTTCCCGCTCGTGGGAAGCAAGGACAAATTCGCGCCCGGCCGTCTCGTCGCGGCGCTCGATGCGGGGTGACGCTTTCGGCAACCCAGGTATTTTTCGGGTAGTCGAAAGGCTATCATCCAATCGGCGGTTCGGATCATTGCCGCGAGTTGGAGCAGACTATTGCCTGCTTGCCCCCTCACTTCGAGAAAACGTTCCGTGTGGACCTCCGGTCGACGCATCGGCCTGACGATCGAGGACGAGTTCTGGGGAGCGTTGAAGGAGATTTCCGCGATCGAGGGAAGGTCGATCGCCGCGCAGATTGCCGAGATTGACTACAATCGGGGTGACTCGAATCTCTCTTCAGCCATCCGAACATTCATCCTCGCCCACTATCGCAAGCGCTCGGGCGATGCTGGGACGAACGGCTGATTGGTAGCCCTCGACACTCAGATCTCGCGTGTTCCGGCAATGTCGTCGGCATGGTTCTGGCCGGCGCGGCTGCTGGCGATTGTGGTCGGCGGGGGAGAATTCGGCGGAGGCGCCCCGCCTTCCAGCTTGTCGCGGTATAGCGTGGCCCTCGCAAGCATCATCAGCGTGACGGGTGTGGTGAGCGTCACGAAGATCGCAATCAGGATCTCGTGCACGGACGGCCTGCCCTTGAGCACGGTGAAGCATATCATCGAGCCGACGAGGATGAATCCGGTGCCGAGGGTGGCGCCCAGCGTCGGCGCGTGGGCGCGTTCATAGAAGCTGCGCAACCGCAGCAACCCGAAGGAGCCGATCAGGGTGATCAGCGCTCCCGCTACCACGAGAGCGGCTACCAGCAGTGCGGCCCAGGTCGGCAATGTGGACGCACCGTTCATTCGATGACCTCACCTCGCATGAGGAATTTGGCGAACGCCACGGTGCCGACGAAGCCGAGCATTCCGATGATAAGCGCCGCCTCGAAATAAAGCGTGGTACCGCTGCGTATGCCGAGCACCACGAGCAGCAGCATCGCGTTCACATAGAAGGTGTCGAGGCCAAGGATGCGGTCTTGCGCCCGCGGCCCACGCACCAGCCGGTATGCTGCGATCGCCATTGCCGCGGCCAGCAGCACCTGCGCCAAGACCAGCGCGCCGTCGAGGATCTGTGCAGCCATGGTTGCGCTCATTCGAATATCTCGATCAGCAGTCGCTCATAGCGGTCCTTGATGAGACGGACCCACTCCTCCTCGTCAACGAGGTCCAGCACATGCAGCAGCAACTCGCGGCGCGCCGAGTCGTAGTTCATCCATAGCGTGCCTGGTGTGGCGGTGAGGACAATGCTCAGCACCGTGAGGCCGTAGTGGTTGGTGAGGTCGAGCGGGACGGTCATGAAACCGGAGCGCCGGTTCGGCGGGGCCAGCCCGAGGATGATGCGGCCGACGGCGATGTTGGAGCGCACGACATCCACTGCGACGCGCCCGGCGAGCCGGATCACCGCGCCCGGGCTGCGCACCCGCGCCGGCTCCGGACCGAGCGCCGCCATCGCCCAGCAGGCGCCGAAAGCGATAAGCGCGCCGAATATCAGCTGGCCGGGCGAGACGCTCTGGTTCAGCAGCAGCCACATCGCCCATAGCGCGAGGAACAGGAGAGGGTAGGGCAGCACCCGCTTCATGGCGCCGCCCTTTCCACCGGCAGCGGTGAAGTCGCCAGCACGTCGCGGGCATATTCCCGAGGCCAGTACAGCACTTGAGCCGTTACTTCCATGTAGCGCATTGCCGGTCCGCCGAAGACGGTGAGACCAACGCTGAGCAGCAGCAGCACCAGCATCGGCCCGACTTCGACCAGACGCACCCTCGGGATCGTGCTTTCCAGTGGTGCCCACAGCACGCGGATGCCGGTACGGGTCATGGCTATCAGTGCCGCCAGCCCGGACAGCATGAGCAGCACCACGAGCGCCCAATGAGAGGGTGGCACGCCGCCGGCCTCATTGAGCAGCGCGGAGAGCATGGCGAACTTGGCGATGAAACCGGAGAGCGGTGGCAGGCCGGCGAACAGCACGGTGCAGGCAACGAAGGCGCCGCCCAGCACTGCGACGGTGGCGGGGATGGCGACGCCGACCTCCTCGTCCTGGTCCTCGACGTCCTCTTCCGGGTCGCCGAAGATTTCCATCGTCACCGCCAGCACGTCGGCGCCGGCGTCGCGGCCGCGTTCGATCAATTCGATGAGCAGGAAGAAGGCGGAGATGGAGAGCGTCGAACTGACCAGATAATAGAGCGCGCCCGAGATCACGGCGCTGTTGCCGGTGCCGATGGCGGCGAGCAGCGTGCCCGAGGAGACCAGCACATAGTAGCCGGCAAGTCGCGGCATGGACTGCGAGGCGAGCACGCCGATGCCGCCGAAGGCGATGGTGACGAGTCCGCCATAGAACAGCCAGTCGCCGCCGAATCCCGCCGTCGCGCCAGTGCCCTCGCCGAAGAACAGCAGGAACAGCCGCAGGATCACATAGATGCCGACCTTGCTCATGATCGCGAACAGCGCGGCGATCGGCGCGCAGGCGGCGGCATAGGTGGTCGGCAGCCAGAAGCTCAGCGGCCACATGCCGGCCTTGATCAGGAAGGCGACGCCGAGGATTGCGGCGCCGGCCTCGAGCAGGATGCGATTCTCGGGCGGCACGGAAGGAATGAGCCGCGCGAGATCGGCCATGTTGAGCGTGCCGGTGACGGCGTAGATCAGCGACACGCCGACCAGAAACAGCGAGGAGGCGACGAGATTGATCGGGATATAGTGCAGGCTCGCGCGCAGCCGCACCGTACCCGAGCCGTGCAGCACCAGCGCGTAGGAGGCGGCGAGCAGCACCTCGAAGAACACGAACAGATTGAACAGGTCGCCGGTGAGAAACGCACCATTGAGACCGGCGAGCTGCATCAGGAACAGCGTGTGGAAACGCGGCCCCATCTTGTGCCAGCGCGCCAGCGCGAACAGCAGGCAGGCAACGCCGAGAATGGCGTTGAGCACCAGCATCAGTACCGAGAGCCGGTCGGCGACGAGGACGATGCCGAACGGCGCCGGCCAATTGCCCAGCGGATAGACGAGGACGATGCTGTCGCCGTCGGGCGCCGGCATCATCACCCGCGCCATGAGGGCGATGGCGATGCCGAGCAGGACGATCGTCGTCACGACGCTCGCCGCGGCCTTGAGCTCGCGGCGGCCCTCGTCGAGCAGCAGCAGCAGCGCGCCGACCACGATGGGCAGCAGGATCGGCAGTGATATGAGGTGGTCGATCGCGGGCATGGTCATTGTTCCCGCCCGTCGACATGGTCGGTGCCGGTGAGGCCGCGCGCTGCCAGTAGCACCACCAGGAACAACGCCGTCATCGCGAAGCCGATGACGATCGCGGTCAGCACCAGCGCCTGCGGCAGCGGATCGGTGAAGTTAGCGGGATTGCCTACTTCGCCCGGCTGGAGGATCGGCGGTGCGCCGACGCGCAAGCGGCCCATGGCGAAGATGAAGAGATTGACGGCATAGGAGATCAAGGCGAGGCCGATGATGACCTGGTAGGTGCGCGGGCGCAGCAGCAGCCACACGCCAGACCCCGCGAAGATGCCGATGCCGATGGCGAGGATCAGTTCCATCAGGCTTCTCCCGTCACGGCTTCCGCCGGCGCCGCGGCTTCCGTCTCCGCCTCGGCCCTGGCGAGGGTGCGGGACAGGCGCGGTGTGCGCAGTGACTGGTGGGCGAGTGCGACGAGGATCAGCACGGTCGCGCCGACCACCAGGGCGAAGACGCCGAGATCGAACAGCAAGGCACTCGCCATCGGAATCTTGCCGATGACCGGAACGTCGAGATAGCGCGCTTCCGAGGTCAGGAACGGATAGCCGAAGAGCCACGAGCCAGCGCCCGTGGCGATCGAGGTGAGAAGTCCAACGCCCATCCAGCGCAGTGGCAGCACGCGCAATCGGTCTTCCACCCAGCGCGTGCCGCTCGCCATGTACTGCACGATGAAAGTGATGGAGAGCGTGATGCCCGCGGCGAAGCCGCCGCCGGGCAGATCGTGGCCGCGCATGAAGAGATAGATCGCGAGCACGCCGATCACCGGGAACATCCACTGCATGATGATGCGCGGGATGAAGAGATAATCGGACAGCGTGTCGCCGACCTGACGATCCGGTGCGGCGTCGTCGAGCGCATTCTGGATCCGCTGCTGTTCCGGGCTCTGCGTGGCCTCAGTCGCCGGGCGGAAGCGTCGCAGCAGCGCGAACACGGTGAGCGCGACGATGCACAGCACCGCGATCTCGCCCTGGGTGTCGAAGCCGCGGAAGTCCACCAGGATCACATTGACGATGTTGGTGCCGCCGCCCTCCGTATAGGCGCGCTCGACGAAGTAGCGCGAGACGCTTTCCGGCAGCGGGCGCGTCATCACCGCATAGGAGATCGCGGTGAGCCCGGCTCCGACCAGCACGGCGAAGGCGAGATCGAGATAGCGGCGCAGGCGGGCGTTGAGGTCGGGTCCCCCGGGCTTCTCCGGCTCCAGGCGCTGCGGCAGCCAGCGCAGGCCGAGCAGGATCAGCACGGTCGTCACGATCTCGACGAGCAACTGCGTCACCGCAAGGTCCGGTGCCGACAACCAGACGAAGGTGATGCAGGTGACGAGGCCGGCCACGCCGACGAAGATCAGCGCCGCGAGGCGGTGGTACTTCGCTTTGTAGGCGGCGGCGAGCGCGCAGCCTCCGCCGATCGCCCAGACCAGCGCGAAGGCCGGGTCGATCGACGTCCACGGGACGCTGCCGACGCCCGGCCAGCCATTAAAGTAGAAGGGCAGGAATGCGGCGACGATCGTAGTGGCAAGCAGGATGCGCAGTTGCGGTTGCAGTCGGCGCGTCCCGAGCCAACGCTCCAGCGCCCTGGCCCAACTCCAGGATACTGTGACCAGTACATCGTCGAAGATGCGCTGGCCCTTGATACGGCGCAGCAGCGGCGGGCCCTCGATGCCGCTGTCGAGATAGCCGCGCAGGAACAGATAGAGCGCGATGCCGCCGAGAACAGCGACAATGCTCATCGCCAATGCGAGTGTGAAGCCGTGCCAGACGGCGAGGCTGTAATAGGGCAGGTCGGGACCGATCACCGCCATCGCGGCGGTAGCCAATACCGGGCCGATGGTCAGGCCCGGTACAATGCCGACCACGACGCAGATCAGCACCAGCACCTCGATGGGGAAGCGCATCCATTGCGCCGGCTCGTGCGGCGTGCGCGGCAGGCCGACCGGCGGCGGGCCGAAGAAGGCGCCGAGGATGAAACGCAGCGAATAGGCGACGCTGAAGATGGCGGCCAGCGTCGCAAAATAGGGTAGGGAATCGTCGAGCAGCGACCCCGTATGGTCTGCGATCGCCTCGGCGAAGAACATCTCCTTGGACAGGAAGCCGTTGAGCAGCGGCACCCCCGCCATCGCTGCCGCCGCCACCATGGCGAGCCGGGCGGTTACCGGCATATAGGGATAGAGCCCGCTCAGCTTGCGCAGGTCGCGCGTGCCGGTCTCGTGGTCGATGATGCCCGCCGCCATGAAAAGCGAGGCCTTGAAGGTGGCGTGATTGATGGTGTGGAAGATCGCCGCCACCGCCGCCAACGGGCTGCCAAGGCCCAGCAGCAGCGTGATCAGGCCGAGATGGCTGATGGTTGAGTAGGCCAGCAGGCCCTTCATGTCCTGCTGGAAGATCGCGGAATAGGCGCCGAACACCAGGGTGGCGAGCCCCACGGGCACCACCGTGTAGAACCACGCATCGGTGCCGGCCATGACAGGCCAAAGCCGGGTCAGCAGGAAGATGCCGGCCTTCACCATCGTCGCGGAATGCAGATAGGCGGAGACCGGCGTCGGCGCCGCCATCGCGTGCGGCAGCCAGAAATGGAAGGGGAACTGCGCGCTCTTGGTGAAGGCGCCGATGAGGATCAGCACCAGTGCCGGCACATAGAGCGAATGGAAGCGGATCAGGTCGCCGGAGGCCAGCACGATGTCGAGGTCATAGCTGCCGACGATGCGCCCGATCAGCAGCACACCCACGAACAGACAGAGGCCCCCGGTCCCGGTGACGGTCAGCGCCATGCGCGCGCCCTCGCGCGCCGCGGGGTTCTGGTGCCAGTAGCCGATCAGCAGGAACGAGAAGAGGCTGGTCAGCTCCCAGAAAAATACCAGCTGCACGAGATTGCCGGACAGCACCACGCCGAGCATCGAGCCCATGAAGGCGAGCAGGAACGAGAAGAAGCGCGGGACCGGGTCTTCCTCGGACATATAGTAGCGCGCATAGAGCGCGACGAGCGCGCCGATGCCATAGATGAGGACGGCGAAAAGCCAGGCCAGGCCATCAAGGCGCAGCGTGAAATCGAGGCCAAGCGTGGGCAGCCAGGTGAGCCCGAAGCGTACGCCGTCGCCCGCAGCCAGGGGATAGAGAAGCGCGACGATGACGGTGCCGACGACGCCAATGCCGCCGGTCAACAGCGCCGCGGCGTTGCGCGCCTTGGTCGGCAGGAAACCGGCAGCCAGGCTGCCGGCAAACGGGAGTACCAGGATGAGCAGAAGGGCTTGCGTGCCGGTTGGCATCTCTGGCTAACGTCTCCCTATGCGTGTCTCGGACGTCCATATTGATCGAACTCGCCCATTATGGTTGACTCTGCCGGACGAGAGCAAGGCTGTATGTGATGGTTCTTTCCCCGGGACAGTGCCGTGCAGCGCGAGGCTTCCTCGATTGGACGCAAGATCAGCTCGCCGCAGCCGCTGGCGTGTCGCGCAGTACGATCCGGGACTTTGAAGCCGGTCGCCACACACTTCAGCGCGCGACGCAGACGATTCTGGTCAGCACGTTGGAAGGGGCCGGCATTGTGCTGCTTCCCCACGATGGAAGCGGTTGCGGCGTGCGCATGCGCCACGAATAGACAGGCTCGGTGAACTGGTTTGGCACCGTGGCAGACGATTCTTTCGTAGGCTCTTTATGTCCCATCCCTTCTCGGTGCCACGACGATCGGCGCAAGAAGGGACACGAGGCAATCAGCCGGCGGTCACGGTAGACAGCTTGCGGCACGTATCGCGCGAGAAATGACCGTCGTTATGGCCGCCTGAAATCCATGGTCCAGTTCACTTCCCAGCTTGTTCCGGCATCGTAGGAAAATGCCTGGCTCCAGCGCGGCGTTGCCGGGTTTCTGGCGTCCCATTCGAAACGCACCTTGATTGGGCGTTCCCCATCGAGGTCGTCGCCCTCGAATGTGCCCAGGCCTTGGTGAAAGCGGCCGTATACCGGCGGCTGCAGCACCCCGTCCGTCGAGTTGATCCAATAGATGGCCCAGCGGTTCTGGATCGGATCGTAAACACGCACCGACATCCCCTTGAAGCCGCTCTGGGGAAAGTCGGTCTCATCAATCGAAACACTGCCGCCCATTAACAATTGCGCGTGCGTGCGGGTTTCAAACTGGTCCCAGGTATCACTCCCTTTTCCCCGCTCCTGAAGGCGACGGTGTTCAACGATCCATTCGCCTTGGTTGAATTCGAAGTCTTGAAGCGCGGTCTTGTGCACGATGGAATTCTCCGTAGCTTCCGCCCTGTGGGGAGCGTGGCCAGGTTGCGCAATGTGCAACCTCTACAGCGTCACCACGAACCAAGAGGCCATCATCCGCGTGGCGCGGGTGATGAGCTACCGTACCGGCAACACGCCGCTGCTGCCAGGTATCTTCCCGAACTACAGCGCTCCCATCGTTCGGAACTCCGATGCGGGCCGCGGAGCGGAAGCCGGACTTCGGTCTATTACTCTCGCTTGGGCCGAGCATCGGTGGGCGCCGCGCGTCACGCGCCATCCCTCGCGGGATCAACATTCCGGGGGATCAACGGGGCTGATTGTTGAAATAAAATGACGAGTTCCTAAATCCGCGGTGGCTTACGACCTCGCGATGGAATGCCGGGGCACTGCGCATGCCCCGGATGGTGAGCTCAGTGTCGTTCGCCCTTATCTGCGCTCGTTATCGGCAGTACGATTTTGGCGGGGAAATGCATGAGAGGGATTCTTGATGCGCTCGTCATAGGCGCTGGCTCGGCCGGGCTTGGCGTCAGCTATTTCCTGCAACAGCGTGGCTGCGCGCACTATGTTCTGGAGCGTGGCCGTATCGGAGAGACGTGGCGAACGCAGCGCTGGGATTCCTTCCGGCTGAACTCGACGAACATGCGCACTATCCTGCCCGGCGATACCTACGACGGGCCGGACCCCTGGGGCGCGATAACGCACCACGAGCTCGTCGCTTATCTGGAAGGCTATGTTGAGCGTCACCGCTTGCCGGTACGCGCCGGAACGGCGGTACAGAAGCTTGATCGAGAGGGCGCGGTCTACCGGGTCACGACTGATCGCGAGACGCTCCTAGCTCGGACGATCGTGATCGCAACCGGCAACCAGAGCCGCCAGGTCCGGCCGCCTTGGTCGTCCGAGTTGCCGACGGAAGTTCGCCAGGTCGATTCCTCTGCCTATCGCAACCCCGCCGAGCTCGCTGACGGTGCCGTTCTGGTGGTCGGAAGCGGCCAGTCGGGCGGCCAGATTGCCGAGGATTTGGTGCATGGCGGACGTCGGGTGTTCCTGGCGACAAGCCGCACTGGCCGCCTGGTACGCCGCTATCGCGGCGGCGATTCGTTGAACTGGCTCACTGTATCCGGGTTTGTCGACGTCCCGCGCCGGGAGCTCACCCTGGAAAACGGCAGGCTGCCGCCACGCCCGCTGGTCGGGGCGATCCACACGATCAGCCTGCAATCGCTGAGCGCGCAAGGGGTGGTCCTGCTCGGCCGTTTCAGGGGCGTCGTGAACGGCAGGCTCGCGTTTGGCGACGAGGTCGTCGAGCACATGCGCTTCGCAGACGAGGCCTCGGCGGCCGCCAAGAGAGCGATCGACCAGTATATCGAGCGCGCCGGCCTCGATGCGCCCCCGGCCGAGGATGATCCAGCCGAAACGGTTGCGCCGCGCGTGCCGAGCCCACCGATCCGCTCGCTCGACCTGCCATCAAGCGGCATCTCATCGATAGTCTGGTGCACCGGCTTCCGGGGCGACTTCTCATGGGTGAAGCTCCCCGGCGCCCTCGATGGAGCCGGCCAACCCATACAGGAGGATGGCATCGGCACCGTTCCGGGGCTGTACTATGCCGGCCTCGATTTTGCGGTAACGCGGAAATCAGGCACCATACCGGCCGTCGCAGAGGAGGCGGACCATCTGGTCGACCACATCGTCAAGAGACTAGCGGAGTCACCATCAGGAGCGACCGGAGTGGATCGCAAGGTTGTCTGATGAACTTCCTTTCGCGACCACGTCTTTTTTGTGCCTGGCGGCAGGGCGAGCGAATCGAGGGCGAGATAAAGCAAGTCCACATCGACATTACCGAGGTGGAGGGCGGCGCGAGGGTGTATGGCGCGCATTCGTGGCTGGAGTGGACGCTGACGGGCGTACGATAGCTGCCGCTCGGCCAAGAGCGCGGCTTTGGGCGCTGGAACAAGCACAAGGGTTTTGTCGCAACTTGCGACGAAACCACCGTCCCGCTCCGACCCGCGGCCTCGCACGCTGACAGGGAGTACCCAATCTGTCCGTCGGCCAAGAGGGGCGTTGTAGTCTTAGTCAAGTTGTTCCGGTTCCTGTGCGGCCGGTTCAGGCGGCCCGGTAGCGAGCCGCGGGCTGGCCGGTCTGCGATGCGGCGAACAGTGTCGCGCGCGCCTCGTCAAACTGGTCCCAGAGACGCGCGTCACCTACGGACGGCAGTGTGACGGCCTCCCCTTTGTCGAAGCCGGAAAGCGCGGCGTCGACAAGATTCTCCGTCGACATGACCGTCGATTGGTCCAGCGTCGCCAGTGGCACACCGGACAGGTCCCAAAGCTCGGTTGCGGTCGAGGCAGGCATCACGACTTGCACGCGAACGTTCGTCCCAGCGAGTTCCCGCTGGAGACCTCGGCTAAAGTTCATCACATAGCCCTTCGTGCCACTGTAGATCGCGCTAATTGGCAGCGAGTGGAAGGACAGAACCGAGGCAACATTGATAATGGCACCCTCGTTTCGCGCCAGGAATGCGGGGAGAATCGCCTGGGTCAGCCGAGTCAGGGCCGTCACATTCAGCGCCACCATAGCTGCGGCATCTTCCTGGGAGGTAATTGCCACTGGTGCCAGAGTGGACGTACCGGCGTTATTGACAAGAAGAGTGATCGCAGGGTTGCCCTTGAGGATATTTTCGACGCGGCGGAGTTCCGTATCCTTTGTGAGGTCAGCTTCGACGACTTCAACCTTCGTGCCATGTGCAGCGGCCAAATTGCGCGAAAGGGATTCCAGACGCTCAGCGCGGCGCGCGACGAGGACAAGGTCATAGCCTCTGGCGGCCAGTCTCTCTGCATAAACAGCGCCTATTCCAGCCGAGGCGCCGGTTACGACGGCGACGGGCTTGCGCGCGGATTGGGACATGACGTCTCTCCAATTGGTTGAGGCCTCAACTTATCCAGGATGGCCCGCCTTTTCAATGGTGAAGTGCTCAACTATATGTCGGTGATGAGCACGACTTTTGCCGATCCAACCGATGACAGCGTGGTGGAAGCGGTTCCGCCTTACCAACTGGTCGCCGATCTGGCGTGCACCAACACGGCGCTGCGGCGGGCGTCACGTCGGCTTGGCCAGATCTACGATGACGCCTTGGCGCCCACCGGTCTAAAGGCGACCCAGGTGGGGCTGCTCTCTCAAATCGCAATGGCCTCCGCAGGCGGCGAACGAGATTGGCCGACGCTTCAATATCTTGCTGAAAGTCTCGCCGTGAGTATATCGGCTTTGACCCATGCCCTTCGACCTCTTGTCCGCGACGGCATTGTAAACCTCGAGCCCGATGCACGTGATGGGCGGACCAAGCGCGCGGCGATGACGGAGATCGGGGAGCGTCGTCTAAACGAGGCCCTCGTGCTGTGGGCGGACGCCAATCAACGCGTTGAAGTTGTTCTTGGAGTCTCCGCGGGCGCCCTACGCGCCTTGGCAGACACTGTGGCATCTCCGGGATTTCTCGATGCATATCGGGAGAGGCGGCGCCTTGGCAGCAAATAGCCTAGTTGTCGCACGAGTTCGACCGGCAAGTTTGCCACACCCTAACCGTACTCTCTCCCGCGATGTGCCGTCTGGGCGCGGTTGGGGATGTCGTACAGGTGAAAGACCGGCGGGTTCGGGAAGTTCTTATGCATCAGATGCTGCAACTCCTTGCAATTGCGGGTGTGCTTATGCTTGGCGTTATCAGCCCGGGCCCAAACTTTGCCATTGTCACGTCTACTGCGATGACAGCCTCTCGTCGCGCCGGTGTGCTCGCGGGTATGGGCCTCGCCGCCGCATCTTGTACCTGGGCGCTTCTCGCCATCGCCGGCCTAGGAATTGTTCTGACACACGCTGCCTGGGTCTATACGGCCGTGAGGGTGTCCGGAGCGGCCTACCTTATTTGGCTAGGCGTCAAACTGGTACTTGGCGCCCGTAAGCCGATGGCAACGGCTACTGAGGTCGGAATAAAGGCCGCCGCAGCGTTTCGTAAGGCATACCTCGTGAGCATGACCAACCCGAAGTCGATCGCGTTCTATGGAAGTATCTTCTCCATAATGGTACCTGCTCACGCGACCGCATGGTTTTACGTCGCTGTAGTGATCATAGCGGGTACTGTGTCGTTAGCCTGGTATTGTGGCTTGGCACTTTTGTTTTCCCAAGGATCTGCCCGGCGTATCTTTGCAAGAGCTAAGACCCCCATTGAGGCCACGATGGGTGCCGTCCTGATAGGCATGGGTGGAAAGCTGCTTTTCAGTTGGTGAAGGCCAACACCGCTTGCGGCGCAACTGCATGCGTTCACGATCAACGAGCGGCGTAGAGACGACCACATGGCCGCGCACTTTTGGAACTGTTGGTCTTGCCGCGGGGTTGAGGGGGCTCATCGCACAGGAGCGTCCATCGATGGATCACAGCACGCACGTTCGGCTGACCGACAATGAGCTCACACCGTCCAACCTCGAAGACGCGACGATCTACGGGCCGGACGATGAGGAGATTGGCAGCGTCTCGCACATGCATGGAACTGGCGCGAGCGCCCAGGTCGTGATTGATGTCGGTGGTTTCCTGGGCATCGGCGCAAAGCCGGTGGCAGTGCCGATAAGCAATCTCGATTTCATGCGGGACGAGGACGGCGACGTTCACGCCGTCACGACCTGGACGAAGGATGAGCTGAAGGCGATGTCCGAGCATCACGACAGCTGAACGAAAGAAGGCCCGGTCGCTCCGGGCCTTCTTGGGGCTCTCTCGGTCGCAAGCTTTCCGATGGTCGGACAAGGGCTGATGAAAGTTCGAGGACAGCCGCTGCGGCGCCATCTCATATTGGCCACGGAAGGCTGAGGAAACCTCTCCGTGAGGCCGTCAGCGTCGGCAACGCACTGTTCCGCGCGGCGGATTCCCCTTTAGCGGCCCTGCAAGATCCCTGAGAAACCGCAGGAAAGAGCTCTCGAAGCCTCCACCAAGGCCGCGACGGTGATCCGGCGAGCGCCCTAAATATCCCTTAGCTGTATTATGTTGACTGTCGACATTTCGGCTCGTAGCATTTTGGAGCTAGAAAAACCTATTACGCCACGGGTTCCTGCTTGCAGTCCCGCTGAGCACAAGAGCGATAAACAAGGGAGTGGATTTTAATGCCCTCGGTATCCAGAAAGATGATTCGATTGATGCTCGTAGCATTCGTGCTTTCGAGCCCTGGACTAGCGCTCGCGCAACAGCCTGCTTCCGACACCGGCATTCCCTCGAACTGGGTGGGCTGCGACAGCACCTGCCGGGCGAAGCGTGCGAACCCCAAGCCGGAATTGGTTTCTCCGGAAATCGCCCAGACAGGCGAGGTCACAGTTCGGCTTTATGCGCCAAAGGCTGAAAAGGTCACACTCGGTGGGCTGAAGGCCGAAGCCTTGCCGATGACCAAAGGTACGGACGGCGTGTGGACCTACACGTCTGCGCCGTTGAAGCCGGGTCATTACAGCTATTATTACGAGATTGACGGTGTCGATACTCTCGATCCGAACAATCTCTGGACCGTGGCGGGACGCCAGCGCGTCGAGAACATGCTGGAAGTTGCCGGCGGCGAAGATTTCGCCAGGAACGACCCGTCGATCCCGCATGGCGCCGTCGCCGAGGTGTTCTATCGTGTCCCGAGCGTCGCGTTCGAGCGTCGGATGCGTGTCTACACGCCGCCGGGCTACGGTCTGAAGACGGAAACTCTCCCGACGCTCTATCTGCTGCACGGGGGCAATGGTGCCGAGGACGAATGGGGCACTATCGGACGCGCGGGCTTCATCCTCGACAAACTGATCGCAGAAGGTAAAGCCAAGAGGATGATCGTCGTCATGGTGGACGGCTATCAGGCGGATTTCCGCACGCCGTCCGGTGCTTCGCCGGATCCGCTCACCGCGGAAATGCTTGGCGCCATCATCCCCTATGTGGAAGCCAATTATTCGGTATCGAAGGAAGCGGGCGACCGGGCGATTGCCGGACTCTCGCGCGGCGCGTCGCAGACCATGGCCATCGCCCGAGAGCACCCGGGTGCTTTCGGCTATGTAGGCATCTTCAGTTTCTCCCGCTCTCGGGTGAACCCGCTTCGCAAGGAAATGGAGGGGCTGAAGTCCGAAGCGGAGTGGACCGCTTTGCGCGATACGCTCGGCAAAGCCAAGCTCGTATATTGGACCGTGGGAACGGAGGACGCCGGCTATCCGGACAGTCAGAAGGTGTGGGCGCTATTCAAGGCCAATAACGTCGCCGTTCTGACCGAGGCAAGGCCGGGCGACCATGAGTGGGCGGTCTGGCGCCCAGGCCTGCGTGACTTCGCCCAGAAGGCATTCAAGTAGCTATGGCGGGGCAACGGAGGGGCGGTCAACGCCGCTCCCCCGAATCCTGCGACGATGAGGCGCTCCTGCGGCGGTAGAGATAAGCGGCGCTGGCGAGATCCTGCACAATCAAGCCAAGCGACTTATAGATGGTCACATCCCCGCTACTTTGGCGCCCAGGCGCCTTGTCCGCGAAAACGGCTCCAATCTCGGCAAGGACATGATCTTCCGTGACTAAACCTGCCGCTTTCGCCCACAAATATTCAGCGCCTTGCGCGAGCACGCTGTCGCGATGGTCCGGAAAGAAGCGGGCGCGTTGCACCAGGGCGCCGTCAATCTCGGACGGGCCGGCGTAGCTCGAGCCGACGACATTGATATGGGTGCCGTCGGCGACATCTGCTGAAAGGAGGATCGGCTCCGAAGCGGAGGTCGTCGTGCAGATGATGTCGGCGCCATGCGCAGCGGCGGCCGCGCTCTCTGCGACATTGGTGGGAAGGGCGAGCGCGACCTTGATGCGAGCCCTTAACTCATGTGCCTTCGCTTCGGATCGCCCCCAGAACACGACGCTTTCGAGCGGTCGAACATGACTCATTGCGAGTGCATGCTGCCAGGCCTGCTCGCCGGTACCAAGAATTGCGAGATGTGTTGCGTCCGGGCGCGCCAAGGCATCGGTCGCAGCAGCGGACGCGCATGCGGTCCGGATCGCCGTGACCTCGCCCGCGTCGACCACGCAGACGGGTGCGCCGGTCTCCCGGTCGAAGAGCAGGATCGCACCCTGGTGTGAGCGCCCTTGCGCCGACGCCGATCGGAAGACGCTCACGAGCTTGGCACCGAAGCCAGCGCCCTCCATGGCACCCGGCATCACACCAAACAGATCACCGCCCCCGAGATCGATGATCCCTCGCAACAACTGGCGGGTCCGGCCGGCCGAGAGTGCGATCATGGCCTCCCGCATCAAGGTGATGCAGCCCGGGCGATCGAGCTCGCGGGCCACTTCCTCCGAACCGATAACGATCATGATTTCTGAACTTTCAAACCCCTCTCGACGCAAGAGGAAAGGTCCGGAGGCCCGCCATGACCTGCCCCCTCTGGATCCATTCGCTATTCTTTGACCGGCGGTGCCGGTGGGACCGGCAAGATGATCTCAGAGGCTATCTTCCAGTCTTTCGCAACTTTTATCCAATTGATGATCATTAGAAACGGCTTGGGTGTGCCGTCTTGTCCCGCATACGACACGGTGATGTTCAATGGCACGTAGGACTCGGCGACGTCGCGGGTCAGGCCGACAACCTTGAGCTTCGAATAATCTGGATCGAGCACGACGGGACCGGAGCTACCGATATCACGCAGCTTTTGATCCACCGCTTCGTTGCCCCAAAAGCCGGCCCAGTTCCCCTCGGACTGGATCGCGCTCTTAGCCACCAATAGGGTCGATGGCGATTGCCAGAACATCCCATGCAGAGCCTTGAAATCATGATTGTTGGCCAGTTTCATCAGCCTGCCGAATTTCGATTTTATGGCGCCGAGGGTCGCAGCATCCAGCGGCTCATTCTCGACAGCGTGAGCAGATGCGACAGCTCCGGTGGAAAGAGCCGAGACCGTGAGGGCGACAAGAAGTGTCTTGTGCATGCAGGAATTCTCCTTCCGACGTCTGGTTCGCGTCATAACGCCCTTCGCGTTCGGCGACTGGTGCGAGCTACCCACTTCGATCCGCCGAAGACGTCATCAGGACGTTTTAGCTCGCGGATTCGCGTAGCAAGTTCATGATTTTCGTATCAAGAGCTCTGGCGACGGCAAGGGCTTCCGGGTTACCGTATTGCAGAAGATAACTCTCCATCTTGTCATACGAGACGTGCACGCCATCGGGACGCTCATCAATGAGTACTGTGACTGGAGCGTAGGACCCAGCATCGGGCACGTGCTTGACCATTTCTTTCATGATGAGTGGATTGCCGACTACAAGCCGTATGATCTTGGGCGTCTTGGATCCGGTTTCGCGACGCAGAACGTCGCCCAGGTCAAATTCCGCGAAGAGCATAAGGTCCGTTCGGCCGAGGCCGCTTTGTACAAAGCGCTTGAAATCCGCGAAGGATTTCGTCGCCCTCGTCTCCTTGAAAAATTCTACCATGTCAGGCTGCCCGACCGCGGACTTGAGAGCGGCCACGATCGCGTCGAATGGCTTTGAGCTCGTGAGACTGAAACGTTCCACGTCGACTTTAGTGATTGTCATTTTGTCCTCTGTAACAACTCTCATTGAGAGAGTGCGTCCGATGGCGTGTGAACGCGTCGGGATCATGCAGTCGCGGGCGGCGCTTCCAGGAAGGTCCGGACGTGGCTAACGAACATCTCGGGGTACTGAAACAAGGCGCCGTGGCCTGAATCAGGATAGAGGATCAGCTGAGCATTGCTGAGCTCCTTGAACATTGCGTAGGCGTTGTTCGCGGGCAGCATGGTGTCGTGGCTGCCGCTGACCACAAGAGTGGGCTGGAGGATCGCGCGTAGAATGGAGTGCTCGGGATCAGGCGTGGCGCACCAGGTGATCAGAGCCTTGGCCTGCGGATCGGTGACTGCGGGACCGTTATCGGTGTCCCGATCGTCCTCACGCAACTTCGTCCGCTTCAGGAAGGCCAAGCCGGACGACCGGCTGGCGGACGATTTCGTGAAGAACAGCGGCAGACGGGGGTCCGGCGCATCGGTTTGGGAAAACGCCTCCTGCAGCACCGCCAACAGGTGTTCTTCTCCACCTTTCGGCGCGGTTCCGACAAGGATGAGTTTCCGGACCAGCTGTTCCTGCTCGGCGGCAATCAGTTGGGCGACGCAGCCGCCGAGAGAAAAGCCCAGCAGGTCGACCTCAGAAAGGCCGAGCAGATTGATGAACGCGAGCGCGTCTTTCGCCATCGCTGCGACATTGTCAGGCGTTTGGCCCGTCGAGCGACCGACCCCGGCGTTGTCGAATGCGATTACAGGGCGATCGGTGGCGAGAGCGTTGACGACGACGGGATCCCACGCATCGATGTTGCCGGAGAAGTGCTGCAGGAGGATGAGCGGCGTTCCGGTAGCGGGGCCGAGCCGGCGATAGGCAAATCGAATGCCGTGGCCCTCAACGTAACGGGTCGGCGCCGTTTCGAGCGTGGCGACGCCCTGGCCCGCGAGGTCGAGTTCGGTCATGTCATCCTCCGGATGCTTGGCATGAATAGTTGAGTGGGAAGACCGGCGTGGCGCAGCGACCGAAACCTTGCTCCAGGACGTCGCTGGCGTTTCCGCGGCTTTGACTGGCTTTCGCCATCGCGGTCCGATGCATTCTGCATTCTCGGAGCACGTGTGCGCGCTCCCGGTGCGAAAGCGCCGGGAGCGGTACCGTCACTTCGCGAGCGCCGCCTTTTCGATTTCCGCGGCGACTTCGTTGGCGTGGACGACGAGGGAGGCATGGCTGCCGGCGACCTCCGTCGTCTGGGCCTTCATCCTGGCGGCGAACATCCTCTGGGCCTCGGGCGCGATGACCTTGTCCTTCGTGGTGATCACATAGAATGTCGGCTTGTCGCGCCAGGCAGCCGTATCGACCGGAGCCTCGAACGCCGTGTGGTTCAGCGGGAGCTGATGGTTTGCCAGAGCTTCGGCGATCTTCAGAGGAAGGTCAGCCGCGACCGCCGAAGGAAACACCTTGGGATCGATGTAGAGGTTGCCCTTGTCGTCGGGATGAATCGCCGCGCCGCCTTCGGTTGCCGGACCGGCCTTGGCCAGGGTCGCCAGAGATTCGCCAACGTCGGGCGCAAATGCGGAGACGTAGACGAGTGCCGAGACTTTGGGATCATTACCTGCTTCCGTGATGACCACTCCGCCCCAGGAGTGGCCCACCAGGACAGTCTTGCCGCTCTGTTTCGCGAGCGCCCGCTTGGTGGCATCAACATCCGCTGCGAGGGAGGTGAGCGGATTCTCTACGAGCGTTACATTGTAGCCCTTCTTCGTGAGGATTTCGGCAACGGGCTTCCAGCTCGTCTGGTCGACGAAGGCGCCATGGACGAGCACGATATTATGAGCCGCCCCGTTGGGCAGCGGAGTTGATTCGGCTTGAGCAGCAAATGCTGTTCCAGCCATGAGAAGGGTGGCGGCGGAGAGTAGAAGATTTCGCATTGAATGTTCCTGTCGGATGCCGGACGACGCGGGTCCAGGGAATGGGCAGGCGTTGTGGCGCGACGGTGCGTCGGCCTTTGGCGAAGCGGGTTGCCGCACGACGCAACTGCCCGCCGCGACCTGAACTAATGTGGAGGGCTTTCAGACGTTAGGATCCAATCGTCCGAATGTTGTGTCTGATCGTCCAGACGATTAGCATCTGGAGATGGACATCCTCGCCGAAGTGCTCGATCGCGTTCGCTTGGGCGGGAACTTGCTGTTCCACTTCGAGCTAGGCCATCCCTGGAATCTGGCGTTGCCAGAACGCCCCTACGCCCTGTTCCACTACCTTAGTCGTGGCTCAGCTACCCTCGCGCTTGAACAGGGACACGAAGTCCGAATGACCGAGGGCGACTTTGTTGTCGTCACACGCGGCGAGCCCCATGTGATTTATTCGGATCGCCGGACGAAGCCGTTACCGGTTCTGGACCTCGATCGACTGTCCGGACGTCTTGGCGTCGTTCGTCACGGAGGCAGTGCGCAGCCGCTCTCGACGATGATCTGTGGCAATTTCACCGTGGCGCGTCCCTCGCGCGGCAGCGTGTTGGAATTACTCCCGCCTGTGCTTCTCCTGAAGCCGACGGCCGACGGTGGCTGGCTCGAGGCGATTCTGCAACGGATGGTGAGCGAGGCGGCGCTTGAGCGACCCGGCCAAGGCGTCGCGCTCTCACGACTGACAGAAGTGCTCTTCGTCGAGGTTCTCCGAAGCTGGATCAAGTCTCTCGGTCCCGGAGAGGGCGGGTGGCTGGGAGCGATGGCAGACCCGCACATCGGACCGGCGCTTCAATTGATACACGAACAGCCGGAACGGTCCTGGACCCTTGGCGACCTGGGGCAAAGGGTAGGGCTCAGTCGCTCGGCGTTTTCGGCGCGCTTCACCAAGCTCGTCGGCCAGTCGATGTACCGTTATCTGATCGCACGTCGCATGTCGGAAGCGGCGTTTCTCATCGAAACAAGCGATGATGGAATTGCACAGATTGCGACGCGTGTCGGCTATCAGACCGCGGCGACGTTTTCGAAGCTGTTCCATCGACATCATGGCTTGCCGCCTGGCCGTTACCGAGCCGTTCGCCGCTCCGATGGTAGCCGAAGGCAAGGGAGCGTTCGGGAAACAGAATTCGCCGATTGATCGGCCAAACTGACGAAGCCGTGCTCGCCGTAAGATCCTCACAGGGAGCCGCCGTCAGCCGTGTCGTCGCTCTGTGGCATTCGTGGGAGGGGGCGCGGGGCAATACCCCGACGCCCGCACGCTGCCTTCGTTCAGGTCCAGCGTGCGCGGCCATGCCAGCCGCCCCCTAGCAGAACAATGCCAAGAGCGATGGCGAGTAACGCCATGGTATCCATGTGCGCCTCCTCGAGTGCATCGTCCCTTCCTAATTGTTGAAATCGAATTTCATTTAACATTCGGCGCGAATTTTTGTTCCAACGGAACGGTTGGCGCGAGACCGAGTTGTGTTGGTCTTGGACATACAGAGGAATAATCAAAATGATGCGTCAAACAATTCTCGCGGCGACCCTGATGGTTTCTGCAATATCTGTGGCTTCGGCGCAGGAAGGCGTCACGACCGGCGCTGCAACAGGAGCCGTTGGTGGAGCAATCGTTGGCGGACCTGTGGGTGCCGTTGTGGGCGCAGTAGGGGGTGCCATCGTCGGCGGCATTGCCGAAGACAATCACAAGCGCTTCCACACATATGTCGTCGAGGAGCGCCGGCCTTCTTATCGTTATGACAGGCAGGTTGTCGTCGGAGCCGAATTGCCCGAAGAGGGGGTGACCTACTACGAGGTTCCGCCGGAATACGGCCGCACGGAGTATCGTTATACGGTGGTGAATGACAGGACCGTGCTCGTGGATCCGCGAACGCATCGGATTGTTCAAGTTATTGAATAGATTTACAGATTAGAGAATCGAAGCGCCCGGACGGAGTCTCGTCCGGGCGTTGTGCATTGTTGTGCATTAGGGAGCGGCGAAGCATCATCGCGTTCGCTGCAACGAAACCTGCTTAGGTTGGGCGGGTTTAACCCGGTTCGGCGCGGGAGGGCTGAGCGGACCATGGCGCGAAATCCCTATTATGCCGGTCCTGTGAGCGACCACTTTGACGGCACGCGGTTCTTCAATCCTGGTGCACCAGCGGATAGGTCGCTAGCGGACGTTCTGCGCTGGAGGTTCTCCTCGACATTCGCGCCGTGGCCGAAGCGGGTCGCGGTTGTGCCGAACAAGCCCGAGGCGCGGGTGGCGGGTTGTCGTGTCACCATGGTCGGTCACGCGACCGTACTTATTCAGGTCGGCTACCTCAACATTCTCACCGACCCGGTGTGGTCGGAACGCGCGAGTCCCTTATCCTTCGCGGGTCCCGTGCGCGTGACCGAGCCCGGAATTCGCTTTGATGACCTGCCGCCGATCGATTTGCTGCTTTTGTCGCACAGCCACTACGACCATCTCGATCTTGCAACCATTGCAAAATTGCATCTGCGCGATCAGCCACGGCTCATTACACCCCTGGGCAACGACACCATCGTTCGCCGCGCCATTCCGGATATCAAGGCTACCGCCGGCGACTGGGGCGAACAGATCAATCTCGTCGAGAACGTTACTGTAACCCTTGTTCCTGCGCATCATTGGTCGGCGCGCAACGCGCGGGATCGGCGAATGGCATTGTGGGGTGGCTTCATGCTGCGAACGCCGAGGGTGCTGATATATTTCGCCGGGGATACCGGCTACGGCGATGGAGCGATTTTTCGTCAAATGCGAGCAGATCACGGAGCCCCTGATCTCGCGCTGCTGCCTATCGGTGCCTATGCCCCTCGATGGTTCATGGCTCCCCAGCACGCAAACCCGGAGGAGGCGGTTCAGATAATGCTCGATCTAGATGCCAAGCAGGCGATCGCGATCCATTGGGGGTGCTTCCAGTTGACCGATGAGCCACGCGAGGAACCTGCTCAACAGCTGAAGGAATCTATTTCCGCGTACGGCATCGCCCCCGGGCGTTTCCGAGTGCTCGAAGCTTCGGCAGCATTTGCGTTTGATGATACCTTAGTTTGACTTCCCGGTGCGCATAAGGCGCCGGGGAGTTCATTGTTCGTCTCACAAGCGCGCTCTTGTCCTCGCGAGAGGCGTGCCTCTTGCCCTTTGCTATGGTCGGCATCGTGCGTCTTCCTGCAGGCGATCGCCCCTACGCCATACGTGCGATTGTCCCGGAGACCTCACATCCGGCGCAAGAAATGCTATTGTCACCGAGTTCGTCCGTAACGTCCGCGACGAGATGCCAATGGCGTGCTTGGGACGTCGTCAATTCGTTCGCGGTGGGCTCCTCCTGACAGCGGTGGCCGGATCTGTCTTGCCCGCTATGGCACGTGACATCACGAACAGTGCACGGGTTGCCTGGCTGGCCGGAAGCGCCGGCTATCTGCCAACGCCGGCCTATCTTGAAGCGCTTCGGAAAGGTTTGCGCGCATCAGGTTGGGTAGAGGGTCGAAACCTTACGATTGATACACGTTGGGGGCAGCCGGACAGTGCCGAGCGCTTGGCGCTTGAGCTGCTTGCGATGCGGCCAGACGTTCTTGTCGCGCAGGGCGCGATGGTGCTTGGCGCGCGTAAACTCAGCGCCAGCATTCCGATCGTGTTCGGCTTCAGCGGTGACCCTGTCGAGGCAAAACTCGTTACGAGCTTCTCCCGACCTGGAGGAAATCTGACCGGTATGGCCATGCAGCGCCTCGATCTGGTCGGGAAGAGGCTTGAGTTGCTGAAGGAGATTTCGCCTTCACTCACGCGGGTCGCGATTTTGGCTAACCCGGCGCATCCCGGCCAACAGCTTGAACTTCAGGCTTCACGGCTGGCAGCAGACAAATTGAAGATTTCGGTCAGCTACTTCGCAGTCTCATCCGCCAAGGATTTCGCAACGACCTGGCCCGCGCTGTTGGAGAGCCGCGCAGAAGCGATCGTCGCTTTTCCCGACGCGCTGGTCATGAGCCAGGCCGGTGTCATCGCCGCATTTTCCCGGCAAAACCGGATTCCCGCCGTCTCGGGGTGGTCGGAGTTTGCCGACGAAGGCAACCTGCTCACATATGGTCCGAATCTTCGCGCCACCTGGGAACAGGCCGCCAGTTTCGTCGATCGCATCCTTCGAGGTGCCAGTCCGGCCGAACTTCCGGTCGAGCAGCCTTCGAACTTTGAGCTCGTGCTCAATCAACGCACAGCGACCGAACTTGGTCTGGTTATACCCGCCGTTATTTCCGTGCGCGTCGACCGGATGATCAAGTGACGGCTTCGGAGGAA
The DNA here is from genome assembly GCF_012971745.1 of Starkeya sp. ORNL1. Taxonomy (NCBI): domain Bacteria; kingdom Pseudomonadati; phylum Pseudomonadota; class Alphaproteobacteria; order Hyphomicrobiales; family Xanthobacteraceae; genus Starkeya; species Starkeya sp. ORNL1. Next base: position 6,188,485 of record NZ_CP048834.1, read on the forward strand.
TTCCGGATCGACCAGCGTCGCTGACAAATTGCACGCAATAGCGGCGGATGAGATCGCATCTAGGGAATAAACGTCAGATTACATTTGAGAGGGATGCCGCCGGGCCCACGCCCTTCGAGGATTGCGGAACTGCGCGTCGTGGATCCGCTGATATCGAGGGTTGCGGTCTCCGAGCCGAGAACTGACCAACCAGGTTGATAGCGCCTTACCTCTATCATTGCAGTCACTCGTTCGTTTTCAATTCTGTATGTACCCCGATAATATGTACCGGTATCACCGCCGCCGATTGACCCATCGCGTATGACGACAACGCCCGATCCCTGTCCCAGAGGCGTTTCAAATCTCACGATGTATAGACCATTTTGCATTTGCGATCCTCATACTTCGGACGACGCAACAGTTATAAATGAAGGTCGTTTTGTACGGTGTTCAGTAATGTTGTTTCGATCTTGCAAAGAGAAAAAATTATAGATGAATCTACACTTAAAATGTGTCGCTATATTGCATTGAAAATGTTGGCGGAAAGCAAAACGGCTGCCGAAATCAAGACCACGCCGGCGACAGCATCCAATTTCTCGCGACAAATCTGGCGGTCGAAGCAGCGAGATAGACCCACTCCCGCCAGACTCCAGCCGTAGAACTTGATGGCGGACGCCGAGAGAAAGCCCGCCGCAAACCCTATCTGCGCCTCGCTGGCATAACCGGACGAGAAAACGCCAACAAAGAACATGGCCTCGAGCCATACCAATGGATTCAGCCAGGTGACCGCAAGCATCGAGCCAATGGCTTGCAGACGGGATCCGCAGACTTCCTCGGCTGTGTCGCCCGTGGGTGCCCGACGGGCATTGAGCAGAACGCGCACGCCCCACCAAGCCAGAAAGGCCGCGCAGCCCGCCTGAAGAGTGCCGGAAGCCATGGGGTGCTGCGTCAGCAGCGTTCCGAGGCCGCCAATTCCCATTGCGACAAATGCGATCTCGGAGACGTAGCCGGTCGAGGCGACGGCAAGAGGATGATTGCGCATCATACCCGCCCGGATGAGCATCAGGTTCTGAGGGCCCAGCGAAAAGATCAGGCCAAGGCCGAACACGAAGCCGGCCAAAGTCGCGGGAGAGAACAGGGCATCGGTGCTCATGATGCAACCTCCAGCAGGACCGACTCGCCGGCCCGGCCAGTTTGCTGAGAAACTGCACTTGGACAGATTCGACATGCCTTGCACGCCAGCTCACAACGGCAAAGAAAGTCGATTTTTCATCTTCAACGTTGTCATGAAGCAATTACAGCGGTTCGAGGCCGCTTCGGGTCAGGACATCTCTCGCCCGGATCCCTGCGAGCGCAACGATCAACGCGCGCGCGAGATCGGGTTGTCGGGTGCTCTTGTGCAGAGCGGCCGACCACACGGTGTAGTTCTGGATGTCGGCGGGCAGCGGGCCCAGATAGACGATACCTTTGGCGTGAACGAGTTCGCTCACCTGCTGAAATCCGAGCTCCGCTTCGCCACGCGCCAGCAAGTCGCCGATCTGCGCTCCGGACGGGGGCTGCTTTATCTTGTGCTTTATTTGGTCGGCTACACCAAGCTGCTCGAACAGCTTTTCAAAATAGCGCCCGCTGGCGCCCGAAGAAATGGCAATGGAGTCTGCACCGAGCAAAGCCTGCCGAACAGCATCGACGGTCGAAATATTGGGCTGAGGGACACCGGCGCGAACAGCGGCAGCAACCGCGGATCTGGAGAAGTTCGTTTTGCTTTCGGCCTCCACCTTCCCGGCGGAGGCCATGCGGTCGATTGCCTGAGACGTCGTAATGACGATGTCGAATTCTTCGCCGTCAGCGATACGCTTGGCTATCGCCTCCGAGCCGCCCCAGGTGAACTCCACCTTCTGACCGGTCTCATTGGCGAACCATGAGGCGACCTCGGTGACCGGTTCCTTGACCGCGTTCGGCGCAATGACCTTGATGTCCGCGGCGTATGCTGGAAAGCCGAGGCTTGAGGCCACGGCCGCGACCAAACATGTGCGAAGAACCGCATTCCCGGTGAAGAACACATTGAGCATATCGACCTCCGGTGTTGTCTCTTGCGCCCAAACCATGCCCGGCGTCGGCGGCATCCAACAATCATCCATCGGTCCCGGAGGGCCGGTTCCTTCGTCTTGGTACGTTTGGACCGGGCTGCTTTCGTCCGCATACCCGAGCTATGATCGGAGCGATGAAAAGGAGCGCTCGGCCAAGCCTCGGATCCCTCGTCTGCAGGGCGCTGCCGCGCTCCTTGCTGGCCAAGTACATTGCCTCTTTCGTCGCAGTCGTTGCCGTTCCGCTCGTCGGCTACACGGCCGCGGACGTGTGGTTCGCTTCGACCGAGCATCGCAACGCTCTGATCGAAATCCAGCGAGCCAACGCCGAAAACGCCGCGTTCCGGATCAGTCAGTTCATCCGGGACATCGAGGGACAATTGCGTTGGATGACGCATCTCTCGTGGGAGGATGCTGATGGAAAGCAGCGGCTTATCGATGCTTTGCGCCTGCTGCGGCAGGCTCCGGCCATCGTGGATTTGTCCTTGATCGACGAAATGGGGCGGGAGCGTCTTTTCGTATCGCGCATAAGCATGGACCGCATTTCTTCCTTGAACGACAGGTCCGGCGAAATCGCCTTCAGCGATGCGCTAAAGACAGGCGTTCATCACGGGGCGGTCTACTTCCAGCGCGACAGTGAGCCCTTCATGACCGTAGCGCTCTCGGGAACGCGTCGCGAAGCCGGGGTCGTGGTGGCCGAGGTCAATCTCGAGCTGGCGCGGAATATCGTTTCCCGGGTTCGCGTCGGGCGTGACGGCCAAGCCTATGTGATCGACCACAGCGGAAGGCTCATCGTCCACCCCGATGCGGGACTCGTTCTCAGAAACACGGATCTCAAGCCCATGGTCCGTGCCATCGACACCGATCCCGACGCCATCCTTCATCGCGTCGCTGGCCTCGCAGGGCAACCGGCGCTGCTGACCCAAGCCATCATCCCGCCGTTGGACTGGCGAGTTATCGCCGAGCTTCCGGTCGACGAGGCCAACGAGCCGCTGCATCGGGCTTTGAGGCGATCTCTCGCCATCGCGATGGTCAGTCTGCTGATCGCCGTCGGCATCGCGATTGTGTTCTCCTGGCGGATGGTGCGCCCGATACGCGTGTTGACAACGGGTGCAGAGCTGATCGGGTCAGGTCGCCTGGATCACCGGATTGCGATCGAAACCTCGGACGAGATCGCGCAGCTGGGCCGTCAGTTCAACACGATGACCGCCGAACTGGAGGGGTCCTACACGACGCTGGAACGCAAGGTTGAGGAGCGAACGCAGGAATTAACAGAGGCCAGCCGAGCCAAATCGCGATTCCTGGCTGCGGCCAGCCATGATTTGAGACAGCCTCTGCACGCCTTGAATCTTCTGGTGGGGCAGTTGCGGGCTGAGCAACTGCCTATCGAGCGCGAACGCCTGGCGCACCGGATCGAGCAGGCCGTGGCCTCGATAAACGGCCTTTTCGACGATCTCCTGGACATTTCACGAATCGATTCGGGTGTGGTTCGTGCGGAGATCGCAGCGTTTCCGGTCGCGACTGTCCTCGAGCGTGTCGAGGCCGCCTTTACGGCGGAAGCGCAGGCGAATGGATTGCGCTTCCGAATCCTGCCGTCCGATCTGTGGGTATCGAGCGATCCGTTGCTCTTGCAACGCATCGTCGGCAATCTGGTCGGCAATGCCTTGCGTTACACAAGACGCGGCGGAGTTCTGGTCCTGTGTCGGCGGCGCAAGGGGGCGATCAGGATCGAAGTCTGGGACACGGGTATCGGCATCCCACCGGACAAGCACAGAGAGATTTTTTCGGAGTTCTATCAGTTGGCGCCCGCCGGCGCGCTGCAGGGCAAAGGGCTCGGCCTCGGTTTGGCGATTGTGAGGCGGCTGTCCGATCTCCTGGGTCATACGATCGAGGTTACCTCGCGCCTCGGGACCGGTTCGCGCTTTTCCGTCATCCTCCCACCCGCTGCTGCCAAAGCCCTCCCATGGCCTGTCGCCGAGGCGGCGCATGCACCGGATGATCCAATCCAGGGCGCACGCATCCTGATCGTCGACAATGACGCCGACGTCCTGCAGGGAACCGGCGGGTTGCTGCGACTATGGGGCAGCGAAACCGTCACGGCGCTATGCGGCAGTGAAGCCGTAAAGCTTATCGGAAACGTTCCCCCGGATCTGATGATCGCCGACGTGCATCTCAACGAGGGCGATGATGGCTTGTTGCTGGTCCAATCGCTCAGAGAACGCTTCAAGGTCGCCTTCCCGGCATTGATCGTCTCGGGCGACGTATCGCGAGCTACCCGTGAGCGCGTCGTGGCCCAGGGCCTGCTTATGCTTGAAAAGCCGGTAGCGCCCTCAAGGCTTCGCGCCGCTGCGACGCGCTTGCTGCGGTCAGCTATTCGTTCGCCGGCTTCAACCGATCAGGGCGGGTGACGGCTATCACAGCCTCGGTACGGCTGCTGACGCCGAGTGCCTTCAGAATCGACGAGATGTGATTTTTGACGGTCGGCTCGGCGAGCCCGAGCGCCCGACAGATAAGCTTGTTGTTCTTGCCTTCGATCAGCAGCGCGAGCACGTCGCGCTGCCGCTCGGTGAGACCGAGAGACTGCAAGGCGGGCGTCGCGCGAGTTCCGCCGCATGGCGTTTCCTCGCTGGTGTGGTTCATATGAAGCGCGGCAGGAGGCACGTAAATGCCGCCGGCCAGAACCAGCGAGAGTGCTGCAATCAGCACTTCCCGGGTCTCGGTCTTCGGAATGAAGCCCTGAGCTCCCCGCGAGAGCGCACTGCGGATAGTCGACTGATCCCGATCACCGGAGATCAAGACAACTGCAATTGTCGGGTACCGTTCTGCCACGATCGCCAGTAGCGACAGCCCGTCCTGATCAGGCAAATGGAGATCCAACAACGCAAAGTCGATGTCGTCTTCCCGTTCCAGTGTTGCGAGTGCTTCTGCAGCGTCACAGGCTTCCAGCACAAGGCAATTGGGCTGCACCACTTGCAGCACACTGCGCATGGCTTCGCGGATTAGCGCATGATCATCGACGATGAGGAACTTCATGCGAGGTCAAACTGACGTCCAGGAACCGCGAGGACTTCGTCGCACAGGAGCCTAGCACGGATCTCCCTCGAAGAGACGACCCGCGGTTACGATCTCACTGTGCCCGGCGTCCCAGGGATGTTGGCAGTTTTCGGGCCTTGGACACCAGCCAGGCTGACATGCTGCTGAGGTAAAGTAGAAATCCTAATCGTCAGGCCCATACGGTTTGAACATGAGACGATCTTTCAGATTGCCAGCGAATAGCCCAGATCGCGCAACGGCAAGCGCCGCACCCGTTCTCCGGTTGCGGCGAAGATAGCGTTGCCCAGCGCTGGAGCCAGCGCCGGGAAGGCGGGTTCGCCCATGCCAGTCGGTGGATGGTCCGACTGGATGAAATAGGGATCGATCGTCATCGGTGCGAAAGGCAGGCGTAAAATTGGGTAGGCGTTGTAGTTCTGTTCCCGGACCTGGCCGTTCTCGATATTGATCTTGAGACCCATGGCGGTTGAGAGGGCGTCGGTGGAGGCGCCCTGGGCCTGCGCTTCGGAGCCGGCCATGTCGATGATGGGGCCGACATCGAGCACCACCACGATGCGATCGATCCTGATCCGCCTGTCGGAATCCACGCTGAGCTCGACCGCCTGCGCGACGTGGCCGGCGTGGGAATAGCACCAGGCCAGACCGAGGCCCCTGCCATTTGGCAGTTTCCTGCCCCAGCCTGCCTTCTCGGCGCACATCTTGATGACATCATTGACCCGCTCGGGGTCGAAATTGACGCTCGGGTCTTTGGGCGCCAGCTCGGGCACCTCGCGGTTCACTGCGTCGATCAGGAACTCGACATGGTCGCGACCCGAGGCGAGCGACAATTCATGCATGAAGCTTTGCGCCGCGAACACCTGGGCGTTGTCGCCCGGCGCGCGCCAGGCGCCGGTGGGGATCCTCAAGGGGAACATGGTCTTGGCGCGCCGCAGGTTCGGCGCCTTGATCGAGTATTTCAGATTGTCGGTGAGGTTGGCGCCGGTGGCTTCCTTCTTGCCGTCGGCGGTGAAGGTGATGAAATGCTCGTGCCAGGCGTCGAGCCTGCCATCCGTGTCGATGGCGCCCTTTAGCTGGTGGTAGCCGGCGGGGCGATAGAAGTCGTGGGCGAAATCGTCTTCCCGGGTCCATTGCAGCTTCACCGGGGCGTTCACCTTCTGCGCGATGGCTGCGGCCTCGCAGGCATAGTCATTGACCAGCCGCCGCCCGAAGCCGCCCCCGACGCGCGTCTGGTGCATGACGATCTTTTCCTGCGGGACGCCCGCCACCTTCGAGACCAGAGGCAAGCCGCGATCGGGCTGCTGGGTGGGTACCCACATTTCCATCACCCCGTCATGCCAGTGCGCGGTGGTGTTCATGGGCTCCAGCGGCACATGGGCGGCGAAGGGATACTCGTAATAGGCCTCCACGGTCTTGGCGGCGCTCGCGAAGGATTTGTCCACGTCGCCGACATTGTCGTCCGGCTTTTCGGGGAAATTGGTCGCCAGCTTCTTCGCTTCGGCCGAGAAGTGCGAGGTTGAATCGTTCGACGCTGCGGTGAGGTCCCAATCCACCGTGAGCTTGTCCTTGGCCTGGAAAGCGGTCCAGGTATCCTTGGCGATGATGGCCACGCCCGGCATCACTTCGATCATCAGGCCGGTGCCGTCCAGCGCAAAGGCGTCGAGCACGCCGGGCAGGGCCTTGATCTCATCCACGTTGAAGGAGCGCACCTTGCCGCCCGCTGCCGGACACTTGGTATAGGTGGCATAGACCATGCCGGGACGTTGGACATCGATTCCGAAAAGCGGTTGGCCGCTGACGACCTTGGCGTCGTCGACACCGCGATAGCGCTTGCCGATCAGGCGGTATTCCGCCCGGGTCTTCAGCTTGAGGCTCTTGGGATCGGGCACGGGCATCTTCGCCGCTGCGGCAGCAAGTGACCCATAGGTTGCTGACCTGCCGCTGGCGGCATGGGTCAGGACAGAATCCTGAGCGGTGATCTCAGAGGCATCGGTCTCCCACTGCCTGGCGGCGGCGGCGATCAGCATCGCCTTGGCGCCGGCGCCGGCCTGACGCAGCTGGTCCCAGGCGCGCGGAATCGAGGTCGACCCCCCCGCGCCCTGGCTGCCATAGACCTTGGGATTGATGTCCGCCTGCTCAACGACCACGTGCTTCCAATCGGCGTCGAGTTCGTCGGCAATGATCACGCCGAAGGACGTCTTGATGCCCTGGCCGATCTCCGGGCATTTGGAATAGATGGTGATCGTGTTGTCCGGAGCGATGCGGATGAAGGCGTTCATCGCCTGGTCCTTGCCGCCCGCGGTCTCGTCCGCGAACGCCGCGTCTCCTCCGAGCGCGACATCTCCGAGGCGGAAGCCCAGCACCAGACCCGCGGCGCCCGCGCCGGCCAGCTTGAAGAAGCTGCGCCGTCCCATGGCCGCGGAAGCATCGGCCGCAGGCACGTCGCGGACGTCGCGAATCAGCGCCGCGAGATAGGCATCGGACCGGGCAAAGTCGGACTGGATGTCAGCCATTGGGGGCCTCCCGGGTGCTGGGTTGCTGATTCACCTGCTTGCGTAGATCGGCCACGTCTTTCCCTGTCAGGTGTGCGCCTTTGGCACCGAAGCGGGCGGTGACGTAATTGGCCACGGAAGCAATGTCGTCGTCGGAATAGCCCTCGCCGAACGCCGGCATGAAGATCCTGCCGTCGGCGGTCTGGCGGTTGACGCCGTTGATGACAGTCTGCGCCACATTGGTGGCGCTGGGATCGTTCACCGCGCGCACGCCGGTCAGCGTGGCATAGCCGGTGACCGGGCTCACTCCGGTCCAGTCATGGCAACTGGCGCAGGCGCCGGCGAAGATCTTTTCGCCGCGCGTGTCGGCGTCCGCCACCAGGCCCTCCTTGTGCGAGGCCGGTGCCGGCGTGGTGACGGTGCGCGGCAGGTCGGTCGCATGGGCGGGGATGCTGCGCAGATAGGTCACCAGGGCGCGCGCGTCGTCCGCTACCAGGTAGCTGAGACTGTTGTCGGTGGCTTCGCCCATCGGGCCGGCCGCGCCGCCATGTCCGTTGGCATGGCCGGTGGAAAGATAGAGATAGACGTCCTGGTCGCTCCAGTCGCCGATGCCGGAATCCTTGTCGCTGGTGATGTTGTAGGCGCGCCAGCCCGCGGTGAGGGCGCCCGCGAACTTGGCGTGGTTGTCCAGCGCAAAAGCGAGGTTGCGCGGTGTGTGGCACTCCCCGCAATGGCCCATGGCCTCGGCGAGATAGGCGCCCCGATTCCATTGCCGGCTCTGCCCTGTGTTGGGACGGAAGCGTTCATCGGCATTGAACACCGCGTTCCAGACTGCCAGCAGGGCGCGCTGGTCGTAAGGCCAGGAAAGCTGGTTCCGCCGGGCCGGGGCATGCACCGGGGCCAGCGTGAAGAGATAGGCCTTGATGGCAAGCGCGTCGTCGTTCGTCATGAGGGCGTAGGAGGTGAAGGGCATGGCGGGATAGAGCCGCTCGCCATCGGCGCGAATGCCCTCGTGCACGGCCGCCAGGAACTGGGCGTCGGTGTAGCTGCCGATCCCGGTTTCCTTGTCCGGCGTGATATTGGTGGAATAGATGGTGCCGAACGGCATGTTGAAGGCGAAGCCGCCGGCGAAGGGCGCGCCGCCGGGCGCGGTGTGGCAGGCTTGGCAGTCCGCGGCATGGATGAGATATTCGCCGCGCTTCACCACCTCGGCATCGGCAAGCTGGGCTGGGACGCCGGCGACGCCGCCGCCCTTGTAGTCCTCTATCGCGACGGTTGAGCCGCCGGCAAACGCCATCGGATCACGGCCGAGAACCAGCCAACTGGTTAGTCCGAGCGCGATGACGACAATCAGCGCGACGACAATGCCGATGAGTTTTTTCATCGTCAGGCTGATTTGTCGGCTGCGTTCTTGATCGCGCGGCGGATGCGGATGTAGGTCCCGCAGCGGCAGAGATTGCCCGCCATGGCCGCATCGATGTCGGAATCGTCCGGGTGCGGGTTGCTGTCCAGCAGCGCCGTGGCCGACATGATCTGGCCGGCCTGGCAGTAGCCGCATTGCGGCACTGCGATTTCCATCCAGGCCTCCTGTACCTTGGCGCCGTTGGGAGTCTCGCCAATCCCTTCAATGGTGACGACGGCGCGCGTGCCGACATCGCCGACGGCCAGTTGGCAAGACCGCACCGGCTTGCCACCGACATGCACGGTGCAGACGCCGCACTGCGCGATGCCACAGCCATATTTGGTGCCGACCAGATTGAGATGGTCGCGCAACACCCACAGAAGCGGCATCTCCTCCGGCGCATCGACCTCGCGCAATTGTCCGTTGATTGTCAGAGTGAGCATGGCTCCATCCTTCCTGACAGCGTAGTCGACGCGCCAACAGAATCCCCTCGTCAGATTATAGGAAACTAAACGTCCGCCGGTAGCGACCGCTTGTACACGTTTGAGGCATCGCAAGTTCTGGGGGGCACAGAAAGTAGTACGAAGTCTTTTCGCAGCATGACCCTTTATCGACGTAAGGGAAATTCTATTCATACACGCGAAAATCTTCGGAACTTTCACTCGAATTATACAAAATATAGGCTCAGGGCATAGCGTAATAACATTAAACTATTTTTGAGGCTCTGAATTTTGAGTGTATGAGCCTCACGCAAAGCGTTGCCGGCGTTCGCTTCTCGAGCTGAAACTAACGTCTGGAAATCACTCAACTTCGCCTATATTCGGTGACTGGACATCCAGTGTGCAGCTGCGTTTTTATCCCTTCGACGCCCGGATCATGAGGGCCGGCGCATATCCGCTTTGCGCATGGCGTCAGATGACGGATCATGACGGCTCCTGCTCAGAGCGCGTCCCCATCATGCCTCGCTTCATTTTCTCGCGTTCGTTGTGCGTGGCCGTCATCGCCGTATTGTCGATGCTATCGCCAGCCAGCGCCCAGGAGTATCCCAGCCGCCCGGTTACGCTCGACATCCCTTTTCCTGCCGGCGGCTCGACAGACCTCGTCGGCCGCCTCATTGCCGAGGGAATGAGCGCCGAGCTTCGCCAGCCGGTGGTCGTGGTGAATCGCGGCGGAGCCGGCGGCAGCCTCGGCACCATCCATCTCTCCAGGCAGTTGCCGGACGGCTACGAGGTGATGATGGGCACGGTCTCGACCCACGCGCTCAATCCTGCGCTTTACCGGAACCTGCCCTACGATCCGGTCACCGGTTTTGCCCCGGTGTCGTTGCTCGCCATCGTGCCCAACGTGTTGGTCGTGCACCCGAGCTTCCCGGCCTCGAGTGTCGAGGAGCTTATCGCGGTGCTGAAGGCCAATCCAGGCAAGTACAACTATGCCTCCGCCGGCAACGGGACGCCCAGCCATCTGTCGGCGGAACTCTTCAAAACCATGGCGGGCGTCGACATGCAGCACATTCCCTATCAGGGCGTCGGCCCGGCGATGGTCGATGTGCTCTCGGGGCAGGTCCCGATCATGTTCGACAATCTTCCCACGTCGTCGGGCTATATCAAGAGCGGCAAGTTGCGCGGGCTTGGCGTGACGACGCACGCGCGCGTGCCATCGTTCCCGGACATGCCGGCGGTCGCCGAGCAGCTGCCCGGCTATGAAACCTATAGTTGGAACGCGCTGTTCGCGCCGGCAGGCACGCCGCCGGAGATCGTCGCCAAGCTCAATGCCGCCGCCAACGGAGCGCTAGCCACGCCGAAGGTGCAGGCGCGCCTTGTCGAGCTCAGCGCCATCCCGGTTGGCTCGACGCCCGAGGAACTGCGCGAGCATGTCCGGAGGGAAGTCGCAAAATGGGCGCCCATCGTGAAGGCGTCGGGTGCCCGACTGGACTAGTATTTTCGCGTCATTTCAGGATCAGCATCACACCCCGGCCCGCGTGCTCGGCGCCGCTGCGGTCGTCGCGTTGGTCACGGGCGTGTTGGTCAGTCGCAGGAAATTGGTGGGCCCGGCAGGACGCACATTTTCACATAATTCAGTAGCGTAATCAGCACTATAAGTCGTCACAGTTCGCGCAGATGCCAACTCAAATACCAACAATCAGCGCGGGCAGGGGGTGATCAGCCGGGACTTCGCGGGAACTCGCCGGAGACGAGACAAGTCCGTCTGCAGGGATCAGTTGCCGGAGCGAGGGAGTAGGCGATTCACTCGACAGCGCCCCAGTCCTTGCTACGGTCGCGGGGCGGACTTTGGAGGGACGGCGAGGGGCAGATGCAAGAACCGGTCATGGAGGGGCATGGCTACTACAATGCCCATTCGGAAATCCAGGCGCGCTCCGCCGTGGAGGCGGACGCGATGCTGGAGCGCGCGCTCGCAGCGGTCGCGGTCTCGTCCGGACCGCTGACCATCGCTGACTTTGGCTCGGCGCAAGGCCGCAACTCCATGCGCCAGATGGCCTTGGCACTGGACCGGCTGACGGAACGCGCCGGCGCCGGCCGTGACATAATGGTGGTGCACACCGATCTGCCTCATTGCGACTTCGCCTCGCTGTTCGCGACACTTGAGACCGCCCCGGACAGCTACCGGCGCACCCGGGACCATGTCTTCGCCTCCGCCATTGGCCGCTCGTTCTATGAGCGGCTGCTTCCGGCTGAGAGCCTCACCTTTGGCTGGTCGGCCTTCGCCGTCCACTGGATGAGTACGTTGCCGCTGACGCTACGTTCGCACATCTGGACGAATCTAGCTGCGCCCGATGAGGCCGGCCCGCTGGCGGAGGTAGCAGCGACGGACTGGAGAAACTTTCTGGCGCACCGTGCCCGGGAACTGGTGCCATGCGGTCAGCTCGTGCTGGTTATGGGCGCCAGAGATGCGAGCGGCGCAAGCGGCCTGGAGCCGATGATGGATCTGGCGAACCGCGTGCTCGGTGAACTCGTCGCCGAGGGCAGGCTCGATGCGGATGCGTATGCCGGCATGACAATCCCGGCCCGGCCGCGCGCACGCGATGAGTTCAGCGCGCCGTTCGACGACGGCGCGTTGCCCACGCTGGTAATCGAGGAACTGGCGATTGCCGAGACACCGAACGCCGCCATGCTGCGCTGGCAGGAAACCGGTGATGCCGCAGCATTCGCAGCCGATATCACCGGCTTCTTCATCGCCGCCTTCGCACCGTGTCTGTTCGGCGAGGACCAGTCCCTGCGCGATCTTTTCACAGCCCGTTTCACCGCCGCAGTCGCGCTTCACCCGGCCCAGATCGCGCGGCCGCTGGTCACGGCGACACTGAGGATCGCCCGGCGCTGAGAGACTGCCGCGGTATCGCCCGACAATCGCGACGATCGTGCACCGGCTGCCGGCAGCGCATTTGGACTGTCTCCATGCGGGCGACAGAGCATAACGCCTCGGCCCGTTTATCTCCCAATGGGGAGCGGCCATCTTCGCAGCGCTGGTGACGCCAGGCGGCGCCAGCGGCCCGATCCCATCGGACGATCACGCATTCCAACGGCATAGATCTCCGCTTGCGAACATCTCGACGAAGGTCAGCCACAAGGTTGACCGGCGCCGATGGAAGTCGCTCGGACGAAAGAAAGCTTTCGACCATGAAGCCAACCATCTCATCTCTACGGCTCGCGGCGGTCAGCGTTCTCGCGCTGATGGTGGCCGCCTGCGAGCCCAGCAGCGTGGCGGCTCCGGCGCCGCCGACCATCTCCGCCAGCGTGCCCATGCAGCGAGAAGTGACGGGCTGGGACACCTTTACAGGGCGCTTAGAGGCGGCCGACACCATCGAAGTACGCCCGCGCGTCAGCGGCTATGTCGAACAGGTGGCGTTCCGCGACGGTGACTATGTCCATGGCGGCGACCTCTTGTTCGTCATCGATCCACGCCCCTACCAAGCGGTGGTTACACAGGCGGAAGGGCAATTGGCCCAGGCCCGCGCGCAACTCGATTTTGCCAACAAGGAGCTGGAACGGGCGCGGTCACTGGTGAAGACCCAGGCGGTTTCGACCGCGACGGTCGATCAGCGCCAACAGAACCAGCAGGAAGCCGAAGCCGCTGTGAAGACGGCGACCGGAGGCCTCGACCGGGCGCGGCTCGATCTCGAGTTCACGCGCATCTCCGCGCCGATCAACGGGCGGATCAGCCGCAAGCTGGTCGGCGAGGGCAATCTTGTCGCTGGCGGCGATGCCGGCGCGACGCTGCTTACCACCATCGTCTCGCTCGACGCCATCGATGCCTATTTCGACATCGATGAGGCGAGCTACCTCCACTACCGCAAGCTGGCCGAGAAAGACGGCAGCATGTCAATGGTGGAACTCGGCGGCGAGGTTAAGGTGGCGCTTCCCGGAGAGACCACTGCGCGCTTCGTCGGCAGGCTGGATTTCGCGGAGAACCGGCTCGACGCTTCGACCGGCACACTGCGGTTACGGGCACGAATCCCCAATCCGAACCGCGCCCTTAACCCCGGCCAGTTCGTCCGTATCTCCATGGTCGCGGATGCGTCGCATCCCGCCCTACTCGTGCCCGCCTCGGCGGTGACGAGCGACGCCTCGCAACCGGCCCTCTATGTCGTCGGCCGCGATGACACCATCGCCGCCCGTCCCGTCAGCCTTGGCCGCGTCTTCGGAAAGTTGCGCGAGATCACGAGCGGCCTCAGCGCCGACGACCGTGTGGTCGTGTCCGGCCTGCAGCGCGCCCAGCCGGGCACGAAGGTCAATGTGCAGCTCGAACCCCTGGATCCCAAGCAATTAGCCTCGAATGGAGGTGTGTTATGAACCTCGGTCAGCTCTCTGTCAGGCAGCCCATATTCGCCATCGTCCTTTCCATCGTGACGATCATCATCGGCGGCATCGCCTATCTCACTTTGCCGGTGACGGAATATCCCGACGTCGTGCCTCCGACCGTGGTGGTGTCGACCAGCTATCCTGGTGCCTCGGCGCAGGCGGTGGCCGACACCATCGCCACGCCGATCGAGCAGGAGGTCAACGGCGTCGAGGACATGCTGTACCTCTACAGCCAGGCGACATCAGACGGCGGCCTCACGCTCACCGTCACCTTCAAGCCGGGTACGGATCTCGACAAGGCGCAAGTGCTGGTCCAGAACCGCGTCGCGCTCGCCGTGCCGCGGCTTCCGGAGCCGGTCCAGCGCAACGGCGTGTCGGTGAAGAAGTCATCCCCGACCATCCTGAGCGGCGTTTTCCTGTACTCGCCCGATGGCAGCTACGATCAGCTCTATGTGTCGAACTTCGCGCTCCGGCGCGTGGTCGACGTGATCAAGCGTATCGACGGCGTCGGCGACATCCAGCTGTTCGGCGTGCGGGAATATTCCATGCGCATCTGGCTCGATCCGGAACGCGCCGCCTCGTTCAACCTCACGCCGGCGGACATACGCCAGGCGGTCAACGCCCAGAGCACGCAGGTCGCCGGCGGAGTGGTCGCCGAGCCGCCGGTCGCGAGCCAGGCCTTCCAGTCGACCCTGATCTTCGAGGGGCGTCTGAAGAAGCCGGCCGAGTTCGGCAACATCATCGTCAAGAGCGGCACCGGCGGCCGCATCGTCCGACTGAAGGACGTGGCGCGCGTCGAGATCGGTGCCCTGACCTACACCACGGACAGCTATCTCGGCGACAAGCCGGCGGTCGCCCTGGCGGTGCTGCAGCGGCCGGGCGCCAACGCGCTCTCCACGCAGGACGCCATTGCCCACACCATGGCGGAACTCAAGAAGGATTTCCCGGCCGGCATCGACTACGACATCGGCTACAATCCGACCGCCTTCATCGGCGACAGCATCCATGAACTCGTGAAGACCATTTACGAGGCCATGGTGTTGGTCGTGCTTGTGGTCGTCGTCTTCCTGCAGGGCTGGCGGCCCTCGATCATCCCGATCCTCGCCATTCCGGTCTCGCTGGTGGGCACGATGGCAGTGATGGCGGCGCTCGGCTTCTCCATCAACAATCTCAGCCTGTTCGGGCTTGTGCTCGCCGTCGGCATCGTCGTCGACGACGCCATCGTCGTGGTCGAGAATGTCGAGCGACACCTGTCGGAGGGAAAGTCGGCGCGGGAGGCGACGCTCCTGACCATGCAGGAAGTCGGCGGCGCGTTGGTGGCTATCGCCCTCGTGCTGGCTTCGGTGTTCGTTCCGACCGCCTTCATCCCCGGCCTGTCTGGCCAGTTCTTCCGGCAGTTCGGCATCACCATCGCGGTGGCGACGATCATCTCGCTGTTCAACTCCTTCACCCTTTCGCCGGCTCTGGTCTCGATGATGCTGAAGCGGCATGCGGCGAACAGCGAGGAGCACGCGCCGAAGCGCGGTATCGCGTCGCTCGGCGCCCGCGCGGCGGACACGTTCAATGCCGGCTTCGAAGGACTGTCCGTGCTCTATGGCGCGCTCGTCACGCGTCTGGTCGCCCATGGCAAGGCAATGCTCGGCCTCTATGTGATCCTGCTCGGGGCCACTGGCTATCTGCTGGTGACGACGCCGAAGGGCTACATCCCGACGCAGGACCGGGGCTACATCATCGCCATCCCGCAGTTGCCTGCCGGCGCATCGCTGGAGCGCACCACCGAGATCGCCAAGGAAGTCGGGCGCATCGCGCTCGACATTCCTGGTGTCTCGCACCTGCCGACCTTCGCTGGCTTCTCCGGCGCGACGCAGACCATCTCGTCGAGTTCGGCGGCCGCCTATGTCGTGCTGGAGCCGTTCGAGGAACGCATGAAGCATGGCGAGACGGCGCAATCGATCCTGGAAGAGTTGCGCAAGCGCGTCGCGCATATCACCGGCGCCAGCATCCTCGTCGTGCCGCCGCCGCCAGTCTCGGGCATCGGCAGCGCCGGCGGCTTCTCCATGCGGCTGGAGGACCGCGCCGGTCTCGGCACCGCGGCCCTGGCCAAGGCGACCAACGATCTCGTCGCGGCGGCCAACGCGACGCCGGGTCTGGTCGGCGTCTACACCACCTTCTCGGCCAATACGCCGCAGACCAAGGTGGAGATCGACCGCGAGCGGGCAGAGATGCTCGGCGTGGCCAGCGAGGACGTCAACGGCGCGATCGAGAGCTATTTCGGATCGAGCTACATCAACGACTTCAACCTCTATGGCCGCACCTATCGTGTGACGGCACAGGCTGACCTGCCGTTCCGCACGACGGCCGAGGACCTGACCCGGATCAAGGTCCGCAACGCCGTCGGCGACATGGTGCCGCTCGGCAATGTGGTCACGCTTTCCGACGGCTTCGGCGCCGACCGCGTGCCGCGCTACAACCTCTACCCCGCGACGGAGGTGAACGGGGACACCCTGCCGGGCTTCGGGGCGGCTTACGGCATCGCCACGATGGAGAAACTGGCGAAGCAGGTCCTGCCGGCCGGCATCAGCTTCGAATGGACCGACCTCAGCTACCAGCAGACCACCACCGGCAATTTGGGTCTGCTGATCTTTCCGCTCAGCGTGGTGTTCGTCTATCTCGTGCTGGCCGCCCAGTATGGCAGCTGGAGCCTGCCGTTCTCGATCCTCATGATCGTGCCTATGGTCCTTCTGGCCGGTTCGGCCGGAGTGCGAGCGTTGGGCCAGGACATCAACATCCTGACCCAGATCGGTTTCATCGTGCTGGTTGGCCTTGCCGCCAAGAACGCGATCCTGATCGTCGAGGTGGCTCGCCAGCTAGAGCAAGAAGGTCACGCCGTTGTCGAAGCCGTCGTTAAGGCGGCGCGGCTGCGGTTGCGGCCCATCCTCATGACGTCCTTTGCCTTCATCCTTGGCGTGCTGCCACTGGTGACCTCCAGTGGCCCGGGCGCCGAGATGCGGCAAGCGATGGGCATCGCGGTGTTCTTCGGCATGCTCGGCGTCACGCTCTTCGGTCTTGCCTTCACGCCGGTCTTCTACGTGGTGGTCCGGCGGCTGAGTGGAGGGCGGAAGCTCGACATGCACGCTGCACCCTCAGAGGCCATCCGCGCCTGAGGGCGGGCTGACACAAAGGCGAAAAACCAGGCGTCGCGGCTAAGATCCGCGGCGCCTTTTTCATCTCTTCATTGTCGCCTCAGGAGCGAAAGAGTATCTGCATTCTGGTAGTTTATCGCTCCAGGCGCGACGGCGATAAAGGGGCATCAGACGCGGCGCGACGACGGATCGGACGCGTCAGGCACAGCAAGGATGCTTCCCATGAAACTCTACCTCGCCGACAACACCTGCTCCCAGGCGGTCCAGATCATCGCCAATGAGCTCGGGCTCGACCTCGATCTCGTGCACTTCGATGTCTTCGGCAAGACGACCTCCAATGGCGAGGAGTTCTCCGGGGTCAATCCCATGCTCTACGTCCCGGTGCTCAAGACGGGCGATGACAATGATGATCAGCTTTCCGAGACGATCGTGATCATCTCCTATCTCGCCGACCAGCATCCGGACGCAGGACTCATTCCCACGCGGGGTACGTTCGAGCGGGCCAAATTCGACCAGCTCCTGGTCTTCATCGCCACCGAGATCGCGCAGAAGCACATCCCGCTCATGCGCAAGCTGCTGACCGAAGAAGGCATTGCCTGGAGCCGGAACAAGCTCGTCAGCGCCTACAGGATGCTGGACGACCGTCTCTCCGATGGCCGCCGGTTCCTGACCGGCAACGAGGTGAGCGTGGCAGACGCCTATCTTTGGGCAACCTTCTGGCACAAGCGGTCGGGTGCGCCGATCGAGCACCTCGAGCATGTGATGGCCTGGAAAGCCCGCATGGATGCGCTTCCTTCTGTGCAGAAGGCCTTGAGAGAGGAAGCTGCGATCGTCGCGAGCCACCGCAGCCGGCTCGCGGCCTGACGCTCGAGTGCGGAGGGGCACGCGTTTATGCGCGGCCCCTCCAGCGAGGCTCGCAGCCATCTAGATCCGCGTTGGCGGTCTGAACAGATTGGCGAGCGCTTCGATCACCACGCGCGTCTTCGGCGGCATCCGGCGGCCCACCGGAATCAAGGCGTGGACGGGCGGACCTTTGACATCCGCATCCGGCAACAGGTGCACGAGCTCACCGGACGCCACGTGCGGCTCGGCCACCCGATCATAGATCTGGGCAATTCCGAAACCGTTGATCGCAGCTTCGACATAAGCCCGGCCATCGCCGGTTATCAGGCTCGGCTTGGGCGCAATCTGGAAGGTCCGGCCGGACTCATGGATGGTCCAGGGGCGCAACTGCCCTGAGCCCGAACGAAACACCACTCCCTCAGCCTCACGCAGGTCCGCCACCGAATGGATAGGGTTCCGGGCCAGATAGGTAGGCGCAGCGAACAGGCCAAGGCGGATGTCGTAGAGCTTGCGCACGGTCATGTCGCTGTCGGGCGGCAACTCGCCGGCGCGCACCACGACGTCGAAGCCCTCGCCGACAGCATCCGACTGGCGATCGTTCAGGGATAGCTCCGGCAGCACCTTTGGATATTCGGTCCGCAGCGCTGCCAGCATCGGCAACAGCAATCGGCCAAAACCAATCGGGGCGTCGATGCGCACGCGCCCGTTGGGCTCGTCGCGGCGTGCCGAGAGAGCGACTTCCGCCTCGCTCAAGCCCTCCAGCGCTGCGCGTGCCGCTTCGAGATAAGTCTCGCCATCTTCAGTCAGGCGCACCGCGCGGGTGGTGCGCTGGAACAGCCTGGTTCCCAGCCGATTCTCCAGTCGCTGAACGGCCTTGCCCACGTTGGACTTGTTCGTGCCGAGCTGTTCTGCGGCACGTGTGAAACTTGCGTTCTGTGCCACCGAGACGAAGGTCGCAATGTCGTGGAGAGGTGGCGCGCTGCGGCTCACGGGCGGACTCGCTGAGATCGGGCAAGTCTACGTTCGACCCTCCCGATTGTCACCCACTCGGCGACAGAGCATCGCTGAAAGCCAGATTTATCTCCGTCATCGCCTGAGCGACAACCCTCGCAAAGAAGTGGATGCGCTCAACCCTACCGAGATTGCCATGGACCAGCCCGTGCTCAATCGCTCGCTCATTGCGGCCGGCGGAATCGACGCGATGGTTGCGCGCGATGCGCCGGACATGCGCATCCTGAGTGAAGCCGAACGCGCCGCCTCGTTGCGCGCGACGCTCGACGCCCGTCCGCCAGGCGACGTCTGGCTGTTCGGCTACGGCTCCCTGATCTGGAACCCGACCATCGAGGCAATCGAGCGGCGGACCGCGCGGATCGAAGGCTGGCATCGCGCCTTCTGCCTGTCCGCCTCGGTCGGGCGCGGTTCGCCCGAGAACCCTGGCCTGGTTCTCGGGCTAGATGAAGGGGGCGATTGCACGGGCGTGGCTTTTCGCATTGCCGAGGAGGTGGTCGAGCCGGAACTTACCCTGCTGTGGCGACGCGAAATGCTCTCTGCCGCCTACGAGCCGCAATGGCTTGATCTCCTCGATGGCCGTGGCGTTCAGTTCGCAAGAGGCATTGCTTTCACCATAGACCGCGGCACCCAGCACTATGCCGGCGGTCTTGCCGAAGAGGACGTGGTTCGCCGCCTCGCGACTGCCTGTGGCGCGTTAGGCAGTGCAGCCGAATATCTCTTCCACACCTGCGAGGGACTGCGTGCCCATGGCATCCCCGACCCGGTGCTCGAGCTGCTCGAGCACCGGGTCCATGCAGCTCAGGGGCGAGGCGATGCGCGCAACATTGTCTCCTCCGTGGAGACAGAGCATCCCCGGTCCGGCCGTTTATGCCGTTCCAAGTGACGTCTACCTCTCTGGAAACGGCCGGGTCCGGCCACCCTTCAGGAGATAGTACGTGGACCGAAACGCTCCCATATCGAACACCCGCGGAACGCTGGTCGTCGCCATCATCTGCCTGGCGGCGTTGGTGTTGCCGCTGAGCTTTTCCGGTGGTGCCATCGCCACTCCGGCCATCGGCCGCGACCTCGGCGGCAGTGCCACCAGCATGGCCTGGATCACTAATGCCTTCATGCTGACCTTTGGCAGCCTGCTGCTGACCGGAGGCGCGCTGGCCGATCGTTTCGGTCGTAAGCGCATCTTCCTGGCCGGCGTCGGTCTCTTCGTGCTGTTCTCGGCGATCCTCAGCTTCGCCCCCTCTATCCTCGTCGTCGACCTGCTGCGCGCCGGACAAGGCATAGGCGCGGCCGCCGCACTCGCGGCCGGATCCGCGGCCATTGCGCAGGAGTTCGATGGGCATGCCCGCACCCGGGCCTTCAGCATGCTCGGCACGACATTCGGTCTGGGCCTCGCCTTCGGGCCGATCTTGCAGGCATACTGATCGAAC
The DNA here is from genome assembly GCF_012971745.1 of Starkeya sp. ORNL1. NCBI lineage: Bacteria > Pseudomonadati > Pseudomonadota > Alphaproteobacteria > Hyphomicrobiales > Xanthobacteraceae > Starkeya > Starkeya sp. ORNL1. Next base: position 6,208,725 of record NZ_CP048834.1, read on the forward strand.
ACTTCGGCTGGCGGTCCGTGTTCGTGACCAGTACTGCCATCGGTGTCGTTGCGCTGGCGTTCGGCTCTCGCAATCTGCGAGAGACCCGCGACCCAGAGGCGAAACACCTCGATTGGCCCGGCGCGCTCAGCTTCACCGCGATGCTCTCGCTTCTGACCATTGCCGTGATCCAGGCGCCAGAGAACGGCTGGTCAGACCCGGTGGTCCTAGGACTTTTCGCCGGCGCCGCGGCGATGCTCGCTCTCTTCGTGCGCATCGAGACGCGGGTCGCTCGCCCCATGCTCGATCTTAGCCTGTTCCGCTATGGACGCTTCGTCGGGGTTCAGCTTCTGCCGATTGCCACCTGCTTCGCTTATGTCGTGCTGCTGATCCTCTTGCCGCTCCGGTTCATCGGCGTCGAAGGATACAGTGAAAGCGAAGCCGGCTTGCTTATGATCGCACTGTCCGCGCCGATGCTGGTTGTGCCGGTCGCGGCCGCAATGTCCACGCGCTGGATTTCGCCCGGTCTGATCACCGGCGTTGGACTGATCGTGGCGACGGCTGGCCTTATTTGGTTGGGCACAATCCGCCCCAGCGATGCCTATGCGGCGATCGGACCGATGCTGGTGATCGGAACAGGAGCTGGCGTTCCCTGGGGGCTGATGGACGGGCTGGCCGTCAGCGTCGTCCCCAAGGAGCGTGCGGGCATGGCAAGCGGCATCTTCAACACCTCGAAGGTCGCCAGCGAAGGGATCATCCTCGCCATTGTCGCAGCAGCCTTGTCGGCTCTGAGCGCGACCGGAGTCGGATCATTCGCGGCAGCCGGAATCCAACCGCAGGTCCTCGCCGAAATTGGCCACCGTCTCGCGACGGGTGACGTGGTGAGCGCCGCATTGCTCGCCCCGGGCGTCGATCGCACCGTTCTACTTCAAGGTTATGCCGAAGCCTTCCGGAGCCTCACCCACGTGCTTGCCGCTATTACGCTACTGTCCGCGCTCGCCGCTTTCACCTTGCTGGGCGGAACCCGAAGTGGAGAGGCGGCCGACGGTGCTGACTCTGCGGCTGTAAGCAGCTGTTAGATCAAGGCTGGCGTCCAAAGCCCTTGAACCGACCGCGTCGCCTGGTGTTGAATCCGACATACCAGACTTGGAACCGGTGCAGCGGCAGATCGCCGACGTCGGCGAGGCCGCTCTGGTCCTGCTCTACAAGTGGCCGGAGGCCGACGTGACGTCGAGGCCTCACCTGACCGCCCGGAAGCCGGCGTTGGCGGCCCTTGAGGGCAAGGGCACCCACGAGGCATTCCGGGCCGCATTCATCAAGGCGGCCGACCGAGTGGAGATCCTTGCGCCTGGTCCGGACCGACCCAGTGTCACGCTACCGGGACATGTCGCACGGCCTTGGGCGCGGCGGCTGAAGCGGTAGATATCCACTAGAGGTATCAGAGGCAGGACGACTGCGGCGGTTCTGCAACACATAATGACGGTTCGCGCAACGGCAGTCGGATCCTCGTTGACCCCAATGTTTCCGTTCCGCAACCTTAGCAGGCTAAGGTTGCAATCGATTTGGGGGCCTACCAATGAAAGCTTACACCGCACCTCGCCTGATCAAAGCCGGCAAGCTCTCCTCTGTCACCGCCGGCGCGAACTTCTCCGGCAAGAAGGGCAAAGTCATCGACAACTAGCCCGCATTGCTCACTCGGGTTCAACGCCCGAGTGAGCTTCGTTTGGCAATATCCCCGACTGACAGGCACTTCCTCGATCTCCATAATGCCGCATTAAGCGAACCAGCGGTGCCACCGGTGGCAAAACCTTGCTTTGGCTCCTCACGCGGCTTCCTCGATTGCAGCGGATGTGTACTCGCCAGCCTTCGTCTGTCCGACGAAACGCTCATCCTGAGTTCGCAAACACGCTCTAATTGAAAGCTCGTCTTCGCTCGACTGCGCTTCGGTCTTTCGTTACCGTGGGGTATGGCCATCCAGGGGGTGCGGATGTCGAGAGAAAGCATCATAAATACAGGTTCGGGCCGGCATCGGCGCCTCGGCTTCACACCAGCCGCGCTGCTGGTCGCCGCGTTCTCGCTTGCGGGCCTGCACGAAGCCGAGGCGGCGCGGTGCGGGAATCCGGCGCGGTTCCGCTCGGTCGATGGCGGACCGAAGATCAATATCGTCATCGTCAACAAGTCGGGCCAGTACCGTAACGTGGATTGGATCGACCGGAACGGCAGACTGGTTTCGATGGGAAGCGTGCCGGCCGGCGGCTCCTTCCCGATGTCGACCTGGGACGGCCATACCTTCATGCTGACCGACGGGCCGGGGAATTGCGTCGAGATGTTCCGCGCCAGCGCCGGCAACAGGCAGGTCGTGCTCCGGGCCAAGAGTTCTGGTTCCGGCCCAGAGTGACCTCGGGCTTTCACTGCGTTCCCCGGGATTGATGTCGGCCACTTCACCGTGGCTCGAGCCGGAAAGGGCTGGGCGCCACCTTTCTCGCCCACGACGCCCGCGGTTACGCTCCCTGCATGTGCAACCTCTACAGCATCACCACGAACCAAGAAGCCATCCGCCGGCCCAGCCACGCCCTTCATTTGCTGCTGTCAGTAATCACCATGGGCGTATGGCTTATCCCGTGGTTTCTGATTTCTGTGTTCTCGAGCGATTCGAAATACAAGCGCCCGAACTGTGGAAGCGACACGTTCACGTACCTGCCAAAGGGTAAGCGCCACCTTAAATCTTGAGCGTCATTTGCCACCGAACCTCATAAGCTTCGTGGCGGCTGGAGCGGACCTTGGAGGCGTGGGGGTGGCGCAGGCGTGACAGGCATTCCCAGGCGCTACCAAAACCCATCACCGGTGCTCAACACCTGCAGAGAGGGCCGCCCGCAAAATATGCCACACCATTCACGGGCGAGGGTGGATGGGCCCCGCTTTACTCCTTCGTCCGGTGGAACCAGTCCAGAGAAGGCGATCCTCGACCCTTAAAAAATCCATCGCGCACAGCATCGGAGGAGACGAGCGGGTTAGCGCGTGCTGCCTCCAAAGCACGAGTCAATAAAGACTCTGGTGGCGAAGCGAGATCCAAGGTCGAGAGCATCCCCAGCCTATACCCCGCCTGGAACGATAAATCGTCCGCATTGGTGCGGTCACCGCCCGCCAGTCGCCAGAGCTCGTATTGAGCCACGCCGAGGGCGAGTTCACCATCTGGCAGGAAGTCGGCCATGGCCATACTTCCTGTCCTCTGGAAACCGAGCTTGCCGAGCAATGTCAACGAACGCGGTGCTATTGCACCAAAGACGACGGCTGAAGCTCCCCGCCAAGGCGTGCTCCCGAATAGCCAATTCAACGCCATTGACGCGGCTTCCATGGCGTAACCCTTCCCCCAGGAGAAAGGGTGAAGGCCGTAGAGTATTTCGGGGTCGTCTCCGATGTCGGGGGCAGCAAAGCCGCACCAACCGATCATCTCTCCCGCACCATTACGAATAGCCCAAACCCCGTACCCCCACTCATCCCATGATGAGTTGTGCCAGCCAATACGTCGCTCAGCCGCCAGCATGCATTTTTCCCAGCTGGACGCATCTGCGGTGATACTCTTGGTGACTTGAGGGAAGGAAAGAATATGCGCAAGCGCTACCGCGTCGCCGTCGCAGCATGGCGACAAACTAATGCGGCTTCCGCGTAGGTAAGGTATGGAGGACATGCGGCAACCTCATCGGATGCTATTCCATCTCGTTACACGCCGCGCGTGCTGAATGCGCGCTGAACGAGCAAAACGCGTCACAGAAAGCCCTACTTATCCCTTTGTCCGCTCCGCTGCGCCCTGGTCTGAATTCAAGGAACTTCGAAGGCCGTTGCCAGACAGCGCAGTTAGCTAACCGTAGGCCTCCCCGCGATATGCACGACCGGCGGACACGCCGGCCGGGTGATGGCCAGCGCCAGGCGGACCAAGTGCAGCGAGAGCCAGTAGAGCACGGGTGACAGCGCCAATTCATATTGCCGACGCCATGGCATTTAGCGGTTCATGTCCGCCAATGCGTCTCGCATTGCAGCGCTAGGGATACCAAAAAAGCCGGTGTAAGGCTCGCTTAGGTCTACGATGACGAACATCACGCTCGATACGGAAAGCACCCCGATCAATAGAACCACCGCGGTTAGCCGGCGGCGCGGGATCTGCAACCCGAAACTCAAGAACACAAGCGCGAGCCAAATGCTGATGATGGAAACGAAGAGGCTTCCCGAGGGGGCGTGAGTGTCTTCGATAACGGCCCACCGTCCCTCAACCACCATTTGATAGTCTGCCCGGCAACGGGCGGCCGTGTTGCTGCCACCAGCGTCTACAGGCGAAACCGATTCAATGGCCGAGCCGATGTCGAGCATGATTCGGCTCAATTGCGGATCCTCGCCGCGAAGGGCCATTTGCCGAACGTCCGGCATCCCCTCGACAGATGCGGATGGTTCTTCAGGCCACGTGCTGGCAATGACCGCCGCAGTATATTGACGAAGCTTCAGCCGCGTCGCCTCCATCTGCGGGCCAAGTCTACGCAGGCATTGATCGAGGGTTGCCAGCTGGGCGGCGTAAGTTGCCCGGTCCTTGCTGGCAGCATTGAACGCCGTTCTTGCCGTTGACAATTGGAGGCTCAAGATCAGGGCTGCGAAGGTGACAAGCAGACCCGTCACCAGACGGATCGCATCCATGTTCTCGTTCGACAGGTGCTGCTCGAGCAGGCGACCTCGCAGCACGACCCCGCCTAGCGCGCTAAGGCTGAACAGCGCCAAAAAGCCGAGACCGTATATGGTTTCAATCATTTGACTCTCACAATTGCCACCCACCACCTACAGCAATTCGATGCGTTGCGAGAGTCAGCGGAGACGCACGCCAACGAATTGGACTAGCCACCTCTTACAGCTGACCCCATGGCATCCGGGTCGTGCTCGGTGTGGTGTTGTTCTTCCTTCTCCAGATCGCCGCGCCCGTCGCTCCAGTGCCCTTGCGTGGCGGAGCGAACCGGTTCGGCACGAAAGCCGATGACATCGGGCAGGCCGACCTCTGGCCCCTGGCGAGGGCTCCAGATCCGGGTCGCCGTCGATCTCGTCGAGCAATACCTCGTTTCTGCGAACCGTTCAGCGCGCCGTTGATGAGGTTGGCGGGCCGAGCCGCGGCGAGCGCGGTTGAAATCATTTGCCCGTCGCGTGCCATGCATAGGATGCTGAGACGAAGGCGCAGTAGGCGCCGGGCGGGGGCTGAGGGCAAATGAGCGTCGCCGAGGCGGAGCGCAGGGGGGCGGCTTTCCGCTTCCCCATCGATCTCGGCTGGCGCAATTTCGTCTTCGCGCTGCGAACGGCGCTTGCCGCGGTTACCGCGCTCGCCATCGCCTACTGGCTGGAACTCAGTGATCCGCAATGGGCGACGCTCACCGTCTATCTGCTGGCGCAACCGACGGCTGGTGCTGCCGTCGCCAAGGGAGCCTGGCGCACCGTCGGCACGGTGTGCGGAGCGCTGGTCGGTCTGGTCGTGGTCGGGATGTTCTCGCAGGCGCCCGAGTTGCTGGTGGCCGCCATCGCGCTGCTGATCGGCCTCGTCTTCTATGCCGGCGCGCGGGTGCGCAACTACACCTCATACGGCGTGCTGATCGGTGGCTACACCATGCTGCTGATCGGCTTCGAGGGCTCCTCCGATCCGTTGAACGCGTGGTCGATCGCACTCGATCGCACCTCTGAAATCCTGATCGGCATAGCCTGCATCACCGCGGCGAGCGTCATCGTGCTTCCACGCTACGCTGGCGACGTGCTGCGCGCTTCGCTCGCCGGCACCTTCTCCGGCCTTTCGCGCTATGGCGCCGCGGCGTTGCGCCCGTCGACGCCGGCGGCACGCTTCATCGCGCAGCGCCGCCGCATGGTGGAGCAGGTTGTGACATTCGACGCGCTGCGCTCATACACCGTGTTCGAGGCGCCGGAGATGCGCGCGAATGACGAGGCACTGCGCAAGACGACTCGCGAGTTCCTGCGGGTGCTGGCCATTGCACGCGGATTGTTCTTCCGGCTGGAGGACTTCCGCGAGGAAGGGGCGGACACTGTGCTGGCGCGCCTCAGCCCGGCGCTCGCCGCGACGGTCGCGACGCTCGAGCGCATCGCCGCGGAAAGCGGAACCCTGGACGATCCGGGCCGCATCGAGGGCGAGTTGTCGGCGGCCGGCGCCGCTCTTGATGCGGCGAGTGCCGAACTGGAAGCCATGGCCGGCACGGTGCCGTTCGAACCCCTCGCCAACGCGGTGCTGGTGGTGCGCCGCGCAACCGATCTGTTGCATCAGCTTTCCCTGGTCATCTGCAGCGAGGCGGCCAGCGTGCGGGCGGGCCCGTCCCCGGCGCAACCGCGCGCTGTCGAGCCGGCACCCCCGCAGGGCCATCGCGAGGCGGTTCTCCTCGGGCTTCGCGCGGCGTTCGTGATTGCCGTGGTCAGCCTGTTCTGGACGGCGACCGGCTGGAGCCAGGGCTTCACCGCCATGTCCGGTGCCGCCATCATGCTGTTCTTCGGCGTCAACCAGGACAACGCGATCCGCGGTGGGCGATCCTTCATGCTGTGGGCGGCGGCCGGCATCGCGGTCGCCTATCTGGGGATGATGATGGTGCTGCCGCGCATCGAGGGCTTCGAAGCGCTGGCGCTGTTCCTCGTGGTGGCGCTGCTGCCGGCCGGATTGATGGCGGGCACGCCGGCCTATGCGTGGCCGGGCATTGCGTTCGGCGGCTTCATCATCTCCGAGCTCGGCACCAGCAATCTTTTCACGCAGGACGTGTCGGGGTTCGTCAATGGGGGCGCCGCCATCCTGCTCGGCATGGCCGGGAGCCTCGTCTTGCTCGGTGTACTGCCGGTGACCTCGCGAGCGACACGGGCGCGCGCCTGGAATGTGATCGTGGGGCGGCTGCTGCCGGAGGCGGCGCGCGGCGCACCGCCAGAGCGCACCATCGTCGCCGAGATACTGGCGATGGTTGGGGTGCTGCTTCCACGCCTGGCACTCGACCTCCAGGATGATGAGGACTTCCTGCGTGGTGGCCTGGGCGCGGCCTCGGCCAGTGTTGAGCTCGGTCGCCTTTCGCGTGCCGGTCAGGAGCGGACGATGCCGCCTGCCGCGGCGCATGCGATCGCCGAGTGCCTCACGCGCTTTGCAGCGCTGCTCGAGGACGTTGCTCGGCCCGGCGCCGATCGAGCGGCGATGCTGGCGCAGGCGGAAGCCGTCGTGGCGCAGGCGCGCCGCATATTGGCGGGTCTCGTGCTCGAACCCGGTTCGCCGGCGGCGCGCGCGGTGGTGAGGGCAGGGGCTTCACTGCGCTTCATCGACGACCGCTTTGGCATCGACCGCCCCTTCCTGCTGCGCAGCTTTGCGGACGAGTGAAGCCGGCCATGGATGTACCCGCGCTCACCGCCTTCCATTCCATCAGCTTCTTCGGCTTCTATCTGCCACCGCTACTGTTATGGGCGAGCGTGGCGCTGATCCCTTATGTGCTCGCGCGCTGGGCGATCGGGCGAGCCGGGCTTTACCGCTTCGTGTGGCACCGACCGCTTTTCAACCTGGCGCTCTATGTGCTCATTCTCGGTGGGATGATCTTCATCGGAGGCAGGGGATGGCTGTAATGGGCGCTTCGGCGAGAACCGCGCTGCGCGTCGCCGTCACCTTCATCGCAGCAGCGGCGGCGTTCTATGTCGGCTGGTGGCTGTGGGACTACTACACCCTTGCGCCGTGGACCCGGGATGCGCGGGTGCAGGCCAATATCGTCGAACTGGCGCCGGATGTGTCGGGTCTCGTCACCGCGATCAACGTTACCGACAACCAGCTCGTGAAGAAGGGCGACGTGCTGTTCGTCATCGACCCGCAGCGCTTCCAGGTGGCGCTGGACCAGGCACGAGCGACCGTCGAGCAGCGCCAGCAGGCACTCAAGCTGGCGCAGGACGATGCCAGGCGCGATGCCGAGGTCTATTCCGGCGACCCCTCCGCAATCTCGGTGGCGACTGCCGAGCGCTCACGGGTCTCCGCCGCCGAGGCGCAGGCGGCGCTGCAGCAGGCCCAGGCGGCGCTGGCCAGCGCACAGCTCGACCTCACCCGCAGCCAGGTGCGCGCTCCGGTGAACGGCTACGTGACCAATCTCACAGCCAGCGTCGGCGACTATGCCAGGATCGGCAAGGGCGTGCTGGCGCTCGTCGACAGCGATTCCTTCTATGTCTACGCCTACTTCATGGAGACCAAGCTCCCGGCGATCCGTGACGGCGACCCGGCCGAGGTTTGGCTGATGGCTGGCGGCACGCAGTTGCGTGGGACGGTGCAGGGTTTGAGCCGTGCCATTGCCGATCCCGACGCTGCCGGCGGGCTGCTCGCCTCGGTCAATCCGAACTTCGACTGGATCCGCCTCGCGCAGCGTATTCCGGTCCGTATCAAGTTGGACAATCTGCCGTCCGGTGTGCGCCTCGCAGCCGGCATGTCGGCAACGGTAGCGGTCCACCCGGCCTCCCCACCCTGACCAGTGGGGCATGCCGCTCCATTCTCCTTGACGAAACTCCCATCGGCCTTGGAAAGAAAGCCAGCGCTCGTCGCTCTCGACCCTATTTCAGCGCGTCATCGATGAGGTTCGCGTGCCGAGCCGCAGCCAAGGCCGCCTGGCTGCGCGCGATGTTCCGAGCGTTCGTCTCGTACTCGCGCGTGAGGAGCGTCGTGTTCGAGCCGGTGCTGGCCGGCGGAGCATATGCGTACTTCTTGGCGAGCCAGGCGCTGTCCGCCTGCCAAAGCTCGGGATCAGAGATTTCCGTCAGGCCGGGCGGCTCCTGGCCGGGATCAGTGAGACGATGCCGGCGGCAATCGCCATGACCGCTACCATGAGCAGGCTGCTCTCTACGGCGGCGAGTAGGGGATGTCCCGCGAAGTAGACCCATTTGGCGTTCGCATCGCTCGCTGCCTGCAGCCGCCATGACAAGGTGGAGGACGCGGTTGCGACCCCGACGCTGGTGCCCAGAACCCGCATCAGATTGAGCAGCGAGCCCGCCTCGCCAGATAACGCACCCGGTGCGGCCTTGAGTGTCGCGTGGTTGTTGGGCGCGATGAACACGCCGAGCCCGGTGCCAAACATCGCGAGGGCCAGCGTGCCGATCAGACGGTCAGCGGTCGCATGGGCCTCGGCGACCCCCAGTATCAGCACGGCGGCAACGCATATGGTCATGCCGGCGACGCTGAGTGCCCGGGCGCCCAGGCGGTCGCTCAGGCTGCCGCTGAACGGCGCGACGAGTCCGAGAGCGACCGGCACGACGGCGAGCCGCAGGCCCGCCGCCTGAGGGCTGTCGCCGTGGCCATGCTCCAGTGCAAACGACATCAGGAGGAACATGCCATAAAGCATCGCGTAGCCGAGCGCGACAGCGAGGGCGCCGCAGGTGAAGGCCTTGCTGTCGAACAGCCGCAGATTGATGAGCGGCGAAGCCGAACTATCCTCCTGCCGCACAAGGAGCCAGACCAACAGTGCCGAGGCCACGACGAAGCTCAGCGTGATCGGCGAGGTCACGCCCCACGTCGAGGCCTGGTTGAGTGCGACAACCAGCAAGATGAGCGCCGGGCCGATGAGCAGCGCGCCGTTCCAGTCGAACGTCTTGCCTCGGTTGATACTCTCGGTCTGAGGGAGCACCAGCCAGCCGACAAGGAAGGCGACGAAGCCGAATGGCACCGTCACCCAGAACAGCCATTGCCAGCCCAGCGCACCGAGGAGGAGGCCGCCGACCACGGGTCCTGCGCTCATGCCCACAGCTTGCGCTGCCGAGAAAAAACCAAGTGCCCGGCCGCGCCGGTCGGCGTCGACCGCCGACACCAGGATCGAGATGCTGTTGGCGCCGAGCAGCGCCCCGCCAACGCCCTGAAGCACCCGGAACACGATGAGCCAGCCCAGGTCGGAAGCTAGGCCGCATAGTGCGCTGGCGAAGATAAACAGGGCATAGCCGGCGAGGTAGAGCGACTTCCGGCCGAACATTTCGCATAGCCGCCCGAAGATCGGCAGGAACGAGGCGAACGCGACGAGATAGGCGAGCGAGACCCAGCTGACGGCTTCGAGTGAGACCGAGAACGTTTTGCCGAGGGTCGGCAAGGCGAGTTGAACGATCGTCGCATCAAGTTGGCCTATGAACGCGCCGATGCAAACGAGGGCGACGATGAACCACGGGTACCAGGCCTGCCGCGTGAGGACAGCGAGCGGCGCCGGCTCCGTCCTCAAGAGACCAAGCAGGTTCGGCAAGAGACTATCCATCGGCAGGGGGAATGTCGGGCGGTGAGGTGGGGCAGCCGGAGCGCGATACCATTCTACTCCATGGACCTGGCTGACCACAAGCGGGGCCGGCGCAGGCGCGCGTCATGGTGACTGCCAACCGGTGACGTAAAGCGGCGCAGGCTCGGCGATGGGAAGGCGTGACACAGGCGTGACGCGCATTCCCCAAATGCAAAACGGAAAGGGCGACTGATGCCGCCTCTTTTGTTTACGTTCGAGCCTCGAACGATATTCACCTATCGGTCGTATCGCTTGCCGGCGACCACATACAGCGAGCACGCCATGTCTCCAGATTATGCCAAGCGCGTAAGGGTGGTCCTCGCATTTGTCGTCTCGCCGCTGGTGCCCGCGCTTCTCGGTGTGGCACTGGCGGCCTTCGCCAGAGGAGATCCTGGAATTATTTTCAGCACTGCCACCCTTTGGGCGGCGAAAATCACTATAACTTTCGGATACCAAGTTGTGCTTGCGATTGGTGTGCCGCTATATCTTGTGTTAAGGAAATATAGACTAACGGGAATCTGAAATTTTATTTTGGCAGGGGCGGGTTGCGGAATTGCAATGTATTTATTCTTCATTGTTTTGCCGCACGTCAGCGACGGCGCTATCGCAATGGTGAGGCGAACGGCCGAGACAATCTCTCTGGCAGGATTGGCATTTTGCATTGGCGCGTTATCGGGCTCGTCTTTTTGGCTCGTGGCTCGACCTGACCGAATGGGGGCCTAAGGCTCGCTAAGCTCAGTGACCTGCTGCCTTTAGTTGGCGTCGTCAGGATATTCAGAAGGCTGCTGCCGCATGAACGAAGAGCGCGTCAGGAAGCTGCGGATCTACGCCGACTTCAACTCTTGCATGGAGGACGATCGAGGCATGTGGTGCTGGCTCTTGCGGCATGACGGCAAGCTGCTCGACGAGGTGGCAACCACCCTCGATCTCCGGGACGGATTGTTCGTGACGCTCTATTACGAGGACCCTGGAGAGGAGTTCGAGGTCGACGCGGTCCTGGGGCATATTGCAGAGCCAGGCTGGGACACAATGTGGATGGCGCTGCCGAACTGGGACTCATATCGTCGCCTGAGAGGCTAAGAAAGCGCGCTCCCACTCGACCGCGGCTCTCAGGGGATGCTTACGTTGATGCCGCCCCTCCTCAACTATTCAAGTCGCCAAATTGGCGACTTGATCCTGTCGATATTGCCTGCCCGCGATGTGCACCGTCGGATGGGCCGGCCGCATGATGGCGAGCGCCAAGCGGACTAGCTGCAGCGACAGCCAGTACAGCCCGCGCGAGACACGAAAGCCCCAGCCATTGTAGGTTCAGCCAGGTTCGGGTGATCTGCCTCAATCAGGGCTTTGCCCGGCTGCGGCGCTTATCCCGGGCAGCTTCGCTACGGTCGGCTACGGCTTTATCACGAGCTTCGCGCAGTGCTTTCAGCTTGGCGATCTTGGCGTGCGTTGCTTCGCCGGGGTCAGTGGCGTCCTTCCCCTGAAGATCGGATGGCGCCGACAATTTGCCAAACGCCACCTCTGCCGCGGCGCGAGCGGGAGATACCGGCTTATCATTCCGCTCGGTCATATTCTGATCGCCACCTGGATTCGATGCCTCGAATATAGTGCCGACGTCGCGAGCCGTCGCCTGTCTATGCGCTTCCGGCCAATCCTGAAGTCCGCAACGTGAACATGCATCATTCATTGACTGTCCGCGCTATGAGCGGGCGCGCGCGGCAGCCATGGCCTCGTAGAGCTCGAAGATGCCATCGACGAGTGCTCGGCGCCGGCGCGGCCCGAGCATGCCGGTGCGGAGCAGGCGTCCCCGGAACGAACTTCACATCCGTATAGCCGAGCTGAGCGACGAAACATCAAGAGTCAGGCGGATTCAGGTGATCTGATTGCCGTGAACCATCACGACTATCGCCGCTCCGCAGGCCAGCAAAAGCAAAGGATGTACACGCGTCTTCAGCAAAAGGGCTCCGGAGGCCAGCGCGACAACACGCGGGGCCCAGCCGCCCTCGAGCGCCCGGAACAGGACGTATGTTGCCGCTAGTATCATGCCGGTTGCGACCGGTCTGAGCCCGGACTCGATCGCGCGTTGCCAACGCGCTCCACCGAAGCGGGCCCATACATGCGCCACGCCGTAGGCAAGGAGTGCCGTGGGGCCGATAATTGACAGCGTTGCGACCAACGCTCCCCAAAAGCCGGCCACATGCCAGCCGATCAGGGTGCACAGCACCGAACCGGGCCCAGGGGCCATCCGAGCGATGGCAAAGATGTCGAGAAATTGGGCCGGCGTCATCCAATGGTGAACCTCGACGACTTGCCGATGGATGTCGGCGAGGGCTGACTGGCCACCGCCCACCGTCGCGAAGGACAGCGGCAGAAACACAAGCATCAGGCTGAGCAGAAGATTCGCCATGGCGGAAGCCGCTAAACCCCTCTTGCATAGGACAACGCAACGCTGACGGCGCCGGCGCCGAGCAGGACCCATATCAACGGCCATTGCAGAATACCGACGGCGACGAATGTCGCCGCCATGATCGCGAGGGGGGCGGCGCGCCGGTCGACACGCTCGGCCGCCGTTACGCCCATTGCAAGCGACAGGCCGATCGCCGCGGCCCCCGCTCCTTCGAGAGCAGAGTGCGTGACCGGCATGTCCGCAAGCGATGCGAAGCCAACGGCAATGACGAGAACCAGCATGCTCGCGGGAACGACCATGCCGGCCACCGCGGCCACGGCGCCCCATACTCCCCGCAGACGGTAGCCGAGAAAAATCGCGAGATTGGTCACGTTGAAGCCGGGGAGCGCCTGCGAAAGCGAGAGCCCGTTCAGGAACTCCTCTTCGGTGACCCATTTCCGATTCTGGACGATTTCGCGGAGAAGCCAGCCGCTCAGGCCCCCGCCGAAGCTCGTCAAGGTAATGCGAGTGAAAGCGAGAAACAGCTGCAGGGCACTTGGACGATTCAATGGGCCAGGCAACAGACACCCCCGCGGTTCGATCCGTGAGGCCAGATACCGCGATGCGAGTGCATTAGCCAAGGCGGCCGCAATTGATCGCCCCCTAAAATAATCGGGGGTGGTGCCAGATGATCGCTGACCGACTTAAGGCCGCTTCGTCAGCCGCATACCGAGCCCACCGCCGTTCTCCGAGATGAACTCGATGCCGGCGACCTCCAGTGCTGACTTGATGGCGGCGCAAAACGGTACCAAGCTACCGTGGTGGGATAGGCAAACCAACTGGACACCCACGCGAGCCGCTGCGCGCGCGAGGAGGCAGAGAAGAAGCGTTAGCTCTCCGGCGCAAAGCTCTTCGTAAACTTTCCGCCGAGTTTACTTCGGGCCGGCGAAACGCCGGCCCGAGGGGTAGTTCCAACCCGAAGCGAACCCGCCTGAATATCGCGCCACACGTCAGGAACTGGCTCCGCATCACACGACACCAGGAAACTTGACGTATCGCGCGAGGCCTGCTTCTATTTTTAGCATTATAACCAAGTGCCGATACGTAACAGTGGCGCAGAAGAAAGCTCGATATAAGCCAGGAAGCTGTCGTCTAGCCGACAATTTACGGCACGGCACAAAAGAAGTGAAACAGGTGGGATGGAGCGGACCAAGATGGCTGACTGGGCGATCACTCGCCGGCAATTTGGAAAAATCGCGTCGGCGTCGACCTTCGTCCTTGGCGCGGGCCTGACATCGCCCGGCTTTGCAGCATCGCCTTCACTACTCGAGGCCGCGAAGAAGGAAGGCAAGGTCGTAGTCTATGGCGATTCGATCATGGTTCCGACACTGGTCGCAGCCTTCGGCAAGCTATACCCGGACATACAGGTCACGTCGGTACCAGGCGCCGGCTGGCCAGTCTATAATCGCTTCGCCAGTGAAAAAGCCTCCGGCCGCACAATAGCCGACGTCGTCATCTTTGGCGACGATGTGATGATCACCGCCGAACGGGCTGGCTACATCGCGCCCACGCCGTTGGACGATCCCGGTGCGTTTACTTCGGTAGCACAGCCGAAAGAGGGGAAATACGTCACGCCGCAGGTCATGATCAACACCATGATCTATAATGAATCGGCGCTCGACGGCCGCAAAACCCCGAAAGACTGGAGTGATCTAGCCAATCTTGGGCCAGAATGGAGTGACCAGATCATCCTCGCCGATATTCGCAATTCGACGTCGACCCTAGTGGTCTTCGGTGCGCTCTATATGAATCTGGGGGCCGAGAAGGCGGGACAGATCCTCGCCGGGCTGAAGAAGCTGAGGGTCGAAAACGCTCCCGCCACCGGTGTTCAGGTCGCCAAGCTGTTGTCGGGCGAGAGGTCGCTCTGTCTTTCGCTCCACCTGGGTTTCTACCAGCAGATGCGCGACAAGGGGGCGCCGGTTGTCTTCATCCTGCCGCCGAGTGGGGTCATGACGCAGAAGGGCGCGATAGCCCTTTCCAACGGGTCCGAGCACCCGAATGCGGCGCAGCTCTTCGTCAATTTCGCGATGGGGCCGCAGGGCGCCGCTTTGTATTCCGCGCAGGGTACCTATCACACTCTCAAGGCCGCGCCGCCGCCAGGCAGCTTCCCCCCCTTTGCCGAGCTGAACATCCAATCGCCAGATGTCTCCAAGCTGCTCGAGAAGCGAGACGAGATCATCAAATGGTGGCTGGCCGGCCTGGACATATCTTGACGACTTCGGAAAAGAAGCGGTCGAAATCCATTCCGCGGTCACGGTATCTTGGATGAAGAAGTCAGGAAACCGCGGATTCTATACGCTGCTGGCCTTGATCCTGGCGGTATTGACGGTGCTGATCGTCCTACCACTGGGATCGATCGCGCTGGACAGCGTGCTGGTCGTCGACGCGGCAGGCCGCCATGCCGGTTGGCAGAACTTCGTCGTTGTGGCCTCCCAGTTCAAATACTGGGCATCGTTCGGCAATACTCTGGTACTCGCCGTGGGCGCGGCGACCCTCGCCGTCGCCATCGGCGTCGCGCTGGCCTGGGTTCTGGTGCGTACCAATACGCCTCTGGCCGCCCTGCTGGAGAAGCTGGCGATCCTGCCGATCTTCATCCCGCCGTTCGTCGGTGCCTTCGCCTGGCTGCTGCTGGCCGCGCCGCGCATCGGCGTGGCCAATTTCATCGTGCGCTACATCGGCCTCCCGGAACCGTTCGACATCTATACGCGGCTCGGCATTGTATGGGTGATGGGCATCTATATGGCGCCCTACGTGCTGATGATTGTGGCGAGCGCTCTGCGCAGCATGGACCCCAGCCTGGAAGAGGTCGGCCAGGTCGCGGGACTCAGCCGATGGAAAGTGGCGACCACCATCACCTTGCCGGTCGTGGCGCCCGCGATGCTGTCCGGCGCCGTCCTCGTCTTCGTCATCGCCATCGGCCTGTTCGGCACGCCGGTGCTGCTCGGCTGGCCGAAGCAGATCGTCCCGTTGACCGCCAGGATCTACGTGGAATCGCAGACCGTTCCACCGGCGTACGGGGTAATGGCCGTACTGGCGTTGTGGCTCATGGCGCTGTCCGTGGCGGTCGTATTCCTGCAGCAGTTCCTGCTCAAGGGCCGCCATTTCATCACGGTAACGGGCAAGGGGTTTCGGCCGCGGCTGATAAGGCTTGGTCGCTCGCGCTTCGTGCTTGCGGGCAGCGTGTTCGTTTATCTCGCGCTGACCGTGCTGGTTCCGATCGTCGTCATCGTCGTGGCGGCACTTTCCACCTATTCCTGGTCCGGCCGGTACACCTCCGAGAACTTTACCTTCCTCTGGGAGTCGATGGATGTCTGGCAGACACTGAAGAACAGCTTGGTCATCGCGATCATCGCCGCCAGTTTCGCATCGCTTCTCGGTCTCGCGATCAGCTGGATCGTGCATCGGACCAATGTGAGAGGCCGGCATCTGCTCGAATACTTGGCGCTGCTGCCGCTATCCGTTCCCAGCATCGCCTTCGGCATCGGCGTCGCAGCATTATGGCTGCATCTTCCCTGGACGGTCTACGACACGATATGGCTGATCGTGTTCGGCTTTATCGGCCGCTTCTCGGGCTATGCGGTGCGCACCATCTCCGGCAGCCTGGTGCAGGTCCATCCCGAGCTCGAGGAGAGCGCGCGCGTCTCCGGCTATGGGCCGGTCCAGGCGCTGTGCCGCATTACGCTGCCGCTGATCCGGCCCAGCATCGTTTCGGGCTGGGTGCTGCTGTACAGCATCTTCATGACCGAGCTCTCCATGGTGCTCATTCTGTACAGCGCCAATATCCGGACCTTCTCCATCCTGACGTTCGATTTCTGGTACGCGGGGCTGTTCTCCCGCGTCGCCTCGCTAGCCCTTTTGCAGCTTGCTGTCGGCATGGCGGTGATGCTGCTGGTCGGGCGTATCGGCGGTGGCAGGAAGCCGGCTTCTGACCCACAGGCGCTGGCTTGACCCATCGGCCGTCCATCCCTCGGAGCAATCGACTGGCATGAGCGTTGAAATCGAGCATCTCTCGATGCGGTACGGAGCAAATCCAGTCGTCGACGACCTTACGGCAAGCTTCAGCGCCAACGCCATTTCAGTGCTGCTTGGCCCCAGCGGCTGCGGCAAGACCACCACCTTGCGGTGCATTGCGGGGCTGGAAGAGCCAAGCATGGGCACCATCAGGATCGGCGACAGCCCGGTGTTCTCCCGGGACAGGCAGATACACCTGCCGCCGGAGAAGCGCGATCTGGGGATGGTGTTCCAGTCCTATGCCATCTGGCCGCACATGACGGTGTTCGAGAACGTTGCGCTCCCTCTCCGTGCGCGCGGCATCGACGCCGCCGAGACGCGCAAGCGCGTCGAGGAGACGCTCGCCATGGTCGGCCTAGCAAGTGTGCGCGATCGTAGCGCCACGCAGTTGTCAGGCGGCCAGCAGCAACGCGTGGCCATTGCGCGCTGCATCGTCTCCCGCCCGAAGCTCATGCTGCTCGACGAACCGCTCAGCAATCTGGATGCGAAATTGCGCACGGAAATGCGACAGGAACTGAAGGAGATGCAGCGCCGCACCGGCCTCACCATGCTGTTCGTTACCCACGACCAGGAGGAGGCAATGTCGCTTGCCGATACCATCTTCCTGTTCCGCAATGGCAAGATCGTGCAGCAAGGCGCGCCGCAGGACATCTACCGTCGACCGTACAATCGCTACGTGGCGGAGTTTCTCGGCAAGACCAACCTGTTTCCCGTACAGGTCCACGCGGCCGGCGTCGGCATCGACCTTCGCACGCAAGAAGGTCAGTTCGTCCTGTCCCGTAGCACCAATCCCGCCTGGAACGAGTATGACGGCGCCTATGTCGGCGTCATCCGGCCTGAGGCGTGGGCGCTGGTCCCGGACAGCCAGGCTGGCCTGCCTGGGCAGGTCGAGGCGATGATGTTCCTCGGCGATCGCGTCGAGCTGACGGTGGATTCCCCGGTCGGCAGGCTGCTGGTGCTGCGCCCGGGATACGAGCGTTTCACCATAGGCGACAATCTCCGGCTCGGAGTTGATTTTGAACGCATTCACCTGCTGCGCCCTGAAGCGGCGGCGGCATGATCCCGACTGCGCAAAGGGAGCTTGAATTGTCCATCTTGCGAGGCGTCGATGCGCACGCCCACATCTATGGCGGGCCGGAATACGGCTTCGCGCCGAACGCGCGATTCATCCCGCACCCTTCGCAACAGGGAACGGCCCGGCAATTCCGCGCGGTATTGGCGGCCCACGGGCTGACCCACGCGCTTCTGGTGGCCGCGCAGCCCTACGGTTTCGACAACAGCGCGATGCTGGACGCCATTGCGGCGTCGAGCGGGCGTTTCAAAGGGATCGTGCTGGCCAATCCCGGCCTGTCGGAAGCGGACATGCTGGACCTGTCGGCCCGCGGCATCGTCGGGCTGCGAGTGAACCTGTTCGCATATGGGCTGCGTGAACTGACGGAGCCCGGTGCGGAGCGGATGTTCGCCCTGGCGCGCGAGCTCGGCTGGATCCTGCAAGTGCACTACAAGGGCGACGGCCTCATCGAAGCGCTGCCGGCATTGCGGGCGACCGGCATGCGGCTGCTGGTGGATCATCTCGGCCGCCCGGTTCCCTCCGCCGGATTGCGGCAGCGCGGCTATCAGGCGCTGCTTGAGCTGGGCCGCGAGGGCCGCGCCGTGGTCAAGCTCTCCGGCGCCGACCGCTACTCCGAGGCCGGCTTGCCCTGGGACGATGTCGATCACTACGTCGCGGAGGCGGTCAGGGTCTTTGGCCTGCACAATTGCGTCTGGGGCTCCGACTGGCCGTTCGTTCCCGGCGAAGAGCGGGTGGATTACGGGCCAGTTCAGGCCTGTCTTTCACGCTGGCTGCCGGACGAGGCTGACAGGCGCACCGTGCTCTGGGAAACGCCTTCGCGGCTGTTCGGATTTTCCTGAGCGAGAGCAAACATCGTACGAACATCCATCGGGGGAACGGAATGCCCAACGTCGTCGAGAACATTGCCAAGCGGAAGCTGAGGGAAGGCAAACTCATCCTCAGCCTGAGCGTCAACCAGATGCGGACGGCGAATATTGGCCTAGTCGCCGCGGCATGCGGATATGACGCCTTGTATTGCGATCTCGAGCACAACCCAACATCACTGGAATCCGCGGCGATGATCTGTGTCGCCACGTTGCCCACCGGTGTCACGCCGCTGTGCCGCGTCACCTCGCGCGATCCCCATGATATTGCCCGCGTGCTGGATTGCGGCGCGCAGGGCGTAATGGTTCCGCACGTCAGCACGGTGGAGGAAGCCCGTGTCGCGGTAGATGCGGTCCGCTTCTCGCCGATCGGCCATCGTTCTGCGTTCAGCCAGGCGCCATCCCTCGGCTATGCCAGTTATCCCCAGGGGCAGATCAACACGGTGCTGAATGCGGAAACCCTGCTGATCGTCATGCTGGAGACACCCGAGGCGATCGAAAACGCCGACGCCATCGCGGCGATCGAGGGCATCGACATGGTGCATATAGGCTCCACCGATCTCAGCACCGAACTGGGAGTTCCGGGTGACTATCGGCACGAGCGCATGCGCGCCGCCTACGAGGAAGTGGCGGCCGCGGCGAAGGCGCACGGAAAGTGGATGGGTGTCGGCGGCGTGCGCAACGACATGGAATATCTGACTTGGCTGGTCAGCATCGGCGTTCAGTACCTTAGCGGAGCTTCGGACCTCGGCTTCATCCTTCAAGGTGGCAAAGCCGATGTCGCGGCAATGCGGAAAATCCCGCTTTGTAGCTGACCACCACGCGCTGCTGGAATGATCGAGCAGCCGCTTCGGTAAACGGGAGTTTGGTGGGCCCGGCAGGAAACTAGGTGAGAATAAAATAACTATGTAAAATCAGATCTTTATATGAAGGTGCGTAGCGCGCTTGTGTAGCAGACGCATGATGTGTTTGCCCCCGGTCGTGGCTCCTCACAAGTGACGTATGTGTCAATCGAGTCCTAGCAAGGTACTCGAACCTGAAGCTTCGCAGGGGTTTCCGCGGGCCCGGTCCTCCGCATTCTTCGGCGAAGGGCGTGAAGATGATTATTGCCACGCGGGACCGCGTCACGCGGAACTGACACCTTTTGGTGCAACGGGTTGCAATAATCTGCGAGCCGCGGTTGGCGGCTTTTGACCCATCTGCGACCTTGGGAAGGTCCGCTCGCGTCGGACCGGCGCTGGAACGAGAATTCAGTTGCGGTGGAGCTGACTCTTAGCCGCCCAAGATCATCAATTCTTGGACGTGATGTGCCTTGCGTATCGCTGTGACACGCAAAATCCAGGCACGGTTGTAGCGCTATGGGCGCTTCGCTTAATGTGAATTTTAACAACAGGGGGGATTCGGGTGTCTGCTCCAAGCCATTCGGCCTCCCCATCCGAGGGAGAGTTCGTCAGCGTCCGAGGGCGTCCTTGGTTGGTCGATGGTGTGATCGAGGCGGGGCGCGGACTCCAGACCCTTTCGCTTTCGTGCATCGCCGACGACGCCAACGGCGAGGCGCTGGAGGTCATCTGGGACGCTGAGGTCGCCGCGTCCGTAATTGATGACACGGGCTGGCAGTCGGTCGGCCTCGGTGGACCAGACAGTCCAGAGGTCCTAGCGGCGCATGTGAGGGCCTTGCGATGGAAGTCGGCCACGGCCGCGGACCGCGAGTTGCTGCAAGCGCCGTTCCGTGCAGGCATCCGGCTCGATGCCTATCAGTTGCTGCCTCTCCGAAAGGCTCTGCGCCTTCCCCGCGTAAACCTGCTCATCGCCGACGACGTCGGCTTGGGTAAGACGATCGAGGCTGGGCTGGTTACGCGGGAGCTGTTGCTTCGGAAGCGGGTCGATTTCATCGTAATTGCGGCTCCGCCTTCGATGACGATCCAGTGGAAGGATGAGCTTGAGGCCAAGTTCGGTCTGTCGTTCGACATCATCGACCGGGAACGGGTTTCTGACCTTCGGCGTCAGCGCGGGTTCGCCGTGAACCCTTGGAACACCGGCTCGCGCTTCATTATCTCGCACCGGCTCCTAACAGACGAGACCTACGCTAGTGGGTTGCGAGACGTGCTCGGAGAGTTCCGCGCCCGCGCACTGCTAATCCTCGACGAGGCGCACCACGCCGCCCCTTCGGCGGGCGTTCGTTACGCGGTTTCAAGCCAACTAACTCGCGCCGTTCGTGAGCTCGCGGATCGTTTCGAGCACCGGCTGTTTCTGTCCGCCACGCCGCACAATGGACACTCGAACAGCTTCTCGGCACTTTTGGAGATGCTGGACCCTCAGCGGTTCACCCGAGGCGTCATCGTTCGGCCGAAAGACCTCGAGCCGGTCATGGTGCGGCGGCTGAAATCCGACCTGCGCCGCTTGGGCGAGGATTTCCCCAAACGGATCATCGAGCCCATCGTTATCAACGGCCTACCTGACAACGCCTCCGAGCTGGACCTCGCACGCCGCCTCGCCGCCTATGGCGAGCTGCGCATGCTGCGCATCGCGAAGTTGCCGACCCAGAAGGCCGCCCTCGCCAAGCTGGCGTTCGTGGGGCTTCAGCAACGGCTGCTCTCCTCTATCGCCGCGTTCGCGCGCACCCTGAAGGTGCATCGCAAGGGGCTGCAGCGGATCATCGACGGGGAAACCCCACTGCAATCGGCGGGAGCCGCGCAGGGGTTCGTCGCGGCGCGCGCCGGAGACGACGTCGCCGAACTCGATCTGGAAGACGCCGAAGCCGAGGCCACGGCCGACGCCGAGGAAGACAGCCTCGCCGATGCGGCGACGGTCATAGGCTCGGTCGGCGCTGAAAAGGGCGACCTCCTGGCTGAGCTCGCCGCGGTCGACGAGATGCTGGCCATCGCCGAGCACGCGGCCACCCGCCCCGACGCGCGCGTTCGTCACCTGGTCGATTGGATCAAGACCAACCTCTTCACCGATGGCGTCTGGAACGAGCGCCGCCTGATCCTCTTCACCGAGTACGAAGACACCCGCCGCTGGCTGGAGCGCCGGTTGCGGGAGGCGTTCTCAGACACAGATCGCGAGGACGAGCGGATCGGTGTCTTCTCCGGCGCGACCAATTCGGATCGCCGGGAGGCGGTGAAGCGGGCCTTCAACGCCGACCCCGCGGTCGAGCCCCTGCGCATCCTCATCTGCACTGACGCGGCGCGCGAAGGGATCAATCTGCAGACCCGCTGCGCCGATCTCATCCACTTCGATCTGCCCTGGAACCCGGCGCGGCTCGAACAGCGTAATGGTCGCATCGACCGCAAGCTGCAGCCGGCCAAACGCATCCATTGCCGATACTTCCGCTACGAGCAGCGGGAGGCGGACATCGTCCTCGAAGCCCTCGTTCGCAAAACCGAGACCATCCGCGAGGAACTCGGCTCCGCCGGCCGCGTCATCGAGGATCGCGTCACCGCCAAGCTGGCCGGGGCCGGGATCGGCAAGGGTCAGGCCACAGCGATCGCGCGCCAGGTCGCCGAAGAAGATGACAAGGAGGCCCGCGCGCGCGCCCAGGCTGAAATGGACGGCGAGGAAGCCGCCCGGCATGAGGTTCTGCTCAAGGAACAAGACGACCTTCGCCGGGCGCTCGAGCGCTCCCGCGAACGGGTGGGCGTCGATGCCGACGACCTTCAGCGTGTCGCGGCGACAGCCATGGCCCGGGCCGGCGTGTCGCTGGACGAGGCCGAAGCCGAACACATCGGCAAGGTCGCGACGTTCCAGCTCGATCCGACCAGCCCCGGGTTCGCGACGGACGCCGGTTGGGACGACGCCTTTGACGACCTCCGCACCCGCCCCCGAAAGCGCGGCGAACGGGTCGGGGACTGGCGGCGTGACGCGCCGGTCCGTAAGATATCCTTCGAGCCGCCCATCCTGGCCGATGGCCGCAACGCCGACGATGTCGTCCAAGTCCATCTGGAGCACAGGCTGGTCCGCCGCCTCCTCTCGCGGTTCCTCAGCCAGGGGTTCCAGTCGCGCCTCTCGCGACTGTCAGTGATCCTGGGTCCGGGCGCGCAGCCGCGCATTGTTATGATGGGGCGCCTGGCGGTGTACGGGCCGAATGCGGCCAGACTGCACGAGGAGATCATCCCCATCACGGCGATCTGGACTGAAGCGGAACGAGCCACAAAGGCGCTGCGGCCACTCGGCGAAAGCGGCGAAGAGAAGACCTTGAACCAGCTCGAGGAGGCCCTGCGCGATGGCCGCCAGGCGCCCGCGTCAGTCACCGCGCGCATCCAGCCGCTGTTGGCCAAGGACATCGCCGACCTGACACCCAGCTTGGCCTCCATCGCCAACGAGCGCTTGGCGGCCGTCAAGGTCCAGTTGACGAAGCGGGGTGAGGAAGAGGCCCGGTCGCTGACCACCCTGTTGGAGCAACAGCGTAATCGCATCCTCGCCGCGTCCAAGGACTTCAACCCGAACCAGCTGAGCCTCGACCTGGTGCCCGAGGAGCGCCGCGAGCGTGAGGCGGACAAGCGCCATTGGCAGACCCGGCTCGACCGCTTGGAGAGCGAGCTGCAAACCGAGCCTCAGCGGCTGAGGGACGCCTACGAGGTTCGCGCCCACCGCCTCGAGCCGGTCGGGATCGTCTATCTCTGGCCGACGTCGGGATAAGGTCATGAGCGAAGACATCAACCGCGATCCAGACATCGAATGGCTCGACCATGTGCGGCCGGTCGGCCTGGTCATCGCCGCCAGCCTGATCAAAGAGCTTGGCCTCGCGCCGACCCGCCAGACGGCCGTGGACACCGCGGAGGCGGCCGAGCAGATCGACGTGGAGGGTTCGGGCCGCTCGCTGCGCGATCCGTGGGCCTTCGCGCAGGCCATCCTCGGTTGGGAAGCGCGGCACGTCGCGGGTGCGCCAGAGGGATCGGAGATCCCGGTGTCCCTCGTCGTACCGCTTCCCGAGCACAACACGTCGCTGCAGCCGACCTGGGCAGTGGGCGAGCTGGGCGATGGCGCCGGCGAGTGGCAACTGCTCATTCGCGTCGAGGACGCCGGCGTCGATCCGGATCAGCGGGCGAGCCTGGACGGGTGGGAGGCGACGCCGCAACAGCGGTTCGAACGGCTCCTGCGTGAAACCGGCGTGTTCGTCGGCCTGATGATCACCGACAACGCCCTGCGACTGACCTACGCGCCGCGGGGCGAGACGTCCGGTCATCTGACCTTCCCGATCCGGCCGCTGGCGATGGTCGCCGGCCGGCCGATGCTGGGCGGCCTCAAGCTGCTGCTGGGCGCTGTCCGCCTCTTCATCGAAGGCGACGACCGCCGACTGCCGGCCCTGCTGGCAAAGAGCCGCGACGCCCAGGCCGCGGTCTCCACCGCGCTCGCCGGACAGGTGCTCGGTTCCCTGCATGAGCTCCTGCGCGGCTTCGACGCCGCCGAGCCCGACCTCGTCCGCCATCTCGCCACCAGCCGGCCCGGCCACCTCTACGAGGGCCTTCTGACGGTGCTGATGCGGCTGGTCTTCGTGCTCTACGCCGAGGACCGCGACCTGCTGCCCTCCCGGACCGACGCCGACGCCCGGCGTGTCTATGAAACCAGCTACGCCGTGCGCGGGCTCTATGCGCGCCTGAGCGAGGACGCGGCCCTCCACCCGGATACGATGGACGAGCGCCAGGGCGGGTGGGGCCAGCTTCTGGCGCTGTTCCGGCTGATCTACGGCGGGCATCGCACTGGCTTTGTGCAGGAGCGCGGCGGCAAGCTGTTCGACCCCGACGCCTTCCCGTTTCTGGAGGGTCGGACGCTCCCGACGGACGCGCCGCGCGTGCCGGGCGTCTCCGATGGCTGCCTGCTTCGCATCCTCGAAGGCCTGATGACGCTGAAGCTCCGGGGCGGAACGCGAGAGCGGCTGTCCTATCGCGCGCTCGACGTCGAACAGATCGGCTCGGTCTACGAGACGGTGATGGGCTTCGAGGCCGGCCTGACGTCCGGCCGCTCGCTGGCGATCAAGGCCGGCAAGAACAACAAGACCCCCGTCTTCGTGGACCTCGACGCGCTGGCGGCGCTCAAGGGCAAGGCGCGGATCAAGTCCCTGAAGGAAGATACCGGCCGGGCCTTGACGGCCGCGCAAGCCAAGCCGATCGACGACGCCGGGAGCCTCGAGGACCTCGTCGTTGCGCTGGATGGCCTGGTCGATGAGCGGGGCTCGCCCAAGAAGACCCTCGCGGCGCCGGGCACGCCGATCCTGCAGCCGACCGATGAGCGCCGCAGGACGGGAAGCCACTACACGCCCCGGTCGCTTACCGCGCCCATCGTCAAGCACGCGCTGGAGCCAGCCTTCGCTTGCCTAGGGCCCGACGCTACGGCGGATCAGGTTCTGGACCTTAAGGTCTGCGATCCCGCCATGGGGTCGGGCGCCTTCTTGGTCGAGGCCTGTCGCGCGCTGGGCGAGCGCCTGATCTTGGCTTGGGCGCGCTGGCCGGAGAGCCGGCCCACGATCCCGGCCGACGAAGATGAGGAGCTGCATGCCCGGCGGCTTGTCGCCCAGCGCTGCCTATATGGCGTCGACAAGAACCCCCGCGCGGTCGATCTGGCGCGGTTGTCGCTCTGGCTGGCGACGCTGGCGCGGGACCATGAGTTCACCTTCCTCGACCACGCATTGAAGTGCGGCGACAGCCTCGTCGGGCTCACACCATCGCAGATCGCCGCGGCCAACTGGGATGAAGCCAAGCCTGGGTTGCCGCTGTTCCGCCAGCTGGTCCGCGAGAGGGTCGCTGAGGCTGAAACCGCCCGAGCAGAGATTCAGTCCGCGCCCGACGATACAACACGTGTGATCCAGGAGGCGCGGCATCGCCATGTAGAGACCCGATTGTCGCCGATCCGTGCGATGGGCGATGCGATCCTTTCGGCGTTCTTTGCTGCCGACAAAGGCAAGGCGCGTGAAAAGGCGAGGGCGGAGGTCGAGAGTCAGATTTCGGGTATGCCGCCACGATGGGACCAGCTCGATGCGGCGGCGAACAGGTTGCGATCGGGAGAGCTAGGTATCCCGCCATTCCATTGGCAGCTTGAGTTTCCCGAGGTGTTTGCGCGCGAAAACGCTGGGTTCGATGCGATTGTTGGTAATCCGCCCTTTTTGGGTGCCAAGCGGATTTCCGAGCAATTTGGAACTGGATATCGAGATTGGCTCGCAGCGCTACACTACCGCAGCACCAAGAATGTTGATCTGGTTGGACATTTCTTTCTCCGAGCATACTCGCTGCTGAGAGCCGATGGGGTCATGGGCCTAATTGGCACCAACACTCTTGCTCAAGGTGACACGCGTGAGGGATCGCTCGCCATAATTTTGACCGGCGGCGGAGCTGTCGCCCGCGCTCGAAAGCGCGTGCCTTGGCCGGGCGATGCTGGTGTCGTCGTTTCCGTCGTGCACATAGCGAAGGGCGCAGTGTCCAACGCGTTCCTAGACGCCCGGCCTGTGAGCAGGATTTCGGCCTATTTGGTAGAGGGCGACTTCGACAGCTCGCCGTCTAGGCTTGCGGCGAATTCTCGCAAAGCATTTCAGGGGTCCATCATCTTGGGGATGGGCTTCACGTTCGATGATGTGGCCGCGGCGAAGGGAGCTGCAGCTTCCGCCAGCGATATGGCGAGGATTATAGCGTCCGACCAAGCAGCTTCTCGGCGGATATTTCCGTATCTTGGCGGTGACGAGATAAACACCTCTCCAACCCAAGAGCATGATCGGTACGTTATCAACGTCAACAATATGTCCATAGAGCAGGTCGAAGAGGAGCTTCCCGGAATATTCGAAGTTCTTTCTCGCTATGTACAACCCTATAGGCAGGTGGAAAAAAACAAGAAAAATGGTCCGATGTACTACGAATGGTGGCGCTACTGGCGAGAGCGCCCGGATTTGTATCAATCCATTGGAAACCTCAAGAGTGCGTTCGCGCTGTCCCGTCACTCGGCCCAAATGGCGGTAGCTTGCGTCCCTAGAGAAATCGTGTTCGCCGACAGTTGCATCGTATTTTCATTTGATAAGTTTTCCGCTTTTGCTGTGTTGCAGTCGCGCTCTCACGAGCTTTGGGCGAGATTCTTCGCGTCTACACTGGAAGATCGACTTCGATACACACCATCCGACTGTTTTCGGACGTTTCCGTTCCCGACCAACTTCGAGGACGATCCAGCTTTGGAGGCCGCGGGTCAGGCGTATGATGCGTTCCGGGGGCGTTTGATGGTCGATCGAAATGAAGGGCTCACCAAGACCTATAACCGCTTCCACGCGCGCGGCGAAAACGCCGCCGACATTGCTCGCTTGCGGACACTGCACGCCGAAATGGATGCTGCCGTATTGCGAGCTTATGCGCGCGGCGAGACCGAGGAGGATCTGGCACGCGCCTGGGATAGCTTGGCCGACCGGGCCACGACCGTATTCACGGAACTCGAGGCCGATGAGGGCAAAAAGGTCAAGACCCGCCTGGATTGGCCCGCCGACTTCAAGGACGAAGTTCTCGCGCGCCTCCTTGCATTGAACGTAACCCGCGCCGCCGGGGAACGCGCTGCCGGACTAACCGTCGCGGTGGATGAAGATGATGAGGACGACGACGACGACGATGCCGCCTGAAGGGTGGTGGCTTCGCAAGAAAATCTTGCAATCGGAGAAATGCAAGATTACATGATCGCGGGAGGCGGTCATGGCGAACTTCATCGGAGCGAGGATCAAGGCGTTGCGCGAAGAGCGGAAGCTCTCGCAGGACGACCTCGCGCGCGTATTCGGTTTCAAGGACCGTCAGACGGTGTCGGCGATCGAGACGGGCGAGCGGCGGGTGACCGCCGAGGAACTGGTCATCGCCGTCGAGAAGCTCGGCGCGTCCCTCGACTATTTCACCAACCCCTTCCTCCTGGTGGGCGAGGGGCGGTTCTCCTGGCGGCAGACCAATGTCGGGCCGCAGGCTCTCAATGGCTATGAGCGCAGTGCGGGCCGTTGGATCGCCGCCTATCGGGCGCTCTCGTCACAAGTCGGGCGGGCGGCGCCTCTGCTGCGCCGATCGCTGGGCCTCACTTCGCGCCACAGCTTTGAAGACGCCATGGAGGCCGGTGAGCGCTTTGTGGCGGAGTTCGAGCTCGGCGATGTGCCGGCCGACCGGCTCGCCGAGAGCGTGGAGCAGGCCCTCGGGATTCTGGTGCTCAGGGTGGACGCCTTCGAGGGGATATCCGGCGCCGCCTGCCGGCTGCCCGAGCTCGACGTGGTTCTCATCAACCGCAACGAGGTGGTGGGCCGCCGCAACTTCGACCTGGCGCACGAGCTGTTCCACATCCTCACCTGGGACACCATGCCGCCTGAACACTCCGAGGCCGCAGTGGAGACCGGCGGCAACCGGGTCGAGCAGCTCGCCAACAACTTCGCCTCGGCGGTCCTGATGCCGGTGAACATACTGGACGGAATGGCCGACTGGTCGGCCTTGGCCGATGACGCGCTCGTGGCGCGGTTGAACGGCGCCGCCGACCAGCTGAAGGTCACGGCATCCGCCTTAAAGTGGCGGCTTGTCGCCCTGAACAGGCTGAAGCTGGCCAAGGCGCGGGCGATCCCCGACGCGGCCTTGCGCAACAATGGACGTGGGGAGGCGGCGGTTGACGCGCCGCCGCCCTTCTCCAAGCCGTTCGTCGAAGTAGTCGGCCTGGCCATCGAGGGCGGCCACTTGTCGGCCCGGCGGGCCAGTGGGCTGCTCGACCTGACGGTCGATGAGCTGGGTGACCTCTTCGAGGTCTACGGGGCTCCGTCCCCCATCGAGCTTTGATGATCGATGCCGCGTCACAAGGGTCCCCTCCTGATCGACACCAACATCATCCTGGAGTGCTTCCGGGTGGGGTCCTGGCGCGCGCTGACGGGCGGCTATCAGGTCGAGACGGTGGAGGACTGTGTGACCGAGACCCAGACCGGATTCCAACGCCGCCGCCCCGAAGCGCTGATCAATCCCGCCGAACTTGCCGGCGGTCTGAGCGCGGTACATCCAGTGACCGACGCGCAGCGCGCGGTCGTGGCGATCCGCGCGCCGGATATCGCCCTGGATGTGGGCGAACGCTCGCTGTGGGCGCACGCCCTGACACGGAGCGACGCCTGGGTTCTCTGCGGGCCGGACAAGGCCAGCATGCGCTTCGGCGTTCGGTTGGGCTTTCGCGACCGGCTCATCGCCCTGGAGGCGCTGCTCGCCGACGCCGGGTATCGGCCCAAGGAAGCCTTGAAACCGGCCTACACGGCCAAGTGGCTTGGGAACGCCCTGGGCGAACTTGTTCTTTCAGAAGGCCTTGGACGCTTATGACCAGCTCGCTTGACGTCCGTACCCGCATCGCCAGCGCCTTCCGCCGCGACCTGGTCGGTCCTGGTCCTGACCCTGAGGATTTCGACCTCGCCAGTGAGCGGCTGAACGAGAACCCTTCGCGCTGGTATCTCACCGGCTTTCTTGCGCCGGCCGACGACGAACTGGCGCTCGACGGGGCCGAAGACGGTGACGCTTCGGCCGAGGCAGAAGAACTGGAGATCGAAGGCGGCGAGGCTGACGCCGACGGCGCTGGCGGGGCGGCAGGTGACAACGAGGAGCCCGAAGCGCCCAACGCCAGGCGGCGCTTCCTGCCGTCTTCCGTCGGTCTGACCGTACTACTCGATCCTGACATCCGTGAGATCGAAGCCCTCGTCTCCTGGGGGGACTATCGCACCGAGCCGCCCATGGACAAGGCGCTGCTGCTGCCCGATGCGGAGGGCGAGCTGGACCCCGAGAAGAAACCGCGGCGTCCGCAGGTCGAATGGGTTCGC
Source organism: Starkeya sp. ORNL1 (assembly GCF_012971745.1). Classification (NCBI taxonomy): domain Bacteria; kingdom Pseudomonadati; phylum Pseudomonadota; class Alphaproteobacteria; order Hyphomicrobiales; family Xanthobacteraceae; genus Starkeya; species Starkeya sp. ORNL1. Next base: position 6,238,138 of record NZ_CP048834.1, read on the forward strand.
GCGCCCAAGGAACGTAGGTTCACGCTAGCCGTCCAGGACGGGCGGGCCGGACCGTTCATCGTACCGGATAGCGCCGCGGAACAGCTGCCCGGCGGCGGCCTGTGCCTGGAAACCCACTCGCGGGTCTTCACATTCCCAACGCCCGATGGGCAGGTCGAGCGGGTGCGGGCGCTGACGGTCTTCCTGGTCAACCGCCGCTCGCGCGCCCACCGCTTCTACGCGGACGTCGGCTACGCCTTCCAGGCGCGCCTGGAGCTGAAGAGCAAGGCGGGTTTCCGCCCGCGCCGCGACCTCTCCGGCATGACGTCGAACGACGCGGACCTGCAGATCGCCGACCTGCACTATCGCGACGTCTGCGAATGGGCCGTCGGGCGCAACGCCGCCGCCGCTTGGCCGCGTGACCAGGAAACGGCGGGCGATGTGAAGCGGGTCTGGACCGACCCGTTGCCCCTGGCCGAAGTGGAGCGCGTGGCGCCGAACGAAGGCGAGCCGCTAAAGTCCGCCGTGACCTTTGGCATGGAGGCGCTGGCTGATCTGGCCAGCGGCGACGGGTCGGCGCTGAGGTCGGCGCTCGAGGCTCTGCCCAAGCTCTATGGCGACTGGATTACAGCCCAACGGGCCATTTCGCTGACGTCGCCCCGCCGCCGCCAGACCGCGGACGATCTGATCCGGGACATGGAGACGGCGAAGGCTCGGATCGGCGCCGGCCTCGAGGTCCTCGCGACCGAACCGCTCGCGCGCCAGGCCTTCGGCTTCATGAACCTCGCCGTGGCGCGCGCCGCCCGTCGCCGCAACGCCGGGCCGCAGGGTGATCCGGCGGCGCAACGCGCACCCGCTTGGCGGCCATTCCAGCTGGCCTTCATCCTGCTGAATCTCTCGGGCTTGGCCGACAATCGCCACCCCGATCGGGAGACGGCGGACTTGCTGTTCTTCCCGACGGGGGGCGGCAAGACCGAAGCCTATCTGGGCCTCGCGGCCTTCACCATCGCCATGCGGCGGCTCAAGGCTCCCGGCGTGCTGGGCGCGGGCGTCGCGGTGATCATGCGCTACACGCTGCGCCTCCTGACCCTCGACCAGCTGGCGCGCGCCGCAGGCGTCGTCTGCGCGCTCGAACTGATGCGCACGGATCCCGCGAACGTGAACGAACGCGGCCGGAAGGTCCTCGGCGACTGGCCGATTGAAATCGGCCTTTGGGTCGGATCGGACGCCTCCCCGAACAAGCTCGGCCGGACCGGTGAAGCCGATCAGACAACGGCCGTGGGCCGCGTGCGGCGCTATCGGCTCGGTCAGGACAAGCGGGCGCCGGCACCGATCAAGGCCTGTCCCTGGTGCGGTACGGCTTTCACGCCGGAGTCGTTCTCCTGCACGCCCAGCAATGCGGCGCCCACCAACCTGGAAATCCGCTGCGTCAACGATCGGTGCGACTTCACCCGCAACCGCCCTCTGCCGATCCTTACGGTAGATGAGCCAATCTACAGGCGCTTGCCGGCCTTCCTGATCGCGACAATCGACAAGTTCGCGGCCTTGCCTTGGGTCGGCGAAACAGGCGCCTTCTTTGGCCACGTCAACCGTTTCGATCCGAATATCGGGTTCTATGGCGCGGCCGAGCCAGGACATGGACGGCCGCTCGACAACGGCTGGAAGCTCGATCCGCCGGATCTGATTATTCAGGACGAGCTGCATCTGATCGCTGGACCGCTGGGAACGGTGGCGGGCCTATACGAATGCGCCATCGACCAGCTCGCCGAGCGGACCCGTGACGGCAAGCGCATCCGCATGAAGATCGTGGCCTCCACCGCCACGGTGCGGCGCGCGTCCGACCAGATCGCCGCCCTCTTCGACCGGCAGACGACCAGTATCTTTCCGCCTCCCGGGCCCGACCGGTCGGACAGCTTCTTCGCCGTCACCGTGCCGACCTCGAAGGATCCGGCGCGTCTCTACATGGGCATTGCCGCGCAAGGCCGGGGTCCGAAGCTCGTCTTCCTGCGAGCGCTGACGACCCTGCTCGCCGCGGCTCAGGCGGCCTATCAGGCGGATCCTCCGAAGGACGGCAAGGCCAGCCCCGCGGACCCGTACATGACGGCGCTCTGCTACTTCAACGCGCTGCGGGAGCTGGGCGGCGCGCGCCGGATCGTCGAGGACGAGGTTCGCGACCGGGCGCGGCGCTATGGCGATGAACGCCGCCGGGTTGTTCCGCATGACCAGCCGTTCGGCGACCGGCCCATCCGCGAGCCCATGGAGTTGACCTCGAGGGTCTCGACTGATCAGGTCGCCCTCGCCAAGCAGCGCCTCGAGGCAGGGTTCTTGGGCCAAGCCGAGACGGTCGACGTGGCGCTCGCTACCAACATGATCTCGGTCGGCCTCGACATCACGCGCCTCGGCCTAATGGTGGTGCAAGGCCAGCCGAAGACCGCCGCTGAATACATCCAGGCGACCAGCCGCGTCGGTCGCGATCACAACCGGCCCGGACTGGTGGTCGCGGTGCTCAATCTCCACAAGCCGCGCGACCGAATGCATTTCGAGCATTTCGGCCAGTACCATCGTACCTTCTACCGCGCGGTCGAAGCGACCAGCGTCACGCCCTGGGCGGCCAGGGCGCTGGACAGGGCGCTCGCGGCGGTGGTCGTCTCTGCTGCCAGGCACCTCGACGCCGGCCTCACCTATGAGACATCCGTCGTCGACTTGGCGGCCAACCCCGATGTCATGGCCGCTGTTCGTAACTTCATCGTGATTCGTGCGCCGCCATCTGCGGTCGCCGGCGGCAGCGCCGCTCTGCGCGCGATGATCGAGCAGGTCTTCGCCGACTGGGTCTCAACAGCGCACGATCAGGCAGCGGGCGGGAACACCTTCGCCTATGCGCGGAAGAAGAGTCCTCACCGGCTCCTGCATCAGCCTCTGGAGCCGGAGATCGAGAATCTGACGCCCGCACACGCGCGCTTTGTCGCCGGTCGATCCATGCGCGATGTCGAGCCCTCGGTCCGCATGAAGGTCAAAGACCCCTACGGGTCCCCCATTGCCAACGCGGATGACGTCTGATGGCCAAGAACGCGCAACGTCTCAGCCAGCTCGTCTCCACCTTCGGCCCCGGAGCCATGATCGACCTTCCCACGCGGTCCGTCGTGGTCGGCGGCCTTGAGCGGTGGGACATGAGCGGGGGCAGTTTCTCGGTGATCTCCGAGCCACGGCTATCGAGTCGGCTCGAAAAGCTCCTGCAGGATCAGGGCCGGTTGGGGGCCGGCGTGAGCCTCACCCTGCGGACGCCGCCCAAGGAGCTCGATGCGCAGCGGAGTGGCTCCGCAGGCGTCGATGCGCCGGTGTTCCCCAAGTGGTTCATCTGCGAAACGGTGGAGGACGTGGGAATCGGCGAGGGCGCGAGGGCTTCGCGCCGGCGCCGACTGGTCCGCTGGAACGATCTCGACAGCAAGGGGCGGCGGCGGTTCGAGTTCGACGATGGGCGCAAGAGCGATGTCACGCCAATTCGCTTCGTCTGCGCCTGCGACAACGGCCATCTCGACGACATCAACTGGCGGTACGCAGTTCATGGTCCTGATGTCTGCGCCGAGGCGATGTACATCGAGGAAAAGGGCACGAGTGCGGACCCCGCGGACACCAGCGTTGTGTGCGGCTGCACCCGGCGGCTTTCGCTGCAGGATCTCTTCCAGCCCGGCCGGCTCGGGAAGTGCCAAGGTCAGCGCCCCTGGCTCCTGGACCGAGATCCGGATGGCTGCGACCAGAACCTGAAGCTGCTCACCCGGACCGCGACCAATACCTACTTCCCACAGGTCTATACTGTCATCTCGCTGCCGACGGAGGAGGACGAGCTCTCTCGCCTCGTCGAGAACCTCGCGGGCGAGCTTGCCAAGGCCACGACGGTCGAGCACATCGCCGCGGCGAAGATGTTTAATTCAAAGGTCGAGGCGACGCTCGGCCCCTATGCTAACAGCGACATCCTGGAGCGCCTGCTGCGCTTGCGGGAGAACGCACAGTCCGATCTTGGCCGCCCCCCGCAGGTCGCTGAGTTCGATGTCTTCGCCAGCGGCCGGGGTGAAATCGGCCACAACGCGCCAGACGCGAAGCTCTACGCGCAGACGGTGCCACCAGAGCAGTGGCGCAACGAGAGCGTCGGGGTCGACTTGTCCTCAATCAACAATCTCGTTGCGGTGCATCGCCTCCGCGAGGTGTCATGCCTGTATGGTTTCACTCGATTTGAAGCTGCACCCGCCAGTGTGGACGGCGATTTCGAGGACATCCAGTTGGCGGTGCGGGGCGCTCCCCTTAGCCAAGGCGCGGACTGGCTGCCGGCGATCGAGCAGTTCGGTGAGGGGATCTTCATCCATTTCGATGAGACGAAGATCGCTGACTGGCTCCAGTGCGCAGAGGTGCAGGCTCGACAGGTCAAGCTCCTGGCGGGCTACGATCACTGGCGGAAACGCTTTACCGCAACGCCACCGTCCTATCCAGGCACGCCGTACGTACTGCTCCACAGCCTGTCCCACGCACTGATGAGTGAGATCGCGCTTGATTGCGGCTACCCCGCCAGCTCCTTGAAGGAACGGATTTACGCGGTGCCGAGCCGCCAGAATCCCGGCGCGTATGATCGTTGCGGAATCCTGATCTACACCGCAACACCCGGCGCGCAGGGAACCTTGGGCGGCCTGGTCGCCACCGCGCCAAGGTTCGCATCACTTCTGAAGAATGCTCTCGCAAGACTGACGATCTGCTCAAGCGATCCTGTCTGCGCTGACCACGAGCCCGATGACCGAAGCGGTGACCGAGCGACGCACGGCGCTGCGTGCCATAGCTGCCTATTGATCTCCGAACCCAGTTGCGAGCGCCGAAATCTGTTCTTAGACCGCAGTCTACTAGTCCGGACGATGTCTGATGACGGCGCTGAGCTGTTCGGGGAGATTACTTAGCCGAAGAGCCCTCCCTGGGCTGCCGCCAGAAATAAGGGCGCTGGCATCCTGGACCCGAATGTCCGGTATCTGGGCGTGATCGGGGGGCCGCTTGTTGCGTATAGTGCGGACTTCCGCGGCGGCTAGATCATTTTCCAATGTCAGTGCAGCACCGTCTGAGCGAGCCTAAGCGGATATGTTGCAACGGGTTGCAAATCTCGGCAGCGAGATCGCGCTCGCGACGTGTCTCCATCGCGCCTGCGTCTCGGCATCGCGATCGACCAGAGGACGAGCGATTGGCCGGCCAAGCAGTCGCGTCCGGGCGGCAAGCTCTGGCGCGGCAGGCATTGACAATATGCCTTCAGGAAGAACGGACGCAGATCTGCAACGGGATGCTCCATTTCAATCGGACAAACAGTCTGAGGACGAAGTTGCCTGTTGATCGACTAAACTGCGCCTCCACTCGCGCAACGTCGAAATAGTAGTCTGTGAAAAGGCGCACACCAACCGACACTAGAAGGTGTCATAAAAAGTCGATCAGGCGAACGAATGAAATTCTCCAATGTTAGAGATCTCGTATCGACAAAATTGGTAGAATCATATCTATTAACCCATGCTCATCTAGCTATGCCCCTGACTTATCGACCGAAGTATGCCAGAGGGGTTGTAGTCGGTCGATATTTTTATCATTTGCTCGTATCGATCGGGAGTGTTTGCGGCCAGTTTTAGATCTTACCTCATTACGTGTTTCTTTCGACCTGGCAATCGACCGACCGCATTTGCCCCTAAGATCTGATGCTTTCGATGGCGCATTGCTGCGGCTCGAGTCGAGAGTTATTCAAAGCATGTCGTGTTGCTGCCTCGCTGCACGAAGAGGTCAGATCAACGTCGTTAATCTCGTTTAGATGATTCGAGTCTTCCAAGTGGTGTTGAGCGTTGCAAATATAAAAATGTTGAGCCACCTAAGATGTCATCCTGCTCTGGGGCGCTGGTGCTTCATTTGGCAACAGCAGATGTCATAATATGGCACGCTCGTACATATTATTGCCTCGTATGGTCAACTAGACCGGAATGTTGATAACCAAACATCCTCAATTTCCTATTTTCGCCGCTGTTACATTCTTTCCGACGTTCATTGATAAGATTGAAACGTGTCGCGTCGAGCGTCGCAGCGCCTTCTGGAGCAGCCTTAGTAGCAATGAGTAAGTTTGTTTCATACCTGCGGGTCAGTACCGACCGGCAGGGACGGTCTGGCTTAGGCCTGGATGCGCAGCGCAAGGCTGTTGCCGATTTCCTGAACGGCGAGCGATGGAGGCACGTCGCCGAATTCGTAGAGATCGAGAGCGGTAAGCGGGACGATCGACCTAAGCTCGCCGAAGCGCTCTCACTTTGTCGCCTCCACAACGCGGTGCTTGTCATCGCTAAGCTCGATAGGCTCTCGCGCGATGCGCACTTTCTCCTCGGCCTGCAGAAGGCGGGCGTCCGCTTTGTCGCGGCCGACATGCCTGAAGCGAACGAGATGATTGTTGGCATCATGGCGGTTGTCGCCCAAGCCGAGCGCAAGATGATATCGGCGCGGACCAAGGCGGCACTCGAAATAGCCCGCTCGCGTGGCGCCCAACTCGGCAACCCCGGCAATCTTTCACATCAGGATCATGGGCGGGAGCGAGGGCGCGCTCGACGCACGCAGATCGCTGAACATCGCGCCCTAGATCTTGCCCCGGTCATCGCCGATGCGCGGGCAGGTGGGGCGACGTCACTACGGGAGATTGCCGCGGTCCTCAATGCACGCGGCATTCCTACGGCGCGGGGAAGCACATGGAGCGCGGTTCAGGTGTCCCGTGTTCTCGCGCGTCTCTTTTAGTGACGGTATTCGGATGAACCCGTCGGGTAACGGAAGCGCAGGACAGTATTGCCACGGCCGGCGCGTTGACGACATTCCGTTGGACGTCTCAGAAGCGTACCCGCCAAATTGGCGGGTTCTCGAATTCGAGCGGGAGGTCTAATATCTGAATGCATTCAATGAGAATGCCGCTATTTGTACCGTTGTATGCCATCACATGGTCGGTCGCCAAATTTCCGATAGCATGTGACTCACTAGTTGCGGCGCGCGTCACTCCGGTGCAACCCGTTGCAATATGGAGCTAGGCCACGCCACCCGCGGCTGTTTTGCGGCGAGCGTCGACAATCGCTTCGGCTTGAATAACCAGCAACTCTATATCCTCGCGCTGCATTGCAACTGCTGCGCTCGCAAGTCTGTCACGAAGCTTATTGAGGGGTGAGACTTCACCAACCCCCGAGGAGGTGAAGGCAAAGACAGAGCAACTCCGCAAAGAGGAGGCCCAATGCGCGACAAGCGTCGATTGCTGGGGTAGCAAATGGCAGGCTCATGCCTCCAAGGATTGTAGTAGCTATATCGAGCGGCTTGCAAAAAATAACTTCGAATGGACCGATGGCTTCATGGAGTCCAAGTTGCCCCGCGCCATTTGGTTGGATTATCAACGCTCAACGTTGACCTACGTCGGGGACAGTATCAAACTCCAAAACGGCTTCGGCGCCTGGATTATTCACGTCTATGAGTGCGACGATGACCCCAATACGAAAACCGTGCTAGCGGTGCGAGCTCGTCCTGGTCGACTGTAGTGCCGCAGCTCTAAGTCGGCCTTGTCAGCAGGATTAAGAGCGTAGCAAAGTTGAACACGATTGAGAATGCAGTCATTCCTATCATCAGCGAAATCTTGGAATCTATTGACGAGAAGTAGCGTTGTCCACCTGAGGTAACTTCGGATGCCTCAGTAGCCTGCTCCTCGGATGCGCCGGCGGCGATTAGTGCAATATACAAATTGCCAAGGACAACGGCCATTTGCGAACTCCTTTGAGTCTCGCGCCGAGAGACAGCACCTGACTCTTCTGCATGAGGCATAAAGATGCATCCACGAGAATGATCTTTGCTGCGCTGGCGGTCAACGCGCGTGCTTCGCCCACGCCCGTGAACTCACGAAAGCGGGCGTGGTCACGCGGTCTGCACCTATGGCGACAAGTGCAGACGCGATCGGATCGGGGCTGTCAACGGCCGAGGAGAACGGGCTCGCCCGCCTCATAGACAGGGGCATAGTCGGGAGGAGGCGACTGCCAAAATGGCGGAGCGCCGTGCGCTTTTGACCGCCGACAAGGTGAATGGGGGGACGGTCAATTCGGGCGGTCTCACCCTTCTTCGCTTTTTAGCGGACGGCTCGGTGAAGGACGCGAGCGCTGCCGTGGTCCGTTGTCCAGGTACCAGCACGTTGGTTGAAGTGCCAGCGTGCTCCTCGAACGGTGAGTATGTCGTCAATGCTGAGGCCGCTGCTCGCAATCACGCCCTGTTGGATACAATCCACTTCGGCTGGCTGCCCTGCTACGCGCGGTTGCCTCGTCGACGAAGTTTTGTTGCAAAGGGTTGCACCATGCATCTCCGTTTGCGACAGCAACGTCCAGGCGGCCACCCAAGGCAGTTCCGAAGACGCCACCAGGGACGACGACAACGCCAAGAACATCGGCAAGCACGTCGGCGCTGCGATCGACCCGCGCACGAGAGAGTGGGCGGCGGACCAGCCCCGTCTCGGCGGCATCCTATGGCGTGGAGGAACGGATGAGCGCAGTGGCATGGCTGAGTGTTTGTCAAATAATATCAATGAGTTATAGGCGCATTCGGCTGTACGGCCACACCTCGCTCTGATAGACTCCGGCTGTCGGGACTGATCCCCCGACGCGCGCGAGCTGGCGCCCTGTTGCCGTGTCATGGCGCCAGCCGCGCACCACACGGAGCACCCACAATGACCAGAAGTACCGCCTTGCGCGTAGTTGGAAGCGCTCGCCCGTCATCGCTGGAGGCAGTGGCGACGACACCCCACACCCACTGGCCTACGACCCTGTCCGGTGATTTTCTCAATTCACTTTGCCCTGGCACTAAGGCATCTGACTTTCCGCGCATCGCGGGCACGACGGATCTTGATCGGAGTGTACTTATCGCGGCCTGCACCCGTGGATTTTACGCTGTGGTCAACCGGCACCATGAAGGGCGAATGGAGACCTTCTATCAGGGGAGGCCAAACAGCGCCGAACTGAAGGTTATGTGGGTAATCGAGCGGAAGACGTTCGGTTTCAAAAAGCTCTTCGAGAAAATCCCCCGCCGGTTTTTCGTTCAGGGACAGAAGGGCGACGGTGAAAGCTGGGTTATCCGTCCCTCGGGGATGGACGATCGAGCCTTCAGCAAGGGGCGCACTGGGTTGATAGACAAAGAGTTGATCACGTGCCGCGAGTCCACGCCGCACCCGATGTTCGGACCGTCCAGTGCGTACTGTCTTGGCAGGGGGGTGGACCTCTTTGACGTCTTCTTTGCAGCTATGTGCAAGCACCTCGAAGCGGAATGCAGGTCGTCGGAACATGCTGAACACCTTATCGAGGCGCTCGGCGCTGAACTCGTGGTAAAATGCGGTGACCTTTGAGTGGGCGAGTACCCGCCAATTTGGCGGTACACCCCCGTCTGCGGAGACGGACCCCCCTCCGTCTGCGGAGGCGGATCTCCCTCCGTCTGCGGAGACGGACCCAATATAAGTAAAATACAAACCAGTAAAACTACAACCAGCGGCCGAGCCGCTACGCGCTCGGCGGCTTCCTTATTAGATAAAGAAGACGGGTTAGAAGTGAGAGGACATAAAAGCCTCTTCCCGCTAAGAAAAAAAAGACCCTCCCCCAATTGCGCGCTCCCCCTCCTGCGTCGCGCTTGGATAGAAAGGTGTTAGAACATGACTGATAAGAAATCCCCAGAGATGGCCCGTGAGGGCGGTCATGCATCTAAGGCTGGTAGAGCCCCAAGAGTCCGCACGAGCCCGCTCTCGGGCGAATTGCCGGCCTCTCTGCGGCGTCCTGACCCCTACTGGCCCGCCGGCTTCCCGAAACCGGAGACTGGCCATGTGGAAGGGCATTGGCATAGGGCGGCAGCGCTCACCGAAGCCCGCAAGGTCCTCTTCGGTAATAACATTGTCTGGCCCGAAGAGGTCACGCAGCGGCGCCCCAAAGCATTGGCTTGAGTCCCATTACTGAACTCAAGCTCTCGTCACCACCCATTCGCCGCATACAAGCGCCAGCGCCTCGCCGGCATCGTCGGTGCCGACCTTAGCCTTCGCCATATCGAGAGCGCGCTGCACGGTCTCAGCTTGGTCGCGCGACAGGCTGAACGACATGCGGCCGCCCGTCCTGGCCCTCGACTTAGTGATGCTGGCAGCGCGTCCGTAGTTAGCGTTGAGGTGCTCAATCAGGGCGGTACGCTTGTTCCGCTCGGCGAAGTCCGCCAGATCGTCGAAGTTTTCTCTCGTCGCGATGCCGATGAGTTCCTTCGCCTTCGACCATCCCATGGTAGCGAGGCGACGCTCGTCGATATCCATGCGGTGGAAATGGTCGTGTATACCGATCAAGTACATCGCCTTGCGATAGCGGACGCCGAGTTCCTCACGAAGGAACTCGTCAAAATCCTGTTTGCCCGTGCGACCATCTCGCGCAAGCCGCGCCAACGCCCCCGCTAGCACCAGCTCGGCGCGCCCCTTTCGGTTGGCGAGGCGTCGCGCCGCCTTGATGAGTCGCTTCGCCTCGACTGGTGCGTCATCGAACATCCCCAATAGCGACCGCCCCTCAGTCTTCATGTGCCCCATTCCCCTAACGCCGCCCCGGCACTTTATTGCAACTGGTTGCACCACAATGGCGACCTCCTCAAGTGCGCTCACATCGGCTTGAGGCGCGACAGGTCGACGTCGAATTTGACCCTCGCCATGACCTCGGCGAGCGTCTTGGGCCGCGTGCCTTGCCCATACCGCTCTTCGACGCCGCCCGACCGAGCCCAGCCGCCGAGCGCCCGCGTCGCGTCGATCGGTGAGCCCGCCTCGCGGAGAGCGTCACGAAAGCCATGCCGGAAGCTGTGGAACGACGTGCCCGGCGCATTCACCCCGAGCGTGGTTTTTGTCCAATACGCGAACCTCTTCTGGAAAATGTCGGCAACCTGGTCCTGGTCCTCGCCCGGAAGGTCGGGGAATAGAGCCTCGGCGCCCTTTTTTCTCATCGCCTCGGCATAGCGAAGCAGGCCCAAGCGTACCAACTCGGGATGGATCGGCACGACGCGCTCCGCACCGGGTGTCTTCAAGCGGCGATCGGCCTCGCGCCGAAGCACCATGCAGTCCACCCCGTCCTTTTGCGTCACGTCGGCGACCCGCAAGGTCACGATTTCGCCGAGGCGCATGCCGCTGAACAAGCCGATCAACGGTACCCAAAAGCGCCCGCCCTCGCTGCCGCTCCAGACGGGTAGGGCGCTGAATATCTTGGTCAACTCACCGATCGTGTAGGGGCGCCGGCCTTTCTCGCTCGCGCTCTTGGGCGGCGCCATACGCACCGCTGGATTTGCGGTGACGATACCCTTCGATATGCACCAGTTGAAGAAGCTCGACATGCTGTGCGTGTAAACCCGGAGCGTCCCGACCGAGAGGCGCCTGTCCCGGCGCTCGGCAGCGAGCGCCGCGACCTCTTTCAGCGTCTTGAGTTCGGCGTACCGCTTCACCTTGCCGAAGTTCGGCGGCAGGCCGGCAATGAGTTCCTGTGTCTCGGCGCAGTCCGGGCGGGTGATCGAGATGACAGGCCGTGCCTCGCCGACGATTTCCTTCAACGCACGGAACATCAAGACGAACTTCATGCCGGCGCTCTCCGTCAAGTGCGCCCGCGTCGGATCATTGTTGAACCGCTCGATCGCCTCGCCGAGTGTCGTCCCCTGGACGCTCTGCACGGGGGGAGGGGAGAACGTCGTCACACCCTCGAACAGTGGATCGTGCGCCATGTCCCCATGCTTGCCCTCGACGCGATCGAGTGCCCGCGCGCGTCCCTCAATCTCGCCACGGCGCACCAACTCTTGCAGCCGGAGGAAGTCCGGCGACAGCGTGAACGATTGCCCGGCGAGCGAAAGGCCATTCGCGCCCTTCACCGGCTCCGGCACGGGGATAGATAGCTTGTGGTCCCGGATGATCGCCACGGTGCGGGCGAAGAGCGCCGCCCGTGCATTCGCGTCGCTCGCTCGGAACATGGCGATCGTCTTCTCAAGAGCGTCAACCCAATCCCCTGCCGGCATGTCCATCGGCACCGGACTGGTGCTCGCCGCTGCCCGCTGATCGCGCCACAGCTCCACCGCAACCGCCGTCGTCATCTCCCGTTCGGACGGCCCCGGCTTGCCCGGCATCTCGAATGCGACGCCGGCCGCAAGCGCCTTGCGCGCCTCGGCGAAGATGTCGTCGACCCGCGCCGCCGCCCTCCGGGCTTCGACTACCGCCTTGCGGTAGTCAGTGGTGCCGAGGGCGACCCACAATTCGCGCTTTTCCAGCACCGGACGCAGCTCGTCCGGCACCCTGCGGCGGTACGTATATGCCGATCCACGCCTCTTGAGGCCGGGAACAGCTGCCATTTTGTCCGCCCCTTGTGTAGCCAAGGCGTGTAGCAGTCTGCCCGGATAAGCCTTTGATTTGAAGTGTTTTCTTCGACTATCAATCACTTAGGTGGTGATTGGTGGGCCCGGCAGGACTCGAACCTGCAACCAGACCGTTATGAGCGGTCGGCTCTAACCATTGAGCTACAGGCCCGACCGGCCTTGCGGCGGCGCGGTGCGCGGGCGGAAACTAGCAAATGCATTCCGGCACGCCAACAGGTGGCTATGCTCCGTCCCCCGATCCGTCGTGGCACGGCCACGCCATGCCGTTCCGACGCGCTCCGCCGCAATGCCGCCGCCTTCGCGCAGTGGTGTGCGCTCACCTTGCCGCTTCGTCAGCCGACGCGCGGCCTATCATCCGGGAAGCCCGCCATGCAGCCGTTCCGCGCCATCATCATCGCCGCCGTCCTCCTCAGTGCGAGCCCGCTCGCGGCGCAGGATGCGGGCCCGCCGGCGCGGCGCTCGACCCTTGCCGTCGGCGGGGAGGGCATTTCCACGGCGACGCCGGATATTGCCAGCTTCTCCACCGGCGTCGTCAGCGCCGCCAAGACCGCGCGCGAGGCGCTCGATGCCAACACCAAGTCGGTCACCGACGTCATCGCCGCGATCAAGGCGGCGGGCGTCGAGGCCCGCGACATCTCGACCTCCGGCTTCTCGGTCCAGCCGCAATATGTGAACGTCAAGCGCGACGGCACCGAGGCACCGCGCATTGCCGGCTATGAGGTGCGCAACACCGTCACCGTGCGGCTGCGCGATCTCACCAAGCTCGGCGGCCTGCTCGACGATGTGGTGACCAAGGGCGCCAACCAGATCGGCGGCATTTCCTTCGACATCGCCGAGCCGGCCAAGCTCGAGGAGCAGGCGCGTATCGCCGCGGTGAAGGATGCCCGCCGCCAGGCCGAGATCATGGCCGAAGCCGGCGGGGTGCGGCTGGTGCGGGTGATCTCGATCGCCGAGGAGGGTGCCGCGCCGCCGATGCCGCGCATGATGGCGGCGGCGCCGATGTCGAAGCGCGATTCGGTGCCGGTGGAAGCCGGCGAAACCGAGGTGCGCGCCCGCGTCACCATCGTCTATGAGATCGAGCCGCGCTGAGTCTCCTGACCACTCGCGTCCTCACGCTGCCACGGCATCAGCAGCGTGAGCGCGGACGGCTCGATGCCGTAGTCGAGCGGGATGCGCTCGCGCGAGAGTTCGCCGTCGGTCGACACCCAGCTGCGGCTGCGGCGCCTCCTCAGTTCGATGTGCCGGCCGGTCAGGCTGATGATGCCGGGATTGCCGCGCCATGAATCGGTCACCATGTCGGCGCCGGCCTTCAGCTTGGCGAGCGCGCCACGGTCCTCGGCGATGTGGATCTCCATGATCGCTTCGTCGAGCCGGGCACGGCGCCAGCCCGGACCGCTGAAGCGGTTCACCGTGACCAGAGCGGCGAACGCCTCGAAATCATGCTCGTGTCCATCGATCGTCACCCGCAGGGCGAAGCGGCCGGCGCGGCGCAGCGCAAAGAACGCAGCGATGGCGACCACAAAGAAGCGGCCGAGCTTCCAGTGCCGGGCTGCCTCGCGCGCCCGCGCCATCTGGCTGAAGAAGCCGATGCCGGAAATGGTGTGAAACAGCCGGCCATTGATGGTGCCAAGGTCGATGCGGTGCGGCCTGGCCTCGTCGAGCGTGGCCAGCGCCTGCTGCAGATCGAGCGGCATGCCGATATCGCGGGCGAGCAAATTGAGCGTGCCGAGCGGCAATATGCCGAGCGTCTTGTCGCTGCGGACCAGCGCGCTCGCGGCAAGATTGACGCTGCCGTCCCCGCCGCCGACGATGACGGTATCGTGCGCGCCATCCTTGGCAGCGCTGATCGCCTCGACCAGCTTCCGGCCGGAAAGCAGGCGCACTTCGATCTCGCGCCCGTCCTGTCCCAACTCACGCTCGATCAGCGCCCGGACCGCGTCTGCGCCGCGGTCGAGCACCGTGCCTGCGTCGGCATTGAGGAGGACCAGTATTCGGCGCATGACCATTCCGGCTCGCAGGAGAGGGCAGGGCGTACCTGAACGTCAAGGTCGACGGCGCGGCAATCTTCATCGAGGTGCGTGCCCGTTGCGTGCCCGACACGGATCGGGCAGTTGATGGGCGGCAGCATGTGGGCGCTGCGGAGGGTGCGATGAGCGATGCGGGTGGCGGCGCGAAGCCGTCGATCATGCGGCTGCGGGCGGGATTCCTGGTGCTGCTCGCGCTGCTGATGGTGTCGGGCATGGCCGGGCGCTGGACAGCGACGCTGTTCTCGCTCGGCCTTGGCTGGGCGGCGCTGATCGGCCTCGTGGTCGCGGTGCTGATCGGCGCGGTGCTAAGCCGGCTGAGCGCTGCGGCCTATGTCGGCGTCGCCGCCATGGTCTGTGCGGTGCTGATGTACACCGTCTTCGATTTTGCACGCGGGCCGGTCGACTGGTCCGATGGCCTCGCCGGTGGGGTCGCGCTGCTGCTCGGCCTGCTGCTGGCCGCAGCGTTCTGGGACTTCTGGCGCCTGACGCACGAGGTCCGCGCCTGGGCCTACAAGCACGAGTGATGGGACACTGCTGACCGCGCAGCTAAAAGCCCGCCCGGACGACGTCCGGGCGGGCCGAATCTCGTAGCGCATCAGCGCTCATATCAGCATATCAGCCGCCGATCAGGTCGCGGCACAGCGCGACGATGCCGGCGTCATAAGCGCGGGGCTCGGACAGCACGCCGGTGCAGCGCAGCTTCTTGGTGGCCATGTCGCCACTGTTGTTGCCGCCGCGACTGCCGGCAAGTCCGCTACCGCCGCTGCCATTGCCACCGTCGCCGCCATTGCCGGCGCCCGGACCGCCGGGACCACCCGGACCGCCAGGGCCACCCGGTCCACCGGGGCCGCCCGGCCCACCAGGACCGCCGGGGCCACCCGGGCCGCCGGGATTACGGCCGCCACCGCCGCCAATGCTCAGCCCGACATCGACTGAGGCAAGGCTGGGTCCGCCGACCGTGGCGCCGACCGTTGCCTTCAGGCCCTTGCGGCCGCCGAGCGTCGCCTTGGCGTCGACATCGGCAACCTTGCCATTGCCGAGCACTGTGGCGTCGGCCTTTGCCTTCAAGCCCTTCTGGCCAAAGGCGGAGACCCGGGCATTGGCATCGACCAGGCCCTTGCGATTGGCGAGCGAGGCGTCGACGTCGGCCTTGATGCCGCGATGGCCAAACACCGAAACGCCGACATCGGCGAGATTGCCGTTGGTGCGGTGCTTGCGATCCACATCGACGAGTTTGCCCCGCTTCAGCAAGTCGACCTGCAGCGAGAGCAGGTTCTTGCGGCGATGCGGATTGGTCGGCACTTCGTTCATGGCGGTCGCCGCCGGCGCGGATGTCGTGGATGCACTGGAACTGCTGCTCGTCGCGCTGCTTGCGGTCGAGCTCGGGCTGCCCGTCACGCCGCCCGTCGCGCCACTTGCCACACCACCGACGCTGCCTACGGCGCCGCCCACAGCGTCACCGACACTGCCGACCGTGCCGCCAACGGCGCCGCCGACGCCCGACACGGCGCCCCCGACTCCGGAGACCGCACCGCCAACGCCGCCGCCGATGGCGCCGCCGACACCGGAGACAGCACCACCAACGCCTGACACCGCGCCTCCGACCGAGCGGCCGATACCGCCGAGCGCGCCACCGAGTCCGCCGTTGCCGCCGCGCCCGGGGCC
The DNA here is from genome assembly GCF_012971745.1 of Starkeya sp. ORNL1. Taxonomy (NCBI): domain Bacteria; kingdom Pseudomonadati; phylum Pseudomonadota; class Alphaproteobacteria; order Hyphomicrobiales; family Xanthobacteraceae; genus Starkeya; species Starkeya sp. ORNL1. Next base: position 6,254,223 of record NZ_CP048834.1, read on the forward strand.
ATTACCGCCGTTGCTGCGGGCATCGGCAGGTGCGGTGGCGAGCGCTACGGTCAGCGCGACTGCTGCCGTGCCGAGTAGATAAGGGATTCGACGATAGTGCGAATTTATGCGCATTTTCTTCGCTCCTCGTGAATAATGGCACCTAACTACCGTAGGTGGATGATCCGACCGCGAGTATAACTAAGATAATTGCATTTTGATCCGCAGTATCGGTTCTTCGATCTTGAAAATACAAGATAGTAAATATTGATTTGCATAAATTTGCTTCCAAATTGCCTTATTTGATATTAGGTCGACCGCATTCGGATGCCGTTCTGGAAGTGATGATTATGTACTAAAGGTATTATACTATAGTAAAATAGGGTTAATGTCTCAAATGCGGCGAGTTGCAAGTTGCGAGCGCCGCCGCTTCGGGAACCACAGGTTCGTGGGTGCAAGTTTCAACTTTCCGTGCGCGCACAGGATTGCAGGTCGTTCTTCGCGGTTCGGCGTGGCTCATCACGACCTGTTTCGGCAGCAGGCCGAACTGTGATTCTTCAAGTCGTCTCGTCCGATTGACGCTCGCCTGGCGGCATGGGAGGTGTCGCCGCGTCGCGGAACACATCTCATGGCGCTTTCACCTCTCTCCACCGAACTGATCGGCAGTGCCGCCGCGCTGCTGACGACACTGTGCTGGCTGCCGCAGGCGCTGAAGCTGCTGCGCAGCCGCGAGACCCGCGACCTCTCGCTCGTTGCCTATGTCGCCTTCTCCGGCGGTGTCTTCCTCTGGCTGCTCTATGGCATTCTGATCGGCAGCGTCCCGGTGATGGCGGCGAACGCGGTGACGCTGGTCCTGGCGCTCGGCATAGTGTCGCTGAAGCTGCGCTATGGCTGAACTTCAGCCGCGCCGGAGCATTGCCAGAGCATTGCTATAGGAGACCAGATGCCCGCCTTTCTGCCGCCGACGCTCGTGCCGATCCTGCTGCTTGTCGCCTCGAACATCTTCATGACGTTCGCCTGGTACGGCCATCTCAAGCACAAGTCCGCGCCGCTCATCATCGCCATATTGGCGAGTTGGGGCATCGCCCTCTTCGAATATTGCCTCGCCGTGCCGGCCAATCGCTTCGGTTCCGCGGTCTATTCGACAGCGCAGCTGAAGACCATCCAGGAAGTCATCACGCTGCTGGTGTTCGCCGGCTTCTCGGTGCTGTGGCTAAAGGAGCCGCTCGGCTGGAACCACCTTGTCGGCTTTGCCTTCATCGCCTTCGGCGCATTCTTCATCTTCCACAAGTGGTAGAAGCTGTCTTCGCGACGGTTTGCGAATGAAGCTGATCAACCCGCCGGCGCGACGCGCAGCACGCGCCCGGCGCCGGGATCATCGGTGAGCAGCCAGAGCGCGCCGTCCGGGCCCGGCACGACATCGCGAATGCGCTCGCCGAGATCTTCCAGCAGGTCTTCTTCTTCAGTCACGCGCTGCTTGTCACCGTCGAGCCGCAGGCGCACCAGCCTGGAGCCACTGAGCGCGCCCACGAACAGGTCACCCTTCCAGGCCGGGAACAACTCGCCCGTATAGAAGGCGAGGCTGGAAGGCGAGATGGAGGGATCCCAGTATTTCACCGGCTGCTCCATGCCGGGCTTCGCGGTGCCCTCGCCGATGGCAAGCCCGGTATAGTCGCGGCCATAGGTGATGACCGGCCAGCCATAATTCCTGCCGGCTTCGGGATGGTTCAACTCATCGCCGCCGCGGGCGCCGTGCTCGACGGTCCAGAGCCGTCCGGTGACCGGATCGAGCGCCGCGCCCTGTACATTGCGGTGGCCGTAGCTCCAGATCTCCGGACGCGGGCCATTGGCCTTGGCGAAGGGATTGTCGTCCGGCACCGTGCCGTCCGGCCAGATGCGCACGATCTTGCCGATATGGGTGGAGAGGTCCTGCGCCTTCTCGCGCAGCGAATAACGATCGCCCAGCGTGATGAACAGCGAGCCGTCGCGGGCGAACACCAGTCGCGAGCCGAAATGATTGCTGCCGCCGCTCGCCGGCTGCTGGCGAAAGATCACCTGCACGCCGTCGAGCCAGGCATTGCCGGCTTCCTCCATCAGCTTGCCGCGGGCGACGCTGGTGCCGGCGGCACCCTCGCGCGGCTCGGCATAGGAGAAATAGACCATCCGGCTGTCGGCGAAGTCCGGCGCCAGAGCGATATCGAGCAGCCCGCCCTGGCCATTGGCGAAGACCGGCGGCACATTGGCGACGGGTGCCGAGACGGTGCCGGAGCGCGAGATGATGCGCAGGCGCCCGGGCCGTTCGGTCACCAGCATGCGGCCATCGGGCAGGAAGGCGAGGCCCCAGGGATTCTCCAGCCCCGAGGCGACGGTCTCGACCTCCAGATTGCCGGCGGAGGACTTCGACGTGACCGTTTTGCCATCCTGCGCTGCGCCGGCGCCGGCGACGATGCTGGCAATTACCAAAGTCAGCGCAGCGGACAGGATACCGGCCCGACGGGGGAGCAGGTTCAAGGCGAGCCTCCGCATCTCATGTGAACGGAGGGTAAGCACGTGTCGGCGAGGCGGGCTACCGATGCCGGCTTGAAAACCGCGTGAGTGCCCCGCCCGGCGCTCAGCCCGTTTGGCGTTCAGCCCATGCGGCTGCGCCGGCGCACCTCGTCGGTGCGCGGCTCGGGGCCAAGCGTATTGCGCAGCATGAAGCTGGTGAGGACGCACAGGCCGGCGAACAGCGAGATCAGCACCGCGCCCATGGTGAGGCGCCCGGTGTCCGCGACCATCGTCACGTCGAGTTCGGCGGCTGCGGCACGATCGACGCCGAAGGTGCAGGCCACCGCGAGAATGGCGAGGGTGAGCGAGAGCACGACGCCGGCCTCGAGCACGGCACGCCGCGCAAGGCGCGTGGCCGACCGGGATCTCGCGAAATGAGCGGGGACGTTGCGCGGCATAGTGCAGCCCTTCCGTTCGACCTGACGAATCGCTTTCGCCGATGGAGGTCAAGTTCCGGGGGGAACGCGGCCCGGCTTCGACCGCATCTAGGCAGGCGGATGCGATTTCAAGGCGATTTCGCGACGAATTATTAAAACGGGATTCACCATGTCATTGGTCGTCATCGCCGCCCCACGGGTCTTGCCTCCGGCGAGGCCGAGGGCCGGCTCCGCCCGAAGGGCGTGGAGCCGGGATCGCGTTAAGGAGTTGCGCGTCACCTTCCTGCGATCCCGGATCGGCCTGGGCCGTCCGGGATGACGACGTGTGGGTGAGGAAAGAGAAGAAGGTGCTCTGCTTCAACATCCTTCGAGGCCCGGCGAATGCCGGGCAGCTCAGGATGACGTCGTCCGCATTTCACAGCGCCGGCATCGCCGTCGCATTCTCGGGCCGCCACTCCATGCCGACATGGTCGGCCTCCGCGGCGACCCGGGCCAGCCAGCCGCGCACATTGGGGAAGGGGGCGAGGTCGATGTCGCCTTCCTCCGCGACATGGGTGTGGGCATAGAGCGCGATGTCGGCCACGGTGAGCCGGTTATCGACAAAGAAGGACCGGCGGCCGAGGTGCCGTTCCATCACGGCGAGCGCGGCATGGCCCTCTTCCATCCAGCGGTCGATGTCGTGGGTGCGCAGGTCGCGCCCGCCGCGTACCAGCTTCAGCCAGAAGCGCGCGGCGGCGATGGCGGGCTCGTGGCTGTGCTGCTCGAAGAACATCCAGCGCAAAGCCTCGGCGCGGGCGAAGCGATCCTCGGGCAGCAGCGACGTGCCTTCGGCGAGATAGACCAGGATGGCGTTCGATTCGGCGAGCAGGCGCCCGCCGGGAAGCTCCAGCAACGGCACCCGGCCTTCCGGATTCTTGATGAGGAATTCCGGGGTGCGGTTTTCGCCGCGCAAGAGGTCGATATCGACGAGGCGAAACGGCAGCCCAAGCTTTGCCAGCAGCAGCCGCACCTTGTAGCTGTTGCCGGAACTCTGCATCGAATAGAGCCTGAGCACGCGCGACCTCTGAACCTGCGACCTCTGAAAATGCCCGAAAGCAACCCTCCGGCGTCATCCTAACGCAGCCGCTCGGTGGCCCGCAGGTGGGGAAGCGCTTGCGGGGGCGCAAGTGCTCGATTAGTTGTCGCGCGCAAAACTTATCCGAATGGAGTCCGGCCATGAGCCTCCTGTCCGCCGCCATGAAGCGCATCCAGCCTTCGGCCACCATCGCCATTTCCAACAAGGCGCGGGTGTTGAAAGCGGAAGGGCGCGACGTGATCGCGCTGGCGGCCGGCGAGCCGGACTTCGAAACTCCGGACAACATCAAGGAAGCCGCGATCAAGGCGATCCGCGACGGCCACACCCGCTATACCGCGGTCGACGGCATTCCGGAGCTGAAGGCGGCCATCATCGCCAAGTTCAAGCGCGAGAACGGGCTCGACTACAAGGCGAGCCAGATCACGGTCGGCACCGGCGGCAAGCAGGTGCTGTTCAATGCGCTGTTGGCGACCGTCGACCAGGGCGACGAGGTCATCATCCCGGCGCCGTACTGGGTGAGCTATCCTGACATCGTGCAGTTCGCCGGCGGCACGCCGGTCGCTATCGAGACCAGGCTCGAAGACAATTTCAAGCTGAAGCCCGAGGCGCTGGAAGCCGCGATCACGCCGAAGACCAAGTGGCTGATCTTCAACTCGCCGTCGAACCCGACGGGCGCGGCCTATACGCGCGCGGAGATGAAGGCGCTCACCGATGTCCTGGTGCGTCATCCGCAGGTGCTGATCCTCACCGACGACATGTATGAGCACCTCGTCTATGACGAGTTCGAGTTCGTCACCCCGGCGCAGGTCGAGCCTTCGCTCTATGAGCGCACGCTGACCATGAACGGCGTGTCGAAGGCCTATTGCATGACCGGCTGGCGCATCGGCTATGCCGGTGGGCCGGAGGCGCTCATCAAGGCGATCGGCACGCTGCAGTCGCAGTCGACCTCGAACCCCAACTCCATCGCCCAGTGGGCGGCGGTCGAGGCGCTGAACGGCCCGCAGGATTTCATCGCCGCCAACAACACGATCTTCAAGGAGCGGCGCGACCTCGCCGTCTCCATGCTCAACCAGGCCTCGGGCCTCAAGTGCCCGAAGCCGGAAGGCGCCTTCTATGTCTATCCGTCCTGCGCCGGGCTGATCGGCAAGAGGACGGCTGCCGGCAAGGTGATCGAGAACGACGAGGCGTTCGCCACCGAGTTGCTCGACGCCGAGGGCGTGGCGGTGGTGCATGGCGCGGCCTTCGGCCTCGGCCCGGCGTTCCGCATCTCCTATGCGACGGCGACCAAGGACGTCGAGGAAGCCTGCCTGCGCATCCAGCGTTTTTGCGGTTCGCTGCGCTGAACCTGCGGATCTGACATCTCGGGGGCGCGCGGCGGCAACACCGCGCCCCTTTACCATTTGGATGCCCGATTTTACCGATTGCGCGTCAGGCGGTTTGATGGCTCGATCCCGCGCGGGCAAACGCCCCCAAGGAGATTGGACCATGATCCGCACCAATATCGCCCGCGCCTTCATCGGCGCCGCGCTCATTGCCGGCATCGCCGGCACCTTCGCCACCCCGGCCGACGCGCAGGCGCGCCGCATGGCCGCCGGCACGCTGGCATGCCGCGGCAGCTCCTCCGTCGGCTTCATCATCGGCTCCAGGCGCGTTCTCGACTGCACCTTCCGCTCGGTCCGCGGCTATCAAGCCAGCTATGAAGGTTCGATCCGCCGCTGGGGTCTCGATCTCGGCGTCACCGGCCGCAACGTTTTGCTCTGGAGCGTGCTGGCGCCAACCCGCGCGCCTCGTCCGGATGCGCTGAACGGCACCTATGTCGGCGTGTCCGGCAGCGTCGCGCTCGGCCTCGGCGTCGCCGGCAATGCGCTGGTCGGCGGTTCGAACCGCACCATCACCCTGCAGCCGATCAGCGTCGAAGGGCAGACCGGAGTGAACCTCGCGCTGGGCGTCGGCGACCTGACGCTGCGCGGCCGCTGATTTCCAGTCGACGCCTGCATTTCCCACGGCCCCGCTTCTATGTCGCGGGGCCGTTTACGTTTTTCTCAAGCCTTGGGATGCATCGTGCGCGGCGGCCCGGCCGGCTGCGCAGGTATCACGTTCCTGAGCGTCGGCCCCTTGCTTCCCCTCGCATCCGGCGTCCGCCGGAGCCGCCGACCATCCAGGAGATTTCGACCATGATCCGCACTGCACTTGCCCGCGCCGCGATGGCGGCCGCGCTGGTGGCCTGCGTTGCCAGCTTCTTCGCCGCACCGGCCGCCGCCGATACCGCCCGCCGGGTCGAGGTCGGCGTGCTGGCCTGCAAGGGCGCCGATTCCGTCAGCTTCATCGTCGGCTCGCACCGCGTGCTCGACTGCACCTTCAAGTCCAGGACCGGCAAGGTGTCGGCCTATCACGGGCTGATCCGCCGCTGGGGCCTCGATGTCGGCGTCACCGGGTCCAACATGCTGTTCTGGACCGTCTTCGCCCCGACCCGCGCGATCTCGCCGTCGGATCTCGACGGCAGATTTGTCGGCGTGTCCGGCAGCATCGCGGTCGTGGTCGGCGGCGCCGCCAATGTGCTGCTCGGCGGCTCCAACAGGACCATCATGCTGCAGCCGCTCAGTCTCGAGGGCCAGACCGGCGTGAACCTCGCGGTCGGCGTCGGCTCGATCGACCTGATCCGGCAGTAATCCCGCCTTATCACCACTGATCGGAGGACGGTCCCGCGGTCCTGCTGCGGGGCCGTCGGCGTTTTTCACGTATCGTTGCAGTGCACGACTGCCACCTTGTGCGCCGGCTCCAATGGGCAGACGATTGCCCCAAGGTCGACGCCAATCGACTGCATGCGCCGACCGAAAAATCGGTACCCCGCTTCGCGGTCCCGCGAGCGCTGAGAGGTGCCGGGCTAGGAGGCGACCCATGGAGACTCCCCAATCAGCATCCACTGCCGGAGACCGTCCGGTGCGGGCCAGAGCCGGGGCCGGCGGCACACGCGCCATCGCGCTCGTCGGCCCGTTCCAGAGTGGCAAGAGCACGCTTCTAGAAGAAATATTGGCCCGCACCGGCGCCATTCCCCGTGCCGGATCTGTAGATGCCGGCACCAGCGTCGCGGACGGTTCCGCGGAGGCCCGTGCCCATCGCATGAGCTGCGAGCTCACGGTGGCCACCACGCGCTATCTCGACGAAGAATACAGCTTCATCGACTGCCCCGGCTCGATCGAGTTCCTGCAGGAAATGCGCGGGGCGCTGCCGGCGGTCGACGCTGCCGTGGTGGTGTGCGAGGCCGATGAGCGCAAGCTGCCGCAGCTCCAGCTGATCTTGCGCGAGCTGGAAGAGGCGAAGCTGCCTCATCTGATCTTCCTCAACAAGATCGACAAGGCTGACAAGCGCCTGCTCGAAGCCTTGAGCATATTGCAGCCGGCCTCCAGCGTGCCGTTGCTGATGCGGCAGATTCCGATCTGGAAGGACGGCATCGTGGTCGGCTTCGTCGACCTCGCGCTGGAGCGTGCCTTCGTCTATCGCGAGCACGCGCCCTCCGAAGTGGTGCCGCTCGACGGCGACGAGCGCCTGCGCGAGCGCGATGCGCGCTTCTCCATGCTGGAGACGCTCGCCGACCATGACGACGCGCTGATGGAAGAGCTGCTCGAGGAGATCGAGCCGCCGCGCGACCGGGTGTTCGACGATCTCGCGAAGGAATTGTGCGAGGGCAGCGTCTGCCCGGTGATGATCGGCTCGGCGCTGCGCGGCAATGGCCTGTCGCGGCTCTTGAAGGCGCTGCGCCACGAGATTCCAGGCATCGCTGCCACCCGCGCCCGGCTCGGCATCAGTGCGGATGCCCCCAGTGCCTATGTGGTGAAGACCGTGCATGGCGGCCATGGCGGCAAGCTCTCCATTGCCCGGGTGCTCGCCGGCGAGATTGCCGAGGGCGCGCCGCTGGTGGGCGAGCTTGGCATCGCCGACCGGGTTTCGGGCGTGCTCGCGCTGTCCGGCAACGGGGCGCAGAAGCGCGGGCCGGCCGGCGCCGGCGAACTGGTCGGGCTCGCCCGGATCGACCACGCCGCGACCGGGGAGGTCATCTCCGCCCGCGGCGGCGCAAGCCGGCCGATCAACCGGCCGGAGCCGGTGCTGTCGCTCGCCGTGGCGGCGCGTGACCGCAAGGACGAGGTGAAACTCGGCCTCGCCTTGTCGCGACTCGCGGAGGAGGATCCGTCGCTGATGGTGCGGCAGGACGCAGCGCGCGGCGAGATTCTGCTCGGCGGGCAGGGCGAGATGCATCTGCGCGTCGCGGTGGAGCGGCTGTCCGGCCGCTTCGGCGTGGCAGTGACGACGCGGGCGCCGCGCATCGGCTATCGCGAAGCCATCAAGCGCGGCACCACGCAGCGCGGGCGGCACAAGAAGCAGTCCGGCGGACACGGCCAGTTCGGTGATGTGCTGATCGATGTCAAGCCGCTGGAGCGCGGCGAGGGCTTCCGCTTCACCGATGCCGTCACCGGCGGTGCCGTGCCCCGGCAATACATCTCCTCGGTGGAGGAGGGGGTGAAGGAAGCGCTGCAGCGCGGCCCGCTCGGCTTCCCGGTGGTCGACATCCATGTGACGCTGACGGACGGCTCCTACCACACGGTGGACTCGTCCGATCAGGCGTTCCGTGCTGCCGCGCGTATCGCGATTGCCGAGGCGTTGCCGAACTGCGTACCGGTGCTGCTGGAGCCGATCCACGAGCTCACCGTGGCGGTACCCGGCGAGGCGACGGCCAAGGTGAACGCCATCCTGTCAGCGCGCCGCGCCCAGATCCTCGGCTTCGAGCCGCGCCCCGGCTGGGGCGGCTGGGACATGGTGCGGGCGCTGGTGCCGGAGGCGGAGATTGGCGATCTCATCGTCGAATTGCGCTCGGCGAGCGCCGGCGCCGGCTACTTCACCAGCCGCTTCGACCATATGGCCGAACTGGCCGGGCGGCAGGCGGAAGCCGTCGTGGCGGCGGCGAAGGCGGCGTGACGGCATGATGAATCTGTGGGGCCGGTCCCCGGGGGGCCGGCCCTCTTTTTCTGGCAGCGCACGGCGAGTTGATGTGGCCGGTGTAACTTTCCACGCAGTCAGTCCGTATTGTCCGCATCGACCCATTCGATGGAGACATCCATGCTGATCCGCCGCCGCCCCTCATGGGAATTGCCGGAGAGCGCCGCCACGCCGGAGCATCTGTTCTTCTCGCGGCGCGCGCTGCTCGGTGCCGGCGCGGGGCTGGCCGCCTTTGCCGCGCTGCCGGCTACCGCCCAGGCGCAGGCGGTGGGGGACCCGTCCGGCGATCCGACCAAGGATCTCTATCCCGCCAAGAAGAATCCGGCCTACACGGTCTCGACGCCGGTGACGCCCGAGGACATCTCGGCGAACTACAATAATTTCTACGAGTTCGGCTCCGACCAGATGAATTATTCGGTGGCGCGCATCGCCGCGAAGATGCCGCGCCGGCCCTGGACGGTGAAGATCGACGGCCTCGTGGAGCAGGAGCGCGAAGTCGGCATCGACGACCTGATCCGTGCCATGACGCTGGAGGAGCGGCTCTACCGCCACCGCTGCGTCGAGGCGTGGTCGATGGTAGTGCCATGGACCGGCTTCCCGATGAAGGATCTGGTCGCCTATGCCAAGCCGCTCTCCGGCGCGAAATATGTGCGCATGGAAACCTTCCTGAACCCGAAGGTGGCGCCGGGGCAGAACCGCTTCGTCTATCCCTGGCCCTATGTCGATGGCCTGACCATGGCCGAGGCAACCAATGAGCTCGCCTTCATGGTCACCGGCATCTATGGCAAGCCTGCCCCCAACCAGTATGGCGCGCCGTTGCGCCTCACCGTGCCGTGGAAGTACGGCTTCAAGTCGGTGAAATCGATCGTGCGCATCTCCTTCGTCGCTGAGCGGCCGGTCGGGCTGTGGGAGAAGGTGCAGGGCCGCGAATATGGCTTCTGGGCAAATGTGAACCCGGAGGTTGCGCATCCGCGCTGGAGCCAGGCCAGCGAGCGCGACATCGGCACCGGCGAGCGGCGCCCGACCTTGCTCTATAATGGCTATGCCGAGCAGGTGGCTCCGATCTATGCCGGCCTCGACAAGACCGAGAAGCTCTTCATGTGACTGCGCGATGACCTTCGCAGGTGCAATATAGTCGAGTGAAAGCGCCCGGCCGGCCGCTTTTCGACTGGATTTCTCTTGCGAAGCGCCCTCCCTGATACCATTTCGCCATGAGAGTGCCGGACTATCCGTGGGCTCGTTCAATTCAAGCCCGGAAGGAGAGCCCGCCTCATGCCGCATCATGTGCCGTTGATCGCCACCATCTGCGTCGGCTTCCTGCTGGCGGCGATTTTCGGATATTTTGCGACCAGGCTCCGGCTCTCGCCCATTGTCGGCTATCTCGTCGCCGGCTTCGCCGTCAGCCCCTATACGCCGGGCTTCGTCGCGGACTCCTCGCTCGCCTCGCAGCTCGCCGAACTCGGCGTCATCCTCCTGATGTTCGGCGTCGGCCTGCACTTCACCCCGCGCGACCTGATGCGGGTGTGGAACGTCGCGGTGCCGGGCGCCATCGGGCAGATCGCGGTCGCCTCGCTGTTCGGCCTCGGGCTTGCGCTGTGGTGGGGCTGGAGCATTGCCGGCGGCCTCGTCTTCGGCCTATCGCTCTCGGTCGCCTCCACCGTGGTGCTGCTGCGCGCGCTGGAGGACCGGCGCGAGCTGGAGACCGAGAATGGCCGCGTTGCCGTCGGCTGGCTGATCGTCGAAGACCTCGCCATGGTGCTGGTGCTGGTGCTGCTGCCGCTGCTCGGCAGCATCGCGAAAGGCGAGGGGACCAGCCTCGCCGACCTTGCCGCCTCCATCGCCACCACGCTCGGTGCGGTGGCGCTGTTCGTCGGACTGATGCTGGTGTTCGGCCGGCGCTCGGTGCCGTGGCTGCTGGCGCAAATGGCGCGCACCAATTCGCGCGAGCTGTTCACGCTGGCGGTGCTCGCCATCGCGCTGGGCATCGCCTATGGCTCGGCGGTGCTGTTCGGCGTGTCGTTCGCGCTCGGCGCCTTCTTCGCCGGGCTGGTGCTTGCCGAATCCGATCTCTCGCACCGCGCCGCCGAAGGTTCGCTGCCGCTGCGGGACGCCTTCGCGGTGCTGTTCTTTGTCTCGGTCGGCATGCTGTTCGATCCGTCGATCCTGCTGCGGCGGCCGCTCGACGTGCTGGCGGTGCTGGCGGTCATCCTGTTCATCAAGTCGATGGCCGCGGTCATCATCGTGCGGGCGCTCGGGCGCGGCGCGGGCATGGCCGGCATGGTGGCGGCGAGCCTGGCGCAGATCGGCGAATTCTCCTTCATCCTGATCGGCCTCGGCGTCGAGCAGGGGTTCGTGCCGGAGGATGCGCGCGGGCTGGTGGTGGCCGGCGCGCTGCTGTCCATCGCGCTCAATCCGTTCATGTTCCTGCTCTCCGACCGGCTGCGCAGAAGCCGTGAGGAGCCGGATCAGGAGGATGCCGGCGTTCCGGTCGGTCCGCACCGGCCGCATGGCGACGGGCCGGTGATCCTGGTCGGGCTCGGTCGCGTCGGCATGGTGGTGGCGGGTCAGCTTCGGCAGGCCAAGATGCCGGTGGTCGGCGTCGACCAGGACCGGCTCAAGATCGAGGCCTGGCGCAAGGCCGGGGGCAAGGGCGTGACGGCCAGCGGACCGCTGGACGAGATGCTGCAGGATGCCGGCGTCGACATTGCGCGGGTGCTGGTGGTGACGGTGCCGGACGAACTCCAGGGCGGGGCCATCGTCGAGGCGGCACGGCGGCGCCGCAAGGACCTCTTCATCGTCGCCCGCGGGCATAGCGAGGATGGCGTGGAGCACCTGCGCGCCCAGGGCGCCGATCTCGTTGTCTATGCCGAGCGCGAGGTTGCCAACCGTATGGTCGAGAACATTCTCGCCGGCTGATCTTTCGCAGCTGATGTGCGCCGCACAAAAGAAAAAGCCGGGCTCTTGGAAGAGCCCGGCAAGTCTCGCCGCCTGAGCGGCGAACCTTCCAGAGGGGAACAGCCAACGCACAAGGTGCGCGGCTCCCCCCTGATATGCTCACCAATCAGGCTTATTGCAATGCAGAATGCCCGCATAGCAGGCATGCGTCAGGCGGGATGGTTCGATATCTGCGGCAATTTGCCCAGAAATACATCAGAATGACATGTTGCCTCCCGGCTTGCTGGGGGAGGGTGTGACATGGTCTGCGTTGCGCTAAATTCCGCCGGCGCAGCCCGCAGAGGCTGAGATGGAGGCCGGCCATGACGACCCTTTATCGGGCTTTCCTGCTCGCGACGCTTGCCACCGTTCAAGTCTTGGCAGGGGCACCTGTACAGGCGGCCTCGCCGCTGATCGTGGCGGTGCCGGATATCGGCTTTTCGGATTCCTCCGGCGAAGCAAAGAATCAGGACGCCGATCATCGGCAGCGGCTCCATGCGCTGGCCGACGGGCTCAGGGCCGACATCGCCAAAGACGGGCAGGTCGCCAGCCTGGCGCTGAGCTGCGGCACAATGCCATGCCGGCTCGATGGCGGCGAAGTGGGGCGGCTCAGGTCGCAGGCGCACGATGCCGGCGCTGCGTTCATCGTGCTGTGCGGCGTGCACAAGATGAGCACGCTGGTGATGGCGATGAAGGTCGACGTGTTCGAGGTCGACAGCGGCCGGCTCGTCACCTCGAAGCTGCTCAGCTTCCGCGGCGACAATGACGAGGGCTGGCGGCGCGCCGGGGTGTTCGTGGCGCAGGAGGTCGCGGATGCGATCGCAAAGCCGAGTGGTGCGGCGCCGCGGTAGCGGCTTCCAGACTTGGCGTCATCCCGGCCGCAGGCGAAGCCGGAGAGCCGGGATCGCAAGAAAGCGAAGAGCGTTTGCGCGATCCCGGATCAGCCTTCGGCCGTCCGGGATAACGTCCCGAGCTAAGGGAGAAGGGGCTCAGAAGCTCCAGCGTTGCGCCTTCGCCACCAGGAAGTCGCGGAATACCTGGATGCGCGCCACCGAGCGCATTTCCTGCGGATAGACGAAATAGGCGTCGAGCGTCGGGGTGGGGCGCTCGGCGAACAGTTGTACCAGCGTTGCCGAATCCTCGAGCAGGTAGTCGGGAACGATGCCGATGCCGACGCCGCGCTCCACCGCGCGCTTGAGGCCCAGCACGTTGTTGACCGAGAGCGCCGGTACGCGGCCGTCCTTGCCGTCTTCGATCCCGGCCCGCTCCAGCCAGTTCAGCGCCTGGAAATAGGACGGGATCGGCCCGCCGAGCAGGATGATGCGGTGCTTGTCGAGTTCCTCCAGCGTGCGCGGATGGCCGTTGCGCTTGAGGTACTCCGCCGAGGCGAAGGCGTGGAAATGCACGGTGAACAGCTTCCGCTGGATCAGGTCCGGCTGCACCGGCTGGCGCAGGCGGATGGCGACGTCGGCCTCGCGCATGGCGAGGTCGAGCTCCTCGTCGGTGAGGATCAGCGTGATGCGGATGTCCGGATAGAGCTCCAGGAACTCGCCGATGCGCGCGGTGAGCCAGTGCGTGCCGAGGCCCATGGTGGTGGTGACGCGCAGTTCGCCGTTCGGCTTCTCGCGGCTGTCGGTGAGCTTGGCGCGCGCCGCCTCCAGCTTCATGAAGACTTCGTGCGCGGTCCGGTACAGCAGGTCGCCCTGCTCGGTGAGGATCAGCCCGCGGGCATGACGATGGAACAGCGGGATGTTGAGTTCCTGTTCCAGCGCCGAGACCTGCCGGCTCACAGCCGACTGCGACAGCCCCAGCGCCTCGCCGGCATGGGTGAACGACCCTGCCTCGGCAGCGACGTGGAAGACCTTCAGCTTGTCCCAGTCCATGTCACGTGCCCGCGGCTTTGCCCCCTCCATGACCGCCTCTACTCCGCTGCCGCAGCGAGCGGATGTCGGGCAGCGAGGAAGCGCTCGGCCTCCAGCGCCGCCATGCAACCCATGCCGGCGGCGGTCACCGCCTGGCGGAAGATATCGTCGGCGACGTCGCCGGCGGCGAACACGCCTTCCACCGAGGTGGCAGTGCTATCCGGCGCCGTCCATACATAGCCGCTCGGCTTCAGGCGAAGCTGGCCATTGACCAGTTCAGTCGCCGGGGCATGGCCGATGGCGATGAAGACGCCGTCCGCCGGGCGCGCCGTGAAGGATCCGTCGACGGTGTCCTTCAGCACGACGCCGGTGACCTTGGGCGGATCGTCCTGGCCCTTCACCTCATGGAGGGCGGCGTTCCACACCACCTCCACCTTGGGATTGGCGAACAGGCGATCCTGCAAGATGCGCTCGGCGCGGAAATGGTCGCGTCGATGCACGATCGTCACCTTGGAGGCGAAATTGGTGAGGAACAGCGCTTCCTCGACCGCGGTATTGCCGCCGCCGACCACGATGACTTCCTTCCCGCGATAGAAGAAGCCGTCGCAAGTGGCGCAGGCCGAGACGCCGAAGCCGCGATATTGCTGCTCCGACGGCAATTCCAGCCAGCGGGCCTGCGCGCCGGTGGCGAGGATCAGCGTATCGGCCAGCCAGAGGGCGCCGGAATCGGTCTCCAGCCGGAACGGGCGGCGGGACAGGTCGGCCTTGGTCACGATGTCGTTCACGATGCGGGTGCCGACATGCTCGGCCTGGGCCTGCATCTGTTCCATCAGCCACGGCCCCTGGATCGGGTCGGCGAAGCCGGGATAGTTCTCGACATCGGTGGTGATGGTGAGCTGTCCGCCGGGCTGGATGCCCTGGATCAGCACCGGCTCCAGCATGGCGCGGGCGGCGTAGATGGCGGCAGTGTAGCCGGCCGGCCCGGAGCCGATGATGAGCACCTTGACGTGGTTCGAGGCCGGCGATGCCGTGGCAGACATGGTTCACTCGCGATGGCGCGGCCGCTGCGGCAGCCGGCAAGAAGGTATGAAGCAAATGCAGACGACGAAGAGGCGGGTGCCCCAAGCCATGCGAAAACGTAGGGACTGCATGTGGCGCCCGCAAGGCGTCGGTGCATCATCTCTTAGTTGTCCATAGGAGTTTGCAGGCCGTCACGAAATATTATTGCGCCGAGGCCACGCTCCTCTATGGTGCGGCGCATCACGAGGCTTGTCGCTCGAGGAGGTGTGCGTGGTTCGCCGGATCGATGGCATTGACCAGAATATCCTGCGCGAACTGCAGGAGGACGGCCGCATCACCAATGTCGAGCTGTCGAAGCGGGTCGGCATATCGGCGCCGCCGTGCCTCCGGCGCGTGCGCTCGCTGGAGGAAGACGGCATTATTCGCGGCTATCGCGCGCTGCTCGACGAGAAGAAGCTCGGCTTCGACCTGATGGCGTTCGCCATGGTGCATCTCGTCAGCCAGGCCGAGGCGGATCTTTCCGCCTTTTCCGAGCAGGTGCAGCGCTGGCCGCTGGTGCGCTCCTGCTGGATGCTCTCCGGCGAGGTCGACTTCCTGCTGCTGTGCGTCGCCCCTGATCTGCGAACCTTCCAGAATTTCGTGCTGGAACTCACCGGCGCGCCCAATGTGCGCAATGTGAAGACCGCGCTGACCCTCAAGCAGGCCAAGGACGCGCCGGTGGTGCCGATGGAGGGGGCGCCGCACGGCTGAGCGGCTTGCCTGGAACCTTGTGCGACATCCGCCCATGCTTGAGAACAGAGAGATCGAAGATCACTTCCGGGAGCCAGACTTGAAGCTGCTTCTGCTCCTGGAGGGCCGGCTTGGTCACATCAACCAGGTCGAGGGCCTCGCCATGGTCATCGGACGGTCGACGCCGGTCGAACTCGAGCGGCTCGTGGTGCGGCGTTCCCGCTTCGCCCATGAGGATGTCCGCAAATTGGTCATGCGGTATCTCGCGCCGGAGCCGGTGCGGTGGCTGCGCCGGCTCTATGGCATCGACACCGCGCTGGTGCGGCGCCCGGACATCGTCATCGGCTCGGGTCAGGTCACCATAGCGGCGGGCATCCTGCTTGCGCGCCACTTCAAGGCGCCGCTGGTGTTTTCCGGAGCTGTCGAGGGGTACGACACCCGCGACGTCGCGCTCCAGCTGGTCAACTCGCGGCGGCGAGCAAGCGAGCCGCGCTCGACCTATGCACCGATACCCTCGCTCATCGATCCGGATACGCTGCCGGCGCCGCGCCGTCTTGCCGCACCGTCCGACCTTGCCGGCGCCGACATCGCGCTTCTCGTCGGCGGCACCGCCTACCGGCGCCGCTATGAGGCAGCGGAATGGGAGGCGTTGGAACGCCTGGTGCGTGAGGTCGCGGCACAGTTCGGCGTGCGCTGGCGTGTCGGCACGTCGCCGCGTACCCCGGCTGAGGTGAGTGACCGCCTTGGTGCGATGCACATGCGTGGGGAGATCGCCGACTTCCTCGATTTCCGCGCCGCGGGCGCTGGCTCGGCGCACGCCTTGTTCCGAGCCGACGCGATGGTCGTCACGGCGGATTCGACGAGCATGCTGGCGGAAGGGCTGGCGGCGAGGCGGCCGGTCGTCGCCCTGAAATCCACGCGGGTGCACAAGCATTATGCCGACGAGGTGATCGCGGCCATGGCCGGGCCAAGCCTTGCCGTCCTGCCGCTCGCGGACGTCACCGCCGGGCAGTTCGCCGAGACGCTGCTGGGCCTGGAAGCGCCACGGCTCGATGCACGCGATCTCATCGCGGCGGCGCTCGCTCCAATCGTGAAACAGGCGCGGGACGTTTCCCGTGGGCAGGGACAATCGTGATGGTGGCCATCGTCTGCATAAAATGGGGTACGTCCTACCCTGCCGACGACGTGAACATCCTCTATCAAGGGGTGAAGGACCATATAAGCGGGCCGTTCCGCTTCCTCTGCCTGACCGACAATGCGGCGGGCTTGCGCGAGGAGGTCGAGGTGCTCGATCTGCCGGCGACGGGGGGCCTTTCTCTCCGCTGGAGAGGATGCTGGCCGAAGCTCGCAATGTTCAAGCGCGGCGTGCTCGATGGTGTCGACCTGGCGCTCTATCTCGATCTCGACGTGGTGATCGTCGGCTCGCTCGACCCGATCGTCGATCATGTGCGCGACAATGCTGGCCTTCATATATTGCGCGAATGGAACCCGACGATCTGGAACCTGGTGCCGTTGAACTGGCGCCCCGACCGTGGCGGCCAGAGCTCGATGGTGGCGTGGCGTCCGGGCGAGCAGGACCATCTGTTCGACGACGTCGTCGCCGACCCGGAGCCGGCCTACAGGCAATGGCGGAACGACCAGCGCTACATCAGGCAGAAGGCGCACGGCGCACACTATTTCCCGCCGGACTTCTGCATCAGCTTCCGCCGCCACTGCGTCTGGCACTACCCCCTGAACCTCATATTCCGCAGGGTGAAGAAGCCTGAGGGGCCGGCCGTCGTCGTGTTCCATGGCAGGCCGAAGCCGAGCGACCTGACGCGCGACGACCAGTCACGATGGGGGACCAAGTATCGATACGGCTTCGGCCCGGTCGACTGGGTCAAGGCCTATTGGCGCCGCGGGCTCGACGCCGCGAAGAACGTCCGGGCGCCCGCCGACCTCGATGATCACGGACGCGCCCGCCACATCTCCTCATAGACCGCATTGATGCGGGCGGCTTCGCGTTCGATGGAGAATTCCTCCACCACGTGCCGGCGCGCGGCCTCGGCCATGGCGTCGCGCGTCGACTCGTCCATGTCCATCAGCTTCGCGATGGCAGCGGTGAGGGCAGGGCCGTCATCGACCGGGACGAGGTAGCCGGTCTCGCCATCCTTCACCAGGTCCGGCGCGGCGCCGGATCTGGCGGCGGCGACGGGCGTGCCGCTCGCCATGGCTTCCAGCGGGACCAAGCCGTAGCCCTCGAAGCGCGCCGGTATGACGGCGACCGAGAGGCAGCGGAACCAGTCGGCCATGCGCTTGATCGGCTGTTCGCCGAGGATCAGGATCCGGCTCTCCAGCCCGGCGGCGGCGATGCGGCGCTTCAACCCGTCGAGGAAGGGCTGCTCCGTCGGGGTCGAAAGCCCGATGACCACCGCAGTCCAGTCGGGGTGGCGGGGCAGCAATTCGACCATCGCTTCCACGAACAGGTCCTGCCCCTTCTGGTGGCGCACGCGGCCGAACACGCCGATGCCGTGGCGGCCGGGCAGGCCGGTCGCGCGCCACGCCGCGGCGCGGTCAGGCGCCGGATGGAAGCGCTGGGTGTCGACGCCGTGCATGATGATGGTCGAGGCGCGATCGAGATAGGAGGCGGCCTGCGGCGAGGTGGCTATGACGGCGTCCATGCGCGCGATGAGGACGCGCAGGAACCGTCCGTGCCGCTTCTGCGCGGCCGAGGTGAACAGCAGGCGCACCGGCTGGCGCAACACGTCGCGCAGCATGATGCCGAATAACATTTCGATATCGCGGCGGGCATGCCAGATGCGCCAGCGGCGCCCATCCGGCCGGTGCCAGGCACCGCGCCAGAAGTCGCCCCATGAGATTTGCGGGACAGTGTCGGGGAGCCGCGGGCCGAGGGCGCGGATGCCGATGTGCCGCGCCTGTGCCGGCACCAGGGCGATGACGGTGGCGACGACGCCCGAGAAGCGACGCTTGAAGCTGGGCGCTATGACTTCGACGGAAGCGAGGTCGACAGGGCCGCCGCCGGGCTCTTGCATGCATTCATCCCCGCGGCCTTGATCATCAGGTCGGCGCCGCGGCGGAACCCATACTCAGAACGGCAGCGCAACGCCACCCGTGAGGGTGTGCTGCTGCGCGCTCTGGGCGATGTCGCCCTTGTATTTCAGCGAGGTGCGCCAGCCCGAGGTGAAGGCGGCATCGAAGCCGGCCTGCACCACCAGCGAATCCTCGGCGATCGGCATGCCCGCCACGGCGAAGGATTCGCCGTCGAGGCCCTCATAGACGAGGTCCGGATCGGTATCGCCGAACACATGGCGCCAGCCGAGATCGAGCATCGGATTGACCAGCACGCTGCCGACGTTCATCGCGCCCATCAGGCGCATGCCGATCAGCGTATAGGGCCAAGTCTCCTCCTGCTGGTCGGCATTGAGATAGTTATTGCCGTTCACCTTCTCGGTGAAGCCGTCGACCTGCACCCAGGAGACACCCGCCGAGACATAGGGCTCGACCGCGGCATTGGTGCCGACCTGCTGGACATAGCTCAACTCGCCCAGCGCCTCGACATGGTCGGCATTGTAGTCGGCGCGCGCGGTCTGCGTGTCGAACTCGACCGGCCGGCGGCTGGAGAGATCATAACGCTCATAGGCAACGATGCCCTTGGTGCGCCAATTGCCGGCGGCGCCGGTGGCGTAGAGCGAGGCGTGCCACGCATCGGCATCGAGCGTGCCGGAATTGTCGTCCATGTCGAAGCGGGAGTCGCTCCAGCCGCCGGCGAAGCCGATGCGGAAATCCTGGCTGACCGGCAGGTCGACGCCGGCGAAGACCGCACCGGTCTGGAGACTGGCGCCGGGGCCGCCATTGACGCCGTCATAATTGGCCCAGCGGCCGGCACCGCGCACCCAGATCAGATTGGGGTCGATCATCGGCGCCGGTCCGACCGGGGCCTTGGTGGCGAGGTCGGCATTGCGGCCCTCGATCATCTGGTCGAGGCTCGCAAAGGGGGAATCGTCCGCCGGCTTCGGCTGCTGGGCATAGCCCAAAGGTGCGCTAGCGCCGCTGCCACCCTGGCCGACGGGCGTCATCATGCGCTGGAACACCGTGGTGAAGAAGGGCGAGCCGGGCATGCCGATGATACCGATCGCCGAGGCGTTCAGCTCGAGCGAACCGCAGGCGTCGAGATTGGGACCCTCGCCGGGGTATGAAGGATAATCGCCGCCGCCGTCCTGCAGCGTGTCGATGGTCGTTGTCCTGGTGTCGAACGTGGGGATTTCGCGATCGTCGAAGCAGCGATTGCCGGTCGGGGGCGCCGGTGCCGCCAGCGCGCCGGTCGCCATCGCGCTCAAGCTGCCGACCGCCACGCACAGCATTAATGCCCGACGCAGGTTCAGCATTCGACTTCCCCATACGCACAACGCACTTGCGGGGCCATCCCGACCCCGTACCCACCAGCCGGCGCTGAGGCAATCACGCTGGCGGTGGAGAATCAATCGCAACTGAATGCGATATTAGGAATCCTTTAATAAGTGCGAGAATTTGGCCGGACCGTGGTGGCTTCAAGGCCACAGTTTGACGGCAAAATAATCCAGCCGCATCAGCGGCTTCATCGCGGCATCCGCGGTCTCAGAACGGGATGGCGAGCCCGGCCGAGAAGGTATGGAGCTGGGCGTTGTCGGCGATCTCGCCGATATATTTCAGCGAGGTACGCCAGCCGGTCCCGGGCAGTACGGCGTCCAGGCCAAGCCCGACGACGAGGCTGTCCTCGGCGATGGGAATGCCCGAGACGGCAAAACTGGCTTCCGGCATGGTGTAGACGAGATCCGGCGTGACATCGCCATAGACATGGCGCCAGCCGAGATCGAGGCTCGGCGAAACCAGAGCGCCGGCAAGCTCGAACTGCGTCGTCAGCCGCGCGCCGATGATGCTGTAGGGCCACGTCTCGGAATGACCCTGGACACCCCAGAGGCCATCCTTGGGTGCTCCTTCCGGCACTTTTTCCCAGAAGCCCTGCGTGTCGAGCCACGAAACGCCGACCGAGGCATAGGGTTCGACTGCCAGCGCGCCGAAGGTCGCGACATAGCTGACCTCGGCCAGTGCCTCGATATTGTTGGCGGAATAGCTGGCCGTGGCTTCCGTGGTCTCCCGGCCCCATGGAATCTCGCGACGGCTTTCGAGATCGTAATAGGCATAGGTGGCGATGGCGCGCATGCGCCACGGGCCATTGGCGTGGGTGGCATAGCCGGAGATATGGTAGCCGTCCGCTTCCAGATTGGAATCCGTGTCGGTCTCCAGGAAGGAGCGGCTATAGCCGGCAGCGATGCCGAACCGGGTCTGTGCGTCATAGGGCAGATCGAGGCCGATGAAGCCGGCGCCCCCATGCATGTCCACGGCCGGCGCGTCGCCCTGCTGCTGGCTGGAGCCGACGCGGCCGACACCGCGCATCCAGAACAGCGACGGGTTGGGGGCCGGCGGGAGATCGGCGTTGCGGCCTTCCTGCACGCCGTAGGTGGGATCTACGCCCTGGTCGCGGCCGAACAACTGGTCGAGCGCCTGGGCGGCGTTGGTGCGGGCTCGTGATTCCGCTGCCTCCTCGGCGTAATAGGTGGCGCCGGGAATCTGCTTCTGGCGCTCCTCGCGCTCGTTGTCGCTCAGCTTGTCATAGACCAGCGACATCAGCGGGGAGACCGGCGTGCCGAAACTCGCCACCGCTCCGATGGCCGGACCGATCGGGCCAATCGGCCCGATGCAGCTATTGGCTTCGGGAGGGCAGGGGGGAACCTGCGCGGCGGCCGGCACAGCGCCGAGCAGCGCCAATGCGGCGCTCCCGATGCCCAGCCAAAGCTCCAGCCCCCTGTAGCCCCGCACGAATCCGTTCCCCGCTCATACCCGCTTAAGGTCGCCCGGTTCAGCCCTGTCGATTTGTCGATTTTCGGGCGATAACCGATGTGATGCCGATTTCGAGCTGAAGTGTTCCACGGGCAACATTGCAACCCGTGGCACCCTTCATCCGAAGCGCACGCCGGTGATCTCGTAGGAACGCGCGCCTTTGGGCGTCACCACCTCGACGGAGGAGCCGGACTTCTTGCCGATCAGCGCGCGCGCCATGGGCGAGGAGATGGAGATGCGGCCGGCCTTGGCGTCGGCTTCCATGTCGCCGACGATCTGCCACACGCGCTCTTCCTCGGTGTCCTCGTCGATCAGGGTGACGGTGGCGCCGAACTTGACGATGTCGCCGGACAGCTTGGCCACGTCGATGATCTCGGCACGCGACAGCTTGTCCTCGAGCTCGGCGACGCGGCCCTCGTTCAGCGACTGCTGTTCCTTTGCGGCGTGATATTCGGCGTTCTCCGATAGATCGCCGTGGGCACGGGCTTCCGAAATCGCGGCGATGATGCGCGGGCGCTCGACCTGCTGCCGGTGCTTGAGTTCGACCTCAAGGGCGGCGTGGCCGCCCGCGGTCATCGGAACCTTATCCATAGGTCTCTCGACCTCCCTGAAACGCAAACGGAACCCTTCGCGGGTGGAATTTCCGAGGCCACTCGACCGCCGGAAACCCGCCCGCGAAGGGCTGCCGCATGTCTGCCAGACGCTGCCGATCGATATCGGAATGCCGATATCAGGGCTGCGCGACGCCGAAATAATCCTGCAGGGCGCGAACTTCCAGATCACCGCCCAGATAGGCCTTGATCCCCTGCGCCGCTGCTATGGCTCCTGATAGCGTGGTGTAATACGGCACTTTGTGCAAGAGGGCGGCACGGCGGAGCGAACGCGAATCCGCCAGCGCCTGCGCGCCTTCGGTGGTGTTGAAGACCAGCTGGATCTCGCCATTCTTGATGGCATCGACAATGTGCGGACGGCCTTCCAGCACCTTGTTGACCTTGGCGCTGGCAATGCCGTTATCCGCAAGAAAACGCTGCGTGCCGGACGTCGCGATCACCTTGAAGCCGAGCGCGATCAGCAGGCGCACCGTATCGAGGATGCGCGGCTTGTCGTCGTCGCGCAGCGAGACGAACACGGTGCCGGACTTCGGCACTTTGGTACCGCCGCCGAGCTGGCTCTTGGCGAACGCCACCTCGAAGGTACGGTCGAGGCCGATGACCTCGCCGGTCGAGCGCATCTCCGGGCCGAGCACGGTGTCGACGCCGGGGAATCGGGCGAACGGGAACACCGCCTCCTTGACCGCGACATGGTCCGGCTTCATCGGCATGAGGCCGAACGAGGCGAGCGGCTCGCCCGCCATTATCCGCGCGGCGATCTTGGCGATCGGGATGCCGACCACCTTGGCGACGAACGGCACGGTGCGCGAGGCGCGCGGATTGACCTCCAGCACATAGATGTCGCCATTCTTGATGGCGTACTGCACGTTCATCAGCCCGCCGACCCGGAGCGCCAGCGCGAGGTCGCGGGTCTGCTTCTCCAGCCGGGCGATGGTCTCGGGCGAGAGCGAATGCGGGGGCAGGGAACACGCCGAATCGCCGGAATGGATGCCGGCTTCCTCGATGTGCTCCATGATCCCGCAGATGAAGGTGTCCTTGCCGTCCGCCAGGCAGTCGACATCGACCTCGATGGCGTCCGACAGATAGCGGTCGAACAGCAGCGGGTTCTTGCCGAGCACGGTATTGATCTGCCCGGTCTTGTCGTTGGGATAGCGCGCTTTGACGTCGTGCGGCACCAGTTCCGGCAAGGTGCCGAGCAGATAATCGCCGAGCTGCGAATCCTCGAGGATGATCTGCATGGCGCGGCCGCCCAGCACATAGGACGGGCGCACCACCAGCGGATAGCCGAGATCGCCAGCGATCAGCCGGGCCTGCTCGACCGAATAGGCGATGCCGTTGGCCGGCTGGCGCAGCTTCAGCTTGTCGAGCAGCGACTTGAAACGGTCGCGGTCCTCGGCGAGGTCGATGGCGTCTGGCGAGGTGCCGAGGATCGGGATATCGACTGCCTCAAGCGCGTGGGCGAGCTTCAGCGGCGTCTGCCCGCCGAACTGCACGATCACGCCATGCAGCGTGCCGTTGGTCCGCTCGCGATCGAGGATCTCGATGACATCTTCCTCGGTGAGCGGCTCGAAATAGAGCCGGTCGGAGGTGTCATAGTCAGTCGAGACGGTCTCCGGGTTGCAGTTGACCATGATGGTCTCGTACCCGGCATCGTCGAGCGCGAAGGCGGCGTGGCAGCAGCAATAGTCGAACTCGATACCCTGGCCGATGCGGTTCGGCCCACCGCCGAGGATGACGACCTTCTTCCGGTCGGAGGGGCGCGATTCATCCGCCGCCGCGCCGGCGAACGGCGCCTCATAGGTCGAGTACATATAGGCGGTGGGCGAGGCGAACTCGGCGGCGCAGGTGTCGATGCGCTTATAGACCGGACGCACGCCGAGCCCGCGGCGACGCTCCGAGACTTCATGCTCGGAGAGCCGGGTGAGGCCGGCAAGGCGGCTGTCCGAGAAGCCCATGGCCTTCAAGCGCCGGAAGGCGCCGGCATTGGTGGGCAGGCCGTGCTTGCGGATCTTCGCCTCGGTGTCGACGATGCCGCGGATTTGCTCGAGGAACCACGGGTCGATCTTGCAGCCGGCGTGGATCTGCTCATCGTCGAGGCCGAGGCGCATGGCCTGCGCGACCTGCAACAAGCGGTCCGGGGTCGGCGTACCGATGGCGGCGCGGATGGCGTTCTTGTCGTCACCGTGGCCGAGGCCTTCGATCTCGATCTCGTCGAGGCCGGTCAGCCCGGTCTCCAGCGAGCGCAGTGCCTTCTGGAGCGATTCCTGGAAGGTCCGGCCGATCGCCATCGCCTCGCCGACCGACTTCATCGAGGTGGTGAGCACCCGGTCGGCGCCCGGGAACTTCTCGAAGGCGAAGCGCGGGATCTTGGTGACGACATAGTCGATGGTCGGCTCGAACGAGGCCGGCGTCGCGCCGCCGGTGATGTCGTTGGCGATTTCGTCGAGCGTGTAGCCGACCGCGAGGCGGGCCGCGACCTTCGCGATGGGAAAGCCGGTCGCCTTCGAAGCCAGCGCCGAGGAGCGCGACACCCGCGGGTTCATCTCGATGACGATCATGCGGCCCGTTTCCGGGTCGATGGCGAACTGCACGTTGGAGCCGCCGGTCTCCACCCCGATCTCGCGCAGCACCGCCAGCGAGGCGTCGCGCATGATCTGGTATTCCTTGTCGGTCAGCGTCAGCGCCGGGGCCACCGTGATTGAATCGCCGGTGTGCACGCCCATCGGGTCGATGTTCTCGATGGAGCAGACGATGATGCAGTTGTCCGCCTTGTCGCGGACCACCTCCATCTCGAACTCCTTCCAGCCGAGCACGCTCTCCTCGATCAGCACCTCATTGGTGGGCGAGGCATCGATGCCGCGCTCGACGATCTCGATGAACTCGGCCTTGTTGTAGGCGATGCCGCCACCCTGGCCGCCGAGCGTGAAGCTCGGGCGGATGATGGCGGGCAGGCCGACGACGTCGAGCGCGCCGAGTGCCTGCACCAGCGTCTTCACCTGCTGCGAGCGCGGCGTGTCGAGGCCGATCTTGGTCATCGCCTCGCGGAACAGCTCGCGATCCTCGGCCTTGTCGATGGCCTCGGCGGTGGCGCCGATCATCTCGACGCCATACTCGTCCAGCACGCCCATCTTCTTCAGCGACAGCGCGCAGTTCAGCGCGGTCTGGCCGCCCATGGTCGGCAGCAGCGCGAAGCCGCCGGGGATGGCGTGGCGCTCCCTGGCGATGATCTTGGCGACGATTTCCGGAGTGATCGGCTCGACATAGGTGGCGTCGGCGAGGTCCGGGTCCGTCATGATGGTCGCCGGATTGGAATTCACCAGCACCACGCGGTAGCCCTCGGCCTTCAGCGTCTTGCAGGCCTGGGTGCCGGAGTAATCAAACTCGCAGGCCTGGCCGATGACGATGGGGCCGGCGCCGATGATGAGGATGGTGGAGATGTCTGTGCGTTTCGGCATCGGGTCCCGTGCGGCTCGCGCATTCAACCGGGCGCACGAAAAAGGACGCGTGGGTGACGCGTCCTTGGGCGGACCCGGATCAGTTTGTTGGCGGAGTGTCCCTCCGCGAAGGCGATTTAGGTTTGGTCGTTAGAACTTGGCGCCTCCCATAGACCAGATTTGCCGGAGGGGGAAGGGCAGCCTCATTTCATCCAAAGACGGGTGAGGGCACCTTCCGGCCCCGTTACCGGGTCGGATACGGGCAGCGGCACCGCTTTGATGCGGGTGACGGCCTCGTGGAGACCGGTGGCGGAAGGCTTTTCGATCTCGTAATCCTGGCCCGGCGGATAGGCCCCGACGATGAGAAGACCAGGGCTGGACATGATTCGCTTGTGACCGGTGCCGGCGGGCAGGATCACGATATCGCCCGGGGCAAGGTCGATCTCCTCGCCGCCCTCGCCGCCGAGCAACACGGTCGCGTCGCCGCGCACGACCGCGAGCGTCTCATGTGCCGTGGAGTGGAAGTGGTGGAAATCGAAGATGCCGTTGCGCCAGCGACATTCCCAGCCATTCCTGTCGATCAGCGCTTCGAACGTCGATGGCTCAGCCAAAAGCACTGCCCGGTAGAGCAGGACTGGCAGATCTGGATTGTTGGGAACGCCGCCGGAAGGGTCGAATCTCAGTGTCTCGGGCTCCGGCATGTCGTTCCTTTCCTGCAGCATCACAGCAGCAGAAGCCTCGACGGCGATCATCGGTTCCGTAGCAGAGGCGGACGTCACGCCGCCAGCTTCCCGACCATCGCCTCTATCTGCCTGAGATCACTAACGAAATCGGCATAGGCCTGGCGCTTCGCCGCCTCGTCCGGCAGGCGCAGCAGATAGGAGGGATGCACGGTGATGAAGCCCGGCCGGCCCTCGAACCCCGCCGGCCCGCGGGATCGGGTGATCGGCAGGGCCTTGCCCGCAAGCGCCTGGACGGCGGTGGCGCCGAGCGCGACGATCAGGCGGGGATGTACCAGCGCCAGTTCCTTGTCGAGCCACCAGCGATAATGCTTCACCTCGCCGGCGGTCGGCTTCTGGTGGATGCGCTTCTTGCCGCGCAGCTCGAATTTGAAGTGCTTCACCGCATTGGTGACATAGACGCGCGAGCGGTCGATGCCGGCCTCCTGCAGGGCGCGGTCGAACAACTGGCCGGCCGGGCCGACGAAGGGGCGGCCTTGCAGGTCTTCCTGGTCGCCCGGCTGTTCACCGACAAAGGCGATGCTCGCGCCGACCGGGCCTTCGCCGAACACGGCCTGCGTGGCGCCCGGCACCAGCGGGCCAGCCGCGGCGATGCTGCGGTTGAGCTCGGCGAGAGTCTTCGGATCCTGATCCGACATGGCCGCGACAGCCTTGTCGGGATTGCGCTTGATCGGCATGGCGGCCTCTTGCTCCAGCATGTCCCTAACGCGGGAAGGGGCGGTTTGGAGCAATGCCGGGATCGCCTGCGTCTCCGGCATGTTGTGCCAGTATTTCCTCGGCATCTCCGCGCGCATCGCCGTCGGGTTGGCACGGGCAGGGTTGAAGGCGCTCTCGTAATAGCCGAGCCAGCCCCGCTCGACGCCGTCGCTGTCGGGCGCGCCGCTGCGTTCCGCGGGCGGGCCGACGGCCAGCTCTTCGCCGTTCCAGTGCAGAGAGCCCACCGGCGTCAGGATCGACCATTTCATGCCGGGGAAGCGGTCGACGAAGAAGCCGGCCGTTGCCTCCACGATGAAATGGTCCGGTTCGAACCAGGCGATGAATCGCTCGCCGTCGTCAGTCTCGGCACGGCGAAAACGCACGAAGGCGTGCATCTTGTGCAGGTCGCGGCCGACCGCCTTTGCCATCATCGCCAGGCGATGCACCAGCGGGTCGCTCTGCACCTCCAGAAGCGCGCGCTCGCCATGGATGATCCGCCAGATCAGTGTGTAGAGCAGGGCATAACGCTCGGGTTCGCGATGGCAGACCACAAGCTCCGCCAACTCCCCCACAGCCCGCGGCAGCGCGACGGGCGGCGCTTCTCCAAGGGGCGCCGCGCCGAACAAGTCCGGCGTGTCCTGTGTCGCCCATACGACGTTTTCGGGCATCGCATCCTGCGCGACCAGCGCGCGCACCGCGTGCCGGAAGCCGTCGGGATCCGCTCCCGCCTTCAGCTCAATGCGATGGGTCATGGGAAAAGACTCAATTGCTGGGACGGTCGGGTCAGCCGCTCGCGGAGATCGAGCCGGTCGGTGAGCCGCAGCGGATGGTGGTCCGGCGTGATGAGAAACGGCCGCGCACGCCGCAGGCCCGCGCTCAACCGTGCAATATCGTCGAGCCGCAAGCGCGTATGCCGACGGGCGGCGACGATCTTGTCGACCGCCCGGCTGCCAAGCCCCGGCACGCGCAGCAGCAATTCGCGCTCGGCGGTGTTGACGTCGACCGGGAAGCGATCGCGGTTCTTCAAGGCCCAGGCAAGCTTCGGGTCGATGTCGAGATCGAGCATGCCGTCCTTGCCGCCCGCACTGATCTCCTCGACCGTGAAGCCGTAATAGCGCAGCAGCCAGTCGGCCTGGTACAGCCGGTTCTCGCGGCGCAGCGGCGCCGGCTTCACCGGCAGCGCGCGGCTCGCCTCCGGGATCGGGCTGAAGGCTGAATAATAGACCCGCCTCAGGCCGTAGCCGGAATAGAGCGAGGCGCTGGTGGTGAGCACCGCCTCGTCGGTGGTCTCGTCGGCGCCGACGATCATCTGCGTGCTCTGGCCGGCCGGAGCGAAGATACGGCGTTCCTCGCGCGCCTCCGCGATGCGCTCATGCATCTGGCCCATCGTGGCCTTGATGGCGGGTGCGTCCTTTTCCGGCGCCAGGCGCTTCAGGCTGGCATCCGAGGCGAGCTCGATATTGACCGACAGCCGATCGGCCCAGAGCCCGGCCTGCTCGATGAGCCAGGGACTGGCCTCGGGGATCGCCTTCAGATGGATGTAGCCGGCAAAGCCATGCGCCTGCCGCAGCGTCTTCGCCACCAGCATCATCTGCTCCATCGTGTAGTCGGGCGAGCGGATGACGCCGGAGGAGAGGAACAGGCCTTCGATGTAGTTGCGCTTGTAGAAGTCGAGCGTGAGCTGCACCACCTCGTCCACGCCGAAGCGTGCCCGCCGTACGTTCGAAGAGCGCCGGTTGATGCAATAGGAGCAGTCGAACAGGCAGTAATTGGTCAGCAGGATTTTCAGCAGCGACACGCAGCGCCCGTCCGGCGTGTAGGAATGGCAGATGCCGCTCGGCGTGGTCGAGCCGATGCCACCGGGGGCCGCCTTGCGCGGCGTCGCCCCGGACGAGGCGCAGGAGGCGTCATATTTGGCGGCGTCAGCCAGTATTCGCAGCTTGGTGACAAGCGTTTCTTCCACGCCATCCTCCCGAATGTTCACTATATGTTCTCATTTGGAGGCAGGCAATCCCGCTCGCATTACCGTGTCGAGCGGGATCGTTGTTCGGGGCGCTAGGCCGCCTCGCTCTTGTTCTTCGCGATCATCGCGATGAAGCGGTCGAACAGATAGTGGCTGTCCTGCGGGCCGGGGCTGGCTTCCGGGTGGTACTGCACCGAGAACACCGGCTTATCGGTGAGCTGGATGCCGGCATTGGAGCCGTCGAACAGCGAGACATGGGTCTCGGCGGCATTGGCCGGCAGGCTGTCGCGGTCGACTGCGAAGCCGTGATTCATCGAGGTGATCTCGACCTTGCCGGTGGTCATGTCCTTCACCGGATGGTTCGCGCCATGATGACCCTGGTGCATCTTCATGGTGCGCCCACCGACCGCGAGGCCGATCATCTGGTGGCCGAGGCAGATGCCGAAGGTCGGCACGCCGCGCGCGATGATCTCGCGGATCACCGGCACCGCATATTCCCCGGTCGCCGCCGGGTCGCCGGGGCCGTTGGAGAGGAACACGCCGTCCGGGCTCAAGGCGAGCACGTCCTCGGCGGAGGTGGTGGCGGGTACCACCGTCACCTTGCACCCCGCCCGGGCGAGCAGGCGCAGGATATTGCGCTTGATGCCGTAGTCGATGGCGACGACGTGGTGCACCGGGGTGTCCTGGCGGCCATAACCGTCCGGCCACTGCCAGGGGGTCTCGTCCCAGCTGAAGCGCTGGGCGCTGGTGACCATCGGCACCAGGTCCATGCCGACGAGGCCGGGCCACTCCGCCGCCTGCTGCTTGAGCGCCGGCAGGTCGAACACGCCGTCCTCGGCATAGGCGATCACCGCATTGGGCATGCCCTTCTCGCGGATCAGGGCGGTCAGCGCCCGGGTGTCGAGCCCGGCAATGCCGACAATGCCGCGCGCCTTCAGCCACTGGTCGAAATGGCGAGTCGCGCGATAGTTGGAGGGATCGGTGATCGCGGAATGCAGCACCACGCCGCGCACGCCGGAGGCGCCGGCCATCGAGACGGTCTCGATGTCCTCCTCATTGGTGCCGACATTGCCGATATGGGGGAAGGTGAAGGTGATGATCTGCCCGGCATAGGAGGGATCGGTGAGGATCTCCTGATAGCCGGTCATCGCCGTGTTGAAGCACACCTCGCCCACCGCGCTGCCTTCGCTGCCCAGGCCGAAGCCTTCCAGCACCGTGCCATCGGCCAGCACGAGGAGGGCGGTCGGGAGGGGCTCGGCCCACACGTCGTTATTGGCGTCGCCGCTCATCTGATCTTGTTCCTGCGTCATGCGTGGCCTAATTAAACGTTCGCCGCGTCCGATGCCAGCGCCTAGGTTGCGCATCTGTCCTGCACGGCCCGAAGGGGCAGGGACATAAAGGACGTGCGGATGCCGCCGGGGATTTGAGGGCGGCCGGGGGTGATACCAACAGGAGCGGCGGCGCGGCAAGGCGGGAGCCTGCGCGCGACCAGCCGCCGAACGATGAGAGATCAACGTGTTACGCGATTCGATCAATGCGTCCCTCAAGGACGCCATGAAGGCCGGCGACAAGCTGAAACTCGGGACGCTGCGTCTCATCAATGCCGCGATCAAGGATCGCGACATCGAGGCCCGCGGCCATGGCCGTGACCCGCTCGCCGACGACGAGATATTCGGGCTGCTGGCCAAGATGATCAAGCAGCGCGAGGAATCGGCGAAGGTCTATGAGGAGGCCGGCCGTGCCGACCTCTCCACCCAGGAGCGCGACGAGATCGTCGTCATCCAGGGCTTCCTGCCAAAGCAGATGAGCGAGGCCGAGGCGCAGGCGGCGGTGGCCGCGGTGATCGCGGAGATCGGCGCCCATGGCCTGAAGGACATGGGCCGCACCATGGCCGCGCTGAAGGAGCGCTATACCGGGGTGATGGACTTCGGCAAGGCCAGTGGCACGGTGAAGGCGTTGCTGACCGCGGGCTGACCGCAAAGGGCGAAAACAACGAAGCCCGCGCCGCGATGACATCGCCTCACGATCAGCCGGCCCATCCCGCGGCCGCCACCTTCACGCCCGCGGGTATCGCCCGCGGGTTCCGCGAGATGATGCCGATCTCCATCTCGATCTTCGTCTTCGCCGCAGCCTTCGGCCTCACCGCCCGCAATATCGGCCTCGATCCCTGGCTCGCCTGGCTGATGAGCGCCACGGTGTTTGCCGGCGCCGCGCAATTCGCGGTGCTGGATCTCTGGCAGACGCCGGTGCCGTGGGTACCGCTGCTGCTCGCGACCTTTGCCGTCAATGCACGGCATCTGCTGCTCGGCGCCTCGCTCTATTCCTGGTGCCGTGGATTGCCGCGGTGGAAGCGCTATGTCGCGATGACCATGCTCAGCGACACCAACTGGGCGCTCTCTATTGCCGCCCATGGCAAGGGCGAGCGGGATTTCGGTCATATGTTCGGCGGCGGGGTGCTGCTCTGGGTATCCTGGACCAGTGGCACCCTTGTCGGCGCGGCGTTTGGCGGCTTCACGCTCGCCGATATCCAGCGCTACGGGCTCGACATGGTGTTCGTGGTGTTCTTCGCCTGCACCCTGCTCGGGCTCCGGCGCGGCCGGCTCGACGACCTGCCCTGGCTCGTCGCCGGCATCGCCTCGATCGCGGCGGTGTGGTGGCTGCCGCCGAACTGGCATGTGCTGGTGGGTGGCTTTGCGGGCGGCGTCGCCGGCCTGATCCAGCATGAGCGCCGGCTCCGGCGCGGGACGCCATCGTGAACACCGGGAACGCGCTCCTGGTCATCGCGGCGATGACCCTCGTCACCTACGCCACGCGTGCCGGCGGCATCTGGTTCATGGGCTTCATGCCGATGACCGCGCGGGTCGAGGCCTTCCTGCGCTATCTCGCCGGATCGGTGCTGGTCGCGCTGCTGGTGCCGGCTGTGGTGCGGGGCGGAAGTGCCGCCTTCGTTGCGGTCGGCGTCTCGCTTGCGGCCATGTTCCTCATCCGCAGATCGCTGCTTTCCATGGCGCTCGGCGTCCTGGCGGCAGCGCTGTTCCGCGCCTTCGTCGAGGGCGGGCCCTGAGTCGGGTGCCGCTCGGCGTGCCCTGTGGAAAGCGGGGATTGCGGGCGGCGCGCCTTGTGCCGATCT